>NZ_FRAR01000014.1 GCF_900142375.1 Desulforamulus aeronauticus DSM 10349 | reverse complement strand
CCAATCAGAATCATCTTGAATAATACAACAGGATCAATAGAGGGGCGACCATTATCAGAACAATAATAAGGCTGCACTTTTTCTCTAATAAACGAAAAATCTATGTACTTATCTATCCTTCGTAGTAAATGGTTTTGAGGAACTAATTCTTCAATACAAACAAATTCAAAACTGCTTTGAGTCTTGTCATTTGAGGTTAGTATTTTTACCACCTACAATCTTGCATTTTCTTCCATTATACCATAAAAACAGCCCTAAACCTTTGATTTTCATGGTTTAGGACTACTTATCTTTAAATATCTACTATCATTGGCTTTCTCAACAGCCTGCAGCAAGGCCAGGACATCCCTGGCCTTGCTTTTTTGGCATATCGGAAAGTATAAAACTTTCCGATATGCATAAGGGCAAACTAAAAATTTAATCTCTCGGTATAAACCCAATGGGCTTTCTTTCCTGTTTAATAGGTTTCAGGCTGCCTAAAATATAAACCTCTTCCTGTTTAGCTTCATTAAAATACATACTGACAAAGAAGTGTCCCTCACCGAGCAATTTATTCGCTTGCTCTATCCCGATAACTTTTTTTAATTCCGTAACATTTTCACCGCCACCACCGACAGAAATACCTCCCATGCTTCCGGAAGAACAAGTGCTGCAACTCATAAACCAACCCCCTAATACAGTATCTGTTTTTAAAAGTGATATATTCTCAATTCATTATACCAAGATTTCTCTAAAATAGCATAGATAATGAAAAATTTGCCCATACTAGCTGTGGGTGTGCAGTTTAACTTTCGGATGATAAAAAATCTAGTAATGGAAGTTTTTCTTTAGAGGAGGAGATAACGTGCCGATTCGGGTAGGTATTCCGAGGGCGTTGCTTTATTACTATTACTTTCCCCTGTGGCAAGATTTTTTACAACGATTAGGGGCGGAAGTTGTTGTTTCCGATCTAACCACCAAGGGTATTCTCACCCGTGGTGTAGAGCATTGTGTAGATGAAGCTTGTTTGCCGATTAAACTTGCCTTTGGTCATGTGAAAAATTTAGTGGATAAAAAAGTAGATGCTATTTTTTTACCCAGGATGGTCAGTGTGGCTCAAGGAGAATATATTTGTCCTAAGTTTTTGGGTTTTCCCGATATGGTAAAACAAAATGTACCGGGTCTGCCAACGGTAATCGATACTGCTATTAATGTCAGGAAGAAGCAGCAGGACATTCACCGGTTTACCCGTGAGGTAGGGGTTCACTTTAATAAAGGGGCAGTAAAATCCTGGCTTGCTTATCAACGCTCCTTGCCTATCCATATCAGGTATACCAAGCTATTGGAGCAGGGTCACCTACCGGATGAAGCCGTGGCCGTTTTGGCTGGCAAAAAGCCTAAAGCTTTAGCAGAAACCGACCTCAAAGTGGCAGTGATTGGTCACCCCTATAATATTTATGATCCCTTTATCAGTATGAACCTAATTAGCCGCTTAAGAAAGTCAGGAGTCAAAGTGATTACTGCAGATAATCTGACCGAACAGATGGTTAGCCAGGGAGTTAAGAGATTACCGAAAAAACTTTTTTGGACACTGTCCAGAAGAATGACCGGCGGTGCTCTTACTCTTCATGATACAAATGCTGTGGATGGTATCATTCATGTGGCTGCCTTTGCCTGTGGGCCGGATTCAATGACCGGAGAGTTAATTGAAAGGTTTATTCGGCGAGACAGGAAAGTTCCTTTCATGAACATAAATCTGGATGAACATACCGGAGAGGCCGGAGTAGTAACTCGTTTGGAAGCCTTTCTAGATATGGTTCGCTGGAGGAGGCAAGCAGTATGAAGGTAACCTTCCCGCACATGGGCTATATGTATGTATCTCTGAAAGGAATGCTGGAGTACCTGGGAATTGATGTGGTAGTGCCACCTCCCTGCAGTAAGAGAACATTAAACCTTGGAGTTAAACACTCACCAGAATTCGCTTGCTTACCCCTTAAACTGAACATTGGTAATTTTATCGAAGCAAGGGAACTGGGGGCAGATACCATTATGATGGCCGGTGGTTGTGGACCTTGCCGATTTGGTTACTATGCCTATGTGGAAAATGAGATTCTCAAGGATTTAAAGATTGATTACAATCTGGTGGTAATGGAGCCACCGGAGAAGCACATTGGTGAGCTGCTGGGACGCATTCGCAAGATCACAGGTAACCGTCCCTGGCTGCAAGTGATTAAAGCTTTACGCTTTGGCTTTTTAAAAGCCAAGGCGGTGGATGAAATAGAAAATTTATCTTACCAAATTCGTCCCAGGGAGTTGGTGAAAGGTACCACAGACCGGGCCTTAGAAAAATCTATTGATCTGGTTAATGAGGCAGCAACTCCTACGGCCTTAACCCGAGCTCTGGCGCAGGCTAAAGAGGTTATGGCTGCCGTCCCGGCAGATCGGGGACGTCCGGCTCTTAAAGTAGCCTTAATTGGAGAAATTTACACCTTGTTGGAGCCCTACTCTAATGTAAATATTGAACGGCACCTAGGCTATCTTGGTGTAGAAGTGGAGCGGGCCATGATGTTAAGCCAATGGATTAACGATCATTTGTTTATGGGGGTGGTTCGTAACCTTCCCAGTAGCGATCGTTTCAAAAAAGTAGCCTCTCCCTATTTAAATCATTTTGTGGGAGGCCATGGTGAGGAGACTGTGGGATCAGCAGTTTGGTATGCCCAGCAGGGCTTTGCCGGGGCGATCCAAGTACTTCCCTTTACCTGTATGCCGGAAATTGTAGCGCAAAGCATCTTACCGAAGGTAAGCGAAAACACCGGTATGCCGATCATGACCTTAATCATGGATGAACATTCCGGGGAAGCCGGCTTGATCACTCGCCTGGAGGCCTTTATAGACCTACTGCAGAGAAAACATGAACAGAAGGAGGCTCTAACTTCCTAGTGAAAGGATACCTTGGCATTGATGTTGGGTCAGTAAGTACCAATATTGTTTTTATGGATGAAGATACCCATGTATTGGAAAGTTTGTATCTGCGCACCAATGGCCAGCCTGTGGTCACGGTGCAGCGTGGCTTAAAACAAATGCGGTCGCAGCTGCCCGCTAATACCCTGGTCAAAGGTGTGGGTACTACCGGCAGTGGACGACAGCTAACGGGTATTGTGGCAGGTGCCGATGCCATCAAGAATGAAATTACTGCCCACGCAGTGGCAGCCTCTCACCTAGTACCGGGGGTGCAAACTGTTTTGGAAATTGGCGGACAAGACAGTAAAATTATTATTCTGCGTGATGGAGTGGTAGCGGATTTTGCCATGAATACAGTTTGTGCTGCTGGAACAGGTAGCTTTTTGGATCAGCAGGCGAGCCGTCTGAACATTGCTATAGAGGAATTTGGGGATCTTGCTTTAAAAGGCAATGCACCAGTTCGTATTGCCGGTCGCTGTGCAGTTTTTGCCGAATCAGATATGATTCATAAACAACAAATGGGTTTTAACCTGGAGGATATTTTAGCCGGTTTGTGTGAAGCCTTGGTACGCAATTATCTCAATAACGTTGGTAAAGGCAAAGAGATTCTAGGACCAGTGGTTTTTCAAGGTGGTGTGGCAGCCAATGTAGGGATGAGAAAAGCCTTTGAAAGAGCCCTGGGGATAGAAGTGCAAATACCGAAATATTTTAATGTTATGGGTGCTGTAGGAGCTGCTTTACTGGCAAAGGAAGCTGTGTCCAGGGGAGTACCTACTCGGTTTAAGGGCTTTAGTGTGGCAGATAGGGAATACAAAGCAGGCTCCTTTGAGTGTGACGGATGCCCTAACCTTTGCGAAGTTATTGAAATGGCTGAGTCAGGACAAGTGATTGCACGCTGGGGCGATCGTTGCGGTAAATGGGCCACGGCTCTGGCAGCAAGGGAAGCAGCTATCTGAGCATAAGAGGTTAAAAGAAAAAAGAAAGAATTTTACCAAGTAAAATGCCCGCCTGCCAAGACGGGCATTTTATTCTATTAATAGCTATTCCCGAGCATACCAGGGGTCATGTTAGGCTGCATACCCGGTTGCTGGGTGCCAGCTTGAAAAATCTGTTGACACAAGGTAGTTACCAGTCTATACATATATTGCTGTTCATGAAGAATATGGCTTACCAGCGTTTGCCAGACCGGCTGGTTTTGGCCGATGCGCATAAGCTGCTGCAGAATATCAATAAACTCCTGGTCATATTGCAAAAACTGCTGCATTAAGCGGCCGGTTTCCTGGGCTAAGGGGTAGTTATACATCATATTATTACCGTGATTCCCTGCCATATTTAATAATCGTTGCGCTTCCTGGTTGAGGGCGGTAAAGCACTGCTGCATCCTGTTTAGGCCGGCGACCAGGGTAGAAGGTATGGTTAAATTCAGACACTTGGCTACGTTTTGCAGAAACGAGGGGTGTTGACTACTAATTTCAGTCCAAAAAGTCAATTCCCTTAAACCACACTCAATGTTACTTAAATAGGTAAAACAAAACATAGAGATCCCTCCCATTATTTTTTCTAATACACATTATGGAAAAAAACCTTTTTGGTTCCTCTACTGGAGGAGGCTGGTACTAACACGTCGAAAATATTCTATAAACCATATAGATAGGGGAATTAAGATTGACACAACAGGACAACCAGATTATCCAACAAATTACCCGGGAACTAGGACTTAGAGAACGGCAGGTTCTGACAACTGCCAAGTTATTAGATGAAGGAAACACCATCCCCTTTATTGCCCGTTACCGGAAAGAAATGACCGGTGAATTGGATGAAGTACAAATTCGTAAGATTTCCGAAAGAGTAACTTCCTTGCGGAATCTAGCCAAACGGAAGGAAGAAGTCATCCATTCCATCGAGGAACAGGGGAAATTAACGGAGGAATTAAGGGAAAAAATTCTCTCTGCAGAAACCATTACGGCGGTAGAAGACTTATATCAACCCTATCGGCCCAAGCGTAAGACCAGGGCCAGTGTAGCCCGGGAGAAGGGACTGGAGCCGTTGGCACAGTGGTTGTTTAAGGCTCCCTATGGCAGCCAAGCTTTGCAAGAGGCCAGTAGTTATGTAAATCCAGAGAAGGGTGTTAATACCCCCGAGGAAGCTTTACAGGGAGCCATGGATATAGTTGCGGAAATGGTTTCAGATGACCCGGATACCCGTGGCTGGGTAAGGCAATTTACCTATAACCGGGGTGAGTTAAGAACCGGAGTGAAAAATCAGGAAGCGGACCAACGGGGCGTTTACCGGATGTATTATGACCATCGGGAGGTTGTTAAGTTAGCACCACCGCATCGAATTCTTGCCATTAACCGGGGTGAAAAAGAAGATATTCTGAAAGTAAACATTGAGGCTGCGGAAGAAACCATTCTCGAACATCTTAACAAAAAATGGATTTCACCCCGTTGCGGAGTTCCCGATATTTTACAGGACGCCATCAAAGACGGCTATCGCAGGCTATTGGCACCGACGGTGGAAAGAGATATTCGTAATCAACTTACCGAGACAGCAGAAGAACAGGCTATTAAGGTCTTTTCCCAAAACTTACGGCAGCTCCTCCTGCAGCCCCCAGTGAAGGATAAGATGGTTCTGGGGTTAGATCCAGCCTATCGTACCGGCTGTAAATGGGCGGTGGTGGATATCACCGGTAAGCTTTTGGAAGTGGGAGTTATTTATCCCACCCCCCCAGTGAACAAGGTAGCAGAGGCCCAGCGAGTGGTAGAACGGCTGGTTCACCAATACAATATTGATATCATTACCATTGGTAATGGCACTGCCTCCCGGGAAACCGAACAATTTGTCGCCAATGTTATCAAAGAACAAGGCTGGCAACAGGTAAAATATATTATTGTCAACGAGGCCGGAGCCAGTGTTTACTCGGCATCCGAATTGGCTGCCAAGGAATTTCCAGGACTGGATGTGGCTCAGCGCAGTGCTGCTTCCATTGCCAGGAGAATGCAAGATCCTTTGGCAGAACTGGTTAAAATTGAACCCAGATCCATTGGTGTAGGGCAATACCAGCACGATGTGGCTGCTAAGAGACTGGAAGAAAGTTTAACCGGGGTGGTAGAGTCGGCGGTGAATCTGGTGGGAGTGGATTTAAACACTGCATCGCCTGCTTTGTTGTCTTATGTTTCCGGTATTAATGGCACCGTGGCTAATAATATTGTGCAGTACAGGGAACAAAACGGCAAATTTAGCGAGCGGTCACAACTTAAGAAGGTACCGCGCTTAGGCCCCAAGGCATTTGAGCAAAGTGTGGGTTTTTTACGCATCTTAGAGGGCACCAACCCGCTAGATAAAACAGGTATTCATCCAGAGTCGTATCCCGCAGTCAAACAATTGTTAAATGAAATTGGCTGCGCCGAAGGTGATATTGGGAGCACCAAAATGAAAGAGAGACTTAACGAAATTAAGCCGGAAGAAATGGCTGTTAAGCTCAATGTCGGTATTCCCACTTTGAAAGATATTATTGACGGGCTCTTGCGACCTGGCAGAGACCCCAGGGAAGATTTGCCGGCCCCCTTATTCCGTACGGATATATTAAAGATTGAAGACTTACAACCGGGTATCGAACTAAAAGGCACTGTGCGGAATGTTGTGGATTTTGGAGTATTTGTTGATATTGGCTTGAAGAATGACGGTATGGTTCATCGTTCAGAGCTAAGTGACCGCCGTTTCCGTCATCCGCTGGATGTTGTTTCCGTAGGAGATGTGGTACAGGTGCGGGTTCTTTCCGTAGACTTAGAAAGACAAAGGGTTGCACTTAGTATGAAGGATTTGAAGGAACAGAATTAGTTTATACTTTCGTCAAAAGAAATTTTATACTCCTGAAAGTGAGAAAACAAAATAAATCGTCCCGCCTTTTTCTGAAAATATTTAACTATCAGCGAAAATTATGTATAATATAATCATTAGCTGAGAAGAGTTATAAATCTCCTTAGAGGGGTAGGGACGAAGCCATGGTAGTGGACCGCCAGGAATTGTGGTGGAGAATTGAAAGGGCTATGCTTTCTATGCAGGCCTTAGGATATAGCGCTGACCAAATCGAAAAAGTTTTATGGGATGTGTTTCAACAACGTCCCCAGGGTAGTTATACTAATGAAGAGTTACTTCCCCTGGTGCATAACTTAGAAAAACGAGTGACCCAGGCTAAAAAATGGATTCTTTACTTAAATAGCGGGACATGTGGTTTAGGCTCCCTGCCTACAAATGCAAAGACACCTTCCTGCACTGTGTAGGAAGGTGTCTTTAATCACATGATTAATTTGGGAAAATGGGGAAATTTGTAGATGGATAAATTAAAAGGGGCATTTTATTTATCTTTAGCTGCCGGAATCTGGGGCGGCATGTATGTGGTAAGTAAGTATGTCTTGGACTATGTACCACCCTTAACCTTGGTGGTTTTTAGATTTATCGTTGCAGTGGCAGTATTGGGGGCCATTTTTAAAGTGAAAGAATACCCGGCGGTAGCCAGGGCAGACCTCAAGCTTATGGCTTGGCTCGGGTTCATTGGTTATACGGTGTCCATCAGTGCCCAATTTGCAGGGACCTGGTTGTCCTCGGCCCATATGGGAGCCGTTATCACCTCTGCTTCTCCGGCTTTTATCGTCTTGTTTGGGATACTTTTATTAAAAGAAAAAATAACCTTAGCTAAATTGCTCTCTTTGTTAGTAGCTTCCGCAGGTGTGGCTGTGGTGATTGGTATTGGCTCAGGAGATTTGACTCAAGGTAGTTTGCTGGGTAATTTATTCTTGGTGTTGGCAGCGGTGAGTTGGGCCCTGTATTCGGTGCTCGGTAAAATTGCCACCCAAAAATATTCCTCACTAACTGTTACTCTCTATGCTGCTATCTTTGGCGTTATTTTTACCCTTCCCTTAGCACTCTGGGAAATAACCAGATTACCTGTCACTCCCTTTGCCAATCACCTTGTTTGGGTAGGCATTCTTTACCTGGGGGTAGTTTCAACTGCCGGAGCTTTTTATTTCTGGAATAAAGGTTTTGAATTAATGGATGCTTCCTCGGCGGCAGTTTTTTTCTTTGTACAACCCGTTCTTGGTTCTATCTTGGGTTGGCTCGTTCTCCATGAGGTGCTGGAGAATAACTTTTTCATTGGCGGTGCTATGATCCTGATCGGTGTGGCCATTACCTCCTTCACTCCTGATAAACATAAAGAACGTTAAAATACCATTTATTGCCGGTTGAAGAGCTATTCGGAGTAGTATATAATTAATTGTCTAATGGATTAAAATTGGGAGGGGTGCTTTGTATGTCAGACAACAGAGTTCGCGATTATGTATTGTCTCCCGCAGAACTGGAAGAGGTCTGGGCCAAATACGGAAAGCCAGGTGAGGTTGCCCCGGGAACCAAGGCGACCAAAAAGCGGAACTCCAGACGGACCCAAGATCATGTAGAAGCCAGTGAAAAAACCGAATAAAATTAGACTGCCGTCCATCAGGCGGCAGTTATTATTTTTTTTAGGGTCAAGTATACAGCATTCTAATAAGCTGTATACTTGACCTTATTTTTTCTCAGACAATAATTTTCACAGCAATTTACCAATATAAGGAAGACGGTGAGCTGTGACAGTTTTAACCATAGGGGGCGTATAATAGTTTGGGAGGAGTAATATATGAATTTACAGGGTACCATCAAAGTGAATGAAAAGAATCACCTGGAAATAGGCAGTTGTGATACAGTTGAGTTAGCCAGTAAATTTGGCACCCCTCTTTATGTTATTGATGAAACACTTTTCAGACAGAACTGCCGTGCTTATTATCAAGCTTTTACAAAAGAATATGGTGCGGAAGTGATTTATGCTAGCAAAACTCTAATCAATTTAGCCATTTGCACGATGGTTGAACAGGAAGGACTGAGTTTGGATGTGGTTTCCGGTGGTGAACTATATACCGCAGCCAAGGCTCGTTTCCCCATGCAGCGGGTTTATTTTCACGGTAATAACAAATCCCGCGAGGAACTCCGTTTAGCCCTGGAATATCGGGTTGGCCGTATGGTGGTGGATAATCTTCATGAATTAACGTTATTAAACGCCCTTGCCGGAGAAATGAATGTGAAAGCCCACATCATGCTCCGTTTAAGTCCCGGTGTTGAAGCTCACACCCATGAGTATATTAAAACCGGTCAAATTGATTCTAAATTTGGTTTCGTTATTGAAAACGGCATGGCTATGGAAGCCGTAAAAAGCTGTCTGCAACTGGACAATATTGTCCTGAAAGGTTTCCATTGTCATATTGGTTCCCAAATATTTGAGCTGGAATCCTATGTCCATGCAGCCGATGTGATGATGAATTTTGTTCAGGAAGCATACCGGCAGACTGGGGTTTTGGTTAAAGAACTTAACTTAGGCGGCGGTTTTGGTATTTATTATTTTCAAGGTGATCAACCCCGCTCTATCAAAGAATATGCGGATATCTTACTAGCCGCAGTTAAGGACAAAGCGGCAGAATACAATGTACCGGTACCAAAAGTAATGGTAGAACCGGGACGTTCTATTGCAGGTCCCGCTGGAATCACTCTCTACACGGTAGGTTCTATCAAAGATATCCCCGACATTCGAAAATATGTTTCCGTGGATGGGGGAATGGTAGATAATCCCCGCCCGGCACTCTACAAATCGAAGTACGAAGCCTGCGTGGCCAATCGTATGCGGGGAGAATTGATAGAAAAGGTGTCTATCGCGGGCAAGTGCTGTGAATCCGGGGATATGCTGATTTGGGATATTGAGCTGCCGGTAGTAAAAACCGGAGATATTGTGGCAGTGTTCAGCACAGGGGCCTATAACTATTCTATGTCCATGAATTACAATCGGTTACCACGTCCGGCCATGGTGTTAGTACAAGAAGGCAAGGCCGATTTGATTGTGCGGCGGGAAGACTATGCTGATTTACTTCGTCATGATCTGCTTCCTGAGCGTTTACGCAGCTCAGTGGTAAGGTTAGCTACGTCGGTTTAATTGTCCCGGGCTTGTCATTATTAAAGATAAACAATGACAACCACAAAATTTCCTATTTAGCTGTAAATAGTAGTCCCAGGCACCCCTAGCGGGTGCTTTTGTTTTTGAAGGGTTTATATTTATCAACCTTAAAGGTCTAAACATAACTTCTTCAACATATAAAAACTTTTGTCGAAAAAAGAAGAAATTATTTTGAAACCAAATCACATCCTAATTTATCTAGATTTCAAAGAGGTGATTCTCTAAGTTATCTATATTTTAAATTAGCAATTGCAAAACAACAGAATATTGTCGAAATATTTGGGATAATTTATGTTGAAAAATTCTGAGTGTAAGATATTGCTTAGTCAGGTTAAATAAAAATCAATAACATGGTCATAAAACGACATGTTTGTAAGTCTTCGATGATATGCCTGATAAAAAAGGAAGTGTTTTCGGTTTATTCAACTAAGTATCAACAGCCAAAATCTAAATTTCAGATTACAAGATACTATGTTAAAAAGGAAATAGACGAAAACGGAGAAGAGTGGACACTCATTACTACGAGATGTAGTGTACTTTTAAAGCCTAGGAACTCGCTAAAAAAATCACCTGAGGCAATTACACAAATTATATTATCTAGAAGAAAACAAGAAAGAAGAGTAGTTTATATGCCAAAATATGTTACTGAATAATGGTGAAATAAGGTTAAATCAAAACTCCAATCATGGTATTGTTGATTGTACTATTAGTAGCAGCTAACACGGTTGCTTTTGCTAATAGTGATGTAGTGAATTTAGATGTAGATGTAAATGAACAAATGAAAAATGATTCATTAAGCGTTAATTTGAAAGAGGTTAACATTGATGAAGACTCTACTGTATTAGAAGGAAGTATTGAATCCCAAGACTCAGCCCAAGCTGCAGTACCATTTGTATGTGCTGTTAAAGCAAACCATAGTATAACAAAAGGTAGTAATGTTTATTCTGCATCTATTACAACAAATATATCAGTCCAAGAGCTTAATATATCTGCGGATTTACAATATGGTTCTCCGACAGGAGGCTCTTGGATTACAGAAGTAAGGAATGAAACTGTTCGAGGTTCAGGATATCAAAGATCTACACCAAGTTATATAAAAGCAGCATCTTGGGGGTACTGGCGTTGTAAAGCCACCGGGTCATATTATAGTCCAAATGTAACACCTTCTGCAAATTCTACAACTGATTATTCTAATAGTACTTACTTTGAATAATAACTTGCTAATTCTAGGTTTGGACCTACTGATTTTTCAGTTAGGTCCAAACACTTATGAAAAATACATACTTAGAAAACATATAGAAAAGGTAATGTTTGTATGTAATAATTATTCTTGGGAAAACTACTCCGGAAAAGAAGGCATGGAATTTTTTTCGAAAGATATGCAAAGAATATTATATTTAAATGACATTAAATATAATATTCAGTATATAAAAGAAAACAAGGTTATATCAAAAGGTTATATAGATAGGATTAATGACATTAAAACAGATGGAAAAAAAGCTCAAATATCTTTGGTGAGTAGGCGCATAATTACCGATATTAAATCAACAGCCGATTTCAAAACATTGATGGTTATTTCTTTATATAAAGAAAATAACAAATGGATTATAGATAATATTATTTTTAGTAAGAAAGAAGTTTTATAGATGGAAAATAATTATGATTGGGAAAAAGTATTACAGATTGCATCGAATTTAAATAATGAAGATTTTTACATTTTTAAGTTAAGAATGGGTTTTATTAACAATAAGGCCCATTCTATAAAAGAAATTGCTTTATTATTAAATATGCCTCCCGATGAGTTATCTAAAGAATTAAGAAGAATTGAAAAGTACGTTCTTTCTGAGTATCACAAAATTTATAAATAATCAGTTTGATAATGCCCCTCGTTGTCAAGACATGAATTTTGAAAGCTGTCTCATGCATTAATAATTCAAGCAGGAGGCAGCTTTTTGTTGACCTCAACAAAATGGTCGTCAATATCGAAACCGCTTTTGTCATGGTGCTTTTGTTTTTACCCGCGCTTTTCTAAAATAAATATTATATGCTATACTGAGAGTATTTAACATAAGTTTCCTTGTTGGGGGTGCAAAAGGTTGGAGATTATTACCACACACGTAAATACAGACCTGGATGGCTTGGCTTCCATGGTGGCAGCCCAAAAGCTATATCCAGGGGCCGAACTGATTTTTCCAGGAAAATTGTCCCGCAATGTAGAAGAATTTTTAGCCCTGCACAAGGACACTTTGAAAAACGTTCGCATGATTAAGGACATTAACATTCATAAAGTAAAACGGCTGATTATGGTAGATACCAAAAGCCCTGGACGGGTATCAAAATTAAAGGAACTTTTTGATCGTCCCGAGGTGGAAGTACATATCTATGACCACCATCCCCGAGCAGAAGGGGATGTTTGTGGCAAAGTGGAAGTGGTGGAACCCATGGGGGCTGCCACCACCCTATTAATTGAAAAAATTCGAGCTAAGGGATTGGAAATTACACCACTGGAAGCTACCATTATGATGTTGGGGATCTATGAAGATACCGGGTGTTTAGTTTTTACCAGCACCACCCCCAGAGACATTCGTGCAGCCGCCTTCCTGTTGGAGCAGGGTGCCAGTCTGGCAGTGGTAGCGGACTTCCTGGGCCGTCCCTTAACCCAGGATCAAAAAGCTCTGTTGAAGAAACTTTTGGTTACCGCAGAACACCACCAGATTAACGGAACCAAAGTTCTCATAGCTCGGGGCAGTGTAGATGAATTTGTTGGTGGTTTAGCTTTGCTAACCCATAAATTGTCTGAGATTGAGCGAACCGATGCGGTTTTTGCTGTAGTGGAGATGGAAGACCGAGTACACCTGGTGGGACGCTGTGCCCTTGCGGAGGTTAATTGTAAAGAGATTATGGAACAGTTTGGCGGTGGTGGTCACCCGGCGGCAGCTTCGGCAACCGTTAAAGGTCAAACTGTGGAAGAAGTAGCCGGACGGTTGCTAGAGCTAGTTAATAGTATGATTAGGCCAACCCTGACGGTGCAGGATATTATGTCAAGCCCGGTGAAGATGGTTTTCCCGGAGACCACCATTGAAGAAGCGGGTAAAATTATGCTTCGTTATGGACACACCGGCTTACCGGTAATTAAAGACGGTAAGCTGGTGGGGGTTATTTCCCGGCGGGATGTAGAGAAGGCAACACATCACGGTTTAGGTCATGCACCTGTGAAAGGATATATGACCGTTAACGTGGTCACCGTCAACAAAGATATGAACATCCATGATGTACAAGATTTAATGATCGAAAGAGATATTGGCAGGCTGCCGGTGGTGGAGGGAGACCTAGTCATTGGTATTGTTTCCCGCACCGATGTTTTGCAAACCTTACATGAAGGATTTCAAGGACGTTATTCCACCACCTACACAGACAAAACCAGTACTAAAATCACCAACATTAAACCAGATATGCAACGAGTTCTGCCAGGCCGTATTATGAGTCTTTTAAGTAAAGCCGGTCAAGTGGCAGAGCGGTTGGATTATGAGGTTTATGCTGTGGGTGGTTTGGTACGGGATGTTCTGTTAAAAGTAGAGAATTTAGATGTCGATCTGGTGGTGGAGGGGAATGGCATTGAAATGGCCCATGAACTTTCCAAAGAGATTGGTGGTCGGGTACGGGCCCATGAAAAGTTCGGCACGGCAGAGATCGTTTTTCCCGATGGTTATTGGGTGGATGTAGTTACCGCCAGGGTGGAGTATTATGAATACCCGGCAGCGTTGCCCCAGGTGGAGCAATCGTCCCTAAGACACGATTTATACCGGCGGGACTTTACGATTAATGCCATGGCAGTGGCTTTAAATCCCGGGCGGTTTGGTGAGTTGGTAGATTACTTTAATGGGCGAGAAGATCTGCAAATCGGAGCCATTCGGGTACTACACAACTTAAGCTTTATTGAAGATCCTACCCGTATCCTCAGGGCTGCCCGCTTTGAGCAGCGTTACGACATGGCTATTGAACCCCAAACCCTCCGTCTCATTAAAGAGGCTGTGCGGGAGAAGGTGGTTTCTCGCCTGACCACGGAGCGGATGTGGGGTGAACTAAAAAGTATTTTGGAAGAAGCAGATCCGGAACATATGCTGGATCGTCTCGATGAGTTAGGGGTTTGGGATTCTCTCTTCCCGAAGATTACTTTCTGGGAAGTGCAATATGTAATTAGCGAAATGCCCCAGGCCTTAATGATTCTGCGCAATTGGGGTTGGGCTGAGCCTGCCGAAAAATGGTTACCCTATTTTCTGGGTATTCTTCATTTATCCAATCAGGAAACGGCCTACCAAATTTGCCAGCGCTATAATCTGGGGCGGCGGCAAACGGATAAGGTTTTGGATACCATTGCCAATGGCCGGGTAGCTTTGAAGAGGCTTTCCATCGAGGAGGATGTACCCCTCTCGGAATTAACGAAAATTGTGCAAACTCTGCCCAGGGAAGCGTATCCGTTATTCTTGACCCTGTTGGAAGATAAAAATGCTATCCGTCGTTTTCGTTTGGTCATGGAATCTGTGCACAAAAATAAACCGGTGGTAAATGGTAAAGATATTCGGGAGATGGGTTTCCAACCAGGTCCCATGTATCGGCGAGCCTTAGACGCTGTTTGGCGGGCTCGTCTGGATGGCCTGGTAAACACCCGGGAAGAAGAGATCGAGTATCTACGTTCTTACTTAGAGCACAACAACGCACCGAAGATTCAGCCGAAACAACCAAAACCAGTGGTAAGTCAGGAACATCCCGCTGCCCGGGCTAAACAAGGGAAAAAATCAAAGGGGAAGAAAGTATAATGTTTGGTATTCCTTCTTGGGAAGAAATTCTTTTAAAGGTGTTAATTATAATGCTGGCTTTACCCCTCCATGAGTATGGGCATGCTATGGTGGCTTATAAATTGGGTGATAATACAGCCTATCAGGAAGGAAGACTTACGTTAAACCCACTCAAACACCTAGATCCCTTGGGTACTCTCATGATTTTCTTTGGCCCCATTGGCTGGGCCAAACCAGTTCCCGTGAATCCATTCTATTTTAATAACCGTAAACAGGGGATGATGCTGGTATCCTTGGCTGGGCCGCTGGCTAATTTGTTGTTAGCTTTGTTGGGGGCAGTTTTGCTAGGCATATTTCATACTTCACCAGTTGTCCAGTACCTTTTGTATTACTTTATGGTGATTAATATTTACCTGGCTGTTTTTAATTTGCTGCCACTACCCATGCTAGATGGTTCCAAAATTTTAGCGGGTATTCTTCCCGGCAGTCAAAGTTGGTTATATAATTTAGAGCGCTATGGCTTTCCGATTCTTTTATTATTAGTAATATTTGGCTTATTAACACCAGTCATCACGTTCTTTGCTAATCCCGTTATTCAGGTATTCCACGCAGTGGCAAAGTTCGTATCAATACTATAAACAGAAGGAGTTTTAACAATGGCAACCAAAGGCATAATTTTAAGCGGCATGAGACCTACCGGTCGACTTCACCTGGGCCACCAGAGCGTACTCAATAACTGGGTGCGTTTGCAGGATGAATATAACTGTTTCTTTATGGTCGCGGATTGGCATGCCATTACCACTGGTTGGGAGGAGGCCAAAGAGGTTTATCCCAATACAATAGAAATGGTGGCAGATTGGTTAGCTACAGGCATAGATCCGGAGAAAAGTGTGATTTTTCGTCAATCCAGCGTTCTGGAACACGCAGAATTACATCTCATGTTTTCTATGGTAACCCCCTTGTCCTGGTTGGAGCGGGTGCCTACCTATAAAGACCAAGTTCAAAAACTAGGGGAGATGGGTAAGGATATCAATACCTACGGTTTTCTCGGTTATCCCTTGTTACAGGCGGCAGATATTTTGGTCTATAGAGCCAACGCTGTACCGGTGGGGGAAGACCAACTGCCTCATATTGAATTAACCAGGGAAGTGGCTCGGCGGTTTAACTATCAGTTTAAATCGGTATTTCCCGAACCTCAGGGGATTATTAATAAAGAGGTGGCTGTTTTACCGGGTGTTGACGGAGCCAAAATGAGCAAAAGCTATCATAACTATATTTCCATTGGAGCTAACGCAGAAGAGATTAAAAAGAATGTTAACCAAATGGTCACGGATCCTGCTCGCATTCGTAAGACCGATCCCGGCAACCCACAGGTTTGTGTGGTGCATAAGTTCCACCGTCTCTATAACGCCGATTTGCTGGAAGGTATTGAAACCGAGTGCAAGGCCGGTTCCATCGGCTGTGTAGCCTGCAAGAAACAATTAGCCAGTTCCCTAGAAGACCAGTTAAGCCCCATTCGGGAACGTCGGGAACAAATATTGACTAAAAAAGGCTACATTGATGAAATTCTCAGGGCTGGGGACGAAAAGGCCCGTGCAGCGGCAAGACAGACTATGGAAGAAGTGAGAGCGGCGATATTTGGGTAGGTGAAACCATGTCCTATGCAGTAAAACTATCCGCCTTCGAAGGTCCCCTGGACCTGTTGTTGCACTTAATTGACAAAGACCAAATTAACATCTACGATATTCCAATTGCGGAGATTACAGCGCAATATCTGGTTTATATTGAAGATATGCAAAATCTTGATATGGATGTAGCTAGTGAGTTTTTAGTCATGGCAGCCACCTTGGTTTCCATTAAGGCCAGGATGTTGTTGCCCCGTACGCCTAAGGGTCAGGGAGATGCAGAGGAAGAAGGCCCGGACCCCCGGGAAGAATTGGTACAGCGGTTGTTAGAATATAGGAAGTTTAAAGAGGTAGCATCCTATTTAAAAACCCAGGAGAGACAGGCTGGTAAGGTGTACACCAGAAACAATTCTTTGGAGTTATACCAGCACTTGTTTTCCCCCAGGGACCCCCTGAGAGGGGTTACATTGGATCTCCTGTTGGCGTCCTTGCAGCAGGTACTAAAAAAGGCGGGGGCTGGCCTGACAATTCCCGGAGAAATTACCCGGGAAGAAATTCAGGTACCGGAAAAGATGAGACAACTACTAACCCTGCTAGTGCTCCACCCTCGTGGTATGAGTTTCAGCAGGATGTTTTCCGAAGATACCACTCGTTCAGAAATGATTGTTACCTTTTTAGCCGTGTTAGAACTGCTAAAATCGGGTCAAATTTCTGTGGAGCAAAGGAACCCCTTTAGTGATATTGTCATCTCCCGTCGTACTCAGGAGTTAACTGAGGAGGCATAGTATTGGTGGTTTTATTTAAAGACCAAACCAAGGCAGCTTTGGAAACACTTTTGTTTGTGGCCAGTGAACCACTCACTGTACAAGCCTTGGCGCGTATTGTGGAAGTTGATTTAGAAGATACCAAAGAATTACTACAGGAGTTAGCCGAGGAATATGAAGCTAGACCCGGGGGGCTAAAGCTGCTAGAAACTGCCGAAACCTGGCAAATGTCTACCAAGCCGGAATATGCTCCCTATGTGGAGCGACTGTATCGTAAAAGCGGCACTGGACTATCCCGGGCGGCTGTTGAAACGTTGGCGATTATTGCTTATCGACAGCCGATCACTAAAACTGAGCTGGAACTAATCCGAGGTGTTAAGGTAGATTCACCCATCAGTACCTTACAGGAAAGAAATTTGATTGAGGAGAAGGGCAGACGGGAGGGACCGGGGCGCCCGGTTCTCTATGGAACTACTTTGGATTTTTTAAAACATTTTGGCTTAAAGGATCTTACAGAGCTCCCTCCGCTGGAGGAATTTCTGGTAGAAGAACTGGAGTTTATAGAAGAATAAAAAGCAAGGGGACAGGGATTATGTTTCTAAAACAAGGTCCCTGTCCCCTTGTTCATACACTCCTGCAGACAAAGCTGTCGGCACGTTTTTAAATTTTTTGCTTCTTTAACAACAATGGCTCTATTTTCGTATGCTAAAGATTTTTGAAATACTGATATTGCCGTTTTCATCTACGCCGATTGCTATTTCGTGTAAAATTTCGGGGGTTCTGTTTATTTGAACGTCGAATACGATTGAGGCTTCAAGAAACGAATCTTCCTCAAATTCATAGCTGTAAGTTTTCCCCGCCTCCCAACTGTTGTTCTCACTTTCCGCACCGAAAGGATGGACACTCATGCCGCCGCCATCACCCATCTTTATACGACCGCCGACCCAGATAGAAAAAGAGTATTCGGGAGGAAGCCCTTTTGGTACTGTAAAACTTAATATGCCTTTTTCATTGTCAAATTCGACGGAATCTGCAAAATCTTTTATTAAATCTTCCGGTATTGGCTGTACCAGATTATCCGGTACGGATGCTCCCGATTGCGCCTGTTCAACAACTCCCGTCGTCGAGGGTAGAGGCGTCGTTTGGCCGCTCGGCGCGGTGCTGTTTGAACAAGCCGCGAGGGTCAACATCCCAAACACCATGACGAGCGTGCGTATTCTTGTTTTCGTGAGTTTCATTTTCAATCCTCTCAACTATATATCCTAAATTTGCACTTAATTAATCCCAAACACCAGAAAGCCTTATGATTACTGGAATTAAGACAAATTAGTCAAAAAGTTGAAATGGAAAAAGGATTTCTGACCTCTGATCACAGATTGGTTTAGTACGCACAAACCCATTAATAACCAGAGGAGGGAATCTTAATATTATGGTATCATTTCCTCGGCTAAATTCAACCTAGTAATATGTCAATTTCAAAGGTTACTTTACAAACGAACCACTTATTGCCTATGGCCGGTTTATCATTATTCAAAATCTTTCGATTTTGAAACAAAATCCCTGTCCCGCAGTTTTGGGAGGTGACCGAATGGATAAGTTATTATTTCATCCCAATCTAGATATCCCTCTTTGGGATTTTTGCCAAGTTTTGATGGTTCAATTATATAAGGAATGCAATTAGTAAAAATTCGCTTGCGCCAACTAAAAAAGAAGTGTTGCAAAATTTTTTTGCGACACTTCTTTTTTAGTTTACTTTTCTTCCACCTTGGCGAGGGGAACCCCGCAGGACGGGCAGCAATACTCCCCAGGCTGGGTAGGAATTTCCAGGGAATGGCCGCACTTTTTACATTGGATAGGGTAGCTGGCAGACATCGACCGGATAGCCAACAGGAGCATAACGAAGGCACCGACTAAACCAAGCAGTAATAGAAAAATGCCAAGGATAGTTATCATAGGCAATCGCAACCTTTGTTAATAGTTTCTATTAATTTTACCACAAGAATAGATAATTTGACGAATAGTGCATATTTCCCCAAAAATTGCTAACAATAGTAACTAAAAACACTTGGAGGGAACTTTTATGCGTAAGTTAACTGGGCTTTTGTGTTTGGGTCTGGCAGTACTACTCTTAGTTTCTTTCGGCTGTACAGCAGCCAAGAAACCGGAGCCGGAACCGAAGCCTCAAACCATTGTGGTACCGGATGTTTCCAGTATAACCTTTGAGACTATCGATTTTGATAAGGCACCGGAAATTGTGCAAAGCTTAGCTAAGACTTTAAAGGACAGTCACTTTGCTACCTGGACTACGGTGGATAATCGTAACTACGTGGTGGTAAGCCAGAGAAATCTACCCGTTGGCAGAGGTATCCAAGTTGCCGAGATTGAACGACGGATACCAGCCAATGATTTTGACTGGGTTAATGTGAAACTACGATATTTGGCGGCGGCAGCTAACCTTCCCACAGAGAAAAAGGTTGATACAGAAAAGCCTTTGGTGGTGGCCTTTACCATTGATCGCCCTGTTAAGGCCCTTGGCTTTGAGATTGAAAAAGAAAAAGCCCCTGCCCCGATCACGGCACCCGTAACCCCTGCAAAACCGGCACCCCCTCAGGGAGGCACTAGCCAACCGGCAGAGAAAGGTTTAAAGCTGGATAGCCCTAAACCGGGTCAGCAGGTAAAAGGGCCGCTACAGGTATCCGGTACCGCCAATGGAATTGAAGGAACAGTAAGGGTTCGCCTAAAGGATGCCACTGGTTCAACCCTAGCGGAGAAACCCGTGTCGATACAAAATGGTAAATTTAACACTACCGTTAGCTTTAGTTCACCAGTAAAAGAGGAAAAGGCCTCTGTTGAAGCTTTTGTTGTTGGTGAAGGCGGCGTAGAAAAGGACATGATTTCGGTACCGGTGACTCTACTACCCAGTTCCAGCACTGAGCCAGAAACTGTCGGAGCACCGTAGGTAACCTTGGGTTGTAGGTTAGGGGTCAAACTATTGGCCTTTGAGCCTTTAGCTCTTTGAGTATTGATGTTGAAGAGGTAGGCCCGATACTTGGGCTAAGGGCCAATGGCTAACCCCTAAGAAGTGCCCCAAGAAAGGAGTTGACCAAAGTCTGTTAACAATTATTACACTGACATCTATCGTGTTGTTACTGGCTTTGGTCTTCTGTTCTTGGCTTAAGATTCATTTTAAATATTTACGTTCTCAGGATGACGACACGATCAGTCTAGAATTTTTTTTCTGGGGATTTATCAATTATAAGATAGAGGTTCCGGTGCTTGTCCTGGAGCAAAAACTTACCCAAATATCACTAACCACTCGAACAGAGTTGGAAACAGGTGGAGATAGTTCCCAAGAATTGATGGGACGTTCGAGTAAATTTAGTATTGATAGTATTCAGGATGCTCTGCGGATGATTGAAGAGTGGTGGCCCTATCTAAAAAGAATTAGAACCCATATAAATAACTTTTTACGGCATTTACGACTGGAACGATTTGTTTGGCGAACTGGCATTGGCACTTCCGATGCAGCAGCTACAGGGCTTTTAACTGGCATCGCCTGGGCATTCATGGGTGGTGCTACCTCGTTTTTTTATCGAAAAATTGCCTCTGGCTGGTCGCCACCGGAACTTAGGGTGGAACCTAACTTTAAAAAAGAAGGCTTTACGACCTATTTAGATTGCATATTTAAAATTCGAGTTGGTCATATTATGGTTACAGGTTTCAAGTTATTGTTAGAAAAACCTGGCTTGCGCCAAGTCTTTAGACGCCAGTGGAAGCTTTAGTTTTTCTTGTACTTTCATCAATAGAAATTTTATAATTGCTGAAAGTGAAAAAAAGGCATTTAGACGGGGGGTGAATTACCTTGGCAGAGCATCCAATAGAAGGTTTAATGAAAACTGCCATGGAGAGTATCAAGGAAATGGTTGATGTAAATACAGTAGTGGGTGATCCCGTAGAAACCCCTGATGGCAGTGTAATTATTCCTATTTCCCGGGTGGCATGTGGTTTTGCTGCCGGCGGTGGGGAGTATGGTATGGGTGGTAGTAAAGATGGTGAGTCCTCTAACGGGCCCTTTGGTGGTGGCAGTGGTGCAGGTGTTTCGGTGCAACCTATGGGCTTTTTAGTAGTTGGCAATGGACAAATACGTCTGCTACCAGTGGATGACAACCATGCTTTGTATGATCGATTGATTGATGCAGCACCTCAGATGTTGAATCAGATCCAAAGCATGTTTAACCGATGTGGTCATAATTCAGCGACTACGGAAACTCCAGGAACACAACCAATTGTGTAGAGGTAAAAAGTGGGGAAACCCACTTTTTTTGTTACCAAAAAAGGGATAACTGGTGTGTTTGTCGAAGCAACTTGAAATTCCAAGTTATGTAAGAATAATTTGGTAATGGAGGTTTTCCCGTGATCGATAGATTAATCTCAATCCCTCGTTTAAACCAACCACTTTTGTTTCATAAGTGGGAAAAATTTGTTAATGGTGAACCCATTAATGAAGATAGCGTTTTTGTAGAAACCATGAGGGGATGGCAACGATCGAAAGAGTATGGTATTGCCCCCCATAAATTGTCATTTAATATACTATCAGAGTCGGAGCTAGCGGGTAGAAGAGCTAGGATTCAGGAGCTATTTACTCTCTATGAGCCTCACTTGGAGACGATTAAAAAGACCGTATGTACTCACAGTTCCTCCTATTACATTTTATTGGCAGACCATGAAGGCTATGTCCTCCATGTAGATAGCGATCAAGACTCTGCTCAAAAGATGCATTTCATACCGGGTACTTGTTTTGCCGAAAGGTTTGTCGGTAATAATGCAATCGGTTCGGTATTAGCCACCGGCGTCCCTCTGACGGTCATTGGTGCGGAACACTATGTACAAGCACTTCAACAATGGACCTCAGTGGGTGCCCCCATATTGGATGGGCAGGGTAATATGCTCGCTGTGATCCAGGTTAGTGTTCCTTGTGGTATGGAAGGTCCCTACACTTTCAGCATCACTGTGGCAGCGGCCAAAGCGGTGGAGGCTAGATATATCCAAAGACAAATGGCCAGTCAACTGCAAGAAATCAGCAATAATTTAAGTCAGCTTATACAGCAACGAGAAATCATTTTTAATGCCATGTCCCAGGGGGTACTTATTATAAATAAAGATTGTGTGGTCACCTTCTTTAATAAAGCAGCTGAAAAAATATGGGATGCCCCGGCCAGTGAGGCAGTAGGTAAGAAATTTCACTGTCTTAGGTCTCCTAAATGTTCCCGTGACGAATCCTTTCTGGTTCGTACTATACGCGAAGAAAGACCCTTCACGAACCTTGAGTGTAACTGTACAAATGGCCATCATGATATCAATCTTTTAGTGAATACCAGCCTTTTTCGGGACGAGAATAATGCTGTAGCAGGAGCTATCGGTATTTATACTGATGTAACCTTAATGCGTCGGCAGGAAGCGCGGATACGAGAACAGGAAAAATTAGCGGTAATTGGCCAGATGGCCGCGGGAGTGGCACACGAAATTCGCAACCCCCTTACCTCGGTACGGGGATTTGCCCAACTAATTCGTGAAAGGATGGATTGCAAAAATAGTTCCTTAAAAGAATATATGGAGATTATGATTCAAGAAATTGATCAAGCAGACAGTTTCATTAACAATTTTCTTCAATTAGCCAGACCAAAACCTCCCCAAATGCAGCAGTGTTCTTTGAATGACTTAGTCATTCAGTTTATCCGCATCTTTGAATCACAGGCATTTTTGCGCGGGGTTAAGATAATCACTAAATTGCAAGAGTTACCGCTCATTGTTATTGATATAGGTCAAATTAAACAAGTGTTATTAAACTTATGCCAAAATGCTCTACAAGCCTCTACGGTTTCCGGTACCATCACCATAGTTACAGAATATCTATACAAAGATAAAGAAGCATGCCTACGTGTAATTGATGATGGTCCAGGCATTTCCCAGGAAGATTTAGATAAACTGGGTACGCCCTTTTATACTACCAAGGACACAGGTACGGGTCTTGGGTTGTCTATCTCCTACGCCATTATTGATCGGCATCACGGTCGCATGGAGGTTAAAAGTCGACTGGGAGAAGGTACCTCCTTTTGCATTTACCTGCCGGTGGACATCCAGTTCTAATTGGCCAACCCCCCTCATAATACTGGAGTAAGAGGACAAGGGGGGGATATTTTGGTAAACTATGTTTGGTTATTTATGATGGTTTTTGGTATACTGGTAGCTGGCGCCCAGGGGAACATCGAAGTAGTGACCAAGGCTGCCTTAGATGGGGCACAGGTGGCTGTAAAAACATCCCTCAGCTTGATTGCCATTATTACCTTTTGGCTTGGCATTATGAAATTGGCAGAGGCCGCCGGATTGGTGCAGGCATTGGCTAAACTGGTAAGGCCGGTTACCGCCTTTTTGTTTCCCAGTGTTCCCAAAGAGCACCCAGCTATGGGAGCTATCGTGATGAATCTTAGTGCCAATATTCTTGGCCTTGGTAATGCAGCCACACCAATGGGTTTGATTGCTATGCAGGAATTACAAAAGTTAAATAAACAATCAGATACAGCTTCTGATGCTATGTGTACTTTTTTGGCTATTAATACCGGCTGTATTACCTTAATACCCACCACCATTATCGGTATCCGTGTGTTGTATGGTAGCCAGAATCCTACCGAAATTGTGGGAACCACCGTATTTGCTACTTGCTGTGGGATGTTGGTAGCTATTTTGGCGGATAGGCTGCTGCGTGGCCTGTACCGGAATAGGTGGTGATGGCACTGTGTATGAATTAATTAACCAGATTTCCCGTTGGGCCATACCGGTGATGCTTTTGGTCATTCCTCTGCTAGCCTTTATAAGAAAGGTACCGGTCTTTGAAACCTTTGTAGAAGGTGCAGAAACCGGTTTTTCTACTGCCATTAAGACCATCCCCTTTCTTACTGCCATGTTGGTGGCAGTCAGCATTTTTCGGGCCTCGGGAGCCATGGAATTGCTGGCTTCCTGGCTGTCCCCGATACTCAGTGTGATTGGTATCCCCGCTGATATTTTACCCCATGCAGTCATGCGACCATTATCCGGCGGAGCTGCCTTAGGGATTGCTACAGAAATAATCAAAACTCACGGGCCAGACAGCTTCATTGGTCGGTTGGCTTCCACCATGCAGGGTAGCAGTGATACTACCTTTTATGTGTTAACGCTTTATTTTGGGTCTGTGGGCATTCGGAAATACCGCTATGCCGTGGCTTCCGGTTTGGCGGCAGATTTTACCACATTAATTGCATCCATAATCATCTGTAATCTCATGTTTTAGTGCCGTTAGGGACGGGAATGATATTGACAGGGACTTGTGACAAATAAGGAGACTTTAATTGATGGAAATAAGGTTACAAAAAGTACTGGCCATGGCTGGTGTAGCTTCTCGGCGACATGCGGAAGAATTAATTAGCGGTGGCAAGGTAAAGGTCAATGGGAAAGTTGTTAAAGAACTGGGAACCAAGGTAGAGGTCTCTCGAGATAAGATAGAGGTGAACGGTAAACCCCTTCCTCCGGTAGAAAGAAAAGTATATTATCTCTTAAATAAGCCTCGCGGTTATGTTACCACCCTGCAAGACGAGCGAGGGCGCAAGACAGTATTGGATTTGCTGGAGGGTGTGCAGGAGAGGGTTTACCCGGTGGGGCGGTTGGATTACGACTCCGAGGGGCTGCTGCTATTAACGAATGATGGCGAGCTTACCCAAGCCCTCACTCACCCCAAGCACAAAGTTAAGAAAACGTATCGTGCCAGGGTGGAGGGGATACCGCAGCCAGGTAAGTTGGAGGAAATGGCCAAAGGATTGCGGCTGGAAGACGGGATGACTGCCCCGGCGGATGTAAAATTGGTGGATATTTTGGATGGTCGGGCTTTGCTGGAAATTTCCATCCATGAAGGGCGCAACCGCCAAGTGAGGCGGATGTGTGAATGTATTGGACAACCCGTACTTAGACTGAGAAGAATCCGCCTTGGCCCGTTGGAATTAGGGGATTTAAAGCCGGGTGATTTTAGACCTCTTAATTTTAATGAATTAACATCCTTAATGGAACTGGTAGGAAGGAAAATAGATCCCGCTGTGGTTCAGGCTACCAGCCGAAGGAAAGGAAATACATTCGCAAAGGTCCCGACAGGTAGAAAGCCCGAAAACGGGAAGTATGAAGGTAGAGGTTTAGAAGGAAGAAAAATCGAAGGAAATAAGGTTGACGGTAAAAAATCAGAGAGTAGGAGTGTCCAGGGGAAAAAGGCCATAGGAAAAAAACCCGAGGCTAGGAAAACGGAAGGTCGAAATAGCAGAAATAAATTTGGCAAAACCAAAACCAGATAATCCAGACAATGTAAAATGATAGGCATAAACATACCTTAGCTATGGCAATATTATAGGGTAAGCCATACAAAAACGGAGGGTATGCTATGCCTTATTGTATTGCCTGTGGCAATGATAGTAGTCTAGCCTGTTCTAAATTTTCACCCAGTGCAGATACGGCTAACGCCACACCCTATGGTTTACTGGGAAATTTTGATGAGCAGGGTACTTTAGTAACCATGGAATGTCAGGGAGCCAGTTTGGATGACGCCCAGGCGGCCTTTGAAGAGCCAGATCAATATTTTGATACCTGTTCTATTTGTGGATCTCAGAAGATACGTTGGTAAGACTTAGCAGGATTTTTCCCTGCCGGAGAGAATTGTTCTAGAGTTAGGCACCGGTAGGGAGGTTTTAGGTTTGAGTATAGTTAACGAAGATATTATGTACCGGCCCTTAAAGGTTAAAGTTCGCATGGACTTTAAAGGAGTCGGCAAAACTGGGCGTTTTTTGTTTGGGGGGAAACCCAGCGACAAAGCTGCCGAAGATCTTAGGGAACAGCAGGTAGCTGTGTTTAGGAATGTTCCCATCCAGGGCATTCAGGTGGAAGATATCGATATGAGCACAGAAGTCTACATGGTGCATGATGAAATTACCGATTCAGAGGTAGCCTATGCCCCGGTGATTCTTCTATTGCGGGCAGAAACCTTAGAGGATGTTGTACGGTTTATTGCTAGAGACGATTTTCGTAAGATTGAGATTATCGATCCGCCCAACATGTCCCTCAGTAGATATGATGTAGAGAGGTTGTTATTTAGAGTGGCAGAGGAAATGAGAGTTTATCGCAGCCTATTGGAACGAAGGATGAATAACCGCTAACAAATGGTATAATTTAACATATCGCCGCATAGCTTTTTGGATAGGAGGCGGTGGTATGAAAAATGGACAATATAGATACAAAAAAATAGCGGAAAAACTGTTGTTAGCAGTTATTATTTCAGCAACAGTATTTCTGTTCTTTTACCAGACCATGTTGGCGGGGTCACCTCTGAGTCAAGTTATTCATAGGGTCGGGTCTGATGCTGAGCAGGTAATAGGTCCTGTTACTGACCAAAGAGAAACCATTATTCTGCAATTAGTTAATTTTTCTACTCTACCGAAGGCTAAAATACTGATAAACGGCCAATGTCAGGGGGATTTTACCCATCCTTATGTCACCCTAGCTGTGTCCGAGGGGGACACCATTGAAGTGGATAGCACATTTTATGAACATCCCATCGTCGTAAAGATATTAGATAGTTCCAAAGCGCTTCAAAAACCTGCCAAGGGAATGGATTTCACCGGTCAAAAAACAATTATTACCATTGGTAAAGTAGAGCTGTCAGAGAATTAAACAGAGGTTGCAGTTGAAAACTACATGTGAGCAGGTAGCCTGGCGTGGACTTTATCAAGCCTTTTGTATGTTTTTTCAAATGATATAATAAAATCTAGTTATTTTTGATCATTTAGGAGGTTTTTTGCTTGGTTCTCCACGGAAGTAGAAAAGTAGCCAGGGTCGCCATTGAGATGGCCATGACTGAAACCAGGGAACAAGAGAAGGAATATAAATCCAAGTTCTTATATGACGGAATTCGTACTGCTGCAGTAGACTATGGTGGAGATTTTATTTCATCAGTGAACCGTATTATCGAAAGGGCAGTTGTGGCTGCTAAAAGGGAAGGCGTTATCAAAGAAGTGCACGCTGATGAAGGGGCTGTGGCTGGTGCCACTCGAGAAGCCCTTTCCATGGTTATGCCCAAGGCAGTAGGTTTAAATGTAGGTGGTAAGATTGGCATAGCCCGGCAGAATGACCACATCAGTGTAGCCGTGTTCTTTGGAGTGGGACTATTGCATTTAGACGAAGTGGCTATTGGTTTAGGACATAGAGCGGTATCCAGTCTGTAGAACGGGAGGTATTTGAGGGATGGCCTTTGTCAGAGGCATTCGGGGAGCCATTACGGTAGAACAGAATGACAGTAAAGAAATTACGGAAGCAACCCAAGAGTTATTGCGGACTATTATAGAACGCAATCAATTAGTGTTAGAGGATGTAGGCAGTGTTTTTTTTACGGCAACCGAGGATTTAAATGCTGAATTTCCGGCGAAGGCGGCACGAGCTATTGGCTGGGACCAGGTCCCGTTGTTTTGTGCGTTGGAATTGCCGGTAAAAGGTGCTTTAGCAAGATGCATCCGGGTATTGGTTCAGGTCAATACAAATAAATCGCAAAAGGAAATAAAACATGTATATTTACGGGAAGCGGTTAGATTAAGACCGGATTTAGTTGGCTAATTTTAGAGGCCGAGGGAAACCTCGGCCTCTTAATTTTCGGTTACCATAACAAAACCAGGCACGATATTTTCGGCCTGGTTTTATCTTACTTATTTTATCATACCCAAATCCTGAGCTAACGCAGTCCAGGCGGGAAGCGATCTTTGGATAATAGCCAGATCAATACAATAGGCAATTCGGAAGTAGCCAGGAGCCCCAAAGCCACCGCCCGGAACCAATAAGATATTGTATTTCAGAGCCCTTTGAATAAACTCCAGGTCATCTGGCAGGGGTGATTTGGGAAATAGGTAAAAGGCCCCGGCGGGTTTAATTAACTCAAAACCGAGGGAAGTTAAATGATTGTACAGCACATCCCGCTTTTCTTGATATTCCGCAATATTTACAGTTTCCTGCTGCAGACCGGCTACTAGGCGCTGCATCAAGGCAGGGGCATTAACAAAGCCCAGGGTACGGTTGCAGAAGATCAGGCCATTGACGAGAGTTTCTACCCCTGCGATACGGGGGTTGACTGCGATATAGCCAATTCGTTCACCAGGCAAAGCTAAATCCTTACTGTGTGAGGTAACCATCAGGGCGTTGGTAATGAATTTAAAAACAGAGGGAACTTCGGCCCCATCATAGACAATTTTGGCGTAGGGCTCGTCCGACAAGACAAAGATAGGACGTCCTAGTTCTCGAGATTTTTTCTCTAATAGTTGTCCAAGTTTTGTTAAGATATCTTCTGAGTAAATGACCCCGGTGGGGTTGTTGGGAGAATTAATGATAATTGCACGGGTTTTAGGATTGATCGCCGCCTCAATGGCAGGAAGATCCGGTAAGAATTGTTCGTCGGTGGGGACAACTTTCAGTACACCACCATGGTTGTCTACATAAAAGCCATACTCCACAAAGTAAGGAGAGAGAGCAATAACCTCATCACCGGGATTTAAAATAGCCTTTAAAACAACATTTAAGCCGCCGCCGGCCCCTACTGTCATTACCACATGATCGGCTGTCAAGGACAGGCCGGATTGTTCCGAGAGCACTTCTGCTACGGCAGTCCGGGTTTCAGGGTAACCGGCATTGCTCATATAGCGATGCATGCCGGGAATAGGGTTTATAGCCAACTGTTTTAATGCTTCTCTGAATTTTTCCGGAGGGTCCACCGAAGGATTGCCAATGGTAAAATCAAATATTTTATCCGCACCGTGAATCCTAGCTAGGCGGTCACCTTCCTCAAACATTTTCCTAATATAGGAACCACTTCCTAAACAGGATGCAACCTTATCAGATAACAGCATAGATACGCTCCTTTCAGATTACTGTTATTTTTATTGTAGCACATTTTTCTCTAATTGCCATTTTGTCCAAGGAATGATAACATATTTTTTGTAGCATGGTTTTTTATTTTTGTAGGATGGTAGTACGGTAGAGGAGGGATATCTATGTCTAATTGGCTAAAATGACACTCGTTTATTGGGTGTTTTTTGTGTTTTGTAAGTGACTTCTTTTAGGGTATATTAGTATGGTAGGGGCCCGAGGCGTGGGCAGAAGGAGGAGTATTATGATTGTGATTATGCAGCCGAGAGCAGATGAAAATAAAATTAAAGCGGTAGTAAACCGATTGGATAAGGCAGGTTTCCAAATCCATCTTTCCCAGGGGGTAGAACAGACCATTATTGGTGCCATTGGAGATAAAACCAGAATGGGAGATTTAGCCCTGGAGGCCATGCAGGGGGTGGAAAGAATTGTTCCCATTCTGCAGCCCTATAAACTTGCCAGCAGAGCCTTTAAAGAGCAGGACACGATTATTCAGATAGATGACATTACCATTGGTGGAGAACAAATTCATATTATGGCTGGCCCTTGTGCGGTAGAGAGCCGCGAGCAATTGTTTGAAGCAGCCGATATTGTTAAAGCCGCAGGCGCCACCTTATTAAGGGGCGGGGCTTTTAAACCACGTACCTCTCCCTATGCCTTTCAAGGTTTGGAAGAGCAAGGACTGAAATATTTGGCTGAAGCCCGGGAAAGAACAGGTCTAAAAATTGTTACGGAAGTGATGGATGCTAATACTTTACCGATGGTGGCTGAATATGCGGATATTCTGCAAATTGGTACTCGCAATATGCAAAATTTCTTCCTGCTGCGAGAAGTGGCCAAGATGGATAAGCCAGTGCTTTTAAAGCGGGGGTCTTCGGCAACCATTGAAGAATGGTTGATGGCCGCTGAATACATTATGGCTGGTGGCAATTACAATGTAATTTTATGTGAACGAGGCATTCGTACCTATGAAAACTACACCCGGAACACTCTGGATTTGTCAGCAATTCCAGTAGTGAAACACCTATCACACCTACCGGTTATCGTCGACCCCAGCCATGCCTTAGGCAAATGGAAATTTGTGCCCCCCATGGCCGCTGCAGCAGTGACCGCCGGGGCTGACGGGTTGTTAATCGAGGTCCATCCCAACCCATCAGAAGCTCTCTGTGATGGCCCCCAATCGCTGACACCGGAGAATTTCCAGGCTCTGATGAAGGACTTAGGGAAAATAGCAGATGCAGTGGGGAGAAGGATGGGGTAAGTGTTCAATAAAATCGTCATTGCCGGTGTTGGACTCATTGGTGGGTCCCTTGGTTTAGCCTTATGTAAACGCAATTTGGCCAATGAAGTGGTTGGAGTGGAAGCTAATAAGGATAATCTTGACCTGGCGATTCGAGTAGGCGCTGTGCATAGCGGAGCAACCCTGGCCGAAGCATTAGTCGGGGCCGAACTACTAATTTTAGCGACCCCCATTGGGGTGGCCTTGGGCGTTCTGGAGATGGCGTTGCCTTATCTAAGTAAGGGCACTATCGTGACAGATGTGGGAAGTGTCAAGGGGCGTTTGGTGGAACGGGCAGAGGCCATGTTACCGGCAGGAATACATTTTGTCGGGGGCCATCCCATGGCAGGATTGGAAGTTGCGGGGGTGGCTGGTGCCCGGGAGGATTTGTTTGAGGGAGCTTCTTATCTCTTAACCCCTACAGAAAGAACTGATAGGGTGGCCTTAACTAGGTTAAAGCAACTTATCGAGGGCTTAGGGGCCAAGCCGATGGAATTGGCCTATCAGGAGCATGACCAGGCAGTGGCGATCATTAGTCATCTGCCCCATCTACTAGCGGCTGCACTGGTTAATACCGTTTCTGCTGATACCAAGGAACAGCTTCTATTGGATCTAGCCGCCGGGGGTTTTCGAGATACTACCAGAATTGCAGCTTCTAATCCCATGATGTGGCGGGATATTCTGTTAACCAACCGCTCCCAAGTACTGGAGGCTATTGAAAAATTTCGCGAGCAACTTAATCTAATAGAGCAGGGTATGCTCCGGTTTGATTCGGAATTGTTGGTGGGTTCCTTGACCCGGGCGCAAAATGTAAGAAGTACTTTGCCGGAAAATAGAAAGTACTGTTTGAGAAAATAAGAAGAAATTGATTAGCCATTAGCCTTGGTTTTTAAGGGCCAATGGCTAATGGTCCTTAGTAACGTGTGGGGTGGGGTGAAAATGAAGCTGATCATTAATCCGATTAAACAACTAAAAGGCCAAATGACCTGCCCTGGTGATAAATCCATCTCTCATCGGGCGGTTATGTTGGGAGCTTTGGCTAAAGGCACCACCGTGGTGGATAATTTTCTAATGGGTGAAGATTGCCTAGCTACGGTGCAATGCTTTAAAGAAATGGGAGTGCATATAGAAGGGCCGGTGGACGGTAAACTAACCATTCATGGGGTAGGCTTAGATGGTCTAAAGGAACCGGCGAGGATACTGGATGCAGGTAACTCTGGTACGACGACCCGTCTGTTGTTGGGGATTTTAGCCGGTCAACCCTTTTGCAGTATACTTACCGGGGATGATTCCCTGATTAAGCGTCCGATGGCCAGAGTCACCACACCTCTGACCCAAATGGGTGCGGTATTTTTAGGACGTCAGGATAACAACCTGCTGCCTCTGGCTGTACGGGGTGGGACACTAAAACCGATTGAATTTATTTCGCCGGTAGCCAGTGCTCAAATGAAATCGGCAGTACTTTTGGCGGGGTTATTTGCAGAAGGGGAAACCTCTGTTCGTGAACCAGCGATCAGTCGTGACCATACCGAGAGAATGCTGAGGCATTTTGGTGCAGAGGTGAAGGTGTCCGACCAAACAGTTACGGTGCAAGGTCGTCCCAGATTGGCTGGTGTTCGATTTACTGTGCCAGGAGATATTTCCTCCGCAGCCTTTTTTATGGTTGCTGCTGCTATTGTTCCTGGATCTGAAGTAACCATTCAGGGGGTGGGAATTAACCCCACTCGGGATGGGATCTTGGAGGTGTTGCAACAAATGGGGGCTCAGCTTCAGATTGGTAACCGGCGTTATCAGGGTGAAGAACCGGTGGCCGATATCAAGATTTGTGGCGGAGAACTGCGAAGTACTCAAATATACGGCACACTGATACCTAGACTAATCGACGAAATACCAATTTTAGCAGTGGCAGCTGCCTACGCCCAGGGGACGACAGTCATCAGAGATGCTGCTGAGCTAAAGGTGAAGGAAAGTAACCGTATTGCTGCGGTGGCGGCGGAACTCCGGAAATTCGGGGTTATGATTGAAGAATTGCCCGATGGCTTGGTGATCCAGGGGGGAACCCCTTTAACCGGAGCCAGCTGCCGCAGCTACGGAGATCATCGCATAGCCATGGCCATGGCGGTGGCCGGTCTGTCTGCCCGGAGCCAAACCATCATTGAAGATGCTGGGTGTGTTGACGTCAGTTTCCCGGGCTTCGGAGATGCATTAAAAAGTTTAACGGTAGAATAATAACCGCTAGAGACTTCTCTAGCGGCTTTTTAATTGCAAAAAAAGGTATTTTTGGTCCAATGTCGAAAGACCTATAAGACATTGTCTAGGTTTACTTATTGGAGGTTATGGTTTGCTGGATAGAAGAAGTATTGCCATTGACGGACCGGCGGGAGCTGGCAAAAGTACGGTGGCTAAGTTAGTGGCACAAAGGTTAAAGCTTATCTACATAGACACAGGTGCCATGTATCGTGCTATTACTTTAAAGGCTTTACGGGAAAAATTAGATCTACAGGATCAGATGAGCCTAACTCAGTTGGCTAAAGAAACAACCATTCAGTTAGTGGCAGGGTTGCAGCAAAGGGTATTGCTGGATGGAGAAGATGTAACCGAAGAAATTCGCTCACCTGAAGTTACCGGGCAGGTATCCACAGTGGCTCAAATTGTCGGTGTTCGGGATGTTATGGTGAAACAGCAAAGACAGATGGCCAAAGAATTTGGCGTAGTGATGGATGGACGAGATATTGGCACAGTGGTATTGCCCGATGCCGGCGCGAAGTTTTTTCTCACAGCTTCTGCAGAGGAGAGAGCCTGCCGACGAGCTAAAGAATTAGTAGATAAAGGTTATACTATTGATATTAAAAAACTGACCAAGGAAATTGAAGAGAGAGATTATATGGATAGCAACCGAGCGGTGTCACCCTTGGTGCCCGCACAGGATGCTATTACCATTGACAGTTCGGGGATGACCGTTGAAGAGGTGGTTACTACCATTATTGCATTGATCGAAAAGGGGAAGTAGGAGGAAACCATGTTTTACACAGTTATCCGTGCGATTATTCGCTGTTTACTGCCTATCTGGCGCAGGTGGGAAGTAATCGGGATTGATCGTTTACCTAATACGGGTGGGGTGGTGGTGGTTAGTAATCACACCAGCAATCTGGACCCAGTGGTAGTAGGTTGTGCGTTAACCAGACGTATTCACTTTATGGCGAAACAAGAATTATTCCAGAATCCTATTCTGGCTTATATCATTAGATTATTGGGTGCCTTTCCAGTAAATCGGGAAAAGTCCGACCGCAATGCGATCCGCAAGGCGTTAGAATTACTTCAGGAGGGTCAGATGATTGGCATCTTCCCGGAAGGAACCCGCAGTAAGAGCGGAGAGTTGCAAAAGCCTCAAATTGGAGCCGCCATGTTGGCTACCAAAGCGAATGCACCTATTCTACCCATGGCACTTAAAGGTACCAGGGGTTTGTTTGGGAAAGTAACTGTCTTGGTGGGAGAACCCATTTACCTACCCGAATTATGGAGCAGTCGTCCTGGAAAAGAGGAGCTGGAGGTTCTCAGCAAGCGGGTAATGGAAGAGATCGCAGAGTTAATGAAGTAGTGGAGGGTGATGTTTTGCAAGTTAAGGTAGCCAATAAGGCAGGTTTTTGCTATGGTGTAAAGCGGGCCCTCGACTTAGCCTTAACGGAGGCTTCAAATAATGCTGGGCCCATCTACACGCTAGGTCCTCTCATCCATAACCCGCAGGTTGTCAGAGACCTGGCTCTGCAGGGTATTCAAGAATTAAGTGATCTTGATCAGGCCGAAGGTGGCACCGTAATTATTCGCTCCCATGGAGTAGGGCCGGAAGTACTGGAAAAATCGGAGCAAAAGAAAATTAAGCTTCTGGATGCAACCTGTCCCTTTGTAGCCAGGGCTCAAAAATATGCCCGTGAAATGACGGAAGAAGGTATTCCTGTATATATTCTTGGTGATCCCGGACATCCTGAGGTTCAAGGGATTTTAGGCTGGACCAAAGGAAAAGGTATCGTGGTAGAAAGTGCTGATGAAATAAGTCGGGTGGAACATCCTCGGGTAGGGGTGGTGGCACAAACAACCCAGCCGCTGACCAACTACCAACGATTGGTGGAAGCCTTTCAGAAACAAGGAGTCGAAGTGGATGCCCGTAACACCATTTGTCATGCCACCGGAGAGCGCCAGCAAGCCGCCTGGGAGTTGGCTCAAGAAGTGGATGTGGTAGTGGTAGTTGGAGGAAAGACAAGTGCCAATACAAAAAAATTAGCCAAACTTTGCGAAGAGACCGGAACTCCCACCTATCATATAGAGTCTGCAGAGGAACTGCGACAGGAGTGGTTTAGGGACTGCCGGAAGGTTGGGCTAACAGCGGGCGCTTCAACACCTGACGCAATTATAGAGGAGGTTAAAAGAAGGATGAGTGAACTGGATCAAATGACTAATGGCGATGAAGCAATGGACCCAGCAATGGAGGTAAAATCCCCTAGAACCGGTGAGCTGGTTAAGGGTGTTGTGGTTCAAGTGAGCAACGATGAAGTGCTGGTGGATATCGGGGCGAAGTCTGAAGGTGTAATACCCCGTAAGGAATTGGCCTTTTATGGTGTAGACAATCCCCATGATTTGGTAAAATTAGGGGATGAAATAGAGTGTGTTGTAATTAAAGCCGAAGATAATGAAGGGAAGATCCTTTTATCCAAGACACGGGCTGATGCTGAAAAAGCCTGGGATAATTTGGAACAGGCAATGGAAAATGGTACTATTATCAAAGGTACTGTTCGTGAAGTAGTAAAAGGTGGCTTACTGGTGGATGTTGGGGTGCGTGCTTTTATGCCTGCTTCCCTGGTGGAACGAGGTTATATTGATGACCTAGCCAAATTTCTGAACCAGGAAGTGGAAGTAAGAATTATTGAAATGGTTAAAGCCCGTAAGAAGGTAGTTGTATCCCGCAAGGTTGTTCTAGAAGAACAAAATGCCCGTAAACGTGAAGAACTGCTGGCTACTCTGCAGGAAGGGCAGGTTGTTAAAGGGACTGTTCGCCGTTTAACTAATTTTGGTGCTTTCGTAGATCTGGGAGGGTTGGATGGCTTACTGCACATCTCTGAAATGAGTTGGCAGCGCATTAACCACCCACAGGAAGTGGTTAAAGTAGGCGATGAACTGGAAGTTGCCGTCCTTAAGGTGGATCGGGAGAACGAAAAAATTTCTCTGGGTCTAAAACAAGTATTACCGAATCCTTGGGATACCATTGAAGAAAAATACCCAGTAGAAAATATATTCCCGGCTAAGGTTGTTCGGTTAGCTCCCTTTGGTGCCTTTGTTCAATTAGAGCCAGGCATTGAAGGATTGGTACACATCTCTCACTTAGCTGATCACCATGTTGAAAAGCCCGAAGATGTGGTTAAAGAAGGTGAAGAAGTAAAGGTTAAGGTACTCAGTATCGATAAAACCGAAAAACGCATTCGCCTATCCATCCGGGAAGTAAATAGTGAAGGACGTCCTGCTCGTGAGGCGCGTCCCCATAAACAGGAAGCACCGGCAGCAGAACCAGTGGCTGAGCAAATTCCTGAAGAAAAAATTACACTGGGTGATATCATTGGTGATCAATTAAAAGATCTTCAATAAATAGCAAATACCTTGTTGTACCATACCCAAACCGATACGGAAGAATTAAAACAACAAGCCCGCATGTCTGCGGGCTTGTTGTTTTAATTCTTCTGTGTTTTGTCAAGGATGTCAAATGTAACACGAATGATTAAATTTGCCGAGTAGTTGTCCACATTTCATTGCGCTACTTCCGTTAAAATCTGTTTACCGTTTAGCGAAAACGAAAACCCGTATGGATTCACTTTGTAGAAAATAAGATGGAAACTAAATCAATCGCATTTATATCTATATTTTCGGATTTCCTCCGGTATTTCTTCCACCGGCATATTTTTCGGTGTTTCCTCAGTACCAGCAGCCAGTGCTGTATCGTAGTACCAACACTTAAACTTGATGGTATTCATCGTTTTCTGCAATTCTTCCATTTGCTTTTCTACAACTTCAAGGCGCTCATAAAACATATCCCGCCGTTTTTGCAGGGAATCATCGCCTTCTTGACACCAATTCAAAAACTGTTTTATGTCTTTAATAGATAGCCCGGAAGTCTTTAAACATTCGATAATCTGAAGGGTTTCGATCTCTGTATCAGAGAACATACGAATGCCGCCATTGCTGCGTTCCATGTTCGGAAACATACCCTCACGGTCATAATAGCGCAAGGTTGAGATGGTAATACCGGTGATGTTCGCCACTTCACCGATAGAATAGGACATAATCTCTTCTCCTTTGCAAAAATAAAATATTTGATATAAGCTCTTGACCTAAACCTAACTTCAGGTTCTAGAATCAATATAAACCTTGCTATTTTATATGTCAACGTCATTCTTGAAAATCATTGAGAAGCATTGGAGACATATTAAATAAAAACGATTCAATTTAGGAGGAAAACGATGAGCTTCAATATGTATGTACCGACACGTTTTGTATTTGGAAATGGCCGCCTGGATGAACTACACCAGCAAAAAATGCCCGGTAAAAAGGCTATTCTTGCAATATCCAATGGCAAGTCCGTTCGTGAGAACGGCGTGCTTGACCGCACATTGGAGCAGCTGAAAAAGGCGGGCGTCCACGCTGCTGTGTTCAGCGGGATTGGGGCAAACCCGACCAAGACGGAGGTTATGGAGGGTGCAAAATTTGCCCGTGACAACGGCTGTGACTTTATCGTGGCTTTGGGCGGCGGCAGTGTGATGGATGCGGCCAAGGCCATTGCCATGATGGCAACCAATAATGGCGATCTATGGGATTATGTAGGAGGCAAAACAGGTAAAGGACAACCCCTTCAGCGCGATCCGCTTCCCATCGTTTGCATTACGACAACTGCCGGAACCGGCAGCGAGGCTGATCAGTGGGGTGTTGTGACCAATGAGGAAACCAATGAAAAAATTGGCGTTGGCGGGTATGATTCCACATTCCCCGTACTGTCCATCATTGACCCTGAACTAATGGTATCAGTGCCGCCAAAGTTTACTGCTTACCAAGGATTTGACGTACTGTTCCACGCTACCGAGAGCTATATTTCCACCTTTGCCAGCGCCATGAGTGATATGTACGCCCTGACAGCGATTGAGAATGTGGGAAAATATCTTGCTCGTGCAGTCAAGGACGGCAACGACATGGAAGCGCGGGAAGGTATGGCCTTTGCCAACACCCTTTCTGGTGTAGTGATGACCGTTAGCGTGACAACAGCAGAACATTCTCTGGAGCATGCCATGTCTGCCTATCATCCTGAACTGCCTCACGGTGCAGGGCTGATTATGATTTCCCAGGCATTCCACGGATTTTTCATCGAAAAGCACGCCTGCGATGATCGCTTTGTCCGCATGGCACAAGCATTAGGCATGAAGGACGCAGAGAAACCGGAGGACTTCCTCACTGCATTGACCAAGTTGCAGGAGGTCTGCGGTGTGGCTGATTTGAAGATGAGCGACTACGGTATTACTCCCGATGAATTTGACAAGCTGGCTGCCAATGCCCGTGAAGCGATGGGCGGACTATTTGCGGCCAACCCCTGTGAAATGACCCATGAGGATTGCGTAGAGGTTTTCAGAAAATCGTATCGTTGATTAACATCGGAGGGAAGCAAATGAATCTGAATGAATTCTTAGACCATCTAAACCGTGGACTTTCGGTTACTGGCGGATCGGAAGCCCATCTCTTTATGCACAAGCTGAGTCAAGAAGCTCTGCAGATTACCGCAGAGTTGAACAACACCTATCACACGCCGGAGGAAATCCGTGCTCTGATGTCTCAGCTGACCGGCAAGTCCGTAGATGAAACCTTTGCCATGTTTCCGCCCTTCTACACCGACTGCGGGAAAAATATCACCATAGGTAAAAATGTATTCATCAATTCCGGCTGTAAGTTTCAGGATCAGGGCGGCATTACCATTGGAGATGGCGCCCTGATTGGTCATAATGTGGTTCTGGCTACCCTTAACCATGATCCTGCACCGGAGAAACGTGGCACTATGCACCCGGCACCCATTATGATTGGTGAGAATGTGTGGATTGGCTCCAATGCGACGATCCTTCCCGGTGTAACCATTGGAGACGGAGCCATTATCGCCGCCGGTGCGGTGGTGACAAAGAATGTTTTAGCAAACACCATTGTGGGCGGTGTCCCGGCAAAATTGATCAAAGAAATTGATCGTCCCAAGGAGGAAAAATAGTGAGTAAAAAAGTTTTGATTATTTCCACCAGCCCCCGCAAGGGCGGCAATTCTGAAACCTTGGCTAAGGAGTTTGCCAAGGGCGCGCAGGAGGCAGGACACAGCGCAGAAATCGTTAGCCTGCATGATAAAACCATTGGTTTTTGCAAAGGCTGTCTGGCCTGTCAAAAGACCAGGCGCTGTGTCATTCATGACGATGCTGATGTCATTGCACAGAAAATGCTGACTGCCGAAGTTATTGCCTTTGCCACACCAATTTACTTTTACGAAATGAGCGGGCAGATGAAAACCATGTTAGATCGCTCCAACCCTCTGTTCCCCTCTAATTATGCTTTCCGTGACATCTATCTGCTGGCCACTGCGGCAGATGGCGAGGAAAGTGCAATGGATGGTGCAATCAAGGGCTTGCAAGGCTGGATTGATTGCTTTGGAAAAACAAGCCTGAAAGGTGCTGTGTGCGGCATCGGTGTAACAGATGTAGGGGACATCGAAGGAAAATCTGCCCTTCGGGAAGCCAACGAGTTAGGAAAGGCACTTTAATGCGGAAAATAATACCTATATTGCTTACCCTTGTGTGTATGATTGCTCTGGTTGGTTGTTCTGCGCCCCCTGTGAGTACCACTGAACCTTCTTCTACTCCGTCAAAAGCGGGCTTACAGGAGCAAGCACAACAACAGACTATTCAGACACCGTCTCCGTCATCTGTTCCTGCTCCGACCCCATCCCCATCGCCTGCTCTTATTCCGAAAGAATCGAAGCCACCAGAAAGAGCAAAAGAAGACACCACCATGCCGACTGTAAATATACAGGTTGGTAATAAAAAATTTACGGTAATCCTATCTGACAATGATTCCACACGGGCATTGTTGGATAAGATACCCCTGACTTTGAACATGGATGAACTGAATGGGAACGAAAAATTCTACTTTTTTTCAGAAAAATTCCCTACCAACAGTGAACGGGTAGGAAATATTAAGACCGGCGATTTGATGCTCTATGGCTCTGACTGTTTGGTGCTGTTCTATGAAAGCTTCCCTACTTCGTACAGCTATACAAAGCTTGGCTATGTTGAAGATGTAACCGGATTGGCGGATGCCCTTGGGAGTGGGAGTGTTCAAGTAACTTTTAGTATTGCTGACTGAATCAATATAAAGGGATAAATCATTAAAAAGTATCAACAAATTTAGCGCAAGCTCCTGGCTTGTGTTTTTTTCTGTCTATGCTGCGCAGGTTACTCTTGTTTTTGGAGGTTTTCGTGTATCCGAAGTAGCTTTTTTTATCCAGAAGGGTTGTCACTTTATTATGATGGCTAACGGTGGAAAGCTGATGGGAGTTTTCTCCCCCTTGCATATTTTGACCATTGGAGGGAAATCTATTTTTTAGATAATAACTTTTTGATCACAAATAAGGGGGGCAAGTTAATGGATCGTTTTCCACTGGGACTTATTGTTTTAATTGTTGTATCCTTACTAATTTTCTTTGGTATCTCCCAGAGGGCTTTGGACCGGATGCGATTAACAGACAAGGGAGCTTTAGCCGTAATACTGGCTATTATTGTTGGTAGTTTTATTGATATTCCGATTCCGGGTGCTAGGGTTCCTTTGGAAATCAATGTTGGTGGGGCTTTAGTACCAGTGGCTTTGGCCATTTACCTGCTGGTCAAAGCGGGCACAGGCAAGGAAGTTACCAGGGCGTTACTAGCCTCTTTAGTAACCTTCGGCGTAATCTGGTTTTTGAGTACTCGTGTCATGACCGGTACCACTGAACCGGCGGGAGGACTTAATTACGTAGATCCTCTTTATGTTTTTCCCATCGTAGCAGCCATTATTGCCTATGTAGCCGGACGTTCCCGGAGAAGTGCTTTTATCGGTGCCACATTAGGAGTTATTTTATGGGATGTCGCTAATTATATTTACTTTCTACAAAATAACGCCACCAATGCTCTTAAAAGCATCGGAGGTGCCGGGGCTTTTGACACTGTGGTTATTTCGGGTATTTTAGCAGTTATCTTGGCTGATTTGATTGGTGAGACCCGTGAGAGATTACAGGGTGGCCCGGCCTCGGAGGGGAAACCCGATGCTTTACTAGCGGGCTTAAGGAAGCCTGAATTTGACCGCAAAAAAGAAGCCACGAAGAGAGACGAAGAGCCAGGAAAGAACACCAGCGAGACAAGGGAGGAGGTTGACCGATTTGAAGATAAAAAGATTTAGGATCATATTTAGCATCTGTCTAATGTTGGTGGGAATTGGTATTATCAATCGGGTAAGCCTTGTCGATGTGGTACTGCCAGCTTGGAATCCAGCTTCTATTTTATCGGGACAGGGTTTGGATCATCAGGTAGGTACTGCTGTTAAGATTGTTGATAATAAAGGAAATGTCATCAGCCAGGCGTGTCAGGGTGTATCCGTGGGTGATGAGATCATAAATTCAGAAGGCAAACACTTTCGAATTACCAAGCTAGAAAAAGATCGGGCTGTTGTCAAGTCGCTGGGTATGGATCAAGAGCTACTGGCCTGGAATGAATACCTCACTGATGAGCGTCTGGCCATGGCGGCTGCCACCAGAAAAAGTGGAGCGGTAGGAATCTATCATACACATACCGATGAGTCTTATGTACCTTCCGATGGAATTGAAAGTAAACCCTTTAAAGGTGGCATTTATGATGTAGGCCAGACTTTTTCAACCCAACTTAAGGAGAAAAGTGGGGGCACTATTTTATATGATAGGACGCCCCATGATCCACATGATAATACAGCTTATCAAAGGTCAAGGCGTACTGCCACTAAGTTAATGAAGGAAAATCCTGTTGCTTTAATTGATGTCCACCGGGATGGTATACCTGATCCAGATTATTATTCAGCTAAAATCGCTGATACTAATGTAACCAAATTAAGGTTGGTAGTGGGCCGTCAAAACCCAAATATGCAAGCAAACTTAACTTTTGCCAAAAAAATGATGGCCTATGCCAACAAGGTTCATCCTGGTATTGTTAAAGAAATCTTTATGGCCAAAGGCAATTATAACCAGGATTTAATGCCTACTGCCTTATTAATCGAAGCTGGTACCCACACTAACACAAAGGGGCAGGCTGAAAGGGGAATTACCCTATTTGCCGATGCCGTACCCACTGTGCTGGGTATTGAAGGAGGGCCCACAGAGGCTCCGGGCACGAACGGTGAAAAAGGTATCACGGGCACAGGCGGCGGAGCCGAAAACAGCGGTGGCTGGAAAGCTGTCGGCTGGATATTGGGTTTAACCTTGCTATTAGGCGGTGGGTTCCTACTTATCAGCACGGGCAGCCTGAAGGGTGTGGGAGATCGTATTAATGCCTTTGGTAAAGAATTTAGCAATTATCTTGGGCCAGTCAAGAAAATGGCTGGTGGCAAGAAAAAGGCCAACAAAGGCACCAAGGGGAGCCCAAAGGATCAGGCCGACCGTGCCGCTATAGACCATAGGGATGATGTGACAGAGGATTAAAAATGGGCTGCCGCCTTCTTTAGGGGAGGCGGCAGTTTCTCAATCTTCACGGTTTGATCATCTTGAGGAGTGATTGCATGGAACCATACCTATTGGTGTCACTGACAGGAATTATTACTGGTTTTATTACACGGTTAGCCCTACTGCGGATAGATTACCGACAGTATCCTGGCTATCCTCACGGGTTTGTCACTCATTTGTCCCTGGGTTTTATAGCGGCAGCCTTAGGCGCCATTGCGGTACCAGCGTTGTTAGAACCTGACTATGCAGCCTTCACCTTCCTGGCTTTGGCGGCTCAACAATTTCGCGATATTCGCAGCATGGAAAGGCAAACCCTGGAGAGTTTGGAAGAAAGTGAATTGGTGCAGCGTGGCAAAGACTATATCGAAGGGATCGCCCGGACTTTTGAGGCGAGAAATTTTCTAGTCATGGGTACAGCCTTTATGACTTCCTTGATTACTCAATTTTTGGGTGGTATGGCAGGGATGGTATCGGGTGTGATCCTTATATTACTGAGTTTACGGTTAAAAACGGGTGACAACATTGGCAATATTTGTGAAGTAATACCCGCCAAACTGGACTTTAAAGACACCATCCTATATGTGAATCATATCAATATTATGTCGGTAGGCCTAAAATCAACCCGAGAAAAAATTTTGGAACAGGGTCTGGGGGTTCTGATAAAACCTAAAAATGATGATGCCCGCGCTACCATTCATGATATTGGTCAGCGATTGGCTATTGCGCACACCTCAGCAACAATTTTAGGTACCAAAAAGGATGTCGATTCACCGGAGTATACCCCCATGCTGAGAAAGGACCCGGATACCGGGGCAGTGGGTTTTTATATAGTTCCTAACGAACCGGACATAGAGGCACTGATTGCAGCGGTAAAGCAGGCACCGGTGTTGGAAAGCGCCGCATCTCGACCCCTTAAATCAAAAATTGGTCGTTATGCGTCGGATTAACTCCTAAGAAGGAGGCTCCATTTTGTCTAAAGGAAGCATTGTTGCAGCAGTAACCCTGAACACAGAGTACATAACAGGTGATCTTCCCATCATTGTAGCTCAGGATGAGGAAGATCGAGATAAATTGTCTCGGCATATTGCTAATATTTTACAAAGCACCATTCATGATCTAGGCAACGGAACCTTTTTGATTGTACAACGGTAGTTCTTGACTAAGATTGGCAGATGGTGGATAATTTATGAAGTACGTCCACGGGGAGATTTTACATGACTGACAACGGATTATTAATAACTGATGTAGAAGAGCAAAGCATTGCAGAGGAGCTGGGTGTTAAACCTGGTGATAGACTGCTAGCTATCAATGAGCAGCCAGTACGAGATATTTTGGATTATCGCTTTCTCTGTGCTGCGGAAGAACTGCTGGTCAAAGTGACGACCCAAGCCGGAGAGGTATGGGAACTGGAGATTGAGAAAGAGTATGAGGAAGGCCTGGGGTTGGACTTTGGGGAGCATTCCTTTGGTGCCACCAGGCTGTGTCACAATCGCTGTCTCTTTTGTTTTGTGGATCAGATGGCTCCCAAGATGCGAGAAACTCTTTATATTAAGGACGATGATTATCGTCTTTCTTTTTGGCAGGGTAATTTTGTTACTCTTACCAATGTAAAAGAGGCAGAATTACAGAGGATTGTTGATCAAAGGATGGGGCCCCTGTTTATTTCCGTACATACTACCAATCCCGAATTGCGTGCCCGTATGTTAAACAATCGTTTTGCCGGCAACATCATGGATCAACTAAGTAAGTTAGCTAAAGCAAGTATTGAGATGCATACCCAGGTGGTATTATGCCCGGATATTAACGATGGTGCAGAGCTAAAAAGGACCATCGAAGACCTGGCAGGTTTGTGGCCCGAGGTTCAGTCTATGGCGGTGGTGCCGGTGGGGGTTACCAAGTACAGACAAGGACTTTATAACCTAAGAACTTTCACCCAGTCAGAGGCTAGCCAAGTCATTGATCTGGTGGAAGGTTACCAACAAGAGTTCTTGGAGCAGTGGGGTGATTCCTTTGTCTATGCTTCAGATGAATTTTATGTAATGGCAGGAAAACCGATTCCACCCACCGAAAATTATGGTAATTTCCCCCAAACCGAAAATGGTGTTGGCCTAGCAAGATTATTTTTAGATGAATGGGATTCAATCAAGGATGATCTGCCCCGGAGAATATCCAGCAACCACAGAGTTACTCTGGTAACAGGGACCTCCGGTGCTGCTATTCTGCAACAGGTAGTAGACGGACTCAACCAAATTAAGGATTTACAGGTTGACCTGGAAGTGGTAAAAAATCAATTCTTCGGCGAGAGCGTAACTGTCACCGGGCTTTTGACCGGAGGGGATATTATTAAGGCTTTAAAAAATAAAAATCTTGGAGATGCAGTAATCTTACCCTCCGTAATGCTGCGTGACGGGGAAGAAGTGTTCCTGGATGATGTAACCGTTTCAGATGTGGCGGATAAGATTCAGACCCCAGTGGAAGTGGTGGATGGCCCCGAGAATTTGGTGGAAGTGCTACTGGGGACTAAAGCTTAAAGAAACTGGTGAAACTTTGTAGTATTATAGTAACTAAGACAGAGAGAAGGGGGAAAACCCTTTGCCGAAACCGATTATTGCTATTGTGGGTCGTCCCAATGTGGGAAAATCAAGCTTGTTTAACCGGATTGCAGGTGGCCGTATTGCCATCGTTGAAGATATGCCTGGTGTTACCCGGGATCGCCTGTATCAAGATGCCGAATGGCAAGGACGTGAATTTACTCTGGTGGATACCGGTGGCTTGGATTTTGCCGAAGACATTATTACTTCGCAAATTAGAAAACAGGCTGAAATGGCTATTGCCGAAGCTGATGCTATTTTGTTTGTGGTGGATGCCCGACAGGGAATCACCATCATTGATGAAGAGGTAGCCAAAACCCTGCGCAGAGCAGATAAACCGGTATTACTCGTAGCTAATAAAGTGGAGCACTTTGATAAAATTCCCTACTACGAATTTTATCAATTAGGTTTAGGGGAACCCATTCCGGTCTCCGCAGCCGAAGGCTTAAATACCGGTGACTTGTTAGATACCTTGGTAAGTATTTTGCCACAACCAGAGGAAGATCCCTATCCGCCGGATACCATTCGCATTGCTGTGATTGGCCGCCCCAACGTAGGTAAATCTTCTATGGTAAATGCCATTTTAGGTGAAGAGAGAGTTATTGTCAGCAATATTCCTGGCACTACCAGGGATGCCATTGATTCTCCCTTTGAGCAAAACGGTAAAAGTTATGTCATTGTGGACACGGCCGGTATGAGAAGACGCAACCGCATTGATGTACCCGCTGAAAGATATAGTGTGGTGCGGGCGTTGCGTGCGGTGGACCGCTCCGATGTAGTTTTGATGGTTTTTGATGCCACCGAGGACATTGCCGAACAGGATAAAAAAATTGTTGGTTATGCCCACGATAAAGGGAAAGCCATTATTTTAGTTATGAACAAATGGGATCTTATTGAAAAAGACGATAAGACCATGAACAAATTTGAAAAGAAGCTTAAAGCGGAGTTGGCCTTTTTACCCTACGCGCCGACAATTTTTGTTTCTGCTTTGACAAAACAACGTTTACCAAAAATTTTAGAGTTGGTGGATTTTGTAGCGGAGGAAGCCAGCAAAAGAGTTGCTACGGCAGATCTAAATAATCTTATACGTGATGCTGTGCAAGCTACCCCACCGCCTGCAGATAAGCACCGGCGGTTGAAGATATTTTATGCCACCCAGGGTGGGGTAAAGCCCCCTACCTTTATTCTCTTTGTTAATGATCCTGAATTAATGCATTTTTCCTATCAGAGATACCTGGAAAATAAAATTCGTCAAACCTATGGTTTTGAAGGTACACCCATTAGAATTTTCCTGCGACAGAGGGAAGCCAGAGATGAATAAACCGGAGTTTCCTATTTCTCTGTAGATTCGGGGGAGTAAGCTTGTTGATTGCAATGAATGTATTGATTATCGTAAGTGGTTATTTAATCGGTTCAATTCCCTTTGGTTTTTTGCTGGCACGTTTCTGGAAAGGTATTGACATACGCAAACATGGCAGTGGAAACATTGGTGCTACCAATGTTTGGCGGACACTAGGCAAAGGACCGGGCATCGTTGTTTTACTGCTAGATGCTTTAAAGGGCGTAACAGCTGTTATGCTGGCTAAACAGCTAGGAACTAATGATTTAGTTGTATTAGGAGCCGCCTTAGCCGTTATGGCGGGACATAGCTTTCCTCTGTGGCTGGGGTTTAAAGGTGGCAAGATTATTGCCACTGGTGCCGGGGCGGTGCTGGCCATTACGCCGGTCCCCCTGCTACTAGCTTTACTGGTCTGGGCTACGACGGTGGCTCTTAGTCGTTATGTTTCCTTAGGCTCTATCTTAGCGGCTATTTCTCTGCCCATTTGGGTGGCTCTTTTTGATCGTCAGCCTTCAATCCTTGTTTTTTCCTTACTGGCAGCAGGCTTTGCTGTTTGGAAACACGCCTCTAACATTAAACGCTTACTAAACGGTACAGAGTTTAGAATTGGTCAAAAGAAATCATAACATAGGGGGAATAGGAATGGCCAAAGTTGCAATTGTGGGAGCGGGCAGTTGGGCAACCGCTCTAGCCCAGGTATTGGCACAAAATGACCATTCTGTGGTTCTCTGGTCCCGCAGAAAAGAATTAGCTCATCTCATCAATGAAGGAGAGAACAGTAGGTACTTGCCGGGGATCAAACTTCACTCTGGCATAGCTGCCGATACAGATTTAGAAAAGGTTCTTCAGGGCGCTGTAGCCGTGGTCTTTAGTGTGCCTTCTCACAGTTTTCGAGAATTGCTTAAGAGTTCGCTGCCTTATTTAAAGGATGATACAGTCGTAATTAATGTGGCCAAAGGTTTAGAAGAAAGCTCCTTACTAAGACTCTCCGAAGTTTTTGCCGAAGAAGCTGGGTCAGTAGCCCTTGGACGCTATACCGTTCTTTCGGGACCTAGCCACGCTGAAGAAGTAGGGCGCAATATTCCTACTGCCTTGGTGGCGGCTTCCCAGGAAATGGCCACTGCTGAGTATGTTCAGGATTTATTTATGTCTCAGGATTTTCGGGTTTATACAAACCCCGATATCATTGGGGTAGAATTAGGTGGGGCTTTAAAAAATATTATTGCACTGGGCACCGGCATCGCCGATGGACTGGAGTTTGGAGACAATACCAAAGCCGCCATGATGACCCGGGGTCTGGCAGAAATAACTCGACTGGGATATAGTATGGGCGCCAACCTGCTGACCTTTGCGGGCTTAGCCGGGGTAGGAGACTTAATCGTGACCTGCACCAGTATGCATAGCCGTAATCGACGCTGCGGTATCGAGATCGGACGTGGTAAAACCCTCCAGCAAGCTGTGGAGAGTGTGCAAATGGTGGTAGAGGGAGTCAGAACCACCAAAGTGGCGTACCAGTTGGCCAAGAGACAGGGCGTGGAAATGCCTATCACTGATCAAACGTATAAGGTCTTGTTTGAAAACCTCTCCCCCCGGGAGGCTGTATTGAATTTAATGGGACGGGGCAAGAAGCTAGAGGTAGAAGAGATTATGCATGGTTAAACTCTGAACAGTCTATGAACCGGAAATAAAATTTACTACGAAGAAGAGCAAGAAACTACTACACTGTTTAACGAAGTAGTTTCTTGCTCTTCTATATTAATCACTATTTAAACCATTCCTTACTGATATAAGCAGCAATTTCATCCAGGAGATCCCGGACATTTTGTCGCACGGCAAGCACTTCTTGCTTTTCAAACAGAATATAGTCCTCATAATCAGCGGTAGAACGTAAATCAAAGACTTTCGTTATCGTCTTGGAAGCTTTTTTACTAAATAGGTTTGTTTTGACAAACTCTCGATTAAACAAAGAAATCACGCCACTATGTTTTGGTGAATCCAGCTCTTTGGTTGCCAACAAGGCTCTAATAGCATAAAAGGCAGCATAATAATAACGGTTGATAGCACTAGCAAAGGAATCCCTTTCCAACAACAGGTCTGCGTCCTGAAAAGTTCTCTCTGCTTTTTCAATCCGCCAAAGTACCAAGTCTTTTATCATAGCATGATTCCTTCTTCTTGCAGATTACGGAAAAAAAGACTTTGGCGAAAGGCCGGGTAACTAAATTCAATTTGGCTTTTGAGAATGATGGAAATAAACACATCATATTTTAGGTTGATGTCAACCTGTGTTTCTAAAATGAGTTCTTTTACTAGTTCACTTTTATTTTTTAAAACAATTAGTACATCAATATCTGAATCAGTAACGGCGAGGCCTTTGGCCATTGAGCCAAAAAGACGAATTTCCACAATGTCGTTTGGCAGCTTTTGGCGTAGTTCCTGGCAAAAATCATCCAGAGCTTGTGAGATGTCAACAGGTAATTGGTTCATCGAAATCCCCCCTGCCTCTTTCTATCATATTACCATTTTTTATTCTTTTAGTCACTGCAGCTTTATTGATGATAAAGAAAGATGAAAAATGTAGGTGTTTTATTAAGGAAAATATAAATTATCATTAGCTTTGCATAAAAATCCCCTCAAAATGTCAACACCCATAAAACTTGGAAAATTACCGGTTTACCATAAATATTCTTCAAAAATACAAAATCACCTTATAATTTAGATATAACAGGTAGTCCTATCCATAATCTCAAAAATAAAGGACAATTCCAAAGGGCGACGCCGTGTAGATTATGAAAGAATCTTTAAGGCAGTTAAACAGTACGAGAATGGGCAAATATCTCATCTGGATGACTTAAACGTGACCCTGTAATAGCATAGAAAGTACATTATTTGTAGATCTGTGGATAAGGATTACTTTTTATCTAGTTGTTCCTTTAGCACATAGAAGAAAAATCTAATTGGTGTATACACTCAAAATATTACATTTAATACCTAGTTTTATATTTTGTTTTTATTGCATTTTGGCCTGGGTGTGGAACGCTAGTAGAATAATCCGAAAAAATGTTATAAAATGGGGATAATTTAATTTAGAGGTGCAACGTATGGTTGTCAGTTATAAAAAGCTATGGAAATTGCTAATTGATTGGGAAATGAAAAAGAAAGATCTGTGTAGTTTGGCCGGAATCAGCGCCTCATCGCTTGCGAAGCTTGGAAAAAACGAAAATGTTAATACCGATATTCTTGTGAAAATGTGCGCGGCCTTGCAATGTGATTTTTCTGACATCATGTAAATCATACTGATGAAAGCAAAGGAGGGGCAATGAATGAAGAATACAGCGAAAAAACTGCCCGGAAAAGGCATGAGAATTTTATCCTTTATTCCGGCATTCAATTGGATTGCCTTGCTTTATATTGGCATTGTCAACTCTAATACAATGAATATTATCTGCGGTATTATATATGGTGCAGCGACATTCGCAGTGCCTTCAACATCACTCCTGTTTTGGATTGCGGGCATTGCTCATTATTCCATTGCATACAACGGAGTCAAACGGCAGATGGGTGATTTACCGCAACATCATCCACCACAACTGGAAAATCAGCCAAAATACAATAATACACCGAGCAAGCAAGGATTTTCAGATGTGACACTCTCTGGAGAAGCAGAACGCAGGCAAGCAATTTCCGCAAGACCTGCGCCCAAAGTTGATATATTCCAAATATCTTTTTCAGGAGATAGCGCACAAAGCAAATTCTTTCTTGACATGCAAAAGTACATAGGCGAAGAGGGTGCACCCGCCGCATTCGAGCCGTTTATGACCTATTGGCCGACTTACGACAGCATGAACCGGCAGCAGCAGGCGTGGTATTTCTATTGGCGATCTCAGGTTCGCAGCGGCAATTATCCTGATACAGACCTCTCCTATGTTTTTGTGCATATCTATGAGCTTCTCAGTGGGATTGGATGGCAAACGCCGCAAGATGGCTACCAGCAGTTGCTTGCGCTGTGGTCGGCCTATCAAGAGAGGTTCCCTAAGTTAAGTTATTATTTATATGATTGGACCTTTGATTTTGCACAATTGCATGATGTAGAACACACCGCATCTCTTAGCGGCCATTATCTTCAGCCTGGATCGTCACCTATGACAGATATTCTGGTTGCACAGCACGCAGATGAAATACCTTTGAAACTTCCCTTTGCTCTTATTGATGCACTGTGCGACTATTCATTGGTAAGCAGCAAATTCTATAAGAACGGACACCAGGCTCTGATGCAGGAGGCGATTCCCAGAGTGGTTGCGCTGGCAGATGCGGCTCTGCGCAAAAAGAAACAAAAGGGCATCTTGGCGACATATGGCCCTAATCGCCCTAAAAAGCAAGAATACTATGCGTTCCGCAGTGCCGTTTGCCCGGATGCCAACAAGAAAATTTCCGTCTCAGTGAAGGCCTATTCCTCCAATACACGGCTAAGAGGATACATAAACGAGTTGGTGCGATATGGTGAAAATACCTTGAGAGCGCTGTATGACTGCCGTGGACGGTTGCGTGGCGTTCAACTGGATGAAGAGACCGCAAATCTGGTTGAGATATTCTTGAAAAAAGAATATAGCAAGTCAGCAGTGGCGGCAAGTATGCCGGCGAAAAAGACGGAAGTCACACTGGATTTTGAAAGCATCCATATTCTGCGTGAACAGTCTGATGCCGTCCGCACTGCTTTACAAGTGGAAGAAACCGTAACTTCTGTCCAAAAGGAGCTGTTAACTGATCTTCAGGAGGTTACCTCCATCTATGCAGCCCTTTCATCTGAGGCACGACAACTATTAGATCGCTTGCACGCTTCCGGTTGGGTATGTGAGCAGACCGCAGCAGAAGAGCCCCTGATAGCGGAAATTAACCGCTTGGCAGAGTACTATCTGAGTTGTGCGCTGCTTGCAAAGGAAAATGATACGGTTATGGCAGAGGATGATTATCGTGATGAGCTGGAATACATCTACAAAAATCGGCCCCAGCTTTCTGTAGCGGACAGCGACACGGGCAAATTTAATATGTCGGTACTATCACCGGAACTCAAGGAATTTGTGGAAAATCTTGTGCCTGAGCAGAAGAAAGCGCTTTATGTTGTTCTGACACAAGAGCATCCGCAAAACGAGCTGGAGCAAATCGCAGAAGAAGCCATGACCATGTCCCAAATGCTTCTGGATGAGATCAATGAAACGGCGCTGCGGGTTTTGGGTGATATTGTCGTTGATGCTATGGACACGGAGCCTCGTGTTTTGGATGAGTATGTGACTCTGCTCAAAGAGTCTGTTGCATAGGAGAGAGAAGAAAATGCCGCCTGTAATAATTAACCGCCGGGAGTCCGGCGCATTGATTAATTCACTGACCGCGGGCGTGGTGCCGAGAATTGGCCTACGTCACATAGCCGTAGGCAGACAAAACGAAGTGAACGCCTTTCTGCATGATCTTGCCACCATCGAGGATGGAGGGGCATCCTTCCGTTTGGTATCCGGGCAGTATGGAAGCGGTAAGAGTTTTTTACTGCAAATGATCCGCAACAATGCTATGGAGCGGAATTTCGTAGTAGCTGATGCGGACTTGTCCCCAGAGCGTCGCTTGACCGGAACCAAAGGGCAGGGGTTGGCAACCTACCGGGAATTGATGCAACATATTTCCACTCTTACCAGACCGGAGGGTGGTGCACTGGAAGCCATTTTACAAAAGTGGATCGGCGCATTGCAAGCCACGGTGGCAAAGGAACATAGTCTGCGTCCTGGTGCGCCTGAAATCGTCGAAGCTGTTAGTGAGCGGATTGCCGATGTACTGACGGAGTTGTCAGAAATGGTCTATGGATTTGCCTTTGCATCGGTCATAGACTCCTACTGGCGGGGTATGAAGACTGGGGAGGAAGCATTAAAGCAATCTACTCTGCGCTGGCTGCGTGGTGAGTTTTCCACCAAAACAGAGGCTAAGCAGAGCCTTTCAGTCGATTGCATTATTGATGACCAAAGCTGGTATGAATTTTTAAAACTCTTTGCAGTGTTTGTCTCCAAGGCAGGCTACAAGGGCCTGCTTGTCTTTCTGGATGAAGGGGTAAACCTCTATAAAATTTCTCATAAGCAGGCCAGAGACAGCAATTACGAAAAAATCCTCACTATTTTCAATGACACCATGCAGGGGAAAGCTCAGCATATCGGCGTTTTTCTAAGCGGAACACCACAGTTTATCTACGATGAACGCCGCGGACTTTTCAACTATGAGGCTTTACGCTCCCGCCTTTCTGATAACCGTTTTGGAGCACAGGGATTTGTGGATTATACGAGCCCGGTTATCAAATTAAATCAACTATCCCCTGAAGAAATCTATCTCCTGATGGAACGTCTGTGTGAGCTTCACAGCACACACTATTCCTATACCTGTTCCTTGGATGCTCAGGAGTTGACCGCGTTTCTGAATACGGTAGTTTCCCGGTTAGGCGCTGTTCATCTGCTCACACCCCGTGAGATTACAAGGGATTTCCTTGGACTGCTCAATATTCTATTGCAAAACCCAGATATCAGCTTTGATGCCCTGATTACGGAGCAAGGCTTTGCTGTCAAAAGTGCGGAGCAAGACCCCGAACAGGTCAGTGAAGATCATGATGACCTATTTGCTGAGTTTGACATATGAGCCAGACCGCCTTTGAGCGCTATGCGCCATTTATTAGGGAATATATTTACCGGAAACAGTGGACGTATTTGCATGAGGTTCAGGTTGAGTCATGTGAGGCTATTTTAGATACCGACCATCATGTGATTATTGCATCCGGTACGGCCTCCGGCAAGACTGAAGCCGCATTTTTTCCTATTCTGACAACTCTTTATCAAAAGCCATCCGATTCCATGGGTGTGATGTATATCGGGCCGCTCAAAGCCCTGATCAACGATCAGTTTGAACGGCTGAGCGGTCTGTTGGAGGAAAGCTATATCCCTGTTTGGCCATGGCATGGAGATGTATCGCAATCGGTCAAAAAACATGCTCTGAAAGAAGCCCAAGGGGTTTTACAAATTACACCGGAATCTCTGGAGGCGCTACTGATGCAGCGTCCGGGAGATGCTGTGCGTCTGTTTTCTGATTTACGGTTTGTTATCATTGACGAAATTCATGCGCTGATGGGAATTGACCGTGGTTTGCAGGTCATCTGTCTGCTGTCTAGGTTAGAGAAGATTGCTGGCTGTTCTCCAAGGCGTATGGGACTATCTGCGACTTTAAACGATTATCAGCCTGCCATGGACTTTTTAGCAGCCGGAAGCGATCGAAAAACAGTAGCGGTTGGAGTGCAGACGCACAAAAGAACCATTTCGCTGTGCGCGGAGAGTTTTGTGCTGCCGGGTGACTCCGCGCAGGCTGAAGCTGTTATGCGTCAATACAATGATTTCCTTTATGAGAATTGCCACGACAAAAAGTGTCTGATTTTTACCAACAGCAGAGGCGGAGCAGAAAAAGTCATCGCAGACATGAAGGAGCTTGCACAGAAAAAGCGGGATCAGGATGTGTTTTATGTCCACCATGGGAGCGTATCCGCCTCGCTTCGCCATGAGGCAGAAGCTGCATTGCGGAACAAAACCGGCCCTACGGTTGCGGCGGCAACGCTTACCTTGGAACTCGGTATTGATATTGGTGACTTGGACTCCACTATTCAGGTAGGTGCACCTTATTCATGCGCAAGCTTTGTGCAACGCTTAGGGCGTTCTGGCAGACGAACTGGGAAATCACAGATGCTGTTCGTAGATCTTCACGATGACTCCAATCGCAATCCATTTGACAGTTTGCCGTGGGGATTGCTTCGTGCGATTGCCGTCATCCAGCTTTATCTGGAAGAACGGTGGGTAGAGCCGTTTAATCTCAAACCAAAACCCTTCAGCTTACTGGCACATCAGACACTTAGTACACTGATGACCTATGGAGAGCTTTCTCCCAAAAAGTTAGCAAAAAATGTGCTATTGCTGCCTGCTTTTCGAAATTCCATCAGTCAGGACGAATATCGCCAACTGCTGCATTATTTGCTTGAAAATGACTACTTACAGCGCATGGAGTCTGGTGGCATAATTGTTGGCCTGAAGGGAGAGCGTCTGACCAATCATTATTCCTACTATGCGGTGTTTCAGGATGAACAAGTATATCATGTCCACAGCAAGGAGGGAGAAATTGGCACTCTCGACAATTGTCCGGCGGTGGACGAGGTGTTTGTTTTAGCCGGACGGACCTGGCAAGTACAGTCCGTAGACGAAGATCGAAAGATTATTTACGTCCATCCGGTAAAAAACAACAGAATTCCAAGCTGGAGCGGTTCTGGAGGAAATATTCACACAAAAATTGTACTGCGTATGCGTCAGATTCTGCAAGAGGAGGCCTTGTATGCCTATCTGCGTCCAAAAGCTGTAGAATTGTTGGAACAAGCTCGCTGTTTTGTAAAGGAAACCAGCCTGCTGCAAAACAGTGTTATACCATATGCGGAGCGCTCCTTTTTCCTTTGCCCCTGGGTGGGAACAAAAGAAATGCAGACTATCAAGAGCTTGCTTGCCTGTGGATTGAAGGACATACTTCAAATCTACTCTATTTCAGGAGGAAGGCATTATCTTCAAGTTACAAGCGACCTGCCTGCACAGCAGTTTGTTGAGAAAGTAAAGAGGCTTGAGATTGATATAGAGAATCCGGATTTCGTTCTTCCTAACGGACAATTTCCTAAAATTGATAAATACGATATGATGGTTCCGGACGCTCTGCTTCGCAAAGCATTTTTATACAATGAATTGGATGTGCCCGGTACGATTGAAGTGCTTAAGGGATTGGAGATCAACGCGCAATCGTTCACGATGAACACACGCCAATAAGGTCGTTGTTCTAAAAGTCAGCGCTCATTGGAGTCTCTCTGTGTCGTGTTTGTTGGTTTTCTCAACAACAAGCGTGGTTTACATCACATTGAATTCAGCTCTATGCTGTTGCCACAGTGTTATTGAAGTTAAAGCTGGGGAACCAGTTAGCACCAAAAATTGGGGGCAGTGCCATTTGACACTGCCCCCAATTTTCCCCTATTCAGTTTGCCCTTGGGTAGGGTCATGATTTTTTACCTGGGATTGTCTGCTACTCCCGTCGTAATGCCACAATGGGGTCCAATTTAGACGCTTTGTTGGCGGGATACAGGCCAAAAAACACGCCGATAAAAGCCGAGAAAAGGAATGCTAACAGCACTACCCACCAGGAAACTAGCGGTGGCAGCTTTAGTACCAAGGCGACAATCAAGGCCCCACCGTAACCTAACAGAATACCAATTAGGCCACCAACGGCGCATAATACAATGGCTTCAATCAGAAATTGAATTAGGATATCCTTTCTTTGGGCACCTAAAGCCATGCGTATACCAATTTCCCGTGTTCTTTCGGTGACAGAAACCAGCATGATGTTCATGACACCGATGCCGCCCACCAGTAGTGAAATGCCTGCAATGCAACTGATGATTAAGCCAATAATCCCGGTAACCTTACTAACCGTTTGCATCTCCTGTTCCATGCTATACACAGCATAATGATCGACTGCATTGTGCCGTCGCTCAAGAATTACTTTAACCCGTTCCATGGCTTGATAGACCTCTTCCTTGCTGGCTGCACTGCCAAAAAGTGAGCCAACATTTTCCCAGCGGGAACCTCCGGGCATTGAAGATATGGGCAGGTAGGCATAGTTATCCGGGGTCATACCAGGAATCGCCGACTCGGTTTTTTTGATGACACCGATTACCACTGCGGCACTCCCTTGCAGGATCACTCGCTCTCCCACAGGGTTTTCCACATTAAAGAGATCATTGGCGAGCATTTCGTCTAAAACGACCACTTTTTTACCTACGGCATCATCCTCTTCGCTAAAGAATCTGCCATATAAAATCTCGACGTTGCGGATGTGTTTGTAATCTGCAGTGGTACCGATGATGCGGGTGTTCTTTTTACCGATTGTACTCCTTACCTCACCCTGGTCATACTTCATCGGTGCCAAGTACTTAACTTCCGGTGCGATTTTTTTTATCACTGCTACATCTTGTTTGGTAAAATTAACGGGTCTATAAGGCTCCCCTTCTCTGTAGTTAGGGTATACCTGAAAGAGATTGGTACCAAAGCTCTCCATCTCACTCATAATCATGGCTTTACCGGCCTCACCAATGGCAATTACTGAAATTACGGCAGCGATGCCAACCACAATGCCCAGAGTGGTTAAAAAGGCCCGTAGTTTGTTATTACGAAGCCCCTCCAGGCCAACAAAAATAAATTCCTTAAAGTTCATGGTTCACCTCTTCTTCAGAGGAAATCGTGCGGTTTGTTACCTCTTCATCACGGATTAAAAGCCCATCTTTAAACCGTAGTATTCGTTTAGCATGCTTTGCGATGTCCGGCTCGTGGGTAACCAGCACAATGGTTGTTCCTTCTCTATGAAGTTCCTCGAAAATCTCCATAATCTCCTCACCGGTCTTGGTATCAAGGGCACCGGTTGGTTCATCCGCCATAATCACCGAAGGGCGATTGACAATGGCCCGAGCAATGGCCACCCGCTGGTTTTGTCCCCCGGATAGTTCATTAGGCCGGTGTTGGAGACGTTCCCCTAGACCAACTTTTTCTAGGGCCAGCAGGGCCCTTTGACGCCGTTCTTGGGGCTTTACACCAGCATAGAGCATGGGTAGTTCTACATTTTTCAAGGCTGTCAGGGCTGGTATCAAATTGAAGGCTTGAAAGACAAAGCCCAATTTTTGATTGCGCAGACTGGCTAATTCATTTTTATTTAAGGAGGAGACTTCGCGCTCTTCCAACCAGTAATTTCCTGAGGTAGGAGTATCCAATAATCCTAACAGGTTCATAAAGGTTGATTTACCCGAGCCGGATGGTCCCATGACCGCCACAAATTCACCCTTATGCATGGTTAAGGTCACACCTTTAAGGGCTTCCACCGCAACAGAGCCGGTGCTGTAGACTTTTCTTAAATTACTTACCTTTATCATTTTTTACTCCTGTCGTAACTCTTTGACCATCCTTTAATGACGGAGCAGGGCTGAGAATAATTTCTTCGCCCTCTTTGAGGCCGCTGATAACGACGTCGAATAGTTCATTGCCTTTTTCTGTTTTAACTCTTTGCTTTTTGACAATGCCGTTTTTGACCACAAAGACATATTTTTCTCCGTTTTGGCTAATCAATGCCTCAAAGGGTAAAGCCAGAAGTTTCTTTGCTTCCATTGTGACAATACTAACATCTACGGTATATCCCGGTTTAAGACCGGCGGCATCCCCTTTTAATTGTACGGTTACAGGCACAGTGGTATTGCCGCTGCCATTGGCATTACTCTCCTGTATCGCCACACTGGCTACTCGCGTAACCTCGCCCGTAAATTCCTTTTCTGGCAGAGAGTTACAAGTGATGGTCGCAGGTTGTCCCACTTTGAGAGTACCGGCATCAATTTCATTGACATTAGCAGTAACTTCTAGGTTACTATCACTGCCAATCTCTAATAAACGAGTGCCTTCGAGAACACGGTTGCCCTTTTCTTTTCCGACAAAAAGCACTACGCCGTCCTCTTGAGCGATAAAGTTAGCTAAATCTAATCGTTCCTTGGCCTGGGCAACTTCTTGCTGGCCTAATGATACCTGCGCTTGCAGTGAAGAGATTTCCTTGGCAGTGGCTCCTTGCTGGACCCTCATGGAGGTTTCTTGATAATCTGTCTCAGCCTTGGCAAAGGCCACTTTGACTTGTTCCAGTTCGGTTATAGCCACTGCCCCTTCATTATGTAAATGGGTGATGCGGTCTAGGTCATTTTTAGCTTTATCATAGGCCACTTTATAATAGGCTAGGTTTAATTGGTCACTGCTAGCGGTAGCTTTGGCAAGTTGCGCTTCCAACCCTGCCAGTTTAGCTAAGGACTGTTGGTAAAGCCGCCCGAGCTCTTGGGTATCAAGTCTCCCTAAAACATCTCCTTTTTTAACTTTGTCGCCAACTTTAACAGAAAGTTCCATTAACGTACTGTCCACGGGCGTAAAAAACTCCTGTTTGTCCGCGGACTCCAGTTTGCCTGCTGCTACTACACTCTGTTCAATACTTTTCATTTCTAGCTTGGCTGTTTGTACCAGTAAGCCGTTATTACTACGGCCATTCAATGCCAACATGAGTATGCCAGAAAGCAAAATTATTCCTAGCAACCATTTGAGCCAACGGGGACATCCCTTAATACGTAATTTCATTTTTTGCAATCTACTGAGCTCACCTGAATTGACAGCTTCCAATGATCGTACCTCCAAAAAGTATTGTTACCATCTATGACGTTACTAATTGACTAATTATTACACATAAAACCGTTTTTTTATAAAAAATTATAAAATTGTTACTGGTTTATCTAAAAACAGGGATTCTTTATTAAGGTATACATAATTAATGAAGGTTTCGTTCAACATAGTAAAAACGTATTAATGAAAAAGGAGGTACCATCTTGAATCAGCATATTCATTGCATTGTTAGTAACTGCCATTACTGGAGCCAAGGGAATAAGTGTGAAGCCAATGAGATATTGGTAGCTACAGATAAATTTGGTGCATCTCAACCTGACCAAATAGATGCTACAACGGCTACCCAGTTGACTTCAGAGTCGGCAGGGACCTGTATGGAAACTTGCTGTAAATCTTATGTTTCTAAAGGTTCCCAGAAAGTTAGTGCCGACCGTATTACCAAAATGTCATAGCCTATAAATCGTTCGAAAATTCATTGGTGCAGGTTATTATACCTGCACTTTTTAAATGTGTTAGAAAGTATACTTTCCTATGTGCAGCAGATTCCTTAAAAAAATACCGCCCATGGGCGGTAAGAAATTAGGAATATCTTTTCTCTGCAATTTTTTCTAACGAGTTTACCATTTTTTTCATGTAACTCAAAAACGGGATTGTCATAGCTATTGAGGCTAAGGTTAAAAGCAAAAATCCAGCGCCATGATGTCGATGATGGTCATGATGAAACATAAATAAACACCTCCTCGTCCTTATTGTTAGCTTTTTTATAAAATAAACCCGAAGAAGATCATGGTATACAAACCAATTTTAAAGGTAGTTACGGTGATTTTTCCTAATAAAAAATGACCCATAAGGATCATTTTTTAACAACCAAAGGCAAAAGAGCATGCCTGGGAATTTATCCGGCATGCTCTTTCATTGATAATGTCGCGAACGATTTGTGTAGCGTCGGTAATGATACTTGGCGAATGGAAGACGAAATGGGACTGACGTGCACAGACGTGCGTGCCAGCCGAATCAAACAGGACATACCCATACTAACCTAACAGTTATTATCAGGATAGAAAAACTAAAGCTGCTCTGTAGTACTATTTTTTATTTCCGGTAAAAAACTTCATGATATCTGCTATAGAAGAAAACGGGGGACGGTAGACTTTTTCTTCGACAGCAACCGGCTTTTCTACAGGGGGTGTAGCTTCGACTGGTTTTTTTGTCAGCTTTTTACTAGGATGCCCTATGCGAGGGCCTATTCCGAAACCCATTGTAATGTGCCTCCTTTTATCCTATTTAATAGTTAATATATGGAAGAAGGTTACTATATGTTCCCAAGAGTCATAAATGGACAAATCATAAATATCTTTTAACAATAGAATTAAAAAAAAAACATCTTGTACATATCAGTAATAATTTTCCGTCATAAAATAATTTTCTAGTCATATATATATAATGTTAATATCTGTCATTGGAAAAAAATTCAGGATGAAGGGACTACCTTCTTCCTACCAAGATCAAAATTTCCGTTCTCTACGGTCCATTATCGCGGAGGAGGGATGCAGTATTTCAATTTAATAATCCCTATACGATTGAACTTTTGAAGGAGGGAATAAATGCTATGGAAAAGATGGATATCTTCCGCGATATAGCGGAGCGGACCGGGGGAGACATCTACCTCGGTGTGGTAGGAGGAGTGAGGACGGGTAAGTCCACCTTCATTAAAAGATTTATGGAACTGGCAGTGATACCTAACATCAAGAATGTGTACGATAAAGAACGGGCTAAGGATGAACTTCCACAAAGTGGTGCCGGTAGGACGATTATGACTACTGAACCCAAATTTGTGCCCAACGAGGCTATTGAAATTGCCGTTAATCAAAACCTGAAAGTAAAGATGCGATTAGTTGACTGCGTGGGTTATCGGGTACTAGGGGCACTGGGCTATGAAGAAGAAGAAGGACCGCGTATGGTCACTACCCCTTGGTACGAAGAACCTATTCCCTTTCAGGAAGCAGCTGAAATCGGTACCCGTAAAGTAATCTCTGAACATTCCACCATTGGTGTGGTTATTTCCACAGATGGCAGTATTACCGACATTCCTAGGGAGAATTATGTGGATTCAGAAGAGAGAGTGGTGGAAGAATTAAAGGATATTAACAAGCCATTCATTATTCTTTTGAACTCTTTGAAACCCCAAGCCAGTGAAACTATGGAACTGGCGGCTGAAATGGAAGAGAAGTATGATGTGCCGGTATTACCTATTGACTGTGCTGAATTAAAACAGCAAGATATCTTGAAAATCCTGGAGCAGGTTCTTTATGAATTCCCAGTTAACGAAGTAAATATCAGTCTGCCGCTTTGGATTGAGGAATTAGAAAGTAAGCATTGGCTAAGACAAAGTTTTGAAGATGCCGTACGGGATACTGTGCGCCATGTGCGCCGCCTGAGAGATATTGAAAGTGCTGTTACCAGTCTGGATGGTTATGATTTTGTGCACCAAGTTAACCTAAAACAAATGGACATGGGAACCGGCTCAGCCTCCATTGATATGGTAGCGAAAGCAGATTTGTTCTATCGGGTGATGACCGAGGAAACTGGCTTTAAGATTGAGGGAGATCATCATTTGTTCCGCTTAATGAAAGACCTGGCAGTGGCCAAACGGGAATATGATAAGGTTTCCACAGCTCTTTTAGAAGTACGGGAAACCGGCTATGGTGTGGTAACACCCAGACTGGATGAAATGAATCTGGAAGAACCGGAATTAATCCGTCAGGGAAACCGTTTTGGTGTGAAACTAAAGGCCAGTGCACCTTCGCTCCACGTTATTAGAGCTGATATTACCACTGAAATTACACCCATCATTGGGACCGAAAAACAATGTGAAGAACTGGTACAGTACATGTTGGCCGGTTTTGATGAGAATCCGCAAAAGATCTGGGAATCCGAAATTTTCGGAAAATCGCTGCACGATCTGGTGCGCGAGGGAATTCAAAATAAACTGCACCGGATGCCAGAAAATGCCCAGGTTAAACTGCAGGAAACACTACAGAGAATTGTTAATGAAGGCAGCGGCGGTCTCATTTGTATCATCATATAATGAAAGAACCCCACAGACCAGAAATGTGAACGGTCTGTGGGGTTTCTATTTTTGGTAATAGCCTTGGTATAGTCATAGTAAAAGGAAAATTTATTTCATAAGCGTTCATGCGTAAAACATTGATAAATGGTATTTTTCTTTTGAGAGAACAAATAATAAAGGTTATTAGGGCTTGAAGGCTTACTTGGGGAATGCTATAATGTCTACTGTAGAAGGATAATCATCCACTGAAAACGGACAATTGCGAGGTATCAAATGTGACCAAAAAAGAGCCTAAATACTATCTGGTACAAGAGGATATTTTACCGGAAGCAATTTTAAAAACAGTATTGGCCAAGGAGTTACTGTTAAGAGGGGCAGCCAATACTGTTAATGAAGCGGTGGAAAAGGTGGATTTGAGTCGCAGCGCCTTTTACAAGTATAAAGATAAAGTTTTTCCCTTTCACCAGTGGAGCAAAGGGAAAATTGTTACTCTGGAATTACTAATGCAACATCAACCGGGTGTACTTTCTACAGTATTAAATATCATCGCCTCTGTCAAGGGAAGTATTCTTACGATCAACCAAAACTTGCCATTGCAGGGGTTGGCCAATGCCACTCTTTCCATAGAAACAGCGGAGATGAACCAAGATCTGGAGGAGTTATTAAAGATTATCCATGAGATAGCTGGTGTTCAGGAGGTCCGCTTGCTGGGCCAGAATTAGTAACGGGAAAGGAAGATTAGCATGGAGCGGGTTATTAAAATCGGCCTCTTAGGTTTAGGCACCGTAGGCCGCGGCGTATATCGCATACTGCAGGAAAATCAAGAAAGCATTGAAAAACGCGCTGGGGTTAAATTGGAAGTTAAAAAAATCCTGGTCAAGAGCTTGGGTAAAGATAGAGGAATCGTCATTCCCGAAGGAGTTTTAACCACAGATCTGGCAGATATTACCTCAGACCCGGAAATTAATATTGTGGTAGAGGTTTTAGGAGGAATTCATCCTACGCTGGATTATGTACTGGAAGCATTAAATCAGGGCAAGAGTGTAGTTACTGCCAACAAGGATATGGTAGCGGAACATGGGCAGAGATTATTTGCGGCTGCTCAGAAAAATAACTGTGATTTGTTATTTGAGGCCAGTGTAGCAGGCGGTATTCCCATCATTCGGACACTGAAACAGAGCCTGGCGGGTAACCACATTGAAGAAGTATTTGGTATTATTAATGGAACAACTAACTATATGCTAACGAAAATGACCCAGGATGGCTCGGACTTTCAGGAAGTGTTGCAAGAGGCTCAGGCGAAGGGGTATGCTGAAGCTGATCCTACGGCTGATGTTGGAGGTCATGATGCGGCTCGTAAAATTGCGATTCTGGCATCCATTGCCTTTAATAGCAGGATTCCCTTACATCAAGTATATACTGAGGGAATTACAAAAATTACGGCTGATGATATTGCCTATGCCAACGAATTAGGGTATGTTATTAAATTATTAGGAATCGCCAAAGAGCGGCAGGAGGGTGTTGAGGTACGGGTTCACCCCACCTTTATACCGAAAAACCACCCCTTGGCTGCCGTGGGAGATGTGTTTAATGCCGTCTTTGTGCGGGGTAATGCTGTTGGGGATACTATGTTTTATGGTAAGGGTGCCGGGGAATTACCCACTGCCAGTGCTGTGGTGGCAGATATCATGGATGCAGCTCGGGACATCATCAGAGATGTACCCGGGATTATTGGTTGCACCTGTTTTGAAGAAAAACCTGTCTTGGACATTGGGGAAACTCATAGCAAGTATTATATTCGGTTGCAAGTGGCCGATAAGCCCGGCGTGTTAGCTTCCATTGCGCTGGTTTTTGGTAACAAGGAAGTTAGCCTTAAATCGGTTATTCAGAAAGAAGCAACGGGCAAAACCGCGGAAGTTGTATTGGTGACTCATCGGGTATTGGAGCAAAATGTCACGGATGCTTTAATGGATATTAAGCAGCTTTCCTCTGTACTGGAAATTGCCAATGTTATAAGGGTAGAAGGAGAAGAATAACGTGCAGAGTAATCAACAAGTAATTGTCAGTGTACCTGCTACCACGGCCAACCTGGGACCCGGTTTTGATTGTTTGGGTATGGCTCTAGACCTTTATAATCAGATTTATATGTCCTTTGCACCCTCCACCACCATTGAAGTGGAGGGGCAAGGGGCCAATGAAATAAAGCGGGATGAAGAAAACATTGTATGGCAGGCAGCCCGACGGGTATTTACGGAATTGGGCCAGCCGATGCCGGGTATAGCGATTAAATTGGTCAACCAAATTCCCACCTCCCGAGGTTTGGGCAGCAGTGCTGCCGCCATTGTCGGTGGGTTGGTAGCGGCCAACAACCTGGCAGGGAATAAATTGTCCCAGGATACATTGCTGGCGTTGGCCACGGAAATGGAAGGACACCCCGACAATGTAGCCCCTGCTTTGTTAGGCGGAATTGTTATTTCCGTGGTATCCGAAGGGAAAGTGCACTACCTAAGAATTGACCCACCAGAAGAATTAAGCACTGTGGTTGCCATTCCGGATTTCGAATTATCCACCCAGGCGGCCAGGGAGGTTTTACCCCGCCAGGTTAGTCTGCAAGATGCAATTTTTAATCTAAGTCGATCCGCACTAATGGTAGGGGCTCTCTGTCAAAAAAGACTGGATTTATTAACGGTGGCAGCCCAGGATGTGTTGCATCAACCTCATCGGGCCCCGTTGGTACCTGGTTTGGTGCAAGTTATTGAGAACGCCAATCGGGCCGGGGCCTTAAGTGTTATGCTTAGTGGTGCAGGTCCCACAGTCATTGCCTTCACCCATAATTTCCAGAAGGAAGTAGCTGGGGTGATGGAGAAGACTTTTCTTGAGGCCGGGGTAATTTGTCAGACCAAGAACTTAAAACCCATAGTTGATGGAGCAGTAATTTTGTGATTTAATATTTTATATAGATAAAGAACTACAGAATTAGAGAGGCAGGATGCAGAATGCTGGTAGTGAAAAAATTTGGTGGCAGCTCGGTGGGTGACCCCGAACGTATCAAGCGGGTGGCCAGACGAGTGGTAGAGGAACATCAAAAAGGCAATCAAGTGGTGGTTGCCGTTTCGGCCATGGGTGATACTACCGATGACCTAATTTCCCTGGCCAAGCAGGTTACAAACAACCCATCAGAACGGGAGATGGATATGCTCCTTTCTACGGGAGAACAAATCTCCATTGCTCTTTTGTCAATGGCCATTCGCGACCTAGGCTCTGATGTTATCTCCCTTACCGGGGCCCAGGTAGGTATTTATACTGATGAAGTACATACCAAGGCGAAGATTTTAAAAATAGAAACCGAACGAGTGCAGGCAGAGCTTAATGAGAACCGAGTAGTTGTCGTGGCTGGTTTTCAGGGGATTAATCCCAATAATGATATCACCACCTTGGGCCGGGGTGGTTCCGATACCACTGCAGTGGCCTTAGCAGCAGCGCTTAAGGCGGATGTCTGTGAAATCTTCACCGATGTAGACGGTGTTTATACTGCCGATCCTAGGGTGGTGTCGGAAGCCAGTAAGCTTTCACATATCTCCTATGATGAAATGCTGGAATTGGCCAGCCTGGGTGCTCAAGTATTACACCCCCGCTCTGTGGAACTGGCTAAGCAATATGGCATACCCTTGCATGTTCGTACTAGTTTTAATCATAATGAAGGAACTATTGTTGAGGAGGCTCCGAATATGGAAAATGCACCAGTGGTCAGTGGAGTTGCCCATGATTATAATGTAGCTAAAATTGGTTTGTTTGATGTTCCGGACGAACCAGGTGTTGCCAAGAAAATCTTTAAGGCTTTGTCCTCCCAGAGAATTAACGTGGATATGATTATCCAAAGTGCCATGCGCAACAATATGAATGATATCGGTTTTACCATAACCCAGGACGATCTGAGAAAAGCCCTCCAAACGATCGAGGATATTCAGGCGGAAGTCGGTTTTAAAGGATACACTCACGATGAAGATGTAGCCAAGGTCTCCATTGTAGGTGCCGGTATGATTTCTCACCCAGGCGTGGCAGCGGATATGTTCGAAGCCCTGGCAGACGAGGGGATTAACCTGGAAATGATTACCACTTCGGAAATCAAGGTTTCCTGTGTAATTAAGAGAGCTGATACCGAAAAGGCTGTCAAGGCATTGCATAACAAATTTAGACTGGACGATCTAGAAGCAGCAAAACACTATTACCTATAAAAAAACAAATCCCCGCAATTGCGGGGATTTTTGGTTGTTAGGGTCAGCCATTGGAACCTTTAGGAACATAGACACCGCCTTCGCCGTAGTCTGTGGGAGCTTTAATTTCTTCTTGGCGTTTATAAATAACCTGTCTGAGCTCCTTCAGTTCCTTGGTTGTTTTATCTTCCATCTAGCTCACCCCCTTGCTATAGGGTGTGAAGGAGATGAAGTCTTTAAACCATAACTTTCTTGTTAATTACTGGTGACTACTTGCCGCTCGACAATGACTTTGCCCAGTTCTTTAGAGCGTTGGGTGGCCCTTAAAATAGCTTTGCGGATAACCGGTTGGAAATTCCCTTTATTCAGTTCATTAATTCCGGCCATGGTGGTGCCGTTGGGTGAGGTTACCTGCTGGCGCAGTACTTCCGGCTGTTCGCCGGTCTCAAGGAGCATTTTGGTGGCGCCCAGCAAGGTTTTTAATACCAGGGGACGGGCTAGCTCTCTGGGGATACCTGCAGCTTCGCCGGCTTTTTCCATGGCCTCTACCAGATAGTAGATATAGGCTGGGCCGCTGCCAGAAAGACCGGTTACCGCATCCAGCAAATTTTCTTCCAGCACCACCACTTCGCCCATCAGACGGAAGATTTCCTCAGCCATGGCTAACTTATCTGGGGTGGCATACCGCCCTCCGCTGATACCGGTGGCCGATTCCAATACCGCACAGGAGGTATTGGGCATGGCTCGCACTACGGCAGCTTCACAGGATAAACCTTCCTCAATGAGAGCAGTGGGAACGCCCGCTAACACGGAGATAATCAGTTGATTTTTGCCAATACTGCCGGTCAACTCTGACAAAGCGGTAAAAACATCCTGGGGCTTCATGGCAAATATGATTACATCAGACTGAGAGGCAACAGCTTTTTTATCTTGCACCGGCACAATGCCGTAATAATTCCTTAAAAAAGTTAAACGATCTTGGTTACTGCGGTTGGCCACCCGGACTTCACCGGGGCGAACAATGCCGGCGGAAAGCAGTCCCTTAATCATGGATTCGCAGATATTACCGGCACCGATGAAGAAAAAGGTTTTACCATCTAACATTTTTTACCCTCCTTATTTATACTATTTTTAATTTTAAAATGCGGACAAATATTTGTCCGCGACAGAGGAAAATAGTATCTACTAATCCGCTTTATGGGAACTAATTAAATGCGGATTAGTATTAAGAACGTACCTGGCCGGTTCCTCTGACCACATACTTATAACTGGTCAATTCTCTTAACCCCATGGGTCCTCTGGCATGTAATTTCTGAGTGCTAATGCCAATCTCGGCACCAAAGCCATACTGAAAACCATCTGTAAAGCGGGTGGAGGCGTTATGGTAAACAGCCGCTGCATCCACCTGGCGCAGGAATTTTTCAGCAGCCTCCTGATCCTCGGTAATAATACTTTCCGAATGACCCGTTCCGTAGGTCTGTATATGAGATAGTGCTTCCTGCAGATTTTCTACAACTTTAATAGAAAGAACCGGAGCTAGAAATTCTGTAGCCCAATCTTCTTCAGAAGCAGGTTTTAAACCAGGAATCAGCTTTAGCACGGCCGGACAACCACGAATTTCCACACCCCGAGCCTGTAGTTCTGAGACGGCGGTGGGTAACCAGCCAGAGGCGACGGACCGGTGCACCAGCAGTGATTCGGCAGCATTGCAGACACCGTAACGTTGGCATTTGGCATTTAACAATATCTCTAAAGCCATCGAGGTATCGGCGGCTTGATCTACAAAGAGGTGACAGTTGCCCACGCCGGTTTCAATAACCGGCACAGTGGCGGTTTCCACCACCCGACGGATCAGTCCTGCTCCCCCACGGGGGATGACCAAATCAAGGAGACCGTTAAGACGGAGCATGGCATCCACGTCTTTTCGATCTTCGCTATCCACAAACTGCACCACCTCAGTGGGTACGACAGTTGCCGAAAGCCCTTTTTTAATGGAAGCTACCAACGCTCGGTTACTGTTGAGGGCGTTGGCGCTGCCCCGCAGGAGTACAGCACTACCTGCCTTAAGGCAGAGGGCAAAGGTATCTACGGTGACGTTTGGTCGGGCTTCGTAAACCATGCCCACTACGCCCATGGGAACCCTAACCTTATCAATTTGTAAACCATTGGATCTCGTCCAGGATTCCATTACCTCGCCCACCGGATCTGGCAGTTCTGCCACTTGGCGAAGCCCCTCTACCATATCTTGAATCCGATTTTCATGTAAAGCCAGACGGTCCAATAGAGAGGAGCTAAGACCGGCCTCTTTACCATTTTGTAAATCCAGCTCATTTGCTTGTAAAATGCTGACCTGGTCTGTCAATAACTGTTTTGCCACTGCTTCTAAGGCGTTATTTTTAGCAGTCGTGTCCAGACCGGCTAAAATTCTCGAAGCACCCTTGGCCTTGCTGGCCAGTTCCTTCACTACTGACATGTGAGCCAACTCCTTTCACAGACCAACCAATCTCGATTAATAACTTCTAATCCCCGGCGGGGTTTATCTATAATCAGACGTAAATCGGCTGCTGATAAACTGGTGATTCCTTTGGCTAATTCAGTGCCCTTTTCGTCCACTACAGACACTACGCTGCCGGTGGGGAAATTCCCCTTTACTTGTTTGACACCCACCGCCAGCAGGCTTTTATTATCTGTGGTGATGGCTTGAACAGCCCCTTGATCAATCAACAAAGTACCCCGGGCAATACTGTTAAAGGCAATCCATTGCTTCCGACTCTTAAGAACCTTTGCCGAGGGTTCAAAACTGGTACCTACTTGCTCTCCAGCTGCAATGGTTTGAATGATAGAGGGGTCTTGGCCGCTGGCCACCACGGTTCGTAATCCGCTGCGGGCGGCAATGCGGGCTGCCGCTAATTTAGTGCGCATACCGCCGGTGCCTACGGGGCTGCCGCTGCCACCTGCTGTTTGTAAAATTGATTCATCAATTTGCTGCACCACGGGTATAAGCTCCGCCGTAGGGTCTTTTCGGGGGTCCCCACTGTAAAGACCGTCTATATCCGTCAGAATAATCAAGAGTTCGGCATCTACCAAACCTGCCACCAGAGCACTTAAGGTATCATTATCCCCAAAACGAATTTCTGCAAAGGCTACCGTATCATTTTCGTTGACGATAGGTAGGATTTCCCGATCTAACAATACATTTAAAGTATTGCGGGCATTAAGGTAACGCTTGCGATCTGCTAAATCCTCCTTGGTCAAGAGAATTTGACCCACGTGAAGGTGTTGTTTACTAAAAAGTTCATTGTATTTTTCCATCAGCAATCCCTGCCCCACGGAGGCGGCTGCTTGCCTTTCCGGCATGGTTAGGTGTGCCCGGCTCCACCCCAGATGCCCTAACCCGGCTGCCACCGCTCCAGAGGAAACCAATATTGGCTGCCAACCTTCCTGAACTAGTTTTGCTATGGCTTTGGTTAAAGCTGACATGCGCGATTCATCCAATAGACCTTGCCGATCTGTCAGGCTACTGCTGCCTATCTTGATGACCATTCTTTTGTAATTTTCCATGACTGCAGCCTCCTTATGAAAAAACAAAACCCTTTCGTCCCAAAGGACGAAAGGGTAGCTTTCGTGGTACCACCTTTATTAATGCATTCCCAAAAAATGCATTCACTTGCTGCCCGGTATCGGGGGCTGCCGGTTCGGTTCAAATCCCGAACAGCTCCGGAGTGGGTTTCAAAATCCATTACCCGAGGGATCTCCCAGCCGACGAATCCCACTCTCTGTCAGGTTAATTGGTTTTTACTTGCTCCATCATAGCCTCTATTCCATTAGCACAATTATATCCACCTTCTAGTAGTACTGTCAAGTCAACCAGGCATAATTTCAATGAGCACCCTTAGGTTCCTTCAAACATAATATAGGGAACAAATTATGTGGAGGGGTTTACTTTGGTAGAAATTGTTAAGGTATCGAAGCCCAAAGAGTGGCGTCTTTTTCTTGATCTGCCACAGCAAATTTATCGTCGTGATCCGTTGTGGACACCCTTGCCAGGGAAAGGGCAGCAGTTGTTTCAAATGCAGACCAATCCGATTTTGCGACATGTTCGTTATGAATGTTTTCTTGCCCTGGAAAAGGGCGTACCTGTAGGCAGGATTGCAGCCATCACCGATGATCTGCTGCCCGATCAGCGGGTGGGCCTATTTGGTTGCTTTGAAGCAGTGAATCGTTCTCAGGTGGTCCAAGAATTACTCCGAGCGGCGGCCTCTGATTTAAAAAACAAAGGAAAAAAACAAATGCAGGGTCCTGTAACCATGAATACCTCCCAGCAGGTGGGACTTTTGGTAGAGGGTTTTCAGATCCCACCCCAGGCCTATATGCCCTACAACCCACCCTATTATGGAGAACTACTGGAGGCTAATGGTTGTTCTCCCTTACTCGATCTATATTCCTATCTGTGGGACGGTCAAATCAAAAGAGCGGCAACATTAAAGGCCGTTGCCAGGAGAGCGGCCAGAATTCCTGGTATCAGATGGCGAACCATTAATCTTAATGATCCCTGGAGGGAGGGACAGCGATTTGCCGAACTGCATAATAAAACAATGACCAATCAATGGGGATTTGTGCCTATGAACCAAGAAGAAGCGGCTGCCTTTTTGTCGGGTCTAAGGACTTATGCCGACCCTGAATTGTTGTTTTATTGTGAAGTAAATGGTGAAGCAGTGGGCGTGTGCCTCATGATGCCTGATACAGGTCCTCAACTGCGGGCGACCCGTAGGTCCGATTTTTTCCCCCTGTTCCAAGTTCCTAGGAGCAGAAATCTACGGGTGGGGGTACTGGGGGTTATTCCTGAATATCGACGTCGGGGTATAGTGGCTTTATTAATAGACCGAGCCGTGCAACTGGCTTATAAGAAGGGTTACCGCCGAGCAGAGCTGTCCTTAATTATGGCTGGTAATAAAGAGATGAATAGCATTATTACCAGTGCTGTGGGAAATTCTGAGAAAAAAGTGTTTAGGATTTATCAAAAAGCAGTGGATTGATCATTTTCATGGTAAAATCTGTGACGCATTAGTGTTTATTTACGTATGATGGAAAAAAGACCTTCTGAAAGGAGTAAAGATATGTTTAGACTTCCGCCGATTGATGATCCCAGAATGGCTCTATTTGGTCTAACGATGCTAAGCCAAAAGAACCCTGCTATGGAACAACATCTAGAGATGGTAGCCGGCATTTTAGAGGCAACCCGTAATTCTCTTTCTGTTATCCGGGGAGAAATGCGTAATTTTCAAGCCTCCATGTATTCTTTAGCTGCTGGGACCCCTCCCGAATTTAGCACCCAGCCGGTGCATGCCACGGAGGAACAATATACTACAGATATTCCCCTGAATTATAGCAATCCTAATTATTCCAATCCCAATCCTAACTATCCACTGCCAACTACCCAAGAAGAGTTTCCACCGGTGATGGAAACCATGCATGTCAAGGATAAATTGGAGCGAGTGATCAAAGCAAACCCGGAAAACATGAAGGATTTTTTGGATGATCTGGAACGGCTCATTAGAAAATACCGTAAGTAAAAGGAGCAATCCACAGCGTTTTTAGACACGGCTGTGGATTTTTTATGCCCAGCTTTTGGCAATACTAGCTAGTGGCTTTGGCAATTTTGGCAGGATTTTAAATTAATATGTCGAATAACATAAACTTCGTTAACGACATTTATGTGAGGTGATAATATGCCTATCTATGAATTTGCCTGTAAAGCCTGTGGCAAGGTATTTGAAAAATTGCAACTTGCCGGCAGGGAAAACCAAGTAAAGTGCCCGGTATGTGCCAGTGAGCAGGTAGAGAAAAAAATCTCTGCTCCCTTCCTGCCCAGTTCCGTGGGTAAACCTGCCGATAGTGCTTCTTGTGCCGCCTCTGCCAAGCCAGAAGGCTGTGCTTCCGGCGGTTGAGGAAGATAAGAAAAAGAATTGCGGTCGCAATAAATGGAAACTAACAAGGGAGTGTTGCTACTTTTTGGCGATACTCCCGTTTGCTTTTTAAATTCTAACTTGTCCTCCTTAGAATATGATAAAGAAAAGGGCTCAAGGAGGAAGGTATGTGTATCTGCCAGAGATGATCAATAGCTTGGGAATCTTATTTGTTCTCCTGGGAACGTTGTTACTTTTTATTCATTCCTTAGGTCCTATCCAGGTTAAAAATCGCTTGAGGCCAAAAATGTCTTTGCCTAGGATAGGATTTCTGGAGTACCTTTTCCGGTTATTAAAGTACCCCTTGTTTTCCATTACCCAAATGCCAGTATTTTTGCTGGTATTTTTATTGGGCTATGGCTTAATTTTGTCCTTTTATTATTGGTATCAAAAAATTCAGTTGGGGTTATCTGGTCTGGTGGGGTTAAGCATCTTGACCACGATAGGTTCTCTGATTTGTGTTTCCATCATGATGTCACCGGTTTTATATATTACTCAAAAATATCTCTTCGACTATGTATTGGAATCAAGAATTTTTCGTATTGTCATTTACTCCGTTTTAGTACCTGTCTTATATATTTTTTTCATACATGATTATACCCCGGGATCATTGGTGCAAGGAATTATGCTGTCGGGGTTGATTTTAAGTTTTTACCAGATCTTCCGTGGAATTATTCTCTGCCTAAGGACACCCGGAACTGTCTTTAATTATTTGGATAGCCGATTTCTGCCAATTCTTATGATCATATCTTGGTTATTAATCATCCTGTTTAACTTATTTACCATGGTACTTCTGGTTTCGGGAACCGACCCGTATTCCTTTGTAGATGGTATTGGTCCGGTAACGGAACCCTTAAGACTTTTATATTTCACGGTGATTACCTTTACCAGTGTGGGATATGGGGATATCACTCCCCGGGGAAGCTTTGCTGTGTTTATCACTATTGTGGTATCGGTGACAGGTTTTCTCTATTCTGCCTTGTTTATTGGTGGAATTATGGCTGTCTTTACCAATCGGGGTGGCAGACACTAGGGACGCAGGATTACTATGCCGGAACAGAGAATAAGAATGTAAAAATGCAAGCTTGGAGGAGTTTTTTTGCGTATTGCAACCTTGGCACCTAATTACCCTCAACCATTGGCGAATGCCTATCTCAATGATTTTTCGAGGGTAAGCCGTTTTTTTACCTATCATCCTCAACAGCAAAAGGATTTTGAGGAGCGTTTTCATTATTTGCTAGAGCAAAGATGTGCCATTGCACCATCCTTGGCAGCTCATCTGCAAGAATTTAATCGGCAACTAGGCTGTGGCCATAAGACCTTGGAAAATATTGAGCTTTTAGCATCCGGCGGTGCAGTGGCGGTAGTAACCGGCCAACAGGCAGGTATCCTGACCGGTCCCTTATACACCGTTTATAAGGCTATGGGGACAATCCGTTTGGCTACGGAGCTTTCCCAGCGGCACAAGCGTCCCGTAGTGCCGGTTTTTTGGATTGGCTCAGACGATCATGACTTTGCAGAAATCAACCATATTTTTGTCCCCACCGCTAAGGGGCCGCAAAAAATTGGGGTTCAGGACAAACCGGAAGGTCGGTACTCTGTCGGCCACTTGCCGGTACCAAAGGATATTACAAGTTTCTTTGAACAATTGGCGGCATTAACACCTCCCATGGGATGGCAACAGGAAGGACTTTCTTTACTAAAGGAAACTGCCATGGCATCGGAAAACTTGGCTGAGTGGTTTGGTCGCTTAATGACCTTTTTATTTAAGGCATGGGGCTTGGTCTTGATAAATCCTGTGGAGCCGCAGGTGCGAAAATTATCAGGACAAATTTTTAAACAGGCTGTGGAGACAGCCCCCAAAACTGCCGAGCTATTGGACGTAGCCAGTGCAGAGGTGAAGGGGGCTGGTTTTGCTCCCCAGATACAGGGAGAAAAGGATAAGCTGCACTTGTTTTATTATCGTAATCAACAAAGGACTACACTGTATCAAAGACAGGGGGTTATCACAGATCGTCAGGGGAGTATTATCGGGGATAAAGAACAACTTGTTGAACTGGCTAGGACCAGCCCGGAATCCTTTAGCCCAGATGTGGTACTGCGACCGCTGGTGCAAGAAATATTGTTGCCGGTGTTAGTCTATGTGGCAGGGCCCGGAGAGATAAGTTATTATGCCATGTTAGGGCGGATTTTTACATTATTTAACCTGCGTATGCCGATTATTTATCCACGGCCAAACATTACCCTGGTGGAGCCTCTGGTGCAAAAGCTAATAGAGAGATATCAAGTGCCGTTAGAGCTAGTTACTACGGGTGTGGCGGATTATGCGGAGAGTTATCTAAAAGAAATGGACGGGGTTGGGGTAGAAAGTATATTTAAGAACTTTCGGCAGATGGTAAGTCAAAATCACAACATTGTTGTGAATGAAGTCACAAAAATAGATCCCGAGTTATCGGCTTTGGGTAAGGAGCATTTAAAACGGCTGCTCAAGCTGGTGGATTCCTTTGAAGATAAAGTGCAGCAGCGTCACCGTAAGAAGCATCAAACAGCTTTGGGACAATTTCAGAAGCTGAATCAGATGCTGCATCCCCAGGGTGAGTGGCAGGAGAGAATGTACAATATTTTTCCCTACCTCTTGAAATACGGGCCATCCCTGGTGCCAGCTATGATGGAGAAGATAGACCCCTTTGATTGGAGAAAAAAAGTACTATTTTTTGATTGAGAAAGTATTCACATTATGGCGGCAATCGACTAAAATAAAACAAAGGGAAAAAAGGAGGTGAACAGGGATGAAGTACCAAATCAACCTGATAGAAGCCATCAAGAGATTCCGTGAAATAAATTTATCAGTATCTCCAGTACCAGGTACCAGTAAATATTGTATTGCTTTTCCGGAAGGGCACTCCACCCTGTTAAATGAAAAGATGCTCCTGGAAATGGCCTGTAATTTAAGAAGCGATCAAGCAGCAAAGGAGATTTATGAGCGTCTGCAAGCCTCCGCTAGGTAAGATCAATTGAATAAGCCAATAAAAATCTTCACCAAGGCATAACCAGGTGAAGATTTTTTGATTTTGAGATATAATGTAAATCTGAAAGCGCAATGAAAAAGTAAGGGGTATGTTATGCTTGCAGTGAGTTTTTTCTTTGTTGTATCCGGCGTTAGTTTACTATTGATAGGTATTCTAGGTTTATTTCTGAAACAACTACAGGCGGTTAAAACGGATCGGAAGAAATGGTTACTTTTATCGGGTGGCGGTTTTATGAGTCTTTTACTAGGAATGTTAATAGCCATGACCTAAGCACTTAATTCACTCATGATGTTTTTCCAGGTGATTGGTTCCACATAACGGTAGCGGTAGCCATCGCGATAATAGTCTTTGCCTCGTAAGGCCTTTTTGGTTAAGATCGTGGGTCCCTCATGGCTAATAGCCCGGTAGATACCGAGCATTAGATCGGGGCGGATGTCTGTATTCACTTCGGAAGTAAATATCCATAACAACCGGGGTATTTTTTTAATTCCTGATGGAGAAACAATCGTAGCGGCCATGGTTCGCAAGATATCTTGGTCATTTTTACGTTTCTCCAACCGAGTGTCTTCAAAGGCCTGTAAGATGGTGATCTGAGTTCCTTCAAGCTCAATAGCACCTATCAAATTACTGGCCCTTTCTATGACGGGTTGGTCAAAAGAAATATGGCCATCAATCCTGGTTCGTAAGGCACTTTCCAAGCGTTTGGTTAAGCCGGTTCTTCCTTCCCTGTTCCAGACAAGTTCCACGGTTGCCTGCTGTGGGCCGACTCCTTCCAAATGGGCAAAAATAGGCACACTTAAAATACCAATTTTCCCTGTAGCAGAATCAATACTCATAATCGTGACTGCCTTTAGATTGTCTCTGTCTGTCCAAATACACAAAATATTGGTTTTGTTCTGCTCTAAGTTTGCCGTTTCCCCAGGGAGAGGGAAGAGCAACAGGAGCAATAGAAAAAGTGCTAGGGTGAGAGTATTAGATACCTTTTTCATAAAAGGTAGTATATCTAATCATACAGGTTTTATCCAAAAAAGCACCTTGATGTCAGTTCAAGGTGCTCCATGTATCTAATTGCCGAAATTTGCCAACTTTCCTGCAAACTCCTTCATTTCATCAGCCATCTGGCCGAGTTGGTTAACGGCTGTACCGACCTGTTCTGTGGTATTGGTTTGCATTTGGGCAATGCTGGAGGTCTCTTCAACCCCTTCAATAATAGTTTTCATGGATTCTTCAATATTAGCAAGAATAGTGCTGATCTTTTTAGCTGAAACAACACTGTCCTCTGCTAATTTGCGTACTTCATTGGCTACTACACCAAAACCGCGCCCATGATTTCCTGCTCGTGCTGCTTCAATGGCAGCGTTAAGCCCTAATAGTTTAGTCTGATCAGCTACTTTTTTAATAAATTCAATGACTTCATCGGTATCTTTAATATGCTTCTCTGCCCCGCTTACAGCAGAATTTAATTTTTCACAATGACTACCCAGCACCTGGGTGACTGCATCAATAGCAGCAGGGACACTCTGTACAGTTACATTCAATTCTTCGGCCATGGTTGCCAATTGCTGGGCCTGGACTCTTAATTCCTGAGCAGTTTCTTCCTGCCCCCGGGCTACAGTATACATTAATTTGGACACAATGGCATCTGCCAGATGGGTATGCTCTTGCTTATGCTCCATTAAAGCTTGGTTAACAGTGGCGTTTCCTGTAACATCTAAGACCACATCTAAGTTAGGAACCTGCAGGAGTTTTTTAAAATCAAGAAAGATAGGAATGCCAGATTCCTTAGCGGCGATTAAAGCAGGTGCATTCTCATTAATATCTGCAATACCGATTAAGGATATATCAGCAAGTGAAGACATTAGACGCAGCATAGCTAAGCCACCCCGACCTCCACCTACAATACCAACTGTGATCATTTTTTGACAACCTCCCCTAAGATCTCCTTCGGATATCTTTCGCAGTTATTCTCCATCATGCCCTAATTATCCTACCAGAGTTTTCGAAAAAGTTTGTCATTTTTTTAAAGAGGCTAGTTATATATCTGATACAAAAAAGAAATTCCGGGTTAGGGTTTCTGAACCCCGGATTTGTTTACTTTTAGAGAAATTAACCCGCTAATCGATTATTTCAAAATCAAAAAATGAATCCATGGTAACCCTAGTAATCATGAGATTGTCTGAAAGTATTGATTATGAATTTTCTTCAGGTAAGCAAAGAAAGCTTAGCTAGGGTTGACTCTACCCTAACAGGAGCCCTTAGAATCATAAAAGAGGTGAAGTTAAGTGCTTTATACGGTGAAGGAGATTTCTGAATTAGCAAAGGTGACAGTAAAAACCATGCATCATTATCACAGGATAGGTCTCTTGTTACCATGTTGTGTTAGTGATGCGGGATACCGTTTGTATGGAGAAAAAGAGCTGGAACGTTTACAACAAATCTTATTTTATCGTGAGCTAGACTTTCCCTTGAAAGAAATAAAAAAATTATTAGATGGAGAGCCGGAACGATTATCAATCTTGGCCTGTCAGAAACAACTCCTATTTTCTCGTATGCAAAGGCTGGAGCGTTTAGTTCAGACAATTGATGAATCAATCCGGTGCACCGCGGAAGGAGTAATGATGGACAAAAAGGCAATGTTTAACGGATTCGGAACTGAACAAGAATGGAAGGAAGCTTTGTCTGAGCAGACCCAGTACTTGAAAGCGAAGTATAACTATGACTTAATTGAAGAGAACCCAATTGATGTGGCATCAATGAATCAATCCGCACAGGATGCCATGCATTTTATGGTAAGAATGGCTAATGCATTAAGGGAGGGAGTAAGGTTTGACGATCAGAAGGTACAGAATCTTATTGAGCGTCACATTCATTCCTTAAATAAGCAAGGACATGTTACCACTGCGGCAAGTTTTGCGGCACAGGCAAAATTCTTTTTGCATGATGAATTTCATCGCAATATGCTTGAAGCCCAACAGACGGGTCTTTCGTATTATCTTTATGTGGCAGCGGAAGACTTAGCAACGAAGAAGGTCTAGAATTAATGTAAAGAGTCGTGAATTGACCGCTGTTATGGTAACGGCGGTCTTTTTACAATGTAAATGACCAATGAATTAAACAGTTATTAGGTTTATAATGTGATAGAAAAATTAGACAATTATATTGTGAAATCTTGTTTCAAGGACTATAATAATAAAAATTACCAATTATCTGGGGGGCTACGATATGTTGCTAAAAAACAAAGCCAATAGGATGTTTTTAATTCGCTATAAGCTGTTGCTTGGCTTTGGTATTATATTACTTTTAACCATGGCTGGGGGTTTGGGCATTCTCTCTATGCTGGAGCGAGTTAATACATCTTATAACCAGTTAATTGAATCTGAAGTTAAGATAATGAACCAAACACAAGCCACTTTAATTAAATTTGAGCAGGCAGCCTTGGATTTAAGAGGATATATGTTAACCGGCGATCCCAATTACATACTTCGCTATCAAGAAGAAATGCAGAGCGTACAGGGAGTTATTAATGAGCTGAACCAGAGCATTACGGTTCCCGAAGGTAAAAATTACGTAAACACTTTGGTAAAAGCATTCCAAGCTTTTCAAGTTTATGCAGATCAGGCTGTAGCGTTAAAACAACAGACCATTCAGATGTCAGATAAGCTGTCCGGTTATCAGCAAATAGAAGATTTTTTAAACAGGGGTAAAGGAAGTATAGAAGGAGTAGTGCAGGCAGGTAATGCCATTGTATTCTTCATGGATGATCAGCTTGCCAAAGGAAAACAAAGAAACAATATCATTTTTCTGGAAATCCAAAAATATGTTGTGATCGGCATTATTTCTTTGCTTTTAGTTAGTTTGTTAGCAGCCATTATCATCATCAAGAGTATTAGCCAACCCATTAAAGATCTTACCAAACAAGTGAGCCGGGTTGCTGAGGGAGATTTATCTAGCGAGAAGGTATGGGTTAAGAGTACAGATGAATTTATGGTGCTAGCCAAAGCTTTTAATAAGATGACAGAATTCCTCAGAGGAATTCTGCTGGAATTAAAAGATAAATCCAATCTGGTAGCATCCAATGCCCAGCAACTAGCGTCCACCATTCAACAAGCTTCTTCCATTGCTGCGACATCAGCGGTAGCTATGCAGCAAATAGCCAGTACCATTCAGCAAGTAACGGGAAATACGCGAAACGTTTCAAGGATGGCTGAAACAACTAGCCAGCAAGCGAAAGAGGGGCAGGCAGCCATAGACAACATCCACTATCAAATGAATCAAATTACTGCCTCAACGAAGGAAGTCGGACAAGCTATAGGAAAATTAAACAGCACTTCCCAACAAGTATTTCAAATTGTTGATTTAATTACAGAAATAGCGGAACAGACCAATCTATTGGCTCTGAATGCCGCTATTGAAGCAGCTCGTGCTGGTGATCACGGAAAGGGGTTTGCCGTAGTCGCTGAGGAGGTTGGAAAACTAGCGGAAAGATCAGCAACTGCTGCGGGAGAAATAAAAGTGTTGATTGCCACGGTACAGGAAGAGTCTACCCGTGCAGTAGGGGCAGCGGGTGCTGGTGAAAAAGAAGTAGCAAGTGGCAGCCAAGTAGCCTTGCAGGTAGGATCTGTGCTGCATTCCATTATTCAATCGGTGGAAGTTGTTGAAAGCCAAATTCGTGAAGTGGCAGCGGCTTCGGATCAAATGTCTGGAGGATTATCTAATGTTGTAGATACCATTCAAGAGCAGAACTCTATTATGGAAGAAATCGCCTCTATGGCCGAGGGTTTTTCAACGATGGCGGCTGAACTTGAACAGATGTCCACAACCTTCCGGCTAAGTGAAGAACCTACTATTCAGTAGAGTAGAAAATAGTAAAAACAAATAGCAAAAGAGGGACAAGAATAATTTCTGTCCCTCTTTTGCTATTTGTCTTTGCTTTATTGCTTTCCGAATGTCCTAATTACCCCTTACCATTATTTAAAGATGCACCAATTACTTTCGAAAATTTATATTGTCGATTTTAAAAAGGGTATGCAACCTTTTGTATTTTTCTGCGTCTTAAGAGATGAACTAACTAATCTATCAAAAATGAAAGAAGGTTTTAACGTGCCAAGGTTTGTGAGGGTGAAGATTTCCCCCTGGCTATTTTTCTTTGGTATCATGATTTTATTAACGGGTGTACTATCGTATGGCTTAGTTTTCAAAATGCAGCCTGCGGAGGCCACCAAAGTGCCCGCTGGAGTATTTGTTCAGGGGGTAGATTTATCTAATCTGGAAAAGGAGCAGGCACGGCAAAGGATAAAGGAAATTGAACAGGATCTACTCAATAAAAAAGTATCTTTCACCTATCAGGGGCAAACTTGGTCTAAGCCTTTAAAGGAGTTAGGTTTTGTAATAAATGTAGAAGATATGGTTAACCAGGCTATGGAAAATAGTGATTCCCTGGTGTGGCGCATTAAAACTTATCTTCAACCAGTGGAGAAAAACATTAATTTGTCCATTACCATAGACAAGTCCCAAATAACATCGATGCTGACTCCTATTGCACAAGCGATTGAACGCCCTGCCATTGATGCTAAGTTTTTTGTCGATGATCACGGTCAGATAGTGATACTTCCTGATCAAACCGGGCTTATAGTAAATAGTAAACAAATCGAAACAGACTTAATGCAGATGGATTTAAGTCAACCGGAGTTGCAAATACCCCTATCAATAAATGAAATTAAGGCAACCAAAACCCTGGCAGATATCGAGAGTATGGGGATCAATGGCAAGCTAGGGGAGTTTACTACCTCTTTTGATGAAAAAAATAGTAACCGTACCACGAATATCAGAATTGCTGCCGGCAAGATCAACGGGACTATTCTCTCACCGGGTCAGGAATTCTCCTTTAATAAAATAGTGGGAGAACGAAGTCAGCAGGCCGGTTACCTTCCGGCGGCGGTTGTTGTGGCCAACAAATTCGAGGAGGGTTTGGGAGGTGGAATTTGTCAGGTATCCACGACCCTTTACAATTCCATTTTGCTGGCAAATCTGAGTCCGGTAGAACGACATAACCATTCCTTAGCCATAAGTTATGTTCCCTTGGGGCGTGATGCTGCGGTGGCCTGGGATCAGTTGGATTTTAAATTTAAAAATCCCCTTCCCTGTCATGTTTACTTAAGAACTGTGGTGGCTAAGAATCACATAACTGTTCAGGTTTACGGTGATGCAGCCTTGAAAAAGAATATCACCATCCGCAGTTGGGTAACTGAAACTATCGAAGCGGATCATGTCTTAAAAGAGATTGACCCTACATTGCAACCCGGTGAAGAGGTTGTGGTGTCTCCAGCCTATACGGGATTTCGGGCGAAGGCAGAAAGAATTATTAAGGAGAACGGTGCAGTTGCCAGTAAGGAACCCCTGTCAGACAGTTATTATCGGCCAGGACCTAAAGTCATCAAAGTAGGTCCAGAAGCAGGTGAACTTAGGCTCTAGAAGGGGGCGGGAGTCAGCCCGGCCTAATCGTGGCCAGGTAAATTGAGTTGCACAACATAAGAAAAAAATCAAGGCTTTCGCGAAATCGAAAGCCTTGATTTTACTGGAGTAATCGTGTAAAAAAGATTTTTATCCTCGGTCGGGATAGCTGTTAATGGATCTAACAAATTAGAATTTGTAAATATCCCGATTTTTCATAGTTCAATTTCAAAGCCATATTCCTGCAAAACAAAATCCTCAATTCTTTCTTCATAGATTCCATCAACCTGCTTAAATCCATTTTTTAAATATAAATTTATGGCTGGTTTATTTATGTCTACAACAAATAGCCGCAAATATTTAGCATTTTTCTGTTTGGCCAGTTCCATGGCATTTTTAAGCATTAACCCGCCTATTCCTTGCCTTAAATACTTCACATTAACCCCAAAACGGTCTAGATATAATGCCTTTTCTTTTGTGTTTTTCCATTTTAGATAATCTTCGCCGTTATTTGATTCGCATAAAACAAATGCGGCTACTATGTCGTCATCCTTAGTTACTATATAAAGTCTTTTATTTTTAATATCATCTTGGAAAAATTCGCAAGGATAAATTTCATCCCAAATCTGTATGTTGTTTTTATTCATATTGTCGATTATTTTTTTATACATCTTTTTAAGTTGATGTAAATCGTTTTTCTTAGCTAATCTTAAATTCATATTCATTCACCTTCAAATCTGTATAAAAAAAGACATCGCTTTCCTTTGACGGAAAACCATGTCTTTACTGGTCGGAGCGACAGGAGTTGAACCTGCGACCTCTACCACCCCAAGGTAGCGCTCTCCCAAACTGAGCTACGCCCCGAACTGTAACTGTCTGTCGTTAGAGCGACTTGCCCCTGTCGACAAATGTTATTATAGCTAATGGGTATGCAAAAGTCAACATCAATCTCAACTTATTTTTATACTTGTTGATGTTTGTATCAACTCCCCGATAAGCCATCTCCTACTCTGGTAAGGCAAACTCTGCCAATATAAAAGTATGATCGGAGGGTTTCGGTTGGTATCTTGGCTCTATATCAATCCACGACTTGATGGAGCATTTTGCTAAAGGCTCGGTGGCCCAGATGTGATCAATGCGCCAGCCAAGGTTTCTCTCCAAAACCTTGGGTATGCGGTAATCCCAAAAGGTAAACTGTTTCCCCTCTGGTTGATGTAGGCGAAAGACATCTTGAAAACCCCAGTCCTTAACATACTGTAACGCCTGGTGTTCAGCGGGATGAAACCCCACTTTGCCGAGCATCTTTTCTGGGTGATGCACATCGATGGGTTCCGGGGCTACATTAAAATCACCCATCCAAAGCACCAGTTGATCGGGAGCGAAATTGCTATCAAAGTAGTCTCGAAGGGCTTTAATCCAGTTTATTTTATATTGAAACCGCTCACTATCCGGAGACTGCCCCTGAGGTATATAGGTGTTTATTACATTTACGCCTTTGACGGATGCGGCAATTAATCTGGCCTCACCTGTTTCTGCCACATCACCCAGGTTACTGTCTATGGGTGTCACTTCGTGGGGAGAAAAGATAGCAACCCCGTTATAGGACTTTTGCCCTTTAAATAATGCTTGATAACCAGCCTCTTTAAAATCTGCCATTGGAAAATCCTCATCCTTAACTTTGGTCTCCTGGAGGCAAATAACGTCCAGTTGATTCTGTTCTAACCACCTCAGCAGCATTTCTTTACGACTGCGGATAGAATTGATATTAAAACTGGCAGCTCGAAAAATCATGCATATCATTCCTCACTTGTTGTTCCGCTTGTATCTTTATTATTTCTTTCCCCAATACAAAATCCCTTCCAAATACACCTCATAAAAAAATTGCGGCATGTTACCGCAATGGAAATAAAACAAGTTTAAGACAACAGGCGAGGATTAGAAATACACCAAGAACCAGCCACATGTAGAGGCTTTCACTCCTCTCGATTCACAACTGCTTGGGAACAACTTCTCTTCTCTATCACTATCTTATTCAGACCATGGTTCTTATATTTCTCCTATGGCTATATTTTCTGTGGTGGTATTTTACATTATACCTGTTTTATGGGGTATCTTTTTTAGGAAACTTAAATTTCGTACCAAATACCTTATTAAAGTTGGTTACTTTCTTATAAAGTTCACGTATTTCTAAATCGGCATTTTCCACAGAGACACAATCAATTTGCACTTCTTTTTCTTTGATTGTACAAACTACATCCTGCACAACCCCGGCTTCAGTTCGATCTAAATTTTCCGCCATGCGGAGCAAAACACCCAGACAACGAACTAAGTTACCATCCTGTGGAAACAGCACATCCGAATGCTGCTGTAGTTTAAACTTAAGATCAATTTTCCCATGACAGGCAGCAATAAGGGCTACCAGTACCAATTCTCTGTGGGATAACCCATTTAGCCGGGAATTGAGCAGTACATACATCGTATGCTTGTGGTGATTATAGTAACTGACCACATTCCCTACATCATGCAATAGGGCAGCGACTCGCAAAATTTTTCGTTCCCATAGGCCATAGCCATGAAGCGTCCTTAGTTGATCGAACAGTGACAGCGAGAGCTTAGCTACATGCTCGACGTGATGTCGCCGTACCTGATGCAAATCCATAAAATTTTGCACGCTATGCTCGGTTACATTATCAACAATGGGTTCGGGCCACTCCCGGAACAAGTGCTCGTAAAAAACACCCTCACGCAGACCGGCACCACTGATGCGAATACCCGGGGCTCCGATAAAATCTACTAAGGAGACTGCCGCTGCAAAGCCACCGATAATAATATCTGCCCGTTCTTTAGACAATCCCGGCGTAGCTTTTCTTTCGTCAATGGTAGTGTCATGTAGGTTATGATAGATTTCTTTGGCCCGCTCTTTATGAATACGGTAATTGTGTAAAACATTTAAACTGTAGCGAGTTCGTTTTCGGTCGACGCGGCCTAAATTTCTGATGGTACCACCTACACCGATAATCTCCAGTCCCTTTGCCGATTCCAACCAAGGAACGGTGGCATACTGACTTTTGATATATTTCTCCATTCTCCTAAGTTCATCGGGCTGTGGCAAAGGTGATAAAAGAAATTCCTCGGTCAGATTCACTGCCCCAAAAGGAAGGCTGGTCCAATGAATGAATTTCCTGTCGCGGCAAAGAATCAACTCGGTACTGCCACCACCGATATCAACGATTAAAGCATCGCTAAAATCCATGCTGTTCACTACACCTATATAGTCGTAATATGCCTCTTCTTCATTGTCCAGGATTCTAAAGGAAACACCTGTTTCCCGCATAATCGTTTCCAAAACTTCCACGCCATTAGCAGCTGTGCGAACCGCAGCCGTACCGACACCATAAACATTATCGGCTTTATTGGCCCGGCAAAACTTCTGAAAAAGTTTAATTGTTTGAACTGCCCGTTCCACAGCAGGAAGTTTAATGACCCGTTCAGGCCCCATATTTTCCCCAATTCTGGCGGTCTCTTTTATTTCATCCAACAATTTATAGGAGCCATTAGCTTCAATTCGCATCATAATCAATCTGATCGAATTAGAGCCTAGGTCAATAATCCCTATATTTTTTGACATACGTTCCTCCATTTTGGCTGTTTTCATTTTTATCCACTATTTTATCAGAATTAATGAGTAGATACTAGAAAGGAAGCTTACCTTATACAGCACAGTATAAAAATGAAGGCAAAAACGTTCTATACTCAGGAAGAATTATTGCCCAGCATGTAAATATTCTGAAGTTTTTTGGGGGGTGCGTAATTATTTTGGTGGATAAAGTAGCTCTATTATAATTTTCTAATCCTAGTTTAAGAATTTTTTAAGAAATATCTAGAGTTTTTATTAAGAATCATCCTTTATAGTAAAACACGTACAGAATATAGAAGGATGAGGAATGAATATGAACAAGATAAAGGATACTGTAAAGCATTTAAGCTTTATGCTATCTATCCCCGCCCTCAATGTGTTTTATCTGTTGCTAAATAATCCGGATCGTGGGGTGCACAGCCTGGTTACGGATATTGACCGAAGTTTACCTTTTCTAAGTATCTTTATTTTACCTTACAGTAGTTGGTACATTTTCATCTTTGCCACATTGGTTTACCTATGTTTTAGAGATCGAAAGACCTATTATAATGCCTTGGCCAGTGTAAATATTAGTCTAATCATCTGTTATCTCATTTATTTTTTTTATCAAACCACGGTACCTCGTCCAGTACTGGCGGGGAATGATTTTTTCACGCAAATGGTCACTTGGGTGTACAAAAACGACCAACCGTTTAACTGTTTTCCAAGTATTCATTGCTTACTCAGTTACTTAATGGTGGTCGCCATCAATACCAGTAAAATAAAGAATAGGAAAAACATTTTTATCATTGGTAGCATAGCGGTACTGATCATACTCTCTACACTTTTTGTAAAACAGCATGTATTGTTAGATGCACTGGCAGCAATGCTCTTAGGTGATATTATTTATAAAGTCGTTTACAACTTTAACCAGGGGAAAGTTTTACAGTGGATAAAAAGACCCTCCTTATTGTGGACAACGAAAAGGAAATACGAAATTTGATAGAGATTTGCCTAAAAACAAGGTAACAATACTAATAAACCGCCCAGATGAAAGGGCGGTATTTTTATGCGAGTTGCCACAGGGGTATTGTGACAGTAAGATGGTCTTTGGGCGTTTGAGGAGAGGGACGACAGGAAGTCGAATTTTATAACAAGGAAAAATTGTATTTAGGAAGAACATAGTACCAGAATACATTCTTGTATTTAAAATATTTATAAATAGCATGAGGAGGTGGCGTGTGAATATTTCAAGTGGCTCCTTACTATTAAAAATGATGCCCAACCTATTCTTAATAATAGTACTGATAGTCGTAGTGGCAACAGTTGTCTTCAAGTGGCTTTGGAATACGACAATTCCACAGATTTTCGGACTGAAGGAGATTACCTATTGGCAGAGTTTACGATTGCTTCTTATTGCTTGGCTTTTATTCGGTCATTTTGGCAATTGATAAGGAAGGAATAGAGTTTTAAGGGAGGGGTTAGGTGTTCTGTCCAAACTGCAAAGCGGAATACAGAGAGGGCTTCAAAGAATGCTCAGTCTGCCAAGTGGCCCTAGTTTCTGAGTTACCGCAGGAACCGGCGCTGCAAAATACATATGGAATAGAAACAAGGCCACACCCAAGCGAATACCTTAATGATTTGGCTGAATGGAACCAAAATCAATATAACCCCGGTTACTGGGTCGGTGGGAATATACCTCCACATGTTAAACTGCTGAATAAGGCAGGCAGTAAAGTAATTGGGATCACGGCATTGATAGGGGCGGTAATTATTTTGGGAGTTATAGTAAATTCTTTAATGAATGCTGACTATAAAAATCCGGAAGGTTTACTTTTAGTTATTCCTGCTACTTTGGTCGGTGGGTTTTTCGTATGTATTCTGACGTGGTCGGGAATTCAGAGAGTAAAGGAATCACGGGAAGGTAAGAGATATAATTCTAAAATGGCAGGCAGGCGTAACTCCTAGCGCTTCAATAAAAAAACCCTTTCAGTTTTTGAAAGGATTTTTTTATTGAGGTAAAAGGTTGCTTATTTTTGACTAAATGCAATTTGTACTCCAATAAACCCAAGGAGTGAGCCTTTTATTATGTTTACTCTTTTTGCTATAGCGGGTTTACGTAATAATACATATCGTATTTTGTCTGAAAACGTACTGACTATTATAAAAATAACGAGTGCTTGAACCATAAAAATTATTCCCAAAATAAGCATTTGTACCGATACGGGACTGCCTGTCGAAACTACAAATTGAGGCAATAAAGCTAAAAAGAATAATGATACTTTGGGATTTAAAATATTCATCAAAATTCCTTTTTTATATAATGATTTATAATTTAGAGATTGCTGGCTACTATCTATTAAAAAGGAATCCTTTTCCTTAAAAGACTGCCATGCTAAAAATAACAGGTAAGCCGCTCCAATATATTTTACTATCGAAAAAGCTAATGAAGATTGATAAACCATTGCCGAAATACCAAGGGTTGCTGCGGTTATATGTACCATTAATCCTGTACAAAGCCCTAATGAAGTTGCTATGCCTGCCTTTTTATTTTGCGAAATACTTTGGGCAATAACAAATAAAATATCTGGACCAGGCATCAAAGTAAGAAATATTGCCACGCCTAAAAAGGATAACACTAACATAAAATCCATTCCTCAAACCCCCTATTACTCCAATTAATTTACAATTTAGAACTATTGTAAATCAATTTCCACCACACGAAAAGTAAAAAAGGCTATTTTATTCTATTTTACTAACGGTAAAAAATTCTGGTACATTCTCCAGGAGTGAAGTTCCAGAGTATGTGAGTTTTGGGTAATGGGAGGTCAAGGAAAATGGAGTCGAGAGTTGTTGGCAGGTATGTCCTAATGATTTTTCATTAAGTTAATCTGGAACTTTACATAAAGTTCTTGAAAATTCTTATGCAAATGATGTCGGAATTTATGTGAAGGATATTTATAGTCTGTGACGAATTTCCAAGATTTGTGGGCCTGTATGCCTAAAAATCTAAGGAAAGAAGTGTTTTGGTTGTCTGATGTTGAAAGATTATTAAAAAAGATTGAGCTTCTTCGGCATGAACTAAGGAATATAGCAAGAAATAAACGTTTTGCGGACCCTGAAGTTATAGCTGCAAGTGAGCGACTAGATAAAGTACTGGTTCAATATTATAAATTTAGGGATATGAGGTTTGTTCGTAAAATTGGTGTGGGATAGTATCGAAATTTGTGTGAAGGTTTAGTCTCCCTAGTGTCGATGTTTGAGGGGAGTAAGTGAAAAGTAGAAAATTATTATGGACAGTATAGGAGTAATGGCTGAATTGGTAAAGTTCGTGAGTTTAACTTCTGTTGTTCCAGATAAAAAGCCATGCCTTCTATCAAGGGTGAGGCATGGCTCTTATTACCTGGGTGTCCATATTATTATTGCTGCTCCTACTAGTGCAATAAAGGATCCTAGCCAGTCATAGAAATCGGGCTTCTTCTTGTCCACACCCCAACCCCAGAGCAATGACAAGATGATGAAGATTCCACCATAGGCTGCATATACTCTGCCAAAATTCGGATACTCCTGTAAGGTAGGAATAACCCCATATAAAACAAGGATTATTCCGCCCGCTATGCCGAGGAAGATATGTTTTTTCTCACGTATCCAAAGCCATATTAAATATCCGCCACCGATCTCAGCTAATCCAGCCAGAACGAATAAAAGTAAGGATTTTATCATTGAGGCACCTTCTTTTTCATTCTTTTAATTCAATATTTTTTCTAGGAGCCCATAAAACTATCGTAGTACCTATAAGAACAATGAAAGTGCCAAGCCAATCAAAAATATCTGGCTTTATTCCGTCTATCCACCAGCCCCAAATAATAGACATGACCACAAAGACGCCTCCATAAGCAGCGTAGATGCGACCAAAGCTGGGAAACTGCTGAAAGCATGGAATTATTCCATAGAGAACCAAAACAACTCCACCGAATAGCCCCCACCCAACACTAACATCATTACGAAGCCAAATCCATATAAAATACCCACCCGCTATTTCTGCCAGTCCCGCCAGAAGGAACAGAACAGTAGACCTCAAAACCATAAAACCCAGCACCTTTCAAGATTTATACAAATCATTATAACACAAATGATAATCACTCTCACTAAAACTACAATTATGTTAATGCAACTTTATTTGTTCTTATTCAGCATTCTAGTTTTAGTGTCTTGTAAAGTTATACAGCAAATAAAGGTCCGATAGCAGAAACGAAATACATTAGTCAGCGTCTAGATAATTATAGAAGTGATTAGGAGGGATAGGGGGATGAAGAAGACTCTCTTAGCATTTATAGCAGCAGTAGCTATTTTTTCAGTGATTGGTTGTAGTTCACAGGAAAATGTACCTAATGATAAGAACGTTGAAGAAAGACAAAGAATGGATTTATATATATCAGTTATGAAAGAAGCTTTTCAGGAGGAAAATGGTGGCAATGGCTTTGTTGCAGTAAAGTTAAATACCTTAATAGGGCTAAGTGATCAGGCTCAAGAGGAAGTATTGAAGGAGCTTACCACTTTATCTCCAAATATATATAGCTTTGAAGAAACTCAAAATGATAAGACCAAATTTGAATTAAACGCAGATGGAAGATTGAACAGGTCAATAGATGGAACATTGTTGTGGGTAGAAGTAGAGGAATATAGTGAAGGTAAGGCGATTATTACAGGAGTGTCCTGGTTTGGTAGTTTAGGAGCAGTTTTTCCAAAATACGAAGCTACTTTTGAAAATGGGACATGGAAGCTAAAACTGATTAGTATGGCTGTGTCTTAATAGGCTTAGAGTCGAGGTGTTACCATATCTTTCTTTATTCAGAAAGGCATGGTAAAATTATCAATTATTAGAATTATCTGAAAGAAGGAATTGATTAGGCAAGGAAGTTGAGGATGCATATGAAGAGAATCATTAGTCTGTTATTGGTAAGTTTGATGCTGCTGGCACTTTGTGCCTGTTCCGACAACGGTGCCGCCAAAACGCAGCTGCCAACACACCCCACTCTTACAACCCAACCTGCCCCGCAAGGCAATGATGCTATCACAATGACGGTCGCTGCCGATGCACTTGGCATTACCGCTAAGAATTATCCAAGAATCGACGGATCCACTTCAACTCTCTCCATCGTACAAGCTGTATACCGGGCTATGTACGGCGAGAACGCGACCGGGTATCCCACACGGGCTTCAAAAACCGTACCCTCTTACCGTCTTTTGATTAACGGGGAGGTAGATATGATCCTCGTGCCCTACGCCTCTGCCGAGGTGCTCAAGGAGGCGGAGAACGCGGGCGTGGAACTTGAATTTCACAAGATTGCCGCCGAGGGGTTAATATTTATTACCTCCGTCGAAAATTCAACGAAGTCCATAACCTTGGAGCAGATCAGAAAAATATATCTCAGCTATGGAATTACCAACTGGAGCGAACTGGGAGGGCCGGACAGGGAGCTCATTCCTATATGCCGAAACTCCGACAGCGGAAGCCAGTCTCAAATGGACAATTTGATTCTAAACAATAAGGAAATGCACCCAGGCATTCAGAATAACTATGTAGAGCTGACTATGGAGGGAATGCTGGAACAGGTTGCATTTTACCATAATGGTGGCCTGTCAGGGAGACCGACCAACAGTTATGCATTGGGCTACACCCTCTATACCTACCTACAGCAGATGAATGAAATAACCGGTATCGGTGAGCACCTGAAAATTCTCTCGTTTGATGGGGTACTACCCACGGCGGAAAACATTGCGGACAGCTATTATCCACTGGCCAACAGCTATTACGCAGTCATTCGCTCCGATCTTTCGGAGGATCACAGCGCTCGGGCGGTTATCACATGGCTTCAGGGTGAGGATGGCACAAAGACCATAGAAAATCTTGGATTGATTTCCTGCACTAAATGAGCATCTTTGGCATGATGAATTGTAACGTACCAATTTTTTCTCTATCTTTTCTTTTTACCCCAAGGCTTAAACACCGAAATAAAAACTGCCAAAATAAGGATCAAAGCCTGCAAGGTACCAAAGTAAATGTTCATTTTAGCATAGTGCAGATAGGTCACATTTTGCAGTGATAATAGTCGCTCAACTTTAGAGATAGCTTCCATCCCATTGACCCAAGGGCCAAGGAAGAAAGTTCCGAACAAAATAGCTGCTATATTGATGATATATTTAACAACAATCCAGTTAAATTTAAAAAATCCCCAATTGGTTAACCATGAAAACAAAATCCCTGTGATTAAACAACCAATTGCTGAAGGTATAATAATAAAATCATCAAGTAACTTTATTGATATGTTTACTGCCCAAAGTTCATCTCCATTGGAAATATGTCCTCTAACAAAAGCAAGAAGCATCATAGATACAGCTGCACCGATCCACAGACAGGCAAAAAAGATATGGAATCCTTTTAGCCATGCTTTGCCAGTTAGACTTATTGTTTTCATTTGCCCACGTCCTTTAAAAATTAATAGTTAGATTGAAAAACGTTATGTATTTTTGTTAATATAGCCGCCGGGCAATTAGATATACAGTGCCACCTACTATTAAAAACAATAGTAATGCTAATTCTAACGGAAGCATATTTGTATACCTCCCCATGAAGGATTAATTTAACATAGTTGTTTTGACAACTATGTTGGTAAAAAATTTTAGGTCTAGATTCTGTGTAGAGTTGGTTAAGAACATCCTTTACCAACCAATTTGATTTTTACAAACCTTGTCTTTCCTAGGTTAATGTTGGATACTTAAAGTATATTGCCGAGACAATTATATAATTAATAAAATATAGATGCAATCTAATAATTTAAATTTTTAGTTAAAAACTCTTCTCACAGTTTTCTCTGAAACTAGTTTACATAACGCTCCTAATATTGAAAGCATGATAAAAAACCTGTAAGGGGGTAGGTTAGATATATGAAAATTATTAATAACCAAAATATCCTCACCAATAAGCAAATAGAAAGCATTATTAAGCTATTGGGTAAGGATTATACACCCCAGAGGATCTTTGTCTACGAAACAAGGTTTGATCTAATTAAATACTATCCGCAAAGCTTTAATTTTTCCCTGGAGGAGTTTCGAGGTGAACTTGAGGGCAGTTATGATCCGGCAGCAGATATTGTTTATTTATGTATTTTTTCACAGACCGATGATGGCGATGATCTGCACAGTAAGCAGTTATATTCATTACATGCTCTGGCCCATGAGTTAAGGCATCGGTATCAATATGTTAACAACCGGCTGTTTCATGATGATGCAAAATCGGAAAAAGATGCAGATACGTTTGCCACAAATTTTATTAATAGAAACTCCAGTAAGATTAGCAAAATTATGGGATGGCAAGAAGAGTGGACAGTTGAGGAAGAAGATTAACCTTCAGAAAAGCTGTAGTATAAAAGATAAAGAAAAAACCAAGGGCATGACAGGATTTGCCCTTGGTTTTATTTTACTCACTTAGGAGAACTCCCACATCCTTAAAAGGATAATAGAGGAACACAGCTTTACCGATGATGTTTTCGATGGGCAAGGTGCCCCAGAAGCGACTGTCGTAGCTGTTATTACGATTATCTCCCATGACAAAAACCTTATCTTCGGGAATGGTAATAGCTGCGAAATCAGTGTTGGGTTTTTCTGCAATATAGGACTCGCTGAGTTCTTGGTCGTTAATATAAACAACACCGTCTTTAACAGCAATTTTTTCGCCGGGCAGCCCAATAACTCGTTTAATCAAGTCTTCCTCTTTTTGGGCAGAGGGAGGGGCTTTGAACACTACAATATCTCCCCGGTGAAGTCCACTCAATTTAAAATAGGCTTTATCAATAATTAAATGATCTCCTATCTTTAAGGTAGGAAGCATGGACTCACTGGGAATCCAGCGGGCTTCTGCAATATAGGTTCGTACGACTAAAGATAATACAACAGCGATTACAAGGATGCCAACCCATTCTCGGAGGAATCTCTTCAACTCTGACATTGGTAGTTTCTCCATTCGTTAATTAATTGATGCTCTTTTTATTATAGGAACTTTTCCCCGAGAAATCAAATTAGTATATTATTTAAAAAGGAATCTGGCTAAACAAGGTAAGGCCAGCCAAGAATCCACCTAATATTCCCAATACAGAAAAAACTAAGGTAATAATTAGTAAAACACCTTGAATCATAAAATAAGAGTTTAAGCTCATTAGGACCATATTAATTTTACTTTCGTTTTCCTCCATTGATAGCATTTCGTCAGCATACTTTTTGGCATTTCGTAATTTGACACCCAGAACAATCATAATAATGCCTGGAATAGCTCCTACGATAAAGGCAAATAAACCACAGATGGCTGAAAAGGCCCCAAAAATAATGTTGAGAATTCCCACCAAGCCGGCCCATTTACTTAATTGTTGTAAGTACTCCCTGTTAACCAAAAAACCACTCCTTTCACTTTTTATCATGTCTATTCAGCAAACACTCCGTTTAAACCTCCGAATTTAATATTTCCTTCCGATATTTGGCAAAAGAGTTCCCCTTGTATTAGAACTGTTGTTTGGTATAATGAGTTTACAGAAAGCGAATGAATGTTTGGTGGTGTAGCTGTGACCAAGGTAATTCTGTTATGCGATATAAACAGCTTTTTTGCTTCCGTTCATCAGGCCTTAGATCCTGGGCTGCAGGGCAAGCCTGTGGTGGTGGGCGGAGATCCTGCTAAACGAACGGGGATTGTTCTAGCAGCTAGTGTAGAGGCTAAAAAAAGATTTGGCATTAAAACTGGCATGACAGTGGCAGAAGCCAAGGCTCGTTCCAGGGAGGTTATTTTTGTTTCTCCTTCTTTTAAAGAGTATGTAAAATTTTCTACCAGCATTAACAAGATCTTAAAGGACTTTAGTGATTTGGTAGAACCCTGTTCCATTGATGAAAGCTTTGTGGATATTACAGGTTGCTTAAAAATTTTGGGCAGCCCCCTGGAAATTGCCGGAAAAATTCAAGGACGCATTAATAATGAAATCGGGGTAGGGGTTAATATTGGCATTGGCCCTTCCAAGTTGGTAGCTAAAATGGCTGCGGAACTGGAGAAGCCTAATAAAATTATCCCCCTTACCTTAGAGGATTGGCCCCACAAAATATGGCCGTTGCCGGTGAAAGAGTTGTTTGGGGTGGGTTCCCGTATCGGACGCTGGCTGAACCAGGTGGGGGTAAAGACCATCGGAGACCTGGCAGTTCTGCCGCCGGACGTGCTTAAAAAAAGATATGGTCTCATCGGAGAGGTTTTGCACCATTCTGCCCAAGGCATTGATTTCAGCCCCGTGGATCCCCAGGCAATGGATGTTGTCAAGAGCGTGGGCAATCAAATTACACTGCCCAGGGACTATCTGGGATTTGACCGAATCAAAGTGGTTATTTTGGAGTTGGCCGAGGAGGTGGCCCAGCGGGCTCGTCGGGCTGGCTGTTTAGGCAACCGGGTCAGTCTAACGATGAAAGACCCCAATTTTTTTACTGAGACCCATTCCAGAACGTTATATTCCTATACAGATATCACCCAGGAAATTTATGATGAGGCAGTATTTTTGCTGCAAAAACATTGGCATGAGGAAGTGAGAGTAAGATTGGTGGGACTAACACTTTCAGGGTTACTCCGGAAGGAAGAAACGCAGCTAAATTTGTTGGTTGAGCGAGATAAACAGGAAAGAATAGATCGGGCCACAGACTTAATTCGTTCCCGCTGGGGTCAGCACAGTATTAAACGGGCGGTGTCTTTGACAGACTGCGGAGTTTACCATGAACGATAAGCTAAAGAATTACTATAAAAATAATTTTCTTTTTACCGGCCACCGGATGATGATGCCCCAGGCAGGTGAAAAGCTCAAACACGCCTGTGGACAGTGCAAGTATTATGTAAACGTAATTGGGCAGCAGGAAAACCGGAGAATCTGTTTAGCTGGGGTCAAAGCTTACCGCCAGCGACAAAAAAGAGTGCCTGAGAGTATCGATATTGTGGAGCTTATGCTCTTGCTAGGCAAAGAAGCTCTACAGGCATTAGCGAGCCAAGGAGGTCATAATACGGCCTGTGGTACCTTCGAACTGCGAATGTAGGATGGAAAACTCCCACCGAATTCAAATAGACAACGGTGGGAGTTATTTTATTTCTGTGGTTGTCCCAAAGGCTGTTGGCTGCCTCGTACGTAGGAGGTCACTACTCCGAAGACTGCTAGTAGTGCGGCCACAAGAAAGGCATCGTGCATTGCGTTGACAAAGGCAGTGGCCTGCAAGTTTTGTCCCTGGTAACCCAATTGGTTATATTTGGTTAGGTAAATGGGCAGACGCCCATTAAAGACAGCACCACTTATGGCAATTCCCATCACCATACCCATGTTGCGCATGCTGGCAATGGTACTGGAGGCAATGCCCAGCCGCTGTTTTGGTACGGAACCCATGATAGCACTGCTGTTGGGAGCCTGAAAAAGGCCGGAACCCAAACCAAAAAGTAACAACGGCAGGATCAGCTGTACCGGGCTAAAGGCAGTTCCCAGGCCACTGAGTAAAAATAAGCTCAGACAGGTTAGGGCCATACCTAAGGAACTTAGCGTACGGGAACCAATCTTATCGGATAAGGTTCCACTGATAGGCGAAGACAAGAGAATCATCAGGGGGGAAACCACCATTAGCATCCCGATGTGAGAGGGATCCAAACCGGCCACATCCTTCAGGTAAAAGGGGATTAGGAAGATGTAAGAAAACATAGCCATGTAGTTAATCAGAGCGCTAACACTGGCTGCGCTAAACAAACGAATTTTAAAAAGATTTAAATCCATGAGAGGTTGAGGATGCCGCAATTCCCACCAAATGAAGAAACCCAGCATCAAGAGGCCAAAACCTAATAGCGACAAAGTTTGGCTAGAACTCCAGCCCCATTGCTGTCCGTGACTGAGAGAGAGCAGAATGGCGAACAACGTTAAGAAAAGGGCTATGGCACCGGGATAGTCAAAGGCCTGTTTGTTTACCTGGATACTCTTGGGTAGGATATAGCTGCCCCATACTACACCCAGAATGCCAAGGGGGATATTTAAATAAAAAACCATTTGCCAGTCAAAAAATTGCACCATGATACCGCCGATAAAAGGGCCGGTAGCCAAGGCTGACGCCACAACCATACCGATCATTCCCAGAGCTTTACCGCGCTCCTGGGGAGGAAAAGTGGCCGTGAGGATGGCGGGCCCAATGGCCATAATCATGCCTGCGCCAATGCCTTGCAACACCCGAAAAGCAATTAATGTATGAATTGTTTCTGAAATAGCACAAAGCAAAGAAGCGGCAGTAAAAATAACAAAACCTGTTAAATAAATACTTTTATAACCCCAAATATCTCCTAATCGACCATAGGCAATGAGCAAGCTTGAAATCACCAGTAGATAGGCCATTACCACCCACTCCAAAGATGCCATATCCACTTCGAAGTAGTTACCAATGAATGGCAGAGCAACGTTGATAATGCTCGAACTCATGGCCGAAAGAAATGTCCCAATGGCTACCGCGAACATTGTTTGCCATTTGTTAGTACCTGTTCGCATTTTTAAAATTCTCCTTAGCTATAAAGATGTCTGCTGGCTACTGGCCAGTTTGTCCAATGTAAGTAAATCGCTTTACTAGCTGTCCCTCTACTTCTACTTGTTCAGTAAACATGGCCAGGGGTCTTACCCACAGGCTGCTGTCCTTATCACTGCGGTAAACCACCAGTGGTTCCTCGGTCTCTGAATGTTTGGCCACGCAAATAACTTCGTAATAATTCCCCTTAAAATGTCTGTATTTACCTGGTTGAAGATTCACGGTATTCCCTCCGTATGGTTTCTTTTTCAAAGAGGCTTCTACAATCCAAGTTAATTTCCTTTATAAATTTAAACCAGCGTACTCCTTTTGGCTAGACTGTTAGCTCATAGCCAAATACTTTTCCAGGAGTTTTACGGCTTCCAGAAACGTTAATGAAGTACTTTCCTTTTCCGCGGAGATGATATCAATTTCTCCTAGGAAGGGGTGTTTTTTAATATCCTTGGCCTTAGCAGGGCGATGAAAGGTATGCTCTCCCACTTGAATCAATAAAAGGTGGTTAATGGATTCCCGTTTTCCCTGGGTGTTGATGATTTGCTTATGGATTCCTAAAATTTCTGCCCTTTCTTCCGCCAGCATCTTCGTTAGAACCTGGGACTTTAATTCATATAATTGATGTTCTCTTTGCTTTAAGCTCTTTACCAAATCATGGTGGCCTTGTTCATAATGGTCCTTTTTAGTATCTCTTTTTCGTTTGGCAAACTTGTTAATAATATAAAGGGCCTCAGAAAGGTTTTCGGTATTCATTTCCAGGTGATCAATTGATATTTGGTAATTTTCAATGGGTATGCAGCGTTCCACGTCGTATAAGTGTTCTCTCTTGTAATAAGAACCACTATAAAAATGAATAATGCCGTCTGGGGCATCAGCCTGTTTGGGCTGTAAACCGAGCCTTGCTAACTGGGATTTTTTCATTAAGTAACCGGGAACCTCAGACCAACGTTTATATTGCAGCATCTGTCTCACCCAATTTCATTTTTCCAAACACTCCACGCCTGGCTGGTTGTTTTTTTGCGTACAACTATGTATTATTAAACACAGTGGACAAAATAGAAATGTAACTGCTCATAAAGGAGGAACCACCCTTGACCACCGATTCTAAAATTAAAGTTATTGAACCCTTTGGCGGGAGCATTGGTACGATTAAACCAAGAAAATCTAAAGAGAGCATAGGGATTATTTTAGAGCATCCAGACTTTGCCATTCCCTATCAGGCTATTAATCCTAACAATCGAATTGCACCAGCCCACACGGGTCGTTTTGAATACCGCTGGGAGTATGACCAAGCAGAAGATGCCTATTTGCTTTATTTAGCATATCCCGATGCGGTTGGTTTTGCTATCAAATTTCAAAGAAACAAGGCTGGACAAATCTTACAGAAACTGCAGGAGTTAAATACTAAATCCCCCATGTTCGGCATCATTTTAAGACATAAGGAACACCACAGCCCCGATATCTTTGACGATTCAGTAACTCTTATTGGACTCGAATTTGATAAAGACCCGGCTGCCGATTGGCCGCAGGAAAGAGTGTAAACTAGTAACAAAAGATACCCACCCAATCACCAGGGTGGGTACCTTTTTATTTTACTATCAGATGTACTAACTGACTTATTTTTTCTTTTTGAGATACGGCGCCAGCATAATAAAGACAATGGCCATCAGAATAGTATATGCCCAGTCAATATGTTGATAAAGCAAGTACTGAGTAACGGAACTGCCTACTAATACAATGGTACCTATAATGGCACTCTGCTTGTCTATTTGCATCAGCTTTACCTTCTCGTCTCTTCAATAAAGAGATTATTCAGACGGGTCTTAGAAATAATGTGATATACACCCTCCTGGGCTTCAATTTGTTTGACAACCCCACTTTTAAAGGCATGATATTCAATGACCTCTTTGTTTTGCTGGTCCAGAATATTTACCATCTCATTGATCATTTGTTTCAATTGTTGAAACTCTGGGTTGTCTCCTAGGCTAGCACCTAGTTCATGGGTTAACAAGACCGCATTGGACATCAGCTTACTTACTTCATCATCACCAATATAGATGAAGGCGCTTCGGTCAGTGAGCTCTTGTCCCCGTTCCTTAACTTTAATGGTTCCCTTTTCTTCCAACTTAGCCAGAGCATCTACCACAATGGTAGGCAGCAGCAGACCCATCTCATCGGCTATATCAGCAATACTTTTCACACAAATACCATCCACGGATTTGTCACGGATGAAATTACCTACTCTGGTGAGTAAGCCTTTAGATATTTTGCGAGGTTTGCAACCACAGGCATTTTTTTCTGTCATTTTAAGAACCCTCCTACAAAAACCTTCTTTCATAATTAAACCAAACAACACATGGGCTGTAAATAGAAATCCCCGATTGTTTTGACATGTGTCAAATGATAACCAGACATCATACAATAAATGGAAACAATGTTGGGGGTGTTTTTATGTCAGATACCAAAGAAACGAAGCCTGCTTTGGAGATGCCCCCCTGCGGGTATCCAAATATTATAGTAAAACCGGAGGAACCGGCTCCAGACTTTACGGCAGAAGCCTACTACCGAGGAAATCGGGTTACCGTGAATCTAAGTGACTATAAAAATCATTGGGTCACCCTGTTCTTTTATGCCAGTGATTTCACCTTTGTTTGACCTACCGAATTGGCAGCCGTGGCTGCCCGTTATGATGAATTTCAGAGACTGGGTGTGCAGGTACTGGCTATTAGTACAGACAGTGTCTTTTCCCACAAGGTTTTTGCGGAGGTATCACCCTCTGCCCGCATAATCCAGTACCCCTTGCTTTCCGATCGTTCCCACAAGATTTCACGCAAGTACGGTGTTCTCCGAGAAGAACTGGGCTTTACGTACCGTGCCACCTTTATAATATCCCCCGAGGGGAAGGTAAAATATGTTTCCTTATATCCGCCGGAAGTAGGACGTAATGTGGATGAAATTATCCGGGTCATCCAGGGTCTGCAGTATGAAGCAGCCACTGGGTTAGGGATTCCTGCCGGTTGGCGTCCGGGCATGGCCGGTATTCAAAAAGAGTTTAGCATGGTAGGGAGAATATAATTGGGTACGAGGCTCCTCACGGGGCCTTTACATTTTAATCATCATTTAGTAATTCTTTCACTGCTCGGTATTACGAAGAATAGAGCCGAAATACCTTGGATGACCTCAATAAAAAATGAAGGAAGAGGCCGCTCACCCTACGAGTAACACGGCCACTTCCCAACATACAGATATCTTAAAGACATAAAATATATAAATATTATAACTGTGCAATACTGCTACTTCGTAAGAATTTGTATTCTTGTACACACCTTTTCGGCCAAAGCAGTATTATGAGTGACCACAATCAGCCCCAATTTTCGCTTTTCTGTTTCCTCCAAAAGAAAGCTCCATATCTGCGCCTGAGTAATCATGTCCAGCATAGTGCTGATTTCGTCTGCAATCAAAAATCGCGTACGTTGTCCCAACGCACGGGCAATGCAAAATCTTTGCAGCTCGCCGCCTGACAGTTCGCCTGGGAATCGGTTTAGCCAGTCGTGTTCAATGCCAAGTGCATTGATGATGCGTTGCTCAATCTGGTCACCTTCAGCGATGGTTTCTTTCAATCGTAACCGTGGATTTACAGAGGTTTCGGGATGCTGCCAGATCATTTGCACAGGATGATAGCCTTTCATCCCATATACATCTTCGCCGTCCAAAAGCACCTGTCCGTTAGAGGGCTTACTATATCCCGCTAATATTTTACACAGAGTCGTTTTGCCAAATCCGCTGGGCGCAACAATGCCAACCCTTTCGCTGCTTTCAGCGGCAAAGGAGATGTTATTTAGTATATGATAGCCCTTTTTATATCCAAAGCTGATTTCTCTTGCTTCTAAAAGCATAGCTTTATCTCCTTACTTTGCACAAGCGCACAGTACACTGCCATTGCGTATGGTCTGCATAGGAATTTTACTGTTACATTTTGACGAATACACTGAACACCGCGGAGCATAAACACAGCCTTGCGGCTTATCTTTTACATAGGGCTGTACTCCGGGTGTAGGTGCAAATCCGTTTTGCGGCAAGGCCCGCCATAAAGCTTTGGTATAGGGATGTCTTAGTAGGTTCTCTGACTGAAAATCCGACGCAAAAGCTTCCTCCACCGTTGTTCCGGCATAAAACACGGCAATACGGTCGCTAACTTCCAGCGCAAGCTCAATGTCATGGGTAATCAGCAGTACGCCGCCCCCTTTGTCCGCAAACTCACGAAAATGCTTAAGGGAGTTTTTTGCAGCTTCCAAGTGCAATCCCGGCGTCGGCTCATCTGCTACAATTAGTTTAGGGGTTTCCATCATGGCGGCGGATAAAAAAACACGTCTTGCCATCCCGCCCGAAAGCTCGAAAGGGTATAGGTTATCGGTTTTGGCAGGCAAATCATAGAAGGAAAAAAGCTCCTGTTGTTTCCGGTAGGACTCTATTACTTTTTTATCCTTCCGTACCTGCGAGCCGACTTTTTTTAGTGGGTCAAGGTAAGTAACGCTTTGAGGCACAAAAGCAATTTCTTTACCCCGAAGCTGGTTTATTTTCTGAGCGTTCAGCAATTCCCCCTCAAAATAAATATTGCCGCACGCCGTACTGTTGGGCGGCAATATCCCAAGCAGGGTGTGAGCCAAAAGGCTTTTACCTGAACCGCTTGCACCCACCACCGCCACCATTTCGCCTTTTTTGACGGTAACATTCAGATTTTCGATTACCTGTAAATCAATTTGCCTGAATCCTCTTTCATAGCCGGTAAAGGATACCGAAAGATTTTCAACTTTTAATAATTCTTTTTGACTCATCCGCTATCCCCCTCGTAAATATGTCTTGCAAACCAAACCTTACTGAATTTCCAGCTCGATTTGGTATAGTAAATAACTCAAAATAACCATTACCATACTACGACAGCCCGTTCATATTACCCTTGACTATTTATTTGCGCTGTGGGGGTCAATCAGGCTTCTTAGACTGCTTCCCATTAAATCAAACAGCAAGACCGTAGACAGCAGGGCAAGCCCTGGGAATACGGCAAGCCACCACATACCAAGCGACAGATACTTCATGCTTTCGGACAGAATTATACCAATTCCCGGTTGTTCCGGCTTAAGCCCAAAACCAAGAAAAGTGAGAGCTGCTTCGTGTAAAACCGCATGAGGGAATAACAAAATAAATCCTACTAAAAATTGCGGGAATATATGAGGTAGCATATGCTTTCGCGCAATTTTTAGGTTATGTTGCCCCAGTTTTTTCGCTATTTTAACATAAGGAGCTTCTTTTATAGCCAGAACCTCACCGCGGATAACACGCGCCAGCATCGGCCAATGACTGACCGCTACAGCTATTACTACACCGAACATACCCTTACCCAAGGCGTAGGAAATCAGCAGTAACAGCAAAAGATGCGGGATGCCCAAAACTACATTGATTAAAAATTCAATGACTGCATCGGTCTTTTTTCCGAAAGATGCGGCAAGAACGCCCAAAATGCCTGCCAAAATTGCACTGATTACCGAGGCTAAAATTCCGATAACAATACTGATAGAAAGTCCTTTGAGGGTTCTTGCCAGCATATCACGCCCCAGCCAGTCTGTTCCGAATGGGTGAGCCATGCTGGGTAAGAGGTTTTTTGCGTCAGAGCGGGTTGTGATTGCTATCTCACCCATTAAACTTCCGGATATTGCTATGCACAGCAATAAAACTACGGCAAAGATAAAATAGATAAGCGTCTTGTGTCGTTGATTCAGGCGGGGCTTTTTGTATTGTTGCAAAATAGTAATATCAGTCATTTTTCAGCCCCCTTCTGATGCGTGGGTCAATAATACCATACAGGGCATTTGCTATGAAGTTACCGGAAAACACCAACGCAGCGCTGATAACAGCAATACCTAGAAGAAGCGGGGAATCTCCGCTCAGCCCGGCGTTTACTGCCGCCTGCCCTAAGCCCGGATATGAAAAAACTTGTTCTACAAGTACAGAACCGCCAAAAATTTCTCCGATTGAAGCAAATTGAAGGGTGATTGCCGGCAGGATTACGTTACGGATACCATGATGGCGAAGAATAGAAAAGGTACTCTTTCCACGCGCTTTGGCATAAAGCACGTAATCTTCTGCCATAACATCAATCATCTTTTCGCGGGTATGCAGGGCAATGTTGGCCACGCCGATTACGCTAAGGGTCAATGCGGGAAGGAACAGGTGATGCAGAGTATCAAATATAGTCACTTTTGAAGCATCTACGCCAATTGGCACGCTAAGTCCTATCGGAAACCATTTAAGCCAAACGGCGAAAACCATCAGCATAACAAGTGCCAGCCAAAAGGTGGGGGTGCTGGCCAAGAGGAGCGAATATCCCTTAACCAGCTTATCCGTCAGTCTGCCGCGCCGGATGCCGGCAATAACGCCGAGAAAAAAACCCAATATCCCCGAAAACAGCCATGCGGTAAGCATTAGGGCAAAGGAATTAACAAACCGCACACCAATTACGTCTATTACGGGCTGACGGTAAATCAGTGATGTACCCATATCTCCGCGTACAAAATCTGAAAGCCAATTGAAATACCGTATCGTCAGCGGTGTGTCCAATCCAAAATAGGACTCAAGTTTGGCCAGTGTTTCCGGCTGGATATTGCGCATTCCCACTTCACCCACATACATGCGGATAGGATCAACAGGTGAAACCGAAATCAGGACAAAGCAAATAATGCTCACGGCCAGCAGCACCAAAAGCAACTTTACTAAAATTTTTACTAAATATACAGCTACTGCATGTCCTGTTTTCATATCAGCACGTCCTAATTCCAATACCACTGGTCTGCGTTATTGGTAATCGTCCATCCGTATCCGTGTGGATGAATCTTTTTATCTATCACGTTCAAGCCGTCTTTTACAAAATAGATATGGTCAATTTCAACCAGCCATACCCAAGGCGAATCGGCGGTAGGTGTAACGCCTACCGTGCCGTCCCATTGGGCCTTACTCCATAAGGGATAGGATGCCTCAACAGAGGGAGCAGCAAGTGCATCATCAATATGTTTATCCACGGCGGGGTTTGAATAAGACGCACCATTTTTTTCGGTATAGTAATGGCTAATGATTCCTGTGGGCGAATGCATTCCTGCCCCAAATACATGGGGAGTTTCGTAATACAGCTTTGAGATTTCATCCCAACTTGAGCCTTTGGGATTAATTTTTATACCAACAGCCTTCGCCTTTTCAGCTACCGCCATGGCAAGGCCGGTACGCGCAGAGTTTGAAGACATGTAAAGCAGGTCAAACTCCGCTTTCTTTCCGTTTTTCTCATAGATACCGTCAGCGTTGAGCTTCCAACCATCCGCTTCCATAATGCTTTTTGATTTTTGGGGGTCGTAGGAAACCTCTTTCATAGCAGGGTTTTCCCAAGGCTCTCCGTGGCTTTCACTGTAAGCTGCCGAACCATATCCATATAGAACATCTTTTACGAGCGCTTCTCTGTCAATGGCAAAGGACAATGCCTGACGTATGGCTTTGTTTGAGGTAGTATCATTGCCTGCCGGAAGAGTTTCCCCGGAAGCATCCGGCGTTGTTTTGCCGCCGGAAGGGATGCAGGGTAGGTTAATACCGCGCACGTCCACGCTGGCAAAAGATGTAATTTTATATCCGTTTACCTGTTTTAAGGTGTAGTTTGGCGCTGTATAGGCCACATCAACCTGACCGGCCTGTGCAGCGGCATAGGAAGCATCCTCCGACATAAAAACAATGGTAATACGTTTCATTTTGACCTTTTCACCGTAATAGTCAGGATTTGCCTCTAAAATTACCTGTTCGCCCTTATCCCATTGTTTCAAAATATATCTCCCTGAGCCAATTGGGTTTTGCCCATAGGTTGACGGGTTATAGGCATGTTCAGGAACAATTCCTACAACCGCCGCTATGTATGCAAAAGCAGAATAAGGTTTGTTAAAATGAAAAACAGCAGTTTGGGCGTCAACAGCTTCCACAGAATCAATCATAGACAAATCGGTATCCGTAGCCTGTTCTTTAGCGGTGTTATAGGTAAAAGCTACATCCGAGGCGGTAAGGGGCTTGCCATCGGTAAATTTAACATCACTGCGGATTTTGAAAGTCCAAGTCTTTCCATTATCAGCAATAGTATATTCTGTTGCAAGGTCTTTGCCGATTGTAAGGTCATCATTTGTGACCAGAAGGGTGCTTTGGAAAAGCGGGTCATGGGTATGCTCTCCGGCAGCCCAGCCCATGATGGGGTCAAATCCTGCGGCAGGTTCGGACTCTGCATCCATTGAAATAACAACGCTGTCTTTAGGGGTATTAGTTTTTGTGCCTTCATCGGCGGGTTTAGTTCCGCAGCCCGCAAGTGCAACAACAAACGCTAAAAGCAGGGGCAAGCCAAACCATTTTTTATTTTTCATAGTAACCATTCCTTTTCAGCTGTTTATATTATTATCAAACAGGCAAAAACCTGTTCTGTATTGTTATTTGTGCAAAAATAAAAGAAGGTCAGAAAAAATCCAACCTTCTGGTGGTAAACAATACATTCATTGTATCCTTGTAGTTATCACGATTTCTGCAAAACATACTTTTGGGAGCAGGGATAAAGTTTTTATGTACCCTTAAGCGGCTTGTGCCTTCGTGGCACAATTATTAGCTTTGATAATAATTGGTTATTCATACTTTGTCAATAAATTTCTTAAACTTCTTACAATTTTGTTAATCTCACTTATATATGGCAAGAAGAAAAAATATGGCTGTTGGAGTAGGTTAAACCAATATGAATCACTGGAGGTTCATAGATGAAATTATCCGGGTCATCCAGGGTCTGCAGTATGAAGCAGCCACTGGGATGTCTGGAATATGATTGGGGGTAAGGCCTCTCACAGGGCCTTTATTTATATTTTAATAATTTAGTAACAATATGTTTATTGCTTTGTTATATATTTTTGGTATGATCTCAATCAGGGAGGGATATCAATGAGCATTACTTCAATGGAACAATTTATGAATATGTTTGGCCGGCATCCTGTCTCTGTTTTTTTAGAAGACCCATCTTTTTTCGCTTGTCAAGATTATAGTTTTACGGAGGATTTTCTTGACCATGTGATGATGCTGGCGGAAACCTTTTGTCGTACCTTTCGGGAGGTTTGTGAGTAATAAGTTATTATAATGTAAGGAAGAAGTAATAAATAACTTGCATCGGTGTATTATAATACAGTATAGATAGTTAATATTTGGAATGGAGGAAAAAATATGAAACATGAATTACCTGCTTTACCCTATGCTTATAACGCTTTGGAACCTTATTATGATGAGCAAACAGTAAAATTGCACCATGATGCCCACCATAAAGCGTATGTGGATGGCTTAAACAACGCTGAGGCTAAATTGCTGGAAGCCAGAGAAAAGGGAGACTTTGCTCTGGTAAAACACTGGGAGAGGGAATTGGCCTTTCATGGGTCCGGCCATATCCTACATACCCTGTTTTGGGATAATATGGCGCCTCAAGGTGGCGGACCGGCTACAGGTTTGGTGGCCGAAGAGATTACTAAATATTTTGGTAGCTTTGATACTTTTAAAAAGCAGTTTTCCGCCGCTGCCGTGGCAGTGGAAGGCTCCGGCTGGACACTTTTATGCTATAACCCCATCTTTAAGAAGTTAGAAATCCTAACTGCGGAAAAGCACCAAAACCTCACTCAGTGGGGAGTGGTTCCCTTGCTGGCTTTGGACCTCTGGGAACATGCCTACTACCTAAAGTATCAAAACAAGCGGGCGGCCTTTGTGGAAGCTTGGTGGAACTTGGTCAATTGGCAAGATGTTAATCGCAGGTTAGCTGATTGCCTTTAGAAAAATAGTTAACGCGGCAGTGATCTGCCGCGTTAACTATTTTTCTGGGTGTAGTGGGATACTTTTAACAACAATATTATCCCTTAGCCAGAGATCACGAATTACTTTGGCCACCAGAGCCTCACTGCCGCTGGTGAAGAATAAATCCCTGCCGGCGGTGCCTTCTGTTACGGCCAGGTTGTGCTCATCCAATATTCGAGTTACCTGGTGGGCCACTGCCAGACCGGTATCAATTACCATGACATCGGGGCCGGCCATTTCTTCTATTAAGGGGCGTAGGAAGGGATAGTGAGTACAGCCGAGTACCACCGTATCTACCCCCTGTTCCAACATCGGGGACAGGAATCCCTGAAGAATCTCCCGGGTTTTCGGATCATTTAGCTTACCTTGTTCAATAAGCTCCACCAGACCAGGGCAGGGTTGATTAATGACGACGTTATTTTCCGCATAACGCTTTACCAGAGAAGCAAAACGGTCACCAGCAATGGTGACACTGGTGGCCAAGACACCGATTTTACCATTTCTCGTGGCGGCTATAGCCGGTTTTACACCTGGTTCCATGCCGATAATGGGAAGGTTACAAAGTTCACGTAGTTCCTCCAAACCGGCGGAAGAAGCGGTGTTGCAGGCCACCACAATCATTTTGGCTCCCTGCTGCAGTAAAAACTCGGTAATAACTCGTTCTCGCTGCCGGATTATGGCAGGGTCCTTATCCCCGTAAGGACAATAGGCTGAATCAGCATAATATAGGATGTCTTCTAAAGGAAGTAGTTGACGAATTTCTTTGGCTACAGATAAACCGCCAACACCTGAATCGAAAATACCTATGGGTTGGGTCAAGATAATCACCTCAAGGTTTGGTTGTTGGTAAATGCTGTAATTTATTATACTCTGCTGACTAAGTAGAAGCAAGTAGAGGTTGGCTGGTCATCAATTATAAACGTTAGATATATTTCTGATTAGTAGTTGTGCTTTATAACTAAAAGTTATAAATGGCGGACAGGAATGTACATAATTACTGGCGAAGCGCTAAATAATGGGAAGGATAGTTAAACGGAAGGGGGGATAACCATGGCAGAGATTAGACTAACCCAAATGACTAAAGCTGCGGGCTGAGCGGCTAAGTTAGGACCGGACGTCCTGTCGCAGGTGCTGCGGCATTTACCCAAGCAGACAAATGCAAACCTACTGGTGGGATTAGACACTTCCGATGATGCGGCAGTCTATCGTTTAAATGAAGAAATAGCCACTATTCAAACTGTGGATTTTTTTACACCAATGGTAGACGATCCTTATTTTTTTGGCCAAATTGCAGCTGCCAACGCTTTAAGCGATGTTTATGCCATGGGTGGGACGCCCCTATTGGCCTTAAATATTGTATGTTTTCCCTCCTGTCTGTCGCCGGACATACTGGCAGAGATACTAAGGGGAGGGGCAGATAAAGTTGCCGAAGCCGGAGCTATTGTGGCTGGTGGACATAGTGTACAAGATGACGAGCCCAAATATGGTCTGGCGGTTACCGGCGTAGTACACCCGAAGCAGGTCTACAGCAATGCTACGGCTGCGCCAGGGGATCTGCTAATTGTAACCAAGCCCCTGGGGACCGGGATTATTAACACGGGAATTAAGGCGGACTTGGTGGAAAAAGCTGTTATTGACAAGACTATTTCTACCATGGCTGCCCTGAATAAGGAGGCGGCCCGTGTGATGCAGCAAGTCGGGGTGTCGTCCTGTACGGATATCACTGGCTTTGGCTTGCTGGGGCACAGTGCTGAAATGGCCCAAGCCAGTGGCTTGAGTTTACACCTATATGCAGAGGCAGTTCCCGTTTTACCCGGAGTTAGAGAGCTGGCCAGAATGGGCATTATTCCTGGGGGAGCCTACAACAATCGCAATCACCTGGGAGACCGGTTGTTTATCGAAGAAAAGGTAACCAGAGAAGAGATTGATATCCTCTGCGACCCTCAAACTTCTGGTGGTTTACTCATTGCTGTACCAGCCCCCCGCGCTTCCAGGCTGTTGACGGAATTGCACAATAGTGGTGTGGCTGAGGCTGCTATTATTGGTGAAATGATGCCGCAAGATAAATTTTTAATTACTGTTGGAAGGGGAAAATAGAGCATGGCAAAAGAGATTAATAACCGTGGGTTGGCCTGTCCCCAACCGGTAATCAATACCAAAAGAGCATTGGAAGAATTGGCTCAGGGCACGCTTATCTCTATTGTGGATAATGAAGCAGCCCGGGAAAACGTAACCAGATTTGCCGAGAATGCCGGCTGCCAAGTACAAGTGGCAGAAAAAGACGGAGAATATTATCTTACCATTACCAAGGGCGAAGCCTCGGTACCGGCAGAGATCGTAAAATCTGCCGGAGAGACGGGAGCGATGGTATATTTAATCACCAGTAATACCTTTGGCAGTGGGGCCGAGGATTTAGGGGAGATCCTAATGATTAGTTTTTTTAACAGCTTATTAGAAAAACCAGCTCCCCGCACCATCATGCTGGTTAACTCCGGTGTGCGTCTGGCTATTAAACAATCCCGTGTAGTAGAGCAAATAACCAAACTGGCAGAACGGGGTAGCGAAGTGATTTCCTGTGGCACCTGTCTGGAGTATTATAAGTTAAAGGAAGAACTGGCAGTGGGCCGGGTTACCAATATGCTGGAGATATTGGAGAACCTGTCCGGTGAAGGGAAAGTCGTTACCCTGTAATAAAATATACATACCAACTATATTTGACATGATCATGTCGCAGTGTATGGTGTTATCCTTTCAGTTATTATCAGGATAGAAAAACTTATGTTTGCGCTAATTTATGAAACGGATCCGGCAAATATCTAAAAATCTAGTGACAGCAATTGTTTTCTATGCTACACTAGTTCCCATAGCAGAGGTTTTAGCGTAGTAGAGAGGTTTTGTCAATTACATATGGAGGTGAGTTGAGTTGAGCTGAGCTAGGGGAGTATAGTGGAGCTTTCTATTCCATTGTCCTAAACCAGGCGTACTCACGTCTGGTTTTTTATTTACCCGATAAGGCATAACCAGTTAAAGACAGGCGAGAAAGCCAAGTTTTTCATTGAGATGAGGAGAGATGATGATGAGTAATCAATCCACCGCTAGTCAAGTGGTTGTCGGTAAAATGAGCAGGTCCAAAGAAATTGCAGTTATTGCCTTTTTGATTGCCATAGGTGCAGTCCTACGCATGTTTTCCCCAGCCATTTTAGGCATTACCCCGAACTTCATAATTGCTATGTACTGTTTAGCGATACTTCTTCTGCGACCAGCCATTGGTCCTGCCCTGGGTATTGGTATTGTGGCCGGGGCGGTCAGTATGATTTTTTCTAAATCACCCATTCCCTATCTGAATCTAGCCACTGAACCCACCGGGGCCTTGGTTTGTGCCCTTTTGGCAGCCTATCTGCCGGAGTTTTCTCTGAAAAACTACTCCTTCAAGCCCTGTTTGGCTACCTTTGTAGGCACTTTAATCAGCGGGGGTCTCTATGTAGTGTTGAATTTTCATCTAGCTTTGCATCTACCTGTAACTGCCATGAAAGCCGCTTTCATTGGTGTAGTTATTCCGGTAGCTCTCATCAATGCAGTTATCGCCCAGGCTTTATATGTCCCAGTAAAGAAATTTCTTTTTCGTTAGGGAAGGGGCAGGGTAAAAAATGACGACTTCAAATAATTCCCTTATTCAGTTAAATAATTTCAGCTATCAGTATCCGCACACGGCAAATAATGCCTTAAAGAGTATTAACCTGTCCCTTAAGAAAGGTTCCTTTGTTGGTTTTGCCGGCCCCACCGGGGCGGGTAAAACCACTCTTATCAAATCAATCAATGGCATTGTGCCTCACTTTGAAGGAGGCACCTTTAGTGGAGAAGTCCTACTCAACGGGAAGGCAGCAGACACCATGTCCACAGCCGAAATTGGCCGCTCGGTGGGAACCGTGCTGGATGATCCAGAAGCTCAAATTATTTGTCTAGACGTAGAACAGGAATTAGTCTTTGGCATGGAAAACTATGGTGTGCCACCGGCAGAAATGGAGCAACGGATGCAAAAAGCCCTGGCCAGTGTCGGTATTGCTCATTTGCTTGGGCGTTCCACCGCGTCTTTGTCCGGCGGGCAGAAGCAGCGGCTGGCTATTGCAGCAGCGCTAGCCATGTTACCAGAAGTATTGGTTTTGGATGAGCCCACCTCAGAGCTAGATCCCCTGGGCAGTGAAGAGGTTTTTCGAGTGTTAAAGCAGCTTCACCAGGAGCAGGGTATGACCATCCTGGTAACAGAGCAAAAAACAGATTTATTGGCCCGTTATTGCGACCAATTGGTTATTCTCCGGGAGGGCGAAATGGTGTTGTCCGGTACGCCGCGAGAGGTGTTTCAACACCCAGATATTTTTGAATTAGGGGTAGCCTTACCCGAAGTAACGGAACTGGCCCGTAGATATTATCCGCAGGCCGAACCACCTATTACACTGGATGAAGGGGTTCAGTTTTGTCGCAATGTAATTCAAACTTTCGGAGGTTAATAATGAACCCTGTCATTAAAATAGATGGACTATCCTTTGGCTACGAATTTGGTGATTCGGTTTTGAAAGACATTTACCTGGAAATTTCCCCCGGTGAAATGGTAGCCTTGGTGGGTCAAAATGGAGCCGGTAAAACCACTTTGGTAAAACACCTGATTGGCTTACTACGTCCCCCTGCGGGCAAGGTAAGAGTGGCTGACTTAGATGTAGCGAACACTCGGGTATCTAAGTTGTCACGGCAGGTGGGTTATGTCTTTCAAAACCCCGATCACCAAATTTTTCATGACACCGTACAGGCTGAAGTGGCCTTTGGTCTAAATAACCTGGGTTTGCCTCGGGAGGAAGTTGAGCCCAGAGTTACTGCAGCTCTCAGTGATGTTGGCTTAGAACATTTGGCCAATGAAAACCCCCAACGTCTAAGTCGGGGACAGCGGCAGAGGGTGGCTTTGGCTTCGGTGCTGGCCCTGCGTACTCCTGTTATTGTTTTGGATGAACCCACCACTGGACAGGACTATCAAGAGAGAAAACAGATCATGGCTTTGGTTGAGCAGTTAAATAAAGCGGGGCATACCATTGTTTTCATAACTCACGACATGTCTCTGGTGGCGCATTATGCCAGTCGAGTGGTGGTTCTTTGTCAAGGTCAAATCATTTTAGATGGCGACACCAGGGAGGTTTTCCGACAAACGGATAAACTTGCAGAATCCCTGCTGTTACCACCCCAGGTAACAGTATTGGCCAATCAATTAAATGAACCGTTAAATACGTCTGTTTCTCCAGTCATTTTATCAGTTGATGAAATGCAGGAGTATTTGCAAAGGGTAAGGGAGGTCAAAAGGAATGGCGCGGGTGATTGAGTATATTTACCGAGATTCCATCATACATCAGCTAAATCCCTTAAGCAAATTGGCCTGGGCACTGGGAGTTATGGTGTTGGCCTTGACTTTCAATGATCCCTATTACCTGTTGGCTTTATTAATATCGGTGGGACTGGTTGGTTTAACAGGACGAGTGATGAAGGATTTATCCGGTGTTATGAAAGGCCTGAGTATCTTTGCTTTGATCCTGGTTCTCTTACAAGTGGTTTTTTACCATGGAGCATACCGGGAAGCTGTCACTTTGGGCATAGCCATGGGACTTCGTATGATGACGGTGGTGCTGAGTTTTTTAGTTTTCCTGAGTACCACCCAGTATAAAGATATTATTCTGGTACTTACTGAAAAAATGAAACTCCCCTACGACTATGTGTTTATGTTCATGACCTCGCTGCGTTTTGTACCCACCTTTCTAAATGAAGCCATACAAGTGGGTTATGCCCAGCAGGTTAGGGGATGTCCCATCGATAGCGGCAATCCCTGGCGCAAGATGAAAGCCTATATCGCGGTGGCTCTCCCCCTCGTTTTAATCTCTCTAAAAAAAGCGGAGAGGTTGGCCATTGCCATGGAAACCAGGGGTTATGGCAGTAATAACCGGACTTACTATAAAGAACCAATCATCAGCACTTTAGACTATTTTGTAATATTTCTGGTGGTTGTCCTGATTATTGGTGCAATTATCTTGAGATGTAAGGGTTTAGGAGTTCTTCACTAGTAATGGAGGTAGTTTTTATGAAAAAACTATTAATGGGAAACGAAGCCATGGCCTATGGTGCTATAGAAGGAGGCGTTCAGGTAGTAACCGGCTACCCGGGAACTCCCTCTTCAGAGGTATTTACGAGCCTAGCAGCAATGGCTAAGGAAAAGAAAATTGTTGCCCAGTGGTCGGTAAATGAAAAGGTAGCTTTGGAGGTAGCAGCTGGAGCGGCCTATGCCGGAGCCAGAGCTATGGTCACCATGAAACAAGTGGGGCTTAATGTAGCTGCCGATCCTTTAATGACACTGGCCTATATTGGTATTAAAGGTGGTTTGGTACTGGTGGTGGCCGATGACCCGGGTCCCCATAGTTCTCAAAATGAGCAAGACACGAGAAGATTTGCCAGCTTTGCCAAACTACCGGTGCTGGACCCCGCGGATCCCCAAGAGGCGTTGATCATGGCTAGAGAAGCTTTCGAGATATCCGAAAAACTAGGATTGCCGGTGCTGCTTCGTCCCACTACCCGTACCTGCCATGTTTGCCAGGATGTTGAGGTGTCCGATGCCATAGTACCGACTCAAGAAGTAACAGGCTTTGAGAAGAACCCAGGGTGGGTCATTTTTCCAAGCCTTGCGTCCAAAAGGCATAGTTGGCTCAATCAACAGCAGGATGAAGCTCGCCAATTATTTGAAAGCAGTTCCTTTAACCGCATTGACCCTGGAACTGGTCGACAGGGTATTATTGCCGGGGGAGTAGCCTACCATTATGTAAAAGAAGCTTTGGATTTATTAGGTTTAGACATTCCGGTGCTCAAGATAGGTACTCCTTATCCCCTGCCGGTTAACTTGGTGATGAAATATTTGGATAAATTAGATCGGGTACTGGTGGTGGAAGAACAGGAACCTGTACTAGAGGATCAGTTAATTCAAATGGTCTTTCAACATCGGAGACCGGTGATTTTGCGAGGGAAATACAATCGGTTGGTGCCCCGGGAAGGGGAGTTGGATACCGGTAAAGTGAAGGAAATAATAGCGAACTTTTTAAAAATTGAGCTGTCAGATCATAAGAAAGTATTGAATTCACCCCCGCTACCAGTTCGGCCGCCGATATTATGCGCTGGTTGTCCCCACCGTGCTTCCTTTTATGTGTTTAAGCAGGCAGCTTTAGGAACGGATGCCATTTTTACCGGAGATATTGGCTGTTACACTTTGGGCAATATGGCCCCACTTCATGCCGTGGACACTTGCTTATGTATGGGTGCCAGTATTACCATTGGCAGCGGCTTACAGATGGTAGAACCAAATAAAAAAATTGTAGCTTTTCTGGGGGATTCAACCTTTTTCCATACCGGCCTGCCGGGTCTAATCAACGCCGTGCACAATCAGGCGAAACAAACTGTGGTGGTGTTGGATAATCGTACTACGGCTATGACCGGGCACCAAAGCCATCCAGGCTTACCGCGCACCGCTATCGGTGAACCAGTAGAACCCCTGGATATTGCTCGTTTGGCAGAGGCCTGTGGTGTTGGCTTTGTTCGTGTGGTTGATCCCTACGATTATGCAGCTTCCCTGGAAGTAGCTCGGCAAGCACTGGCCTTTGAAGGGGTTGCCGTGGTAGTTATGCGGCGGGAGTGTGTGGCCTTGGTGAAGGGTGGCCAGACAGCCAGAGTGATTGACTCCGAAAAATGCTTGGATTGCGGTTTATGCATAGAGGAACTGGGTTGTCCGGCCATTGCCAGAGGAGAGGAAGGCCCAGTCATTGGAGATACTTGTACCGGCTGCGATCTGTGTCGTCAATTGTGTCCTACCGGAGCCATTATCGAAAGAGGTGGAGCAGAATGAGATTAGACATTGTGATAACTGGTGTCGGAGGTCAAGGGAATGTGCTGGCTTCCCGTATTTTGGCAAAGGCAGCCATGGAATGGGGTTTACCCGTCCGCACCTCCGAAGCCATCGGCATGGCTCAGCGAGAGGGCGTGGTGATGAGCCAGGTCCGCATGGGAGAAGGAGCTTACGGTGCTCTCATTCCGGATGGCAGTGCGGACATTTTGCTGGGTTTTGAACTGGCGGAAACCATTCGGGGGTTAGCCAAGTTAAAGACCGGAGGCGTGGTCATTGCCAATCGCCAGACCATCTTTCCTGTGTCTGTTTCATTGGGGTTATCTCAATATGAACCAGAGCAGATGATCTCATATCTGGAAAATACCGCCGCCCAGTATCATTTGTTGGATGCCACAGCACTGGCTGGTGAGGCCGGTACCTACAAATGTACCAATATTGTCATGTTGGGAGCCCTAGCTTCCTTGGGGATACTGCCCTATGATGAAGAACATTTAAAACAAGTCATGCTGGATGTAATACCACCGAAACTGCGTGATATTAATTTGCGGGCCTTTGCGTTAGGACGACAGGCTCTGGGGGGTGAATAGGTTGTCTCTAATTCTTAGACAAAAGGAAGCCCACTTTGACTATGATCGTCTTCATGGGGAACAAGAAAAAAAGCTGCAGACACTTATCCAGCGGCTTTTTCAAAAATCTTCTTTTTATCGGCAAAAATTAGAAGAAGCAGGAATTCGACCGGGACAGATAAAAACCGTTCAGGATTTGTCGATGGTACCCTTTACCACCAAAGCAGAATTGAGATCGGTATATCCCCTAGGGATGCAGGCAGTGCCAGATGAAGAGGTGGTACGCATCCATTCTTCTTCCGGTACTACGGGTAAAGCCATCATTGTGCCCTATACCTCAGGGGATGTGGCCACCTGGGCCGAGATGATGGCCCGCTGTATGGAAATGACCGGTGTTACCAGGAAAGATAGGGTACAGGTAACCCCGGGGTATGGGTTGTGGACCGCAGGTATTGGTTTTCAGGCTGGGGTAGAGCGGCTTGGTGCCATGGCCATTCCTACCGGCCCTGGTAATACAGAGAAGCAACTGGAATTAATGGAAGATCTGCAAACCACCGTACTTATTGGTACATCTTCTTACGGTTTGCTTCTGGCAGAAGAAATTGATAAACGGGGTTTACAGAGTCGCTTACATTTGCAAAGGGCTATCTTTGGTAGTGAGCGCTGGGGAACTAAAATGCGCCGCCGCATAGAAGAACTTCTCGGTATTGATACCTTTGATATTTATGGTCTTACTGAAATTTATGGCCCAGGCATCGCCATCGATTGTCCCTATCATCAGGGCATGCACTTCTGGTCGGATCACCTGCTGTTTGAAATTATCGATCCCGTATCCGGGCAACCTCTGCCACCTGGTGAGCAAGGAGAATTGGTGATTACTACCTTGAGTAAAGAGGGGATGCCCCTGCTGCGTTACCGTACCCATGATATCACCCGGCTTCGTACAGATAGCTGTCCCTGCGGTTCTCCTTTCCCGAGGATCGACCGTATCCTGGGCAGAACAGATGACATGGTTAAAGTGAAGGGTGTTAACATCTATCCCGGACAGATTGATCATGTTTTAAAGCAAACAGAGGGTGCGGGCAGTGAATATCAATTAATTCTTACCCGCAGTGAGGGAAAAGACCGTATTTTGGTCAAGTTGGAGGCCCAGGAAGGGGCGGCATTTGAGAAGGTAGCCCAGGATATTAAGCGCAATATGAAAACTCGTATTGGTATTCAGAGTGATGTGGAAGTTGTGCCCTATGGCAGTTTACCCCGTGTGGAAAAGAAGAGCAAACGGGTTTACGATTTAAGGGAAAATAGCAACTAATTTGTAACCCTTTCTATCATGGGCTTGGCTTCTTGGCAGAACTCACAAACCAGACTGAGACCGGCTTTTAAGGGCATTTTTAGCCGAAACCTTTCTAGGGAGCGCTTGTCCAAAACGGCATTCGGAATGTATACCGCACCGGTCAGATGGTGAATTGACTCCGGGGTGTTCTCCCGTTCCACCCGGTACAAAAACCTCTGTACCTGTTGATCCGCTGTCGGTTCAATCTGGTGGGTTTGCATATGTACAACATCTAGGGGCTTATAGGTAGTGGCTGTAGCTACCGTTTTAATGGTTCTGATTTTTCTTTCATAAATGGTTAAAGCGGCATCCACCAGCGCTTTATAAGCCACATTATATTCTAATACTACTGGATAACCGTTAATGGTCGCCAGGGCGGTTCTTTGCAAACTGCGGGCTAGGGATGAAAGTTCCGCGGTACGTAACAAATCATTAAAAATGGTAAACAAGTCATGACTGTGTTCTGGTAATAGTTCAAAGTCAGTAGCTTGCTGTAGCTGGGTAAGAAGATTTTTAAAATCACCCAGCTTTTTTGTTTTTTTCAGCAGGCCAGGTAGAGTGACATTTCCATCTTGATCCAGAGCGTCAGAAAGGACAGAACGAACTTTTTCATACCAGTTGCTTATTGGTTCACCAGCAATGGCTTCCGGCAAATGGACTACATAAATACCGTGAGCATTGGCGTATTCCCAGGCGGGGTAAGAAAATTCCCCGGCTACAAAGATACCTCCTACATAATTCACGGTGAGGGTTTCTTTTACTTTTTTTCCTCCATATATCCGGTGAAATAAATCTCCCCGGTTGTTGTCCAGCAAATCTCGGATTAGCTCCCGGCGGGAGGGCAGAGTTTGTTCCAGATCCAGTAGAGTGGCTTTCAAATTTCGTACTAACTGCATATCATTGTCGGGGTCTGCCAATTCCGGCCCTCTGGCAGCGACCAGTAGCACGGTATTTAAACTGAAGGGGCTGTTGTTTAAGTCAATGCCTATTACACCAACCTGATGCTGGGTTCCACGACCACCTAATTTACGGCGAGGTACGCCAGCAATGTAGCCGTTGTTCCGCAGGACGTAGGCTACCATATATTCAAAGATCTTGTCCCCGGCAATCATAAGAGACAATGGACACCTCCAAAGATGATAAATGATTATTCTAAGTATGACCAGTTTGCTAAACTCTATGTCAAAGTTCCCAGCTATTGTTAGGGCAAAACATAAATAATCTTACGGTATTAGGATCATATTATAATCACCGGACTGGTTGCGCAACCTAAAGGCTTTTGCCTTGGTCCGTTAAAAGAAACCCTCCTAGGATTGGGAGGGTTTCTGGATTTTTAGGGTTTATATTGCTAAAAGCCACCCCAAGGCTTTGCCTTGGTATAGGCAAAACCCTTAGCCCATTGTTCCGCTTCGGAGGAAGCTTTAAAAACCCTCCGGTCCCCGGCACCCCTTACACAAAACTCCGCCAACCACATGTGCCCATCATGATTCACTTTCCAATAGGTATTTAAGTGATTGTTACTGGTCTCACCATAGCCCTGTTCTTCTATGATGGGAGTTGGTTTAAAGTATTGTCGGTTACGGGGATTGATCGGAAATAATTTATTGATCAAACTAAACCACTTCCTCGTGTAACAATTTATATGATTATAAAAGATATGTATTGGGAATTGTCCATAGTTCTGTTAATATCCGGTAAAGCTTTTTCGAATAGGTAAGAATTTTTGTCACCTTATGTTTCGTTACTTTTGGTTAATGCATTTGTTGCTCGTCCCTCGAAATTTTAGTAACCAAATACTGCATAAGTGGGTCAATAGCCTGTAAAATATCTAGATTCGTATGGAACAAGGGGTATTTAACCGGAGCACTTCCCAAGAGTGTAATAATTCTATCTAAATCCTTGTTATCCAAACGATCCCATAACTGACGGATACGAGCTTGCCTTTCTAAAATGTTATAAAATAAACTCATATTTTTTTCAAAGTTGCTTCCCAGAGCAATGGCACGGGCTGCTTCCACACCACTGGCAACGGAAAAATAAACGCCTTGTCCGAAAAAGCTGGTAACAAACCCACCACTGTTACCAATCAAAAAAGTGTTTCCTACCCGATGTGGGAAAGCCAGACCCATTTCATAATCAATATCCCAGTGCAGGACAATCTCTGGATTTATTTTTTTCCCTTGGATAAACATAGACCAGTATTTGGACAATTCTTCCTGGGTGATATAGGGAACCATTAATTGTAAAGAAGCTCGTTCAGTGCCGAGGGGTACCATATAGGCAAAGCCGCTTTTGGTATAACAGGTATTAAACCAGTAGCGAATTTCCTCGGGATTAAAACGACCTAAAATGGTAGCACCCCGTATCCAGGTCTTAAGTTTACTTTGCCAAATACCTAGGCTTTTGGCGTATTCTTTAGTACCGTCGGCTACCACCAGATAGTCAAATTTCTTTAACAGGCTTTCTATGTTAACGTGCTGTTCAAAATAAATGGGTGTTTTTAAACCAGCTGCCAATTGGCATTCAATAGAGGATTCTTCTTCGCCCCGATAAACACTGTGACCTAAATTGCCCGTCACGGTGTATTCAGCATTGGGACCCTGCACCCGCAGCATAGTAATTTCACTAATGGGTTTAAGCTCTATTCCATACTGTTTTTTAAGTGATTGTATTTGATTTTTCACTGGCCTCAGGAGAAAATTTAACAGCACCGGTGAGCAGGGAAAGGGGCTACCGATACGGCTTTTTTGTTCAAAGATAACCGGCCGGATACCCTGTTTCTCCAATTCTAAGGCACAGGAAAGTCCGGCTACTCCTGCCCCAACGATGGCAACTTTCATGTTTAGCTCTTTCCTCCCTGTAATTTAGCATTATTAAATCATTTAATATTTTTCGCTGAACGGCTAATAATATGCTTAAGAACATATTTTGGGGGTGTGTACCGATTGTCACAGCTTACTCAAAAGGATATTCAAAATAATACTTTTAAAAGAGCCTACGATATGGAGGTATTGCTTCAGGCTAAATTTGCCTATGTTGCCAAACAAATACAGAATAAAAGTCTTAAAAAATTATTAAAGACTCTAGAAATGACAGCCCAGGGCCACCTTGCAGAGCTAAAGCAAGAAATGAATAAATTAGATATAAAATAGGAGGTTCTATGGATAGCTTAGAGTTTTTAAATGATGTGTTGGAAGATAAAATTAGAAGCCAGGCCTTTTATAATGATGCTGCCGTAAAAGTGAGAAATCCCTCGGCCCGACAATTATTTATAAAATTAAGGGATGAGGAAATGCGGCATATTGAAATTTTACAAAAAGAAGTAGTAGCCATGGAAAATAAACCCTTCGTAGTAACTAAAATATTAGCCAAAATTAAAAACCAATAATTTTTATTCATGCTGAGATTATTGAAAGCATGGTTAAGCAGTTCTTTAGCGATTATCTAAGTAGGTAAGTAGCTTAAACCAAAAAGCCACGGCTAAGCCGATTAAAGAGGTCAACAGAGTAAAAAGCCAGAGATCCATGGACCAAAGTCTCCTTTCAAACATATCTTAGAGTAATTTACCCTCTGGTATGAGATGTATGCATGTAACATTTGAGGCATTTTTTCGTACTATATACCAGGGTAAATTTTTAGTTTTTAAAGAAAGGGGTTATAGGCAGTGGTAGGTGAACGTGGGTCAGGTTCAAATGCCTTTAGTTTATTTTTAATTTTAGTTCTGCTTTACTTTGCACAGCGGGGAGTCTCTGTAAATGCATACTCAGAAAGCAGCAAGGCACAAGATATTCCGGAGCAGCCTGAAACACCGACGGAAGGAAAACTTGCTGTGGGTCTATCGAACGGTGAAGTAACAGAATATATTCCAGATTCAGTAGTTTATTTCGAAGAGAATGATCTGGAACCAGTTGTTCCTATTGAGCAACTTGAGTTTGAACAAACGATGGCCGATCCTGCAGAGTTGACAGAAGAGGAATGGGTAGCTGCGGAAGAAGTAGAAGAGATAAAAGAAATATTTGAAGAATCATCAGAAGAGATTGAGCTTGAGGAAGCATCAGAAAAAGAGCCAATCGTAGATGTATTCTTCCAAGTACCAGAAGAAAACCTTCTCGATTCTATTGAAGAAACGCAAAACGAGTTTATAGCACCAGATGAGGTGACAGAGGAACCACTTGGCTGGAGCAGCAGTGAAGAGGAGTTTATCCAAGACGAGCAGGAGGAGCAACCTTTTATGGAAACTCCATCCACACAGATTACGGCTGAACCGCTCTTGGGGGGACAGGATCATTTATTCTTAAAGCCGTTAATAAATGATATTAAAACTCAAAAAGTAAAACATGCTGGACCAAAGATTTCCATAAACTTTGGTCGCTAAGTAAAACAGGTGTTGGCAAAAAAACCAACACCTGTTTTGGCGTTTTCTTTTAAAATTAAGGTAGTAATTCAACACCAAGGGCTGCTAAACGGCTACGTTCAGTTCGGCTTAATGTGATGTGAGCATATAAGTCTTGATTTTTAAAAGCTTCAATGAGGGTAACAAAACCATTACTGGTGGCCGTTAATCGATAATTATCGATTTGTTGAATATCTCCTGTTAGAACAATTTTACTGCCCATACCAGCTCGGGTGATGATGGTTTTGATATTTTCCTTGGTTAAGTTTTGGGCTTCATCAATTAAAATCCACTGTTTGGGAATAGAGCGCCCCCTAATATAGGTGAGAGCCTCTAATTCAATGAAACCTTCTTCCATAAACTTTTCCACCCGTTCTGAGGGGGGACACCTTTCTTCATGCTTGGAAGCTACAAAATTTCTGGTTAGGTATTCTAAATTGTCATAGATAGCTGCCATCCAGGGCGTTAATTTTTCCTTTTTCGTTCCCGGTAGTGCTCCTAAATCCCGGCTATGTGGAATGAGGGCTCTGGTTACAATAAGTTTGGAATACAGACGTTGATTAACAACTTGCTGCAGGCCGGCGGCTAAAGCCAATAAGGTTTTCCCGGTTCCTGCAGGTCCTAGAATACTAACTAGCTCAATATCTGGGTCTAATAATGCATCCATTAAAAAAGATTGCTCCATATTTCCTTCCGCCGGGCCCAATCCAAAGGCGTGGAGGTCTCGGCGCAGTGGATAGATACCCCTTTTTTTATAACGGCCTAAGTGTTTGCCTCCCAGGTTATCTTGCATGCAAACATATTGATTTTCCAGCAATCTTTCCTTTGCTTCGATGCGGCGAAGCTGGTAAAAATCCTGCACTTGATCGTAAGATATTTCAATCTGGTTCCACCCCTTGTAAAGACAATCCAAATTAACCTGTTCAACGGCATAATTTTCAGCAGCTACGCCCAGAGTATCCGCTATTACTCGCTGGCATATATCTTGACTGATTAACGTAACGGGGCCAATTTCTTCTTCATGGAATCCTTTGGCGATGGCTAAGATACGAGTATCTACTTTGTCTTTGGGCAAATATTCCGGCAATGCTACATGACAATGGTTGACTTCGACTAGAATTTGATGACCCGTGGGAAGTAAAACGCCCTGGTGCAACTGTGGACGCAGGCTGTCCAAAAAACGAATTGCCTGTCGGGCACAGTGTCCCCGGGCATCTTCTAGCCCCTTAAAACGATCCAGCTCGTTTACTACGGCTAAGGGGATAATGATCTTGCAGGGTTTAAAGGATGAAATAATCTCTTTAATTGGCCGATCCAATAATACATTTGTATCGAGTATCCTAACGTGCACGGCTTCCCCTCCTGCTAGAATTTTTAGCCTTACTACTATCATCTTACAGTTTTAATTTTAAGGTTGGGTAAAAGAGAGGTTAAGCAACAGTAAAAGTAAGTTTTCCTTTGTCTTTTTACAACTTATCCAAGTGTTGAATTAATTAGAACAAATTAGTAAGACTTATCAGCAAATGATGATGGGATAAAAACAAAAAAAAACCACCATAATAGTGGTTATGTAGGTATTTTATTAATCTAAATCCGGGTCGGCGGCTCCCGGTCCATCGGTTTCCTGGATCATTAGTTGGTTAATTTTTATTAGACCAATAATCAGGCCCTGAATTTCTTCCTGATTCATAGAATTCATTAAACCCGCAAGATAATTTGTCCTCATTAAGGAAATATTTTCGCCTAACTGTTTTTCACCGGTAGAAAGATCGATATGCACCACTCTACGATCGTTATCATTACGTTTCCTAACGACTTTACCCTGTTTTTCTAACCGGTCAACAATACCAGATACCGTACTTTTCGCGAGACCCAATCTTAGGCTTAATTCGCCGAGGGTAATGCCCGGATTTTGATATAATTCTTGCATTAAATGAATTTGAGGAACCGTTAAACCACAACCTACTGTTTGAGATAACATATATTGCCGAAATTTTCGGTTAAGAGTTCTGATTAGGTCCTTTAATTGTTCAGCCTGCTGGACCAGGGCGGACTCCATATAAACCACCTCCATTGCCAAAAAATATAAAATTGTTTTTATATTTAGAATATCACTAATTCGAATCGTAGTAAATACTAATAGTAAAAACATAAACAATATTCAGAATTATATGTCTATTAAATTGTGGGCCACGGGCGTAAGTGCTTCGGTCTTGAGAGAGAGTAGGAGAAGTGTTATTATTTTAGTAAGTTTTTGAGAAGAGAGGGGAGATAGTATGCCGTATACCTCAATATTTGATATTATAGGACCAATCATGGTAGGCCCCTCCAGTTCCCACACAGCCGGTGCCGCGAGAATTGGTAAGACTGCCAGAGAAATCTTTGGTAGATGCCCCCAAAGGGCAAAGATTACCTTTTACGGCTCCTTTGCCCAGACCTATCGGGGGCATGGTACGGATCTGGCCATAGTAGGTGGGATTCTAGATTTAAATGCAGATGACGAGAAGATTATTCGTTCCTTTGAGATAGCGAAGGAACAGGGAGTCGCTATAGAATTTATCACTGTTCCCGAAGAGTCCGCCTACCATCCTAATACGGCCAAGGTGAGTCTGGTTGACGACCAAGGTTCCTTTGAATTAGTTGGTATTTCGATCGGTGGCGGGAAAATCACGATCAAGGAAATAGAGGGCTTTAAAATATCCCTCAGTGGAGAGAATCCTACTTTATTAGTTTTTCATCATGACCGTTATGGGGCCATTGCCCAAGTAGCTCAGAAATTGGCCCTTAATAGAATTAATGTTGGACATATGGAGGTGGCCCGAAAATCAAAGGGTGATTTGGCTTTAATGGTAATTGAAACTGATCAGGAAATCCCGGGTGAAACACTGGCAGATGTCAAGAAAATTGATCATGTATATAATGTAGCATTGCTTAATCCTTAAGTGAGAGGGGAAGACCATTGAAATATCGCACCGTAGCTGAATTGGTTCAGCTTGCCTGCCAAAAGAATAAAACCATTGGAGAAGTGGTACTGGAGCAGGAGATACAAGCAACCGCTCGTCGATCTGAGGAAATTTGGAGCAACATGGAAAAAAGCTTGCAAATCATGGAACAGGCTGTAGAAAAAGGAATCCAAGAGGCTGTATATTCCCGCAGTGGGCTAACCGGGGGAGATGCTAAAAAATTAAAGGATTATGCCAACACTGGCCAAAGCCTGAGTCAGGGAGTCATCCTGGATGCCGTAAACTTTGCTTTAGCTACTTCAGAGGTTAATGCATCGATGGGGCTCATCGTAGCGACTCCCACAGCCGGATCAAGTGGTGTTCTTCCAGGGTGTATTTTGGCCGCAGGCAAGCAAAGGAATAGTACCAGGGAACAAATGATTCATGCATTATTTAATGCTGGGGGAGTTGGCTTTGTGATTGCTAACAATGCCACGATCTCTGGTGCTGCCGGAGGCTGTCAGGCGGAGGTGGGTGCTGCTTCAGCTATGGCCGCCTCTGCGGTGGTGGAATTAGCGGGTGGTACGCCACAACAGTGTTCAGAGGCAGGCGCCATTGCCCTAAAAAATCTGTTGGGGTTGGTCTGCGATCCAGTAGCTGGATTGGTGGAAGTACCCTGTGTGAAGAGAAATTCCATGGGAGCAGCGGTGGCCATCGTGGCTGCAGATATGGCCTTGGCTGGAATCACCAGCGTAATTCCCTTTGATGAAGTGATAGAAGCGATGTACAAAATAGGTGCCATGCTGCCTTCCTGCTTGAGAGAGACTTCCCAAGCCGGTTTAGCAACAACACCCACTGGTATCAAATTGACTGAAAAGATTCATCCTCAAGTTTAATAAAAAGGGCCTGTCGCCGTACGTTTACTCATAAACGTTTTGCGACAGGCCCTTCTTAGTTCATATTTTGGCTGGTTTTCTATTTTTTCTACCCAGTCGCTACCTTTAAATCATCCAACGCTGCCCGAATCATGGCCTCGATGACTCTTGAGATTGGTAAACCGGACTCCTTGGATAGCTTTTTAATATGGTTAACTGTTTCTCGGTTACTAATGATGTTTATTTCTTGAAAGTTAGATAGATTGACAACTTGTTCCTGAGATATTTCTGTAATATGTTTTTCTACGTTACTGAGGTTTCTTTGCATGAAATGATTCCTCCAATTGTTATTTTGTTAGAAAAACTGGCTTATTTACCTGTAACCTTAGGTTATGATCTCTAGAGTCATAACGTTTAGGCCAGATAACCTAAAGGTTATCTGGGGTCAGGCGGAAGCCTGGTTTTTCGTATACTTTCATCAATAAAGTTTTATATTTCTGAAAGTGATATAAAAGTGATTCCCTGTAGGGGAGTAATATACCTTCGGAGAATTGTCTGTTGAAATGTCGATATCGCGGAACCATTCGACACAAATTATGTGATGATATTTTATATGTCGAGAATAAGGTTGGTAAAAACTAGGTACAATACAGAATATGGAAGATATAATTTACCTTAATATGGTTGAGATGGAACGAAATCACTGGTGGTATAAGGGTAGGCGGGAAATAATTGGTAAAATAACCCGTTCTTATATGACATCACCGGTAAAAATTTTAGATGCCGGTTGTGGTGCTGGTGGAACAATGGAATATATGTCAAGATATGGTTCTCCTATAGGCGTTGATATTTCGCAAAAAATGGTGGAACACTGTCGGAAGATGGGGATGTCCGCTTATCGTACCAGTGTTAGTGAACTACCTTTTCCGGATCAAGAATTTGATCTGGTGTTTTGTTTAGATGTTTTAGAACATATTCCGGATGAGAAACAGGCATTGGCAGAGCTTATTAGAGTAGTTCGTCCTGGTGGGATTATGGTTTTTACGGTACCTGCTTTTACCTGGCTGTGGGGACATCATGACGTTCTAAATAATCATTGTAGGAGATATAATGTTGGGGAACTACAAGGGCTTCTTACTGACTGTAACTTATCGATAGAACGTGTAACCTATTTTAATTTTTTCTTACTGCCACCTATATGGGTAGTAAGGAGGTTAGGGAGAAAAGTTACTGCTCTTATGCCCAAAACCGATTTTCAACTGGGGTCTAGATCTTTAAATAACTTTTTTTATTCATTTTTAAAACTGGAAAAACTATTGTTAAGGTATATGAATTTCCCGGTGGGAGTTTCACAGGCAGTTATAGCTAGAAAAAAAGATTCCCTCCGCCCTGGAGGGTAATCTTTTATCACTATTTCTTTGGCTTTGTATCTGGTTTGCGGCAGCCGCCATAGCCTGCTTCGGCATAAACTTCCTTAGGTGTTATTTTATAGGGTTTTGGTGGGACGGTTGATTGGCCATTCGTTTTTTCCGGCATGGAAGATTATACCTCCTTGTATTTTGTTTATGATAGTTTATCCGAATAGCGGCTAGCTATACCATTTTTAATAAATTTAGAGGTTGGATTTTTAGGAATAAATAGTATACAAATGCAGGAAGTTTATTCAAAGTGTGGAAATACCTTTATATTAAAAAGATATAAATACATAATTTTAACCAGGCTCTTATAAATGGAGTATATGTTTATGATTGGGGGGAGCATGTTGAGTCAGGAACAAGTCGAGAATTATCGTAGATTGCACGTACTTTTAAATTTAATTCGTGGACTTTATAAAGCACTGGATAGTGATTGGAGAAAAGCAGCTTCTGAGGTAGGTCTTACCCCCTGTCAGCAGCATTTATTATGGATTTTATCTTTTAGAAATGGTAGCACTTTGACAGAATTAAGTGAAATTGGGGTGTGGCACGTTTCAACGGTCATGAGTATGGTGGAACGGATGGAAAAGAATGGACTGGTTACTAAAGTAGTAGATTTGAACGATGCACGTACCAAGCGTATTTTTGTCACAGAAAAAGGTTCCCGGGTAAGAAAGGAAACTTTAAAGGGCGAAGAACATTTTCGATTATTATCTTTAATGAATAACATGAATGAACAGGAGGTTAAAGAAGGAACTAAGATACTTCAATATCTGGTGTCCGAACTCCTTGGAGAAAGATTTATTGAGTTTGTTAATTCTTCCTCAGAACAAATACTGAATAAGAAAGAAGAGCTTGCGCTAGAATAATAAAATAGAATCCCCGGAAATATCCGGGGGTTATTTTATTCGGCTAATCATAGGGGAGATATGGATGTCCTACAAAGGCCCAGTTTATATTTGGAAATGCACAGTATGTGGTGATAAACATTATGCTAAAAATCCTCCGGGTAGTTGCAGAAAATGTCATAGTGAAGCAAATCGCTATATTTTGTTGCCCAATAACGGGCAAGGTAGCGGAGAGGAATTGCAAAACTACTTTGGCATTCCCAGTTTAAATAGTCTATTATATCTAATAGGATCAACCCGGAAAGACATCCCGAATGCCATGTGCTGCAGCAGTGTTACACAAATTACCTATGGTCCGCCCCAAGTGGCTGTAGCCATTAATAAAAATACCCTTACCCACGATAACATCAAAGAGACCGGTGTGTTTTCTCTGGTCCCCTTGGGCCACAGTCAAACGAAAATGGCCCATCATTTCGGTCGAAACTCTGGTCGACAAATAGATAAATTTTTGGATTATCAGCAAAAGCCAGCCAAGACGGGCAGTCCCATTATAGAAGGGTGTGACAGTTATTATGATTGCCTGGTGGATCATAGTGCTACCATAGAATTGGCGAGCCATACGCTTTTTGTGGCTAAGATTATCGAAGCAGCGGTAAAAACTAGCGAGCCACCGTTGACCTATCTGGATTATATAAAGAATATGTCCAATTTTTAATCAATCATTGAATTATTCTTAAGTGAACAATTATGAATATTTTCTTCTTGCGGGGATTATGGGTTTAGATTACAATGATTGGTAACAAGAAAGCTTTTTAAGGAGGTTGGGCCGGTGTTTGTTAAAGATTGTATGACTACTTCCCCAATTACAATTGTCAAGAGTACACCTATTTTAGAGGCATTGGAAAAAATGAAAAAGTTAAAGATCCGTCAACTGCCCGTTATTGATAAGGGCAAGTTGTTGGGCCTCGTTACAGAAAGAGAGTTACTAACCGTTACTCCCTCACCTGCCACTACCCTAAGTATTTTTGAAATGAACTACCTCCTTTCTAAAATGGTTGTAGGGGAAGTTATGGTGAAAGATCCTATCACGGTAACTCCTGAGACAACTATTGAAGAAGCTGCTCTGATTATGAGGGAAAATAAGATCGCCTGCCTGCTGGTTTTGGAAGGGGAAGAATTGGCGGGGATTATTACCCAGACGGATATCTTTGATGCCTTTATTGAATTTTTTGGCATAAAGAAAGCAGGTACCAGACTGGTACTAGAAATTCGGGACCGAGTCGGCGCAATTGCTGACATCACAGAAATTATGAAGACAATGAACGTTAACATTAGGGCCATGGTTGTCCACCGCAGAAATAATGATTTATTCCATATCATTGTAAGGGTAAACACCGTGGAACCAGAAGCATTGGTCAAAGAGTTAGAAGGAAGAGGATTTCCTGTTCTTTCAGTTAATTAAACACAAAGAAACCTACCTCACATTATTTGATGAGGTAGGTTTTTTTAATATCAGAAAGTATAAACTTCTGTAACAAACATCGGAGGCTTTAACTAACCTTGTTGGATAACCTTACTATCAATATCCTTAATGGTTTGACAACCGGTAAGAATCATTGCTTGCTTTAATTCGGCGGTCATTTTGTCCAGCAGTAGTTTAACACCCTCTGCACCACCACCAAAGGCGCCTACAACAAGGGGTCTGCCAACCAGAACACCTTCAGCACCTAGTGCCAGAAGCTTTAGTACATCCACGCCGGTACGAACTCCGCCATCCACCAAAATCGTAACTTTACCCTTCACCGCAGCGGCAATGGAAGGCAGTACGCTAGCTGCTCCCGGAGTAAAATCAAGAATACGTCCACCATGGTTTGAGACAACAATGGCACTAACACCGGCTTGAGCGGCCATTTCAGCTTCGTCTACGGTCATAATACCTTTTAAAATAAAGGGTAGTTTTGTAGAAGCCACTAACTCTTTGATTTCTTCCTTAGTTTTGGGACCCACAGGTTGACCTTTCAGAGCCATGGTTACTAAGCCTGCACCGTCAATATCGACTCCTACGGCTTTCGCACCTGCTGCCTCGGCTCGGCGAATGCAATCAATAATTACCTTTTGTTCACGAGGCTTAATGATGGGAATACCCTTACCTTGCTCCTCGGCAATGGCTTCTAAACCAGAGGTATACATAGCAGGGTCAGCACCATCACCGGTCCAGCCCAGGGTACCTGCCTGACGACTGCCTGAAACGATCATACCAATAAATTCACGCTCGCTAATGGTTCCGCCCATATTATAAGGGGTGCCCGTCATGGGAGCTCCCATAATAGGACTAGATAGCTTGGTACCGAATAATTCAGCTTTTGTATCAGGGTCCTTAGCACCATGCAGGGTACGCATGTTTAAGCTATAGGAAGCAAGAGCATGTAGGTTGTTTTTAAAGCTAACTCCAGTACCTGTGCCACCCATGCCAGGAACTTCACCGGCGCAAGCCCGACCGTCACAAATTGGGCAAACCCGACAGTAACCTTTCAAACTTTCCTTTGCTTGGGTTCTAACGGTTTTTAAATCCATTGCTGAAGTCACTCCTGTCACTTATTAGTTGTAATAATGGTATTGTGTAAATATTTCGATTGTAAATAACGATCTCCTGCATCAAAATTATGGAGAAACTGACTTCTCAGAAATTTTGGTTGTGCTTTGCATGATGGACGCAGTACTTGCAGGGCTAGGTTCAAAGTTAACAGACTGTGGAGAAATATTCATTGTTAGGTGCAATTCCCGGCTTTTAGGTAGCCAATCTACCTGGACATGGAAGAGTTCTTCGATTGTAGATTTTGTTAAATAAGTGGTACCTTCAAAGATAAGAGGCGGTTCTGTTAACGATATAATTTGACCGTTAAAGCTGGCGTTCTGCTCGTTAGGCCTTAATTCTGCAGTAAAGTCCGGGGATTGTAGCTCAATAGAGTTAGTTTGGTCATTCCAGAAAATGGTACAATTCAATAACTGGCTGAAAATCTTTAATGGAATGTAAGGGCTGTTTTCCTTGGTAAAGGTTTTGTATTGATTTTCTAAGGTCATTACTTCTTCGTTAACGTATACTTTTATTGGTGTGTTGTCAATAAAAGCTACCTTTAAATTAGTGTCATTCCAGACGATAGTAACCGGGGTTCCCACAGAAACCTGGTCATACAGCCATAAAATATCTTGATTGTACAAACGAATACAGCCTTCAGAGGCATAAGTACCAATGGAGTTGGCATTACTATTACCATGAATGCCGTAGGCCCCACCAGCGCAACTCAAGCCTAGCCAACGTGGACCTAATGGATTGGAGGGGCTGCCTCCGGGAATACGCTTCTTATAATAGGGTGGGTTGACAATTTTGTTAATGACTCGAAATTGTCCTTCTGGGGTAAAATTTCTGTGGAGACCAGTGGCAACGGGGAAAACCTTTACCAAGACACCGTTTTGATAAAAGCCTAATTGGTTCGTCTTTTTATTAATTATAATCATGTTATTTTCCTGGGCATTTGCCACCGGTGTAAAAATAAAAAAAGATATACCCCCAAGCAATGCTACTGTAATCAAGAGATGAAAAAACCTTCTGTACAACGTGATGAACCCCTCCCTAAACGTTATCAATACATGACTATTAAGGAGAGGGCTTGTCTATGACCTTAAAAACGAATATTTTTTATGTCAAAGAAAGGAATTGCAGTTGCTTATTTGGAATGGTTATACTATTTTTATTATAAAAAGCGGACAAATATTTGTCCGCGACAGCGGAAAATAGTATCTACTAATCCGCTTTAGGGGAACTAATTAAATGCGGATTAGTATTAAAACTATAATGCTGACAGAAGGTTTGACTGAGGAGGATACCAGTGGAGCAAATTATAGATATTCATGAAGAGCGGGCTGTATTAGTTGGGGTAAGACTGCCTGATGATTACGACTGGCAATTGGAAGAATCAATGCAGGAATTAATTAGCCTCTCGGATACTGCCGGCGCCCGGGTAGTGGGAGAGTTTATTCAAAATCGACAACGACCGGATGCCGCTACTTTTATCGGTAAAGGAAAGGCAGAAGAATTAAAAGAGTATTGTGAGGAAGTTGAAGCTAATTTAGTGATCAGTGACCGCGAATTATCTCCAGCCCAGTCCAGAAATCTCGCAGATAAAATTGGCGTTAAGGTGATAGACAGAGCCCAACTAATCTTGGATATTTTTGCCGGGCGAGCGCAAACCAAGGAAGGCCGGTTACAGGTGGAACTGGCACAATTAAAATATATGCTACCACGTCTTATTGGACAGGGAACAAAGTTATCAAGATTAGGGGGAGGTATTGGTACCAGAGGACCTGGTGAAACGAAGTTAGAAACTGACAGACGGAGAATTCGGAAAAGGATCTCCGATTTGGAAAGGGAACTTAAGGAAGTGCAACGTCACCGGGCTTTACTAAGAAAGGACCGTAAAGATGAACCTTTTCCTTTGGTGAGCCTGGTGGGTTATACCAATGCTGGCAAAAGTACACTACTAAAGACCCTGACAGGGGCGGATGTTTTAGTAGAAGACAAACTTTTTGCCACCCTAGACCCCACTACTCGTCGGGTAGTACTGCCTAATAATGATACTGTTTTACTTACCGATACGGTTGGTTTTATTCAAAACCTACCGCACCATTTGGTTGCAGCCTTCAGAGCAACCTTAGAAGAAGTTATCGAGGCGGATCTTTTGCTACATATGGTGGATGCATCTCACCCCAACAGTGAAAGGCAGATTAAAGCAGTGCATGATGTACTACAACGCCTGGGAGCCTTAGAGAAACCAATGATTATGGTCTTTAACAAAATTGACAACGTCACAGATTTACTTAGCCTGCCGCATTCCGATTCTCCCGTTGTCAATATATCCGCCCTGTCTGGCGAAGGGATCGAAGAACTATTGCGAATGGTAGCAGATGTGTTAAAGCAGAGATACTCTTTGATTAAGGTAACGATTCCGTACGCTAAATCAAATCTTGTTTCACTGCTACATCAAAAGGGTAAAGTATTGCTCGAAAAATACCAGGAAGACGGCATTACACTTGAAGTAGAAATTAGTCGTGTTTGGGCAGACCGAATAGTAAGTCAGTTGTAATTATTTTGTATTTTGTATTTTTTTTGATTGATTTCTTACGACAAGAGCTTGACCAGTGTCGAATGTTATGATAATATTAAAAACGTTCTCAGCGCTACTCCATTATCCCCTAAAGGAGATAAGATTAGGATGCGCAGCAAGAAATTTACTATTGCATAATGTTTTGCGCAGTGGTAAGATAACAAATGTCGCCGCTGAGCGGTGGCAACGAGAAAGACAAGTTACCAAAAATTTCACTTGCAAGAAAGTGAGAGACGTGGTAAGATAAGATTCCGGTCGCGAGATTGGCCAAAGCAAAATGGTCTTTGAAAACTAAACAGAAGATGATGGATGCATAAGGTCAAGTCAAAAGTCAGCGGAAGCTGAAACTAAGACGACCACAATGAATCCTCGTCAAGCGTTATATAAAAAACGCTAGCGAGTAATTCCTAAAAAGAAGTAAACTAAGAGCTAATCAACTCTTAAAATATTGCAAGATATTTTATGGAGAGTTTGATCCTGGCTCAGGACGAACGCTGGCGGCGTGCTTAACACATGCAAGTCGAACGG
>NZ_FRAR01000053.1 GCF_900142375.1 Desulforamulus aeronauticus DSM 10349 | reverse complement strand
AGGGTAGCCATGATACACAACCACCCCAGCCAACGCAAGGGACAGGCTATGAAAACAAAGTGGAACAATGAATTCTTCTCAAGAATTGGCCTTATAGTGGTGCTAACATAAAAGTTGACCACTTTAGTGGTCAGTGACAATAAAAAAATTGACCACCTGGAGAGCCCATTCCTGTATGATTGAAGTTGCTGAGGCTACACTCGTACAGGAGGAAAGGACATGCTCCAAATGGTCGATATTGAGTATATCAGAAAAAAGCATTTTATTGAAGGTTGGTCTATTCGAAAGATCAGCCGTAATCTAGATATTGCACGACAAACTGTTCGCAAAGCCCTTCAAAGCTCTGAAACACCTAAATATAACCTATCTAAAGCGAAATCCTGTCCCGTAATGGATCCATATAAAGATATTATCCGAGAATGGTTAGAATTTGATAAAACCCAACCTAAAAAGCAACGTCACACTGCCCGCCGTATCTTTAACCGTCTCTGTGATGAATATGATTTCACTGGAAGTGAATCGTCGGTAAGGAGCTTTGTACGACAGGTGAAAGACATCATTAAGGAGGCTTTTGTTCCCCTGAGTGCCGATTGGGGAGAACAAGCCCAGGTAGACTGGGGTAGAGCAAAGGTATATATTGATGGCCAACTAACGGAGGTTTCTCTATTTTGCCTTAGACTTAAAGCAAGTTTAGTTCCCTTTGTATGGGCTTCGCCTACCGAGAAATTAGAAGCATTTTTAGAAGGGCATAAACTTGCTTTCGAATGGTTGGGTGGTGTTCCTGCTAATCTTGTTTACGATAACCCGAAGACAGCCGTAACTAAAATCCTCAAAGGGCCTTATCGTGAAGAACACACCCAATTCTCCAGTTTGAGAGCCCACTATCTTTTTGATAGCGAGTTTTGTAACCCCGCCAGTGGTCATGAAAAGGGAACTGTAGAGAATCTGGTTAAGTATGTACGGTCAAACACGATGGTGCCAGTACCACAGATTAAATCTCTAGATGAATTAAATCAGAAATTACTGGACTGGTGTGAAAGACAAAGGCAACTTCGCAGCAAGGAATGGGAGCTGGAACATCAAGAATTGAGGTTATTACCATCTGCCCCATTCAAATGTTCAAGAACTCACGTTGCTACAGCAAATAGGCTACTTTTATTCCAGTTTGATCGTAACTACTACTCAGTTCCCGTAGAATGCGGGCATAAAAGCCTTCGGGTAGAAGCATTTGTTGATCGAATAGAGGTCTATGATCAAACTAAACTGGTTACCGTTCATTCACGTTCATACAACCGTGGTGAAAAAATCATGAAACTGGAACACTACCTACCTGTGATAGCAAGAAAACCACGGGCTGCAAAGAACGCTTTGGTAGTAAGAAAGTTGCCAGAGGTATACCAAAAACTAAGGGTTATGTTATGCCAGCGTAATCCCGAAGGTTACAGAGAATACGCTAAAATTCTTCTCCTAAACATGGAGTTTCATTTTGAAGATGTGCTACTGGCCCTAGAAGAAAGTTTTAAATCTGGGTACATAGGTCTTGAATATATCCGGCAATTGCTAATTTCAAAGGGATTAAAGGCTACTACCCAAACCCAAGGGCTAGCCCCCTCCAAACTCCCTAATCTGGACATCCCTGTGGACAATCCATCCAAGTTTAATTATCTAATAGGGGGTGTTCCAGCGTGAGTGAATCAATGGATCCGCGGGAAGCTATGGTGGATATATACTGCAAACAACTTAAACTTCCAGGGTTAAAAGTCTCTTTTCGAGAATTAGCCCGGGATGCCATGACTCAGAACCAAACCCCAACTTCCTTTTTGGCTGCTTGTCTTGCAAAGGAAGTTGAACTGCGGGCTCAAAAACGATTAACTACAAGAGTAAATCAAGCAAGGTTTAGCGAAATTAAGACCCTGGAAAGCTTTGAGTTTACAAGCATACCCAAGCTCCCTAGAACAAAAATTGTTTCTCTGGCAGAATGCACATTCATAAAAGATCGGGAAAATATTATTTGCGTGGGGCAGTCTGGAACAGGTAAAACACATATCGCAACCGCAATTGGAGTTTCCGCTGTACAACAAGGTTACAGGGTTAGATTTATTAAGGTTTATGATTTAATTCAAGAACTATTGAGAGCCGAGAGCGATTACAGACTCCCTCGGTATCTTAAAACCTGGAGTAAGTATGATCTAATTATCCTAGATGAGCTTGGCTACATAAACTTGGGTACGGGTAGCCCGTTGCTTTTTCAGTTTTGTTCAGAACGTTATGAGAGAGGCAGTCTTATCATAACTACCAATCTTGACTTCTCTCGCTGGGGGGAGGTGTTTGGGGATAATGTCTTAACAGTCGCCCTTCTAGATCGGTTAACCCACCATGCTCATGTAATCCCGTTTTTAGGAGAGTCATACCGGTTTAAGGAGAGTCGAGATAAACTAGACACGAAAACAGATGATAAATGATAACCGCCTCTGGGTGGTCAACTTTTTAATTGACATTACTAGCCTTATCCCATCCTACTGGCTCTATTACAGTAAGCAATTCGGCTACACGATTGGACAGTATATAGAACTCCAGAGGGAAAAGCAAAAGAAACAT
>NZ_FRAR01000046.1 GCF_900142375.1 Desulforamulus aeronauticus DSM 10349 | reverse complement strand
TCACCCGTGCGCCACTAAGTTTAAGTTTCGCAAGCTTCCACTTAAACCCCGTTCGACTTGCATGTGTTAAGCACGCCGCCAGCGTTCGTCCTGAGCCAGGATCAAACTCTCCATAAAATATCTTACAATATTTTAAGAGTTGATTAGCTCTTAGTTTACTTCTTTTTAGGAATTACTCGCTAGCGTTTTTTATATAACGCTTGACGAGGATTCATTGTGGTCGTCTTAGTTTCAGCTTCCGCTGACTTTTGACTTGACCTTATGCATCCATCATCTTCTGTTTAGTTTTCAAAGACCATTTTGCTTTGTCCGATCTCGCGACCGGAATTTTATCTTACCACGTCTCTCACTTTCTTGCAAGTGAAATTTTTGGTAACTTGTCTTTTCATAGTTGTCACAACACCAGCGACGTTTTCTATCATACCATGTTCTTTTGCTTATTGCAATGGGTTCCTAGGATAAAACACTACGCTGGTAAGTTAAAAAGGAGGGATTAATCCCCCCTTTTCTTATCAATTTCCTAATTTTGCTGCTTTGTTTTAGGAGCAAGAAATAGTCCAAAAACTGCCATAAACAAAGTTGGCGTTACCCAACCCAATCCATGTTCTTGCCAAGGCATGATTGCTAATACATTTTGGATATGCAAGTTAACACCAAATTTTGCTGCTATCATTTCAACCAGTCCAGCTAATACTACCAGTGAAGCACCGATAATTGATGTAACATAGACCATTCTATTGCCCCTAAACAAGTTATGACAAAGAGCAAGAATTACTAACACAATGATAATCGGATAAACAGTTACCAAAAGAGGAACCGATACCTCCAATATTTTAGCAAGACCCATATTGGCTAATAATGTACTTAAAATGACTGTCATGCAACAAATCGTATTATAACTAATTCTGTTATTGCTTAATCTACTAAAAAAGCTTCCACAGCAGGCCACTAAACCAATGGCAGTAGTTAAACATGCTAATGTCATAGCAATGGCAATAACAACCTTACCCAAAGAACCTAACAAAGCAGTGGTGAGGAATGATAGCATTTGACCAGGATTGTCTCCGGTAAATGAATTACCAGTGGTAGCACCAATATAGGCCAGTCCCAAATAAATAACTGATAATCCAACAGCGGCAATAATACCTGCCGTAATAGTAACCTTGGCAATTACCTGTTTATCTTTTACACCTTTATCTTGTAATGCATTTACAATAACCATGCCGAAGATTACTGATGCCAGAGCATCCATAGTATTATAGCCTTCTAAAAAACCCTTTGAAAAAGGCAACTCAAATTGGGCTGCCCCTATACTTCCTTGGGGATAAAACACACCTTTAATAATTACGATTGTTAAAAACAATATTAAAAGTGGCGTAAGTATTTTACCTACGTCATCTATTAATTTTGAACCACGTAAAACAAAAAGTAAAACAACCGTAAAGAACACAACCGAAGTAACGGCTAAGCTTAGACCCGATGCCTTCCCGAGAAATGGAACCACAGCCACCTCATAAGTAGTGGCGGCAGTACGAGGAATAGCTAAAAGAGGCCCAATACATAAAACGACTATCGTGGTAATCACTTTACTAAAAAGTGGGTGAACTCTATTGGCTAAATATTCTAGATCTCCCCCCGCTTTGGCCACTGCTGTAACACCCATTAGTGGTAATCCTACACCGGTAACTATAAAACCGAACATGGCAATCCACAAATGTTCGCCTGCCTGTTGGCCCAAAACCGGAGGAAAAATCAGGTTTCCTGCACCAAAAAACATAGCCAACAAGGCTAATCCAGTATAAAACACTTCTTTCCTAGTTAACTGCATAAATTAATCCCCTTTTGTTTTGTTGATAACTAATCGTACAATTTTTTGACATTTGTACAATCTGAATTTTTAACATAAGTATAATTTTCATCTATTTTGTCTAATATGTCAACCTAGATTGTCTGAGTTATAAGACATAAAATAGACAGTGTCTCATTATCATCCAATTTATTTACAGGCGAATATTTAATAATTCGTCAAGCAACCTTATAAAAGGAAAAGGCCAGAAACTGATGACCGCTGACCTTCTCTAAAATTAGTCTGGCGACGACCTACTCTCCCTGGGCTTGCGTCTCAAGTAGCCATATAGTTAGCCACATGTCGGTATTCTAACTCTTAAAAATGCATTAAAAAGGAAACCTTCCAACCTCACGAATATCCTCCATCCAGTTTTCACGTTCTTTGACGTAGTAAAGTAACCATAAGATATTGTGGCAATTGGCAATATCCTCTGAAAAAACGCAGTATAAACGTTAAACAACAATATACGCACTACTTATACCGGGTATAATTAGCGAGTATTGTACAGAAGGTGACATAATTTTTATAATTAAGGTAGTTAGTGAAGGAAAGAACTTAATCCGAAATCAAGGGAATCTTTGAATGATCTAGGGTAAAGTTACTAGGCATTACGGTAAAGGCTTTATGGCAACAAATAAACAAATAATAGATAGTAAAAGAAAGGAGATAATATTTATGAAGAGGAAAGCTCTTACCAATAAATTATTGGTACTAGGCGTCGATGGCATGGATCCAAGAATTAGTCGTAAATACTTAGGCGAAGGAAAAATGCCCAACTTACAAAAACTAATTGACCGCGGAGCTGCTAGAGAAGACTTAAAACTACTCGGAGCAATTCCTACAATTACACCTCCTTGTTGGACAACACTTGCTACAGGTGCTTATCCAGGAACCCATGGTATTACTTGTTATTGGAGACAATCCCCAGAAAGTCTGGATGCAGTTGTTTACAATATGGATTCTCGTAATTGCACCGCAGAGCAAGTCTGGAATATTACATCTGAATCTGGGTTAAAAACACTAGTTTGGCATTGGCCTGGGAGTTCCTGGCCCCCAACCTCTCATAGTGAAAATCTGAGTGTTGTAGATGGTACTCAACCAGGTTCTGTTAATATGGGTGTTGCACAGCTTGATTGGGAAAAAATTATTGTTGCTTCACCAGACATTAAAGAAGTACGTTACGCACCAAGAGTGGATAAACCGGCTGGTGTTGGTTGCATCATTACCGATTTGGAAGACACTCTAGATGGTGATGTTGATGATGAAATGATGGAACTTTGGTGGGGCGATAAAGCACGCGAAGGCGGCGAAATTCGTACCTACGTGATGGATGATGAAGATACCGAAGTTGTTATTGGCAGCAAGGTAGCTTATGATATTATTAACTCTCCGCTGAAAGATGCTACAGGTTGGGCAAATGCTCCAGAAGGAGCCAAAGAATTTACTATCCTAACCTCTGGCGGTGTAATGAGACGCCCCGCCTTGATTCTTAAAAATGAAGCTGGCGAATATGATCGCGTAGCCATTTATAAGAATAAGAAAGCAGCAGAACCGATTGTTATATTGGAAAAAAATGTAATGGTGTCAGGTATCATTGATGATGTTACTAAAAAAGAAGTAACAAAACCAGCCTGCCGTGCAATGAAGATTTTAGAACTTGATCCAGCAGGCAATAGCGTTAGAGTGTGGATTAGCAACGCTCTTGATATTTCTAGTGACCAATTATGGCATCCAAAATCCCTCTATCAAGAAATCGTTGAAAACGTTGGCCAAGTTCCACCGGTTAGCTTAATTGGCGGAGAAGATGACGAATTAGTACGTGAAATCTTTGAACCCTCTTGGAGACTTTACAACAAATGGCAAGCTGACTGCATGAATTATGCCATCAAAGAAAAGGGTTATGAAGTGGTATTCTCCCATTTACACAATATTGATTGTGCAGGTCACCAGTTATGGCACCTTGGTAAGACACTGCCTGAGTGGGATCATACTGATGAAAAGACCTATCAAGAATTCATTGAAAAGTTCTATGTGCAAACAGATGAATATATCGGCGAATTTATGGATTTATTAGATGAAGGTTGGACTGTACTACTTGTAAGTGACCACGGACTGATCGTAGGGGAAAGTGTACCTCCTATTTTAGGTGAATATGGTGGCCTCAATACAAAGGTAATGGAAGAATTGGGCTATACCGTGCTAAAGAAAGATGAAAACGGCAATTCCCTAAGAGAAGTTGATTGGGAGAAGACAAGGGCCGTTCAGATCCGCAGTAACTATATTTATATCAATCTCAAGGGCCGTGACAAGCATGGTATTGTGGACCCGAAAGATAAATATGAGTTAGAAGAACAAATCATCAACGATTTGTACAATTACAGAGATGAGAGAACCGGTAAGCGTGTTGTCGGTATCTGTCTCAGAAACAAAGATGCCGTGTTAATTGGTACTCATGGGCCAGAATGTGGTGATATATTCTTCTCCATTGAGGAAGGTCATAACAGACTGCATGGCGATAGTATTTCAACTTCAGAGGGATATTTTGATACATCAGTTTCGCCAATTTTTGTAGCGGCAGGTCCTGGTATTAAGTCTGGGTTTACAACAGATCGTATTATCAGACAAGTTGATGTTGCCCCTTCAGTCTCAGTATTGCTAGGCTTGCGTTACCCTGCGCAATGTGAAGGAGCTCCAATTTATCAGATTTTCTCAGAAGATATTTGATAAATTGTTAAATGCGCAGCTATCAGAAAAGCAGCACTCTGATAGCTGCTTTTTAATGAAACAAAAACTATTAATCTAAGGAGTGTAGAATATGCCTTTGCAACAATTGAATGCAACCCTTTTTGAAGAAATCATCTATGATAATGGCGATCCCTGTTTGGTAGTTTTCTCAAGAAAAAATTGCCACGTTTGTAAAGAAGTCGTTCCGATGTTAGAAGAATTGCAACCTAAATATGAGGGTAAATTTGGCTTCTATCGTGTTGATGTCGAAGAAGATAAGAACCTATCCCAAAGATTTTCCTTAAGAGGAGTTCCGTCAATCGTTTTTTTCAATGAAGGTGAACTTCAAGGAAAAATTGCGGGTAACGTTGAGGATGAACAAGTCGAAGAAAAGATCGCAGAAGTTCTTGGCGAGTAATTTAGAATCTGAAGGTATGTTGACGCTGACATCTACTATGTAACAAAGCATCCACAGACAGTGTAATGTGAACCGAACCAGAGTAAATAGACACGGAAAAGAAAAGCAAATCGTAGAATATTTTTGATTTATACCGCCTGGCTCCGTTTTTCAAACGGGGTCAGGCGGTATTTTAACTGAAAACGCTCAAAGTTATAAAAATGGATATAATTATCAATCAATAATTGTGCCTGCTCAAGAGTCTGCACTTTCTGACAGCAAATGCATTCTGTTTTAAGGAACGAAAAGAAATTCTCAGCTAAAGCGTTGTCATAAGGATTTCCACGCCTTGACATGGACGGCGTAATGCCGTATCTTTGGGTCAGGTCAAAATATGCTTGTGAGGTATATTGAAACCCTTGGTCGCTGTGGAGGTGCAACTCCCCGGCGACCGTTTCTTTTTCTACAGCGGAACGTACAGTGTCCAGAACCAACGCCACGGTCTGCTGGTGGCTGGTTCTGTAGGCAACGATACTGTTATCAAACAGATCACGTATGACCGACAGCTGAATGTAGCGGTAGCTATGAATTTTGCCACGGCTGTATTGGCATTGCCCAATCATTTCTGCAAGGGGCTGGTCTCGATCTGGCACGTTCTTGTGCTTCTTATAGCGGTAATATCCGCTGAGGGATACCTCGAAAAATTTACACATAGCTTCAACAGAATATCGGCAGGAACATTTTTCTATGATACGGTATTTTACACATGGCTTCACTTCCTTCCAACGGCTGAGAGAAAATTTCGCAGTAATTCATTTTTCATGGTTAAGCGCTTTATGATTTGCTCCTGCGTTTCCGGCTTCGTTTTAGGACGACCTTTCGGCAGAGGAGCTGCATGACGAAGTTCCACCTCTTTGCGCAATCCACACCAGCTTTGAATCGCATATCTGCTAATTCCATAAGTTTTACTCAGAGACCTAATGCTAACTCCCTGTCTATATGCCCTAATCACGGTTTCCTTTGTTTCCTCGCTGTATCGTGGCATCCCTTTTTTCCTGACACGCTAAAACCTCCAATTGTAGTTTCTATCCTACGACTGGAGGCTTTTTCTTTCAATGTCTATTTTTCCTGGTTCACTAAAAATGTCTTGTGGGTACTTTACTATATTCTTCTTTTATATAAAGCAATCTTTTGGGATTGGTCGGATCATCGCCATCGTTCACCAGTTTTTCTTTGGGTATTTTCCTTAAATGGTCTGGCTCGTCGCCAGAGTAATTTTAGAGAAAGCTCAACAGTGAACTATAAATCCATCGGCTTTCGACTTATTGGCCATTGGCCCCTCTTGTTCCCTCTCAAAACCTGTTATATTCACATAAGCCAATACATATAGAGTAAGTTAAACCAACCAAGCCAAGAGCCGATAGCGCTTTTCTTCCATGCTATGGTTACAAGCCAAAGAGAGAGGCAAAGTTCGTTTAGAGGGTAAAGAATACGTCGTGCAGGATGAAGATATCATGCACTTCCGATTTAATGTTTAATTATTTGTAGGGATGACCAAAGGTCGCCCCTACGTTTTTAGGCAAAATAAAAAGCTCAGCAGTTATGCTTAACTGTGAGCCTTTTTAAAATTACTCTGGCGACGACCTACTCTCCCAGGGACTTGCGTCCCAAGTACCATCGGCCCTGAAGGGCTTAACTGCTGTGTTCGGGATGGGAACAGGTGTACCCCCTCCGGTATCGCCACCAGAAATCTTATGCTTTTTTAATATACTTCCAAACCTCTTGCGTTCCTTCAAAACTGAACAGCTACTTTGTAAACTCGTCGTATA
>NZ_FRAR01000016.1 GCF_900142375.1 Desulforamulus aeronauticus DSM 10349 | reverse complement strand
GATTCTACCTCGGCAGGGTATCAATACAACATCGAGATTTATATAAGGTAATTACAGAAAATGGCGAGATAACGGCAGAGGTCTCAGGCAAGTTGGCTTTTCTGGCCAAGGATAACGCGGATTATCCCGCCGTGGGCGACTGGGTCATGGTGGACCGTCTAGAGGACAGCAGTGGCCATGCTATCATTCATCACATCCTGCGCCGTAAAAGCATTTTCCAGCGCAAGGCCGCAGGTACGTCCCAGGAATGCCAGATTGTGGCAGCCAACATTGATACGGCTTTTATCTGCATGTCGCTCAATAATAACTTTAATCTACGGCGGCTGGAAAGATATTTGTCCATCGCCTGGGACAGTATGGCCACCCCTGTGGTGGTACTCACAAAAGCAGACCTCTGTACCGATATAGACGCTAAGCTTGCCGAAGTGTCTTCCATTGCTCTCGGTGTGGATGTCCTAGTGACCACAAGTATGAAGGATGACGGCTATACCGCAGTAAGCAACTACATTGGCCATGGTAAAACCATCGCCTTTATTGGTTCTTCAGGAGTTGGCAAATCCACCTTGATCAACCGCCTGTTGGATCAGGATTTCCTGGCTACCCGGGAAATTGATGGGGCTGACAAGGGACGGCATGCCACAACCCGCCGGCAATTGATAGTTCTACCCAAGGGTGGTGTGGTCATAGACACCCCGGGTATGCGTGAGTTGCAACTAGAAAGTGCTGACCTTGCTAAGTCCTTTGCCGACATAGAGGAACTGGCGCAACGCTGTCGCTTTAGCGACTGCACCCACCAAAAAGAACCGGGCTGTGCCGTAAGGGAGGCTATTACCAAAGGACTCCTCTCTGCCGCACGTCTGGAGAGCTTTAAAAAACTGCAAGTCGAGATGAACTATCAAGGGCTGAACTCTCGTCAGATTGAGCAGGAAAAGCTCAACAGAATGTTTAGTGGCCTGGGCGGCATCAAGCAAGCAAGAAACTTTATGAAAGAAAAGAATAAGCGTAAGTAGGATAGGGTTTACGCAAATAACGAGGGAGCAGACCAACGGATACTTGGTCTGCTCTTTTCTGTAGGGCTATTTCATAATAAAGCCACCGTCTACATAGAGGGTTTGGCCTGTCATAAAACCACTCCACTCCGACGCTAAAAAGAGTACCGGTCCGGCCACATCTTCCGGAGAAGCAATTTTCCGTAGGGGCGTTTGCGCAATAATCATTTCTTTCACTTCTTCCTTGGTATGGCGGCTGGACTCCGTGGGATAGACCAACCCCGGAGCCACGCAATTTACTCGAATGCCGAAGGGTCCTAGTTCTGCTGCTAAGTTGCGGCTATAGCCAATAACGGCCGATTTGGCAGTGGTGTAGTCATGATAGGGGATAATAGGTCTGGCCACGAGATTGCTCACGATGTTGATAATGCTTCCCTGGCTTCGTTTTTTCATCTGGGGTAGCACCGCTTGGCAGAGACCATGGGTAGAACGCAGGGCACCATCCATTTGCGCCTGAAAATCCTGCCAAGTAAGTTGCCAGGCCAGCTTTCTCTTGTCAGGATCGAATTCATAGGGTTTAAAGGCGTTATTGACTAGGACATCAATCTTACCTACTTCTACCAAAACCTGTTGGATCATCTCAGTAACAGCGCCCTCTGACATCACATCCCCCTTGATGGCCCAGGCATCTCCACCTAGCTCTTGGCAGGCTGCGACGGTTCTTGCCGCGGCTAGTTCGTTTTGCAGATAATTAATAATTACAAAGGCTCCCTCTGCGGCAAAGGCCCGGGCAATGGCAGCGCCAATACCACGGCTAGCGCCTGTCACCAAAACGACCTTCCCTTGAAATTTTACCATTACTAGGCCTCCCTTACTTGGTAGGACTCAGATCCTGACTGACTACTTGGCTCATATCTAATGAGTTACTGATGAGGCCCAGATTTTTATAAGTATCCGCCCCTTGTTGCAAGATCGACACATCAAGAGCTCCTAAACCCTTCTTCTCGGTGTCAGGAGACACACTGGCTGCATTTCTTAACTTGATGATCTCGATGTTGCGCTTTGCCTCCTTACCATCAATGGCATATTTCACAGCCAAGGCCGCTGCCTCTTCTGGGTTTTCCAGCATCCATTGACTGCTATTGCGATATCCCGCCAGAAATTCTCTGATTAGCTCTTGCTTTTCCTGATAGGTTTTTTCTGTTACCACAAATATATCACTGGGGACATTTAAGTAGTCCTTTACTTCCATCACATCAACCTCGCCGAGCCCCTTTTGTTTACCGATCAAAAGCCCGGTGTCGGTGGCTGCTGTGGCATCCACCTGTCCTTGCATTAGCGGGGCAAAATTTAAAAGACCGGTTTCTACAATGGTAACATCTTGCTCGGACAGACCCACCTGATTTAAAAGTACTAATAAGTTTTGGCGCGTGCCGCTGGCTAAGCTATAGACCCCAATCTTTTTCCCTTTCAGGTCTTCGGGCCGGGTAATCTTGTTTTCCTTTAAAGAAACTACGTTAAAGACGTTCTGGGGATAAATATTATAGATAACCCGTAACTTTTCTCCTTTATCCAGGGCAAAGTATAAGGAACCGGGATCGGTGAACGCGATATCAGCTTGACCGGTCAGGATATTTTTGATGGCATCGCCACCACCCGCCCCAGGCACAAAGGTTACCTGTAATCCCTTTTCTTTAAAAAACCCTTTTTCCTGATCAACCAATAAATTGGTTTGCTCGGTAATGGGTTGACTCCAACTGGCCACCCGAACACTTTGTAGTTCTTTTGGGACATTAGCAGTTGTTTTTTCCGGCTGTTCCTTTATGCCACAGGCTGCTAAGAATACCACCATAGCCAGTAACAAGGCTATTCCTAAGCTCTTTCGTTTCATTGACGTTTCCCCCTCATATATGGTTGTAAGATGCATTTTTCAACTAACGTAACTCCTTGATAAAGTAACATACCTAAGATGGTTAGCAAGATCAAGACAGCAAACATTAACGGCGTGTCCATCATCCCCTGGGAAGCAATAATCAACGCCCCTAATCCCTCACTGCCCCCAATAAATTCCCCAACAACCGCGCCAACAACAGCCAAGATCACCGCTACACGAAATCCTGCCATAATACTGGGCAGCCCGCCCGGTATTTTTAAACGAAACAAGGTTTGCCAGCGGCTGGCCCCTAAGACACGAAATAACTCTAGCTTCTGAGGGTCGGTATACTGGACAGCTGTAATTGTATTTTCCAATAAAGGGAAAAAACAGATTAAGGCTGTGATGACCACTTTGGAGGTCATGCCAAAGCCAAACCACAGAATAAAAAGAGGGGCGAGGGCCAGTTTAGGAACAGCTTGACTGGCAATTAGATACGGTAAGAAAAGCCTTCTGAAAAATTCCACTTCGCCCATCAAGATACCAAAAACAAAACCCAGGCTACATCCCAACACCAATCCCAAGAAAACCTCCGTACTCGTACGAAGGATATGCGGTACGAAGTAACCACTGAGCAATCCTTCCCATAGGGTGAGGGCAACAACCGAGGGTGCCGGCAGCACCAATTCAGACATGGTGGCTGCAAAATATTCCCAGGTTAGCAGTAACAATAGCAGTACGATCAGCGGGTATCCTGCCAGCCGTTTCATGATGCACCTCCGCTGATGGCCTGCCGCACTTCCCGGCCAAGCTCATTCAAATAGGTACCATACCGCATGGTGTAATGACGTGGTTTGGCAAGGTCTACCCTGGCCATAAAGGTGATTTGCCCCTCCACCATAACCGCTACCTGATCCGCTAAATAAAGTGCTTCAGCAATATCATGGGTAATAAAAAGAACGGTGATCCCTTGCAACTGACAAAGCTTTAACAAGTCGTCCTGAAGCTCTTCCCTGGTAATAGCATCCAAGGCGGCAAAGGGTTCATCTAAAAATAGCATGGCGGGTTTTTCAATAAGTGCCCTGGCAATGGCCACCCGACTTTGCTGACCACCGGATAACTCTGTGGGGTAGTGCCGTAGGTGGGCCGGCAAACCCATTAGCCCCAATAAATCCTCTGCCCGGCGATAATCCTCTGAGGTGGGGGTTCTCTTGAGAGAAATTGGCAAAAGCACGTTGTCCAGAACGGTTTTCCACTCCAACAGGGTGGGTGCTTGGAAAACAAAACCCGCCTGGGGTGAGGGCTTGACTACTGCCTCCCCCTGCAAATAGACCTTTCCTTGAGCCGCTGGCAGAAGACCGGCAGCCAACTTGAGTAAAGTGGTCTTGCCACAGCCACTTTTCCCTAGTAGACAATGAAATTCTCCTCTGGCAATTTGCCAGCTAATCTCTTTAATAATGGCCTCTTCGCCGGGGTAACTGTAGGTAATACAGTCCAGCTGTAAGAAACTCAAACATTCACCACCTTTAATCAACATAAGGAGCCAATCTTTCGGCATACTCTTCCGCCGCAGACTCAATATCCACCATGTTAATCAGATCTAACAAGTTAAAGCGCCCATCATGATGCCAGCCTGCTTCCGGGGAGGTCATTTTCCCCAGAGAGGTAATCCGTGTCACGCCGGCTCTGCCGAGTAATTCAGCAATTTGCCAAAGCTCCCGGGGGGCAGAGGCCACACCCACGGTTTGCAGCAAGGGGCGGTAGGGGATGAGCTGGGGCAATATTTCTTCCCATTGATCCACTGCCAGGACCTTGACGGTCCGATTTAGGCAACTGGGGGTAATCTGTGCACCTTCTTCATAAACAACCGTCCACGCTCGGGCGTCATCTCCTAAGATTTCCTTGGTTGGTGTGCTGAAAAGAGTAAGTTCTTCCTGCTGCCGCCAAGCTGCCTGGGCTGCCATTTCTTCCAGGGAAAGGGCCCGGCGCGGGTACCTGCGGGCAAAGCACTCCATTTCATGGGCTAGGTATTTAGCAAATTCCCCCGGTGAAACAGCCCCGCCTCGCTGCACATAGAAAAAATGTGGGGAATAGCAACCCTGTTGATCATAGCGAATCACATCCAAGGCCGCAGCATGGGCCGTTTGCCAAGCTTTGCGTGCATCTAGACTGTCCTTGGTGACCAAACCGAAACTCATTTTATGACCATAGGGTAAAAAGCGTGTTGTTACAGGAATTCTGCTGCGCAGGGATGCCAAGGAGGTATTACTGCCATAACCCACCACCACATCTCCCTGCCCCAACAGGCTTCGTTCCTGCTCCTCGTCGCCACCTTTCCACCAAACAATAGCTAAGCAACCGGCCAGACGGGGTTCCACCTCCGCCAGCACGTTAGCAAACCAACCGGCAAATAAGGGCTCGGCACTGGCAACCTTGCCGATATTGCCGGACTTGACCAGCATCCCGGCCAGCAAGCTCCAGAGCGGCAAGGCCGGAACATTACCCGCCCAGACATGAACAATTAGGTCTGGGCCAAAGGCCTTGGCAAAGCCGCCTTTCGCTCTGGGTTGAAAGTCATCCAAAAGAGAGATATTTCCCAAATCCTCTGCCAAAAACCGCAGTAATTGGGGTTTTCTAAAGGTTTTTAAAAAAGATGTCAACCCGTGACGGATCACTTCCGGGTCATAGCCGGTTACAATCGGTAAAAGCTGTTCTGCTTTCCGGCGATAGGGGGAATGCCGATCCAGGAAGACTGCCACAGCCTTGTCCAGAATTTCTACAATCTCGCCTATGGCCAGGGTTTTTAGCACTTGCCGGCTATTGTTTTTGATTTGTTCCGCCAACTGTTGCATTTGCTCCTGAGCCAGAACCGGTACCGCCACTTCCAATACTTCTTCATTTCTGGTAAAGGTTACTGTCTGCCAGGCCACTTCGTCTTCGCTGATACCGGGGAGATAGCCAGCCCTTTCTTTCATTTAACTCGACCTCTTCCACTCTCAATAAATTCCTCAACAGCGAGGGAACAGCCCTTGGCTGCGGCACCTTGCGCTCTCCCCAATAACAAGAAGCCGCCAGCAACTTTCACACCCAAATCTTCCGTGAGAATAGTGGTAACGGAATTAAAATTGGCCAGATCACAATGTACCAAAACGCCCCGCTCCCCCTGGGGAACCTCCGCCCCGGTTAAAGGATTGACCACCCGGGTACGGCTCCAATGGGGCCCGGACTTAACGGAGGGTAGTATGTCATTACCTTCATCGTAAAACTGGGTGCTCAGCTCAGTCATACCATACATATTAATACAGGCTGTTCTGGGCACTCCCAGAAAAAACTCGAGTCGGTGATAAAATTCCTCTAGGGCAATTTCCCGGGAGCGGTTCTTAAAACCACCGGTATCCAGAATTCTGCTCCCCTTGGGTAAGGAAAACTGTTTGCCCCTTCTTGCCAATTCATCTAACAGATGCACAAAGCTAAAGGATGCTCCCAATAACCCATAGGGTTCTCCGGTATGCTCAGCCTGTGCCAGTTCCATCATGAACCGATCTATATTGGCTCCCTGGCTATCAACCAGGTAATGGCTCTCCTGAGTACCAAATTCCTGAACAGCCAGGGCTAAGTAATGAGCCAATGAAGAATTCGGCATCTCTGCTGCCGTAGGAAAAAGAATTCCCATACGAATCTTCTCGGTATCCTTCATAAAGTGCCGTTTAAAATTATGGATCATGGATTGATCGTAGACCGCCAGACTGGGGTGGTAGTGTTTCCCTTGAACCCCCTGGGTTGTTCCACTGGTCATAAAAACCCTTGCCGCCTGCCGGGGATCACCACAACTTAAGGTTACTTCTTTAAAGGCGTTAATGGTTACCGCAGGGATGTCCTGCCATTTTTTAACTGTTCGCGGCGTTTTGCCCTTTTGCAGGCACAGGCTTTGGTAAGGGAGATTATTTTTATATTGGTAAGAAAATATTTGTAAGGCCAGCTGGTCAAAAACCTCTGCGGACCCTTCCTGGTCTGAGATAAACGCCAGGATAGCATTGATTATTTCTTGCTGTTGCATACTCGTCCAATCCTTTCAAAAAAATAAAAGGCACCCTGCGTAAGCAAAGTGCCGTTCTTATCTCTCCACTCCCTACGCTGGCATTATCCAACAGGTTCAACCGGTCTACGACGGCCTAGTCGTACTCTCAGCTTGCTTCCACAAGCTCCCGGACAAAATATTATTTTTTTCAAGTATACACTTTAAATAAAGAAGAAACAAGCATAACTATAGCAAGTTACCGTCCACGTTTCCCCACCATATGCTCAATTTCTATTTTAAAAACCCCAACTCCCTTTACCGCCCTATCTATGTACCTAGCACCCTGCTCAAGATAATCACCGGAATATCTTTCTATTAGCAATGTAAGCGCCTGTTTCTTTTCCTGCTCGTCTATAATTTCAAATGCCTTGCCGAAAACGATCACACTATCATATTCAGTATCAAACTTCTCGGGTAACACTTGATGATAGGTTACCACCGAAAAGCTAACTTTATGGTTATGCTTGATGTTTTCGATTTTATGGCCCTCAGGAGCAGAATGGAAATAAATCGTGCCGTTTTCAAAAGCGTAGTTTAACGGTACAGCATAGGGATATCCATCCTCACCAACGCTGGCCAGGGTTCCATATTCTGCCTCTTTGATAATTTTACTGGTATCCTCCTGGGACATCAGCTTTTTCTTACGACGGAGTTCCTTAAACAAGGTATCTCCTCCTTTTACCAGATAGTTGAAGACAGGCCTGAATTCCTCTTTTAGGAATAAGGCCTGTCTAACTTCACTTTACGATATTTATACCCCTAAAACAATGATTTTTTGAAGTATTCGGTACAATTCAGGGTAGCAAAATAATCCGCAGGTGTTTCCGCCCGGCGGATCAGTTCGGTGCTGCCGTCTTCTTTCAGTAAAACCTCTGCCGAACGCAGCTTGCCATTATAATTGTAACCCATGGCAAAACCGTGGGCCCCGGTGTCATGTATGACCAGCAAATCCCCAAGATCAATTTTCGGTAACATGCGATCGACAGCAAATTTATCATTGTTTTCGCAGAGACCGCCTGTAATATCATATTTATGATCACAAGGGAGATTTTCCTTGCCCATCACGGTGATATAATGATAGGCACCATACATAGCCGGCCGCATCAGGTTGGCGGCACAGGCATCCAGGCCAATATAGTCCTTGTGTATGTGTTTCTCATGCAAGGCAGTTGTTACCAGACAACCGTAGGGGCCTAGCATAAATCTGCCTAGCTCGGTGTAGATGGCCACGTCATCCATCCCTGCCGGTGTCAGCACTTCTTGATAAGCCTGCCTAACTCCCTCGCCGATGGCCATGATATCCGCCGGTTCCTGCTCGGGACGATAGGGTATACCCACCCCGCCCGATAGATTGATAAAGGAAATATGGGCACCGGTTTCTTGCTTAAGTTCTACCGCGGTTTTAAATAGAATCTTGGCCAGTTCCGGGTAATATTCATTGGTTGTGGTATTGCTGGCCAGAAATGCATGCAAACCAAAGTGCTTAACTCCCAAATTCTGCAGTTTCTTAATGCCCTCTGTTAACTGTTCACGAGTTAACCCATATTTGGCCTCACCAGGGTTGTCCATAATGGCATTACTGATTTTAAATTCGCCGCCTGGATTATAACGCAGGCTAATGGTTTCCGGCATATCGGCGATCTGATTAAAGAAATCAATATGCGTTATGTCATCAAAGTTAATCATGGCATTAAGCTTGTTGGCGTAAGCAAAATCCTCCACGGGGGTTACATTTGAGGAAAACATTATTTCATCCCCTGTAAAGCCTACGGCCTGGGCCAACATTAATTCTGTAAAGGATGAACAATCCGCACCACAACCCTCTTCCTTTAAGATATTCAGGATGGCAGGGTTCGGCGTAGCCTTGACCGCAAAATACTCCTTAAAGCCTTTATTCCATTGAAATGCCCGCTGCAATCTGCGTGCATTTTCTCGAATCCCCTTTTCATCGTATAAATGAAATGGTGTAGGATATTGTTGGGTGATCTCCTGTAGCTGTGCTAAATTTACAAATGTCTTTTTCATGATCCCTGTCCTTTCGTTAAATCTATCAACGTTATCTCATTTTTTATTGACTCTTTGATTAGTTCCACCAGGTTTTTCTTTTTCGAATACAGACAGGTTGAAAAATCACCGTCCGCTATATCTCCCGTTAAAACATTGCTGGAATCTACGATCAATCTGATTTGATGCGGTGGCTTTTCGGCATGATAGACGATGGCTCCAGCCAGTTCAAAGGGGTGATTGGTAATGATGACAATTTTTAAACCTCTCGCCAGTCCATCCTTTAATTCCGCCAGAATAAAGGAAAGGGTTGGCCTAGCTACAGAAAGATACACTCGCTCCTTAGCCCGAGCGACCATATTTCTCATCTTTTCTAAAATATGTTTCTCACCTTTGATGGTAATGTATCCATCCGTCTCTTCTCTTTTACTGGGCATCCCTTTGAGTAAGTCCTGTTTGATCTGCTGCAGTTGCCGAATTTTGTTATCACAAAAATCTTCTATCCGAACCGGCGTGTAGCGGGTAGCTGTTCCTTCAATTACATAGGCTGCCCCTTTTTCCACCAGCCCCGCCAGGGAGGTGTATGTATTAGAACGGGAGATACCCGTTAGTTTCGCCACCTCATAACCAGTCAGTTCGCCTTCTGCATACAGTGTTGTATAGATAGTGGCTTCCTGCCTGGTTAGATTGAAATGCACAAGTAATTCGTTGATATCCATGCTATCACCACACTATTTTCTGGGGGCTTAGATTTTTAAAAATATTAGTGTTCCTAATTACGAATACTATAATGTGTCGGCTGCCTTTTGTCAATAAAAAGGGAAGAATAACTCCGCAAGATTGCTAAAGTCATTCTTCCCTACACCATTACATATCTGTCGGAAGCTATGCCAACCATTAATTGCCAGGTAAACTTCTCAATTGTGGTTGAGCTGTGTCTTTTACTAAAGTACTTTGGGTAATTTCTTTGGCTTTCTCAGCGGCCTTTTCACTTTTATCATAGTCCTTCATCCCTTGATAACTACGAGCCATTTCCAGGTAAGCTTGGCTCAGATGGGTCCTTTCGAAAGCAATATTGCTTGCCTCCAAGCTGGTAATGCCCTTTTGTAATTCTGTGATGGCCTCTTGATATTTACCCAGCTTATTGAAGGCTGCTCCTTTAACAATATGCCATTGATAATCCTTCGGGTAATCGAGCTTGAGGGCTACTCCAGTCTCAATGGACTTCATGGCCTCTGCTGGTAGGTTGCTTTTTACCTGGGCATCAGCTAGGTAGTACCAGTAAAAAGCAGCATCGGGCATTTCCTTAACTCTGTGGCCGTAATACTCTACCACCCTTTTAAAGTAGTAGGGATAAACGTCCTCGGCAAGGGCCAGGTCGTTATCCTGCCAACGCAGTACTTCAATAACATATGCCTGTCCTGTATCCTTCTGCCAGAGGGCAATTTCCGCTTTTCCATCCGTCCCGTTAGGACCGGGCATATCTTCTATTTCTAGCTTATGATAACCAATGCCTGTTACTCTCTTCAGAGTATTATGATCCCAGGTAAAGATATCCAGCCCGTTGCCCGCTGAAGCACCTACTGTCCAACCCAACAAAAGCTCCGGCTTTTTATCTCCGGTCAGGTCAGTGATACTAAAGCAGTCCAGGCCATAACCTTGCCCATCATAGGTCCAGACCTCTTTATCTTCTTTAAAAACGGACACCTTTAACTGAGCAGGATTAGAGCCAATGCTGTAGGTTACCACAACTTCCTCTTTACCATCACCGTCTACATCTGCCTTTTGGATCGCTTTTGCCCCCGCGGGATAGGCTGGCACCGCTAACTTAGCTCCTGCGGGTAATAGTTTTTGTACATAATTATTTAATTCCAAATCTTTCTCTTCCTGGGCACCGGCCTGCTTGGGTGGTTGAATAACTTCCCCGGGGGATGGGAGCATGGAACAGCCAGACCAGATCAGGGCACCCGCTAAAACAATAGCTGTCAGACCTAATTTTATTTTCATCGTAGTCTCCTCGTGCAACAGTGTGTTGGTTCCGGAACTACCCTTAGTATAAAATAACAGCGGACAAAAAGGGTTAGCAAAGGGTTAAAAATAGTTACAGAAAGGTTACAGGGGAAGCATCACTTCTGCTCTGGTACCCTGTCCCCCTTCACTGGCAAGTGTAAGTTCACCACCGTGCAGTTTAATGATCTCATCACAAATGGCTAAACCCAACCCACTGCCGGAGTGAGCACTGGCCTTATAAAATCTCTCTTTGACTCTGGGTAAGTGATTGGCGGCTATCCCCGCCCCGGTGTCGCTAACCCTGATAATCAAGGCCTGATTGTTTGACAACGCAGTGATGCTGATACTTCCTCCGGTTGGGGTAAATTTAAAGGCATTATCTAACAAGTTAATCAGCACTTGTTTTAGCCGATTGGCATCCGCCTGTATTGCCGGTATCTCCTCCTGAATATCTACCACTAGATGTATGCCCTGACGCAAGGCCCTGGGTGTAACCATTTTCGCTAGGGAACTGAGTAGCTCTCCTGCATTCACCAAATCCCTGGCTAAAGTTATCTTCCCGGCCGCTAGCTTGGAAAAATCCAAAAGTTCTTCAACCAGGGAAGTTAACCTGTCACTTTCCTTTTCAATGATGGTCAGTCCCGCCAACATTTCCGCTTTGTTTTCCAAACTGCCCCTCAGTGTAACAGCCCATCCCTTGATAGCAGTCAGGGGTGTCCGCAGTTCATGGGAGATTGACGCAATAAATTGGTTTTTTAGGTGGTCCTGCCTAGCGATCTCTCCGGCCATATAATTTAAAGTATCCGCTAGCTTACCAATTTCATCATCATAATCCTTGGCTGCCCGTTCATTAAACCTGCCTTTGGCCATCTGCAGTGCTACCCCGGTTATGCGCTCAACCGGTCTCGTAATGGTGGAGGATAGATACATACTGACACCTGCTCCTAGCAGCAATACCGCCAGGCCAATGGTCACCAGCAGTAAGGCCACTCTTTGGATAACTTCATTGACCCCAGTTAAGGAAGTTAGTAACCTAACCGCCCCTACCACTTGTTCCCCTGCTTTCAGCGGTTGCGTAACGGCTAATATTGGTTCATTGGTTGGGGATAAGACACCCTGCCAGTCCCCTGGTTCACCGGCTAAGGCCCTTTGTACGTCTGGCAGGTTCACTTGCTCTCCCCGGTCTAGCCCCGGTGACGCTACTAATAAAACACCTTGCTGATCAACGATCTGGACTTGGGCCGTGGTTACCTGGGAAAAACTATCATAAAGGAAGGGTGCTTCCCTGACCAAATCAGAACCTGCTAAATACAAATTATAAAAGTTAGCGGTAACCTCCGCCTGTTGCCGCATAATTTCTTTGACATTGTCTACATAGTACTGTCTAATACCAATCAACAATAATGCTTCTAAAATAAATACGGTTAAGAAAATTACCAGTAAGTAGCTGGTAACCAGTCTTTTTCTAATGCCCTGCAAACGATTCACCCTCCCGCCAGCGGTAGCCATAGCCCCAGACAGTCTCTAGATAGTACGGCTCGGAAGGGTTGTCCTCAATTTTTTCTCTAAGCCTTCTGATATGGACATCAACCGTCTTGGTGTCACCCACATAGTCTTCTCCCCAGACAAGATCTAAAATAGTATCTCGGCTTAAAGCCTGGTTATTCTTTTCTAAAAACATTTTCAACAGCGAAAATTCCCTGGGTGTCAGGTCAATTGGTTGGTCATTTTTAAACAGTCTCTGGGACCTCATTTCTAAGCGAAAGGGTGCCCGGATGATTTCGCTCTTCTCCTCCTGGTGACCAATCTGCACTCGTCTCAGTATGGAACGAATTCTCGCCACTAATTCCAGGGGATTAAAGGGTTTCACCAGGTAATCGTCCGCGCCTAACTCCAAGCCCATCACTTTGTCCATATCCTGCCCCCTGGCTGTTAACATGATAATTGCTACCGTCGGCCATTCCTCCCGCAACCGCTGGCAAACGGTAAAGCCGTCTATACCCGGCAGCATAATGTCTAAAACAACCACCTGGGGCCGGAAGGACCTTACTTTTTCCAGTGCCTCTTCACCGCTGTAGGCTTCTGCCACCTCAAAATTATTGCGTTTAAGATTAATAATAATGAATTGCCGGATAGACGCCTCATCCTCAACAATCAACACTCGTTCCTGCATCTGTAACCACTCCCTATTTAGAAAAAAGAAAAAATGCATCGTTACATGCATTTTCTCTTATCTTACCGCCTATGACAACTGTCGTTTTATGGCAGGCAGGTAGCTTCACTACCGTTACTTGGGACTGTTGGCTTTAGCGCTTACGGATTCTGTGTGCTACCGTTCTGGATCATGACTGTTTTGCCTGTGAATGCATCAATATAGCCCCAACCTATGTCGGCGTTCAACATATACACTAATTCGGGTTTTGCCGCTCTCTGCCCAAACCATTCAGGCCAGCGATATATCAGCTGCAGGGGATGGTTTTTTAGATACTCTGCCCTGGCAACTTCAGCAGCAACAACCCCCTGGCTATCCGGCAGCGTAACAGCTGTATCCAAACCACCTTTGGCATACTCCGTCACCTCACCGGTTATGTTATTCACTGAAACGGCATAAGCCCCGTCACTCACCGGAATCCCTTGGTGCAGGGGATAAAATACAAAACTCGTAGTGGGTTGCGGTAATTTTTCTTTTTTCAATTGCTGCTTGTCCACCCAGTCAGGCACTGCAGAAAAATTAAAGGTTACTAACTCCATTTCCGCTGCACCGGCTGGCAAATAATTTTCTACCAACTGCACCGCCTTTTGCCGCAGCAGTTCTGGAGAAACCCTTGCTTCTTCATCCACCGTTACATCCTCTTGCACGCTAAAGCGCAAAATTTCACCGGTAGCCGCAACCGTGTGGAGTTGTACATACTTACGGTTCATGCCAACCTCTGCGTCACCAGCGGTCCGCCACAGATAGTGTTTATATTTCTTATCCCCCTGGAGTACGTCCTCCCGCTCAAATAGCTGCTCAAACTCCAGCTTACTCATATCTACGTTAAATTCTTCCGTCAATATTTTAGCCGCTTCTTCCGAGGTTTGGGCAAATAACGGCTTGCCTGCGCCGGTCAGCTTCACCCGCTCTCCTTGACTGCTTAGATAATCCTCACCCCATGCAGGTTTGCCGGTAAAGGCATCAATGGCACTCTCAAACTCCGGTATATACATAAGAACCGGGCGGGTCTCCCGCGGTTTATTCGACCATCCTGGTGCGTATTGCAAAGGTTGGTGCTGTACGTAGCGCAGCTTCATTTGGATTAATTGATTCATGATAGCCGCTGCCACTGGCTGGCTGATGGCTTTGGCCGGGTCTGGAAAGCTGCTGACATCTCGCAGAGCGGATTGGTGCCGATAAAAACCGGTTATCCGTCCGGCAGCATCCACATCTACCTGCAGTTCATTGTACAGCACGGGAATTCCATTAATCACCGGATCAAAGCTTACCGATGCTGTACTCCAATGCAGTTCATTCCCCTCACTGTCACTGCTACTGGATCCTCCGTAGCCTAAAGATGGGTTCAACCGGTACAGGTCTGCCTTGTCCCCCATCAGCTGCTTGATAAATTGAGCTGCCTGCTGTTTGGCTAGTTCCGCCGGGGGCAGTTCTTCTGTGGCCCACTGGGGATGGGAGATACGCAGTATCTCAAGCTCGCCGGTATTGGCAGCCACAATTAACTGTGCATTGGCTGCCCAAACAGGTGAGCTGCCCTGGGGCGGTGTTTGATAAAATTGAAAGTCCCAGGTACCCTCAATGCTAGATTCTCCTGCCGTCTGCAGGGTTAGTTTTTTCAGTTCCGGCAGTATTTGATAATATTTTTCCAGTATTCTTTGCTGGGCATCTGTTACGACAGGCCTCGAGGAGGAAACGGTTATTTGAGTCGGCTCGGCTTGGTGCTCCGCCGGCTGGATGGTTACCTGCACGTCTCCCAACACCACCTCTGGCATGCCTTCACTGGCCGCTGCCGGAGAGATCATTAGAAGACCTAGGGCCAGTGCAAGCCCGGCTATTCGATGCTTTTTCAATTTTCTTCCCTCCCGTTTTTCCTACCATTATATCCCACTGAGTAAGAAACCTCTATAAATTTTAAAGGGTTCTTCCCTTTGTCGTCTAAATAATGTTACTAACAACAAATCTTGGAGGTGATGTTTCTTGAAGAAACGTCTATTGCTACTTCTCTTGAGCCTGTTTATGGCAACGTTCTTCCTTAGTTCTACCGTTCTGGCAGCGGAACAACCGATCACCGTGCAGCCCCTGCCCCTAAAGTTTTTTGTTGACGGCATTGAGCAAACTCCCGCCCAGGGCCAGCCATCCTTTGTCTATCAAGGTACCACCTATGTTCCCCTGCGTTTTGTGGCTGAATCACTGGGCCAGCCGGTAACATGGGAGGAGAGCACTTTACGTATCTGGATTGGTGAAGCACCCGCTTCCAGCAAACCTAAAATTGTGGTTGGCTGCGATCCTACCTTTCCACCCTTTGAGTCTTTAGAACCTGACAACATATTTTCCGGGTTTGATATCGACATCATGCAGGCCATTGCCAGGACCACGGGCCTGGAGGTGGAATTTAAAAGCGTTTCCTTTGATCAACTTTTCCCCTCTTTGATGGCGAATCAAGTAGATGCAGTCATTTCCGGCATTACCGTTACCAATGAGCGGCAAAAGAGATTTTTATTTTCCCAACCCTACTTTACTTTCGGTCTTGTCATTGCTGTAAAATCCAATAACAACAGTATTAACAAATTCTCTGATCTGGCAGGCAAAAACGTTGCCGTACAGGCAGGTACCTATGCCCAAATGTTTGTAGAACAGCAGTCTTCCGCTAAACTTTCTTCCTTTGATACGATTGAACAGACCCTAACAGAATTGAAAAATGGACAGGTAGATGCTGTTATCTGCGATTTTCCCTCGGCAGTCGCCTATCTTCGTGCCAACAATCAGGATGTTAAGCTGCTTGCTGAAAGGATTTCCCCAGAGGAGATGGGTATTGCCGTAGCCCAAAACAACCCTGAACTACTGGGTAAGATTAATAGCGGCTTGCAAAAGATAATAGCAAGCGGAGAGTATGCAGAGATTTGTCAAAAGTGGTTTGGTGATTTGCCAAAATAGGAACCAGTTGACAAAAAGGGGGGTGCAAGAAAGTAGTTTTGCACCCCCCTTCTCTTTGACTGAAGGAGACGATTCTTCTAAATTTATCTTTACTTCCAGGTTACCTGTAAGGGATTCCGATCAACCAACCGGTGATAGTGGTAGGCAGGGCAACCAACCATGATCGCACCCGTCACCGTTAGGTCCTCCTCAATGCCCAGCAACTTATAGATTTCGGGATAACCGGAGGCGGCACATATTTCAAAATAACCTGCCCAACAGGAACCTAACCCCAGCGTCGGAGCGTATAACTCTGCGTAAGCCAGAGAATATCTTGTGTTGTCATGCCCCCAGCGAAAGTTCTTCGGGGCCGTTGCAATGATCAGGGCCGGGGCACCCCGTAAAATTATATCCCGCCCGGTTTTACGGTAACTTTGTACAACACCTTCATAATACCTTGCCCAGGCTAGCCCCGTTGTAAGCTGCTCTTCCATCCAGCGTACCGTTAATTCGGTTAACTGCTTCAGCAATGCTTGCTCGGTGACAACGATATAAGATAAGCCTTGGGAATTGCCACCCGAGGGTGCAAATCTAGCCACATCCAGCAATTGCAGCATCTTCTCTTTAGGCACTGCTTCATTTTTATAGTTCCTGATAGAACGACGGGCCCTTAAAAAATGGGCTGCCGTCTGTGGATCTAAAACAGGATAATTTTCCCGGGACACTTGTTTACTCAGAGGTACCTTTTCATGGTCCAAGCACTCCTGGGGACAAACCGCCACGCAATGCCCACATTTAATACAAGCCGTAGGATAAAGTAACCTTGGGCCATCCTGCCCCATCTCGATGATGCGGGCGGGACATGTTTCAGCACATATCCCGCACTTGATGCAGTCTTGATTTACCATCAGCATGATAAAAAACCTCCTATCAAATACCTTATTGACTTGTCGCTGCCAACCTTGCGCCTAAGGCAAAGGCCTTCTGACAATCGTTGGGGAAAATTTCTTCCCGTCTTTTTGCTTTCTGTTCGGGATCAAAAAGGTCTGATACTACCTTGGCATAATCCTTAAACTGATACGTATCAAAGCTATATAGTTTTTCTACCTCACCAAACAACATCCTAAGTCCCTGTTCATTACGACTAAGGAGCTGATCATAGCCGCTCTCAATCATCTTCTCCTCGGGAATATTCATGGTGTAAATAAACCCAACCTTTATCCTTTTGGGAAAAAGTGATTGTGGCGGGTTGGTATAGGACAAATAGGGAAACATTAAACGTTCCATAAAAGATCTCATTTCCCCGGAGACACTGCTAAAATAGATGGGAGAGCCTAGAATAATGGCATCGGCCTCCTCAATCTGCTCGAAAATCGGTGCCAGATCATCCTTTACCGCACACCTGCCATAACTTTTACCTCCCTTGGTTTTACAGGCAAAACAACTGATACACCCTTTAAAAGCAAGATCATAAAGATGAATGAGTTCTGTTTCTGCCCCTTGGGAGGCCGCTCCTGCCAGCGCTTTATTTAACAGGGTCGCTGTATTCCATTGTTTCCTGGGACTTCCATTCAATCCGAGTACCTTCATCAAGTATCCCCCCTATATTTATAGATTGTTTCAATTATGTTAGAATCAAGTTTAATATCATTTCTTTCATAACGGAAGTAGTTACCTTTATTGTAGTTACTATAACAGAGGTGAGTTTTGTGAACAATCAAGATGAACAAAGGCTTGAGGAATGTTATTGCCCGGCCCAAAAGGCCCTTTCTATTCTGGGTGGTAAGTGGACTCTCTCCATTATCCGGGAACTTTCCTCGGGAACCAAAAGATTTGGTCAACTGCAAAAATCACTAAAAGGGATCAGCCCCAAAACTCTTTCCGCACGCTTGCAAGAACTTGAGAAGCAAGCTATTGTTACCAAGGAAATCTACCTGGAGGTTCCTCCCCGTGTAGAATACTCTCTAACAACCAAAGGTGAAAGCTTAAAAAAGATTCTCCTGGACTTAGTTAAATGGGGCACTGAAAATCTCCGGAGTGAGGATTGATTTTTACCATTTCATGTCTAATAACCCGTTGTTATTTGACGTATATTGGGTAACATATCCCTAATAAACCCCTGTTTGAAAAGTTCTATACTACTCGGAGGGAATGAGCAGAATTGAAAATAGCTGCCGGTGTAGAAATGCTTGAAATAACGGCCAATATCATGGGAAAACAGAGCATCATTTCCCCCACACTACTTTGGGATAATGATACAGTTATTCTGGTCGATGCTGGGTATCCCGGGCAATTACAACAATTTCGTGAGGCCATTGAGCAGGTAGGCCTACCCTTTGATAAACTAACAATGATAATTCTGACCCATCATGACATTGACCATATTGGAAGCCTGGTAAGTATTAATCAAGCACTGCCTCAGGGTGTCAGGGTGCTTGCCCATGAGGAAGAAAAACCTTATATTCAAGGCGAGAAATGTCCTGTTAAACTTGCTCAGTTAGGAGCTAAGCTAGATTCCTTAACCCCAGAGATGAAAGTGGTTTATGAAAATCTCAAGGCTGGTTTTGAAAAATGCAAAGCTCCTGTAGACCAAACAGTAACGGATGGTGAGGTCTTGCCCTATTGCGGCGGTATCACGGTTATTGACACCCCGGGTCACACGCCGGGGCACATTTGCCTATATCTTAAAGAGAGTAAGGTACTCCTAGCCGGTGACGCTCTGGGTGTAGAAAATGGCCAGCTGGTGGCTTCTCCAAAGTTCATTAACTTTGATAATGCTTTATCTATCAAATCTTTGGCCAAACTCACTCACTACGATATCGAAACAGTCATTTGCTACCATGGCGGCTTATATACAGACAAAGTAGGTCAACGCATCAAAGAGTTAGCAAAGGAACCTTATTAAGTTCTCCAAAAGTTAACCCTTCAGAATGAACGCTACCAATCCTTCTTCATTAAGTATTTTCCTTTTCCTTACAAAAATCAAATCCTATCGATAGCAAAAAACCCTGGTTCGTAATTAACCCAGGGTTAGTTCTTTTGTCCAGAGAGGTCCTGCTACATTATGTAAGCTCTAGGTTTAGTAAAGCAGCCATCGTCTTAGCAATTTCGGTATTATCCTTAAAGCCACCAAATTTTTCTGCTCCTACGCCGATGGCACTGATAGGAACGCAGGCACCCGTATGATTCTGGGTTGTCCAGGCAATACCGGCTCTATTGGATAACACATTCTTTATGGCAACATATATTTTTTCTTGATCGCCATTGTTTTCTACCACATCCATGGCCCTTTCAATGATTGCCCTTTCATCATCCAGCAAATTGCCTAAGCCTGTCTCTTTGGTAAGGTAGTCAAAGTAGGCCGCTCTATCATGACTATAACGTTTTAACTTGTGCTTGGGAACGTGATTGTCTAATAAGTTTTTCATTTTTAAAAAATCTTTCGTGCCATACCCCAACGTCATGCCACCTGATTCATGGTCTGCTAAAACCAATATTAATGTTTCCTTAGGGTGTTTTTTGTAAAATTCATAAGCCTTGGCAATCGCTTGATCAAAGGCCAAAACTTCCTCGCAACTTCTCAACGCATCGTTAAGATGACCAGCCTGATCTATCCTACCACCCTCCACCATCATAAAAAAACCTTGGGGGTATTGGGATAAAACCTCAATTCCTTTCTCGGTAATTTCCGCTAGGCTCGGTATGAGACGCTTATCATTGATCCGGTCAAATTCGTAAGGTAGATGAGACGGAGTAAAGCAGGCCATTACCTTTTGCAGTCCTTTAGGATGGAACTTTCTGAAATTCCCTGTTTCTTTTTCGGTAATAAATACATTGTATTTTTTTCGATGAAATATTTCCAATAGGTTCCTGTCATCATTTCTATTTGATTCCAGGCGGTAGTTTTTCGGCACAAAATACCCATACCCACCGCCCGCCAAGAAATCCACCCCGCTATTTGCTAGATCCATGGCAATCTCATGCTCATTGTGTCTGCTCGTATTGTGTGAGACAAAGGCTGCCGGGGTGGCATGGGTAAGTCTGGTCGTAGTCACAATCCCAGTGGCCAATCCCTTTTCTGCCGCCGCCTCAACTAAGGTTTTCACAGCTTTCCCGTCAGGCAGTTTAGCAAGCATACCATTTAGGGTTTTATGACCGGTAGCCAACGCGGTGCCTGCTGCTGCTGAGTCGGTTATCAGTGTTTCATTAGCCGAATGCGTTGTCATTAAACCCGCCACGGGGAACGTGTTCATCAGTAACTTTGACGTAGGGTTATCTTCCTTAGCCTGTTTAAAATACTCCGCTGCTTGCCTTTGAGAAACGCCCATACCATCACCGATAAAATAAAAGACGTATTTGGGGGTATTGCTTGCTTCTACCGTTTGGGAAATCGATACCAGCAAAAAAGCAAAAAGAGCTGTTAGTACAATGGTGATTTTTAATAATCGAGAATACCTTTGACAATTCATTACCAAACCTCCTGAACCCAGAGACGGTATGTAGCAATGCTTTTATATGATTTCCGATCCTATCTAAATAAATCTCTGTAAAATTCTCCATTCATTAAATATTTACAAAAACCCGCCTTCCCCGACCTAAGTATACTAAAAAATGCGAATGTCATTTTCTCCCCATCGCTAACCATTCTATTGCGAAATGATCTACTTCAGAAAACCCCTAATGACATTCACGTTCCATCTATCCACAGAATAGTATACCGATATATTGAAAAACTTCTTTTTTATTCCAGGGGGGGTGAAGATGGCTAAACTTGGGTTGCTCGGCTGTGGGGCTTGGGGATTTAATTATATCCATACTTTGTACTCAATACCAGAAGTTACCATTCAGTCCATCTGCGACATAAACGAAGATTCCCTCAGAAAGGTAAAGAAAATTTATCCAAACCTAAACATAACTACCAATTACCGGGAATTATTAAATGATGACTCTTTGGATGGCGTTATTATTGCTACGCCACCGCATAGTCACTATTCCATGGCATCTGATTTTTTATCGCAAAATAAGGCTGTGCTGGTGGAAAAACCCTTTACTCTCTCCTACCATGACGCGGTTACTTTAATCAAGCTGGCCCAAAAGAAGAATACCGTTTTAATGGCGGGCCATTTATTGGAGTACCATCCGGTAGTTCCAAAATTAGAACGCCTTATGACTCAGGAACACATGGGTCAATTGCGCTATATGTTCCTGGAGCGCACAGACCTCGGGAAAATTCGCGATGATGTTAGCGTGCTTTGGGATCTTGCTGTGCATGATCTTTCTATGGTTAGGTACCTACTGAATAAAAACCCACTATGGGTAGCCGCCCAGGGCGAAAGATATTGTCCACATAATCATTATGACCTGGTTGTTATCACTCTGGGATTTCCGGATAACGTATTCGTGCAAATCCAGGCTAACTGGGTTTGTCCTATCAAACGGCGACAGGTAGTCATTTCCGGGGAAAATATGACCTTGGTTTTTGATGATATCAAAGCTGATTATAAATTACAGCTAATCTCCCATAACGGTGAAATTACGCTGCCCAAGTGCGAAAAAACTCTGCCTCTCACCAACCAGTGCTTACATTTTGTTGAATGTATAAAAACAAAATCATCTCCCAGGACCGGATCTGAAGATATTCTTTGGGTACTTAAGGTGATGGATCTGGTTGAACAATCGCTTGTAAACAACGGCACAAGACTTACTTGGCATGACGAAAAAGTATAGACTTTCCGACATGCACAAGGGCAAACTTGGCTTCCGCCGGCGTCTAAAGACTGGGCGCAAGCCAAGTTTTTCTAAGGATTGAAGGTGGTATTGATGTTACTTACCAAAATTTACGATCCGTCGTGCGAAAAAGAATGGGATGATTTTGTTGCCAACTCCCGCAACGGTACCTTTATGCAGCAACGGACTTTTCTCAACTATCACCCCCCGGACCGGTTTGTGGATAGCTCCTTACTGATTTATAACGCTGCTGGGAAGTTAATTGCCGTAATCCCGGCAGCTCAAAAAACGGTAGACCAGAAAAAAGTTTTCTCCTCCTATCCCGGTGCGTCACACGGGGGCATCATTGTTGGTCCCAAATTTACGACGGCTGAAGCGTTAGAACTAATCCCTCTCGTAATACAACACTGTCGATCTAGTAACCACCACGCGATGGAAATTAAACTGGTTCCCCGTATCTATCATCACTGGCCCAGTGACGAAATAGACTTTGCCCTGCGCTATCACGGCTTTTCTCTTGGCACCTCCGAACTGGCCACGGCGTTGCCTTTACAGGAAATTGCCAGCGCTTCAGAAAACCTGGTTCAGAGTTCACAAAGGAATATTCGTAAAGCCCAGAGACTGGGAGTTACTGTAGAAGAAAGTAAGGATTATGCTACCTTCTGGAGCATTCTCTCCCACAACCTTCGACAACGGCATCACTCCCAGCCCACCCATACACTAAAGGAAATAATTGATTTAACAAATCGATACCCTGAATCCATCAAGCTCTTTGCTTCCTTTCGGGAAGCAGAAATGGTTAGCGGAGTGGTGGTTTTCCTACTAAACCAGCGTGTTATAAACTGCTTCTACATTGCCAGTAACAATCAATACCAACAACTGCGTTCTCTTGAATTAGTATTTTATAGTCTAATTCATTGGGGGATTCAGCAAGGCTATGCTTATTTGGACTGGGGTATCTCCACGGAAAATAAAGGACGTAAGATTAATCACGGGCTTTTTAAATTTAAGGAAAAATTTGGTGGGCGAGGCGTTTTACGTGAAACGTATTGCCTTGATCTATAACGGGGTGATTTAGTGAAAATCCTTTTTATTGAAATTGACCCTCAGTATTTACTCGGATTGCCACCGGCTTTTGAAGAGCACGGATGTGAAGTAAAAATACTACAGGACATCATAGAAGAGGAATTAGAACAACTTTTTAGTAAGGACCGACCAGATCTTGTTTTCACTGTCGGCTGGACTAAAATCCACACCCATGCCAAGCTAGAAATATTAGGCCGCATGGTTGAGAAGTATCAATTAAAACATGCCTACTGGGCAACGGAAGACTCTCGCTGGACTGAGGAATGGTCCTTACCCTACATTAAAGCCACCAAGCCAGCCTATATCTTCACCCTTGACCGGGAAACGCTAGCCTTATACAGTCGTCTTGGTTTAAAAGCCCACTATTTGCCCTGGGCCTGCAATCCAGGGTTTCATCGTCCTGCGGAGCCAAAGGAAGAGTATCAATGCGATATTGCCCTGGTGGCCACCGGCGGCGTTACCTGGAACTCTTTCCGCAGAAACAGTGCCCAAATATTGTTAAAACCCTTGGTGGAACGGGGTTACGATGTAGCCATTTGGGGCAAACGCTGGGATACCCTGGACCCGGATATTGTCGGCTTTAGCGTGGACTCTCGACATCTACGGGGGAAATTATCCTACCTGGAAACAAATCATGTTTACAGTTCCGCCAAAATCATGCTCGGTTTTCAAAATATTACTACCGAGCTAACCTCTCGCACCTATGAGATTATGGGTGCCCGAGGATTCCTCCTAACCCCGGCAACCTTTGCTGTTTTAGAAAAATTTAAGCCCGGTAAACATTTCGTCATCTCCCAGTCGGAGGAGGATACCTTACGCCTGGTGGATCATTACCTACATCATGCTGCAGAGAGACAAAAAATTGCTTTAAACGGTCAGCAGGAAGTCTATTCTTACCCACACACTTATCAAAATCGGGCGGCTCAAATTCTTCAATTTACAGGTCTCTGGTAGGGTTAACCATGCAAAAAACAATCAAACAGCCAGGCTCTTGTTCCGGTATTAGCATTACCGGCCAAACTTCCTCGACCGTAAAATTCCACCCCGCACCACCTGACAGCGGGATTGTTTTTGTCAGAGAAGATTTACCCGGTCAGCCGGAAATTCCCTGCCGGCCCGAATATGTGCGGGTGGACTCTCGCTGGACCTCCTTGGTTCTCCGGGATATTCGCATAGAGCATACCGAGCATTTATTGGCTGCCATTGCCGGGCTGGGTTTGGATAATTTAAGAATAGGTTTAAACAACCCGTCCATTCCGGTGGTAAGTAGTTTCAGCAGCCACGATTTTGTTCGTGCTCTCTTAAAAGCAGAGCCTATTTTTCAGGCTGCGCCCAAAAAATACATTAGGGTGCAGGAGCCGCTATTGGTAGCAAACTCATTTTATCATCAGGAAAAACGGTATGATCGTTTCTTATTGGCATTACCCGCGCCACAACTTAGCATTACCTATCTACTGGATTATCCCAATAAAGAAATTCCTACCCAGGTAGCTCATTATACGCTGAATCAACCAAGTGATTTTGCTGCTGAACTGGCACCGGCCAGATCATACATTATTCAAAGCGAGTTTGAAAGGGTGGCCGGATTAATTGGTGAGAACATGCAGGACTGCCTAATTTTTCCCCCTGGGCCTAATCATGTACCGTTACAGTGGGCCAACGAACCTGCCAGGCACAAAGCCCTAGACCTGTTGGGAGACATTTTTTCCATGGGTCAGGCAGTACAGGGCCATTTTATTGGAATCAGAACAGGCCACAAGGATAATTTCGAAATGTGCCAAAAAATGAAACCCCTGTTAAGGAGGAACTGTTCATGATTCCCCATGCGAAACCCTTGTTGGGCAAAGAGGAAGAAGATCGAGTATTAGAAGTTTTACGTAGTGGTATGCTTGCAGCGGGCAGTTATGTCCAGGAATTTGAAGAGCAATTTAAGAGCTATCACGATTGCCGCTATGCCATCGCTACCTCTTCGGGTACAACGGCACTACACGTCAGCTTGGCAGCACTGGGAATTGGTGCCGGGGATAAGGTTATCACCACCCCTTTTTCTTTTATCGCCACCGCTAATGCCATTTTATTCACCGGGGCTACTCCGGTTTTTGTCGATATTGACCCGGTTAGCTATAATCTTTCACCCACTCAGCTGCATTCTGCTCTGCAAGATAACCCGGAAGTGAAAGCCATCCTGGTCGTTCACCTTTTTGGTCTGCCGGCCGATATGGATGAAATACTGGAACTGGCAGCAAAGTACCAGGTCCCAGTGCTGGAGGATTGCGCCCAGGCACACGGAGCTACGTACCGGGGCCGCAAAGTAGGTACCTTTGGCAAAGCTGCCGCCTTTAGTTTTTATCCCACCAAAAATATAACCTCCGGCGAAGGGGGCATGGTATTAACCAATGACCCGGCCGTCGAAGAAAAGGTGAGATTACTGGTTAATCATGGGCAACGGCAGCGTTACCACCATGATCTGGTAGGATATAATTTCCGCATGACCAATATCCATGCTGCCATTGGATTAGAACAACTAAAAAAACTAGATCTCTATAACCAACGGAGAATCGACAACGCAAAATTCTACAACAACAATATTGTTAACTCCCAGGTTGAAAAACCGGCGTGCCTGCCCGACAAAGAACATGTTTATCATCAATATACCTTAAAAGTAAAGGATCGGGATGCTTTTGCTGCTTACCTAGCCAACAACCACATCGGTTACGGCATTCACTACCCGTTAATCATTCCGGCTCAACCAGCCTACAGAAATATACCCGGCTGCTTAGGTACGTGGCAGGTAGCAGCAGACCTGGCAAACACCTGTATTTCCATACCGGTTCACCCGGCCCTTGCCCCAAATGACTTAACAACAATTGTCGAAGTCATTAATACCTTCCGTTAAGGATGTGATGCCGGTGATTATTAGCGGTCATCAGCCAAACTACCTACCCTGGCTGGGATATTTCCATAAAATGATGTCCTGTGACCTCTTTGTTATTCTGGACGACGTGCTTCTTTCAAGAGCGGAAATTACCAAAAAAAATAAAATTAAAGGCCCAGAAGGGGCCCGCTTACTAAGTGTACCCCTAAAAAGAAAAAGGGCGTTTATTAAAGATACCACCATCTATAATGAGATTTCATGGTGCTTTAACCACTGGGGTTCCCTGGAAACCTGTTACGCCCGCTCCCCCTACTGGAAGCAATATAAAGAGTTGTTTTATCCCATTTATCATAACCGGGAAGAAAACCTAGCAAACCTTAATCTGCGGTTAATTGAAGTGATTCGGTCCATCCTTGGCATTACTACACCACTGGTGCGATCATCGGAACACCCTGAAATTCAAGGCAGCAAAGGAGATCTGGTTATTAGCCTATGCCAACACTTTCAAGCGGATATCTACTTATCCGGCAACGGAGCCCGCGCTTATAACAATGAGCAAGCATTTGAGAGAAGCGGTATCCGACTAGTCTATCAGGACTTTCAACATCCGGTATACCCGCAATTATGGGGGGATTTTCTGCCTAATTTGTCGGCGGTAGATTTGATTTTTAATTGTGGCCCAAACAGTAGGGATTATCTCACAAAGCAGGTGATCTTGTGACAAAAATCAATGTATTAATCTCCGGCTCAGGCTCTCTGTACGGAGTTGCCATCCTTCAAGCTTTATTGAAGTCAGAACTGGCACTTACGCTGGTGGCCTGTGATATGAGCCCCCGTACCCTGGGCCTCTACCTGGCTCACCAAGCCTATCTCGTACCACCTGTTCACCAGCAGGAACAGTACTTGAAAGAATTACTCACTATTATTGAGAAGGAAAGTATCCAGGCTATTTTTGTAGCTTCCTCCAAGGAGCTTGATTTTTATAGCCAACATAAAGCAGCTATTGAAAAGAAAACCGGTGCCAAAGTATTTACCAACGATCCAGAGACATTAAAACTATGCAGTGATAAATGGCTTACCGTAAACTTTTTGCAAGATCATGGCTTTCACTATCCTCGTACCCTGCGCTATCCGGAAGATCAGGAGCAAATCGATACTTTTGTTAAGGAAGTGAAATTCCCCCTTATCATCAAGCCAAGACGAGGTGCCGGGTCAGAGGGTTTGCACACCGTTAACAACTATAAAAGCCTTTACTCCTTGCTCGAGGGTCAAAAAGACATTATTCTGCAGCAATATTTACCCGATGACTACGGGGAATTTACCACCGGTATTTGCGCAGGAGCCAACGGAGAGGTTCTTTCAGGGGTCACTTTAAAGAGGTTCTTACAGGACGGTATGACCATTGCAGCAGATGCAGAGGATTTTACCGAAATTACAGATTACTGCAAACAGGTAGCCCAGGTTTTAAAACCTTATGGCCCGTGCAACTTTCAATCGCGCCTGCTAGAGGGTAAGCCCTATATTTTTGAAATAAACCCTCGCTTCAGTAGCTCCACGGGTATGCGTGCTCTGGTAGGCATTAATGAAGCAGAAATTTTACTAAGGGCAGAAATTTTGGGCGAAAAAATCTATCAAAATAAAATACCAAAATGCAGTGTAATCAGGCAATATACAGATTATCTGGTACCCACCGAGAAAATTATTTTGCTAGAAAAAGAAAAACAACTTGGCATTACCGAGACAACTAAGGAAAAACCTTAGATCCTTTTGCCAGATCTTCTGGCTAAATAAGTCACTGTCAGATTTGTTTCTTTACCGATAGAGGAGATAAAGCCCCTTCTAAGATATTCTCAGAAGGGGCTTTATCACGTAATCTTCGTTTATTTTTCAAAACTCATACGATATTCTACGTGATTGGTTTCTTTGTCTAATTGCTCCTGTTTCAAAACAAACTCGTTTTTTTGATAAAAACTAACTGCCTGTTCATTATCTTTGTAAACAGCCAGCGTTAAACAATCATAGATTCCCTTGACATGATCAAGCAATTTTCTGCCAATCCCTTTTCCCTGACAATTTACAGCAACAAACAAAGCTCCTATAAATTGCCCGTCTACTATACTAATAAATCCTTTTATTTCATTGCTCTCTAAATAGAGGTACGTTTTAGACATTGGAATATAGTTTTCTTTCACAACAGTATAGTTTTGCAGCCAGTATTCCTTTGCAATAAAACTATGGGCCTGGATTGTTGACTCTTTCCAGATTTCCATAACCCTATTGATTTCTTGTTCATTTGTAGTTAATTCTCTGATTATGATAGCTTCCTCCAAATTAACCGGATAGACGCAACATCTAGAGTAGCCCATAACCACTAGACTGGAGCATCTCTGTAATAAACCATCCCTCTTTACCATCCATAGTAAGTTTCCTGACAACAAACTTTTCTGTTGCTGTTGTATGAGGGGGAACCGAAGTCTCTTCGGGAAAGGTAACGGTATATTCCACGGCTGTATCGCTAAGTTTCTTCTCTTCTTTTACTGTCATCGACCCAACCCAAGGGCTTGAATAACCGGTTGTCCAGCCTGCTTCATGAACACGCTTAGCCGCTTGCCGACGGAGCTCTGGTGATAAAACCGCATATTGAAGAGCACCATTGCGGATTTGCTCACCCCGACCCCACAATTGCATGGCTTCTTGGGGTGTAGTCGGCATCAGGGCATCCTCTATGATTGCAAGATGCTGTTCAACTTCTTTTAGATCAGGACCCTGAATGGACAGCTGATTCGTAGCTTGACTATAATTCACATTGGCCAGAAACAGGTACACCAACCAATCCATCGGAACATAAAAATGGCCATTATAATTTTCAAAGCTATAAAGCATCGAATCACGCGGATATGGTTGTTTCTCATTAATGACTATCACACGGATTTGTGGGGCTGGAGGGGGAAGTTCGAGACTTGGCAAACGCCTCTCATATTTCTCTTTCCAAGAGTCTAACACCAGAACCAACTTTCTATCTCTATCACTACTATGAGGTAAAGACACTTTCTCTATCCTGTCCGCTACTTCTCCGATGTCTTCGGGTAGGTGCTCTAAGGCCAAAGCATAATAATCGAGCTTACTTATCTGATATAAATCTTCATTGGTTTTAATGACAATATCACGTGCCTCAGGATCCCACTGAATAGAATAGGCACCCAGCTGCTCGGCGGCCCATCGAAGGGGCAGCATCACTTGTCCTTCGGTAACATGGGTGCCTGGAGGAACCGCTACCGCAGACCCATTTATCTGAATCGTCAATGGTTGGGCAGCTACGGCTGGCGGGCTGCCTACTATGATGGCAAATAAAAAACAAGATAAAGCAAGTAGCGTATTTTTCACATAAATCCCCCTTAATTTGTGCATTTATCGGTTTCACCTTATTCGTAATACCTGATCGGTATTCAATGGCAGGACTCCAGCCAAATTCATTAGCGTAAGACTTCTTACTAGAAACAAATATTCTTTGTAATAGGCAGAATCCCTCTATCTGTACGATCAACACTCACACTATATCCTGCGACATGGTCCTTTTTCTGGTGGAGCCAAATCTAGTTGGCATGTATGTCTTATACCCTAAAAGTGTAAAAAAATTATTTTTTGAGCGCAAACGAATTGTCAATTACTCCCGTCTTACATAATAGAGAGTTTAAAATTAAGAAGTACTCTGAAAGGAGAGTTTATTAAAATGAAAAGACAAATTAGAAAAAATGTACATAAAAGAATGTGTGCCCTCATCTTGACAGTGGCTACCATGTTTGGCGGTTTCAGTACTGCTCCAGCCCTGGCAGCCAGCAATCTCCCGGTTCAGACCGAAGGCGTAATTGCGAAACAACCCCTAGCGCAGGTACCGGCAATCGCTATCTGCCCCCCGGCCATAGCGTTAGCCAACGACCCCTTGATAAGCTTAGGCAGGAACTACCAGGAATTATTAGATTTACAGCCCAACGGCCAATTGGCCTATGGCACCAATAATCAAGGTAAAAAGTTGTCCCACGTTACCTTTATAGAAAAATGGTTTGACCTGGAAAACCCTGTGGTAGCAGAGTACTTTATTTCTGCGGACAAAGAACAAAAAATTCAGCAAATAACTGTTAAATTCCCTAAGGGATCCGATCGCACTGCCTTGATTAAACAACTATCGAATACCTTAGGAGAACCGGAGCAGGGAGAGAGCGAGTCCGGAAGTCCCTCCGAATATTTTGCCCATTGGCTTAAGGGCGGCGTGACCTATGACCTGCAGGATTTTGGCGACTCCCTGGAAGTATATTTACTCCCGGCCTTTCTACAAGAGGCTGCCCAGTACCAATTGCCGGACAACACCTATATTTTGCAGCAGGGATTGGCCGATGTAACCGGTGACGGAAACAAGAAACGTGTATCCCTGCTGGGCAAACGCTTTGATGGAAACGGTCTTTATATGCAAAATTTGTATCTACTAGTTGAAGACCCTTCCCAAACAGAGGGTCAAGGAATTTTAGTAAAACTGCCGGAGGAATCGGACGGGGGCTATGGGGCAGAAATGCAACTTCATGATTTTAACGGGGATAAAATCCCGGATATATTCATAACCGCCAATACCGGCGGCAGCGGCGGGGTTTATTATCATCACATTGTAACAGTAAAGGATCGGCAAGCAAAATTACTGTATCATCCCGCTGAAGAAACTCAATTGAATATTACCGGTTCCTTTCAGGATAACTATCGGGCTACGGTAACTATCAAGGAGACTAAAAAAGCCTACACTATTGATCTAAAAGACCGTCAAAGTGCGTATGATGAGGGCGAAATTTATAAAAATGGTAAACTGGTAACGCCAGTTGAAACATGGCATACCAGCTATAATTTATTGACACCTGTGGATGTTAATAATGACGGTGTGTATGAATTAAAGGGGCTGCAAACGATTAAAGGCACTTGTAATGCCGACTCGATTGCCACAGCTACTTCACTCTGGAAGTTTACCGGTAATCAATGGCAGTTACTTGAGGCAGATGTCAAATGCCTTGAATAAGACCGACTAGTGAATAAAGGGACTCCCGACCATCAAAGGTGGGAGTCCCTTGCTGTTCCCAGATTCATTGACACAACCACCCGCAGATGTTAGCAAGGAATGTCAGGTTATTTGGTTGAATTTTTTATATAATATATCTCAAATAGGTATTGAGGAGGATTTATATGGACCATAAACTCCAAATCCAAAATTCAATTGACTATATTGAGAAGCATTTATGTGAGAGTATTACATTAAATGAAATTGCCAAACAATCTCATTTCTCCGAATTTCATTTTCAAAGACTTTTCCGCAAAGCTGTCGGGGTATCAGTAATGGAGTATGTTCGAAAAATGAGATTGTCGGAAGCTGCAAAAGAACTGGCAGAAACGGATGAGAAAATTACCAATATAGCTTTTAAATACCAATTTAGCTCAGAAGAGTCCTTTTCCAGGGCCTTTAAACGATTATATGGTTCAAGTCCAAGAGATTATAGGTATACCCTTGGCAGATATGCCGACCGCAGAAAAACCAATGCCGCTAAAAAGGGCTCAAATTCAATCACTACTACCTTGTGCCGGGCAGCTTAAAACATGTTTTAAAAAAATACGGTAGCTATAAAGGAGTGATCATATGAGTTTGGTGCCAATTGTAATCGAACAGACAAACCGCGGAGAGCGTTCCTACGATATTTATTCAAGGTTATTGAATGACAGGATTATTGTTTTGAGCGATGCCATTACTGATACAACAGCCAGCCTGATTATTGGCCAACTGCTTTTTCTGGAAGCATCCGACCCGGATAAAGATATTCATTTTTACATTAACAGTCCCGGCGGATCTGTTACTGCGGGTTTTGCCATCTATGATACAATCCAGCATATCAAACCCGATGTATCAACCATTTGTATTGGCAGAGCAGCCAGCGCAGGATCTTTTCTATTGACGGCCGGTGCAAAGGGCAAAAGATTTGCTCTACCCAACAGTGAGGTATTGATTCATCAACCTTGGATGGAAGGCGGCATTAAAGGCCAGGCTACCGATATAAAAATTCATGCTGACTGGATGCAGAAAACCAAGGCCAAGCTAAACAGGTTATACAGTGAACATACCGGGCAGCCGCTGGAAAAAATTGAGCGAGACATGGAACGAGACTATTATATGACAGCGGAAGAGGCCAAGGACTATGGACTCATTGATGCTATCATGCTAAAAAAGTGACTCTTTTTAAGGTTTTGTTAAGGTTTCATTCTCCAAAATCTCGATGAACCCCTGGCTACCATCCACACGTATCTTCTGTCCATCCTGAATCTTGCGGGTGGCCTGATCGACCCCTACCACTGCAGGAATGCCGTATTCCCTGGCCACCACCGCACCATGTGTCATCAGACCGCCAACCTCCGTTACCAGACCAGCTGCCAGTGGAAATAACGGCGTCCAGGCCGGATCAGTGTACGGTGCCACCAGAATATCTCCCTTATCCAATTTCGCCTCTTCCAGCTTCAGAATCACCCGGGCATAACCTTCGACCGTTCCGGCTGACACCGGACTCCCGGCCAAGGCCCCTGGCGGCACCTGAGCTCCCGGTTTGGCGGAAATAATTTCTCCCTCGCTGGTAATAGCCCGGGGAGGAGCCAGCTTGGCCTCCTGTTGGAACTTTTCTTTTCGCCTGGCAATAATTTTTTGATCGACTTGTTGGGTTTCTATGATCTTTTTAATCTCCTGTAGCGAAAACCAAAAAACATCTTCCGGATCCTCCAGGATGCCGGCCGTGACTAATTTAGCAGCTTCCTGCATAATGGCCTGCTTAATCAGATCCAAATTCTGCACAATAAAATATTTGGGGTGTTCCCTAATCCCGATCAAGGTCCGATGAACCTTTAGCAGACGTTGCATGCGTTTTGCCTTAAGGTTCCCCCGGGGCGTCTGCCGTAGGCGATTCAATAGCCTATCGGCAGCCAGTTCAGCTTCTTCTTTACCCGCCAGGAAATCACGGCGGTGCTGCCCCGGCCTAACACTTTTACTATGGCTGAGCAGGACAGGAACCAACTGGGTCGGCACCTCACGCCACCGGGGCCGGGTCACGTCGATTTCCCCGGTGCCTCGCATACCATATTGTTCGAAATAATGTAAGAAAACTGGCAGAACATCTTCCCCGCCGGGAACAGCCCTTAGGCCATCAAAGAAAGTGGCATTGTCTGCCTGCTTCAGGTATTCGATCACCGCCGGATGATTTCTTAGGGCATCGGCCACATCCCCCAGCGCCAACCCCATTTCCGTGGTCACATTTCCTGACGGAGATTTACTAATGCTATCTAGCTCTGCCGCATCCCCCAACCATTTTTCAGACAAGTTCTCAATCAGCTTATACGTAATAATGGCGGCTCCCATCGAAGGTGCCACCTGCAAAAAAGCTGTTGGCAGTAAGGTAGCCAGAATTTCCTGGATCTGCTCAATTCGCTCTGGACCAGATACTTTTTGCAGTTTTCTTTTATTTTCTTTTACTTGATGGTGGATAAACAAATTCATTTCATCAATCGCCCAGCTATTATCACGATATAAGATATTTCTGAGGAGAGCAAAGACTGTTGGCAAAGCCTTTTTGACAAAAGCGAGCTCCAGCCTTTTGTTTTCGGTCTGCAGCGCAGACCGAACCTCCTCTCTCCCGATGAAGTCCTGCACAGCCCGGCCAATCATTTCATCAATATTCAACAGTAATTCGGGCAGTCTTTTTCTTATCTGTGGATATTCAAGAAATTGAGTGACATCTACATATAATCTTCCCCCGGCTTCCAGCAGAAGATCACTCTCATCCTGCGGCAACTTCTTGCCAATGGGAGCCAGTGTTCTTAATGCCGATATTCCCAGGGGCTTCATGGCTTCAGTCATCATTTGCTGGTGACCAAAGGATATAAAAAGATGCAGTTTAGCATCGGCTACTTGGGGAATGGGATAGAGCGTCGTAATCGGCCGACTCTGCAAAATAAATATTTCATTGTTAGCAAGACACCATTCGATATCCTGTGGATTTCCGAAATGTCCTTCAATGCTTCCCCCCATTCCGGCCAGTCTGATCGCAGTCTCATCCGACAAAGCCTGGGCTGTCTGCCTCTCTTCGCTAAGCACCACTGTGACTGTGCCACCCTCGGACTTAGCATAAATGGCCTGTTCCTTCTTAGCGATTTGCTTTTTAATAAGTTTATTGGCCCTTACCTGGTATAAGTCGGCAGAGACAATCCCTGATACCAATGCCTCTCCCAGGCCAAAACTGGCATCAATGGATACGATCTTGCGGTTGCCGGTTACCGGCTCGGCCGTAAACATGATTCCCGATACTTCGGGAAAGACCATCCGCTGTACAACGACAGCCAGCAATACGTGCTTATGTTCAAACCCATTCTTTTGACGATAGGCGATGGCCCGGTCGGTAAACAAAGATGCCCAGCATTTTCGGACACTGTCCAGGATTTGCTTCTCACCCTCGATATTCAAGAAGGTATCCTGCTGCCCTGCAAATGACGCTCCCGGCAGATCCTCCGCCGTTGCACTGGAGCGAATGGCATAGGCATAGTCACTTCCCGTCTGCCGCCAGGCCTGGATAATTGCCTGTTGGATCTGGTCGGGCATGTCCAGGGATTCGAGGTGCCTCCGTAGGCGTTGTCCTGCTTCCTTGAGCTCCGGCAGTGCTTCAGCGTTGATTAATTCCAGGGAATTCAGAAACCCGGCAAACTCCCCACTTGTATTCACAAAGTCCCTATAAGCACTTGTCGTAACACAAAAACCTGCCGGCACAGCACTCCCGAAAACATGGTACAATTCGCCCAAATTTGCCCCTTTGCCTCCCACACTGGCTAGGCTGGATTTATCAATGTCAGAGAAGTAACGTACATACTGATTCATACGGATCGCCCCTTTGATGTAAGCGAAGATAGTCAGGTACATTCTTCCCCGAAAGAAACCTCCTATACCAGTAACAATACCCAGAACATCCTTACCAACCAGCAGATGACGATCGTACTTCACTCATTGCGGCTGCCAAGTGCTATCCATTTTCCTGGCTCTTCTTACTTTATAATAGAGTCAATCCTTTTGCACTTTTACATAAAACGTTCGCCTTCTGGGACCGTCAAACTCGCAGAAATAAATGCTCTGCCAGGTGCCCAGCAAGAGCTGGCCATCAACCACCGGAACCGCTTGGGAGGCTCCCATGGTACTTGCTTTTAAGTGGGCCGCTGAATTCCCTTCCGCATGGCGGTATTGAGGATGCACCCAGGGATAGACTTCATCTAGCCGCAGCAACAGATCCCGTACCACATCAGGATCAGCATTTTCGTTGATCGTGATGCCAGCTGTCGTATGGGGACAATAAATCGTCACAACACCATCCTGAACATTTTCTTGCTCGATCACTGCTCTCACTTGATTGGTGATATCAATCATCTGGTCACAAGTTGTCGTTTGGCTGTGGATTTTATGAAGCATCGTATGGCACCTGATAGCCATTGAGAAACACTTTGTGGTACTTTAGATTTTCTTCCCGCTGGGGAGCTTTGGTTTCGTCTGGATAGCCTACGCCCAGAATGGCCTCCACTTTTAAATGTTCCGGTATATTTAAAACCTGACGAACATACTCCTCCGAGCAGATACCCTCGCTATGTATTCTTTCACGAATTTGTACCCAACAGGAGCCTAATCCAATAGACTCTGCCACCATTTGCATCAAGATGGTGGCAATGGAAGCATCCTCGATCCATACGTCACTAACCAGGGGATCGGCCAGCACCACAATAGCTAACGGTGCCCCCCTTAGAAAAGCGGAACCCGCAGATTTAGCCGAAGCTAATTGCTGCAAGGTTTGCTTATCGGTGACAACAATAAATTCCCAGGGTGTAAGACTTCTCGACGACGGAGATAACAAAGCGCCTTTTACTAGTTGGGTAATCTTCTCAGGCTCAATGTCTTGGTCCTTAAATTTTCTAATACTTCTACGTTGCTTTAATAATTCCAACATACGAATCCCACCTTCCATTTAGTTGATGCTGCCGCACCATGCTCTCATTTATCATCTCATTGACACAGTTAAACCGGTTGGTTTAAAAATAACAAATCATCAGTAAAGCCCATATGATATGATAAATCACTTTGTGCGGAGGAAAAAATATGCCTTGTTTAGATCTAAACTCAATATGTCCAGATACTCTAGCAGTTTTATCCTCTCTAATTGCCATTGCTCTATCAAATGGCTTGGACTCAGCCGAAATTAACGTTATCGGTAATTTTCTAGTGGCCATCGGCAGTGTGATGCTTACAATAGCTGCCCAGGAGGATGCTATAACAACCAAAAAAGATACCGAACAACAAGAAAAGTATATCATGGAGCAACTTGAGTTATTGAAAAGACAGTTTGCCCTGCTTGAAAAACAATTAAAACATTAAGGGAACTTGTCAACCATTATAAATAACTTTTTAATTTACCGGAATATCAATAATTTTATTGTATTTTTTGACAGAGGTCATCCTTTCGATATCCAGTTGATAGGATTTACCCGTTGCAGGGAACTGTAAAGTTCGGATGTGCAGTATTTTTCCGTCTGCCAGTTTCTGCATTTCATTGGTTATGGTTTCTTGAAGCTCTATCCTTTTACCATCAACAATAAGATACACCCTGGTAAGCACTGTAATCTCTTCCGTGGTAATGGTTACATAGGTACTTCCCCGGGATTGATAGACCTTGTTTACCTCAATATCTTGACCCAAAATCTGTAACTGCTGCTTCCGCCCATTTTCCTCTAGAGCCACCTGCTGCTTTACATCATAGTCTGCTAAAAGGCTTTCCACTACTATTTGGACAGTGTTAAGCTGGTCGGGCAAAGCATCATAAAAATAACGAAACGTAATCCCCTTTAAGTCGGTACTCATTTGTGAACCTTGCTCCGGAACCACCTGACCATTGGCCAAAAGCTTTATTGATACTATTTTGGGTCTAATACGCTCTTCTTTTATCTGGTCCATTGCCAGTTCAAAAATATTTTGAATTGATCCGTTTATTACCGTGCGGGTGGGAGACGCTGCGATCGATTCAAGGGAGACTTTAGTTCCTTCTACTTTAAAAGTTTCATTGATGCCTTTTTGCAAAGTGTAGCCCATTGCTTTTTTTCGATCAATAGAAAAGGTTATTTCCCCCTCTTCCCCGTTACTCTTTCCATTTCCTGTTAATGTTAGCTTCACATGCATTTTTTTCTCTAAAAAGAACGGTGGTTTAAAGCTGGTAATCCAGTTTATTTGATTTTTTGCTTCATTTAGCTCCCCTCTGCCACTTTCCATATAGTACCGTCCCCAGGAGCCTTCGATTTGTATATGATGATTCATTTGCCCTACATCAACTTGGCCCGTTGGGTCTTGGAGACTGTAAAAGGCAAATAGTTGACTTTCATCAATCATGATACCGTCTAAGGTAAAGAGTATCCCATTTTTAAAAGTATAGCTATTACCGATTAATTGCCCTTTGCCCAGCTCATTCAGTTCTTTTAAAGCCCCGTTCATAACATTGTCGTAGCCAACTAATTTCTTGCCGAAATAGGCAAATGTATCAAAGTTATAACTAATCATAAAAAGAGCCAGACAAGCAACTGCCAGTCTAATTTGCCAACCAGTACGCCGCCGGGGTTTTGCTTTTACCAGGGCATTTCTAAGTTTTAATTCTAATTCTTCCGGCACTTCTAATTGGTCTAGGTTCGTTTTTCCTTTTTTAAGTTCGTCTTCAATGGTTTTCATCGTTCTCACCTCTGAAACTCTCTTTGAGTCGGTCAAGACCATAGGCCATGCGAGATTTCACCGTTCCCAGCGGTATTTTTAATATATCGGCGATTGCTTGATAGTCTAAATCTAAAAAATAGCGCATCCTGATAACCTCTTGATGTTTATCGCTCAATTGTAGCAAATGGTTTTCTAGGACTATTTGATCATTCTTTTGCTCAAAGTCACCTGGAACGGCCACTTCCTCTATGGTTTCAAAGGAGATTATTTTGCTTGATTTCTTGACTATTTTTTTACAGCAATTAACTAAAATAGTTTTACTCCAGGTAGAAAAACTCTCGTCTTTTTTTAATTTGGCTATATTCTCATAGAGTATTACTATCATATCTGCCATGGCATCTAAAGCATCTTCTTTATTCCCAACATAGACATAGGCCAATTTATAGTACTCCTGCTTCTTTTTCATGACCAGCTGGAGTAAAGCTTCTTTATCTCCTTGTTTCGCTTTCTTTATCAGAACGATTCCTTCCACCTCTGCACCTCTCCCTCTCTTATAAGAGTATAGCATTCGGCAAAAAGTTCAAATTGATCATACTTTTTTAGCTAAAATAAAAAACGGGCTGTGTAAAAACACAGGCCCGCAGCTAAAACTGATGTATGGGGTAAAAATTATTTGATTTCTATTTTTAATGATAGCACTCACCATTGGACATGCTATAAGCACATAAAAAATACTATTTGAGGTGTTGTTAACGATGGTAGTAAATGCCGAACTTAACGTAGAGGGAATGAGCTGTGATCACTGTACGGCTGCCGTTAAAAATAGCGTAACCGCTCTTGACGGTGTTGAAAAGGTTAGTGTAGACCTGTCCGCCAAAAAAGTAACTGTACGATATGACGACAGCAAGGCACGTTTAGTCGACATAAAACAGGCCCTGATGGAAAAAGGCTATGCTGTAATGGAAATATAACTATGACCAAGTAAAAATTTACTTTATATTTCCATTTCTCGGTTGCCTTGATCAATAAAGCCAACCTCTACTTCACAGTCAAAAAACTGTTTTAACATTGCTGCCAGCTCATTTCTGGCTGCAATTACACGATCATCGTTTTGACCTATAAATCCATCAATGGGGAAAAATATATTTTTGCTTTCTGCCGTTACCTTTCCTTGTTCACTCTGCCGCCAAATCCATCTCCGTGTTTTTACTTTATCTCCTGCCGAATAAATCAGTTCTCCCTGTTCCAAAATCTCTTCTTCTTCCTGGCCGAAGGGAATAAATTTATCCCCTTGCTCGGAAAACCTTACATAAATATCCCCGGATGTACTGTCCATATCATGTGCGCCTAGTGGAACCAGGTATTTCAAGGATATGGCGTTACCAAGATCAACAATGGGATTTATGTTCGGGAACCCTTTCTTTTTTTCGATGCGGGATGCCATCGCCTCAATGGAACTCATAAATTTGTTCGGATTCATAGTAAGTTTTTGAAAAGCTTCTCGATAGGGTAGTATTTCTTTTGCCTCTTTTACTTTGGTGTGCGCAAATTTCTCCTCAATAGATTTTATACTTGTCTTTAACAGTTCGGCAATTTCAGTATGTTGCACCTTGTTATTGATACCCCTTGCAACCACAACGCCAAAGCACACCTTTTCCAGTTTTTTAAAAACCGCTTCTGTAACTATGAATTTCATACGATCTGTTCCTCCATGTTAAAAATTTAAGCTATCTTATACAACCTCAACCAATAGCCTAATCCCCCGCATAGTAACGGGAGGTTAGGCTATTGGGGTTTTAGGATTGGTAACTCTCGTTTTATATTCTCCCAGACTTCCTTGACCTGGTGAAAATCTTCATTGATTGCCTCGAGTTTTTTTCGATCATGAAAGACGGCAGCCGGGTGAAAGGTGGGCATTATTTTTATTCCCCCTTTGTTAAACCATTTGCCGCGCACCTCAGTGATTTTAGCCTGCTCATCAAGTAGACTTCTTGTGGCAAGGTTGCCCAGGCAAACAATAATCCTGGGTTTGATAAGTTCAATTTGCCCTTGCAAGATGGGTAGGCAGGCGGCCACCTCCTCCTTCTTGGGAAATCTATTTTTGGGCGGCCTGCACTTGACAACACTGGTAATAAAAATATCCTCCCGTTGGAAACCCGTCTCTGTAAGGACACTGTCCAGGACTTTGCCCGCCCGTCCAATGAAAGGCTTTCCCGTTTCGTCCTCCTTCTCTCCCGGGGCTTCCCCCACCATCATTAATCCCGACCACTGGCTCCCTTCGCCAAAAACGAGACACTGCCGGGTTTCTCCTAAAGGACACCGCTTGCAACCACTGGCTTGGGAAAATAAATTCTCTATTGTTAATGATTCCTGAGCCATTCCTATCTCCCTTATCACAGCTAGTTTACTTAAACCGGTAGCCTGTTCCCCATAACGTTTCGATGTACTGTGGATTAGCAGGGTCCTTTTCAATCTTCTTCCGTATTTTTTGGATATGAACCGCCACGGTAGCCAAATCCCCGATAGAATCCTCACCCCATAGCCGGTCAAATAGTTGTTCTTTGCTAAACACCATATTGCGATGAGAGGCCAGAAATAATAAAAGTTCATACTCCTTGGTCGTCAAGGTAATCTCACGGCCGTTAACCAAAACCTTGTGAGAAGCAGTATTGATCTCTAAGCCCTGATGGCTGATAATTTCAACAGCTGCCTTTTTGCCCATTAAACGTTCATATCTTTGAATGTGTGACTTTACCCGGGCCACCAGTTCAGCTAGACTAAAGGGCTTCGTTAGATAATCGTCAGCACCGAAACCCAAGCCTCTGATTTTATCTATATCTTCCCCTCTGGCTGAAACAATTAACACCGGCACTTCAAAATTTTTCCGTATTTCCTTAACAATTTCGTAGCCCTCTTTACCCGGCAGCATCAAATCAACAATAATAACGTCGTAAATCCCAGTTAATGCCTGTTTCAAACCCTGCTCTCCATCCTGGGAGATATCCACTCGATAACCGTTAAACTGAAGGTAGTCTTTTTCCAGCTTGGCGATATGGAGATCATCTTCAATGATTAGGATATGCATGGTCAGATCCTTTCCTCATTATCTATAGGAAGTATCAGCGTAAAGCAAGAGCCTTCCCCCAAAACACTGGTTACCTGTATTTTTCCCCCATGGGCCTCCATCAGTTCTTTGGCAATGGAAAGCCCTAGTCCGGTACTCATTAAATCCTTTGTGCGTTCGCTATCAATCCGATAGAAACGATCAAAAATCTTCGAAATTTTATCTTCCGGAATCCCCGGGCCATTATCCTGAATGTCCAGGCAGATCAAGGCTTCTTTGCGATACAGTCTGGTTTTTAAACCTAAGCTTGCCGCCGGACCATACTTGACAGAATTGCCAATAATATTATGAATTACCTGATAAATCCTTTGCCTGTCCATCAGCACCGGATAATTTTCCTCCAGATCATCTGTATAGCAGAAGTCAAAGCCCTTTTCTTGAAATTCAAAACTGAATTCTGCCATCAGATCCTCCATAAAAGGCTTAATGGATATGCTTTCCATCTGGAAGTCCAGTTGATGCATGGCCAGTTTAGAGAACAGGAACAAATCATCGATTAGGTGATTGATATAGATGGTATTCTTTCTAATAACTTGCAGGTACTGATCCATTTTTTCGGGGGAAGTAACAACCCCCTCATGGATGGCATCGATATAGCCGCCAATGGAAGTGATCGGAGTTTTTAAATCATGAGAGATATTGGCGATCAGCATCTTCCAGTTTTCTTCATACTCCCGTTTAAGGATTTCATTTTCTTGCAATTTTGCAGCCATCTCATTAAAAGAATCTATTAAAAAACCGATCTCATTAAAGGTCGTGTTATTTATCGTAACATCAAAATTACCTTTGGCAATTTCTTTAACACCATTGTGCAACTGAGAAATGGGTTTAAAAATTCTCTTTTCTAAATGTGTTATCCAAACCAGCTGAACAATTTGACTGAGGATAAAGACACCAAATAAAAACGTCAGCACTTTATTAATGGGGAATTTAAACATCAGGTAAATCAATAGGATGATTAGTAGTAAAAAAACCGGACGTAGGAACTTTAAGGCCCTATGTGACCGGTGAAAGTCCCTGTGCCAGTCATTATGCCGCATACGGTATTTATGAGAGCAATAAAATTCATGTCTAAACCGATGATAATGATCCCTGTGAAACCTTTCATGTCTGTTCATGGTTCACCTGCATTCTTTTTCAATCCTACCAAATTAAAGAAAGGAAATTAGACATGGGTACCTTCGCCAGAATCCCATGCCTAACTCTTCGTTTTAGCCTACGTTATAGCCTGGTGAATACAAACTTTTTTACAAGCCAGGCAACCGCTACAGTTTTCTGGCTTCTTCAGACTAACATGCCGATGACCCAGAAAACTTATTTTAGTAAGCACGTCATTTGGACACACGGCAATACATTTATAGCAAGCCCGACACTTTTTTGTATTGATAGAGATATGCTTGGTTTTGAGGATTCTTTTTCTGGGCTGACGCAAAAGGTTACTAATCATGACCGGCTACTGTAAGGTAAGTTTGGCATTTACGGTCAGCGTATGGTTTTCTCCTGCGGTGCCCGCTTGCTGGCCGCTTAGTGTCAAGGCAGCATTCGATAGCTCATTATTTTTATTGATTGTAGCAACTAGGGTTAGGCGGGGATTCTCCAGGCCATGTAATTCTTTCGCCAGGCAATGTCTATGGTGGTGAGTTGGCTGCTCTTGCTCATGGTGATGTTTTTCCATCAATTGAGTTTTTAGGGCTTGTAGTTCTGCCGGAAGTTCATCTATTTCTAAGGTCATCAGGGTGGTATTGTCAGGTTGTTCTTCAACTTTGATTCTGTTCAATAGGTCCAGAGCCACTGTGATTTTCGAAAAAAATCCTTTCAGCCCAAAATGCCCACAATCCCGATGGTGAAAATGAGGATGTCTTCCCTTTAAAAAGTGGCCTCGGCGGTGGCAATCTTCCGTATGGGTAAATTCGGTGCTGCTCTCATGTTTAAAGCTTTTTCCCTCGTAATCCATTTCTGTCTTAATGGTTGCCTTCGTTAGACCGCTGGACAGGTTCTTGGAAAACTTGTTATCCATTTGCAATACCGTTGCCTGATCCTTTACACATGTGGCCTGGAAGGAACCCTGGAAAAGAGTCTTTTCTTTCATCGTTTTAGCAACATTGTACATTAGTTTAATTTTGTTCATTTGAACAACCTCCTTTTTTGTGGATGAGGTTATTCTAAACGGCAAAAATAAACTTTCTTTAATCAAATTATAAATTTTTTATAAATAAAAGTAAAACTTTTAGCTATTCCTGTTGGTAATCAGCCTGACCATCCATACCTTTTTCATAGATATGTCGGATCATCACATCAATCTCCGGGTCTTTGATGGTTACATCCTTAATTTCGTACTTCTCCGAAATCTGATTGATTAATTGGGAAGCAGTTACCTCATCCCGGCTAAACCGTAACCACATACGGTTGCCCTCTTGTTTAATCACTGCCGCCCCTGCGATGGAGAAATCTGTCGCCTCTCCCTCCAGGTCAACAATAAGAACCCGTTCCTTGCCGAACCTCTCTTTAATCTTTGCCAACTCACCGTCATACATTACCCGCCCTTTATCAATTAAAATCATCCGCTGACAAAGTTTTTCAATATCGGACATATCATGGGTTGTCAGGATGACGGTGACGCCGCGTTCCCGGTTAATTTCCTTGATGAAGGTCCGCATCCGCTCCTTGGCTACCACATCCAAGCCAATGGTGGGCTCGTCTAAAAAAAGAATCACCGGGTCGTGCAGTAAGGAGGCGGCAATATCGGCTCTCATCCGTTGGCCCAGGGACAACTGGCGTACGGGGGTATACAGGAACTCCCCCAGCCCTAAGATATCGGAGAAGGTGGCCATGTTTTGCCGGTAGCGTTGGTCGGGAACTTCAAACACCTGCTTTAACAGCTCAAAGGACTCGATGGTGGGCAAATCCCACCAAAGCTGCGTCCTCTGGCCAAAGACGACGCCGATTTGCCGGGCATTTTTCTGTCGCTCTTTAAACGGGATAATTCCATTGACCCGAATCTCACCGGAGGTGGGCACCAGAATGCCCGTCAGCATCTTAATGGTTGTGGATTTGCCTGCTCCGTTGGGACCGATATAACCGACCACTTCTCCCCGGTTGACGGCAAAGGAAATATCCTGTACCGCCATTTTAGTCATATATTCCCGGTGGAAGAGACTCCGCAAGGCTCCCCCCAGACCTTCTTGCCGCTTGGCAATTTGATAATGCTTAGATAGATGGTTTACCTCAATTAAACCCATGGCCGCCTCCCGTTTTTATGAGCCTGCGCTCTTATACCGATTTAGACCCAACATCCAAAGACGAAAACATAGCCAAAAGAAAATCATCCCTACGAAAGGACTTAGAAAGCCCCAAAAGGGTGCCATGGTTTGACTGGTTTTACCCAATAAAAGTAGGGCCGGTAGGTAGTTAACAAAGGCAAAGGGCAAAACAAAGATAACCAGCAGCTGTATTACCCGTGGATAGATGGTTAGAGGATAGTTCATCAAATTTTTAGCAGGCCACATGACCACCCAGTAAAGCCGCTCTGAGCGGGTGGTCCAAAAGGCCATGGCGGATATGGCTACCAATAAACCGCCCTGGATAAGGGTCCCTCCCCATACCGCCCCAAGGAAAACAAGCCACTGCCAGGCTTGCCAGTGCAGATTAAGGTGGCTGTAGGACAGGGCCACCGCAACAATACTGAACAGGAACTGACCAAAGGCACCTACATCAAACTTCATGGCCATAAAATGAAAAAAGGGATGAATGGGCCTGACCAAAAACCGGTCAAAGGTACCATTAACAATGTATTGATCCAAACTTCGGAAGTGAAAGAAAAAAATCATGCAGACACCCCAAGACAACACCGCCAGAGCAAACAAAAAAATGAGTTCCCAAAAGATCCAGCCCTCAAGGGTCCCAAAGGAATAAAGCAATACCCACATGGTAATAGCAGTGCCCGCGTAGGTCATGGCCCAGCCTAGGATGTTCATGATAAAGGCATAACGATACTGCAGCTGTGCCCGAATGCTGGCACTTACCATATAGAAATACATGCTAATTCCCCGCAGCCAAGACTCTACCATGGTTAACCTCCCTGAATGACAATTTTCATAGACGCCTTGGCCCAGACAAAGCGTAAAATTGCATAGCATATCAGTAACCAAATTACCTGACTAAGCAAGGCATCCCATACAGCCTGTCCGGTTAATTGTCCAACAAAAATAGAGTTGGGCACAAAAAAGATTCCCTGAAAGGGCAGGTACCCCGCCACTTGCTCCAACCAACCGGGAAAAAACCACAGGGGTATCACCGAGCCAGAGAATAGGGAAATGGCAAAGTAAAAAATATCCTCCACACCCCCGGTTTCCACCAACCAAAAGGTAAACAAGCCAAAGGTGAGTTCAATGCAGTAGCGAATTAAATACCCCAGGATTGCCGAAACCACAAACAGGCCCCCTTGGGAGAAAGACGTGGGTACCACCGGTTTTAAAACCAGAAAAAGCACGGTGTACAAGGGTACAATAGCAGTCATAAAATAAAAGGTGATGCTGCCGAAATCCGAAAATAGCATGCGGGTGGGGTAATCATAGGGGCGCAGCATTTCCATGGCAATATCACCGGTACGCACCCGCTCCTGAATTTCCCACAGCGGCGTACCTGCCCCATGCAGCCCTTGCAGGGCTTGGCTAATCAGGATATAGCTGAGCATGGCCTGAAAGGATACGCCTTCCACCTCACCCTTCCCATGATACAGTCCATACCAGATAAACCCCCACATAAAGAGAAACATAACGTTACCGATTATTCTTGTCCAGGCGTCAAAACGATAGGCCGCCGCTCGCTGAAAGGATTTGCGGGAAAACTCCCCATACATTTTAAAAGTTCCCAATATGATAACCTCCAGAATCAAAGGGACGGTCCTCGGCAGTCTCTGCCGGAATCCATCGGCTACCTTGAGCTTCCGTGCCTTGCTACATGTTTATCACTGATAATCAGTCACCTTGGAGACGGACGGTGAGCTGAAAAACCGGATGATGGCGGCGATTCATCATAAAAACCAGTATCGCTGTTATCGCCTGTGCCGTTGGGAGCGCAAGCCAGATCCCCTTGAGCCCAAACCAATGGGACAGGATCCACAATAAAGGGATAACAAACAGCATTCCCTGGCATAAAATAATCATCAACGATTTTTTAATTTGTCCCACCGATTGAAAATATTCAGCGTAAACAAGATTGTAACCTAGGAACAAATAGGTGAAAAAGAACAAACCCAGGCCATTAACGGTAAGCTTAAACAATTGTTGCGACTGTACATCGAACAAGGATACCATAAATTCCGCCCCGACAAATCCGATGGCAACGGCAAAAAGACCGGAGATTAACGCTGTTTGTACCGTGAGCCGTAGGCTTTGGTTTAACCGTCCAAACAATCTTGCCCCAAAATGGAAACTGGAAATAGGTTGCAAAGCCGCTCCCATCCCAAGGAAAACGAGCAGCATGACCGAATGAATGTAGTTGACGATTGCATAGGCAGCCACCCCGGTTTCTCCAATACTGCGCATAAAAGCGAGATTAAAGCCAATGGTGACGACAGCCAGTGAAATTTCAGCAATGAAGCTGGGAAATCCTATCGTCAAAATTTGCCGAATGATCGTAAAGCGGAACCGAAACGGAATAAATTTTAAATTGCTGCCACGTTTGAAAAAATGACTTAATAATACGAGGAAACCGATACCGGCAGACAATACGGTAGCTTCCGCCGATCCTTTAACCCCCCAGCCAAACCGGAAAATAAATAGATAATTAAACAGGACATTCAGGATGGCTGTAACAATCAGCGCACTCATGGACAGCGTTGGATTACCGTCATTGCGAACAAATACACTCAAAATATTTTCTAACACATAAACCAGGCCAAAGGTCAGTAAAATCGAGAGATAGTCCATCACATAAGGCATGATGACATCATTCGCTCCGAAAAGCAGCGCCAGTTCCTCCATCTTCCATACACATATCACCGTAATTAGGCTGATGAGCATAAATGCGAAGGTTATCGCTTGCGAAAAAATCTCTTGTGCCTGTTTCCATTCATTTCTACCGAGAGCGATCGAATACAAGGTAGCACCCCCGAATCCGATCCATAGGGATATGGATAAAAAAATGGAAAATGCCGGTACGGCAATATTAACACCCGCCAGACCATCTGCTCCGACGCCGCGGCCAATAAAAATACCGTCAACGACAATATTAACCGACATTAGGAGCATACCTAGTACGGAAGGAATCAAATAGGAGACAAATAGTTTTTTTACCGGTGTTTCCCTTAGTTTAATAGTAGCTTCTGTCATCTTGGTAACCTCCTCAGAGAAACATTATAAACCTTCAAGTAACTTGAAAGTCAAGGAGGTTACCGTAAAACAGGATTAATAGGTAACAACAGGAATTTGCATCTCCGTCACGTATTCGCTTTCCTCCTGGGCCACAGAAAGATCAATAACTCCCAATTCCAGCGCATCTCCACTTATTTTATAGCCCCTGATGGCGATCTCCTCAAAGAGGTGCTCATAGGTGTTCTCCGTTTGTTCATACGGCCCACGATGATACATGCAGGCATACATCCCCGCCGGGAGCTTGGTTAAATGTTCGTTTTGCTCCGGTGAATGACGTAGAACAATGAATATCCGATTATAATTTTGATAGTTCTTTTGCAAAAGCGCTGTTTGGGCAATAGATATCCCTATATCTCCGGTAAATAATGTGTAATCCAGCGACAGCAAGTCGTTTTGCAAGGAAGTTATATAATAATCCAACATCTCATCGGATGTTTTGGCCCCAAGCTCAATTGATGCAATCGTGCGGCTGGGAAGCTGCTTAAATGATACCGTGAATGGTTCTGCCCGGAGCCCTGTTTGGATTGCAGCGATTTTGTCGTCGAGTATTTCTTTCACTAAGGCCAGCTCCTGTTGTTTGCGGCTGACCATTTGTTGTTGCTTTTCCAGCAGTTCCAGTGCAATTGCCGGATTCCTTCTATGAATATACTGTTTAATTTCACTAAGAGGAATTTCCATATTGCGAAGAAATTTAATGATATCCAACTGGGCAAATTGATCCATCGTATAATAACGATATTTTGATTTCGGGTCGACGATTTTGGGCTGAAAAATACCGATTTGATCATAATACCGCAAGGTGGATTCCGCTATGTTATGTATTTTGGCTATCTCGCCAATGGAAAAGGTTTGTTTTTCTCGCAAAAGCCAACCCTCGTTTTTGTTCATTTTTACAGACAGTTCCTACACCTATTGCGATGTCCTGCAACCAAATAATGGAAAATCAACATTTGTAGTTATTGCCATCATTTAGTTTTCTCTATACTAATAAACACTCCTTATCCCAGCTAAAAAAACAGCTTGAGGTTTTACCTTAGCTGTTTGTAAGTTGCAGTACGAAACGACTCAAGGAAAGCCGCTCCTACGATTCAAATAAAAACCGTTTAGAACCTACTTGCGCAGGGGCAAAATACGGTTTCTGAAAGAGACTCTTCTAGCAACGTAACTAAAATATTTTCTTTTTCAACAACTCAACTACTTCTTCAATTGAAGTTTGTCTTAGATCTATATATCCTATTGTAGGTAATAACCCAGGTATTTGTGTTTCATCAAGCCTTAAAGGAAGTATGTACTCTTCATTTTCTTGAAAAGCTTTAGCTTGTGCAGCTTTTCTTTCAACAGTTGTCCACTGTTTCCGAGCATAATACTTAGATATAATCATTAAACAGAACCTTGCTTTTTTTGAATAGACTTCGGTAAGGTGTGAATATAAATCCTTTCCCCATAAAGTTCCTTTTTCGTATTCATCATAAAACACTTTTAACCCTTGCTTAGTTAACGAATATGCAATATCTTTTGCTACATCCCTATCCTCCCCAGCAAAAGATATTGCTAGATCATAAATATTAATTTTATATAACTCCCTTCGAATATCATCTAGTTTAACCCATAAATGTCTACAATAATAACCTAGTATATGAGATACTGTATTAAAAGGAGTATGAAGCCGTTTTTCTGTAAAACCTCCATTTTCCCAAACGGGATTATCCTCCTCTTGAAGATCTAAAAGAGCTTCAATTAAATCTGTATCTTGAATTTCCCTACAGTTTTTCTTTTTAACACCCTCAATGACCAGGTCCAAAAGATGAGAACGGGTACATAACTCCCTTTGTGATTTGATAGAATATAGCTCCGATGAGTTGTAATCAAACCCACCATTAGATTCATCCCTCTCCTTGAGCTTATTGTAAAGCATAGATACGGCTAACTTAGGCTCACCACCATATTTAATAATAATTTGTTGAAATAAAGGAACCTCCTCAATCAAAACCAAAAGATATTCCCCAGGAAAAGGATAAACATTATAGCTTCGGCATAAATGTTCTATCTTGGAAAAAATCTTAAATACACTGGTTGAAAAAAACAAGCCATGATCCTTTACATAGTTTTGTAGGTCTTCCAAAACACTATCAGAGGTTAAATCCAAATATTGTCCCTCCTGAAACTGAAAATTACAGACCATTCTAGATAAATACAAACAGGGGTTATTACTCACTGTAAGACTTTTATTCAATTTAATATTAATTTTTCTAAATTCAAAAGAATAATCTTCTAAAAAATAGGCTGTATATTTAAAGAACAAGCCTTATTTCAATATTTTTCACAAAATTCCTTCTGGAAACATCTAAAAAGAAATAGTATTTCATTTCCTCCTACAAAACTGAACGATGCAAGAGAACCGTCACCTGATTCGGATCTTCTCCGTGATAGCGGCCGCTACCATCCTGGTAAAATAGACATGTTTAAACCCCCAGCTTAACCGGGGGTTTAAACATGTCTATTGAATAAGGGTTTTTATAATATCTGTTCGACTTACAATGCCAATTATTTTATTATTTTCTACAACAGGAGCACGCTTAATATTGTGCTTTACCATTAGGGAAGCTATCTCACTAATTTTCGTGTCTTGCGAAACGGTTATCACTTTGCTGGTCATAATCTCAGAAGCCTTAAGGGCTGCCAGCTTCTTAATGTCTTCTTCGTATTTTTCGCTTCCACCTAAATAAATGAACCCCCCAAGAATGCCAAAGTATTTTGGTATTCTCGGGTCTGATTCTTTATGTAAGAGGTCTCCTTCAGTGACAATCCCGACAAGCTTACCATCATCATCAACGACTGGAACCCCGGAAATATTATTTTCTGTTAGTATTTGAGCAATCTCCTTGATGCCTGTGTCCGCTTTTACAGTAATAACATTCGTTTTCATGATATCTTTTGCGAGCACATCAAACACCTCCTGTATTCTTAAGCTTACCCCATTTTTTAGATGGTAATTAGGTTACCCTATTAAAGGCTCAATAATCAACAAATATTCGACGGTTGAGCCTTTTTGCGTGCAAAACCTCCGATTACACCCCCTTCAAGAACCATCTCTACGATTTTCTGTTTTGTTTGTCAACGGAATGCACAAATACCAATACTTCAGCAATGATACTATATAATTCCGGCGGTAATTCTTCCCCAATGGCTACGTGCGCAAGCATTTCCGCTAGAACAGGATCCTCATAGACCGGTACGGACTTTTCTTCGGCTACCCGCAAAATCTGTTCTGCCAAATGCCCCTGGCCCGCTGCTACAATCTTGGGGGCATTGTCTACTTCCTGATCGTAACGTAGTGCAACCGCTTTCTTCCTTTGCTCTCCCATACCCTTTGCCCCACCTTTTCCTTCTCTAAATGGTAATATCTACTGTTTGTAAACTACAATCAGTGTCATCTTTTTTTAATCCGGTAGGCAGTAAGTTGGTTGTAAAGGAACCAACTTGCCAGGCACAGGTATGCAACTGATAACCCATTTTGACAAAGGCTTCCTGCAGTTTGGGCCAAGCCGTTCTCAATGAATTGGCCACCCATTCCTCGGTAACCTTGCCACCAGCCATAATCTCTTTATTTCTTACCTTAAGTTCTAATAATAGTGGACCCATGCTAAGGGTATTTAGCAACAACGCCATGCTTAAATGCTTTGGGTCAATGTCTTGCCGTTGGGTATTGTCCTTGATTATTTTTAACTGACCCCAGGTTTGACTATCCTCTTGTTTAATAAAGGGTAAATTAAAATACAAAATATTTTGCTGCCCCTCTGTCCTGTTTAGTGTTTGAAAAACCTGCTGTCCCACCAGCTGTTTTTCCAGGGCTGTCCCTTCTTGAACGAGATTTTTTACTTGAACTGATTCACCCGTTTCCTTAGCTGCTTGCTTTATATTTTCGATTAGTTTGCTAAATATCTGCAATAGGGTAGCGGCATCCCGGTGATTGAATTTGCTATCAGGCACCTTTTGATCCAAGCCGGTTGTCTGCGTAAGGCTTTGCTTGGGGTCAGCTAATGAAGTTAGCTCCTTCAAAACTTGTTTTGTGCTTTCCTCTCCCGTTGTTTTGCGAAGTTGGCCAACATCGCTGGTTATCAATTCGTCGCTAGCAGTCATTACACTTTCTTTACTGTTTATGATCGGGCTTTGACTGCCAGCTTCTCCCGTAACCTTATTGGTCAGGGAAGTCATGTTTGCCTCAAATAAATTGACAGGACTAGGGCTTGCAACGTTCGTGTTAAGCACCTTAGAATTGTTGCTGGATTTCATCCCAGTTTCATAGGTCAAACCCGTTAACTGGGAACTGAGCAAGTTTTTTAGCTGCTCTGCGGTTTTCGTCAGCCCTTGCTCAGGTTCAAGGGAGATATTTTTAAGATACTCCTGGATTTTCTGAAGTAGTTCATACCCTTCCTTGGAAAGCAAAGCAGACAATGGCTGGGCTTCCGAAACAGAACCTGAAATCTGGCCCGGTTCTGCTGTGCCGGCATCCGTCAATATCGCTACCAGCTTATTGATAAATAGCTGTAACTTGGCCTCATTACCCTGTTGAAAACTAGTTATATCACAGAGAAAGGCATGTACCGCGTTGAGCAGCAGTGGCTCGGGCGGCATTCCCAGTTTCATCCCCAGTAAAGCTTTTTCAATATTTTCCGGGGTATCGCCACCTAATTTCTGTACTATTTTTTCGGCCAATTGTAAAGATAAGCTCTTTAAAGGAATTTCTTGATTCAAAAAACCCTGAATGAGATTTCTGTGCAAAGGGGTGTCCTTCATTTGCAATTGTGTAAGCAACCTTTGCATTAATTCCTCCTGATCTACGGCTTCAAGTGTATCAGAAATTACCGGTTTGACCAGAAAAATGTCTTCTAGGTTACCTTGCAGTTCCAAGGTCACCTTGGCATTTAGCGGTAAAGAATCAAAACATTGAATACAGATCTCTTTGCCGCCTACCCGCGCAAGATACCGACTTTCGGACAATTGTTCCAAAATGATCGCTTGGCGCACCTCTCCCTTGGGCCAACTTAGCTTCTCGGCCTCCCCATTCTCGGTAGGTTTATTGATCATATCGGGAACCTTGTTTGAAGTTATGTTCATCGGCTTCATTTCCATCATACCCGCCTCATTTTTACAAACCAATTTAAAATTAGTATCGGTCGGAAACAAGCGAAGTTTAGTTCCCTGCGGCTTAGGCGTAATTTATTATCAGGGACCTACTAAGGCGCTAAATCACTTGCTTTTCCCAGCTCTATTTCGAATAAATAATCAATCGGATCTAAGGACACGATCCCCATGGACGTGATAGTTACCTCCATGGGACGAAAAACTTTCAAGATTTCCTCAAGTACACTTGGTATCGCTTCTGTAGGTGTTTCCAGTGAAAGAGTGCAGTGGGGGTACCATGATTGAGGTTTATAATAATCCCAGCCCTGCTTTTCAAAATCCTTAAACCGCTCATGAAAATGACGGTGTATTCGGAACAAGTCGTCTGTCAGATTCGGTGTTAAAAATATCGCACCTTTATTATGAGGGAAAATACCAATCTGGAGAAACTTTAAATGAAAGGAATAAACATCTCTTATCAGGGACTTTAATCGCTCTTTGGTTACTGCCAAATCAAGGTCATTATAAATAGCCAAGGTGATATGGGGTCTGCTGTTATGACAGATCAGACACTTGCCCTTTTCTAAGCCTTCTAATTTTCTCCAGATATTCGTTATATAATGTTCAGCCTCTTTATTAAAATATAGATTTACAGCGTATGTCATTAAGTACCTCCTGCTTATTTCAAACCTTGCTGCAACCTCTGCCCGGGCGTTTGTGTTTTACCTTAAGCCCTTTTAATAGTTAGTTAGCAGAGGAATGATTCGAGAGAATCGTGCCACAATTCTTTACTTATATCATAAAGATATTGTATAGTACAAGTATGCGTGTTAAACCAGCGCTTTATCTAAAACTGAAAAGAAGTAGGGAGAAATAAGATGGAAAGAATTGTTGGAACTGTCATTAGAGGTCTGCGTGCCCCCATTATCAATAAGGGAGACGATATTACAGAAATAGTCGTAGACACGGTATTAAAAGCTTCCGAAATAGAAGGTTACTCCATTAATGATCAGGATATTGTTACTGTCACAGAATCAGTTGTAGCCCGTGCTCAAGGAAATTATGCAACTATTGATAACATTGCAAAAGATATAAGTTTAAAGTTTGGCCGGGAGACTATCGGGGTCATATTTCCTATTTTAAGCCGTAACCGTTTTTCTATTTGCCTGCGTGGGATTGCCAAAGGAGCTAAAAAAATTGTCTTAATGCTTAGCTATCCCTCTGATGAGGTAGGCAATCACCTAGTTGATATGGATATGCTTGACGAAAAAGGTGTTAACCCTTGGACAGATGTTTTAACTGAAGAAGAATTTCGTAGCCATTTTGGCTATGAAAAACACCTTTTTACGGGTATTGACTATATAGATTATTATAAGTCTTTAATTGAAGAGTATGGTACTGAATGTGAGGTTATCTTCTCCAATCAGGCAAAAACTATTTTAAATTATACAAAAAATGTTCTTGTTTGCGATATTCATACCAGATTGAGAACAAAGAAAATATTAAAAGAAAATGGTGGAGATAAAATTTATAGCCTTGATGATATTTTATCAACACCTATTGATGGCAGCGGCTTTAATGAATCCTATGGACTTTTAGGTTCAAATAAAGCAACCGAAGAAAGTGTTAAACTTTTCCCCTGTAATTGTCAACCGGTGGTAGACAGGATACAAGCTACGCTGAAAGAAAAGACAGGTAAAACGGTAGAAGTCATGATTTATGGTGATGGCGCTTTCAAAGACCCCGTGGGCAAGATTTGGGAACTTGCTGACCCTGTTGTATCACCCGCTTATACAGCAGGACTTAAAGGTACACCTAACGAAGTTAAATTAAAATATCTTGCTGATAATAATTTTGCAGATTTAAAAGGGGAAGAACTTAAAAAAGCTATTTCAGATTATATTATCAACAAAGAGCCGGACCTAGTAGGAGCTATGGAATCACAAGGCACTACTCCCAGACAGCTTACTGATCTGATCGGATCCCTTTCCGACTTAACCTCAGGCAGCGGCGATAAGGGTACCCCTATTATATACATTCAAGGCTACTTTGATAATTATACAAAATAATGGCACACACCGTACTACCCGGGAATGGACAGAACGGTATTGTTCTCTTACCTTCAGGGGTCTGCCTAGAGTGCCTCTTCTAAGTAAAAGAGTTATTTTGCAAAACGTTCCTATACTTATAAAACAATCCTTGTCCTAGAAAACAGCTTGAGGCTTTCCTTAAGCTGTTTTTTCTAGTTAGCTGCAGTCATTATTAAATAATGGTAGCCTTACTAAAATTACGTAAATGACTACTAGCCCTGGAAGTAGACCCCGAAGAATCAGCTAAGCCATACCTCTCGTAAGAGCTGAATTGCTTTGGGTATAGCTTCAGCTTCGATCCCGCCAAAGCCTACTAGGATCATCCCATAAGTTTCATCCTCTTTGCCAAACCAAAGTTTAGATTGGGGTAAGATATTCACCCCTACCTCAGCTGCCCGGGCAATTAATTCTTCTGCTTTCATCGGCCACTTTACTTGGATAAGAAAATGCAAACCCGCACCAATACCTGAGATAGAGATGCTATCTCCGAATTCCTTTCTAAGAGCCTCGATTAAGACATCATGCTTTTCCTTATAGTGTCTAGTGGTTTTTCTCAGATAACTATCCCAATTTCCTTCCTTCATAAATAATTCTAACGTTTTTTGCGTAAGAAAAGGAACAACTGAAGGTAGGCCATTAAACATTTCTTGGAACCTAGTCACTAACTGTTCTGGTAAAACCAAATAAGAAAGCCTTATGGAAGGAAAGAGAAATTTAGAAACACTACCTAAATAGATTACTTGGGCCGGACACAAAGATTGAAGTGAGGGTATCGGTTTTATATTGTAGCGTAAATGACAGCTATAATCATCTTCTATAATGAAGCCATTTTGGCTCATTGCCCATTCAACAAGCTCTAAGCGTCTGGAAATAGGCATAATTTTGCCGGTAGGAAATTGGTGCGATGGCGTAACATATACCATCTTGGATTCAATAACTTTTAATTGCTCTACCTTAAGTCCAAAGTCATCCAATTCAATGGGGCGAATGGAAAAATTATGATTTTGAAAAACCTTATAGGCCCAGAGAAACCCTGGTTCTTCCATAGCAATAGTAGTCGTTTGCCTTAAAAGTAGTTGACAAATAAGGTTAATAGAGTATTGTGTTCCCGCTCCGATAATAATTTGATCCAGAGAACATTTTACGCCACGATAATCGTGCAAATACTTCATGATTTCCTTGCGCAGTCCTGGTTCCCCTGGGATGTTTAAGTAATCAGCAAGCCGGCTTCTATACTCTCTAAAACAATGGTTGGTTAACCTTTGCCATTTAGAGATAAGTTGGTCATTGGGCACAAGGTTGCCATACCGAAAGTCATAGGTGAAATTTTCCTTCCTTAATTCCTCCGTTTTAGGTTTTTCCTGCTCTTGTTTTTGAACCAAAGGTACTAAAGAAAAATCTAAATTCCCAATATAGTAACCACTTTTAGGTTTATTGAGTAAATAACCTTCAGCAGCCAATTGTTGGTAAGCCATTTCCACTGTATTTCTACTAATCTGCAAATCTCCTGAGAGCTTACGACTTGAGGGTAGCTTTGTTCCATGCTTCAAATCTCCAGCTAAAATTTTATCTTTAACCTGTTGATATAGCTGAGCGTATAGCGGCTTAAGACTTTGGTTATCTAAAATAAACATAAATATATCGCTCTCCTTTTGCAAGCTGGCACCATTGACAAAGTGAAATCTGGCTCTTTTCGTAAGTCAGTTTAGATGATGTAATAGACAGTGTAGCATTTTCCTAATAGAAATAACACTATATTTTTAAAAGGAGAAGATATTATGATAAAAACCAGAAATGTCGGCATCTATCTATTTGAAGGTGTGGAGCTATTAGATTTTGCAGGTCCCTATGAGGTATTTACCATGGTAAACCAAGGAGGTCCCGCAGCCTTTAATGTCTACACCGTTAGTGAAAACCAACCAGAAATTCGAACCTTTAATGGCCTAGTAGCAAAAGCAGATTATACTTTTAGCGATTCTCCTCAAGCGGATATTTTAGTCATACCAGGAGGAATTAATCCAGCTAGCCAATTGACAAATGAAACGGTTCTAAATTGGCTAAAAGAGCAATCTGATCATGCGGAAATAACTTTGTCAGTATGCACGGGAACGTTACTCCTTGCTAAAATAGGACTACTAAAGGGATTATCAGCAACGACTCACCATATGGCCTATGACCGTTTAGTTGAGCTGGCTCCAGATACGAATATCGAAAAGGGCAAGAGATTCATCGATAATGGAAAAATTATAACTTCCGCCGGTGTCTCTGCGGGGATTGATTCTTCCCTCTATGTAGTTGCTAGATTATTAGGTCCAGAGATTGCTAGCCGTGCTTCTAAGACGATGGAATATGTAAGTAATGAACTTACTTTTTAACGGACAAACGGATCACCATTCTTTCTTATATGCACAGTTCAATTGACGCCAAAAACCTGATCCCCTACACCTCCGGGATCAGGTTTCATTTTTACCGTTACCTATGATGCAATTTCACTATGTCACATGGATTTGCCATAGTTTCAGGAACATCTTGATTAAAGTATTTCTACATACCCTTCGGTTCCGTTTACCCGTATTCTTTGTCCATCCTTAATCAGCTTGGTGGCATTTTCCACACTTACCACTGCCGGTAGGCCATATTCCCGTGCAATGACGGCACCATGGGTCATTAGCCCGCCCACTTCCGTTACCAAACCTTTGATTGATACAAACAACGGTGTCCAACTGGGGTCAGTAAATGCCGTGACCAAAATATCGCCGTCCTCGATGTCAGCGTCGGCCATCTTTAAAATCACCCGTGCGCGTCCCTCGATGATGCCGGCTGAAACTGGTATACCAGCCAAAGCACCCTGGGGGATATTGCCGGTGTTGTATTCACCGGATATTACCTCGCCTTCGGACGTCATCAACCGGGGTGGCGTCAGTTTTTCATATAACTGGTAATCCTCTTTTCGCCTGATTATGAGGCTGTAATCCAGCTGGCCTGTACGAACAACCTCCCGTAGTTCCTCAAAAGATAAATAATAAATATCCTCTGGCTGCCGGATGACCCCCTTTTGCACCAATACAGCAGCCTCCTTCAGTAAGGCTTGCTTATAAAAAAAGTAACGTTGGATGAAGGCGTACTTGGGATATTCCCGGTAGCCGACAAAATTGCGCAAAATGCTGATCATTTTCTTTGTCTTTTTAGCCTTTGCTTTACCGTCAGGTAATTGTTCCAAACGGCTTAAAAGATCCTGTTCCTTGCGCTCTGCTTCCTGCAGACCCTGCTTAAATTTAATGCTACTGGCATGGGGGCCAAAATTCTTAATATTACTGAGGATCATGGGGAGGAGGGCGGTGGGCTGTTCATTCCATCGGGTCCTTGTGATATCGATCTCACCGGAACAACGTGTACCATATTTTTTAAGGTACGCCCTTAGGGATTCGCTTACAGCAGCACCGCCTGCCAGTTTGGCCAGTTCCTCAAAAAAGGTTTCATCGGTGGCATGATGAAAATATTCCATCACCGCCGGGTATTGCCGGACGACATCCGATACATCCAGCAGCGCGAGACCCATTTCTGATGTAATGTTGTTGCTGACGGACTGGGAAAGCGTGTCTGCCGTATTTTTTTCACCCAGCCACTTTTCCATTTTTTCATTCAGCCAATTGGCTGCATAAACCCCGACTAGGATCGCTGCCATACCTTTTGAATTATACATGATTTCTTTTAATTGCTTATGGTCCTCCACAATGAAAGCAAACAGGTCATCCCCCGATACACGGGCAATCCTTTGCTCAAGCTCCCTAATGGACGCCTCATTATTGGCAATGAGCTTTTGGATCATCGCTACATCATTTCTGCGATAAATCTTGATCGCCTCAATAGGCATTGCCCAGGATAGTCCCTCTGCCCCCAGGCGGATATATCGCTTGCCATGCGGTAAAGCCTTCATAAAGTGCTTACGTTTCATTAGACTCAAGACAGCATTTTTCATGAGAGGGTCGCTCTTACCCCAAAGTCTTATTACAAACTCTCGCCCAATGGGTGAGGCCAGATCATGCGTTAGATCTAAAAACAACCTTCCCCCGGCTTTACGAATGGGAACCTCTTTAGACAAAAGTTGAAAGAAGGAGATACCCAATGGTTTAATACTATCTGTCATCATCTGCTGATGGCCTAATGACGCATAAACACGGTTCTGTCCATCGTTCATCTCCGGTAAAGGAAATAAGGTTGTGATAGGGCGACTTTGCACAACATAGAACGTATCTTCAAAGAGACACCATTCAATATCCTGGGGGCAACCAAAAAAAGCCTCGATCTTTCTGCCCATAAGCTCAAGCTGTAAAATCTGCTTGTCCGTCAGCGTCTGCATATTCTGCCGCCCAGGCTCAATCTCCCGTTCCTCGGTACCGCCTTCTTTTAAGGCATAGATGGCCAATTTCTTGGTGGATATCTTCTTATCAAGTATTTTTCCGTCCCGCACCTTATAGATATCGGCATTCACCAAACCAGAGACCAGAGCCTCGCCAAGACCAAAACTGGCATCGATGGACAGCACCTTCCTGTTATAGGTGACAGGATCGGCTGTAAACATAATTCCTGAAGCTTGGGGAAAAACCATCCGCTGGATAACAACGGACAAATAGACCTTACGATGGTCAAAGCCGTTTTGCATGCGATAGATCACCGCCCGGTCTGTAAACAGGGAAGCCCAACACTTGCTGATATGCTGCAGGATAGCCGCCTTACCGATGATGTTCAAATACGTATCCTGCTGACCTGCAAAGGAAGCAAACGGGAGATCCTCTGCCGTGGCACTGGAACGCACAGCATAGGCATTCTCCTCGCCAAACTTTGCAAGATAGCTAAGGATTTCCTCTTCGATATCTTTGGGAATCTTTATTCCCTCGATGACTCCACGGATTTTTTCACTGATTTCACCGATTCTTTCCCTATCATCTACCTTTAAAGCTGATAATTGATCTAACAATGTGTTACATTCCTCATTACCGCCGATTGTTCTTTGATAGGCCTCGGTGGTGATGCAAAAGCCCTCCGGCACTCGTATTTCCTCAATTCTTGACAATTCCCCCAAGTTTAAGCCTTTGCCCCCGACAACCATGAGCTTTGTTTTATCAATATCCTGGAAACCAAGCACATATAGATTCATACAGATTTCCTCCTGTCTCCGTTACTGTTGAATTCCATATCGAATCATGCTTAGAAAACTATTCATCCTATCAAGAAAGTGTTGGAAATACTTTTCATCTATATCTTTTTCATCTGTTACATCTGCTATAAATTTATTTTCGAAATGATCCAACGTAATCATGATCAACTCAAAGGCCTGTCCACGCTCTATCCCTTCCCTGAGTGGGACTTTTTCAAACAACGGCTGCCACACCTTGTACTTATCGGTAATCAGCGGACCATATTTTTCTTCAATAGCCTCCTTTAGTTCATTCGGCGTTGCATAAAAGGCTTCTCTTGCCACTTTGTATACGTTAGGATTTTTTTTAAAATAATCAAGTTTTATGGGAGTGTATTTTTCAATAGCCTCAAAAAAGTCCTGGTATTCCGACAAAGGGTCAATACTCACTTCTCGCCGGGCTCTCTCAAAGCATCGGTCTAAAACACTGAGATACAATTCTTTCTTGCTTTTGAAATGATGAAAAATCAGAGCTTTGGAGACACCCGCCGCCTCCGCAAGCATCACAGTGGAAGTATTTTTATATCCATGGCGGGCAAAGACAGCCAAACAGTCATCCAAGATTTGATCTTTATCGTAAAGTTGCGCAGGTATACATCATGTCCCCTTTCAATTATACTAACTATTCGGTCAGCATAAGCATAGCACTTGCTAACCGAGCGGTCAATATATTTTATGGTGCTTCTAATTGGCATAATTTATACAAAAAAAGTGCCGATCGTGTAGATAATTCTTCAACGACCGGCATTTTTTTATTACCTAAACTTGTCCTTTAACTCTCTGATAATCTTTGAATCATTATCAGCCAAAAGACGTTTGACTACTTTACAATAATAAGCTACTAAAATCTCATCTATATTATTAAGCCTTTGAACAAACACTTGGCGACACCTTTTCTCCATTATTTATGATGCAATTCCGCTTATGTAATTGATGACTTCAACATCTGGCGGGTTAATTCCAAAAAAGATTGTAAAGTCGGTGACATCCACTTATCTTTATGGTAAACCAATTGATTAATAAGTTTAAAATCAGGTCCTGCCCAAGGTATTTTGACCAATTGACCGGTTTCCACTTCCTGTTTAACTGCCGTCTCAGGTAACAGCGTAACACCAAGGCCGCTTATGGTAAACTGCTTGATAGCCTGAATACTATTAACCCCCATTTTATATTTAGGCTGTACACCTGCTTCGGCCAGAATGTTTTCAAGAATAATTCGATAAGTGCATTCTTCTTCTGTTAAAATTAAACTCTCCCCTTGCAAGTCAGCGGGATAGATCTCCTTCTTAGCAGCAAGATGATGACCGGGTGAGACTAGCACAGTAATTTGCTCAGGTGTTAGTTCCTCCACAATGAACTCCTGGGAGTTCAGTTTCCGGTCAATAATAAACGTCACATCCAAGACATTTGTCCGTAAAAGCCGAAGGTTTTTACTGCAAACATCAAAATTTAGGACAATTTCCACATTCGGATAGCGATTGTGGTATTCTTCAAACACTTTTGGAAGGCGTGTTATTGATAAGGATTCCACAGTTCCAATGGTTAATGTACCCTTGGGTATTGACGTTCCTGATACTACATTATGGGCCTCAGAGACCAGCTTTAAAATTTGTTCAGCGTAAGGTATCAGATTTTTAGCCTCTTGAGTTAGTATAATTCGCCTACCTAAACGTTCAAACAACTTTACTCCCAGGGATTCCTCTAACAAGCGGACTTGAGCTGTAACAGATGATTGGGCATAACCCAGGGTTTCAGCTGCCTGGGTAAAACTTTCTAGTTTAGCAATGGTCAAGAAGGTCCTTAATTGACGTAATTCCATAAAGTTCTCCTAGGAAATGATCATTTTTTTCGATTAAATCCATCGTATTAATTAATTTTACTGATTTCGTCCCTTATGTTATAGTTTTTCATAATAAAAGTCTACAGACTAAATTAATCTTTCTGGATGAATTTAATGGAGGGGATACCATGAAGATTGAAGGAGTATTAGTGCCATTAGTAACACCTTTTAAAAATGACCAAATTGATTTTACTTCCTATAAAAAAATGATTGACTATTATATAAGCCAAGGTGTTAGTGGACTTATTCCATTAGGCACAACCGGGGAAAGTCCAACTGTTTCGGAGTATGAAATGGAAGAGCTGATTGAAAAAACAATGGAATACAATAATAATCGTGTTCCTGTTTATGTTGGATTAGGTGGAAACAATACAAATAAAGTCATTCATAAGCTAAAATTAGTAGAAAAAAATAAGGTTAATGGTATTTTATCTGTATGCCCCTATTACAATAGGCCCGGCCAAAGAGGCATTTTTGAACATTTTCTTAAAATCTCAGAAGCAACCAGCTTAAATATTATTATATACAATATCCCATATAGAACCGGCAGAAATATAGAAAATGAGACCATTTTTAAGTTAGCAGAGATAAAAAATATCGTAGGAATTAAAGATTCGTGTGGGGATATAAAACAGACAACCGATTTATTATTAAACCCACCTGAAAACTTTTCTATATTAACCGGTGAGGATGCACTCTTTTATACTACCCTAACCCTAGGTGGTGACGGAGGAATTCTGGCTTCAGCCCATCTAAAGACTAAAGAATTTATTGAGGTTTTTAACGCAGTAAAAAATAACAATCACCTATTAGCGTTAGAAACATGGAAGAGTTTATATAGCTTCATTCCTTTGTTATTTGAAGAACCTAATCCTGCGCCTATCAAGTACTGTTTAAATAAATTAGCTATTATTGATTCGCCGGAAGTAAGATTACCGTTAACTGAAATTACTTCCCAGTTGAAAGAAAAACTGAATAAAGCTTTATCAGATTGTTAGGGAGACGGGGTCAGGCCTGCATTATTGCCTGACCCCAATACCCACATTTGGCAGGGTCTTTTTCACATCTTATTTCTCTTTATACTTATCTTTAACAACACCGGATCCAATTCCTGCACCAACCATTAAAATTAAAGGGCCAAAGTTCCAAAATAACGATCCACCATATAAAGTGATTTCTACCGGAGTAAATTTATTTAGCATAAGGATTCCTAATTTAGTTATTAAAAGCGCTACGCCTATTAAAAATAAAGCATCAAATAATAATTTGAGTCTCGGGAATGCCAGTTGTCTACTATCGTTAATTACTTTTTCTTTCAACTCTTCATCACTCCTTAATAATTCATCAATTGTAAGGCCAAAGAGATCACTTAACTTAATAACGATTTCAATACTGGGATAATTTTGCCCATTCTCCCATTTTGAAACGGATTGTCTGCTTACAAAAAGTTTTTCTGCTAATTCTTCTTGAGACCAATCTTTATCTCTTCTTTCCTTTTTCAACTTTTCCGCAAACTTCATTCAGTGATCACTCCCTGCTATTTATGATTTTATTATGAGTAAAGAATTGGGTAAAAGTAAAGATAGATATAGTTGCACCAACCAGCAAGCTTAAGTTGCATCCCAAAAAACTTGTTTTATCAGCATTTCGCAAGCTTATAAGCCTCGCTGTACACTTTAAGAGCCAAAACCATGCCAACACCGACCCTTCTATTCGATTAGAAGGGTCGGTTCGTCGTTACTTATGATATGGTTCACCCTTCATTATCCTGAACCACCGATAAACTTGCTCCGCCAACATCAGCCTCACTAACTGATGCGGAAAGGTTAGTTTGGAGAGTGATAGTAGTAGATCGGCCTGCTGAATTAAGGAAGGGGCCAAGCCCAGGGAACCGCCGATGATGAAGGTGATGTCACTGCGACCATTAAGGGCTAGGGTTTGTAGTTTATCAGCCATTTCCTCAGAGGAGAGCATTTTCCCCCTGGGGTCCAGAATTATCAAAAAAGTGCCCTGACGGAGTTTCTTTTGGAGGCGGTCGGCCTCCTTTTGTTTGATTTGTTCCTCGATGGCTGGCGGGGCATTTTCGGGGCAGGGTTCGTCAGGGACTTCCACAATATCCACTTTGGCGTAGGGTCCCAGACGTTTTAGGTATTCTTTAATGCCATCAGCTAGGTATTTTTCTTTCAATTTGCCCACGGTAAGAATCGATAGCTTCATCTTTATCTCCTTACTTGTACCTATGAATAAGGGGCGTGCCGTTGGCACGCCCCTATTATTGTTTACCTTACTTATATAAAACTATGCTCTGCGAATACGGGCACCAAGGCTGGTAAGTTTTTGTTCCAGGTTGGTATAGCCTCGGTCAACGTATTGAACGTCACTGATCTCAGTTTCACCCGTGGCCATTAAAGCAGCAATCACCAAAGCTGCACCTGCCCGCAGGTCGGTAGCTTTTACTTTGGCACCCTGCAGGAAGGAAACCCCTTCAATGACAGCCATGCGGCCTTCTACTTTGATGTTGGCGCCCATGCGTTTAAGTTCATCGGCTACCCGAAAGCGGTTTTCAAAGATATTTTCCACAATAATGCTAGGCCCCGGTACCGTAGACAGGAATGACATCATTTGAGACTGCATATCGGTCGGGAAGCCGGGATAGGGCATGGTTTTTATGTCGATATTCTTAGCGGGGAAGTTACTGGCCTTAATATAGATGGAGTCTTCTCCTATTTCCACATCCACATTAGCCTCTCTTAGCTTGGCACTCAGTGGTTCTAGATGACGGGGAATAACATTTTCTAAAAGTACATCGCCTCTGGTGGCCGCAGCCGCTACCATAAAAGTACCTGCCTCTATCCGGTCGGGTATTACGGAATAGCGACCACCCTTTAGGACAGGGACTCCTTCGATCTTAATTAAATCTGTGCCTGCACCGCGCACTTTAGCCCCCAGGGCATTAAGGAAGTTAGCTAGGTCAACAATTTCTGGTTCCTTGGCAGCATTTTCGATGATTGTTTGACCTTCGGCCAAACAGGCTGCCATCATGATATTTTCCGTAGCCCCTACACTGGGAAAATCCAGGTAAATCATGTTGCCACACAGACGACCTGTTTTTCCTTGGATAGAACCTCTTTCGAGATTCAATTCAGCGCCCAGAGCTACTAAGCCTTTAAAATGCAAATCCATCGGGCGCACACCAATGTTACAACCGCCCGGTAAAGAGACGGATGCTTTGCCATAACGAGCTAACATCGGCCCTAGCAATAAATTGGAAGCTCGTAACTTCTTCACCAACTCATATGGGGCTTCTTCTGCTAACTGATCTGGGCTTTGTAAAGATATTACTTCCTCAGCTAACCAGCTTACTTTGACACCCATAGTTCCCAGAATTTCTAAGACAATCCGAACATCGCTAATATCCGGAACATTTTCTATGATTACCTCTTCCTCCGCTAATAAAGCACCACATAAAATAGCGAGGGAAGCATTTTTGGCACCACTTATTTTTATTTTGCCCTGGAGCGGTTGTCCTCCTGCAATGATGAGTTTGCTCAACTGATTGACCTCCTGTAAATAGTGCGCTCCCCGTTACAACATGAATGTATTCGCTAAAATTCTAGCTAATTCCTGCTTTGTTAGTAAAATCTGGCCAAAAAAGCCTACAATTGGTTTACCGCTTCTTGCTCCAAGGCCCACCTCTGATAATTAGCTTCGAATTTATCAAACTCCTCTCCTAAAACAACTGCGATAGCCTGCTCAGTCTTTTGATTCTTGGCCAGTTGTCGCAAGATATCTTTAAGAGCTTCTTCACCATATACATCGGCAATATAGCGGACTGCCACGTAGGATTGACGGTAGGCCAAAGCCTGGTTGGGCAAATTATCAAAATCGGTGTCCATTTCTTTTAAAGGATAAAGGGGTTGATTAAGTGTTGCCTCTGTTTCATCAAACTCAAAGCCAGTCAGTTTGTATTCTTCATATTGGGCCAACCCTTCCGTGAACCAACGAGTGTAATTACCATGGCTCATGTAATCCACCACTAGGTGGGTAAATTCATGGGCCATAGGTCCAGAATTTATAAAAACATCTCGGTATTCTTTAGAGTCTGTTTCAGTAACCCAGACATTAGGAGATAAGACCCGAATCACGCCGGCCCAATAAACTCCCATCGCACTTTCGTTGGCCGGCCAACCGAAGTTACGGTTTAGTTCCGGCCGAGAAGGGTAGACAATTACCGGGATTTTACCCCGTCCATCATAGCCGTATTTATCAGCAATGGGTTGATAAAATTTTTCTGCCGTATTTAAAACCAATTGGGCATCCCTTTTATTATCTGTTGTATAACGAACCATAAAATGTTCGCCATGTAAGGTTTCCATATCGCGGCTTGTCCATATTGCCTTATACTTTAAACTTTCTCGAAACACCATATAAGCTCCCGAACGAATAGTCATAGGTAGTTTCATAAAAACAGCTGCCACAATAAGTAAGGCAGCCATAGAAATACCGATAAGTTTATAAGCTTTCGATATGTTTGCACTGCGAACAGTCTGCGGCATACTGGCACCTCCTAACTAACTAATTACTTAGTTCTATTATATTCTTTGTAGGAGTGCCAGTCCTAGTGGAAATATTAGTGAAACTTGGCTTATGCCGACAGACAGAAGCCTTGGTTTTTCTTATACTTTCATCAATAGAAATTTTATACTATCTGAAAGTGCAAAGAAGCCGGGCCAAATTACTGCCCGACTTCCATTTTCCAAGCTTCAATCGATTTCCTTGCTGCTTCCGCCCGCGATCCTTCTTTTTCCGCAGCGGTAACCTTTTCCATAGCGGTTATGGCTGCCGAGTAATCCTTTTTCTCTGCTAATACATTAGCATACTGGTAATTTACTTCGACGTTATTGGGTTCAATTTTAAGGGCACTTTCTAATAACTGTAGAGCTTTATCAGATTTACCCTGGGTGTAATACAATAAAGACAATTCTTGATGCACAGAAACATTCTTTGGGTCTAGTTTTAAAACTTTTTCATAGGTTTCTGTGGCCTGTTCAACCTTCCCTACCTGAGAATAATGAGCAGCTAGAGGTAGCAATACCCCTTTGTCCTCTGGTTTCTTCTTGGCTTGTCCTTCTAGGAGTTTTATTCTGTCCTCTACGGTTTTCGGAGGCTCGGTTTGGCTTCCGCCAGTCCATGCAATGGATGAGGCAATCAAACCTAAGGCCAGCACTGCCGCCAATACTCCCATAACAATTCTTTGCAAACGTTTTTGCTTGGCTCTGGGGGATAATCTTCTAAAGATCATCTTTTCACCTCATTGATCTTCCATTAATTGCTATGGACAATCATAACAAATCTTTACATAAAAGTAAACCTCCCGCGAAACATATGGGAGGTTTCATACGTCTTATATATAGTTAAGGGGATTTCTGGGAGTCCCATTAACAATAACTTCAAAGTGAAGGTGCGGCCCAGTGGATCTACCGGTGGATCCAACTTTTCCAATGGCTTGTCCCTTTTCAACCGTTTGCCCAACCGAAACACCGATGCTGGATAAGTGGGCATAACGGGTAACAACACCATTACCATGATTGACATCTACACAATTGCCGTAGGCTCCATACCAGCCAGCCCGGACTACTTTACCGGAATTATAAGAACCAACTACTGAGCCATAGGCCCTGGCCAAATCCACCCCGGTGTGCATACGTCCATTTCTTGTGCCAAAGGGTGAGAGCACCGCACCGCCTGGTCTGACGCCACGGGAGGCCACCATGGTCTGGGCACTTCTTTCGACAATCTGTGCTTTTGCTTCCTTAAGAACTTTGGCATTTAGCACCTTTCTTTCGGTCTCCATGCCGTTAACAGCGATAATTTGATAGGTAACCTCTTTAAGTCCTCTTTCACCCACTTGAATAACTTTGCTTTGTCCAAAGGGGAGTTTTGGATTCTTTTTAACCTGCTGGGGCAGTACGGTTTCTTCTTTAACCGTTGTTTCAGCAGTGGCGACCACATTAACAACAGGCTCCAGAGCCCCAACCATTTTAATTTTTTGATCAATTTGCATGGTTTCTGGGGTAAATCCAGGGTTGGCTTCTTGTAATTCTTCGGGACTCACTTTAAAAAAGTTGGCAATATCCCACAGAGTATCTCCTTCTTTGACGGTGTAATACCTGGGAACATCAGACTCGCCCTTTAACCTCTTGATAGCAGTCTCTTCGGACAAAATCTTGTTGCTAGCAAGGGAAACCTCTTCTATTTGCACAGGTTCTTTGAAACTAACCTTGTAATCGGAACCCATGGAATAGGATTGTTTTAGCTTCTCAAGTACTTTTTCTGCGGTTGCTTTATCTTTAACCGCCAGCTTGAGACCTCCCCGCACCTTAATACCTGCGGCAGTTGCTTCGAAGGTAAGGCGGTCAGCAAGCAATTTTTGAAGTTGTTCTTTACTAACTACCTCATTATGAGATCTGCTGGTTTTATATGTAATAGTTTGTTCTGGCTTTACAGTAATAGCATTTTTTTGTTGTTCTTTCATTAACTCGTTAACTACAGATTGGGCCATCTCTTTGTTTTTAACAACAGCAACTACTTTTCCGTCTAATTCCACCGCACAGGCCGCACTGGTCTTAACCATCGAAACGATACCGCATAACAGCACCACGGCTAAAAATCCAGCCATTCCCTGTTTAAATACCTTGGGTTGTTTTTGTAACCAGTCCTTAAAGGTACTTAACTGATCCTGAACTTGCATGGTTCAACTCCTCTCGATAAAGCTCCCCTTTATTACCAAGAAACCCCTATTTAATTGGCAAATAAGTCGTAGAAAGGGAAAATAAGGCAGTCATAATTATATCATATATTGTCGGCTACGTAAAGTTTTCAGCGGTATGACAAAGCACTCCGTCTCCCCACAAGGGAAACGGAGTTGTTTTATTATGCTAAGCCAACCTGTTTTATTTGCAAGTAGATAGCACATTCAAAACGCTTGCGAGCCAGTTGACAGCCCAGGTGATAAGGACGTAGCAAATCATTATTGAAGGCCCAGGCATTGGCATGACAACCGCCGCTGCAATAGAATTTCGCCCAGCACTCTATGCACTCCGGTTTATTGTAAATGTGTGCTTGGCGGAAGTTTTCAATAATTTCTTGGTTATGGATACCCTCTTTCACGGTTCCCAATAAGAAATCTGTGTTACCCACAAACTGATGACAGGGATATAAATCTCCCTCCGGTGTAACAGCCAAGTATTCATAGCCCGCCCCACAGCCAGAGAGACGTTTCGGTAGGCAGGGGCCACCACTCAGGTCAATGTTAAAATGGAAGAAATTTATGGGTTGACCAGCTTCTCGCCGTTCCCAAAGCTGTCTGGTTAGCTTCTCATACTGTTCCATTAAGAACGGTAAATCTGCTTCCTGAAAGGCATAATCCGTGTCAAACCCTGCCACCACCGGTTCCACAGAAATATCCCGGAACCCCAGTTCCGCCATGTGCATTACATCCTGACTAAAATCCAGGTTATGGCGGGTGAAGGTGCCCCGGATATAATACCCCGCCGGGGGTTGTTGCTCTACATATTCCCGGAAAGCCTTGACCACCTGCTCATAGGAACCTTTACCACGGGGTGTGGGCCGCATAGCATCGTGTACTTCCGGTCTGCCATCCAGGCTTAACACCGCAGCCATTTGATTATCCAAAAGGAATTGCTGAACTTCTTGGTTTAGCAACACACCGTTGGTTGTCAGGGTAAATTTGAGCTTTTTACCGGCCTGCTTGGCTTTTTCATTGCCATAGGGAACCAATTCTTTAATTACCTTAAAATTTAGCAAGGGTTCTCCGCCAAAGAAATCGATTTCTACATTTTTTCGATTTCCTGATTGGTCAATTAAAAAATCAATGGCAGCTCGGCCTACTTCAGGAGATAGCAGACCACTAGGACCACCAAATTGACCTTGCCCGGCAAAGCAATATTTACAGCGCAGGTTACAATCATGGGCTGCATGCAGGCACAAGGCCTTCACCACTCCATCGCGCCGGGGTTGGTAACCCTCTTGCTGAGAATCTTTAGTGAATAACAAGCCTTCATCAACTAGATTTTTAATTTCAATCAGTGCCTGTTGGATCTGATCTAAGGAGTATTTATCGGACATTGCTGAAATTATTTCTTCAGGAGTTTTGTCTTCATAAATATGTAGAATTTCCCAAACTAATTCATCCACCACATGGACAGCACCACTGTGGACATCCACAACCACGTGGACACCATCGAATTTAAATTTATGCAGCACAACAAGCCCTCGCTTTATATCATTAATTTATATGGATCACCCTAAGGTAACAAATAAAAACAAAAAAATTACCTTATCCCCAGGGGGAACGGGTCCCAAAGGAGACAAGGTTGTGGTTTTGCTGTGTATCCTACTTATACTGCTTAAGCTTTTTTAACACAAACCTGGTTGCCTACGGTGCAAGAGGTTTTGCAAGCGGATTGGCAGGAAGTGGCACACTCACCGCAACCACCGGTTTTCAGGGTTGCTTGTAAGGAGTTCTTATTTAAGGTTTTGATATGTTTCACGTCTCTCATCCCCTTTCCGCATTCAATTATAAAGCACTAGGATTGTCCAAGGCAAGTAAAAATTGGGTTAAAGGCTTGTCATTCTAGGATTACAAAATAATAACATCTTACATATCTAGAGAGGTATATTTCAATACATGTTGAAATTACCACAGTAACAAAAAAGGGGGATCGATAATGAATATCAGTGAAATTATGCATAGACGGGTTTGGGTTTTCAAAGGGGAAGACCTAGTGGAGCAAGCATTAAAAATAATGAATGAAAAGAAAATTAACGGCGCACCGGTAGTTGACGAAGATAATAATCTAATTGGTATGGTGGTTAAGGCCGACATCTATCGTTTTTTATCAGACCCGGGGCATTATCAAAGTTACCCCCTGAATAGGGTTATATCGAAAGAAGTAATAACTGCTACCAAGGATGAAGATATTATCACCGTAGGAAAAAAACTGAGAAGTAACAATATCGTGGCTCTTCCCGTGGTGGAAGATCAAAAGGTGATCGGTCTGGTATCTGTGGAAGATATCGTGGATTATTTTATCGACAAATACGAACAGTAGGAATGCTCTAAGAAACCCTCCTTTTTATTCCTGGGAGGGTTTCTTCTTATGGTTGCAGGCAATGTCATACTTATCGATCATTTGTAGCGACAGGATGGCAATGAGCAGTAAAATGCTCGCTCCCGTAATATAAGGAATATTCATCTGAATCCCATAAAGGATACCTCCCATCACCGGTCCTAAAATCCGGCCTAAACTACCAAAGGATTGCATGAGTCCGATGGAAGCCCCTTGGGCACCTAAGGCATTTTTGCTTACCAGAGTGGACGTGCTGGGACCCATTAACGAACCACCAATGTTAAAGATAGCAGCAGAAATCATTAAGGTTAGCATGTGGGAAGACAGCACTATGAGAGCCATCCCCACGCCGGAGATAAAAAGACCGGCCTTAATCAAATTGGCATCGCCAAAGAGCTTTACTAACCTGCCAATCATACCTCCCTGAATAATCACACTAATGATGCCCATAATGGTGAATAATGTACCCATTTCCTTCGGGCCAAAACCTGCCCTGTCAGCGGCATAAAGAGCAAAGGTGCCCTGGAAGATGGCCATGCTAAAATTAGTAATGAAATTGAGCATAAAGAGAGTAAACAACGGATGCTTGATTACCTTAAAGGAAATTTTCGCGGCATCCTCAGCTCTATGCCTGTCGGATCTTTTTAGGGACTCCGGTAAAAAGAAATAGGCAAAGGGCCAAGTTATGATGGCCAAAGCACCTGCGGCGTAAAAGGGGATAGCAAAACCATAATGACCTAACCAACCGCCCAGGGCTGGCCCAAAAACCATGCCCACCCCCATGGCAGCACCCATTAGGCCCAGCCCTTTCGATCTTTCCTCGCCCTCAGTAATATCCACAATATAAGCCATCGCCGTGGGTAAAGTGGCAGAAGAAATTATGCCGGATAACATCCTAATGGCAAACAACATCCATAAATGGTCGGCCATACCCAATAAAATAAACGTGATGCCATAACCGCTCAACCCAATTAATAGTACCGGGCGGCGACCTATCCGGTCCGATAATCGACCCCAAAGGGGGGCAAAGAAAAATTGCATCAATGAAAAAGAGGCCATAAAAAGCCCCAATATAGTTGGCCCACCACCAAAATGGGTTACCACAAAGGGTAAGATCGGGATAATAATGCCAAAACCCACCATAACCCAAAACAGGATAAAAAACAGTACTAAAAAAGCTTTTGTTTTTTTGCCCATAGGAAAAATCCCCTCAAATTGGTCTATCTATCCCTAAAACCAGGTCCTATTCGTAGCTGTCTAAAATAGTATGCTCCCATCAAGGAAGTCACACCCACTAAAATAGTATACTTGTTCTGGCAAAGATAAAAGCCCCCACCCGAAGGTAGAGGCTTTAAGGGAAGGGTTTCTGGTATTGTCGTAACTTGATTGTATCACCCTAAAACAGCCTGGAATATAGGAATATTGCACTAATCAAACAGGACTAAAGTCCTATAAAAGTCAAAAATTAATTTAAAGAAAATAAGAAGCAAGGTAGTAAAAAGTCTCCAAAGGATTACCCAACTCCCCGGAGACCTTGATTGCTCTGGATTTTTGCTTACGTAAAATACTCATAATTAATCTATAAAATTTCCTAGCTTAATACTTATTGCTTAAATGGTTGTATATAACGAGTCCCGCAATGTATTGAAACACAAAAAGTCCTCCTAAATATAAGATAATCAATCTATAATTTTGGATAATATCCAAACTGCCCAGAATAGAAAAAAGAATTATAGAAACAGATATTACAATCAACCCAATAATATAAGCGTATCTACCAGACTTATCTCGTAGTTTAGTCTTCCTTTCATCATTCAACTCGATATTTTCATTTTCTGTTTTTTCTAGATACTTCGTTCTATTTTCCGGTCTTGTCCAATAATAGTACTTCCACAACATTACCGCTCCACCACAAATACTTCCACCGGCAAATCCAAATAGCAGACCTGCCAATTTTGTTTCAAATAACCATCCAATAATTAAACATGCAACACCAACTAAAAAATATAATACTCCAATGAACAAGTTATTCTTCTTCATTCTTCCCACTCCTCTCATGTATAAAAATTTCTTCGATTGACCTATCAAAAAAATCTGCAATGGAAAAAGCTAATTCCAAAGACGGGTTATATTTCCCTGTTTCTATAGAACTAACGGTTTGTCTAGAAACCCTGATCTTTTTGGCAAATTCTTCTTGGCTTAACCCTTTGTTCTTCCTTAATTCTTCAACCTTATTTTCCACTCAACCACCCTCTTATTGACAAGGTTACTTTACATCTTTATTATATCACGCTAAATTTTTTTGACAAGTTTCCTTTACATAATTTATTAAAGAAAAAGCAAATCATCAGATTTGCATAATATAAGTACTCTTTAACAAAAGTATGAACTGGAAAAATAAAAAGCCACATGAAGGTTTAAACCCTCACATAGCTTTACTGGAGCGGATGACGAGATTCGAACTCGCAACCCTCAGCTTGGGAAGCTGATGCTCTACCATTGAGCCACATCCGCACTACAATACTATTATATCCATTCCCAAAAAGTCTGTAAACATCCTAAATAAAAAATTGGTGACCCATCCGCGACTCGAACGCGGGACACCCTGATTAAAAGTCAGGTGCTCTACCAACTGAGCTAATAGGTCGTAGCAATCCCTACAAGAGAGAACTTCAAACCGTGTTACTGAGTTAAGCCAGTTACTTTGGTTTTTAAAATAAAAAAACAATAACTGGTGATCCCTACGGGGAGGGGCTTCGAACAGTGTTACCGGGTAAATCCCGTGATTTTGGTTTGAAAATAAAAAAAACAATAACTGGTGACCCCTACGGGGAGGGGGCTTCGAACAGTGTTACCGGGTAAATCCCGTGATTTTGATTTAAAAATAAAAAAACAATAACTGGTGACCCCTACGGGATTCGAACCCGTGTTACCGCCGTGAAAGGGCGGTGTCTTAGACCACTTGACCAAGGGGCCAGTTAAAGTTTTTGTTGGTGATCCATCCGCGACTCGAACGCGGGACACCCTGATTAAAAGTCAGGTGCTCTACCAACTGAGCTAATGGATCATATTTTGTTTTAAATCGCCGTGAAAACCTCACAAGTGATATAATACCTTATCGTAAATCCCGTGTCAACAAGTTTGTCCTAAAAAACTTCATTAGTTTTTAAACAAAAATAATTGATAAAAATGCGGGGTCGTAGTGACCCCGCATGGTTTTAGGCAAAAAGATCTTCGATGATAATGGTTTGGGTGCGTTTGACACCAACACCAATGATAGCAATTTTAACCTCGGTTAATTCCACAATGCGTTCCAGGTAGCGTTTAGCATTTTCCGGCAGATCTTCATATTTGGTAACCTGGGAAATATCCTCCTGCCAACCAGGGAATTCCTCGTATACAGGCTCGCACTTGGCCAATTCTTTTAAGGAAGCAGGGAACTCTTTGATAACCTCTCCTTTATAACGATAACCAGAGCAAAGCTTGATTACCGGTAAACCCGTAAGAACATCCAGTTTGGTAATGGCTAGGCTATCCAGTCCACTCACACGGGCAGCATAACGTACAATCACCGCATCAAACCAACCACAGCGACGGGGACGTCCAGTGGTGGTGCCATATTCATTACCGTTCTTTCTAATTTCTTCCCCCAGTTGGTCATGTAATTCTGTGGGGAAAGGGCCTTCGCCTACCCGGGTGGTGTAGGCCTTAACAATGCCCAGTGCCCGATCTATTTTGGTTGGTCCAACACCGGAACCGAGACAAGCAGCGGCAGCGGTGGGATGGGAAGAGGTTACATAGGGATACGTGCCATGGTCGAGATCCAGTAAGGTTCCCTGGGCCCCTTCAAAAAGGACATTTTTGCCTTCCTTAATAGCATTATGAACCAGCAGGGAAACATCTTCGGTCATGGGCTCTAACATTTCTGCATAGCCTTGATACTCTGACAAGACTTCTTCAAAAGAAAAACCCTCTACATTGTAAATCTTAGTAAAAAGCTCATTCTTGCAATCAATGTTCTGCTTTAGCATTTTAGGGAATTCTTCTTTATCAATAAGATCTACAATGCGAATACCCACACGGGAAGTTTTATCAGTATAAGTAGGACCAATGCCCCGCTTGGTAGTGCCAATTTTAGCATCGCCCTTTTGCTCTTCTTCCACTGCGTCTAATTGGCGATGATAAGGCATAATAACGTGGGCTCTTTGGCTCACACACAGCTTACCGATGGGTACACCACGATCCTTTAAAGAATCTAATTCTGTTTTTAACACCTTAGGATCAATGACAACACCATTGCCAATCACACAAAGTTTATCTGGATATAAAATGCCAGAGGGGATTAGGTGTAGTTTAAATTCTTGATCATCTACCACCACGGTATGGCCAGCATTGTTGCCGCCCTGGTAACGTACGATTAGTTCGGCCTTTTCGGCTAAAAAATCCGTTACCTTTCCCTTGCCCTCATCACCCCATTGGGCACCTATAATAACAACTGTAGACATACGTGCACCTCCTAAATCTTCCTTAAGGTTTACTTTTCATTTTAGAGATTTTATTCACTAATTATCACATTTAATATTGATCAATTATATTGCTATTCTTCCCAAGGGAACAAAAATAACCCAAACAGAGCCGCGAAAAAGTAGTCTATTTGGGCCTTAAAGAACTTCTTGTTCCTTAGATAATATCCATTTCTATCACATACTAATTCCACAACAGAAATATATTATCCAGTTTTTAGTCTATTGTCAACCATGATTCACAAATAAAAAAAGCCCCGAGAGATCGCATTGGCTTGTTCTTGTTTGCACATGCGTCTTTTTACTCCCGAGGGGCTAAATTCACAAATTTGACAAAATCTTTAAAAAAGCCTAATTGAACGGTTCCCACTGCCCCGTTACGCTGCTTGGCTATGATGATTTCGGCGATGCCCTTCTTTTCCGATTCGGGGTTATAGTACTCATCACGATAGATAAACATGATCAAGTCAGCATCCTGCTCAATACTGCCGCTTTCCCGTAGATCCGACATCATGGGATGTTTATCAGTGCGGCTTTCTACGGCACGACTTAACTGGGAGAGCGCCACCACCGGTACCCCTAATTCTTTAGCCAGTCCCTTCAGCTTTCTGGAAATATCGGCAATTTCCTGTTGGCGGTTTTCAATGCGTTTACCGCCGGACATTAACTGCAGGTAGTCAATGACGATTAGTCCCAATCCTTGTTCCGACTTTAATCGCCGTACTTTAGATCTAATTTCCCGTACCGTAGCAGCTCCGGTATCATCCAGATAAATGGGTGCCCGAGAAAGAAAGCGGGCTGCCTGGTGAAGTTTGGACCAGTCTTCATCTGAAATATTGCCGGTTCGTACTTTATGGGCATCCACCATCGCTTCGGAACACAACATACGCTGTACCAATTGTTCCTTGGACATTTCCAAGCTGAAAATAGCCACCGGTACTTGGTGCTTCACCGCCGCATATTGCCCAATCAAAATAGCAAAGGCTGTTTTTCCCATACTAGGGCGGGCGGCAAGAATAATCATATCTCCCTTTTGAAATCCATTGGTGATACGATCTAACTCAATAAACCCCGTGGGTACCCCGGTAATTTTGCCGCGATTGTTATAGATATGTTCTATATCATCAAAGGTTTGGACCAGAATTTCTTTAATGGGAGTAAAGGAATTGGTACTACGCCGCTGTCCTAATTCCAGGATAGAACGTTCGGCCTCATCCAACAACTCCTCCGGGTTTTCCACACCCTCGTAGCCCCGAGAGGAAATCCGCGTGGTTACCGAGATAACCGACCGGGTAAGGGACTTTTCCTCCACAATACGGGCATAGTATTCTGCATTGGCTGCCGTAGGTACTAGGTTAGCCAGGGTGGCAATATAGGTGATGCCACCCACTTTCTCCAGGTCACCCCTGTCCCGGAGCAGATCGGATACCGTGATTAAATCCACGGCCCGGCCGGCTTCCGCCAGTTCCACTATGGCCTGAAAAATAATGCGGTGGCTGTCCCGATAAAAATCCTCCGGTTTCAGGAATTCCATCACCCGGAAGATAGCTTCTCGCTCCAACAGCATGGCCCCCAGCACCGATTGCTCCGCTTCTATATTCTGGGGTGGTACACGATCTAACATTGAATCACCTTTTTGGGGATTTATTTACTATTTTATAATGAATCACCACAAAGACTGGTAAATAGTTTAACTATGCAATGGACTGACTAGTTAAAATATCTGGTAAAATATGCTGTAAAATCTCCTCTACTCTCTGCACAGGAACAACCTCTATACCCTTTAGATCCACAGGAACATCCTGAATATTTTCCTTTGGTATGAATACCTTCTGGATTCCCGCTTGCTTGGCTCCATAAATCTTCTCGAAGATGCCACCCACAGCCTTTACTTTGCCCTGAATGGAAACCTCACCGGTCACCGCAATGTTTTGCGGCAGGGGTTGATCTTGTATGGCACTAAACATGGCCAGCATAATGGCCACACCGGCGGAAGGACCATCAATTCTGCCACCACCCACTACGTTTACATGAATATCATAGTTACCGATATCTTGACCGGTGAGTTTTCGAATAACCGAAGCAGCATTAAATACCGAGTCTTTAGCCATCGTGCCGGCGGTATCATTAAAGCGAATATTACCCTGTCCTTGGCTGCGGGCGGTAAAGGCCACCGCTTCAATCTCCAGTACAGAACCCAGGTAACCCGATACACCCAAGCCAAAAATTTTCCCTACTTCATACTCATCGGAAGCTTTCGTTAGCACATAGGGGGTTAACCGGCTAATCTGAACAACCTCATAAACATCCTGAACGGTAATGTGGATGGTATTATGGTCCTCCTGGTGCTGACGGAAATAAGCTAAACCGTAGGCATCAGATAGAATATTGATGGCCTTTCTACCCTCAATGGTATATTCAGAAATAATTTCTGGAATTTGCTCGTCCAAGCTAACTTTTAATTTCCTGGCGGCCTGCCGGATAATGTCCTGGATGGCTGTCGGAGTGAGAGGTTCAAAGAATACCTCGGCACAGCGGGAACGCACCGCCGGGTTAATATCCTCCGGTTCCCGAGTGGTGGCACCAATTAAGACAAAATCTGCCGGCGCACCCTCATCAAAAATCTTCTTGATATACTTGGGCACGTTGTTATCACTGGGGTCGTAATATGCGGAATCAAAAAAGACCCGTTTATCTTCCAATACCTTTAAGAGCTTATTTTGCAGCGCCGGATCTAATTCCCCTATTTCATCGATAAACAAAATGCCGCCGTGGGCGTCGGTTACCAGACCCAGCTTGGGTTCCGGTATGCCGGTCTCAGCTAGGTCCCGGCGAGCCCCTTGATAAATAGGATCATGTACCGAGCCCAGTAACGGGTTCGTCACTTCCCTGGGGTCCCAACGAAGAGTCGTGCCATCCACTTCCACAAAGGAAGCATCCTTGGCAAAGGGTGCCCCTTTAATGCCCTTGGCCACTTCCAACGCCAAGCGAGCTGCAGTTGTTTTGCCTACTCCAGGCGGGCCGTAGAGAATAATATGTTGGGGAAAGGGTGAAGCCAGTTTGGCCAGCAAGGCTTTTACCGCCCTTTCCTGCCCAATGACCTCAGCAAAACTCTCCGGCCGCAATATTTGCATAGCCGAGGAGGCTAGTTTCTTGGAATCCAGCTTTTCCAAAATGGCAAATTTCTTAAGGGTTTGCGCATTTTCTGGTCCGCTGTTATCCTTGATGATTTGCATTTTTATTTCTTTAATATAGTCTTCGTGCCGTTGGTTCATTTTTTCGCCGATCTTCTTTTCTAACTCTTCTTCCACGGTACGTCGGGCGACAGTATCGGCAAGTTCATCTTGCAGTGTTTCTAAAATAGCCGGGATCTCTTCAAGGGAAGGCAATGTTTCGTAAGTTGGATCTTCAAATACCAGCTTTTGTAAAGCCAGTACCCTTTCCTCAATAATTTCGGAACGAATCAATGATAAGGCTTCCAATTTTCCAGCCCTAAGCACCAGCTTATCCGACCCATAAATATTGCTCAACAGGCCATACATGGCGGTAACCTGCCGCTTAAGCTGATCACTGCTAGCGGCAAATTGATTGGTATCCTGTTCTACTATCTCGTTCTGGAATCCTTCGAGGAAATCGTTCATGTCTGTTGCTCCTTTCAAGCGCCTTGTCCTATCCCGATTCCCTGAGTTATTCGACAGCCGTCACTTGAACACTAATCTCAGCCTGGGCCACGGGATGAATTTTAATGGTAATTTTATGGGTGCCCAGATTCTTAATAGGCTCCTTCAGTACAATCTTTTTCTTGTCTATGTCGTAGCCATGCTGTTTCTTTAGGCCGTCGGCAACGTCTTTGTTACTGATGGCACCAAAAAGTCGGCCACCCTCTCCTACCTTAGCGTTTAATACCACTGTCAAATTGCTAATCTTGGCAGCCAGTTCCTTGGCTTCTGCCTCTTGTTTTTGTTTTTTATCAGCCTGGGCTTGTCGCTGATTGGAAATCTCTTTTAATTTCCCTTCAGAAGCTGGTGATGCCAAATTTCTCGGATATAAAAAGTTTCTGGCATAGCCCTCGGTAACATTGACGATATCTCCCTTAGCACCTAATTTAGAAACATCCTTTAACAATACAACTTGCATGGTATCCTCTCCTTAAGCTATCTTAATTTTCCTTTTCTTTTTTAACAATGGGTCGGCGTAAATTAAAGATGGTATCCAGCAGTCCCAAGAGAACAACCGCCATATACATAAAGCTGATATAAATAATCAGTAATAAAAGCAGCACCATCTTAAAGGGTTTGGATAATTTTAATTGTTTATAAAAATGTACCACCACAGACAGCCCCATGATAAAGAAAATGAAAGCAAACAGGGTCAGTACATTTTGCCCGATAATCTTAATGGTATTGAATTGAAACTGGTTACCCGCCAAGAGAAACAGTAAGCCAAGAATCATTCCCCAAATGGCATACCAGGGCAATCTCCACTTACTAAAGGGAGGTAACGCATTGACTTGATAATTTAACCGCCGCAAAACCTTAGCTCCAACAATATAGGTGAGGGTGGTGGCAAAAAGGGCAAAAATAACATAAATTGTCGGCAACACTAGCATGGTTGACTTTATACTATTGAGAAAGAGTTGCTGCTGATCCGCTGGTACCGGAACACCGGCCTCTTGATACATAGCAAACACCTTGTTCATACCTTCCGTTAGGGAAGCTTGCAGCATCTCAAAATTAATCCCGGTTACCAATATAGTCAAGGTGATCACCGCAAGGGCTGCTAAGGCCGAAACAATATATGCGGCAACCATTGCATGTCCCGCCGAGACGTAATTTTTATATAAAAGCCCTAGAACCAGCCCCAATGGCCCAAACTGAATAAACATGATGAGAACCTGTAGGGGGTCCGGGTAGAGTATTGCCATTAAAAAAATGGTTACGATCAGGGATAGAATTGCTACTTTTAAGTCCCGACGTCTCACCAATACCGCCAGGGGGATAGGCAAAAGCACACTGCTCACGAATAAAAATGGAGGGATAAACATCCCTAACAGACCCAGCACCGCTGTGAGGCCAGCCATAAAGGCGCCGTCAACCAATGCTCGGGTGTCTCTAAAGGAAGCCAAAAAATAATCACCTCTTCTATACAAATAGCCCCTAAAACAACTAATGATTCGCTGATGGTTCTCGCATTTCCTGCCTTAAACCTGTGTTATTTGTTCCCGCCCTTGGTAAATAAGATGTAACTGGGTAACTTTCTCCAAATGGATACTAACTAACCTATAGACACATGTTATTGTCTGTTGTAAAATTTCTACCATAACCTATTTTGAATTCTAATTATTTTTCAGAGGGAGCTTTTCTAATGAGTACAACACCGCAGGAACCGTCAGAATCATTCTGGCTACCTTTATTTGTCATTGTTACCGGTGCCTTTGCAGCCATTTTAAGCAGCAGTTCTGTTAACGTAGCCATTCCAAAATTAATGGCCATTTTTGGGGTTTCCTCCAATGATGTGCAGTGGGTTTTAACAGGCTATATGTTATCCTCCGCCATTGTGATTCCCCTCTCCGGGTATTTAGGAGACAGATTTGGCAATAAAAAGGTCTTCATCTACTCCCTAGGGCTTTTTACCCTGGGTTCGGTCTTTTGTTCCTTTGCCTGGAGCAATCAATCATTGATTGTCTTTCGGGTATTGCAAGGACTGGGGGGCGGTATTATCATGCCAATTAGCATGGCCATTATCTACCGCATTGTCCCCCTTAACCAAATTGGTCTAGCCCTAGGTGTCTGGGGCATGGCCGCCATTATGGGGCCAGCCATTGGTCCAACCCTGGGCGGCTATATTCTTGAACATTTTAATTGGCGATTACTTTTTTTAATTAATATTCCGGTTGGGCTGCTAGGTATCTTCTTATCTATCTTTTTATTAAAAGAAACCCCTGTAAAAGAGCAAACCAAATTTGATAGCTGGGGTTTCCTTTTATCCACTTTAGGGTGTTTTGCTTTATTGCTGGCCCTTAGCCAGGGTTCTAAAGAAGGCTGGAGTTCTTACTATATCGTTATGCTTTTTCTCATTTCTTTCTTTGCTCTGCTGCTTTTTGTGTTGCATGAGCTATCCTGTGAAGAACCCTTATTGGACCTTCGTTTATTAAAAAATTCCACCTTTAGCATCAGTGTTCTGGTGGGTGGCTTAATCAACATTGGCCTGTTCGGCGGTGTATTTTTAACACCGTTATTTACCCAAAATCTCATGAACATGTCCGCCTACGATACAGGCTTGCTGCTCTTGCCGGCATCCCTGGTAACTGGCCTAATGATGCCCATTAGCGGTGTTTTATTTGATAAATTTGGTGCCAAAATGATCAGCTTTGTTGGTCTTACCATATTGGCCGTGGGCACCCTGGAAATGCAACATCTTACTGCCGATACTGGGAAGATGGAATTAATTATTATCCTGTCAATCCGTTCCTTTGGTATGGGACTGGCCATGATGCCCATCTCCACTGCGGGTATGAATGTGGTCGCTAAACAGTTAGTAGGACAAGCCTCGGCCCTTAGCAATGTAATTCGACAAATCTTTGCCTCCTTTGGCATTGCAGTTCTGACTACGATTATGCAAAACCGCCAGATTTTTCATACTGCTCGGCTATCGGATGGAATTTCTTCTTTTGCACCTGGGGTAGCGTTACATCTTAAACAACTACAAGTTGCTCTAATAAATAGCGTAGGTAGTGAATCAGCCTCCGGCGTAGCACTTAGTTATGTCTGGGGCGTATTACAAAAACAAGCACTGGTTTTTGCCATTGACGATACCTTTTTCATCTCTGCACTTTTTATCTTTGTAGCAATCCCACTGGTATTTTTTATTAAGGAAAAAAACCCTCTCGATAAAAGAAAGGCTGCTAGCCAGGAAGGTTAGCAGCCTTTCTTTATAAGGCAGATTCCATTTTATTGAGCAAGGTTATTAACAGTTCAGTTTCTTCCTTTGACAATTTATCCTTGGTTTTTTCAGCAATGTATTGCTCAAAATTAGGAAATTTCCCCTGTAACTCCCTAGCTTTCTCTGTTAGATAAATACGAACTACCCGTCGATCCTCATGATTCCTTTCCCGGCGGACTAGGCCATCTCTTTCCATACGATCTACCAAAGAAGTAATGGTACTGGCTTTTAAAAAAAGTTTCTCCCCCAGTTCAGTGATGGTCAATCCATCTTGCTGCCATAACTTGATAAGAGCCGAAAGCGGTGCCGAGTCAAGGCCCATTTCTTCAGCTAAGGCGGTAAAATGTATATGCACTTTTTTGAAGGCTAGATATAAGCTAGTAGTAAGAACATTGTCCATAATATTCCATTGTCCCCATATTTTGATTTGCTACTATTATACTGTTTTCACAAAACAATGTCCACCTTAACACAAGATTGCCGATAAAAACTGCAGCTGCTGCCTTTGTCCCCTATTTGAACTAAAGAAGTTAGAAAACCCAGTTATCTAGGCTAAAAAAACAATCCTGCCTCCTTCTTGAGTAGCTCAACCTTATCAGTTTGCTCCCAGGGTAAGTTAAGATCACTTCTGCCAAAATGCCCATAGGCTGCGGTTTGTTTATAAATAGGTCGGCGTAAATCCAGCTCCCTGATGATCGCCCCAGGGCGCAAGTCGAAGTTATTTTTCACTAGTTGGATAAGATTTTCTTCATTGATCCGACCTGTGCCAAAGGTTTCAATCATAATTGAAACCGGCTGGGCTACACCGATTGCATAGGACAATTGTATCTCGCATCTTTCCGCTAAACCTGCTGCCACAATGTTTTTGGCAATATAACGTGCAGCATAACTGGCAGACCGGTCAACTTTCGTGGGATCCTTTCCCGATAAGGCTCCGCCACCATTACGTGCCACGCCACCATAAGTATCTACAATGTTCTTTCGTCCCGTAAGGCCTGTATCACCTTGAGGTCCGCCAATAACAAAGCGGCCCGAGGGATTAAATAAAAAACGGGTACGATTATCTAGATACTCCGGTGGAACCACTGGCTTAATTACCAGTTCCATCAGGTCCCTTTCCATGTCAAGCCTAGTTACTTCTGGATTGTGCTGGGTCGAAATTACAATGGTGTCAACTCTCTTCGGCTTATCCCCATCAAATTCAATGGTTACCTGAGTCTTTCCATCAGGTCGAAGATAGGATACCTGACCGGTTTTTCTAATTTCAGTCAATCGTCTGGCAAGACGATGAGCTAGGGAAATAGAAAGGGGCATATAGTCTGGTGTTTCATTCGAAGCATATCCAAACATAATCCCTTGATCCCCGGCACCAATTGCCTCAGGTTCGTTTTTACTGTCAACACAATCACGAATTTCCAGTGCATGTTCAACACCCTGAGCAATATCACTGGATTGCTCATCGATAGAAGTAACGACTGCACAAGTATCACAGTCAAAGCCATACTTGGCTCTGGTATAACCAATTTCCCGAATGGTTTCCCGTACTACCTTCGGAATATCTACATAACATTTCGTGGAAATTTCTCCGCTAACCAAAACAAGTCCTGTTGTCACCAAAGTTTCACAAGCCACCCGGGCGTGGGGATCATTTTGAAGTATAGTATCAAGAACTGCGTCCGAAATTGTATCCGCAATTTTATCCGGGTGTCCTTCAGTAACTGACTCAGAGGTAAATAGCCGTTTTATCATCCTTTGTTCCCCCTTAACCACAGTAAATAACTATCATGGGTACATACAAACTACCTTGCCAACAATTTTTAAAGAAATCACAAAAAACAAGTCAATATCCACCCATAGCAGCATCAACCCCCATACTTTAAGCGATAGGAAAATACAACCTGTAATAAAAATATGAATTCATCCTTTGGCAATTTGATTACTCTATAAGCAATCCTATTTAGATATCTAAGTTTCGTACATATTGTGCATTTTCCTCAATAAAATCACGTCTTGGCTCTACCCTATCCCCCATGAGCATAGAAAAGATAGCATCTGCCTCAATTACATCCTGTAACTTTACTTGTAGAACCGTTCTAGTGTCCGGGTCCATGGTGGTTTCCCACAATTGATCGGGATTCATTTCGCCTAAACCTTTGTAACGTTGAATATTTACATTGTTATTACCAATTCTTTTTAAGACTGATTCCAGTTCTTGATCACTATAAGCATAAATATCCTGTTTGCCTTTACGAATCCTGAATAAAGGAGGCTGAGCAACGTACAAATAACCTGCTTCAATAAGGGGTTTCATATGTCTGAAGAAAAAAGTCATTAATAAAGTTCGAATGTGTGCTCCGTCAACATCAGCATCTGTCATAATTATAATTTTATGATAACGAGCTTTATTTACATCAAAATCTCCCCCAACACCACACCCCATAGCAGTTATCATCGCCCTAATCTCTTCATTGGCCAGGATTCTATCCATTCTTGCTTTTTCAACATTAATAATTTTACCCCTAAGTGGTAAAATTGCTTGAAAACTCCTGTCGCGTCCCTGTTTGGCTGAGCCACCTGCCGAGTCACCCTCCACCAGATATAACTCGCAGATGCTTGGGTCCTTTTCTGAGCAATCAGCTAATTTTCCTGGCAGTGCCATGGTCTCCAAAGCACTTTTTCTTCTGGTTAGCTCCCGTGCTTTACGGGAGGCTTCCCTCGCCCGTAGAGCAGTGATGGCCTTTTCAATTATTCTTTTAGCTACTGCAGGATTCTCTTCCAGGTAGGTTGATAAGCCTTCTGCAAGAGTAGAATCGACAATGCCCCTAACTTCACTGTTGCCTAATTTAGCTTTGGTCTGACCTTCAAACTGTGGTTCAGGAACCTTTACACTAACGACAATCGTTGCACCTTCACGAATGTCTTCTCCTGATAGATTCGAATCGTTATTTTTTAATAAATTATGGCCTCGTCCATAATCATTAATTACCCTGGTCAAAGCCGTTTTTAAGCCAACTTCATGAGTCCCTCCATCTGTAGTGTGTATGTTATTGGCAAAAGAAAGAATATTTTCACTATAGCTGTCATTATATTGCAAAGCAACTTCAACGATAATATTTTCTTTTTCACTTTGCACAAAGATTGGTTTGGGATGTAAGACTTGTTTATTTCTATTTAAATGTTGGACAAAATCACTAATTCCACCCTCAAATTGAAACACTGATTCTGATACAGGCTCTTTTCTTTCATCCTTTAATATAATTTTTAAGCCTTTATTTAAATAAGCTAGTTCCCTTAATCTTTGAGACAGTATCTCTAAGCTAAAGGTTAGCTCCTCAAAAATCTCAGCATCTGGTTTGAAGGTAACTTTCGTACCTGTACTTTTACTTGAGCCTATTATCGTAAGCTTTGATGTCGCTAGACCACGAGAAAACTCTTGGCGAAAAATTTTACCATCTCGTCTAACTTCTACTACCAGTTCTTCTGCTAAGGCATTTACTACAGAAACACCTACCCCGTGGAGACCACCGGATACCTTATAGCCGCCGCCGCCAAATTTACCACCAGCATGCAGCATCGTTAGAACAACTTCTACTGCCGGTCTACCTACTTGGGGTTGTATATCTACTGGAATACCACGCCCGTTGTCAATAACGGTAATTTTGTTATCCTTATGAATAATTACTTCAATCCGGTCACAATATCCAGCTAAGGACTCGTCAATACTATTATCTACTACTTCATATACTAAGTGATGCAGTCCCTGGATACTCGTGCTCCCAATATACATACTTGGTCGTTTTCTTACAGCTTCAAGTCCTTCAAGTACCTGGATTTGATCAGCACTATACTCATTCTGCAGCTGCTGTTTCATTACAGCTACCTCCATTTATTTACTTCAACACCATATTATAGTATTTCCGAATAAGTAAGTTATTAACATCTACCCAACCTTATATGGTGCTGTCGTACCTGTGTAAATCGACATTCATTATGAACACGCAGTATTTTATCGGAATAATCCGACAAAATACTGCGTGAAATACCTACACTTAACTGCCATTTCTACCCGGTACGGGCAACGCTAGACAATTTACCCGCTTCAATCTACAGTACATTCATACTTCTTCTTTTTTTCCAGATTAATCTACCAATTAACTGACACCATTCCTCAATCCCTTCCTCCTTTGTAGACGAAACTGGGAATATCTTAATGTTCGGGTTAAGCTTAAATAAGGTATCAATATACGCACCTAAATTGAACTCAACATACGGTAATAAGTCAGTTTTTGTAATAACTGCAATCGCTGCTTCTTTAAAGGCTAACGGATATTTGGTTGGCTTGTCCATACCTTCCGTTACACTTCCCACCACTACCTTTACATCTCCACCAAGATCAAATTCAGCTGGACAAACGAGATTCCCTATATTTTCGACAATAATTAAGTCCAACTCTTCCACCGTTAGTTGTTTAATAGCCTCTCTAATCATAACTGCATCAAGATGACAGGCGCCTTCAGTATTAATTTGCACAACCTCAGCCCCAGCTTGGGCAATCCTTTCAGCGTCTTGTGTTGTATAGATGTCTCCTTCGATGACAGCTACTTTAAATTTATCAACTAGAAGTGGTAAAGTCTTTTCCAAAAGAGTTGTTTTTCCAGCACCAGGAGCACTGACTAAATTTAATAATACAACACCCTTTTCTTCTAAAAACCTCTTATTTTCTGCTGCGATATCCCCATTGGCCTTAATGATTTTATTTGAATAGATAACATTAACCATTAGTTACGCCCCTTTCCCTTCTATACATTCAAGTATTAAATCTTCACCCTCCACCAATCTTACATTTCGACTCTCACAGTTCTGACAGGTATAACATAATTCATTTGTACTAAAAGAAAATTTACAGTCATTACAGGAATATACCGGCTTTATCTCGGAAATTATCAGATTGCAATGCTCCAGCAATGGTCCATTTTTGATAGCAGTAAATCCAAACTCTAATGCATGCGGCACAATGCCAGAAAGCCTACCAACCCCAAGCTTTATAACATTCACTTTGTCAATTTTATTTTTTTGGCATTCTTCATTTACAGTTGCTATTAATTCCTCAATAATTGCTACTTCGTGCACTTACCCATTCCCTCCTCCCTTCCTTGTTAAAACCGTGGTCTAGGAATTTCTTATTTTAAATTATATTTATGGGACATCCGGACAATCGTTGGCTGTGCTACACCAAGAAACGAAGCAGCCTTTCTAGTGCTTTTAAAATTTTCCAATGCCCAGGCGACCATTTCCTTTTCTAATTCCTCTTTTGCCTCTTTTAAACTAGTTAACCCTTTATCTTGCATCTTTTTAAACAAATTCTTCTTCTGAATAAAACTAGGCAGATGGTCTTTATCTATCACGTTTTCTGAGCATGTTAAAACCAATCGTTCAATAAGATTTTCTAATTCTCTAACATTCCCGGGCCAATTATATCTCAAAAGATAATCCAGAGCAGAGGAACTTATCTTTTTAGTTAGGTTGTATTTTTCATTATTCACCGCCAAAAAATGCATGATTAACGGTGCAATATCTTCGGATCTTTCCCTTAAAGAAGGAATAGCGAGTGGTATAACATTTAATCTATAGTAAAGGTCTTTCCTGAACTTACCTTGCTCAATCATTATTTTCAAATCCTGATTTGTTGCTGCCAGTATCCTTACATTAATATTAATTTGCTTCATTCCTCCAACACGCATGATAGAATGATTTTGCAATACATGAAGTAACTTAGCCTGCATTTGAATGGGGATTTCTCCTATCTCATCCAAAAAAAGAGTTCCGTTTTCAGCTAATTCAAACATGCCCGGCTTACCATTCTTTTTGGCACCTGTAAAAGAGCCTTCTTCATAACCAAATAATTCTGATTCCATAAGATTTTCGGGTATTGCACCACAATTAACATTTATAAAAGGTCCCTTGCTGCGACCACTGTTTCTATGGATAAATCTTGCCAGAACATCCTTACCCACACCTGACTCGCCAAGAATTAATACTGTCGCGTCTGAGTTTGCTGTCTGTAATGCAAGTTTAAAAACCCCTTCCATTGATCGGCTCTTTGTAATAACTTCTTTGGTATTCGTTTTCTTTGCCTTGCTAAGCTCTTGGTTTTTTACTGAATTATTTCCTTCCAGCTCTGTACGATATTTGGATAATTCAGTTATATCCCTCACATTAGAGACAATTCGCCATATATTTGCCCCATCAAAAATAGGTACAGCCGAGACCAGTGCTTTTCTTCCTGTCTTGGTAGTATAAACAATAGTGACTGGTTTTCTTTGTCGTATTACATGAATGGCAGCTGAATCTGAATAAATACCCTGAGCTACTATTTCATAAACTGATTTACCAATTAAATCTTCTCTTTTTATACCAGAAAAATCTTCCCATGACTTACTTACCCTCAAGGTAATACCTTTCCCATCCATGATCCAAATGCCATCATGAGAATGCTCTAAAATTGTATCTAGCTCTCTTTCCTTCTGTGACGAATCCTTAAGTTTATTTTTTGTTTTCTCCAATTCTGATACATCTAAATACATACTCATTGCGCCAACAATTTTACCCTGATCCACTAAGGAGATATGCTTTGAAGTTAAATGCTTTCCCCCTCTACGTTCAGACCAATTAGCAATGTCTTTCCCCTTCGCTAATACCTCTGTCAAAGGGGAACCCGGAACGATTGAGCCAATCTTTTTACCAACAGCTTTACTTGAACTAGTATTAAACAACTTTTCAGCAGTTGAATTTAACTTTAAAACAATTCCCTGAGTATTAACGATAATTATCCCTTCATGCAATAAATCCCACATTTCATTACTTATCATAATAATCTCACCCACCTATTTGCCCTGAGTAGACTTACCAAACTAACAAATTCTGGGTAAACTTATACCTGATAATAAATTTAGTTTTCTAGTGCCGCCAATAATTGTTTTTAGTAAAACATCACCCTTGCCTTCTTGTACTTCCCCTATACAGCAAGTATTCTCGCCGTAAGGAAGCTCTTTCATTAAACTTATTATTTTTTCACACTCTTCAGGTGCAACGAAGGCTAGAATCTTCCCCTCATTTGCTAAATAAAGCGGATCATAACCCAATAATTGACACACTGTATTAACTTCCTGACTTATAGGGAGGTTTTCTTCATTAATACAAAAGTCTACATTGTGAGAGGAGATCGCTATTTCCTTAAGAGTGGATGCTACACCGCCCCTGGTTGGATCCCTCATAAACTTAACTCCCTGACTATTCTTAAGAATACTCTGGGTTATTCTATTAAGGGGTGCACAGTCGCTGCTAAGATTAATACTAAACCCTTCTCTGCTAGCCATAACTGCTACCCCGTGCTCACCAATATTTCCACTTATTATAATTTTATCTCCTGGTTTAATTTGCTGAAAACCTAAGTTAACCCCTGCAGGTAATACCCCTATACCGGTGGTGTTGATAAAGATGCCATCTATACTGCCCTTTTCTACCACCTTGGTATCTCCGGAAACTATGGTTAAACCACATTCTCTAGCAGTTTGCCACATTGAATCTACTATTTGTGCCAAATCTTCCATTTTAAACCCTTCTTCAATGATGAAGGCTGTGGTAATAAACTTTGCCTCTGCACCACTTACCGCTAAATCATTGACAGTCCCACAAACCGCTAATTTACCAATATCCCCGCCGGGAAAGAAAATAGGTTTAACGATAAATGAATCGGTTGTCATAGCAATGGGTCTATCGCAGGCTGGCAGGAGAGCAGCATCTTGATCTTTGATAAGAATATCGTTATAAAATTTTTTATAAAAAATTTCTTCTATTAATTTTCTGGTTAACGCTCCGCCATCTCCATGCGATAATAAAATTCTTTTTCCTTTTAGGCCGTCATCTTTCATCATAACCACTCTCCCCGTCAGAAACATCGTACCGATAATAAACAGAGCATGCACCTTCAGCCGATACCATACAAGGCCCGAGCGGATTATTGGGGGTACAGATTTTTCTAAACAAGTTGCATTGGAAAGGCCTAATTTTGCCCATTAGTAGATCTCCACAACGACATGCCGAGGCGTAAGGACTTGCTTCTGTAATCTTAATAGGAAACCTAACCAGTGTTTCAAATTCACGGTACAAAGATTTTAACAGCAGACCACTCCCAGCAATTTCACCAAGCCCCCTCCAGATTGCATCTCCTTGCTCAAAAACTTCATTCACCATTTTTTGCGCCGTTATATTGCCGGTTTCAGTAACAATTCTGCTATATAAATTCTCAATTCTTGATTCTCCTTTTAGAAGCATGTTCAGTAAAGAGGATATTGCAGAAATAATATCAAAGACTTCAAAACCTGCTACAACAGCGGGTATCTTGTATTTACTGGCTATAAAATCAAAGCTTCGATAACCGGTTATCGCTGCAACGTGACCTGGAAGAAGGAGAGCATCAATAGCAAATTCCTTGCCCTCAAGAAGACTTATTAAAGCATTAGGCATTGTCTTATGCAAACTGTAAACGGAAATATTATCTACTTTTTTTCGTCTGGCTTCTTGCAAAGTAACAGCTATAGCCGGGGCTGTTGTTTCAAAACCAACCCCTAATAAGACAATTTCTCTTTTGGGATTTTCTGCTGCCATTTTAATGGCCTCGAGAGGTGAATAAATGATTCGAATGTCCGCACCCATTGCACGTTCTTTTTCTAATGAAGAACTACTTCCGGGAACACGTAGCATATCTCCAAATGTGGCCAGCGTAACACCCTTAATGCGAGATATTTCGAGAACCCTATCAATATCCTGTTGGGAGGTCACACAAACCGGACAGCCAGGACCACTTCTCAAGTCAACAATACCTTCTAGTAAACCCCTTACACCACTCCGTGAGAAGGCAACCGTATGTGTTCCGCAAACTTCCATAAACACAGGACGTTTTTTAGTTTTGTCTAATACCTTTTCACCGAGGTCTATTGTTTTTTTTACCATTTCCTTTAACAATAGGGGGTTGCTCATTTGTCTAAGGTCAAACATGTTTTATAAACTCCCGCCATACGGCGATGCTTTCCTCGGCTGCTTCCAGCGATACCTTTTCAATAGCAAAGCCTGCATGGATCATTAAAAAATCACCAACACTAACATCTGGTACCAGAGCCGTATTAACAACGACCTCAATATTATTAATGTTCACTACGGCCCTATCCTGTTTATTGATATGCATTACTTGTACCGGAACACCCAAGCACATTTTTGCACCTCCAATACCCAACCATTACCTGTCCCAAGGACAGACCCCCATCATTGGTAGGGACCAACTTATGATAATAAACTTCAAAACCTCTATCCCGGAGCATTTTTTTGGTAAGCATTAAAAGATATCGATTTTGCCAGCATCCACCGCTAAGAACTACCTTACGCAAGTTAGTTTCTTCACCAACTAATTGAACAGAATCTACCACCATAGCTACCACAGTATCGTGAAACTTCTTACCTATCTTATTTTGAGCACCCCTTTTTATATCTTTTATAAACCCTTTTATCATTAGCTCTGGGTCAATGACTCCATTTTTTATTAAAAAGGGATATGGTGATGTAGACCTTGCAAAGCTCTCCACCTCAGTATCACTAGCTAACCAAGGTACCAGCTCACCTAGTTCTATTGCCGCCTGCCCTTCATAACTAGCAGTTTGACAGATACCAAGAATTGCAGAAACGGCATCAAAAAGTCTGCCACAACTGGAGGCTAAAGTTATATTCTGGTTGGTTTTGATTAGTTTTTTAATAATTTCTACGGGTTGTTCTTTACCCTGGAATAATTTGGTTACTAATTCCTCACCGTCCTTTCCACCGTATTTTAGTAAGTATGAAACAGCAACTTTCCATGGGTTCCTTACAGAGCTATCCCCTCCGTGTAATGGTACATAGTCTAAATGTACCTTTCTAGCACAATTGACATAATCCCCCTGAAGAATTTCAAAACCCCATAAATTGCCATCCAAACCATAGCCTGTCCCGTCCAATATTGCTCCAATAACTGGTTCATTGATAGCATTTTCAGCCATACATGAAGCCATGTGGGCATGATGATGTTGTACTGCTACCTTGTGCAACGCCTTACTATTTTCCACTAAGGCAGAGGATTGATATGAGGGGTGTAGATCAACTACTACAACTTCCGGTTCAATATGAATCAAGGACTTAAATCTAGCTAAACTCTCTAAATAAGCTCCTTCTCCTTCAATCGTATTTAAGTCGCCTATGTGGGGACTTAGATACGCTAAACCTCCTTTTAATAGGCAAAAAGTATTTTTAAGATCGCCACCAACCCCTACTATTGATATGTTAGTATTTTGATCCACAGGGACCGGAATAGAATTAGGTACGTACCCCCTCGACCTTCGGTAAAAAAACGGTCTTTCAGAAATCGTTGTTACTACTGAGTCATCACAACGATTTTCAATTGGTCGGTCATGCACAACAAAATAGTCTGCTATCTGACCTAACTGCCTAAATGCATCCTGATTGGTAATGCATATCGGCATATTACTGTTATTACCACTGGTCATAACCAAAACCGAAGGTCCACTCTCCATGATTAATATATGGAGTGGGGTATACGGCAGCATGACACCCAAACTATTTTGACCTGGAGAAAGTTCCCTTGGTAAATCACAATCATGCCTTCTTTCTAATACTACTATTGGTGCAGCCGGAGATTTGAGCAAATCTAACTGATATTCGCTTACATGGCAATATTCCCTAACAATATCAACATCACGGCACATAATAGCAAGGGGTTTATGGGGCCTATTTTTTAATCTTCTTAATCGCCTGATGGCTCTCTTATTTTTTGCGTCACAGGCTAGATGAAAGCCTCCTAAACTTTTTATCGCTAGTATCTTTCCTTCTAATAGTAATTTTTGGCACAAATTTAACCAATCGCCTTTTCGTTTTTTTCCCTTTCTATCAATGATTTGTACCATGGGGCCACAATTGGGACATGCTACAGGTTGTGCATGAAAACGTCTGTCCAGTTGGTCATTATATTCTTTTTCACACGCCTCACACATGATAAATGTCTGCATGGATGTTTTATTCCGGTCATAGGGTAATTCTTGCACGATGGTAAAGCGAGGCCCGCAATTTGTACAGTTCGTAAAGGGATATCTATAATGGTGATCCGTTGGATTAACCAAGTCAGCCTTGCATTCACTGCAGGTTGCTATATCAGGTGGTACCATAACCTTTCCTTCAGTTTGCCCTCGACTTTTAACTATTACAAAATCCGAGTAGCCCAAGGGTTTTAATTCTTTATGCTGAATATTGCTGATATTAGCCAATGCAGGTGCTTCTGTTAAAATATTGTTTAAAAAATGATTGGTATTTTCTTTTTTACCCTCAATATCTATGATTACTCCCGCCCCATCATTACGGACCGTCCCGTTTAAGTGGTAGGTCTTTGCCAATCGATAGATAAAAGGCCGAAAACCAACCCCCTGCACCACACCCTCAACTTTTAGCTCCATTCTCCTATCCACAGTTCCCATAATAACCCTCCTACAGAGTTCTTGAGGTAATATACCCTAAAGGTAGTGCAGTCTTAAAACAAGGTACCGTCGATGCTAATTAAAAATATCCTGGGTATGCACTATAAAAATTATCTGTTCTTACTACATTTAAGCGATAAAATGAATCTTTTTTGTATCGGTTCCCCAGGCAATTCAGTATTAGTGATACAAAAAGAGATCACTGTCTTAAAAATGACTAACTGCATAGATACAAAAACTGATCAGGCGAATCTATTTTGTATCGGATGGGGATTTTGATCATAAAAACAGCTGAACTACGCTTCGAATTCTTCCAGTGAAATGCCATGATAATCACAAATAGTTTTTAATTTTGCAAGAAAAGCCTTTTTTTCTGAGATATCTTTTTTCTCTGCCATAACTTCCTTCATCCAGTTAACGATATATTCCCTCTGTGTTGCTTTGGAAGACTCTTTTTGAACAGATTCCATGTACATTCCACCCTTTCTACGATTCACTTTCATTTATTTCCGGAATGGCTAATCTCTTCCAAAAATTATTTATTTGCTGCTGTTGCCTACTTGGAATATCTACAGTGAAGTTTTGCGGTAATGTTACTGTATAATCCAAGTCTTTATTCAGTTTTAAATTAGGGTTTTCGAAATTAATTACTTCAACTAGTTTACTAAACAATTCTCTTACCTTCTTATCCCCAAGGAGTTCAATACTTACCTTTATTCTTTCCATTTCTAGAAAAGCAGGCTCTTTTACCGGGAGTTGTTCAATCCATTCTCTAAATTCTCTAGCGTATTCATGACGAAATCTTACATTTTTGTACAAAATTTGATCAAAATAGGGTCGATTGCTACAAAAGACTTCCTTAATCGTTTTATCGGGATATCTCCCCATTCCCATAACCCTTGAAAAATATGCATCCATAGGCTCACCTCCTTTAAAAATTTAGTTGGCAAATTATATAATTTTCGGTTTATTTTTTCCACATGTTTCAACATAATATAGCAAAATTTTTTAGAAACTATGTTTCTAAATTGTTTATCATTCTCATGCTTATTATATTTTTAGTATTGCAAGTTTCATGCCCCCGCCCGTGTGTGAGGAATACCTCTACCAACCTGTTGGCATTGATTTTGCTTGTATTATTAGATATAATGAAAATGCTTGAACGCTCTCCCCCAAAAGAGTGTTCAAAAGTAGTTCCCAGTCTGGTTTCTCTCATCCTAACACCGTAAGAGAAACCAGACTACCTGTTAGGGTAAATAGACCCCCGGAAATTTTCCGGGGGGTTAGATATTTACAGGGATTCTATACTATTACATTACTTGGCCTGAACCAGAACTTTCGGATTTTTTTAGATCTATCATAGATTTATCCCCATCACCGGAGGGACAGAAACACTCTTCTTCTGTCCACTGTTTAACCATTTTGACTACACTAATTAAGGTAATCAGCCCAACAATTATTGGTATACCCCAAAGTACAACCGGTGAGGTAGCTCTCTCAACTTGATGAATTGTTTCTGATATTACTGGTACCATCCAGGTAAAGACATGAGCTTGTAACATTGAAATTGTCCCAATAAGTACTGTGAATATTACAGACACCCACACAACCCTGCGAATGATCTCTCCTTCAGCACCGGGCAGGTTTACTGATGCGGTAACAATCGCTAAGTCTTGAGGTGCACATGATTTACCCATAACACCTCCGGAGCTAAGGGTACTGGCGGCAAGTAATCCACTGTGACCTGATTGTTCTGCGGCAACACAAACCATTTGACCAAATAAAGCATTGGAAGCCGCGTCCGTACCAGTTAAGAAAACACCCAATAGACCTAATATAGCTACACTCATAGGAAGCCAAAAACCAGTTTGAGCAAAGGCCATTCCCATGGTATAAGTCATTGCGGAATAGTTCATTAACTGAGCAATACCAAGGATGCACAAAATTGTTGCATATGCCATTGTTAATTGCTTGAGGGTTGATTTAAAACACTTGGCTGCCCTTGCAACACCAACTCCTGTCACAAAAATTGTAATGACTCCCACAAAGAACACCAAAGTGCCTCCAATGGTTAGCAAAGGCGATGTCCAAATAGCAGTGTATTCCTCTACTTTAAGTGTCGCTGGCGGCACTTTTGAAATCATTAGGTGTAAATTGGGCCAGTGAATGGTTACGGTACTGAGTTTTGCCCCCACGGTTTTAATTGTAGAGGAAGCATTTACTGCAGATATAAATGCTATCATTAAAAAGTAAGGTGACCAAGCCTTCAGTATTCTTAAAGGAGGAATTCTTTCTCCCTCATATTTAGCGGGAGTATTTGGATCATCCGTTGGTAATAGCCAGATTTTTTTAGGATGCCAAAACTTAGTTATTAGTATGGTGACACCTATTGCGGCAAGAGCACCGGAGATATCAACAACATACGGGCCAACAGTGTTTGATACTATAAACGCTGTCAATCCGTATGCACAGCCTGCTGCAAGAGGTATCCACCATATTTTTTTATATCCTTTCCAGCCGGCAAAGAAACAAATCAATACTGAGGCAAAAATGGCTGTTGTTATAGGTGTCTGTCTGCCAATCATGGTAGATAAGTGATTTATGTCAATTCCGGTAACTGCCTGTAGTACAACCAGCGGGGTTCCTTGAGTTCCGAAAGCACAGGGAGTGGTGTCTGATAATAAGCATAATACTGCCGCTGTCATCGGTGGAAATCCTATACCAACCATCATGGCTGAGGTTACGGCAATTGGTGCCCCAAAAGCTGCAATACCTTCAAGCAGGGTACCAAAACCAAATATAAGCAATAATACTTGTATCCGGCGGTCGTTGCTCACATAACCTAAGGACTTCTTAATAACCTCAAATTCTCCACTTTCTACAAGAAGATTATAGACCCAAACAGCACAGGTTAACGTCCATAAGATGGGACAAGCTGCCAACATAAAACCAAACAAGGTTGCATTGGATGCTAACCCTATTGGCATATCCCAGACGGCTACTGATAAAATCAGCGCAACAATTAACCCCATACTGCAGGAAAAAACAGACGATCTTCTAAAACCAGTTAGACAGGTAAACATTACAATTAAGGGAAGTGCTGCAACTAAAGCAGATACGTTAGAACTATTTAGAACGGGAGAGTATTGCTGTGTCCAATGGATTGTTTCTCCCAAGATACCCCCAGAAAAAAAGGCAGTAATTAAAAAAAACAAAGCAAATAATGCAACCGAGATTAAGAATGTCTTTTTCTGAGCAGGTCCATGTCCTAATTCCATATCTTTTTACCCTCCTTAAACCCCAATTACACGTATTTAGGGTATTTTTCTGTTGGTCAACATGGTTTTTACTATTGTGAAACAAATAGCTATACCACAGCCAGTATTTGAAAGATTAATCGGATCGTTGGTTCAATGGCAGACTCAACAGCTGGCGACAACCCCGGCTCGATTTCCTCGGGTATCGATTGTACCTGACAGCCTAAAATACGTACATCAATGCCTTTTCTGAGCTTTAACTCATTTAAAATATTAAGGTCAAGAAATTGATGAATAGAAAAATCCCCTCTTTTGTTTTGAGGAATTTTATCGAATTCAATTTCCCTAACTGTACCGGGAACTAATCCCCAGTCCATGGCATCAACCAATATAATCTTTTCTAGCTTGCTCTCCCCCAAAAGAGCGTCCAGAAGTAGTTCCCCAGCACCAGTTCCTGCATCAATTACCTCAACACCCTCAGGAAGCTGGGCTTTTTTTTGCAAATGTTCTATTACTCCGGGTCCAAAGCCATCATCACCAAATAAAATATTACCGCATCCAATTATACTTACTTGACCCGGATTCATATAAAAGCACCCCCTCTTACTTTAATTTCCTAAGGTCTGTACTACTTGACCTTTACTATCTACAACTGCAACCCTAACAGCCACCCTGCCATCAATTTTATGGGTCGCACAACTGTAGCAAGGATCATAGGCCCGGATAGCCATTTCAATTTTATTCAGGCCATCTTCATCACAAACGCCGTCTTTGATCACTTCACGGGCGGTACGGAAGGCTGAAATATTAATAGCAGCATTGTTATGTGTTGTACCGACAATAAGATTTACTCGGGTAAGTAACCCGTTGTCATCCGTTTGATAATCATGTATTAATGTTCCCCTGGGTGCTTCAACAACTCCAACTCCACGACCAGCACATGGTTTTACACTTTCTCTGACATGGGTGTCAGTAATTCCCTCATCCTCAAGCAATTCTACCGCTCTTTCTGCGGCATAGAGTGCCTCAATTAGACGCGCCCAATGGTAGAGGAAATTGTGTTGAGCAACTCCACCTACTTCTTTACGGAAATCAATGAGTTCTTTTTGGGCCAAAGGTGTCGGTATGCTATCACATACGTTCAACCTTGCCAGCGAGTTTGTACGATAAACCCCAATCGGCTGATCCGGATCCATAGAAAGTTTCCCTGCGGATTTATCATAGGGGAATTTCATGTAAGTCCAATCCTCGGTATGTTCGCTAATATAATCTAAGTAATCAGATGGTTCGAATTCCTCACACTCACCATTTAATTTGAGTAACCTGAGTCTACCTTCATAAAAATTCAATTCTCCGTCCTTTGAAACCATTCCCAGAAAGCCTGTATTTAAGGTTGGGGAATTTTTTATTTGTGGTAATAAATTCATAAATACCTTATCTTTAGCAAAATCCAAGGAAAATTGGACAAATTCCAGGCAATCGCCAGCCATTGAGCGAAGTTCTTTCCGTTGTTCTTCACTGATTGACTTGCTAAAACCACCAGGAACTGCGACATCCGGATGAATAGCTTTACCCGCTATTATTTCTGTCATTTTCTGAGCTACGTTACGAATACGTGCAATTTTTTGTACCAATATGGGGTGTTTATCCGCGAGACCCATAATATTCCTCACCAAATAATCTGTCCCTGGGTCACACAAAAAATCTGCCCCTGCTAAAAAGAAGAAATGTAGCAAATGGCTATGGATAAAGTGCGCACTATAAGCAAGTTCTCTTATTTTTTTGGCTGTCTCTGGAATTTGCACCCCAAATACTGCGTCCGCAGCTTTAGCCGCCGCCAAATGATGTGCCCATGGACATACTCCACAAATTCTGGTAACTATTCTTGGCATTTCTTCAACTGGACGACCTAGGCAAAATTTTTCAAAGCCCCTTATTTCAACCACCTGAACTTTTGTATCAGATACTCTTCCTCCATCATCCAATTGAACAGTTACTCGCGCATGCCCCTCCACTCTTGAGACTGGTTGTATTGTAATTGTTTTTCCCACTACAGACCCTCCTAACGAATCGGCCGCAAGTTATTGTGTGCCCCTGTAAACCAGTTAAACGCTGCCCGGCGATCATGAACATCCCGAAGCGTATAGCCATATACAGCCAAGGAGCCAAGTAATTCCGCACGCGGATTCTCTTCAATCCTACGAGGACCCATACAACCACGGCAAGGCATATCCATTTTCATGCATACACCACCGCAACCACTTCTGGTCGCAGCCCCCATGCAAAAATAACCTTGTTCAAATAAACAGCGATCTTCCAGTTCAACAGGCTCTAATGGACGGAGCATCTCTGGAAAAGGTAGCCCTTTATCGCTAAAAACGGTTCTTTTTTCCTTTGTTTTGGGACAGTCATTACAAACTGTGTCGTTAGGTAACTCAAAATCCCTTCCTTCAAGAACACACTTGATAGCGTCTACAAACATGCTCACTGGAGGCGGACAACCCGGTAGATAAATATCTACCTCCATCACTTCGTTGAGTGAAATTACTCTATTAGTTACCTTTGGCAGATGATATTTATCTGCACCCGAATCAGCAGGGCAGATACCTTCCTTTACGGAATCTAATGGCATCACATTAGCTATCGAGTGTATCCCACCCATACAAGCACAAGTCCCATTTGCTATTACAATGTCACAATTTTCTCTTACTGCACGAGCTACCTCTAAGTTTTCCTCTGTACGTATGGACCCCGAAAGTATACCAATATCTGCTCTCGGTATTTTTATTTCTAAATCATTACTAAAGGGGTCGAAATGTTTAGAGTCCATGATTATTGGTGCATGGATGATTTCAATTTGTTTCAAAAGGGTAAGGAGTTCTTCACCAAGATCAAGAATCGATACCTCACAACCTTCACAACCGGAAAGTGCTTCGATTACTACCTTTTTCAAAATTAACACCCCAATCTCAGAGTTGTTAACTGTAATCAGTACCCCTCCGTTTAACGGAGGGGTACTTGATACAAAAAATTATCTGATTAAATAAGGTACTGTTTCCAATTCAATGGCATCTAACTGGCATACAAATTTACAAACATCACAGTACCAGCAATCATCACGATAGGCCATGTAAGGAAATCCTTGGTTGTCAAGTCTAAGTACGTCCCTTGGGCAATAATCTACACAAGTTCCACAGCTGGCACATTTAGATTTATCTACTTTAACCCATTCATATTTTTTGCAATCAAAGCGTTCCATGTTTAATCCTCCTTCTTGACTGTCATTCTCTTAGGAATATCCATACCTTCTCTAGAAACCTTTTCAGTGATCCAAGGATCATTGTAATCATTGTCCGGATGGACATAGCCTTTACCAATTTCTAGCTTAAGCTCCGGATATTCATATTCCAATCTAGTGGGATAATCCCATTTGTACTTGGGAACATCCTTGGAGGATACTTCCATTTCACCAGTTGCCAGGTTCTTCTTAACTACTACTTGTTTGCCATCCCATTTCGAATCTACTTTCGGGTGAGTTAAACGATAGTGGCTAAGTCCCCAACGGCTTTCAGTACGATATAAGGATGCTTTAACAGCCATCTCTGCGCAATCGATCATACTATTAATTTCAGTAACTTTGATCAGATCGTGGAAATCACAAACCTTGATGTTAGGAACATCTTCACGGCGCATTCTATCAACCCACCAAAGCATCTTGTTGTACAGAGGATCGCTCTTGGGTGGAGTCATATACTGGCTGACCTTGCCACGAATCTTAATTTCCACTTGCTCAACAGGCAAACCATCTGGACGATCAAGCGGAACTCTTAATTCTTTCCACAACTTGTCAACATCTATATCTAGTTTAGGAGCTTTTGCTTTTGCAGCATACTCGGCAGCCGTTTTCCCTGCTATTCCACCGAATACAAAAGCACCTGTTAAGTATTGGTGAGGTACAGCTGCACAGTCACCAGCAGCAAATAGGCCCGGTACACTTGTTTCAGCATCTTTATTTACCCAAATACCTGACATACTATGTCCACTGCACAGAGTGATTTCTTCCATACCTTGTTCAACGGAATCCCAGCAACGATAGTTTTCATTACGTTGCTTATGGAATTGACCGCGTACCGTACGTTCAGTACCCCAAAGAATTTTTTCCAGACCCTGAATGGTATCTTCAGGAAGGTGATCCAACTTCAGATATACAGGACCACGGCCTTCAGTAAATTCACGCCAAACGGCTAGGAACATATCACCAGACCAGTAACCATGGCTCCAATATTTTTCACCTAAAGCGTTAATGCCGTAACCACCTCTAGGAATTACAACATAGCCACATGCAGGACCATTAAAGTCTTTCATTAACAGGTTGGTTTGGAAACATTCCATGTTAACCATTTCGGCTCCCGCATGATATGCAAGGGCGTATCCATCACCAGTATTACCAGGGAATTCATAAATACCACTTAGGTAGCCATCTCTCGGCATCCCAAATCTACCTGCACAACCGGCAGTAAGAACAACTGCAGGGGCGCTGATTAAGAAGTGCTCACCAGTTCTAATATCGAAGGCAAATACACCGGTTACCTTACCATCAGCAGTAAAAAGTTTTACTGTGGCAGTTCTATCTAAAACTGTGCAACCTAACCTTCTTACTTCACGGGCCAACGCACGCTTAATGTCCTCGCCGTCCATTGCTAGATATAAGGGCTTTTGGGTAGGATGTAAATAGTTGCATTTATAGTTTCCGTTTTCATCCACCGGGAATAGATCACCGGGTTCACGCCCTGTAAATTCTTCAAGATCTTTTATTACTTCAATCGATTTTTCGCCTAAAACATAGGCTGCCTCCTGATCGATGATACCTTCAGATACTTTAGTAAGAGCTTCCACTACATCTTCTGGAGTACCATATCCAGGAACGGAAACAATGTTTAATGCATCCATACCACGTCCGATTGCACCAGATGTTTCAATAGGTCCTTTATCTAGTACTACTACCCTGGCTTTTGGATTTGCAGTTTTTGCTTTGATTGCTGCAAAGGTTCCTGCGCTGCCGCCTCCAACAATAATTACATCTGCATCAATTTTACGGTATGCCACGATTCATCCTCCTTTATTTACTACTTTTACTAAATTTGAAGTTATAACGTTTTTATAGTCACCCCCCCTAAAAAATAATTAAATCACAATGTAAGATACTTATCCCTTGATGCCCAATCATAAATGCAAATAAAATGCCAATTGTCTTTGAAATGACAATTGGCATTAAGGAAATATTATATTTTTTTAAATATTCTCGACACAATTGATTGCAGTAATGTTTAATTTCACAATAAAATTAACCCTTTTTGTTATTTATTTATCATGCAAACCCTATTTCGTACGATTTAAGCATCTTCATTTAGAAGATACACCTATTAATTTCGACAATATAAATTGTCACTAAGAATTTAACTTTTGATAAAGATACATATGTTAATCACTTACGGCTTAAAGGGGGTATTTCAGTGTTATTATTTGATAGACTTTTGTATCAAATGCTACATTAGTTGATCACGTATGCCCTACTCTAGTCTTTCTTTTATATCAAATGGTTGTTCTTTGCTACAAAAGTTCTACATATTAACCATAATTAACAGATTTTTTTCAATTTGATTTAAACTATATGATAAATTATCTCGAAATCTCTGCATCTAAAACCATCGCAACTATAAAATCAACAATAAATAATATAGTAGACAATAAAAAAGAATGGGAAAATCCCCATTCTTTTTTGTTTCTTAAGATTCTGTTGAAAAAGGCAGTAAAGCAATGTTACGAGCTCTCTTGATAGCAACTGTTAGTATGCGTTGATGATGTGCACAGTTGCCAGAAATACGACGGGGTAAAATTTTACCGCGCTCGGTAACGTATTTCTTAAGCTTAGGAATTTCTTTATAATCAATAGCAGTAGCTTTATCTACACAGAAGCTGCAAACGCGCCTTTTGCCTCTGCGTCCACGCTCACGTTTCAAAGTATTCCCTCCTTACTGGGGTACCGTTTTTAAAAAGCTTGTCTAACCCTAAAACGGTATGTCATCTCCATTAAAGCTAATTTCGCTGGCAAAGCCGCTGTTCGTGGAGCTGCTGCTACCCTGGTTTTCCCGATCTTTGGGCCAATCAAGAAACCGAATATTTTCAGCAACCACTTCTGCTGCTTTGCGGCGCACTCCCTGGTTATCGTCATAAGAGCGGATTTGCAGTCGGCCATCTACAGCAACTAAGCGACCTTTACCTAAATTATTGGCACAGGTTTCAGCTAATTTTTGCCATACCACAACATCTATAAAATCCGTCTCTTTTTCTCTCTCCCTATTGATATGAGGACGATCAACAGCCAAATTTAACTTAGCTACGGCAATACCGTTTGTTGTGTAGCGAAGTTCAGGATCACGGGTTAGGCGCCCAATTAATATGATCTTATTGAGCATTTTCAACACCGCCTATTTACATAATCTATTCTTCTTCACGAGTGATCATGTGGCGAAAGATGTCGTCGTTAATCTTCATAACCCGATCCATTTCAGCAGCAGTAGCAGCATCTGCTTTAAACTGCATTAAAACGTAAATGCCTTCTTTGATATGGTTGATTTCATAAGCCAGGCGACGCTTACCCCATTTGTCTAGCTTGGTAACTTCGGCGCCTCTTTCTTCCACTAGGCCTTTAAATCTTTCCATAATAGCAGTTACTTTTTCATCTTCGGTTTCGGGTTTGATGATGTACATCACTTCATAATTGCGCACTACAGTTCACCTCCTCCCTCCGGACTAACGGCCCTACCCCTTCGGTAGAGCAGGGGGAAAATCTGCCTATAAAGGCACTGTAAGATTATATCATCTTTGTGTCGAAAGGGCAACTTTATTTTATAAGTTGCTTTTTTATATCTGCTGCTAAAAGCTTGTTTGGTAGGGTGTTATCCTTCACAACTACTAATTACCGCCTTCACACTTTTCTCAAATTTGGGTCGGGGCAGCATCAGCACCCGGCCGCATTTCTGACATTTAATGCGAAAATCCACCCCTGTACGCATTACTTCCCAGGTATCGTTACCGCAGGGGTGAGGCTTACGGGTTCGTACCACATCGCCCACTTGAAATTTATGCACCCTCTGCACCTCCATTAGATAGTAGTACCCGGCGGGAGTGCGGAATTTCTATGCCTTCCCGATCAAAGGTTTCTTTAACCAACTTTCTTAACTGACGCTCAATCTCCCATTGCCGCATGGCCTTGGTTTTACAGGTAATTCGAATTACCACCTCGGACTCGCCAAATCTTACCACACCTAACACATCGGGGCCTTCTACTAAATCCTCTGCCCAGATTTTTGCAAACTCCTGGCACATGGTCTTTAAAACTGCCGTGGCTTTATCCACGTTCTCCTCGTAGGAAATGCCTACTTCCACTTGAGCCAGCATAGCGCCGCGATTATAATTGGCTACGTGGCTAATAGTTCCATTGGGGATAATATGTAACTGACCACCGAATTCACGTATTTTGGTAACCCGCAACCCTATTTCTTCCACTATGCCAGTAACACCGGCCAAAGTTACATATTCCCCCACTTGGTATTGATCTTCAAATAGAATAAAAAATCCTGTAATAACATCTCGCACCAGGTTTTGGGCCCCAAAACCTACGGCTAAACCAAGGATACCAGCTCCAGCCAAAATGGTTTTGGCAGCATTGGGAACAAATATCTCAATGATGGACATACCAGCTACAAAATAGACTACATACCGTAGTACACTTTTTAACAAACCACTAAGGGTCTGAGGGCGGTTATCAGCAATAAACTTACCGGGTTTAGAGATGAACAATCTTTCAATTATTTTAGTCCCAAAGTAAATTAGCAGTTTAGCTAGTATCAGAGTAGTAATTATTCGGATGGTAGCCGTTAGTGCCAGTTGGACATCTTGGAGGGTGTAAAGGCTTATAAACCAATCCTTCCATGTTGTTATATCCATTAACTTCTCCTTCTCCCTTTCCTCAACAACTGTTACGCACCAAAGAACGCCTTATAGGTTCTATAACATTCATAGATATCGCCCTTGCTGGCCACTTCCAAGGGTGCATGCATAGACAACAGGGGAACTCCGCAATCAATTACTTCAAAGCCCAACTCCGCAATAATATGGGCAATGGTACCTCCACCCCCCTGGTCCACTTTGCCCAGTTCACCGGTTTGCCAGGTAATTTTATTTTCGTTCAGTAGCCTTCTTAGATAGGCCACATATTCGGCACTGGCATCATTTGTGTGATATTTCCCTTTGGCGCCGGTATACTTAGTAATCACCACACCACCGCCAATTTTGGCTGCATTATGTTTTTCCAATACCCCCTCAAAGTTGGGATCGATGCCCGCGGTCACATCGGCAGAAAGGGCTTGAGAACGGGCAAAGGTTCGATAAAGGGCCAGTTCATTATAATGAGGGTTCAACCGACAGCCAATTTCCGCTATGGTATTTTGCAAAAATCTTCCATTCATGCCTGTATTTCCAGTACTTCCAATTTCTTCCTTATCAATAAATAAAGCCACCGCAGTACGCTTGGGGTTAACCGTTGCCAAAATGGCCCTTAGGGACGTATAAACACAAACTCTGTCATCTTGTCCATAGGCACCCACCAGACTACGATCAAAACCTATATCGTGAGCCGGCCCAGCCGGTACCGCCTCCAGTTCCGCACTAATAAAATCTTCCTCAGTAATTCCGTAGTTTTGGTGTAGGATATGAAGGATATTCATCTTCACCGCTTGGTCCTTTTCATCCTTTAGGGGTATCCCACCAATTAAAAGATTTAACTGCTCGCCTTCCAGAAACTCAGTTACTTTTTTAACCATTTGATCCTTAGCCAAGTGAGGTAGTAAATCGGTAATAGTAAACACCGGATCTCCCGGCCGGTCACCAATGGAAACCTCTACCGCTTGGCCATCAGCTTTATAAACAACGCCATGCAGAGCCAAGGGAATGGCTACCCAGTGATACTTTTTGATACCACCATAATAGTGGGTTTTTAAAAAGGCGAGTCCTTGTTCCTCATAGAGTGGATTTGGCTTTAAATCTAATCTTGGAACATCTGTATGGGAGCCAATTAGCGTAATACCTTTGTCTAGCCCTTCTTGACCTATCACTGCCAAGGCTACTACTTTGTTATGTCCGGTAATCAATACCTTGTCTCCGGACCTTACCTGCTGAACTCCTTCCACGGGCCGAAAACCTTGGCTCATCGCGATGTTAACCAAGTGTTTAAAACAACTGCGTTCCGTTTTTACATTGCTCAAAAATAATTTATACTCTTCGGCAAAAGACATTATCTCTTGTATTAAGCCGCCCTCTGCTTGAGTCCAAACATTCTTACGAGTATATGCAAGCTCTTGCTTCATCATTAGTAAAATCCCCCTGTTTTTATAGACTCATTTATTATTACCCAACGCACCATTATTATTAGACTATATCTCTGTACCTGGTTTAGTATAAATATACTTAAATAAGTATTGACTACTAAAGTCCGGTAACAGAGGAGGCAGTATCTTTAGATCAGCAACCAAGGGAGCAAACTCTTTAATGATGGATGAACCAGCTATACCTTTCTCCAACGTTCCTAGTAATCCATCTGCTCCCAACAGAGCTAAGGGAACCTGTAAGGGGATTAGTACCGTTATTAAGGCCAGTATAATCACCAAGCCGGTGACAAAACCCACAGCCAAACCGACCAACCTATCCACCGGCCCCAGGGGACTAAAACGTATTAGGGTAGCCACAAGGGAGGCAATAAAATTTAACAACCATTTAATAAGGAAGAAAATAAGTAAAAAAGCCAAGATATTAAGCAATCCCTGGGCCAGCATTAAATTTACAGCCTGTCCCACTGTTTGATGGGAACCCGATTGCCCCAACTGGTTAATAATATCGGACCAGGGAGCCGGCAGAGGAATTTGAGCACTAATTTTTTGCAGCAGATTTACAGGCATTTTTACTATTTCCGGGCTGTTAAAAGGTTCTGGCAATTTCACCAACGGTTTAACAATTTGGGCCAAGCTGTCTGCCCAACCCCATTCCTGAGCCAACCATTCCGACAATTTATGGTAGTAAAGAACTGCCCCGGCAAAGGAGACCAGCATAATCACTAATCGAATAATCCCCATAAAAAGCCCGGAGCAAAATCCCCGCCAGGTTGTTAGAAGGCATAGAAAAATAAAAAAATAATCCAACCAGTTGAAGACTTCCACCTCCGGTTTAAACATATTGACACATCATATCCTGCAATATTTTCTGATGGACAATGTTGGTTGGTAGATATAAGAATTGTCTGGTTTGCCCTGACAAACTTACCTACACTTTAATAGAGTCACCCTCTTTTTGTTCGCTGCCTGGATTTAATATTCCTTCCTTTTCTTATGCTATTACCTCCGTAGGGACTTTCCTACAGGAACCACTAAAAGAGCTGTTAGCATTACCAGACCAGCATATCCAAACAAAGGATATACACTCTTTACTAATGATGAAAAATTTAAACTGGTTAAAGGTAAGACAAGAAGGCAAACTGCAATCCCGTAAATACGATACCACCTACCGCTTGTCGGTGCCAGTCTACTGGCAAATCCGTGAGCATTGGCCACAGCGGTAGTTAGGATCGCTAACCAAATTAAAAGGGCAAATAAGGGCCGCAGATACACACTAACTTGGGAAGCCAGATATAACATAGGAACTTCATACTCTGTCACCGCCGGATAAAAAGCTAAGCCAGCTAACGTTACCAGAGTCACAGCTCCACCCAAAGCAAGTCCCCCGAGTATTCCTGCATAAATGGCTATTTTTTTAGTAGTATACCTTCCCATAGAAGCCAGTACTGCCAACGGTACCACCATATTAAAGGAAACATAGAGTATACTGGAGCCCCACCAGTGACCTCCTATCCCTTGGGATGGAACTATGACAAGTTGTTCAGGTAGTCCATGATAGGCTAAAGCTAGGGAGGCAATAAGACAAACACCCAGGAGTTTTACCGGTACCAGTATTACATTAATCGTTAATAAACCCTGCAGCCCATGAAATATAACCGTGATAACAATGCCTAAGGATATACCAATGCCTATCCATCGGCTAATTCCCAAATATTCCTCAACCACCGCTCCGCTGCCAGCCAACATAACTCCCAAGCCACCAGCCAACATAAATAAACTCAGGATATCCATAAATCTTCCAGCCCAGGAGCCCATTAAATAGTTGAGTACCTCTTGGTAGCTGCCTGCCCTTAATTTTACACTTAAATAAAGTACTAAAGCACCCAAATAAGCAAATAGAATACTAGCCAATGCCGTACCCAGGAGCCCCTGGTAGCCATACAAGATAAAGAACTGCAATATTTCTTGCCCTGAAGCAAAGCCTGCGCCAATGACTGCCCCCACATAGGTGGCTACTAACCTGACTAATAACCATAGATCATTCGTTTTTGTCATGATGGCTCTCCTTATATCTAAAGACACTAGACCATTTTCTTCCTAGATATATGCTTTTTTATAAAAAACATTCACTGGTTGGAATATTTAGGTGGTTAGTGGGGAATAAATATAGGTAGTTGTCTGTGAGAGGAAGTGAAGGTATGTCAGTTACTATAAATACCCTACAGCAGCAATCTATGTTACCCCCTAAAACGAGAATCAGTGTCGAGGACACCCTCGCTATTGATAACTTTAGTCGGGATTTAGCCACCCGACTTCAGGAATTTGGTGTGAATGAGGAAAAAGATGTTGTGATTGTCTGTATCGGTACCGACCGATCAACGGGTGATTGCCTCGGACCCTTGGTTGGCACAAAGATGACCGGCTGCACAAATCATGGCTTTACGGTCTACGGAACCTTGGACGAACCCGTTCACGCCAGTAATATGAATGATCGGCTTACAGCAATTGAAGCTACCCATCCCGATGCCGTTATTATCGCCATAGATGCCTGTCTAGGGCACTTGGAGAACGTGGGTTGTGTCAATATAGCTGCCGGTTCCTTGGCTCCTGGTGCAGGGGTAAACAAAAACCTTCCCGCCGTGGGGCAATTAAATATTACCGGTGTTGTAAATGTAGGTGGCTTTATGGAATACCTCGTCTTACAAAATACCCGTCTTAATTTGGTGATGCGTCTGGCTAATCTCATAACCGAGGGATTAATTCAAACAGCCCATATACTAAAAACCAGAGAATCCCGGTGTTGCTAACCGGGATTCTCTTATTTAACACAGCACTTAGCATTCTGTAATAACCTAATTACTTCATCGTCATTTACTTGATCAAAATCCCTATAAAATTGCCCCACCGCATAAAATGGCTCTTCTGCCAGGAGACAAAGCAAATGATCTACCTCTTTTCGTAACCTTGCCAACGTATCGGGCGGCGCAACGGCTACCGCCAATGTAATAGACCTGCAACCGGAATTTTTTAAAGACTTAAGGGCTGCCAAAATGGTGGCTCCAGTGGCAATACCATCATCCACTAAAATTACATCTTTCTTTACTAAATTCAGTGACTTATCGGTACCTCTGTATACAATCATTCTTCTTTTGATTTCTCTGATAACATTTTGTACTGTCGGTTCTAAGTCATGCTCTGTAATATCAAATCGCTTTAACAGGTCTTGATTATATATAGCAGTACCATCTTCGGTAACTGCACCAATGGCTACCTCTGGTTGATAAGGTAGCCCTACTTTTTTGGGAATAATAATATCCAATTGATACCCCAATATTTGGCAAATTTGTGCCCCGATTACTACTCCTCCCCGGGGAATGGCTAGCACAATACCTTCGGTAATATTAATTTCTTTAAGAGTTTCTCCGAGCCTCTGACCAGCATCTAGCCTATTCTTAAACAAAATAAACCCCTCCTTATATAAGTAAGGTGGAGTTTAAGAAGTTTTCTTATTCAAATTTTTTCAAGGCTGCTTTGGACTGCTTTCATTTCTTCTGCGGTCAAGCTATAATCGGAAGTACCCTTACGTACTGGTTTGGCATAAACTCTAGTTTCATCCCGACCGTAGAGTCCGGTTAATACCACACCATCACCTCGACGGTCCAACATAGCTAATGAAAAACTTAAATCACTGCCCATATTATCAAAGGCATTGAATCTTATCAGACCCGGATTATGGATACACTCCGCTACTTGTTCCTTTTGTTTTTCTTGCTCCTGCCGTATTTCCTCTTCCCTTTGTTCCAGTTTTGCCATATCTCCGGCATACTGTTGTAAAATTTGTTCTAAATCAGCTCCACTGGGACCTCTGGTAAGAAGTTTATATCTTCTACTAACATCTTTAAAGCGCCGAAATAAGATTATTTGAGCCAATAAAAGGAAAAGAAGCATAAAGGCCATTATTAATAGTAAGGGTGCTGCATTCGTTTGGATTATTTGAAAAAAGTCAGTCACTTAATTACCACCTTTATTTAGACTATACAATTTATTTTCGTTATACTATTTATTAAAAACTTGGCTTGTTTACTTGTGACCTTTAGGTTATGCCCTATAGGGTACGTCAAGTCTTTAGACGCAAGCGGCAGCCTTAGTTTTTCTTATGCTTTCTAAAAGTGCTGGATAGATATCGTTAGTATGGCATAATCATAATGTCATCATAATAATGGATAATTGGCATACGAGGAATATTATACCAAATTTATCACGATCTTCAATAGAAAACGAGGTGTTTTTTTGTACACGCAAACTTATAACGAAATATGTACTATCGAAACAAATATAGATGATATGAATCCAGAATTCTACCCCTTTGTAATGGAAAAAATGATGCAACAGGGGGCTATCGATGTTTTTCTTACACCTATTATTATGAAAAAAGGTAGGCCCGGTATAAAACTTACTGTTCTGTGTAAACAAGAAGATGAAGAAAAATTTAGCCTGCTAATTTTGCAAGATACCTCTTCTTTGGGAGTGAGAATTAGTTACCAAAACCGTCGAACCCTTTTCAGAGAAATGATAACGGTTACTACCTCCTTCGGTGAGATAACCGTAAAAATAGCTCGTTTGGCACAAAATCAACCCATTCTTCGTATAACCCCTGAGTTTGAGCATTGTAAAAAGATAGCTTTGCAATATGGTGTGCCAATCCAAAACGTTTATCAAGAAGCGCTTAGGTGTGCTGAAAAAAAGTATTCACCTAAAATTTCAAATGAATAAAAGAGGTTTTTTATGTTAAAAACCCTCTTTGGTTCTTAACCATCGCTATTCCTGGTAATACAGATACCAATTAACCCTGGTCCAGCATGGACACCCATAACCGGACCAAGTTGGCCAGAATAAATTTCTTCCACTTTCGGCAACGGTTTTATTTTTTCCAGTATCTCCAGTGCCTCCTCTTGGGCAGCACTATTCATAACAGCCACCTTAGCATTTTTTATATCAATTTTTTCTTTGGCGATTTCAAATAACCGTAGCAAAGACTTCTTTCTACCTCTTACTTTATCATACGTGTAATACTTGCCTTCTTCATTGATAGAAATAATAGGCTTAATTTGCATAATTTCTCCAATAGTACCTGCAACGTAACCTATCCGGCCACCTTTTTTTAAATAATCCAGTGTAGCTACTACAAAATACACTTCCATATTTGAAATGATTTTTTTAGCTTGCTTTAAGGCAGCATTAAAACTCAAAGTGTTCTTTAAGGTTTTAGCAGCTTCCAACACGGGTATCCCCAAACCCATAGAAAGTGCTTTGGAATCTAGAACCTCAATAACCATATTTTCAAATTCCTTTGCTACGCTATAAACCGTATTAAAGGTGCCACTTAGACCACTTGAAATATGAATTGAAATAATGTGGGTATAACCTTCATCTTGAAGTTTTTTAAATAATTCCATAATGGCCGCCGGAGAGGGTAATGATGTTTTAGGAATTTCAGCCGGCATCTTGTCATAAATTTCTTGAGGAGATATTTCTATGCGATCTAAATATTCCCGATCAGGATAAATAATTTTTAGTGGCAATACCTTGATATCGTATTCCTGGATTATTTCGTTATTCAAATCACAGGTACTATCCGTAACAATGGCTACTTTTTCCTTCATTCACTAAAATCCACCTTCGCATATCTTTAAATACCTACTTTATACAATTGACATAATTCGACTTTGCATTATCAAATCCTTTTAAACTCTAAAATTAATACTTTTATTTAAACCGAACATTAATGGCTTGTGCAAAGTCTTTAGATACCGGCGTAAGCTTTAGTTTTTATATTTTCTAAAAGTATTAGAAAAACTAAGCTTGCGCCAAGTCTTTAGACGCCGGCGGAAGCTTAGTTTGCCCTTATGCATGTCGGAAAGTTTTATACTTTCCGATATGCCAAAAGAAAAACCGAAAACAAGTTGTTTCCGGTCCTAGATGCTAATATTTAATTTTACCCATAACCACGAAAGTAAAACTGCAAATAAAATAGCGGGTAATAAATTACCAACCTTAAATTTTTTTATGCCCAATACGTTGCTGGCAATACCTACAATTAATAAACCACCGGTAGCCGTCATTTCTGTTATCATGGCTGGTGTTAAAAAAGATTTTAAACTACCTGCCATTAAAGTGATGGCACCTTGATAGATAAGTACCGGTATCGCAGAGAAAATTACGCCAAAACCCATAGTAGAAGTAAAAATAACTGCGGACGTACCATCTAATAAGGATTTTGCATAGAGAGTGGAAGCATTACCGGTTAGTCCATCCTCCAACGCCCCCATTATCCCCATCGCCCCTACGCAATAAATGAGACTGGTAGTAACAAAGGCTTTAGAAATTTCACCATCTCCAGCACCACCGACTTTTACTTCTAATAGACTTCCTGCTCTCTGCAACCACCCTTCTATATTTAGTAATTCTCCGACTATTCCACCAAGAACTAGGCTTAAAATAACGATTAATTCATTCTCCGTCTTAAATGCCATTTTAAAACCTATTAAGCCAACTGCCAATCCTATACCACTCATGACCGTGCCGTTTACAGATTCACTAACTCCTTTTCTGAATAGTAATCCTACGGCTGTACCCGCCACAATAGCTGCTGCATTTGCAATAGTTCCTGTCATTATGCTTTCTCCTCTGGGTTAGCATGTTTCACGTGAAACATCCAGTAAAATATCATATTTCTAAAAACTCAAGTAAGCTATAAAAAATAATATATAAAAACTCCTTCTTATAAACTTTTTACTAAATGCTTACTTTAAAAACTGTTTTTTCTTTAACTTTACTAGTCTAGGTAATTTTCCCTATATATCATATAAAATATTAGGCTAATTGCTCATTTTTAATTAACAATTCCAATAATCTATTTAAATCTTCATGATCATAGTAATCAATCTCAATTTTTCCACCTTTTCTAGTGGTCTTAATTTGAACTTTGGTGCCAAGGGAGGATCTTAATTGATCTTCTAAATCTAAAATCACTGGATCCGGAGCTTTTAGTTTTTTTACAGTCTGCTGTTCACTTTTAAGCAAATTTTGAACTAATTCTTCCACTTGACGTACAGATAATTGCTTTTTAATAATAAGTTCGCAAATATCTATTTGTTTTTGGCGGGATTCTAACGTTAACAATGCCCGGGCATGACCAGCCGAAATTTCTCCATTACTTAATCTCACTTTTATTTCATTAGGAAGGGATAGTAACCGAACCATGTTGGTGATTTGGGGACGACTCTTGCCTACTCTTTGTGATACTTGATCTTGTGTTAATTGAAATTCATCCATTAGTCGGCGATATGCGGTGGCTTCTTCTAAGGGATTAAGATTTTCCCGCTGTAAATTTTCTATTAAAGCAATTGCCGCAGACTGAAGCTCTCCATATTCTCTAATCACTGCAGGGATATACTCAAAACCCAATTGTTGACAAGCACGCCAACGACGCTCTCCGGCAATTAATTCATAACCACCTGGTTGAGATCTAACCACTACCGGTTGGACAACACCATATTCCCGAATGGATTCAACAAGTTCCTGAAGTTTTTCTTGGTCTATTTTCAATCTTGGTTGCTTAGGGTTAGGTTTTATCTCTGAAACTCTTATATCTTTAAGAATTCCCTGATTGTTATTTTCCTGGGATACTACAGGCATAAGAGCCTGCAAACCTTTACCTAAACCTCTTTTTTTAGTCAATCCCCATCACTTCCTTGGCTAATTCTTGGTAAGCTTCAGACCCCCTAGATTTAGGATCATAAATAACCACTGGAATCCCATGACTAGGTGCTTCACTTAATCGAACATTGCGAGGAACAATATTTTTAAATACTTTATTACCAAAAACTTTTTTAACCTCATCTACCACTTGTATCGAGAGATTCAATCTGGCATCAAACATGGTTAGCAAAACACCCTCAATTTCTAAACTTGGATTAAGATGTCTTTGCACCAGTTGAACCGTATTCATTAATTGGCCGACCCCTTCTAAGGCATAAAATTCACATTGAATAGGAATTAGTAATGAATCTGCTGCTGCTAGGGCATTTACTGTTAATAAACCTAAAGAGGGAGGACAATCGATAATAATATATTGATATTTTTCTTTTAAAGGACTAAGAGCTCTTTTGAGAATTTGCTCTCGGGCTATTAGTGAAACCATTTCTACTTCCGCCCCTGCCAATTGTATGGTAGAGGGTAGTATATCAAAATTTCTAATACCAGTAGAAATAATCACATCAGTGGGGGACACTTCGTCAATCAATACATCATAAACACATCGTTCTAATTGATTTTTATCTATACCTAATCCGCTACTGGCATTTCCCTGGGGGTCTATATCAACCAGTAGTACTGGTTGTCCCATCAGGGCGAGGCTGGCACATACATTAACTGCAGTTGTAGTTTTGGCCACACCTCCTTTTTGGTTGGCAATGGCAATAATTTTCCCCAATCGAGCACCCCCTTAGTAAAACTTGGCTTGCGCCAAGTCTTTAGACGCTGGCGGAAGCTTAGTTTGCCCTTATGCAGATCAGGTAACCTTATACTTTCTGATCTGCTAAAATCTATTAATCTAATTTCTATTCAACAAAGATTTAGTTTGTTCCTTCTTAGGATTGTTGAATCACATGATTTGTTAGGAATGTTTCACGTGAAACATCCTAACTATAGATAAATAAATAAATTAATCTATTAAATAATAACTGAAAGGGCAGTATGGGTATAGTATTATTCCACCGTTCAACTCCATGCTCTGCGTCGATAGCACTAAGGCTCACTACGGAAGGAATTGAGTCGCCTTAACTCAACGTCCTGTTTTGGTTCCGCTAGTGCTATTATCGACACTACGCAAGTCGTTCACTATGGATAACATCATACCCTGCGCCATTATCATTTTCTAATAGGGAGAAATCCAGTTAGTATGTATGTTTTATTACATATTGATCTAATTGGGCCTTAATGTTTCACGTGAAACATTCCTAATAATAATAAAACCCAAGCCTTGCCATACCCTAAATTCTTAGAGGCCGACAGAGGCTTAGGTCTGTACTACAATAACGGTTTTTTAGCAGGCATGCCCGCTTTACGGGGATATTGTTTTGGAGTGGGAGATATTTTTTTAATTACCACAATACTTCGCCCATCTTGTATAACAGGAAGGCTCAGTTTTTTTACTTCTTCTATTTCTCCTCCTAATATAACCAGTGCTTTAGTAGATTCCCTAACCTCATCTTCAATAGTGGGACCCTTTTGAGAAATAAAATAGCCACCTATTTTAACACAAGGTAAACAATACTCAGCCAACACAGCCAGTCGGGCCACTGCACGGGATACCACTAGGTCATAGCTTTCCCGCTGTTCCTTCCTTTGGGCAAAATCCTCCGCCCGGTCGTGAATTGCCCTACTGTCCTGTAAGCCTAAGTCTTGCAGGGTTTCATTAAGGAAATTGACTCTTTTTTGTAAAGAATCCATCAACGTTATTTTTAAATCATTCCGGTAAATTTTTAAAGGTATACCTGGAAATCCAGCACCAGTACCAACATCTAACACCTGGGACCCTACCGGTAACGTAAGGGCAGTTAAACAGGTTAGTGAATCAATAAAATGTTTTATTGCAACTTCCTGAGGATCGGTAAGGGAGGTAAGGTTTATTTTCTCATTACCCTTTACTAATAAATCAAAATATTGTTCAAACAATACTATTTGTTTTTCACTAAAGGAAAAGCCTGCTTGCTCACCAGCCTGCTGTAAAATACGGGTTAGTTCACTCATCATTAGTCACCCCAGTAGTTTTACGTCGCTCTTGCTCCAACCATACTAGCAATACCGATATATCCGCAGGGCTAACACCCGAAATACGGGAAGCCTGTCCAATGGATGCAGGCTTAAAGTTATTTAGTTTCTGTTGGGCTTCCGAAGATAAACCTCGGATCGTTTTATAATCAATATCTTCTCTAAGCTTTCGATTCTCTAATTTCTCAAACCGTTCCACTTGAGCCTGTTGCTTTTGAATATATCCTTCATACTTAATTTCAATATCAACTTCTTGGATAACTTCCTCCTGAAGAGAAGGAAAATCCGGAGCTAGCGTGCTTACTACTTTATAGGTAATTTCCGGGCGCCGGAGTAAATTAATGGCCGGGGTTGATTGTAAAATTTCACTGGAATTCAATTGCTGTAACATATTATTGGTATGCTCATTGGCTGGAATAACAACCTTATTAAGTCTTTGTATTTCATTGGTTATGGCCGACCACTTATTCAGATATCTTTGGTAACGTTCCTCCGAAACCAAACCAATCTCATATCCTTTTTTCGTTAAACGATGGTCTGCATTATCCTGTCTTAATAACAGGCGATATTCCGACCGGGCAGTCATAAGTCGATACGGTTCATTAGTGCCTTTCGTGACCAAATCATCAATTAAAACACCAATGTAAGCTTCTGCCCTGGACAATGTAAAGGGCTCTTCTTCTTTAACCTGCCGTGCCGCATTGATACCAGCCATAATCCCTTGAGCAGCAGCCTCTTCATAACCAGAAGTTCCGTTAATTTGTCCAGCTGTGTAAAGACCGGAAATCTGTTTAGTTTCCAAAGTAGTCTTTAGTTGAGTTGGCACCACATAGTCATATTCAATGGCATAACCAGGACGCATAATTTCTACTCTTTCTAATCCCGGTATAGATCTTAACATAGTCAGCTGAACATCGGGTGGCAAACTAGTAGACATACCCTGTACATACATTTCATGGGTCGATAAACCTTCTGGTTCTACAAAAATTTGATGCTGAGGTTTATCAGCAAAACGAACAACTTTATCCTCAATGGAAGGGCAATAGCGGGGTCCCACCCCTTCGATGATACCAGAATAGAGGGGGGATCTGTGTAAATTGTCCCGAATAATTTGATGCGTCTCTTCTGAAGTATAAGTAAGCCAACAAGGAACTTGTTCCCGATGTTTAACTGGAGAAATAAAGGAAAAATTATGGACTACTTCATCTCCCGGTTGAATTATCATTTTGGAAAAATCTACGGTTCGTTGATCAACTCTGGCCGGGGTTCCCGTTTTAAAACGACCTAATTCCAAACCCAAATCTTTTAGACTATCACTTAAGGTAACTGCAGGAAATTGACTATTGGGACCACCCGGGAAATGAATATTGCCAATAATAATTCTTCCCTTTAAATAGGTTCCGGCGGTAACTATCACAGCGCGGGCAGAAAATTCAGCTCCGATATGAGTAGTAACACTCTCCACTCGACCGTTCTTAACAACTATTTCTTCTACTAGTAGTTGCTTAACATCTAAATTTTCCTGGGTTTCCAATGTCTTTTTCATCATTTGTTGATATCTATGCTTATCAGCCTGGGCTCTTAAGGCATGTACAGCCGGCCCCTTGCCTGTATTTAACATACGCATTTGAATCGCGGTGAGATCTGTAGTAAGACCCATTTGGCCGCCTAGCGCATCAATTTCCTTTACTAAATGTGATTTTGCCGGCCCACCCACCGCAGGGTTGCAAGGCATTAAAGCAATATTATCCATGTTTAAGGTTAAGACCAAAGTTTTACATCCCATCCGAGCGGAGGCTAATGCTGCTTCACAGCCGGCATGTCCGGCTCCCACTACAATAACATCATAATTACCTGCCTGATATCGCAAAATATCCACCTCATTTACCAATACAAAAATCTGCAAAAATCCGATCGATTAAATCTTCACTTACGTTATTACCAGTAATATCTCCTAAAAATTCCCAGCTTGATTTTAAATCTATGGAAACTAAATCAATTGGAATAGACGTCTTCATTCCTCGCTGGGCTTCCTTAAGATGCGTATGAGCTTTTTCCAAAGCAATTTTATGCCTGGAATTAGATACTAAAATATTTTCTGTTGCGGCTAATTTACCAGCTAAAACTAAGTCTACTATAGCTTGCTCTAATTGATCTAGGCCAATTTCTTGTTGGGCCGAAATTTCCAAAATAGTGCTGTCATAAAAATATTCTTTTAACTCATTGACATCAATAAGGTTAGCAGTAATATCAATTTTATTAATTAAGATGAGGACACGTTTATCTTTTATCAAATTAATTACATTTAAATCTTCTTTAACTAGACCCGTGGAAGCATCGACTAGTAAAAGTATTAAATCAGCCTCACCTAATAATTGTCTGGATTTTTCAACACCTAATTTTTCTACTAGATCTTGAGTCTCCCTAAGACCGGCAGTATCAATAATTTTTAAGGGAACTCCTTTAATATTTATTACTTCCTCGATAACATCCCTGGTAGTGCCAGGTACATCTGTAACTATGGCTCTTTGTTCCCGAAGTAAAGCATTTAATAAGGAGGATTTACCAACATTTGGTTTACCGACAATTACTGTCTTTAAACCCTCACGATAGATTTTTCCACTATCAGCATGATCAAGTAGTTTTTCAATTTTATTAATTAAACGTTGACAGGTTAAAACCATTTCATCTAAAGTTTGCTCTGGTATGTCGTCTTCTGGAAAATCAATAATTGCTTCTATTTTTGCCATTAAGCCTAGAATCTCATTTTGCAACGTAAGTACCTGTTCTGATAGGCGTCCCTGAAGTTGGCCTATAGCAATCTTTGCTCCGGCATCAGTTTTCGCTTTAATAATATCGATAATCGATTCTGCTTGAGCCAAATCTAAGCGCCCATTGATAAAAGCCCTTTTACTAAATTCACCCGGTTCAGCTAAACGAGCACCCATGCGTAATAACAAATCTAACACTCTTTTTAAAGGAACAATACCACCGTGACAACTTATTTCTACCACATCTTCAGCAGTAAAACTATGGGGACCCCGCATAACCGAGAGAAGGACCTCATCCAAAATTTCATTATTTTGTGGATCTATTACATGTCCATAAATAATTTTGTAATTATCTTTGATAAACCAATTTTTATTTTTCTTGGCACAAAAAACTTTATACCCAATTTCTATGGCCTTGGGTCCACTCATGCGAATTACACCGATACTACCTTCTCCTAAAGGAGTGGCTATGGCAACAATGGTATCCTCTAGCACTTTTTTGCCTCCATCATTTTGGTTAATGAATGAATAACAATTTATTAGTAAGACTTGGCTTACGCCAAGTCTTTAGACGCAGGCGAAAGCTTAGTTTTCCCTTATGCAGATCAGATAAACTTATACCTTCTGATCTGCCAAAAAACCCAGCAACCTATGTTGCTGGGTTTTGAGATTAAAAAATTTATTTCTTTGGAGAAATAATAATCTTTCTGAAAGGTTCTTCACCTTCACTAAAGGTATAAATATCATCTCTGCCCTGCAATGCAGTGTGTATAATACGGCGTTCTTGAGAATTCATGGGTTCCAGAACCACGCTTCTACCTCTTTGTTTAGCCTTATCCGCCAGTCTCTGAGCTAATTTTTGTAGAGTATCTTCCCGACGTTGACGGTATCCTTCTACATCCAATACAACCTTTCGTCTTTGCTCTTGATTTTTATTAATGGAGAGGTTAATTAGATATTGTAATGAGTCTAAGGTTTCACCCCGACGTCCAATAAGAACTCCCAAATCTGCTCCTTCCATGGTGACTAGCAGTATTTGATCTTGCTCTTTAATAGAAAAGTCCACTGGAATTTCCATCGCCTCAAAAATGCTTTTTAATAACCGGTCTACGCGTCTGACCGGATTATCTTTCAACGTTAGCTTAACCCTAGCGGGACGAGATCCAATTAAACCGAATAATCCTTTGGATGGCTCTTCAACTACCTCAATGGTTACTTCGTCCCTTAATACACCAAACTCTTGAAGTCCAAGTTCTATGGCTTCATCTATGGTTTTACCGACCTTTTCTACTACCTTCAACTCCGGTTACCCCCTCTTTAAGGTGCAGGGTCTCTTTATTAATAAACCACTGTTGAATTGTCCCTACTACGTTAAATACCACCCAGTATAAAGCTAAACCAGAAGGTACGGTGCTGGAAATCCAGCCGATCATGATAGGCATGACGTACAACATGGTTTTCTGAGTTTGATCCTGTGCATTCGTTGTTAGTTTCGTCTGCATAAAAGTCGTTGCAGCAGCTAATAAGGGTAATATAAAATATGGATCTTTATCACTTAAAGATTTTACCCAGAAGAAATGAGCATGGGCCTCATTAAGGTAAGGAAACGCAAAAAGAGCACGATAAAGAGCAATCAAAATGGGCATTTGAATTAACAGCGGCAGGCAGCCTGCCATGGGATTTACATTGTTCTCTTTATATAGCTCCATAATCTTTTGCTGCATAACCTGTGGATCTTTACCCTTATACTTATCCTGAATTGTCTTTATTTCAGGACCAAGTTTCTGCATCATCACCATAGAACGCATTTGCTTTTTGGAAAGGGGGTATAAAACGACTTTAATCAAGATCGTTAACAAAATAATAGCTAATGCATAACTTGGAATACCTATGCTTAAGGTAAAGCCATAGAGCCAATTCATTAGAGCCGTCATTCCATTTACAATGACATGAAACCATCCAAACAAATAAGTAACCTCCCTTAAAGGTCCATCCACATTATACTGGGTCGTATCCTCCCGGATGGAAAGGATGACATTTAGCTAACCTCTTAACAGTTAACCACAATCCCTTTACCACACCGTATTTTTCAACAGCTTGTATAGAATATTGGGAGCAAGTAGGATAAAATCGGCAAGTAGGTGGCTTGAGAGGAGAAATAAATCTTTGATAAAAGAAGAGGCCAAACAGAACAACCTGCCGCATTCATCCCACTCCTATTTACTTAATTTACCCAGCACATGCCAAACTTGCTTTTCCATCTGGTGGTAATTTTGGTCTGCAGCGGCCTGGCGAACAATAAAGACATAATCGCATCTATCAGAAAAACGCGCCAAATTTAAACGACAAATTTCCTTTAATATGCGACGCAGGCGATTGCGGCAGACTGCCTTACCAACCTTTTTACTAATGGAAAAACCAAATCTTCTTTCCATTCCCCTACTAGGTAATTTATACAATACCAAGTAACGGTTTGCTGCGGAAACACCCTTACTGTATACACTTTTAAAATCGGAATTCTTTTTTAAAGAAACAAATTTCGACATAAAGTAACTTCCAAAATAGATTTTTTAATGGATATTTTATCCAACAAACAAAAAGTATATACAAATTAGGAAAAGGCCACCACGAAGCGGCCTTATGCTGACAAACGTTTTCTACCTTTTAAGCGTCTTCTCTTGAGTACGTTTTGGCCAGACTTTGTGGACATGCGCTTCAAAAATCCATGCACTTTCTGATGACGGCGTTTTTTAGGCTGATATGTGCGCTTCAACTAGTACACCTCCTTCAACGAATTTATGTATATTCAAACAGTTGGAAATACAAGACAGTCACTGAAAATTATATGCAAATAACGGCTCTTCGTCAAGATGCTAGTATTTTTGAAATTTTTAGGGGTTTTAGATATCCATACCAAATGTGAATATCTATTTATTTGTTGATAAGCCTTGGTAGTTTTGGTATTATTGATGTACGCCTGTGGATAATTTTAGTTTATCCATCTTTTACACAGGTTGTGGATAAAACTGTGAACAACTCTGTTAATACTATAAAGTCTGACATCGTAGGATGGCACTTATTCCCTTACTACTTCTAAGGGTTTTTTTTCACTTTTATTATAAAAGTGATTATAAATAAAGGTACTTTTCTTAAGAATTTCAGGGGGTCTTTTTATTTCATGGTAAACGATATACAAAGCAGGTGGGAACAGGTTTTATTGCGCTTAGAAAAACAACTTAATAAGCACTCCTTTGAAACTTGGCTCACCAAATGTAAGCCAGTGGCTTTCTATGACAACAACATTATTATGGAGGTACCCGACCACTTTTCAAAAAGCTGGCTGGCTGATCGCTATGCCCCTATTATTAAGCAATCCTTCGAAGCGATTATGCATCAGGAAGTCTCTCTACAATTTATTTTAGCTGGTCAAGAACTAGATCAGCCTAGTAAACCAAAGGAAAAGACTACAGACGAACACTATACTAATATTCTCAACCCAAGATACACCTTTGATACCTTTGTAATTGGCAATAGTAACCGTTTTGCCCATGCCGCCTCACTGGCAGTTGCTGAATCACCTGCTAAGGCCTATAACCCATTGTTTATTTATGGTGGTGTAGGACTGGGTAAAACTCACCTAATGCACGCCATTGGCCACTATATATTAGAAAACAACCCGCGCCAAAAGGTTGCTTATGTTACATCGGAAAAATTTACTAATGAACTAATTAACTCCATTCGTGACGATCAAACTGTAGCGTTTCGTAATAAATATAGAAGTATGGATATTCTTTTGATTGATGATATTCAGTTCTTAGAAAAGAAGGAACGTACACAGGAAGAATTTTTCCATACTTTCAATACCCTTCACGAAGCCAATAAGCAAATTATTATTTCCAGTGATCGACCACCAAAAGAAATTGCCACCCTGGAGGACAGGCTGCGGTCCCGTTTTGAATGGGGCTTGATTACAGATATCCAGTCTCCTGACTACGAAACCAGAGTTGCTATTTTAAGAAAAAAGGCTCAGCTGGAGAATATTAATAGTATTCCGGATGAGACCATTGCTTACATTGCAGACAAAATACACTCTAATATTCGGGAGCTGGAAGGGGCCTTAATTCGGGTTAATGCATTTTCTTCTTTAGAGAAAAAGGAAGCTACCCCTCAATTGGCAACAGAAGTACTGAAAGATGTTATTTCTCCCAGTAAGCCTAAAATTATTACAACTCCACTTATTATGCAAACAGTAGCAGATTTTTATGGCCTACGTATTGATGATCTTAAAAATAAAAAAAGAACCCGGTCTGTTTCCTTTCCAAGACAAGTAGCCATGTATCTGACTCGGGAATTAACAGACTTATCGCTACCAAAGATTGGTGATGCCTTTGGTGGGCGTGATCACACTACAGTACTACATGCGTGCGATAAAATTATATCGGATTTGCCAATGGATCCTGTGCTTCAGGAAACCATTAAGGAATTAAGAAAACGTATCAGTGAATAATGTGAATAACTGGTGGACATTTTTGTTAACAATGTGGATTAATGAATTTATGAGCTATTTTTGTTTTAAAGTTGTGGACAATCTTTCTAATTCTTTTCCACAGTATAAAAAAGCTATTTTTTCAATAACCACCTACGCTCTCAGTGTTCTTAACAAATTAACAGCCCTTATTACTACTACTAGTCCAAAAATCTATTAAATAAAAATAAACTTATAACGGGGGACGACTATGAAAATAATCTGTACCCGTCAGAACTTAATCCAGGGGGTTAGCACTTCTCAACGGGCCGTATCAACCAAAAACCCCTTACCCATTCTTTCTGGTATTTTATTGACGGCTACTAACAACCAACTGGAATTAAAGGGTACTGATCTGGAAATGGGTATTCAATGTATTATTCCTTGCACTGTGCAAGAAGAAGGCTCTATCGTTTTACCGGCTAAATATCTAGGTGAAATTGTCCGGCGTTTACCTGACACCCCGATCCAAATTGAAACTCAGGAAGGGGTTAATGTTGTTATTCGCTACGGTCAATCCGAAATTACCATTAATGGATTTAGTGCAGAGGAGTTTCCTGGTTTCCCAAATCCTCAAGGTAAAAATTCCATCATCATTGCTGAAGAGGATTTAAAAGAGCATCTACGCCAAATTCTTTTTGCAACATCGCCAGACGAAAATCGTCCTGTCTTTACAGGTGTTTTACTGGAAGCTGCAGAGGGCACAATAAAATTAGTAGCCACCGATACCCATAGGCTAGCTTTAAAAGAAATTAATGCCTCATCAGAATTACAGGAGACAAATGTAATCATTCCTGGCAAAACTTTAAATGAGTTAGCCAGGGTTATTGGCGCTGCAGACAAAAATGTAACCATCTCCATAGGTGATAACCAGATTATTTTTGGTATGGAAGACACACTATTTATTTCTCGTCTAATTGACGGTCAATTCCCTAACTACCGTCAAGTGGTTCCCCAAGGTTATAAAACACGCATCCGCTTAAAAACAAAAGAGTTATTAGAAGCGGTAGAGAGGGCCTCCTTACTGGCTAGGGTTGGCACGCAAATTATTCGCCTCAGCATAGAAGAAGAAAAAATTATTATTACTGCCAACACGGAAGTGGGCAGAATTCACGAGGAAGTGGCAGTTTACTTACAGGGAGATACCATGCAAATTGCCTTTAATGCTCTTTACCTAATCGATGCCTTACGAGCCATTGGCAGTGATGATATCTACTTAGACCTTTCAGGTCCCCTAAGCCCTGGTATCTTACGTCCAGTGGAAGGAGACGATTATTTATCCCTGGTCTTACCGGTACGCACAATCTAAGGAGAGGTTCCATTGACAGAAAAAATTCGTGTGCCCTTTAGGGTAAAAGTGCAAAGTGAGATTCGCCTAGATCAATTTCTCAAATGGGCTAATGTTTCTGGTAGTGGTGGTCAGAGCAAAATGATGATTCAGTCCGGTATGGTCAAAGTAAATCATGTGGTCGAGACTAGGCGGGGTAAAATGTTAAAGGATAACGATCTGGTAGAAGTAGAAGGTGCCGGCAGTTTTTTGGTATGTCAGGAAGTATAAAACTTTCTAACATACCTAAGGGCAAACTAAGCCAAGTTCTTCTAAGTTGTGATATGAGGGTGAAATTTTGCGGGTCATAAATGTTACTCTAAAAAATTTTCGTAACTACCAAGAGGAGTCATTTCAACCCCATCAGGCCATTAACATTATCACTGGCTCCAATGCCCAGGGAAAAACGAATTTATTGGAATCGATTTATTATACCTTTCGTGGCCGTTCCTTTCGGGCAGAAAGGGATAAAGACATTATTCATTGGCAAAATGACACCACTACCATTCGTACTGGTGTATTGCTCAATTCCAGAAATGTAGATATTAAATGGAAAATAAAGGAAAATAACAAAAAACTCATAATAAACGGCATAGATACACCTAGAGCAGAGTTGGATCACTTTGGTGTTGTCTTATTTTGCCCTGAGGATTTGTATCTGGTCAAAGGATCCCCACAGGAAAGAAGAAAATTTTTAGATAACGATGTAGGTTCTCTTAATCCTGGATATAGTAAAACATGGCGTCAATATGCCAGGGTTTTAACGCAGAGAAACACTTTGCTAAAAGAGATCAGGGATAAGCGAACATCCCAGACCCAGGATATGCTGGAAGTTTGGGATGAACAATTATACCGACATGGTGCCAGGGTTATTTATCTTAGACTACAGATACTTAAAAAACTCATTCCTATTGCCCGTAGTATTCATCATAAAATTACCGAAGGAGCCGAGGAATTACAGGCAAAATATTTGTCTTCATTGGCTTTGGAACCCGGTTTAACAGAAGAACAAATCTATCAAATTTTTTTTAAAACAGGTCAAAAAATGAGACCCACGGAAATACAAAGATGCCAAACTATGCTGGGTCCCCATAGGGATGATTTATCTCTATCCCTCAACGGTATTGAAGCAAGATCCTTTGGTTCCCAGGGACAGCAGCGAACGGTAACTCTGTCCTTAAAACTATCCCAATTAGAACTGTGGTACCGGGAATTTGGAGATTACCCTATTTTACTGCTAGATGATGTTCTGTTTGAGCTGGATCATAGCAGACAATCTATGTTGCTAGACAAAATTAACAAAGTACAGACCTTTATTACCACCAGTTTTACCGGAGGAATTGAAAATACTATCAAAGGTGCTGGGTTACTTTGGCAAGTCAATGCTGGTAATCTTACTGCAAAGGAGGAGCTTTAGTGTTTTTACATTTAGGTGGGGATGTCGTTGTACTAAAAAAAGACATTATAGCCATTTTAGATTGCCGAACAAAAAACTCTGCTATTACTAAGGAATTTGTTGATATTGCTAAGGATGAGGGATTTATCCAACCAATTTCTAACCAGGATAAAGAAAAATCCTTTGTAATTACCTCAAAGGAAATTTTTATTTCCCCTATTTCCTGCACCACTCTAAAAAAGCGGTCTGATAACATTTTGGAAAACCAAGAGGACGAGTAGTGGCTGTTGCACAATGAACCGAGGTTGCTATTTTTCCGCCTATGCCAGGGAGTGCGCAAAAAATGGTTCTGCGACACTCCCTTTTCTTTTGTAGTTTCGCTGATAAGGAACCTTCTTGAGTGAGGAATACCGGATATGGTATAATGTGGAGTCAATGTATACAGATGGAGGTCAGAATATGATGGACCAAGAACAGCAGGTAAATAAATATAGTGCCGACCAAATTCAAGTCCTAGAAGGTCTGGAGGCGGTTAGACGGCGGCCTGGTATGTATATTGGCAGCACCAGTGCCAGAGGCCTCCACCACCTGGTTTATGAAGTGGTTGATAATAGTATTGATGAAGCCCTGGCAGGGTACTGTGATAAAATTGTTGTTACCATTCGGCAAGATAACTCTGTCACCGTAGAGGATAATGGTCGCGGTATTCCAGTAGATATACAACCCCAAGTAGGTAGACCGGCAGTAGAAGTTGTTCTAACGATGCTGCATGCCGGTGGTAAATTTGGCGGTGGCGGCTATAAGGTATCCGGTGGTTTGCACGGTGTAGGTGTATCCGTAGTAAATGCTCTTTCCAAAAAATTGGTAGTAGAGATTAGATTAAACGGTAATATATACCAACAAGAATATAGTCGTGGTGTTCCGTTAAGTGACCTAAAAATAATTGGTAAAAGCAAAACTACTGGTACAAAAGTTACTTTTATTCCCGATGATGAAATTTTTGAGGAAGTAGTTTTTAATCTGGAAACACTGACTCAGAGAATTCGAGAGCTGGCCTATTTAAATAAAGGGGTCAAAATAGTCCTGGTGGATGAAAGAAAGGACCCTATCAACGAACAAGTATTTGAATTTGATGGCGGGATTAAGGATTTTGTAAAACACCTGAATAGAAACAAACAGGTGCTGCATTCGAAACCTATCTATGTCAGCGGGGAAAAAGAGCAGATTATTGTTGAGGTAGCGGCACAATATAATGACAGTTACACAGAGAACATGCTTTCCTACGCCAATAATATCCACACCATTGATGGTGGTACCCATGAAGTTGGACTAAAAACAGCCTTGACCCGGGTCATTAATGAGTACGGTCGAAGTCATAATATCCTAAAAAACAACGAAGCCAATTTATCCGGGGAAGATATTCGAGAAGGTGCAACCATTGTTATCAGTGTTAAAGTACCAGAACCCCAATTTGAGGGTCAAACCAAGACAAAACTTGGCAACAGTGAAGTAAGGGGAATTGTAGATTCACTTTTCGCCGAAAAATTATCCACGTATCTGGAAGAAAATCCCTCGGTAGCCAAAAAGGTTATTGAAAAGGCGATAACCGCCTCCCGGGCCAGGGAAGCTGCTCGTAAAGCAAGGGAACTGACTCGTAGAAAAAGTGCTTTGGAGTCTATGGCCTTACCCGGCAAACTAGCAGATTGTTCCGAAAAGGATCCTAGCGGTTCTGAACTGTATTTGGTAGAGGGTGATTCTGCTGGTGGTTCCGCTAAACAAGGCAGAGATCGTCGTTTTCAGGCTATCTTGCCCCTACGGGGTAAAATTATCAACGTAGAAAAGGCACGTATGGATAAAATTTTGGCCAATGAAGAAATACGGGCCATGATTACAGCCATGGGTACCGGTATTGGAGAAGATTTTGATATTAGTAAAGCTCGTTATCATAAGCTTGTTATTATGACGGATGCTGATGTTGACGGTGCCCACATTCGTACCTTACTAATGACCTTCTTCTACCGCCACATGAGACAACTGGTGGAAGCAGGCTATGTTTATGTGGCCCAACCGCCTTTGTACAGAGTCCGCAAAGGAAATCACGATAGTTATGTGTACAGTGACCATGAGTTGGAAGAAGTATTAAAAAGACTTGGCTCCGATAGGGTAAATATTCAACGGTATAAAGGTCTAGGAGAAATGAACGCCGAACAGCTTTGGGAAACCACCATGGACCCGGATACCAGAACAATGCTGCAAGTGACATTAGAAGATGCCATAGAAGCAGACGCTACCTTTTCGATGTTGATGGGCGACCGAGTTGAACCCCGGCGTGACTTCATTCAGGAAAATGCCAAATATGTACGGAACTTAGATATTTAGCATATGGTCCTGTAAAATAAGGCATTCTGTGATAGTGCAGCAAAGACCGGAGCAATATCTCCGGTCTTTGTATGCTTAACAAAACTATGCTAAAAAGCAAAAATTTGCGAATTATGAATGATTTTGTTATAATCAATTTGGCAAAACTTGTAATATAATAACAAACTAATTAAAATAAGCGGGAAAATTTTTTATAGGGTACGTCTACGACTTGGCATACCCTATAAGTCATTAAAGATCATAACCAAGTAAGCAGATAATCCAAGATATCCCTTTCTGTTCTCTCAATGTTTAATTATTTAACCGGAGGTATTCATATATGACTTCCCAAATTGGTAAGGTTATTCCATTAGACATTAATAACGAAATGCGTAACTCCTACCTAGATTATGCCATGAGTGTAATTGTTGGCAGAGCTTTGCCAGATGTACGGGACGGCCTAAAACCTGTACATAGAAGGATCCTTTACTCTATCCATGAACTAGGTTTAACACCGGATAAACCTTATCGTAAAAGTGCCGGTATTGTTGGTAAGGTAATGCAAGACTTTCACCCCCATGGTGATGCATCCATTTACGATGCTATGGTGCGTTTAGCTCAGGATTTTTCCAGTCGTTATCCGTTAATTCAAGGTCATGGTAACTTTGGTTCTATTGACGGTGATTCTCCGGCAGCTATGCGATATACAGAAGCCCGTATGGCCAAAATCACTTTGGAAATGTTGGCAGATATCGAAAAAGAGACCGTGAATTTTATACCTAACTATGATAATCGTACCGAAGAACCAACTATTTTACCCGCTAAAATTCCGAACTTGCTAGTAAATGGCTCGTCAGGTATTGCGGTTGGTATGGCCACCAACATTCCTCCACACAACCTGGGAGAAGTTATTGATGGTGTGCAAATGATGATTGAGAACCCCAATGCTACTCCAGATGACTTAATGAAAGTCATTAAAGGGCCGGATTTTCCAAGTGCTGCTATCATCATGGGGAAAGAAGGTATCCGCCAGGCTTATCGTACCGGTCGTGGTAGTGTTAAGATGCGTGCCCAATCCACTATAGAGACAAAAAGCAATGGTAAACCGGTTATTATCGTTAATGAGATTCCCTACCAGGTTAATAAGGCTAGGTTAATTGAAAAAATTGCTGAACTGGTTAAGGATAAAAAAATTGAAGGTATTACTGATCTTAGGGATGAATCTGACCGCAGGGGTATGCGGATCGTTATTGAGTTAAAAAGAGATACTAATCCCAACGTAGTACTTAACCTGTTATATAAACATACCCAGATGCAGGAAAGCTTTGGTATTATTATGCTTGCCTTGGTAGATGGACAACCTAAGGTATTAAATTTGGCACAAGTAATTTTTTATTATCTTGAGCATCAGAAGGATGTTATTACCCGCAAGACAAGATATGAATTAAAAAAGGCCGAAGCAAGGGCACACATTGTGGAGGGTTTACGCATTGCCCTAGCCAATCTGGATGAAGTTATTAAAACAATCCGGGAGTCTAAAAATACAGATGAGGCCAAAAAAGGCCTGGTAGAAAAATTCAATTTATCAATAACCCAGGCCGAGGCCATTGTAGAAATGCGCCTGCGTAGCCTGACTGCTTTGGAAGTAGAGAAATTAGAAAAGGAATACAAAGAACTGCTGGAAAAAATCGATTATTTACGTTCAGTATTAGCGGATGAGCAAAAGGTACTTGGCATCATTCGCGATGAATTGAATGAAGTGAAGAGAAAATTTGCTGATGCCCGTCGCACGGTCATCAGTAATGAAGCTGTCGGTGGTTTTGATATAGAAGACCTTATCGAACAGGAAGATATGGTTGTTACCATTACTAACCAGGGTTATATCAAGCGCATCCTTTTAGATACTTATCGTAGCCAGCGCCGTGGTGGTAAAGGAATAACAGCAATGGGTACCAAAGAAGAAGATTTCGTACGGCATCTATTTGTAGCAACTACACATCATTATCTGATGTTTTTCACCAACAAAGGTAAGGTGTACCGGCTAAAAGTACATGAAGTTCCCGAGGCAAGCAGAACTGCTAAAGGAACCCCCATTGTAAACATACTAAACTTAGATAATGATGAATTTGTCACAACGGTTATTCCAGTAAAAGAATTTGAAGAAGATATCTTTTTATTCATGGCTACTAAAAAAGGTATTGTTAAAAAGACTCCCTTAATTGAGTATAATTCTTCTCGTAGGGATGGATTAATCGCCATAAACCTGGACGAAGATGATAAATTAGTAGCTGTGGAACTAACCCGGGGTAAAGAAGAAATTATCCTAGGTACCCGTGAAGGTATTGCCATTCGTTTCTCCGAAAAGGATGTTCGTCCCATGGGTAGAGGAACCAGAGGTGTAAAAGGTATATCACTAAATAATCATGATGTAGTCGTTAATATGGATGTAGCAAGAGAAGGCGCAGAATTGCTTACAGTCACCGCCAATGGTTATGGAAAACGTACTTCATTAGCCGAATATCGTACGCAAACCCGTGGCGGAAAAGGCATTATCAATATCAAGACCACCAAACGAAATGGCGTTGTGGTGGGTGCCTTGGTGGTTGATGAAGAGGACGAAGTTATGATGATTAGTGCTGAAGGAATTATGATTAGATTACAGGCCAAAGAGGTTTCTACCGTAGGGCGTAATACCCAAGGGGTGACCCTGATGAGAACTGCGGAGAATGATCATATCGTAGCAATTGCCCGAGTTGTCAATGAAGAGAATGCAGAAAGTGATGAAATTAAATAAGAATTATTATAAGCTGCTTTAAATAAACTACACCCCAATTGTTAGACATAACTAACGATTGGGGTGTAGTTTATCATGAAGAAAGTTTTTAAATTAAAAGTCATTGACAAACTATATTTTGTCATGATATATTAATTTTCGCCTATTAACGTGTGTTAATTTTTGGGGCCTTCATGATTTCAGATTATGATAAAAGATGAAATTAATAATTGACCCAAAAATAAAACAGTGATATTATAAAAAAGTGTCACGGACACACAATGTTGGGCAAGTTACCAAAACTTTTACTTGCAAGAAAGTAAGAGAGATGGTAAGATAAGATTCCGGTCGCGAGGTCGGACAAAGCAAAATGGTCTTTGAAAACTAAACAGAAGATGATGGATGCATAAGGTCAAGTCAAAAGTCAGCGGAAGCTGAAACTAAGACGACCACAATGAATCCTCGTCAAGCGTTATATAAA
>NZ_FRAR01000018.1 GCF_900142375.1 Desulforamulus aeronauticus DSM 10349 | reverse complement strand
AGTAGGTGCTGTATTAATTCCTGGAGCTAAGGCACCCAAATTAGTAAAAGAAGACATGGTAAAAACAATGAAACCGGGGTCCGTTATTGTAGACGTAGCCATTGACCAAGGCGGCTCGATCGAAACCATTGACCGGGTAACCACACACGACAATCCTTCCTATGAAAAGTACGGTGTAGTTCACTATTCTGTAGCCAATATGCCGGGTGCGGTAGCTCGTACTTCCACCTATGCGTTGACCAATGTGACCCTGCCCTATGCTGTTCAATTAGCCAATAAAGGTTGGGTTCAAGCAGTAAAAGATAATGGTGCCCTGGCTAAAGGGGTCAATGTGGCAGCTGGTAAGTGTACCTATAAAGCCGTAGCTGACGATCTAGGTCTAGAATACACATGTCTCTGCAGTATAATCAGCTAAATCATTTGATTATTTCAAGTATCCTCACTTCGGCTGGACGTAAGCCGGAGTGAGGATTCTAAAAAGGAGGATTTTAACATGGCAAGAGGTTATGAATTATCCGCCGATGAGTTAGTTCAAAAGGACCGGAAAAATATGTGGCACCATCTTACACAACACAAGGTATTCGAAAGTGTTGAGCCTACTATTATCGTAGAAGGAAAAGGTTGCTACATTAAAGACGTACGTGGCAGAGAGTTTTTAGATGGTCTTTCCGGTGGTGTATGGTGCGTTAACGTAGGTTATGGACAAGAATCTATTGCAGAAGCAGTCTATGAACAGCTAAAAATAATGCCCTATTATGCATTGAGTGCAGGTAACCCTCCGGCTATTCAATTAGCTGATAAACTTACCACTTTAATACCGGATGCTTCAAAGGTATTTATTTCCAATAGTGGATCGGAAGCAAACGAAAAAGCTTTTAAGATGTCCCGTCAGTATTTCCGTTTGAAATATCCCGAAAAGGATAAATACAAAATTATTTATCGTCATCGCGATTATCATGGAACCACCATTGGGGCTTTAAGTGCAACAGGACAAGAAGAACGGAGAATGGGCTTTGGTCCCTTAGTGCCTGGTTTTGTTGGAATCCCTGCAGCATATTGCTATCGCTGCCATTTTGGCAAGTCTTATCCAGGCTGCAACATGGAGTGTGCCAGGGCGCTGGAAGACGTTATCCAAAAAGAAGGAGCAGATTCAGTAGCAGCGTTTATTGTTGAACCAATTACGGCCGGTGGTGGTATTCTGGTTCCTCAAAAAGAGTACTTTGATATTGTGCAAGAGATTTGCAAAAAGTATGAAGTTCTGTTAATCATGGACGAAGTGGTGTGTGGTTTTGGTCGAACCGGTAAATGGTTTGGTCATCAGCACTTTAATGTAAGCCCGGATATGACCACTATGGCAAAGGGTATGGCCAGTTCCTATATGCCTATTTCGGCCACTGTTTGCAAACAACACCTGTATGATCAATTCCTAAATGATCCTAAAGATACATTTGCTTATTTCCGGGATATCAGTACCTATGGTGGCAGCGCGGGTGCCTCAGCTGCAGCCCTTGCTAACATTAAGTTAATTGAAGAGCAAAATATGTTAGAAAAAGTTGTTACTATGGGTGGGTACCTCTTTGATCGTCTGGGAGAGTTAGCAGACATGCCCGTAGTTGGTGAAATTCGTGGCAAGGGTCTGTTCGCCGGTATTGAACTAGTTGAAGACAAAAATACAAAGACCCCAGTAAGCGAAGCCTATATGGGTAAGGTTCTGGGTAATGTTGCTTCCCAAGGTGTCCTGGTGGGCAGAACTAATCGCAGTATTCCTGGTTTTAACAACACAGTCACCCTGGCTCCTATGTATATTGTTACTAAAGATGAAATCGATAGAATGGTGGGAGCTATTAAGAAAGCTTTAGAAACTGTAGAATTATAAACTGTATCCAGATAGGATTTCCTATCTAAATAGATTTACCTGGAAATAAATGTAGAAAGTAAATGGAGGTTAGCGAATTGTCTAAAGTAAAAATGACACCGAGTGAAGCCATTGTTGAAACACTATTGCAAGAAGGGGTAAAGCACGTTACCGGTATCGTGGGTTCTGCATTCATGGATATGCTGGATCTGTTCCCCACCGCTGGTATTGAATTCATCCCGGTACGTCATGAGCAGTCTGCCGGTCACATGGAAGATGCCTATACCCGTGTAACAGGTGTTGCCGGTGTATGTGTTGGTCAAAACGGACCTGGTATCACCAACCTGGTAACCTCTGTGGCAGCTGCCAACATGGCCCATACCCCGATGGTAATTATCTCTCCTTCCGCTGGTACCCCCACCATTGGTTGGGATGGCTTCCAAGAGTGCGATCAAGTCTCCGTATTCAAAGCCATTACCAAGGCAACCGTAAGAGTGCCTCATCCCAAAAGAGCCGCTGATTGCCTGAGAACCGCATTCCGTATTGCCTATGCAGAACGTGGTGCCGTACTCTATGATATTCCCCGTGACTACTTCTATGGTGAAGTGGAAGAGCGCGTTTTAGCTCCTCACCAGTACCGTGTAGACGCCCGTGGTTGTGGTTCCCTGGAATCCTTAGACAGAGCCGCAGAAATACTGGCCAACGCCAAGCGTCCGGTTATTGTATCCGGTAGAGGTGTGGTAGATTCTGGTGCTAAAGACATTGTAGCTAAAATTGCAGAGCGTTTAACAGCTCCTGTAGCTATGACCTATTTGCACAATGATGCTTTCTATGCTGATCATCCCCTGTGGGTAGGCCCGATCGGCTACATGGGCTCCAAAGCAGCTATGTACTCCTTACAAGATGCAGATGTAATTCTGGGTATCGGTACTAGACTGTCTGTATTTGGTACTCTGCCTCAATACGACATCAACTACTTCCCAGAAGATGCCAAGATTATTCAAATTGACATTAACCCCAAACACATCGCCCGGACCCACCCCATTGAAGTAGGTATCATTGGCGATGCTAAAGAAGCCAGTTCTGAAATTCTGAAGCGTCTGGAAGTTAAAATTCCTGCTCCCAAGGTAAATGAAGAGCGCATGGCTAAAATTAAAGAACGTCAAGAAGCTTGGGACAAAGAATGTGTTGATCTGGCCATGGTACCCGGTGTTCCTATTAACCCCCGGAGAGCCCTGCTGGAAATCCAAAAAGCTCTGCCCCAGAACGCGATTGTTAGCACCGATATTGGTAACGTATCCTCCACCGCCAACACCTACCTGCGTTTTAGTGGTGAAGGAAAGCATATTGCAGCGTTGACCTTTGGTAATACTGGTTTTGCTTACCCTGCAGCCTTAGGCGCTCAAATTGCCAGACCGGAAGCTCCGGTAGTAGCGATCGTTGGTGATGGAGCTTGGGGTATGAGCTTGCACGAAGTAAGCACAGCCGTAGAACAAAACCTGCCTGTAGTAGCCATTGTCTTTAGAAATGGAGCTTGGTGTGCAGAGAAGAAAAACCAAGTTGACTTCTACAACAACCGTTTTGTAGGAGCAGATATTCCGAACCCCGAGAGCTTTGCACCGGTAGCTATATCAATGGGAGCGCAAGGAGTTCGTGTAGATAAGCCTGAAGAAGTAGGTCCGGCTTTAGAAGCAGCCCTGAAGAGCCGCAAGCCTACCGTACTAGAAATAGTATGTGACGGAACTCAACTGGCACCTCCTTTCAGAAAAGACGCTCTGGCATTACCTACCCGTTATTTGCCCAAGTATGCCCATCTCGATGTGAGAAACTGGAATAAGTAGATTTGTGATACCCAGGCTGAGTCCAACGGGTAGCCACAGCTAACCGCAAAAAGTAACCCGTATCACCTTAAAAGTGGTACGGGTTTACTGTATTTATGGCTGATTTCAGCTGTGGCCATAATGGGTCATTTTTTAAAGAGTTGAGTTAACAGTATGGCCCTGACGAATTAATGAGGTTGCTGCCTTATTTAATTGTTCTGTTTTCACAAGAATATAGTCGGTATCAAAGGTAGAGATGGCGAAGATACTGATGCCTTCATTGGCTAAGAGGGTACTAAGCTCGGAGAGGATACCAATGAGAGAAAAATCCAAGGGACCCCCAACCTTTAGGGCCTGCCAGTCCTTGTTACATTGGATACCTTCTGGGATCAGATGAACTGGACAAACAATAGAAAGTTCATCAACAGTTTTCGATATTGAGAAAAAATTACTTTCCCATAGCCAAGTGGGGATATTTTCACCGGGAGCTAACCTGCAAATACCCAATAGTTGAGGTAAAATAGTTAAGGTGAGTTTCATCCTTGTCAAATCCCTCCAATTACTTACTGAAACTTTCAAAAGCATGTAACCTATTATAAATCATGGTTCAGCTATAAAAAAGCATGAAACTGGCTGAAAGGTAAAGTACCGGTAATCATTGGAGAATTGGGTCTGGTATCAAGCTGGAGTCGACTGTATAATAAAGGGAAGGGGTGATGCTGGATGGAAAATATCCTTAACCAGATACTTGAAAAGCTAGGACAGCTTGAAAGGACAACCCAGGAAGGCTTTACTCGAGTTGATGAACGTTTCAAAGAGCAGGATGAACGCTTTGACAGGATCGCTGTCATGGAGCTACTAGCTGATTCGAAGGAAGTAAAGAAGGACGTAGCGGAAATCAAAAATACTTTGACGTATGTTGTGGCTGACATTGAAATTTTGCAAGAGGACAATCACCAAAATAAAAGGGAAATCAAGCGAATCAAGAAAATAATTGAAGCCTAATGGGCTGTATAATATAAAACTATCGCTTCATATAGAAGTAGATAGTTTTTTTTATTGGTTACAGTTCTTTATGACTTTTCTAATAACCGGGCAATAGGACCGTCCTGCCGAATTAGTTGATCAATTTTTTGATAGGGGATAACAAATTCAGGGGTACCATCAGCATGGATGGTGTATGCCAGTTCCTGAAAATAGATCACCAGAGCATCTTTCGTTAGGTAGAAATCTTGATTATCTGTAATACCTGTAAATTCTTTGATTAAGGTTAGGCCCTGCTCCTGGATTTGCTGGCGGATCATTTTATCAAGAACCATTTTATACCGACTGCCAGGCTTAAATAAATCATGTAGTTCATATACTTTGCCGGTTGCCAAATCAACGGTGATGGATTTTTGGATGTTTAAGCCGTTGGCTGCCTGTTCTCGGATGGTATAGAAGTATAAAACAATGCTTAATAGTCCTTGCTCATTAAGTTTTACTTCATATTTTCCGAAGGTAGAAGTCTGACAGTTGTCCTTCGGAAGAATTTTGTTCACCTGGGCGTTGATAAGTCTATTTATGTCTGCTTGGACGGTTTTGTTTGTTAAACCACTTACCTGGGGATAGGTAATATCTGTACATTGATCAACCAATTTCTCATCGGTAATGATGGCGGTATGATTATTTTTACTTACCATTTCTTAGCACTCCCTTTTGTTGCCCCATAAGAGCAAATACTCCTTCCTATAGATTATAATTTTTCAGATGTATGGTTACACGGGGACATGTTTTCTAAAAAGAAAAGGCAATCATCCACTGGCGGCAGATGATTGCCAAATTGTTGATGATGTACTGCACCTACTTGCTTATTGATCGCCTGAATATAATAGGGTATCTCTCTGCAGGAGAAAGACTTTTGCTAATGCCGGGTCGAACTGCCTGCCGCTTTGTAAGCGTATTTCTTCTAGAGCTTGCTCCTTGCTGAAGGCTCCTTGGAAGACACGATCGTGTGTCATCACATCATAGGTATCAATAATAGCCAACAACCGACTGATAAAGGGGATTTGCTCTCCCTTTAAGCCGCTGGGGTAGCCGTTACCGTCCCAACGTTCGTGCATGGCTAAAATTGCTTCTGCCACAGTGGATTCACCAATGGAAAGTCCCATACGATAGCCAATTTCACTGTGGCTTTTGATGATTTCCCATTCTTTTGCAGTAAGACTGCCGGATTTGCACAAAATTTCTTGGGGTATTGCCAGGTTTCCTACATCATGCAGGGATGCCAGCAACAGCAGATTTCTTATCTCGGTGGAAGTGCTAGAGAAACCAAGTAACTTAGCAAAGTGCGTGGCCAATTTTTTTATACGGTGGATATGGCCGACATTGGCAAAACGGGAGGTTTGCAAGCGATCTTCAACATTAGAAATAATCTGCCGGCGGATTGCTTTGCTTTCTAGCAGTTTCTTTTTATACATCTGACTTTCTGCAATACTAAACACTTCAGAAAAGGATGAAGTGGGATGCTCTAGAGTGGCGTTGCCCAGTGCAATGCTAATCTCAATGGGGTTACGAGATGTTTCCTGACAGGTTTTGGTTATTCTGTCTACCACTTTTTCACATTGTTCGTGATTTGTGTTGGACAATAGGATTAGAAATTCATCACCGCCCCAGCGGGCAATAATATCTGTATCTCGGCAACATTTTTGTAAAACCTTGGCTGTGTTGATAATTAGTTCGTCGCCTTTTTCGTGGCCAAACATGTCATTAATTAATTTAAGTCCATTCATATCTCCCAGGATGATGCTGATGGGTAGCTTGGTCGGGCACATTATTTCGGAGACTATTTTGTCCACGTAGGCCCGGTTAAAAAGTCCCGTTAGACTGTCGTTGTAACTGAGAAATTCAATTTGGGCTTTAGAATGTAAGTGGTCGGTAATATCTGTCAGGATCAATAAAAGTCTTTTTTCATCGTTTTCCGTTGCTTGAATAAACTTGTAGGCCAGTGCAATGCTTTTTTCATTTAAGAGGATCATGTTGGGTAATTGGGCTAGATATTGGCTTTTGGCATCCTGCTCATTGGCCTGAAAAACCGTAGCAAATATTGCTGGAAGCTGCTGTTTAAGATGCGGTTCATTGATACTAAGTAGTTCTATAATGTTGGCATTGACAATCTTTTTGCCAAATATTTGGATGCATTCGGCACTGTACTCACTGTCCACCAACAGATCTTGGCTAAAGGTTAAAAAGCCTTGGTTAATGTTATCTAGTAAATTTTTTATCTCATATTCCCGTTTCTTGAGGGAGCGTCCCTGAGAATCGCTGATGACAAATATTTTTCGGGATAATTTAAGAAGCCGTTCATATTCGTTAAGTAACTCCTGATATTTAGGCAATAAATCATTACCGTCATAGTGGGGATTACTAATGTCTGCCTTACCGGATTGTAGTAAGGCTATTTCTTTTTGAAAGATTTGTTCCAGGTTTTCTTTATTCCCCTGCAATATTGGTTCTTCCTTTCCCGTGATAACCTACCGTAGTTTAAAAGCCATGACTGTAATGTCATCCCTTTGTGTCTCATCACCCATATAATTTAGTAGCTCCCGAAGAAAAACTTTACCCTGATCAGAAAGCTCTTTTTGGTAACTGCCGCTAATAATTTCTATAAAACGCTTTTTACCGAAGGAATAATCTTTGGGACCACCGTTTTGATCCAAAAAGCCATCTGTTGTTAGGTAGAAAAGATCGCCAGGTTGGATTTTACGGGTATTGTTGGTGTAGTGGTAGTCTTTCGCTGTCCGAACATAGCCAATACTTTTCTTATCCCCTTTGATAATATGGATTTCTTCATTGGTTTTGATATAGAGAGAGGACTTTGCTCCGGCAAAAACAAGGGTATCCTCACCATTAAAATAGCACAGACCAATGTCCAGACCATCATCGGTGAGGGCTTCTTTAGTTTCTTGATGGAGGGTTTCCTTAATAAAGACATTTAGTTTTTGCAATCTGAGCGGGATCGTTTTTGGTTTGCTCATCTACGATCTGATTAAGAATTGAAATAGTAACCATTGTCATGAGTGCTCCGGGTACACCGTGTCCGGTGCAATCTCCCACGGCTACCAGCAACTCCTTATCGAATCTTTTACTCCAATAAAAGTCGCCGCCCACCAAATCTCGAGGTTTCCACAACAGAAAATAATCCTTAAATAAGGTATTAAGCTTATCCTGAGAAGGTAAGATGGACTCTTGAATTCGTTTGGCATAATCAATGCTGTCCAGTAACTTTTGATTTTTTTCCCTAAGTTCCAGGGTCCTGTTGGCCACCTGTTCCTCTAATTGTTGGTTCAGCTGCAGGGCTTTTTTATAAGGATTTGCCAGCTTTCGGGATACAAAAATAAAGAAAAGGGTGATAGAAATAAGTGTAATAATAGAAGCTAACAGCGTATTTATTTTTATCGTTTGCAAGAAAGCAACTGTTTCGTTCCGGGGAATTTGAACTAAAAGCGTCCAGTCGGTTGATGCCAAAGGATAACTAATTAAATCCATTAATTGCCCCTGGTTGTTTTTATATTCCAGGGTAGAGGACAATTCTTGATCAATACCAGCTAAAAAAGCTTTCGTAACCTCTTTGGGGAGAAAATCGATGACATTCTTACCGTTATAGGATAGATCGTCTGAGAGATAAATGTTACCTTTTTGATCAATTAACCAAAGGTCACTATTCTCACCATATTTAAAGGTTTCAAAATGCTGGGAAATATCTTCTAAACTTAAGCCTACGCCGGTTACGGCCAGGGGATGGTTGACATCACCCATCAGGGCGTTGACAAAGACGAAGGTATTCTTTCTCTCTTCATTATAATCAATGACCATGGTTACTTTCTGCTTGGCAGCTAAAACATCATAAAACCACTGGTCATCAGGGTCGCTAGGTGACATGGTATCGATCAACTGCCCGTTTTCGTCCCAGTAGTGACCAGTAAGCGCACTAACCACAAAGGAATTGCTGTAACCCATGCCGTTAGTTAGCTGAGAAATTCTTTGCATAACATTTCTTTGAACTCTCTGATCGTTTTCCCTACTGGCCACCCACTGCATACTTTCCGGATCTTGTGCGAGCACGAGAGCGGTTTCTTTGGCCCTTAAAATACGACTGTCAATTTTAGAAGAGATGGCGTCGGCAATCGTTGCCAAATCTTTGTTCTTGAGTTTATAGACGACCTCTTTTTCTGTAATGACGTAAGAGATGAGACCTACTAATAGAATGGAAAAAATGATAATGATACTGGCGAAAAATGTCACCTTTTTTACTTCGGAATCCGGTTCCAGAGAATATTTATTTAATTCCATGCATCTACCTCATTTTATTATTCCTGTTCCTGGCTTTTATTTATTTTCTCGGCTGGTGATGTTAAAGGGAAAAGTTAAGTCCTCTTTAAATTCCTCGGCACACTCCAATTCACTTTCGTTATCTTCGTTGTAATACCAGTTTAGGGTGAGCTTTTTCCCAGACGCATAAGCCTTATCCAACTTTTCCAGTAACATCATGATACATTTAGAACTACTGGTATTAATGTAGGGAAGGTTAAAATCAATTTGCACCAGAACTTCTGCGGTTAATTTTTCTAAATATTCATCAACCCACTGGAAAATTGGCTCGTAAAATTTAAAGGCATTTTCCGGGTATGACTGACCTTGTAAAAACAAGTTATTTTTTTCTGCATCTAAAATGACCGTTGGTGTACTTTTGGAACCCTCGATGTGTAATTTATTCATGTCGATATCCCCCTATATAATGGCCTTTAAGGTAAAAAAGGAGAATTGTTGATCAATCCTGCTTACTGTGTACAGCAGGGGTTTGCTAGCCTTGCGAGCTATGTCTATCAGGCCAACACCCGCCCCTAGGCTACCTGGAAGAAGTTCTTGTTTAAGTTGCTCTTTGTAGCGTTTTTTCAGGGAGATTTTGTCTAAGGGAATCAATTCTTCAATATGCGCAGTTAGTTTTTCGGCATCGCTATTTTCGATAATGTTACCGGAACTGATGTAATTTCCACCCTCGCATTTACCAATAGTAACAATACATGAGTTTGCAATTCTTTCGTAGGAAGTTAAAAACTTTTTACTTTCACAATAATTCTTAATGTTTTGGGTTTGTTCCACAAAAATAGAAAAGACATTAAAGATATCATTTTTTGGATGTTCTTCTGATTCTAGGTATTTCTTTACTGCTTCCCCCAATTCTTCGATAATTGCCTGGGAGAACCGTCCCGAAAAACTGATAAGAATACCATTCTGGCTTAGGTAGTTTTGTAATTCTAATAGTCCAGTGTGAGCCAAGTGTATTCCCTCCCGTGTGTAATAATTTAGGTCTAACCTGGTAAAATTGAAACAAATTTAATTATATGTATATTTTCGTACCAATCTGCGTTTTCCTTTCTGGTTTTAAAATTTTGTTGAATAGACAAGGGTAATGGCCTTTCCATAAAAATAAAATTGCTTGCACTTCTTCTGCCAACCGCTTACTATAAAAAGTAAAATCTTTTATTACCTAGTAGGAGAGAGTAAATGTTTTGTCAACTGGATCAAGTGAAGGATGTATTAGATATCGCCGAAGTGGTGAGGCGTGCTTTGTTACAGGAACAACCGGAGAATTCAAGTTTAGCTGGGAGCGAGCGAAAGGCTTGCTCGCTAATCTTTGGCTTACTTTTGCTCCGGGACTATGATGTGTTTATTCAAGAAGGAGTCATAACAATTAAGGGAAATGAGCACAGGCACCAATGGTTGGAGGTCTACCTGGAAGGTGAGTTTTTTGTGCTGGATGTAACTCTTAGCCAATGGACCGAACAGTACGAGGCAGAGATTCCGGAAGTGGTATTTCTCCTCAAAGAAGACGCTATAGAAGAGTATGGCTATGGCTCCAGTGAAGATTATGAATGGCAGCGGGACGCGGCCGGCAAGAGCCTGTGGAACAAGGTGCTAAAAGCATTACAGATAAATCAGACCGTTGATGAAGTGTTAGCGGAAATTTCTAAGGGGTCGGAACCTTTTAATTAGGAAAGGGTTCTGCCCCCTTTTTATTCACCTTTAAGTAAGTAGAATAACAAACTGTTTTGAAAATGGATACTTGACAATGAGAAGGATTATCATTATCATGTAATTAGCAGCATATATTTTGGAAGTACATAACATTCTTAAAACAAAGAGGGTGCCCAATAATGTCCTTGTCAGGAGGGGTTTTTGCGGCAAATACAAAAAGTGATTCCAGTCTAAGTAAAGCTGAATTGGAGAAAAATCTGGAGCAAACGCAGTTTATTAATGAGGTACTAGTTTCTCTAATTAAAAATACTGACATGGATAGCACACTGGCCGCCATTTTGGATTTGGCTATCAAGATTACCAATAGTGAGGCGGGAGGGGTTTTACTAACAGATCAATCTTCCCACGCAACACAAATCATGCTGGTACGAGGGGAGTTAACTGCAGAACAACTGCAGAGAATTCTTAATAAAGCTAGATTCATCCAAAAACCGGTGGTGGCCAGAGAAATTATTTGTTTGCCCCATAGCTCACAGGGCCTTCGGGAAATGTGCAAGGTAGATCCTGCTTTACGCTCCTTTATTTCGGTTCCCATGATGGTAGAAAGAAAAACCATTGGCATACTTGTACTGATGCATCGTCACGCAAAGAGGGAGGACCACCGGGGTCATTACTCACCCCAGGATATCGCCACAATTTCAATCTTTGCCAGCCAGGCGGCCTTAGTATTGCATAATACCCTCTTGAAGTTGGAGAATGCTAAAAAAGAAGTATATTTAGAAACCATTGCCGCGTTGGTGACAGCCATTGATGCAAAAGACAAGTACACCCGCAACCATTCTAAAAACGTTGCGCGAGTGGCGGTCACTCTAGCCCAAGGTCTTAAACTAAACGCCCGGGAAATTCAGACCATTGAGTACGGTGCGTTACTACATGATATAGGGAAAATCGGCATTGCTGAAGAAATTTTAAATAAAGAAGGTACTTTAGGCTATGAAGAATATGAAAAAATGAAAAGCCACCCTGTGATCGGGGTAAAAATATTACAGCCGGTAGGATTTTTACAAAGCACCAGTGACATCATACACTATCACCACGAAAGGATTGACGGTAGGGGGTATCCCAGTGGACTGAAGAATGAAGACATCCCCTTTGAGGCTCGTCTGGTTGCCATTGCCGATGCTTGGGATGCCATGATCTCAGATCGTTCTTACCGGAAGGGGATGTCCGCAGAACAGGCCCTTTATGAATTGCAAAAACATGCAGGGAGTCAATTTGATGCTTATATGGTAAAGACTTTTGTATCGATGTTTAAGATAGACAGAGCTTCACTCCTGTCCGGTTGAATAAAAAAGGGTATTATTTAACTAGTTATTGATAATGAATATCGTTATTAGTTAAGAGGTGTAACCAAGTGCCATTCTTTAAGATTCCCTTTATGGGAAAGTCCGAAAGTAAAAAAGATAGAAACGCTACTGAAGCGTTGTTATTAAAAAAGGCCGTTGAATTGGAAGTTTTAGTTCGGGAGTTGGCTGAATTAAACAATAGTTTGGTGGACTCTGGGGGAGAAGTTCATGATATCGTCTCGGAAGCCACCGAAACAGCCCTGTGTAGTCAAGGGATGGTAGAAGAACTTAGTAAACATGTAACGGAAGTTATGAAACAAGTGGGGGAAACGGTCTCATCGTTAAAAGATGCTAAGATGTTTGCCGAACAGGGGGCTGGGAAATTACAGACAGCTCACAAGGAAATGGAAGTGATTCAAGAAGGTTTTTTAGAATCCATTAAAATGACGTCCATCCTGCAAGTGGATATTAAAACTTTGGGGGAAATGCTGCAAGCCATTAAATCCATTGCTGACCAAACTAAATTATTAGCCTTTAATGCATCCATAGAAGCGGCCAGAGCGGGAGAGGCCGGACGTGGTTTTTCGGTAGTAGCTCAGGAAGTTAGTAATTTGGCTGTCAAAAGTAAGGAAACGGTTGATTACGTAAATGCCAGCCTCGAACAGATAAGAGTTAACGCAACCATGGTTGTGCAGGGGATGTCAGAGGGAGCTAAAGGAGTTCAAAGTGGAATGCAGATAATTACTGATGTTAATGATCTCTGTCAAATCATTGTGGAGCAAGTAGGCAATAGCGTAGGAGCTGTGGAGATGGCTTATGGAAGTGCCGAAGCGTTGGACCTGGGGATGGGGGGAGTACAGTGTATGACGGAGGAAGTAAAGCAAGTAATTGTCAAATGCTCTGATATTAGTAAGCAAAACGCGGGTGTTTTAACGGAACAAGCAAACTTTGTACAGCAATTGTCCAATACGTTAGCCGGATTGCAAGAGCAAGCAGGCTAGTGGTTATAAAAGATTGGAGGAGATATTTATGACGAAGCCATTAAATGCTGTTAAACAAGGAAGGGTTGTTACCATTCAGGATATTGAAGGGTGTTGCAATCGCAAACGCCATTTAGAAGAGATGGGCTTTATTCCCGGCACTCCTTTGGAGGTTTGCCGTTGCTGTTGCCAAGGCCCCCTGGTTGTGGCTATTCGTGGTGGAAAAGTTATGCTTGGACAAGAAATGGCCCGGCATATCATGGTCAGGTCATAATTGAAAGGGGGGGTTGGGGAAAATGATCACTCTAAAGGATGTTAAACCGGGTCAGACAGTTCTTGTGGATAGTGTTAAAGTAACAGGTCAGGCCAGGGGACGTTTTATGGCCATGGGAATTATGAAAGGAACAAAGTTAAAGGTTATTAAGGTAGCGCCCATGGGTGATCCCATAGAGGTGCTGGTGAAATCATATAATTTATCTTTTCGTAAGGCTGAAGCAGAACAGATCATTGTAATTTTGCAATAAGGAGGGATTGGTCAAATGTCGGCGATTAATGTGGCTTTAGCTGGTAATCCCAATACAGGTAAGTCAACCATTTTTAATGCCTTAACCGGAGCTCGTCAACACATTGGTAACTGGCCTGGGGTTACTGTAGATAAAAAAGTTGGTCAACTTATTAAGGGTAATAAGCAAGTAAATATTGTCGATCTACCGGGCACATACAGTCTTAGTGCGTATTCCCTGGAAGAAAGAATTGTTAAAGACTACTTGGTAGATGAAAAGCCTGATTTGGTGGTTAACGTGGTGGATGCCTCCAATATAGAGCGTAATTTGTATCTAACGGTTCAATTATTGGAATTGGGTGTACCTACCTTGATTACCCTAAACATGATGGATGAAGCGAAGAGTAAAGGGTATGAATTTGACATAGAGGTTCTCAGCCAGCAATTAGGAACACCGGTTATTTCTTCGGTGGCCACCAGTAAAGATGGGTTACAGCAACTAATTAATTCCTTAGATTCTTCTACAGTGAAGCAATCCAAGGAAGTGGGCAGTCCATTATTAGCGGAACACATTAAGCAGGTAGCGGCTCTTAGAAAATCGGGAAAAGACAGTGAGTTAGTTGAAGAAGAAATTATTGAGTCCCGCTATCTCTTCATTAACAATGTTTTGGAAAAGGCTTTAGTAGCTAAAGAAGGCGTTCAGTCATGGAACGATAAATTGGATAATTTTGTGACTAACCGTATATTAGGTCTGCCTATTTTCATTGCCATCATGTATTTGCTATTTCAGGCAACTTTTGCTTGGGTTGGTCAGCCAATTTCGGACCTGCTAGATGAGTTTGTATCCACGAATCTGACAGATTGGGCCAGTGGGGCTCTGATCGCTATAGGAGCTGCTGATTGGCTGCAATCCCTGGTGATTGACGGCATCATTGCTGGGGTTGGCAGTGTAGTGGTCTTTGTACCTTTAATTTTCACCTTGTTTTTCCTGATTAGTTTCCTGGATGGAACAGGTTACATGGCTAGGGTAGCCTTTATTATGGACCGAGCCATGAATAGAATTGGTTTGTCGGGTAAAGCTTTTCTGCCGATGTTGATTGGCTTTGGTTGCACTGTGCCAGCTATTATGGGAGCCAGAGCCCTTGATACGGAAAGGGATCGCAGGATTGCTGTACTAATCGCCCCCTTTATGTCCTGTGGTGCCAGACTACCTGTGTATGCGTTGTTTGCCGCCTTATTTTTCCCAGGGAGGGAAAGTGTGGTTGTTCTTTCTCTCTACTTACTAGGGATTGCTATGGCAATTTTGATGGGTCTGGTATTTAAGAGTACTTACTTTAAAGGGGAAGCGGAACCCTTTTTAATGGAGTTACCGCCCTACCGTATACCGACCATGAAAACGGTTTTGCTGCAGACTTGGGAAAAAGGAAAGGCCTTCTTAATTAAGGCTGGTACTATTATTTTCAGTATGTCGGTGCTTATCTGGTTGCTCAGCAGCTATAACTTTTCAGGTCCGGCGGAAATGCAGGATAGTTTGTTGGCTGCCATTGGTGGCGTCATTGCTCCGCTTTTTGCCTTCCATGGCTTTGGTTCATGGCAGAGCGGTGTGGCGGTATTAACTGGGATATTAGCCAAGGAGGCTGTGGTATCTACTCTGGGTGTACTTTATGGTGTTGCTGAAGTGGCAGAGGAAGCGGTAGCAGCAGCCACTCAAATGAAAGCTTCCATTGGTGCAACCTTCACCAGCCTTTCAGCCTACGCCTTTATGGTTTTCACCTTGTTGTACACGCCTTGTATGGCTGTGCTTGGTACCATCAAAAAAGAACTGGGTTCCTGGAAATGGACTTTATTTGCAGCCGCGTATACCTTTGCCTTAGCCTGGATTGTGTCACTTTTGATTTACCAAGGTGGTTTATTATTGGGATTTGGCGGTTAACTCTAAAAAATACTGATGGGGGGTTGTTATGGTGGAAACTGTTACGGGAGTGATTTCTACCGTTATCCTGGCAGCCGGGATTGGTTTTCTTACCTTACGAGGATTTCAGCGGGAAGCAACCAACCTAAAGAATGGTGGTTGTTGCAGTTCGGGTAGTTGTTGTGGTTGTGATTGTGGTGGTCATTGTCATGACCAGCACGATCCTCAAGAGGACCCGAAGCAAAACCCCGGAGACAATAAAAAAACGTAAAAAACTTGGAGGGTCTCAGGGAGGGGGACAAGAGTGCAGGAAAGGCAGAATTTGCAACGGGAAAATGAAGAATTAAAGGTCCTAATTGAAGCCATTGAGGATGATCTAAAAGCCTATGAAGCTAAAAATAAAGACCTAGAAAATGAAAACCTAAACTTACTGGCGAGAATTGCAGAACTTCAGACCAGAGTAAGGGAACTTAAGACCCAATGCTACTGTCAACTTTATCAAGGGGAAACCCAAGGAACCGAAACCTGTGACCAAAGCTGTTGTAATTACGAACTTTGCAACAAAAAGATTCTAATTGTTGGAGGCATTAGCAAATTTAAATCCTTCTATAGAGATTTGATTGAAGAAAAGGGTGGTAAGTTTGATTATTTGGATGGTTACATGAAGGGTGGTGAAAGAGTTCTTGACATCAAAATAAGGAGGTGTGACCTGGTGCTTTGTCCGGTAGACTGTAACAGTCATAACGCCTGTTTAAGTGTCAAGAAGCTGTGCAAGAAGCACGGTAAGCCCTTTAAAATGTTAACCTCATCCAGTGTATCAGGGATTACGCAAGCCATTCGATAATGAATAATGTAGGTTTACAAAGAAACCCAGTTGCTAATTTTTGGCAACTGGGTTTCTTTGTAAACCATTACTCTTCGTAACTCAATAGCCGACGTTCACCTTGCAAGGCTCGGATGCCGGTGACATTTTGGCTTACCTCCATGGTACCTAGATAAGTGCCCTTTTCATCTCGCAGAGCAAAGTAACGGATATGAATAAAGGCACCGTTTAGTTCCAGCCAAAATTCTGCCGTACTGTGTTTACCGCTTTTAAAGTCCGCCAGAATTTTTTCCACTACGTGAACGCTATCCGGCGGGTGGCAGTTCTGAACTTTACGGCCAATAATGGACTTGGTACGGACAAAGATCCTTTCCCTACCCTGGGAGAAGTACCGTACGGTGTCCTCATGATCCACAAAGGTGATATCAATGGGTACATTGGTTAGGAGGGTGTTAATCTGCTTTAAGGTAAGGAACCCGGTATCCAGAGGAAGTTCGTTGGCACTTCCTGGATAAACTGGCTCTTTTGATTGGCTAGTCTTAGGCTGCCAGAAAGACCCATGGGCTTGAGAAAATACTACACCAAACTCTTCATCCTGTTGCTTGATCTCTGCCCACTCTTCCTCAGTGAGAGTTTCTAGGGACATGGGGGTTAAGATATTTATTTCCTTAAAGATCATCTCGCTGACTTTTTGCCGCAAAGCTTCATAATTATGCTTTAGATCAGACAGATTACCCGAGGTAAGTTCGTGAACCTTTGCGCTGACCCCTTTTACTAAATCACGAATTTCATCATCCACCGACCACATCACGGATGGGGGGCCAGTGATATTATGACGCTCTAAATAAGGAAATAAAATATTTTCTTTTTTGGCGTAGTGCTTGTCTAAGTGCTCCCGGAAAAAGGTCAGTCGTTCTTTAAACTTGTCTACCTGATTGCTTTCCAGGTAAGCGTCCAGTTCGTTAAGAACTTTTTCGATCTCATCATTTTCATGTTTCAGAGTGTACATGGGGTGGCCGGGGATAAGCTCCGGTTTTTTGTTTTGTTCCAGAGCATCCCGAAATACGGCGGCATGGACATCACACAGTTTGGTAATTTCCTCCGGCTTCATGCCTTCCCGGATAAGAGCTTGCTCCATTTCCGCAATTTCTGAGGCATCTACATCTTTAATTAATTTTTGAAATTCGGCTTTTACTTGATGTAGCTCCCTGCCTTGATGCAGATCTTTAATAATCTTCTTTAATATCTCTTGTTTGGCTTCTGCGCTACCGAGATACTCACTCATAGGGGCCCTCCTTACGATACAATTTCTACAGTAAGTGATGCCCAAATATAGAGAAATTATCCCATAACCTTACCTTTAACAGTTGCAACTGCAACATCCCGGACATTTGACGGTTTTACATAATTTACAAACCCCGTCCTGATCGGGCCGTCTACTTCTGCCACAGCAAGGGCAGACAGAGGTTTCGTTAGGCACAACTTCTTCTTGCTGAACGGAAGCCACCGAACCATTGTTAAAACGGATCGTTACCAGCCTGCTGCTAGGGCAGCCACCCAAGGCTCGACAAGGTTTTTGGGTACGCACATGAAAAAGTGATTGACCGATACATGGAAACTGATTCACCTAAAAAACACCTCCAATACAACATATGAAAGTTGCAGGATTACGTTTCTTTGCATGAGGACAGTTTATTTTCTGACTGTGCTATTGATCCTAGACTGTTGGGTTCCCCATTTGCAAAAGAGTCTTTTGGTATAGGTGTAGTCACCAAACCCCCCATTCCTACATAGTTTAATTAGGAAAGAATATCCACTTAAAGGAGTGAACACAAATGGCTGATGAGTTACTGGCCAGTGTGGGGAAGTACCTAACCATTGAGATGGTAAATGGGAAAAAAATCTCCGGCATATTACTGGAAGGTAATTTGCAATTTATCCGTTTGCAGGTAGACAAAAAGGTAGCTACTATACCTTATGCCGCTGTTATGGTAGTGTGGGATGGGGGGAGCAGTGAGAATCTGACCGAAGAGAATATGGATTATATTGCTAAACAGTTAAGGAGTGAAGTGGAGGAGCGAATCGTTTGCACCTCAATACCAGGCTTTAACTGTGCAAATCGGTATGTTTGTGTTCCTCCGGATGTTTGTACTAACATCTTTGCTTGTCCCGGTATTTATACCCCCTCTCAACCCCAGGGAGGCGGCTGTACTTTTGGCATTTTCCAACCTTGTACCTTTAATTTCCAGCAACCCTGTAACTTTAATTTCTCCAACCCCTGCAGCTTTAACTTCTTTCAACCCTGTGGTTTTCATTTTCATTTCCGGCCCTGTGGAGCTCAATTTTTCCAACCCTGTACCTTCCGATTCCAGCAACCTTGTGGTCGGCCCTTTGGCTGCAACGCCCCCGGCGGTTTTAGCTGCCCCGGTCAGGCCTTCATTGGCATTGCTCCGGGACCCTTTCAAACGCAAAATGAGAAGGAATAATTATGGAGAACAGATTAAATAATATCGTTCATTTTATCAGGGAGTATGCCGGGAGTTATCCCGGCTACTCTCCAGCAGATTTAACTGTCGCCTTAGAGCGAACTTTTGCACTGCCGCGGGAGCAGGCAAAAAAATTGGCCCAAATGCCAGAAGTGACTCGAGAGAAGATGGGTTTGGCAGCCATTGAGCTTAATGTTACCTTTAACTGTAACCTTACCTGTGAATACTGCTTTGTACACTGCAAGAGTCCCCAGGAGCGGATGCGTTTTGCTACGGCTCAAAAAGCTATTGACCTTTTAATGGACAAGGCAATTTTTCCCAATGTAGTGATTACACTCATCGGTGGTGAGCCACTACTGGAATTTGAACTTATTAAGCAAATAGTGCCTTACGCTTTGGCGCGAGCTAAAGAAAAAAAGCTGGAAATTACCTGGGCACTTACCACCAACGGCACACTGCTAAATGAAGAAATGGTGCAATATTTCTCCCAACATCAAATTAACGTGCTTCTGAGTATTGATGGAGGTCAGGAGACCCACGACCGCTATCGTCGAACTCGTAATGGGGAGGGAACCTGGCAAAAAATTGCTGATCGTATCCCTCTGCTAAAAACATATCAGACTTGGTTAGGAGCCAGAATGACGGTTAGTAAGGAAGCCATCACCACCATGCGGCAAGACTTTAACCAAATTGTTCAATTAGGTATTAACCAATTAATTATTGCCCCGGCCCAAGGGGCTGAACCCTGGGATTTGCTACAGGTTGAACAGTATGGTAAAAATATGGTAAAGATTTTAGAAGATTATCACAACTATCAGAGACAGGGGAAGCAATTGTTTATTGAAGAATTTGAAAAGGATGAAAGGGTGAAGTTTGGTTGGGGTTGCCGGGCGGGCAGTACTTCGCTGGCCGTTGCTCCGAATGGTGATGTTAGCCCCTGTTCTAAGCTGTTGGGCTTAACCAATGAAGCAGGTCGCTATATTGTGGGTAATGTTCACAGTGGGCTGGATGTAAAAAAGCTAGTACCCTTCCAAAATGCCATCAGCCGTCAGCCCGCTCACTGCAAGGAATGTTCCCGCCCTTGTGCCGGTGGCTGCTATGCAGTGAATTTTGAACAAACCGGCGACCATTTCACGCCACCGACAGAGAATTGCTTCTTTTGGGTAGTGGGTCAGGAAACCACAAGAATGTCCCGGTTTATGAAATTTTGCTAAGCCAAGAACAGATAAAGCCTAAGGACTCCCGGCATCCGGGAGTCCTTAGGCTTTATAGATGCAATATAATTTTAAAAATACATCGCAGTCTTAGAGAAATAAAAATTTTACAATTAAGAAAGTGAAACCTGCCAATACCATCGTGACGGGAAGAGTAATAACCCAAGCTGAAACCATCGTTATGGCAGTTCCCCATTGTACGGAGGAAAATCTCTTAGCAGAGCCAACACCCATGATGGCAGAACTGATAACGTGGGTGGTAGAAACCGGTAGTTGAATTAAGGTGGCACTAATAATAACTAGGGCTGAACTTAAATCTGCAGCAAAACCGCTGGCCGGCTCAAACTTAATAATTTTTGTGCCGATGGTTTTAATAATTCTCCAGCCCCCCACAGAGGTGCCCAGAGCCATGGCTACCGCCGCAGATACCTTTACCCAGGTTTGTATTTCCACAGAAGACTGATATCCTCCGGCTACCAGAGCAAAGGTAATAATACCCATTGTTTTCTGCGCATCGTTGGTACCGTGGCTGAAGGATTGAAAGGCTGCGGTGAGAATCTGCAGAGAACGAAACTTAGTATTTATCTTGTGCGGTGAAAAATTTGCGAATATCACCCGAATGATTGACATAATAATGTAACCAACGGTAAAAGCCAGTAAGGGTGATAAAATTAGGCTTTCAATGATGCTTAAAAAGCCTGCCAAGTTTACAGCACTGATGCCTGCTGCCGCAATAACCGCCCCGGCTAAAGAGCCAATCAGGGCGTGGGAAGAACTACTGGGAATACCGTAATACCAAGTAAATAAGTTCCATATAATAGCGGCGACAAGCGCAGTTGCCACCACATACACTCCATGTTCGATATTGGCAGGGTTGGCCACTTTGCCACCCACTGTTTTGGCTACCCCCGTAAAGACCAGAGCACCCAGCAGGTTCATCGAGGCTGCCAACATGATGGCATAGGCGGGTTTTAAGGCTTTGGTAGAAATGGCGGTTGCGATAGAGTTAGCGGTATCATGAAAACCGTTAATAAAGTCAAAGCTTAGAGCCAGTATAACGACAGCGATGATAATAATATGTTGATCCATGTTTCGCCTTCCTCTTAGGAATTTCGCATTACAATACTCTCCAGAATGTTAGCCACATCCTCGCAAGCATCGGTAATTTCCTCAAGCATTTCATAGATTTGCTTGTATTTTACAAATTGAATTGCATCGGTACAGGAAGAAACCAATTCCCGTAAACTATTGTTAAACAAATGATCTGCTTCGTTTTCCAGACCATTAATTCTTACGGTATGAGGGCGAATATCCAGAAGCTTCTTTTTTACCAGTTTTTCAATACTTTTTTCAATTTCCTGACAACTTTCGTAAATGATTTCAGAGTTTCTTTTAATAAATATGTTGATGTCTTTAATTTCATATATATCCATGCGAATAAAGGTTGCTTCAATACCGTCCAAAACATCATCCAGCTTCACGGCAAGATTCATAATATCTTCCCGATCCAGTGGGGTAATAAAGGTTTTGTTTAAGGCTTTAATAATGGTATGAGTGTAGCGGTCGCCGGCTTTTTCGTAATCTTGAATATTGGTAAGGCCAATCTTGTCTGCACTGGGGTTGTGTAGCTCTTCTCTGAAATCCTCAGCGGTTTTTGTTAAGTTTTGAGCGATAGCAGTAAAGGTTTCAAAGAATATATCTGACTTTTTAAAAAACATATAGCCCCTCCATTTAAATGAATTGCCCGTCCATCAAAGAGTATATCATAGTCATCGCACTTTTGATTAAAAAATGTTAGATGCTGTTGAAAATTAACATTGTCTTAACATTTATTAGCTTGCCCCAAATCATTAACCATATATTACATATAACGAGAGTTGCTAAAGATAGGAACATTTATTGGCGGAGCCCCATAGCATAAAGTAGAACCTATTTTTTATTTTGGATACAAGGGCATAACCTTAGGTCACGGGCAAGTAAATAAGCCAAGTTTTTCTAAGGAGGGATTTTATTTGTCACCTGCACTTTTAACACTTTTGGCCCTTTCCATTATCAATGGGATTATTCTGTTGGTTTCTTATATTTCCTCTGGTAATTTGCCTGACCCACTTTCCCCGCAGGAAGAAAGAGAACTGCTTTTAAAATTGACCAAGGGAGATCCGTTGGCCAAAACCATACTAATTGAAAGGAATTTGCGTTTGGTAGCTAAGATTGCCAACAAGCTACAAGATGCCAGGGTGGATAAGCAAGATTTATTTCAAAATGGGGTTGTGGGTTTAATTAAAGCAGTGGACACCTTCGATGTAAACAAAGCCAGCAAATTTTCCACCTATGCCGGTGTCTGTATTCAAAACGAAATATTAATGGTTTTACGTAAACAAAAAAACGAGCGATGCAATGTCTCTATATCCGAACCACTGGATTACGATAAAGATGGCACGCCTCTGGAATTACAAGATACACTTATGACAAACGATATACCGGTAGAAGAACAGGTAGAAACCTATCTGCAACTGGAAAAACTGGAAACAGCTTTGGAAAAGTTAACCCCCCGGGAGCAAATAGTCATTCGCTTACGCTATGGTCTGGACGGCGAACAGGAGTTAACCCAACGGGAAGTGGGAAAAAGGCTGGATATTTCTCGTTCTTTCATTTCTCGCATTGAAAGCAGTTCAATCAATAAGTTGTATAAGGAGTTGAGTAATTAGCCGTCTGGGTTGGTTTTAGCTTTTGTTTTTAACATATTGCAGACAATAATATTTATTCGTACATTTTGTTAAAAACAACCAGTAAAGGTAACAACCCTAAGAGACTAAGGCCTATGTTCAAGCAAAAAGGCTGCCAGCACGGCAGCCTTCCTAATGTAGATCTTAGAACAACGGCACCACAGAACCCTTGTAGGTTTCTTCGATAAACTTTTTCACTTCAGGAGTTTTTAAAGCTTCGGTCAGCTTCTTGATTTCTTCGCGGTTTTCATCGCCCTTACGGATAGCCAGAATGTTACCATAGGTATCAGCAGCTTCGGAAGTAGCATCTTCAGCCAGCAGAGCATCGCTAGGAGCAAATTTGGCTTGGGTCGCGTAGTTACCGTTAATTACTGCACCAGCTAAATCGTCCACAGAACGGGGCAGTTGGGCGGCTTCCAGTTCAATCACGTCTACTTTCTTCTCTACAATGTCCCTAACCGTAGCCTTGATACCCACACCCTCTTTAAGCTTTAACAAACCGGCTTTTTCCAGCACAACCAGAGCACGTCCACCGTTGGTGGGGTCGTTGGGGATACCAACTTTGTCGCCTGCTTTAAAGTCAGCTACCGCTTTCAGTTTTTTGGAGTAGAGGCCCATAGGCTCAAAGTGGATTTTGGCGGTGTAGCTTAAATCCAAGCCCTTGTCCGCATTAAACTGCTCTAAGTAAGGTAAATGTTGAAAGTAGTTAGCATCTAGTTGCTTATCGTTTAAGGCCAAGTTGGGTTGTACATAGTCGTTAAATTCCATAATTTCTAATTGAATACCTTCTTTTTCCAGGATGGGTTTAGCCACCTTAAGGATATCACCATGGGGCACGGGGCTGGCACCAACCTTGATTACTTTAGGTTTGTTAGTATCTTGGGCAGCGCCTTGCTTAGCGGGCTCCTCTTTTTTGCCACCACAACCGGTGATGACCAGGGAGAGGGTTAATAAAGCAGCGAATAGTAAGACCAGTTTCTTTTTCACGTTCCATTCCTCCTAATTTTTATTAAATTTTGCGGCAAATAGATTGCCAAGGGACTGTATAACTTGCACAATAACTACCAGTATGATGACAGTGGTCACCATTACCACGTAGTCAAAGCGCATATGGCCGTAACGCACCGCCAGGTCTCCCAGGCCACCACCTCCGATGACGCCAGCCATCGTCGAGTAGCCGATGATTGTAATGGTTGTAATGGTGGTACCCAAGATAATGCTGGGCATCGCCTCGGGCAACAGCACCTTGCGAATAATCTGCCAAGTGCTGGCCCCCATAGCCAGGGAGGCTTCCACCACACCCCAGTTCACTTCCTTTAAAGAAGTTTCCACTAATCTGGCCACAAAGGGAGCTGCGGCAATGGTTAAGGGAACGATGGTGGCAGTGGTTCCGATGGTGGTGCCCACCACCAGACGGGTAAAGGGACCCAAAGCCAGCATTAAAATAAGGAAAGGAAAAGAGCGCAAAACATTAACAATAGAACCAAGGATTTGGTTAAGTTTCAGGCTTTCCTTAATATGACCTTTATCGGTAACAACCAAAATGACCCCCAGAGGAATTCCCAGCAGGGAAGCAAACAACACCGAAACTACCGTCATGTATAGGGTCTCCCAAGTGGCTTTGATCAGTTCCGGTGAAAGGGTGGCTAAATGGGTGAACACATCATTCGGCACTTCGTAACACCTCAATTCTTAAACCCTGTTTTCGCAGGTACGCGACAGCTTTGTCACAGTTCGCTTTAGCCCCGATACATTCAATTATCAGCATACCAAAGGGAGTATCCTGGATTTGATCGATGTTGCCGTAGAGAATGTTAACGTCCACATCAAAGTGCTTTACCAGGGAGGAGACGACCGGCTCGGCAGTATTGTCGCCAATAAAGGAAAGTCGGATAATTTGCCCCTGCCCCTTTTCCAGTAATCTTTCACGAATTTTATCCGGCACATCGGTATTAATAATAGTCTGTACAAAGCGGCGGGTGGTGGAGTGCTTGGGCTGGGTAAATACATCGATGACCAGACCCTCTTCAATAATTTTGCCACCTTCTATCACTGCCACTGAATCGCAGATTTCCGAGATAACCTTCATTTCGTGGGTAATCATTAAAATGGTAAGGTCCAGTTTACGATTGATATCTTTTAACAACTCCAAAATAGAGCTGGTAGTAGCTGGGTCCAGGGCGGAAGTAGCTTCATCGCACAGCAACACAATGGGGTCATTAGCCAGTGCCCGGGCGATGCCCACCCGTTGTTTTTGTCCACCGGATAATTGAGAGGGATAAGACTGGGCTTTATCCGCTAATCCCACCAGTTCCAGCAAGTTGGTGACCTTTTTGTTAATTTCCGCTTTAGCAACACCGCTAATTTCTAGGGGGAAGGCTACGTTTTCAAACACGGTACGAGAAGACAATAGATTAAAATGCTGAAAAATCATGCCTATTTTTTGTCGCATGGTACGTAGTTGACTTTCATAAAGGGTGGTCATTTCTTGACCATTTACTATAATGCTGCCTTCAGTGGGTCTTTCCAGCATATTAACACAGCGAATCAGGGTGCTTTTACCTGCCCCACTAAAACCAATAATACCATAAATTTCCCCTTTACGGACTCGTAGGCTGACACTATCTAAGGCCACTACCTCACCGGCAGCACCCCGATAAATTTTAGTTAAATCTCTGATTTGAATCAACAGCTATCCGCCTTTCTACCCAATAAATAAGGCCTCTTCTGTTTAGAACAGAAGAGGCCATAAGGTTACTTACGTCCCCTCCTTATCTTTCAGAAGATTTATCTTCTGCAGGATTTAGCACCTTTCCTAATAATGATAAGAAGGTTGCCGGGCGTCGTAGGGCCAGTCCCTCAGCCGCTCTGGATAAGAAGTAATATACATATTTATTTAACATGTCTGATTTTATGATAAGTATCTCACTTTGTCAATCTCTTTTTTAGCATTATCGGTCCTTCGGCGGCTAAAAACTTGGCGTACCCTAACGGGCATTTAACTTTTTTTGTATATCTGTCTTTTATCCTGTAGATGTATTTTTTTGTGGTAATATAAAAATATATTCCTGTTGTAAATGGAGGTATATAACATGCAATTTACTTTTCGTATGACAACTAGATTATTTTTGGGCGAACACTGTGTAGATAAACATAGCAGCGAATTGGCAGCCCTAGGTAAGAGAGCCTTACTTGTTACCGGGGGAAGATCCTCTAAACAAAACGGTTCTTTAGCTGATATGATGGCAGCTTTAACGAAAGAAGGTATTTCCTATGAAATATTTGATCAAGTAGAGCAAAACCCCAGTCTCAATACCGTTTATCAAGGCAGTAAGCAAGCTAGGGAGATGAAAGCTGATTTTATCATTGGGATTGGTGGTGGCAGCCCCTTAGACGCTGCTAAGGCAGTGGCCATTCTGGCGGTAAATGACATTAGCCAACAAGAACTTATGGCCAAAAATTGGTCTAAAGATCCCTTACCGGTGGTGGCTGTTCCCACCACTGCTGGTGCCGGCAGCGAGGTTACTCCCTATGCCATTCTTACCGTGGACTGGGCAGAAACAAAATTGTCCATTGCCGGGGAAAACCTGTTCCCGGTGGTGTCTTATCTGGATGGCCGCTATATGATGGACCTCCCTTGGGACGTTACCGCCAACACAGCGGTAGATGCCCTTTCCCACAGCATTGAAGGCTATATTAGTAAACGCGCCTCGGTGATGACTGACTTACTGGCACTGGAAAGTATTGGCATCTTGGGCAGGATTCTAAGAACCATCGACCCACAAAATATTACCCTTAGAGAACGAGAAGAACTTCTTTATGCCTCTATGCTGGCGGGCATGGTGGTTGCACAAACAGCTACCGGTGTAGTGCATGGTTTGGGTTACCAATTAACTTACTTTAAAGGTTTGCCGCATGGTTTAGCCAACGGCGTGATTTTGAAGTCTGCCCTGAAATTCATGGCCCAGGCAGCACCGGATCGGGTACAAAAAGTGGTTGAGAAGATGGGCTGTTGCGACCTGCAGGAGTTAGGGGAATTATGTAAGAGGGTATTACCCCCAGTGCAACTAAAACTTACAGCAGAAGAACAAGCTAAGTATGTGTCCAAAACGATGCAGAGCAAAAACGTGGATAATTGTTTCAAACGTCCCAGTGAAGAGGACTTGCGGCGGATTTTAGTAGAGAGTGAATTAATATAGATTAGAAATAGAAGGAACCTGCCATAAAGCAGGTTCCTTCTTAGTGTATATTGTAAATAGTATTTTACTTGTCACGGAATAGGAGATATTACAAGCGAAAAATTGCTGGGGATTATTTGCGTGAGGGGTGTGCTGGCGGAACAGCTGGATCGGGTTATTTCCTAGGTAATTACTGAGGAAGAACTAAATTACACAATTTTATTTCCAAGGTTTTAAGTAAAATAAAGAGTTAGTGACTCGGAAACGTAAGCTTAAAGACCTCCAGGGTTTTTCGCAAAAATGCGGCGTTTTCCCGCCGTGGGAATGAACAGGGTTTTTCTTGTCTTGTTTTTGTGTTTTCTTAATAAATTGCTTGGAAAGGCTTGCTGGTGGATTACTTGGCTGGCTATTGCTACTGCTGTTTTCACTGCCTACCAATCGTCCCCCTCTGCCTTTGCGCCTTTCATCCTTTATTTCTTGGGCTGCTTTCATATTTGGGCAGTTACTGTATTTTCCAGAGATGCAAAATTTATTTTTCCAGGAATCTGGAATGGTCACTGTATTGGATGAAAAACCTGCACTGCGTAAGGCATTACAACCATAAGTGCCACTGGCATAGGGACATGTCATCATTAGGTGCCTGGTTTACTACTCCACCATATTTGGGGGAAGAACGACCAGTTCCCTCCTTTTCATCAAAATAGCTGTTATTTTATGTAGAATACGGAAAAATAAACTAATATAACTTGATTTTACATGGTTAAACTAGTTAATTCAACATGAAAAATAACTGACACCGCCTAAAGCGTGTTGACATAACAAAACAATAAAACGGCGAGGATTTTTCCTCACCGTTTAACGCCTTCTGTTGCGAAAGCAGATTATACGCAAACAAATTCATTTTTTCTTCCGAACTGGTGTCCAAACTTCGCTGTAAGCGTAATCCTTTTTATGCTCATCCATTTTTGAAAAGGAAAAAGCGGGCATGTTAATGACCTCATAATCGGAAGTGGGCAGCCATTCGGAATAGACTCGTGCCATGGTATTTTGTAGAGTGAAGGGAAAGGGCCCCTCATTCGGAAAAACTGCCCAAACGCAGGCTTCTACCGGAACTTTCACCAAGCGGTCGCTTACATCCTCTTTTGTGGTCAGCACGCCAATCAGATGGGTCAGCTCACCTTCTTCTTTTAAAAAGCCGGCGTCTGCTTCATAAGAGGCGTTGATGATTTGATGAGGCTCCATGTTTTGCAGCGCGTGCATTTCTTCTCTTTGTTCTTTTGTAATGCTCATTGCAAGATCTACAATCGCATTGTTGACACCCTCAAATTGCATGGGAACTCGCTTGCTTACACCAACTAGATAAAACGCCGGTTTTTCTTCGATTCTACATTCCATCGTATTTCCCCCTTTGATTGTGATGACAAAGGAAAGTTTGGGGAAGGGCTTGCTGATTCTTTTTTTGACTACATCCGAGGGTAAAAAGCAGCTCCATTTTTTGAATGCTCGGGTAAAGCCATCCATTGAACAGTAGCCATATTTATAAGCAATGTCCGTGACTTTTTCCCCCATCAGCAAATCTTTATTGGCTTCCGACAACCTCCTGTTTTTTATATACTCACTCAATGTCATTCCCGCAAGATAAAAGAATACCGTCCTAAAGTGATAATCTGAGATTCCGACATATTTAGATATTTTTTCTAGATACAGTTCGTCAGTCAAATGTTCTTCGATATACTCAATGGCGCGGTTAAGTTCCTGTAGCATAGCCTTCCCTCCCTTCGCTTCTACATCATATCAAAGCTGTTTTGGCCATACTCGACTTTTGCATGTAAAAAACATCGAATCCCCATAGAGGCAAACTATCTTAATTGTGAGCTTTTTTCATTTAATGCATACTATCATATCATGATTAAACAACAAAAACCTTTTGAGACCGCATCTGGAAAAGAGCATAGGGTTGGGAACCTCCCAACTGAAAGTTTTACGGATATGTGGATACACTTCCTATGCTTGCTGTTCCGTTTCTTTAAGAATAAGCACCGATACTTGTTATCCATGTCACCGCCCTTTATGAGGGTGGGTTTGCGCTACAATGAGCAGGTTTTTAGCAGGCAACTTGACAGTCCTATAAAATTAGTGTACTATTTAACTATTACACAAGTACATCAATACAAAGGAAGGGATTAATCAAAATGAATTCGTGGTTGAATCTAATTAAAAAAGAATACAGGATGAGCAGAAAATCTATCTTAACCATACTAGTTATGATGTTAATTGTCGGGCTATGGTTAATGTATAGTAACCGTCAGCATATGGGGATTATTTTTGCTCCTGCTTCTTTACTGGTATTCTTTGCCCTGGTTTACCCAGCTATTTTTATGTTTAGCAGTGTTTCCAAGGAACTAAAGAACACGTCTCATCTCTGGCTCCATTGCCCTCAGCCGGCCTGGATGTTGTTGACCGCCAAGTTACTTATGGCAGTTATTTATATGCTTTTATTTTTGCTGCTGGCTGCAAGTGGTGTGTATATTGGATTATTTCTCGGTCAGTGGCCGCATGGTGCTAGCATGACCACGGAACAAATGGCTTTAATTATTACGGAGTTAGGGTTGTATGCCAGCCTCGCCATTACGGTAGCAGCCCTTTATCTCGCATCCTGGAGTACCCTTATAGTGGTGGTTAGTGCCACTGTCCGCAACTGGTTAGGGCGTTTTCACCGGCTGGCTAGTTTGGCAGTTTTTCTTGTGGCTACCTGGGGAATGGGATGGGTGTATAACAGTTGGCTATTTACCCGGGTCACCCAGTGGGGAAGTTTTGAAATAAAGCCACTATCGCTAAGGTATCTTAGCCTTGCCAGCCAAGACTTCGGGGGGCCGGTAATATATACCGGTCAGATTGTTGCCATTATTTTAGCGATTGTAGCTATATTTGCGCTGGCCACCTGGCTCATTGACAACAAAGTAGAGGTGTAGCAAAGTGGTGCAATCCTTTCACAATAATCAGCCCATTTATTTGCAAATTGTCCAGCGCCTCTGCCGGCAAGTTCTCCGTGGGGAGCTAGGTGCTGGGGATAAATTGCCTTCGGTACGGGATTTAGCGGTGCAAATGGGGGTTAATCCTAATACCGTGCAGCGGGTCTATACCGAACTAGAGCGATTGGAAGTGGCCGAAACCCGTCGGGGGTTGGGTACCTTTATCACGGAACAGGAAAACAGGTTACAAAGGCTGAGGGAAGAACTTATGGAACAACAAATTAAAAATTTTATTCATGATATGCGGGAAATGGGCTTTGACGCCGAGGAGATTGTAGATGGTGTTCAGAAAGCCTTAAAGAACTCATAGAGAGGTGTCAAAATGTCAGAACATATTATTGAGTTTCAAAATGTTTTCAAGAAATACCCTGGGCAAATTGCCCTTAAGGATATCAGCTTTACCTTACCTCGTCATAAAATTATTGGTTTAGTGGGTCCTAACGGCAGTGGAAAATCCACTTTGTTAAAACTAACGGCAGGCTTGCTTCACCCCAGTAATGGTTCTGTTCGGGTGAATGGCCAAGAAGTGAACCGACGTATTGCTGCAGAGGTGGCATATCTTTCAGAATTAGACGTGCTATATCCCTTTTACACAGTGGATGAAACTATAAAATTCTATGCTGGTATGTTTGTTGACTTTGATGAGGTTAAGGCAAAGGAAATGCTTAGTTTTATGCAGCTAGATCAAACTAAAAAGGTAAAAGATTTATCCAAAGGGAACCGTGGGAGACTAAAAATCATTTTGGTATTGGCGCGTCGAGTGCCATTGGTATTGATGGATGAGCCCCTTTCTGGTTTGGACCCGCTGGTTCGGGATTCAATTATCAAATCTCTTATTTCTTACCTGGATTTGTCAGAGCAAACAGTTATCATTACGACCCACGAAGTTACGGAAATGGAGCCGATTTTGGATATGGTGGTGGCAGTTCAAAATGGCAATATACAAGGAATCGCTGAGGTAGACGAAATCCGCAGTAAGTATGGCAAGAGTTTGGTAGAATGGATGAAAGAAACTTTGGTTTCCTAGATATTTCAGTAAGGAAAAAGGGGCCTGCCAGCGCAAGCCCTTTTTCCTTACATTTCGGGTATAGGTAGTTACTGACCGACCCTAGATAATATTCTTTACTTAGATTTATGGTAACCTTTGGTTGAGGGGGTGCATAGGTTAAGGTAGAATAAGGGAGGAAGTGATTCTATGCTACCGCCGGATATCGAAGCTGCTGAGTTAGAGGGAATTCTTCCATTAATGACCTTGGATGACCTGGAGGAAATGCTTCAAAAAATATATGATCAACTCAGAGTGGAAAAGAGCGGCCCTAAACTAATGAGGTTGCTAACCAATCGGGATATTGTGGAGAAAGCCATGGAGAAATTTTAGAGTACTTTTGAAAAAATGTTTGACAAATATCATAATATAATGGTATACTCTAATAGTTGTCGCGGGATAGAGCAGTTGGTAGCTCGTCGGGCTCATAACCCGAAGGTCGAGGGTTCAAGTCCCTCTCCCGCAACCAAGATCACAACTCTGCCAAAGGGCAGGGTTTTTTTATTTTATATCTATATATTGTGAATTAGTCAACAAACCCCCGGCTTTATGATAAGATTGGCTAGGAGCAGCCTTTTAGTGGAACAGGAAAGGTAATATCTTATCCCTTATCCCAAATAAAGACAAAAAAATGTTCTGGTTGCAAAACCATAATGATTCTATGAATGTCAGGGATTATCTATAATAAGTTAGTTTTTTTAGAATTCAATAGTTCTTAAAATTAAGTAACTGTGTTTTTAGGCTTGTATATTGAATCATCTTGAGTTATAATACGTGTAAGCTCGCATAAAGTTGGATATACGGTAAAAACCTCTCTGTTATCACGGTTGGGGGAATTCAAACTGTAGTCCCCTTAGCACGGGCCACCAAAACCAGAGGAGGTTTTTTAATTATGTATCAAGACAAGACTTTAAATTGCAAAGATTGTGGTGCAGATTTCCAGTTTACTGCTTCCGAGCAGGAATTCTACGCTGAAAAAGGTTTTACCAACGAACCTGGACGTTGCCCCGAGTGCCGTGCAGCTCGTAAAGCTCAAAACAGAGGTGGTCGTGGCGGCGGTTACGATCGTCAGGAACGTCAAATGTATCCTGCTACTTGCTCTGCATGTGGTAGAGAAACCCAAGTTCCTTTTCAGCCTCGTGGCGATAAGCCCATCTACTGCAGAGACTGCTTTAGACCCCGTAACAACTGGTAAAAAATCAAAACACTCCACTTCGGTGGAGTGTTTTTTTGTCGGCACTTTCAGAAAGTATAACAAAAACTAAGGCTTCCGCCTGCGTCAAGGACTTGGCGCAGGCGGAAGCCTTAGTTTTTCTAAGTAGATTACGAAAGTTTAAGTTTATATTTTTCTGGCTGCCTAAGGGCAACTAAATATACATGATATACTTCATCATCAGCCAGAAATGACTAAAGCTGCCAGCTAGCACAAAGAGGTGGAAAACTTCATGAAAGCCAAACCAACCGGGAATAAGGTTGGGGGGCCACTTGGTGCCGTAAAAAATTGCCCCGATGGTATAAAATACCCCGCCTAAAACCATCCAGACCACACCCCCGGTGGCCAAAGATTGGGTTAGTGGCCAGAAGGCAATAACGATTAGCCAGCCCATCACGATATAGAGTAGAGTGGAAAACCAACGGGGAGCCTCCAGCCAAAAGATTTTTAAGAACACGCCAATGATGGCTAACAGCCAGACTCCCACCAGCAGGGAATAACCCCAACCACCACGCAGGGGAATTAAACATACTGGTGTATAAGTACCAGCAATTAATATGAAAATCATCATATGGTCGATGCGTCGTAAAAGCAATACCCCTTTGGGGGATAAGGGCAGCAAATGATATAGGGCACTGGCTGTGTAAAGTAAAAAAAGACTGGCACCGAAAATGGAAAAGGAAATCACATGCCAGGTTTTGCCGTGGGAGACAGCGTGGTAAATTAATAATACCAAACCCAGGATGGATAAAAGAGCACCAGCTAAATGACTCAAGCCACTAAAGGGATCTCTTAATTTACGTAACATCAGACCACTCCTTCACAGGGAATTTCGGTTAAGAAAGGATTTAGCCATTTTATACCACTTTCCTGCATCATTATCAAGTCATTGGTAGGGTTATTTAAAAGAGGAAAATAATGTTTGCTGGCGAATTCTCTATGGGTGCCCTGTTTAATACTTACTTGGGAGGTTTTTTTGTGAGGCCATTTGCCAGACTGTTCCTGATGTTTTTATGTTTACTTATCGTACCACCCTTAGCTTATGCGGATTCGCCCGTAACATCAACTCCTTTTTCAAACGCTTATCTTGACCAGCCAATTGTGGAGGAGGCCAAAAATTTCGGTCAAATGACAAAGGAAATTGCCGAGTATCTTAAAGACTCTGGCAACCCTTTGGCTATTAAAGCAGCGGTTATTAACGCCCTCTATAACCAACAGGTATGGTCTGAGAGAAATCAGGCGGATATCTATGCCAAGTATATCTATAATAAATCTGTTCAAGAACTGGATATGAACACACTTAGCGGTGAAGAGCTATATTGCCTAGGGTATTTAACATTGTTAGATCAGTATAGGGCTCCCCAAAAGGCCATTCCTTACCTGGAGGCAGCTTTAAACAAAAAGCCTACTAGTTTTACTGCATCGATTACACTGGCCATTGCCAGGGGCCAGGAGTCGTGGCAGGATATTTGGCCTTTAACAGCCGCAGTAATGGAGGACCTAACCCTTAACCAGGACATGAAACCAGAGGCGGTAGAAATCATATTTAGTTATCTAAGTCTTTATCAAGATGCCTCTGAACAATCTGAATACCTGGAACAATCGGCCAAATCCACACAAACCTTTGGCCAAGCTAACGATATGAAAAATATTATTGATATTATCACGGGAGAAGAGACAGCAGTTACTGTATATTGCAATGGTTTGAAAATCAATTATGATGTACCGCCGGTTTTAGACAATTCTACGAACAGGACGATGGTACCTTTCCGTAAAACCTTTGAGGCCCTGGGAGCCCTGGTATGGTTTGATGCAAGCAGCAATTCGGTATATGGCAGAAAAGGCCAAATCTTACTCCGATTACCCGTTGGTGAGAACAAGGCCTTTATCAATGGGCAGCAAGTAGCTTTAGATGCACCGAGCAAAATCACGAAAAAACGAACTTTGGTACCCCTGCGTTTTGTCAGTCAGGCCTTGGGATATCAGGTTACCCCCCGGTTGGACGGTGAGGTATTGAATGTTTATATTAGTAATTAAAGGGATTAACAACAGGTGATACCACAATTTAAAAATAGTATAGGCTAGGGAGCCAGGATAGGATTTCTATTCCGGCTCTTATTTCTTGATTTTAGGATTGAAAAAATGAGGCATTTATTGTCATTATCTGATAAAATAGACAAGGGTTTATAACCTATCAGAAATGGGAGGGTTGATATCCACCCGAAGAGATGTTTACTACGTTTTATTGGTTTGTGAAGAAATAAACACCAAAACATAACAGAATTCTGTTACTCTAATAGATAAGGTCTTTGGTAGTAATATATATTGAGGTGAAGGTAAAAAATGGAGAAATCGACCCTTATTGGTCTGGTGCTTGGTTTTTCGGCCGTTGGTGTAGGTATGGTATTAAAAGGGGCCAGCCTTGTTGCTCTTTGGAACCCCGCTGCCCTTATGATTATTTTTGTTGGTACGACGGCCGCTGTTTTTAATGCCTTTCCAATGGAGGAACTGAAAAGAATTCCCAAACTTTTTAAGATAATCTTCCAAGGGCCCAAAATTACACCCAAAAAGGAGATTGTTCATACTTTTGTGGCGTTGGCTACCACTGCTCGCCGGGAAGGCTTGCTGTCTTTGGAAAGTCAGTTAGAAAGTATTGAAGATCCCTTTATTAGAAACGGCATGCAATTGGTGATTGACGGTGGAGACTCGGAATATGTGAGGTCCCTGCTGGAGGAGGAAATTTATGCCACCGAAGAACGACATCGTTCCGGGGCGCTCATTTTCAGTCAGGCTGGCACGTATGCTCCGACTCTGGGGGTTTTGGGGGCGGTTATAGGTCTTATTGCAGCTTTAGGTAATTTATCTGATATTGAAAAATTAGGCCACTCCATTGCAGCAGCCTTTGTGGCCACGCTGTTGGGCATCTTCTCCGGTTATGTTTTGTGGCACCCCATTGCTAACAAACTAAAGCGTATCTCCAGCAGAGAAATTGAAATTAAGCAGATGATTATGGAAGGGGTTTTGGCCATTCAAGCCGGTAATTCCCCTCTCGCCATTGAACAAATGCTGTTAGTCTACCTGCCTGTGTCCGAACGGAGATCTGAGAGGGAGGAAAAGAATGTCCAAGAAGCGCAGGGAGCAGCATGAGGAACATATGGATGAAAGCTGGCTGGTTCCTTACGCTGATATATTGACTCTTTTACTGGCCTTGTTTATTGTGTTATTTGCTTCCAGTACCATTGATAGCCAGAAGTTTAATGCCGTGAAAGAGTCCTTGAATGCGGCATTAAACAGCGGGGCTGGTATTATGGATTCCAAGTCTATGTCTGACCAGTTAATTGATAAGTCTCAAATGAGCAAAGATACCATTGTAGAACTACAGCAATTAAAAAAGCAAATGGACAACTATATTCAAGAAAACCATATGAATGCCGAAATTGAAACCCAAATAACTAACAATGCCTTGACACTAACCATTCGAGATCGAGCACTGTTTGATTCTGGCAGTGCCGTAGTAAAGCCGCAATCTCGGAGTCTGATTGAAGCAATGGGAGATATTCTACAGCAATATCCCAAATATGAAGTTTTAGTGTCCGGCCATACGGATAACCAACCCATTAATAATAGAGAGTTTGAATCTAACTGGGATCTCAGTTCCAAGCGGGCTATCAACTGTATGAAAATCCTCTTAGAAAACCCAGCGTTAGATCCCCGAAGACTAGTGGCCGTGGGTTATGGAGAATATCGGCCCATTGCTGACAATGCCACCGCGGAGGGGCGAGCTAAAAACCGTCGAGTGGAAGTGACCATTAAAGAAAAGGTGATGGAGTAATTTATATAAGAGCTAATCTGGTGGATCATAGGGATAGTAGTAGTTTAAATTAATTGGCCGCAGCCCCTTTTAGGAGACTGCGGTTTTTTGCACTTTCAGAAATCTAATTGACATACTGGTAAGCATAAGATAGTCGCTTAGCTATGATCTTTAGGTTAGCCCTATAGGGGCATAATTAAAGGTCATAACCTTATAGGTCACAGGCAGGAAAACAAGCTACGTTTTTTAACAATCGTTGGTTTTGGCAGAAACGCTTCTTTGATACGATTCCTACTATGGGGATTTTAGGGTCTTCCTTTTGTCACAGGGGATGTTATATCATATACCTAGTAAAAAGATGTTTGGGAGAGTTTAAGGGAACATATGGCAAATAATGAACAGAAGAATCTATGTGAACAAGATGCTTATGTTGAAGAGCAGCCACTGGGAGAGAAGCCCAAGGAAAAAAGTATTCTCTCAAAGCTGGGCGTGATTGGCGCGGTCCTGGCGTTCTTTTTAAAATTTAGTAAGCTGACGGTCCTGGGAAAGCTTCTTTTAACAGGGCTAAAGGCATCCAAGTTTGGCGGAACCATCATCAGTATGTTTTTAACAGTGGTGATTTATGCGCAATTTTACGGCTGGTTATTTGCCCTTGGTTTTGTTTTGGTACTCTTTGTCCATGAGATGGGGCACTATATAACCAGTAAAAGGATTGGACTGGATGTTACAGCCCCTATGTTTATCCCCTTCTTGGGTGCGTTTATTGGAATGAAGGAAATGCCGAAGAGTGTGAGGGAGGAATCTATCACAGCCATTGGTGGGCCTGCGGCGGGAGCGTTGGCAACGATGGGGTGTCTGGCGTTATATCTTTTACTGGATTCGCCCTATTGGGCAGGGCTAGCTTATGTGAGTGCTTTTCTCAATTTGTTTAACTTGCTGCCCTTTGGTCCGTTAGATGGTGGCCGGATCACCAAAGCGTTATCACCACTGTTCTGGATAGTAGGTTTGGTGTTAACCATTATTCTTATCTGGAAATTACGAGCCTATATACTATTATTAGTATTATTCTATGGTGTTATGGAGATCGTTCAGATGTTTAAAAATAAGCAACAAACTGCTCAATACCTGGAGGTTGAGCCGGGGTTTCGTTTGGTGATAGGGATTTCTTATTTGTTGTTATTAGCGGCCTTAGCAGGCCTAATGATGTATTCTTTAGGTGTTTCCGAGGAGTTTACGCGATCGCTAAAAAGCGCGGGCTAATAAGTCAGGCAACACTGTTAAGGGAGAGGTACCTTTGAGAGAATTGTTTTCTCTAGTAGGGTTCCTATTGTAGCCCCTGCCAGACCGTAACCAAGACTTGTAAGCAGGAGAGTATGGTAAAGTGGCCAAATGAGGCCAAACTGCATACCTATGGTCAGGCCAATAAAGCACCCAGTAAGCTTAGGAGTAACCGGTTCTTGGATTTCTTTCAGTAGAGCATTTTTTTCTATCGCCCGATTGTAGGCGTGCCACATGGAAAAGGCATACATACCGGGATAAAATAAAGCCCAGCTCATATTCAAATGAAGGTCAGCCCCTTTATAATAAAAAGGATTGAAGGCTTGAGTGATGGCATTATTGATATTGGCAAAAAAATTGAGACCTAATTCAATAATAAAGAAAGCTGAGGCCAGCCAATAATCCTTATTATAGAGATGGCCAAAGCCGGGCATCATTGCGGACCAGAGCAAGGCAACATAGGGGGAGTATTTTATCCTAACCATAGATTGATTCACGAAGATACCTCCAAAAAACAACATTGTTTTATTGCATATTACCCATTAATTCTTTGTAGGTTTTTATATTTTCTGCACTTCCAAGTATTCTATCCAAGCATTCTATCCAAGCACTTCTGGAAAAATTCTGGAGGAACGCTGTACAATTGTCATTAATTAACTATAATAAAACTAAAGGCCTAACTTGTTGGGGGGGTTATCCTAGCTTGAAGGGTTTGGACAATGCGTTTGGTTTTCCTGAAGTCGAGGGTTGCTGCCTGAGAGTGAGGGTGCCGTTATGATGTGTTTACCCGTCCATGCCCTTCCGGCAGGACGGGTTTTTAGTTTTCAATAATAAAAAGGAGGTTGCTAGAGATGGATTTTAAAGAGGCTCTCTTAGAACGAACCCGCGAGGCGAGAAAGCAAATCGAAGCATACGAAAAGTCCTTAGATGTACCGAGAAGACAATATCGACACCAATTTGCGCTTGTCATGCAAACCAAAAACCTGATCAACCAAATTTTTAATACTGTGGTACAGTATTTTCCCAATGCAGAAACTGAATTAACCCATTCTGTTGATGAAAAAACAGGTGAGATATGTCCTTTAATGTGGACGTCTAGTTGCTGTATTTTGAACTTTGCGTCAAATACTACCTATCGATTTCCGGTTCCTACGCGTTTTGCCATAAAAATATTAGTAGCCAACAATCTTTTGAACGTAAACCTTGTTTCTGGTTACAGCATGGGGCATGAAGCCATTAAAAAAGATGCTAAATCCTATCATACGGTATTAAAACAATTGCAATATAATGGGAATTCTTATTATAACGGTCCTTACAATGAAGAGGAAATAAAATCAGCTACAGAACGGGAAATCCTGAGGCTGCTGGATACTTATCAGGAAAAAGTGAAATTATTTTAGATTTTCTTTTATTCGAGAATATTCCTTTTTCACACCCCAGTATAGTAACAAGGCTACCAAAATGCTGATGCCGAGGTTGAGATAATTCTGGCCAATCTTTAGTAAATTATAACTAAAGGAAGTTTCCAGGATTAAGGCGGGGAATTTACCAATGGCTGTAGCGATAGTAAAACTCAGCAGCGGGATACCTGCCAAGGCAGCTAGCAAATTGATAACGCCAGAGGGGACAAAGGGGGCCAGACGAATCACTGCCAAGAAGTAGATTTGTTTTTTAGTCGGCAATCTACCGATATTTTTGAATAATTTCCATTGCTCCGTAGGAATTTTGACAAGAGATGTGATTCCCCAGCGATAAAGTATAAAAGTGATGACAGCCCCCAGCAGTTCCCCGGCGTAGGAAACCAAAAAGCCACCATATAGGCCAAAGACCAACGTATTAGCCATGGTTAGAAAAATAGAGGGCAGTACGCCTAAGACGCTAATCAAAGTATTTAAGAATAAGCTAACCAGAATCGCCGCCGGACCGTAACTGGCAATAGTGTTGGCGATTTCATTGATATCCCGAGAACGTACTAACTCTAACAGGGTATAGGTGTCTCCCGTTAGTAGCAAGATGGTGAGCACTATCAATAAAGGAATTGTGTAGATGAATTTTTTCAAAGGGAACCTCCTACCGTTAGTATTATTGAAGGTAAGCATTGATTATCTATTTTTGGGGGAAACTCTGGTTTGTGGTAAAATAAACCACAGAAGAGTTTTAGGAGTGGTACAATGACCGAGTCCCTACCCATAGAGGAAATTTATCAAAAGAACAAAACGAATTACCAAACAGCCTTAACAGGAGCCCAAAAAACAGATGGTACGTTGGTTTTTTACCGCAGTATGGTAGCCTTACTGGCACTTGGTTTGTTCCTATATGGAACCTTCCAGAAATTGTACGGACTTTATTTTTTGCTTGTACCCATTGTACTTTTATTTATGATACTGGTAAACAAACACCAAAAAGTTCGCAAACAAATTGTGTTTTTAGAAAATCTGATTCGTATTAACCAACGGGCGTTACTTCGGTTAGCCGGCCAGTGGACTGATTTTCCCCAAACCGGAGAACGTTTCATGGCTCCAGAGCATCCCTATACAGGAGACCTTACTATTTTTGGTCAGGGATCCTTGTTTCAGTATATCAATGCTACTAATTTGATGACTGGTGAACAAGCGTTGGCCAAGTTGCTCAGTGAGGAAAGCAGTTATCAAGACATTGGTGCCCGACAAAGTGCCCTGCGGGAACTGGCTCCCCAGTTGGACTGGCGACAGAAGTTTCAGGCCATCGGGATGGGGAGTCGGTATAAAGACGGGGAACTGGAAAAACTATGGCTTTGGGCCCGCGAGAAACCTCACTTCCTCCAGAACAAAGCTAATTATCTGATCCTGTTGCCTGTTGTTACCTGGCTATCAGTTATCCTAATGGCCTTTCGCCTGGTGCCTACCTATGTGCCTCTTGGTTTATTTATCCTGCAGGTACTACTGGTCACTGCAGGACAAGCGTTCATTGCCAAAGTCTTTCAGGATACTGAGAAGGCAGCAGTAGAATTAACACGCTTGTCACAGTTGTTGTCTCATATTGAAGGGCAGAAATTCCAAGCACCGCTGTTGGTGACACTGCAGCGGAAACTTTTAAAGAATAAACATTCTGCAGCCCAGCAGGTCAAAGCTCTCTCCAAAATTGCCGAATTAATTAACCTGCGCTATTCTGTATTGTACCATTTTTTTAATGCCTTGTTTTTTTGTGATCTTTATACTATTAGAACCTTGGAACAGTGGAAATCCCAATACGGCACGTCCCTGGAGCAGTGGTTTCGAGTTATCGGCCATTTCGAAGCACTTGCCAGCTTAGCTGTGTTGGCTCATGACCATCCTCGCTGGGTATTTCCTGAGGTGAAGAACGAAGAGCCGTTCTTTTCGGCGGTTAACCTGGGACACCCACTTATTCATCGATCTGTCAGGGTGTGCAATGAGGTTTCTCTACGGCAATCGGGTACCGTTCATATTATCACTGGCTCCAATATGTCCGGTAAGAGCACGCTGTTGCGTACGGTGGGCATCAACCTGGTATTGGCCTACGCCGGGGCACCAGTCTGTGCCAATGAACTACGCTGTTCCCAGATGAGTATTTATACCAGCATGCGGGTGCAAGACAGCCTGGAGGAAAGCGTCTCCTCCTTTTATGCGGAACTAAAGCGAATTAAGTTGGTCATAGAGGCAGCTCGTAGGGAAAAGCCCCTTATTTTTCTACTGGATGAGATATTTAAAGGAACCAACTCCCGGGATCGTATTGCCGGAGCCAGAACGGTGATTAAAAATTTAGCTCAGCAGAACGTCATTGGTTTTGTCACAACCCATGACCTGGAGTTGGGTGCGCTGGAAAAGGAATGTCCAACCCAAATTAGAAATTATCACTTTACCGATGAGATTATTGATCAAACTATTACTTTTGATTATCGCTTAAAAGAAGGGGTATCAAAAACCACCAATGCCCTGGCTTTAATGAAAATGGTGGGCATAGATGTGTAGTGCTAACGACTCGTTTCTACTGGAAGCGGGTCTTTTTGTTCGACAAAATAACCTTTATCTAGACTTTTAAATATAGAGGAATAATTGGCAAAATGTCGTAATTTTGTATAGTGAAATTTGAAAATTGGAAAAAAGGTGACTTGGTGTTGCATAAATATCTTCCTTCTAGTTTGCGCGCAAGGCTGTTTCTATTGGTGTTAGTGGCCTTTATTCCCGTTTTTGTTATCATGTTCCAAAGCATTGAAGGATATCGGCAACGAGCAGCCCAAGCAGCCCACAACGAGGCGATGCAAGTGGCTCGGGCAGTCTCCCATGACCATCAGCTACTCATTGAACAAACCAAGCTACTGCTAAGTACATTGGCTATGTTGCCCGATGTGCAGAATGCCAACACTGTTGCTTGTGATGCGTACTTTTCTAAGCTGTTGCTGCAATACCCCTTTTATAATAATATTGCGCTAACCAATGACCAGGGCGAAATTATTGCCAGTGCCTTGTCGTTTGAAAAAAACGCAACTGCAGCGGGAAGGCCCTTTTTTAAGTTGTCTAAAACATCCCGACAATTTACAGTGGGTGACTATCAGGTATCCATTGTAAATAAAAAGGCAACCCTGCATTTTGCCCAACCGGTGCTGGATCGGCTGAGTCGGGTACAGGGGGTACTGGTGGCTGCGATGGATTTAAAGTGGCTCAAAAAATTGGTTGAGAATGCTGACTTACCCCAGGGTTCAACACTGAATATAGTGGACAGAAATGGTACTGTCTTGGCCCGTTACCCTGATGAAGGCAATTGGGTGGGGGAAGTGGTACCTGAGTCAACAGTGGCCAGGGCTATTAAAGGTGACAAGGGAGAAGGGACCATCGAAGGTTCGGGTAAAGATGGTATCCAACGAATTTATGCCTATTTGCCCTTAAATGACCTGCAACACAGGGATATTTATATTGCTGTGGGTATTCCATCAGACTACGCCTTTGCTGTAGTCAATCAGACCTCCCGTCAACGAATGCTGGAATTGGTTAGCCTTACTTTGTTGGTATTTGGACTATGGTGGCTAACCAGTGAATTTTTTATCTTACGGCCACTTCAGACCTTAATGGACACTGCCCGTAAATTACGCAGTGGCGATCTAGCCGCTCGCACTGGTTTGGCATGCCAAGGGGAATTTGGGGTATTGGCTAGAGTAATTGATGAAATGGCGTCAGCCTTGGAAAGGGAACGACAAAAGCTATATACCATTTTGGATCAACTACCTGGCCATGTGCGAGTGCAAGGCGCGGATATGTTCATTCGTTTTGCCAATAAAAACTTCCGTGAATTGTTCGGCGAACCTAGTGGTCGACGTTGTTATGAGATTTTGGAGAACCGTACAGAACCCTGTGAGCATTGTCTAAGCCTACATACTTTGCAAAAAGAGCCCCCCGTTAGTTACGAACGGAATTTCTCTAACGGACGTTCCTACCACGTCTACGAGCGCAGCTTCCGTGATATCGACGGTACGCCCCTCCTTATTAAGATTAGTCTTGATGTTACCGAAAAAAAACAACTGGAACAGGAAATTACCCGCTTGGATCGCCTGAACCTGGTGGGAGAAATGGCTGCCGGAATAGCCCACGAAATCCGCAATCCTTTGACCAGTGTACGGGGTTTTTTACAATTACTTAGCGGCAAAGAGGAATGCCGCCGCTATCTGGATCACTTTAACTTGATGATTGATGAACTAGACAGGGCTAATGGCATCATTACCGAGTATCTCTCTTTGGCACGCAAGGTACCAGCTGAATTGCGACGTTGTAACCTGACAAAACTTATCAAAGAACTGCAACCTTTAATTATTACCGATACCAGTGAACAGGAAATGAATGTAGTGTTCGACTTGACAGACGTGCCCAATTTATTGTTAAACAAACAGGAAATAAACCAATTACTCCTAAACCTCACCCGCAACGCCATTGATGCAATGGCACCGGGGGGCATCCTTACCATTAGTACGGATTGGGCAGAGGATCATGTTTTATTATCAGTACAGGATCAGGGTAACGGTATCCCTGGGGAGGTGTTGGAGAAATTGGGTACCCCCTTTGTTACCACCAAAGAAACCGGTACCGGCTTAGGCTTAGCCGTATGCTATGGCATCGTTGCCCGGCACCAGGCTAGGATGGATGTAGCTACCGGTCCAACTGGCACGATTTTCCAGATATTTTTTTCCATACCCGCGGGTGTTTAGCCCAACCGTAAGAAGTAGAATAGTTGCCAAGTCTGGCAAAAGGAGCAGGTTTAAGGAGAATTCTTTAGGATGGCTGTCCAGACGAATAATTGGCTACTTCCTAGTGCAAATTAGTTTAAAAATGGAGGAAATTATGAGTACAGTTCTCTATATTAAGGCAAATCCCAAACCTGATCATGCTTCATACACCTTTAGAATGTCCGAGGCTTTTATCCAATCCTACAAAGAGGTAAACCCGGGCGATAGAATAATAACCTTAGATTTGTATCAAGAGGGGGTTCGTCCACTTGATGCTGAAATGCTAGCGCAAATGTTTTCTACACAGGAAAACATCATGAAAAAGTATGCAGAACAGTTTGCTGCTGCGGACAAATATGTTATTGCTGCTCCTATGTGGAATCTTAGTTTCCCTGCTATTTTAAAGACCTACTTTGATTATGTGGTATTGGCTGGTGTTACCTTTAAATATACAGAACAAGGTCCTGTCGGTCTTCTTGTACCAGGTAAAAAAGCGGTACATATTACCGCAAGGGGAGGCCAATATAGCGAAGGCCCAGCAGCGCAATTTGAAATGGGAGACCGTTATATTCGAACCATTTTAGGTTTTATGGGCGTTGAGCAAAGCGATATTACCACGATCACCACAGAATTAACAGGGGTACTACAGGGACAAGAACTGGAACAATCCGTTACTAAGTCTGTGGAAGAAGCTAAGCGAAAAGCGGCTAATTTTTAAAGATAGATTTCTCATCATCAAAAAAAGCAACCCAATGGGGTTGCTTACGTATTTACAGAGAAGACTTACTTTGATATACTAAAAAAATGCACAACACACCCATATTAAAATAAAAGCTTATAATTATTTTATCGTATTTATTAGGCTGTGTCAAGAGAGAAATCTGGAGGGTGATAAGACATGAGCAACTATCAGCAAAACCTTAAAGAAGAGAAGTCGTATCTTGAAAACATAACGGCCTTTATTAAAGAACAATTAACGCTGGAAACTGAAAAATTGGCACGGAGAAAAAGTGAGTTAATTGCTACTAGGAAAGATATGTGGGAGGACACCTCAATAGATATGAATCAATACTTTTCCAGTGAGGTTGATCAGCCGGTTAGTTATGCCAGCAGCCTTATGCAAGTGCAACAATACAAAAAATGTTTATCCTCCCCCTATTTTGGACGTTTCGATTTTCGGGAAGAGGGTTACCACCATAGCGAGAAAATTTACCTGGGTCTTACCACTCTCATCGATCCACAAACGGATGCTGTTTATGTGTACGATTGGCGTGCACCTATTTGCAGTATTTTTTATCAGTACGAATTAGGCCAAGCAACTTACACCGCTCCGATAGGTGAGATAGGCGGTGAAGTTTGTCTCAAACGTCAATATAAAATCCAAGCTTCCCAATTGAAATACTTTTTTGATAGCAGTATTGTTATCAAAGATCAGATATTGCAAGAGATTCTTAGCCACAATACTTCTGTCAAAATGAAAACCATTGTGGAAACCATCCAAAAGGAGCAGGACAGCATTATCCGTGATATAGATAATGAGCTTTTGATTGTGCAAGGGGTGGCAGGTAGCGGTAAGACTTCCATTGCCTTGCACCGGGTGGCGTTTCTACTGTATGACGGACTTCGTTCAACCTTACAAAGCAATAATCTCCTCATTCTTTCTCCTAACGAACTCTTCACCAGTTATATTTCCGATGTGTTACCAGAGTTGGGAGAAGAGAATGTCGAACAAAAAACCTTTGGCGAAATCGTAACTGGAGCATTGGCAGAACGGTTTCAAGTGGAAGCTAGGGAGGAGCAGTTAGAAGCCCTCATAGAATTGCAGCATGAGAGAGGGGGACGGCTAAGGAGGCAGAGCGTTGGTTTCAAGGGTTCCAGCATCTTCAAGCAGTTGTTGGATAGGCTTTTGTGGCATTATGAGCACCGACTTATTCCTTTTGGGGATGTTTACTACGCTGGTAGGGTGATTGAGAACAAGCACCGTCTTAAGAGTCGTCTGCTTAATGATAAAAGCGGTTTGCCATTAGCCAAACGACTCCAGCGGTTGGAAAATAGCATCTGGGATAAACTCCATTCCCTGCGCAGTCAGCGTCTGGCAAAGATAGAAAGGATTGTCCAGCGCAGCGAGGGACATGATCTAGAGATTAAGTCCTTTAGTCGCTTGCTATCAATTAAAGAAACCAAGACATTGCGACAGTACCTCCAAAAATTTACGAAGGTGGATTATTGGCAGGTTTACACCCGTCTTTTTAATGACCCAAAACTTTTCTTTACCTTAGCCCAGGGGCTTGAGTTACCGGAAGGCATTGAGGAAATTATTGCTGCCACTGAGCAAAGCCTGCAAGCTGGGAAAATACCCTTTGAGGATTGTGCACCGCTGCTGTATCTGAAATTCAAAATAGAAGGTAGCGAACTTTTCCCGGACATTAAGCAGGTGGTCATAGACGAAGCCCAGGATTATTATCCGATACAATATGAAATTTTTAAACTGCTGTTTCCAGAAGCGAAATATACGGTACTGGGAGACATACAACAAACCTTGGAAAAGAAAGCCGATGTTACTCTGTATGAAGAAATTAAAACAATATTCAACAAACCGAAGACAACGAAACTTTTCCTCAATAAGAGTTACCGTTCATCCTATGAAATAAATCAATTTACCAAAGGATTATTGGATGTCCCCCAGGATTACCTTTCCTTTGAACGCTACGAAGAAGAGCCAAGGGTGGTATATCAAGAAACCAGACATTTGCTAGATCAGAAAATTATTCGGGATATTGCTACTTGCCAAGATATGGGTTATCAAACAGTGGCTATTATCTGCAAAACTTTTCGGGAAGCAGAGGAAATTTATACAAGGCTAGGGGGGCAGGTAGGGGTAAGACTATTGCGACGTGAGGAAGGTAAGGTTGAGAAAGGTGTTATGATTATCCCAGCCTATTTGGCAAAGGGCTTGGAATTTGATGTAGTTTTGGTCTATGGTGTAAACCAGGAAAATTATACCACTGAATTCGACCGTAAATTATTGTATATTTCTTGTACCAGAGCTCAACACCGCTTAATGCTTTATTACTGGGGTGAAAAAAGCCACTTTTTGCCCTAAGTGTCTTTGTCGAGGTAATTTTTATTCGGTAGAATCTGACATTATTACAAGGTTTTCTCTGGCTAGTGTCGAAGTAGAAATAGGATCAAGAAAAGTTACTGTTCGAACAAACCTGGTCAGTCAGGGGGAGCTTGGCAAAATGACTGTTTATGGCGAAATTGAAGCGGTTAAAGAAGAGCAGAGGATTAGTGAGGAAAAATTTCGGACGATTTTTGAAAAGGCGGGCATTGGCATTTTTCTGACCGATATGCATGGGGTTTTAAAGGAAAGTAATCCCGCTCTGCAGCAAATGCTTGGTTACAATGCGGAGGAGCTTTCTCAAATCGTCCTTACAGATATTACTCATCCCGATGATGTTGCTAAAAGCGCAGAGTTACTTGGTGGACTATTAGCAGAAGAATATGATTCCTTTCATATGGAAAAAAGATATATTCGGAAGGATGGCCAGATTATCTGGGCTAAAACGATTGTTTCCCTCATTCACAATACCTCCGGGAAACCACTGCATGTTATCACGATGGTAGAAGATATTACGGTGCGGAAGCTGGTGGAGGAGCAACTGGAATATTTGGCCACCCATGATGCACTTACTAACATCCCAAATCGTTACTCACTGGAGAAATATTTAAAAAAAGTTTTGGATAGGGCTAAAAATGGTGAGAACAGTGTCTTACTAATCATTGGAGTGGATCATTTCAAGCTGGCCAACGATACCCTGGGGCACATTGTGGGAGACCATTACTTAGTGCATCTTGCCTCGGTGGTGCGGTTTAATCTTCGCCCCGAGGATTACTTTGCTCGACTGGCAGGAGACGAATTTGCAGTGATTCTAGAGGGGGTTACTGTAAAGCAGGCCAGAAAAATGGCTGAACGTTTGCGAGAGGCAGTGGAGAAGGAAGAATTATGTGTGATAAAAACAGAGAACTGTCTTAACTTAACGATTAGTATCGGAGTAATGAAAATAGATGGTTCTTTGGATATGAAAAGACTTCTTTCCCATGCAGATTTAGCGTTACACTCTGCCAAAGCAGCGGGAAGAAACCGGGTAGTATTGGCCTCCTCCAATGAAGAATCTGTAATAAATCTTCGTAAAATTAATGAAGTACTTGGCCTCATCCGGTCGGGTCTCCGTGATGAGCGTTTTGTACTGTTCTTTCAGCCGGTGGTTGATCATGAAGATCGTATAACACATCACGAAGTATTAGTGCGGTTAAAGGACTCGCAGGGTAAACTGATTGCTCCGGGGATGTTTATACCCCCTGCAGAGCAATTTGGGATCATGCCCCAGATTGATCGGTGGGTGGTGCAAAACGCCATAAAAACTCTGCAAAGAATCCCCAGTCTTAAATTATTCATAAACCTTTCCGGGACAAGTTTGGGGGATGAGGAACTCCTGCAGGAAATTGAAGAGACCATCATTCAGAGTGGCGTGGAGCCATCCCGGATGGGCTTTGAAATTACCGAGACGGTGGCAGTGAAGGATTTTGTCTGGGTGGAAAAATGGATTAATAGGCTGAAGGATTTGGGATGTTTTTTTGCCTTAGACGATTTTGGTATTGGTTTTACCTCTTTCCATTATCTTCGTTCCCTGCCTGTAGACTATATCAAGATTGACGGATCTTATATCCGCAATATTGACCAAGATGCCAGTCAGTTGGCTCTGGTGCAAGCCATTCACACGGTGGCCGGGGCGTTGGGTAAAAAGACTATAGCCGAGTTTGTAGAGAATGAAAAAATATTGCAAATTATCAGAGGGTTAGGCATAAATTACGCCCAAGGTTACTATTTGGGTAAGCCCTTACCGCAGCCAGTGGAAAAGTCTTAGAAACAAAGAATCGAAGGCGATTGGGTTAGTACCGCCTTCGATTCTTTATTCCGTATGCTGTTTTTCCTCTGAAAGACTTATTTCTTCTAAGCCAATATCTTCCAGAATTTTGTTGATTAAATCTTTGGACATCTAAACAATCCCCCCTTTACTAAGATTTGTTATAGGTTAACACAGTTATTTAATTGTGTCAAATAAAAACACCTGATGTAAGGAACTGCAACTTGTGATTTTAAGTATGTACTTTTTGTTTTTTGGCCATTTGATAAAAGCTATAAACCGCTATGGCTAAGCCAATAACCAAGGCGGGTTCCTCCAAGTAGAGTTCTAGAAAATCTGGGATTTTGATAAACTGATCTAGAAAATCTAAGGTAACCCCGAGGGTGAAAATACACCAACCAATCAGTAAAGGCTTACTCTTTAATCTCCTTATATACACCAATCCTACTAGGGTTACGATAAGAAGGATGTTTTCATAAACATTTTCAAAATCAGCACCGGAAATAACTAACAAGACAATGCTGGCCGGGATAAAAAGAACAAGAAGATATTTTCCTAAGGAGTGTTTCATGATTTTTATCACCCTTTTTTGCTTTTAACTTATCTATATTAGGAAAGCAATGAAAATATGAGGGACAGAGCCTAAAAGACTCTGTCCCGAAAGTATTTAACCTAAAGCTCCTCTTCAATAATTTCTACCAACAAAGTAACTAATTTCGGGTCAAACTGACTGCCAGCATAACGTTTAAGCTCTTCTATAATAGCTGAATGAGGGAGAGCTTTGCGATAGGGTCTATCGTTACCCATGGCATCATAGGCATCGGCAATAGCAAGGATACGGCATTCCAGAGGAATCTCTTCACCTTTCAACCCCAGAGGATACCCTTTGCCGTTCCACCACTCGTGATGCTTGAGAATCCAATCAGCTATGGGCAACAATTCCGGTGCAGATTGGGCAATTCGATAGCCCAATTCACTGTGGCGTTCCATCTCTTTCCGTTCATCTGCTGTTAGAGGACCCGGTTTAAAGAGGATTCTATCGGGAATGCCAACTTTGCCGATATCGTGAAATTGTGCTAATAAACGTAGATCAAAGATTTGGCTGCCTGTTAGTCCCATCCTTTTCCCTATTTTTTTCAGCAGGGTTTCGATTCGCTCGCCATGTCCTTCTGTAATGAAGTCCCTGGTTTCTAAGGCTTTCATCATGGCACTAACAATAGAGCTGCGCGAACTGGAATTTCGGTGCAATTTCTCTCTGTACATGCTATTATCTGCTTCGGTAAAGAGCTGACTCATTTTTTTTGAACTATTTTCACGGAGAGCAGACCCGATGGATAGGCTTAGTGGGGGTTTCCCCGGATTTTCTCTATTATATTGCTTGAGAGACTGCTTAATGCTGCGCGAGTAGGATGCTAAGTCTTCTTTAGAGCAGTCAGTTAGTAAAATGGCAAACTCATCCCCACCGATTCTAGCCAAGCTGTGGTTCTTCTTACAGCACTTTCCCAGTATATTGGCCACATCTATCAGCATTTGATCACCGGCTTTATGACCAAAGGTGTCGTTTACTAATTTAAGTCCATCTAAGTCAATCATGAGGAAGCCGACGGGTTTCGAACAATGCTCTAAACGCTCCATTTCTTCTTCAAAAAAGCTTCGGCTGTAAAGACCTGTGATAGTGTCATGCTGGCTAAGATATAAAAGCTTTTCTTCTATCTCTTTCCGTTCATTAATATCCCGGGCAATGCCTTGAATAGCAATCAGCTTGCCACTAAGGTCATAAATGGGTACACGAAATATCTCTAACCAAACAAGATGGCCATCCTTGTGTATCCACCGTAGGGTTGACTTAACTTGAAACTGGCCATCAAAAACACTGGCCACCAGAGGCCAATCCTCCGGGTATATACCATTTTTATGGACATTTATGTCTTGATAGAATTCTTCAGGTCGATAACCAGTGATTTTTTTCGCTGCAGAATTAATATAAGAGAAGTGAGGCTTAGGAATGAAACTGATATGATAAATCATATCCAGAGCGTTTTCGGACAAGCTGCGAAAACGGGCTTCACTTTCTATTAGAGCCTTTTGCGCTTGTTTAGATTCGGTAATGTCGCGGATGGATTCAATAGTAGCCACTGTCTCACCCTGGGAGTTAGAAAGTAAGGAAGTTTTCAATTGCAGATAAGCCCCTTTACCGTCATAAAGTGCCGGAGCAAAGACTTCCCCGGTTATTATGTTACCGTACCGCTTTATATTTTGATAATTGCTTAGGTTAGTGTTATTTTGCATAAATACACCGATTAACCCAGGGGTTGGCTGGCCATAAAAAGGTACGCTGTAGGCATAGTTGCCTTGGCCGATAATTTTTTCTTTTAAAATGCCGGTCATTTCTTCAATGGCACGATTCCAGGCAACTACTTTTTGTTCCCTATCTAGAATAAAGGTAGCATCGGGTAAAAATTCAATAATTTCTGTCAATTGTTGATTCAAGGTGGTTAACACATCCCGGCTGCTTTGTAATTCATCATACTGCTGTCTTAATTCTTCCTCGGCAGCTAACAATTGCTCATTGGCGGCGGTTAGTTCTTCAATGGTGGCCATTAGTTCTTCGTTTGATTGCTTAAGGGAACACTCAGTTTCTTTCAACCGGCTAATATCACGAATGTTGCTAAGAATTACGTGTTTCCCCTGTAGGTGAAATTTTTTGAAACTTACTTCTACGGGGAAGGTACTTTTATCCTTTCGCCGATGCATGGTTTCGAACAGAACTCCTTCTTCAATAACTTGCGGAGTTTGCTGGTAAATAGTAGTACTCATTTTAACAGCACACAAGTCGAAAATCGTAAAATATAAAAATTCTTCCTGGCTATAGCCGTAGGCTTCTTGAGCCGACGGGTTGGCTTCTAAAATACGTCCTAATTTATCTAATATGAATAATATATTTCTGCTTTCCATGAAGAGGTTTGAGTATGACACAGGCATCACCTTACTTTTTTCCAGATAAAATTATAATTGAATATTTCAACAATAAAATCCTCCAAGAATTTGAAATTTGTCATTTTTTTGTAAGAATGAGGTTGGGGAAATTTAACACTTTAACAATTACAGTTTACGGGCAATCTTATAGGACCCAAATATATAGAGAGTAGCCGATTGATAAAGAAAAAAGAAACTCCAGATTGGTAAAATATAAAATTTTCAGCCATATCCCCGAAAGTGGTTGTTTAGTCTCTTTTCGCTGGTTTTATTAATAAACGCAAATTTGTTAGAATAAACATTAGTTAGCGGGGGAACCCGCTTTTAGATTATATTATATTAAAGGAGAGTGGTCCCATCATTATGGGTGACGACACGTCATTCAGTATGCTCTTGGCACTGCAGGTTTTATTGGCTGTATTTTTGGTTTTTTTAAACGGTCTTTTTGTCGCAGCAGAATTTTCCTTTGTAAAGGTCCGACCCACCCGCCTCGCCCAACTGGTGGCGGAGGGAAACCGTCAAGCCAAAGTTGCTCAAACTTGTGTCAACAACATCGATGCCTACCTATCCGTCTGTCAACTGGGTATTACTCTGTCCAGTCTGGGGCTAGGTTGGTTAGGTGAGCCTGTGGTAGCCAAACTTTTAGAACCTGTTCTGTATTCCCTTGGAGTAACATCTACAGCGGCGGTTCATACCATTTCGTTTATCATTGCTTTCAGTCTAGTTACATTTCTGCATGTGGTCTTTGGTGAGTTGGTGCCAAAATCACTGGCCATACAGCGGGCGGAAGGTGTGACCTTGTGGCTAGCTGGCTTCATGCGCGTATTTTACGTTGTCTTTTACCCTGGCATTGTGGTGTTTAACGGTACAGCCAACTGGATTTTACGCTGTATCGGTGTACAGCCTGCCAGTGAGCACGAAGAAAGTCACAGTGAGGAAGAATTGCAGATGCTGGTATCCGAAAGTTATAAAGGCGGTCACTTGGATAAAAATGAATGGCGCATGCTCCAGAATGTGTTTAACTTGGAAAATAGGGTTGCCAGGGAAGTAATGGTGCCTCGGCCAGAGGTAATCTTTTTGGATCGTCAGAAAACCCTGGAAGAGAATCTGGCTATCGCCCGCCAAACCGAGCACACCCGCTATCCTCTAATGGATGGAGACAGTGACCATGTGGTGGGCTTAGTACACATCAAGGATTTGTTTCGATTGGAAAAGGGAACTACCATTGATAAGGTTAAGAGATCTATCATGATGGTGCCCGAAGGGGTCTCCCTGGATCACATGCTACGGGAATTTCAGCAAAATCACCAACAAATGGCGTTAGTAGTGGATGAATACGGTGGTACCAGTGGGATCATTACAATGGAAAACGTATTAGAGGAATTAGTGGGCGAAATTCAGGATGAATTCGACCAGGAACTTCCTCAAGTGGCTCCGATTAAAGATGGTGCCTTTATGGTGGATGGTCGGATGTTGCTGGAAGAAGCCTCAGAAATGTTTAAATTACCGGTGGGCGAAGAGGAAGAGTACGATACCCTGGGTGGCTTTGTATTTGGCAGATTGGGTAAACGCCCCAAAGTGGGTGATGTTGTCGAATTGCCAGAGCACAAGCTGGAAGTGGCTGAAATGCAGGGACTACGTATTAATCGTATCCGGTTAAATATATTGAACGACCAGATGTGTGAAGATAGACCGGTGGCTTAATTACGATAGAATAAAAACAAGGGAAGAACCAACTAGCTATGCAGAGGTTGGTTCTCTCTTTTTATATTTTTTTCACACTAAAACGTATAACTGTACACTTTGCTGGTAATCTTGTATAATAATGGGGAGGTGATAGACTTGGGGAGTTGAAGAAATACAGAATTGGCGAGTTAGCAGAACTGGCAGGCGTTAGTCGGCGGACCATTGATTATTATACCAATTTGGACCTCTTAAGACCGGAACGCTCTGGGTCGGGTTATCGCTACTATACGGAAGACTGCCTGCAACGTTTAAAGCTGATTGAAAGCATGAAAAGCCAGCGTCTAACCCTGGATGAAATTAAGGAACGCATGAATGCCCTGGCAGATATCCTACGAACCAAAGAGATCATTGGCAGACCGGCAGGTTTGGATCTCCATTATCTTAAAGAACAATTTAAACAGTTAGAGAACCAACTGGCAGAGTTACAGCCTCTGGTTAGCAATCTGGAGTCCGGCCAGGTGGTAGTAGTCAGTCGACAGGTTTTAACGCAAAGTATGGTTCTTATACAGTCGTTAATTCTTTACCTCAGCGAGGTAGCGCCTTATCTATAAAATTGGCTATCTCAAAATAGACTGGTTATGGGGAGGAATTTAATGAATACTTTAAAGGCTTGGCTTTTAATGGGAGCCCTGTCTGTTTTACTAGTGCTGATGGGGAATGCTATTGGTGGTAGCAGTGGTGCAATGCTTTTCTTTATTATTGCAATGGGTATGAACTTCTTTGGTTACTTTTATAGTGATAAACTGGCCATTAAAATGACCCGATCTTATCCGGTTTCCCAAGCAGAGGCACCGGAGCTTTATGAAATGGTGCGGCGATTGTCTCAGCGGGCAGGGTTACCAATGCCTAAATTGTATATTCAACCTTCGGATCAGCCCAATGCCTTTGCCACCGGCCGTAACCCTGCTAACTCAGCAGTGGCGGTGACCGAAGGAATTCTACGCATCTTAAACCCGCAAGAGTTAGAAGGTGTATTAGCGCACGAATTGGCCCATATTAAAAATAGGGATGTATTGGTAGGAACCATTGCTGCTGCCTTGGCCGGTGCCATCAGTATGATGGGGAGCGCCCTACAGTGGGGTGCGATCTTTGGTATGGGTCGTGGCGACGACGAAGAAGGTGGTGGTGGAGTGGTAGGCAGCCTGATTATGGCTATCATCTTCCCCATTGCAGCGATGATCATCCAGATGGCTATTTCCCGCTCCCGGGAATATATGGCTGATACTACCGGTGCCCAAATTGCCGGTTCGCCGGATGGTTTATCCAACGCCCTATTAAAATTGGAATCCGCGGCCCAGCGAGTGCCGATGACAGTAAATCCTGCAACATCTCATTTATTTATTATCAATCCGTTGTCTGGGGCTTCTCTGGCGAGGCTGTTCAGTACTCACCCACCCATTGAGGAGAGGGTACAACGTCTAAGAGGTATGAGACGTTAAGTAGCAAATCGTAAGATAAGTGAAATAAAGCCTCCTGTGGTAGTTAGTTCCAATCTACCACAGGAGGCTTTATTTCACTTTCAGACTAACATGACTTGGGCTTGCACCCTATAGGGCATAAGCAATTTAATCAAAATTTATAGCAAGCAGAGGGGGAATAGCAATCCATAATACCAGTCACATTAGATTAGAGTAAGGAATATTATGGTTGGAAAAGGAGGTTTTGCTATTGAGTAGAAAGTCACGGGAACAAGAAAATCTGAACACATTAAAGTACTCCGCTAAACAGTACGATTGTGATCCGTGGAATAACAATCGTGGTGATTGTGATGATCGTCTACCGGCCTGTTGTTTCGACCCCGCTTTAATTCAGAATGTCATTGATTGTATCGGTGAATTAAAGGAGCAAATTGCCTGCTGTGAGGCTTATCTTTTTAATATTGGCCGCGCTGTTTTTAGCCCCACCTTTGGTCTTTCCGAAATCAAGTCGGAAGTTTCCTTTATTGAGACCACTATCAGTGATATTCGAACTGAAGTAACCAGTACTACTTATGGCCTACAAGAAATCAAATCCGAGGTGTCTGCTATTTTAGGTATGATGATGGGCCGTAGTAAGTAGGTTCTGCTCCCCATAAGCTTTCCAGTAAAGGTCAAGCGGTTTTGTTAAGTAATGGCTACTGTTGACCAGTTTTTTGCTATGGATTCCTTCAAAAAACAGTCTGGCAATGGACTGTTTTTCTTTCCGGGCGCTAGTTGTAAATGCTAAGGTGGAAATAACTCTGTCAACGTAGTAATTTATTAATATTTTTTAGAACTACCCCACCAATATCCGCAAAATTTACTCCTGTATTATAAACGGCCTGCTTTATCCCGGGGGTTCCTAATGTTGCGACGATCCGATCAAATCCCTCATTATCGATATTCTTCATGGTATCTCTAAAAGCAGATATATTCTCAACGTGGTCTTGCAAAGGTTTCACTAATGATTCATATTCTTTACCTTTAATGATGGCTCTTGCAGCATATACCCCACTCGCTATGGCAAAGGAGGCACCAACTCCCACTAGCCGTTCTGTTAAGCCAGCAGCCCGACCAGTCAGTAAGACATTGTTTACTTTAAATTTTTTTACCTTTCCTATAGAGAACATGGGAGGCGTTAGTTTAAAAAGAAATTGCAAATGAGCCAGGTTTTCCATCTCCAAAAACCTGGTAAAAAGGCTATCTATATTAGATTGATCACAACTAAAATGATATAATTTCACTAACGCTTGGGTGGAATTGTATGGGGTTACTCTGGCATAGCCTGTTCCCGTATACTCGGTATTAAAATACAGGGTTGAAGTACCTTTTGTGAATTTGCCTAAGGCCAAACCTCCGTACATATGAACAAAGCCCGTTTGTTCCCAGACATCGAGTTCTTTGGCTGTTGTATCCATACCGGTAGCGACTACTACATAATCATACTTCTTGGATAATTCTTTATAATCAGAGGGACTATTATAATGTATAGGTGTTTTTTCCAGTTTCTTTATTAATTGATTTTCGATTGAGCTTGGATCCTTTCCTCTTGCATAGAAATAACCTAGTTCCCCCTTGACCGTAGTTTCTTTATTCGGTGATTTTAGTGTAATACTATGGCATTTGTGAAGGGGTAACAGATTAATACCAAGTTTTTTATATAAATAATTGTTAACATCTCCCGTATCTTGATCAAAGATATTTAAGTCTACGGTAATTGAAGGCCATATCCAACCAATACTTTTATCTCTTTCAAAAATATCTGGTATGATTCCTAATCTTTCACACTCAATAGCACAAGCAAGTCCAGACGGTCCGGCTCCAATGATTGCAATTTTCATAATTTCACTCTTCCATTTTAAGATTATTCTTGGGTTATGTATAACAAGAATAGTATGTCCTGGACCCTTTGTTTATATGGGTCACCCTATTGGTTTCTGAGGCAAAGGGGAATAGCCTGGACCGTCAAAAAGATAGAATAAGGGCTGCAGGATAATACCTTGCAGCCCTTACCAGTCTCTTCATAGAATTTTTCTTATCTGGGGGAAGTTTTTTACTTAACTTCGTCCAGCGATATGCCGAGCGCTTCTGCAACACCCTTCCCATAGGCTGGATCAGCCTTTAGGCAGTTGCCAATATGCCGGATTTTAATCTCTTTTGGCGCATCACCCATGGCACGGGCCGTATTATCAAAAAGTGCTTGCTGTTGTTCCAGATTCATGAGCCTGAAAAGAAGCCCCGGCTGGGTGTAGTAGTCATCATCGTCCTCGCGGAAATTCCATTGATAGGCTGCTCCGCTTAGTTCAAGTGGAGGCTCTTTATATTCAGATTGTTCCTGCCATGCCCCGTAGCTGTTGGGTTCATAGCCGATTGTGCTGCCAGCATTGTTATTAACTCGCATCTGGCCGTCTCTGTGGTAGCTGTTGACTGGGCATTTTGGCGCATTAACAGGTATTTGATGATGATTAACACCAAGTCTGTATCGTTGGGCATCACCGTATGAGAAAAGGCGTCCTTGCAGCATTTTATCTGGTGAGAAACCGATACCAGGAACAACACTAGTAGGATTGAAAGCAGCTTGCTCAACATCGGCAAAATAGTTTTCTGGATTTCGGTTTAATTCAAAGTATCCTACTTCGATAAGTGGGAAATCCTTTTTATACCAGACTTTTGTAAGGTCAAAAGGATTATATGGCATGTTTTTAGCTTGTTCTTCTGTCATTACTTGGATGAACATTTTCCAGCGAGGAAAATCACCACATTCAATTGCTTCATAAAGGTCGCGCTGGTGGCTTTCACGATCCTTTGCAATAATAGCCTCAGCTTCTGCATCAGTCAAATTTTTTATACCTTGTTGAGTAACTAGGTGGAATTTGACCCATACCCGCTCATTTTTCGCATTGATCATGCTGAAAGTGTGGCTGCCGAAACCGTGCATATGTCTATAGGATATAGGGATACCTCTATCACTCATGGTGATGGTGACCTGATGTAGTGCTTCAGGGAGGGAAGACCAGAAGTCCCAATTATTTTTAGCACTCCTCATATTGGTGCGAGGATCGCGTTTTACTGCGTGATTGAGGTCAGGAAACTTTAGTGGATCACGAAGGAAAAAGACAGGGGTGTTGTTGCCTACGAGATCCCAGTTTCCTTCTTCGGTGTAAAACTTCATAGCAAAACCACGGATGTCGCGTTCTGCATCGGCAGCACCGCGTTCACCTGCAACGGTTGAAAAGCGGACAAACATTTCTGTTTGCTTTCCAATTTCAGAAAAGAGCTTTGCCTTTGTATATTTTGTGATATCATGTGTTACGGTGAATACACCGAATGCTCCAGACCCTTTCGCATGCATTCTTCTTTCCGGGATTACTTCCCGGTCAAAATGGGCAAGTTTTTCAAGAAACCATACATCCTGGAGCAGCATAGGACCTCTTGGCCCTGCCGTCATCGCATTCTGATTGTCAGGAACCGGAGCACCCGTAACGGTAGTTAATTTTTTCTTTTCCTTCTCATTCATACATTAGAACCTCCTTTTCATCAATCATTGTTATTTATATTGGCAAGATATCTTGGGCATACGCCTTTAAGATATACTTCTTTACAATGATTTTGAAACTCTCGGCTTTGTAATGAATCAAGGCATATTGAAGTCAAATAATAAACTTTTCAAAGACTGGAAGTAACTTTATTGAGAAAGAAAACATACTTATTTCAACTTATAGTTATAATAAAATCATATACTTTGCTTTGTATGTTTGCAATCATAAGTTGTGGCAATTTTCATGAAAATTCTAATATATAAGTCCATTAGATACTGATCTTTGCTGTTATACCACTTGCTTGCCCAAAGTGCAGTAGAGAAATGGAACTTTGGGCGAGCAACTTAATAATTTAGGTGTTGGTTGCAGGTTTCTTTGTAGTAAATGTGAACATTATTCATAGACTTAAAACACCAAGTCTCATTGGGCCATTCTAGAATAGATAATCAGGTCTGCTTAAGAGTATGGTTGAGAGATGGAATAAGTAAAAGTCTTAGTTATCTGTATAAACATCAATTCGCTACTTCCACTAACAAGAAAAGACATCGCAAACCCTTGCAATGCCTAAGTTTATATGGCGTCATGATGCAAAAAATTTTTTACTGTTAGGCAAATACAGACTGGGTTATCTGTGTGATGCATTTTAAATCATAATAACGTACTTTGCTGCATAAAAAGATTTTCTAAGATTTGTTAGTGTCCATATTCCGTAAAGTCCATGTGTCTGTTTATGCATCAAAAACAGCCTTATTCCTGCCGCTGCTTTTGGCTAAATACAGACAATTATCAGCTCTTTTTATTAACTCCTCCCTTTTTATGTTAGCTGTTGAATAGTATGCTGCGCCAATGCTAACTGTCAGGTTATCACCCGGCTGTTTATCCTGAAACTTGAAAGCATAATCTTCCACAGTCTTTCTGATCTTTTCCGCGGCTATTTTAATCCCTTTCTCTGAGGTATGGCAGCAAATAACGGCAAACTCTTCTCCACCGTATCTGCATAATATATCAGTCGGATATAACGCCTCTTTAACAACCGTAACGATTGTTTGTAAAAGCTCATCTCCTGCCAGATGTCCATTATTATCGTTATAGATTTTAAAATAGTCTATATCAAACATGATTAAGCCAAAATTTTTGACGCTTTTGTCTGGTTCTTGACCATATGCCTGCAGTCTGTTTACGAGGTCAATCTCCTGCTGTAATCTTTCATCAAAGAAATATCTATTATAAGACTGCGTCAGCCAATCTCGGGTTGCCAGACTCTGCAGCCTCTCATTGAGCTGCATAACCTCCTTCAAATTATTTTTATGCTCAGTAATATTCTGTTTTAAAATTATAGTTCCTATATGATTGCCGCTGACATAAATAGGTGTGATTTTCACCATATAATAGGCAATGGCTTCACCCACGGGCTTAGGCATTTCAAAGCTCACTTTTTTTTGATCATGAACTGCTTCGCCCAGAAAGTCCATGAACCTTTTAACATCGAGATCGCCATAATTCTTTTTGATTACTGCCATAATGCCGATTTTTCTAGATACCCCGGTAAAACCGCCTACAAAAGCTTTGTTGTAATCAATGATTTTAAAATCCTCATCAATCACCACGTAGCTGTCAGAAATCAAATCAACAACCGTTTGCAAGGCGATGGGTATTACGTTCAGGAAATCAAACTTTACCGTAGCTATAATAAAAAAGCTAATGGTCACAGCAAAGGCAATATTTTCGATTGCCGTTGACCAATCAAAGATCTTAAATGTGCTGATCGCATCAATGATTAGCGAAATCATAATTCCAATAACTATTAGCGAGGATTGTTTGGAGAAAACACCATAATTTTTTATGGAAAAAATCACGAGATAGGCCAAACCAATCCCTATACACGAATAGGAATATATCGTATGTATAGTAAAATAGATACCAAAAGTTTGCTTGGAGGGTATCAGGCTAAAGACAGTATAAAACAAGTGATGACTCTGATTCGTAAGCAGCACCACAATAGAGATAACAGGAACGACAAACAGCAGTGCATGCTTCCATGTAAATTTTATTTTGGTTCGAGCAAATATTAACCCGGTAAATAATATTGAAATTGATACGAGAATCGTACCCAAAAAGTACAGTCGCTCACAAATTGCCAATATCCATGGGACATTGTCAAAAGTCAAATGCAATAATACTGCGACATTCCATAGGAGAATGCTGGCCGTCATACTTAAAACGGCATAATGAATTTGCTTTTTTGGCGTTCTTTTTGCGACTAACAATAAGAAACATAATATCACCAATGTGGATAAAACCAGCAGCATATTAATGATATCGACATTGTCCAAAGTATAAAATCCTCCTCATGCTTCATTACTATGGCGGCTGGTGGCAGGAGCTTTATAATATGGTAACCCGTTGTTACGAGTTGTCATGACGAATAAATCCTTGTGCACTCTCTTGCTTCGAACAACATCGCAGACAGCTCCCCTCTCACGGCATCTTCTCTTAGAGTAGGGGAGATGATCCAGAATGAGGCTTTGTATTATCCTTTTAAATTTAACATAGGACTATTATGTGTTCAATGCAAAATGAAGATATTCGGAAAGGTAGATTTTATTACGAGACGTGGACTTGTAGCGTGTCTAAGAGGAATTGGCGCCCCCGACTTACGGATTAGAAGTGCGGTACCGTGGATTTGGTATAGTTAGGCGAAACCTGGATAAGTCAGTAATCATATGGTTTAGTAAATTTTTTATTGGGTATTATTGGTTATTGTTAGATGTTATCTTGTGTCGTTAAACATCAGAAAACATCAATTAAAGCCTTCTGTAAGTGCAAAAAAAGAGCAAGGTTAAGCCTGCTCTTTTTTGGATATTGGTTTATTCAGGGTAAAGAATTGATCCATTTTTAGCTATTTCCTTATCAACAGACTTTAAGGCGTGGACGTGTATGTCGCCTGTGGTCGCTATGTTTGCATGGCCCAATTGGCTACTTACAATGTTGCCAAGGCCCATTAATTCACCGCGCGAATTCCAATAGATAGAGCTAGTGCTATCATTACATGAAACTGATCACCATCTCCGAAGTGGTTCTGGTAGTGGCTGCCCTAAACAGATGCTACGCTCCACAATGGTTGCAGATAGTAATCGGTTCCTTAGTTTATTATGCTCTAATGGTATGGGGCTGGTCGAGAATAACCCAAATTAATATGTCCTCTTTATACCCTGGTAGCGACACAGCTACCAGGGTTATTCTTTGTATGAAGATTACTTCTAAAAAAGATAAGGGGGAAATAAATGCCTACAACAACACCAAATTTAGAACTTAAAAAGCCACTGTGAAGTTTTCAATCGGCAGGCGTATAACGAAACCTGGATTTGATAGATCAAAATGCCGCCCAAAAGACGGTCCTTGATACCCATTTGGCCGACTACACGCAGGAATTAAAAACCGACAGTAAACAATCCGTTACCTTGCCTCACGGTCTAAGCGTTCTAAACGCACTCAGGGCATCACAGCTAAAGCCGAAGTTTAAGGGGCGGCAGTTGGTTAACTTGCTAGGGAAGGATGGCAACTTTAAGAAGGATAGTAACGGTGATGGCGTTCCTTTTAGCCAGTGGATGTTACATGCTAATGACTACTATTTGTTTGGAAGGAGAATAAAATGTTGTTAAAAAAATACGAGCTTTCTCTGGGTATAAAGCGCGAAAAGGCTGTGATTGTGCCTGCTCCTACTATCGAATTTGTGCAGGGGGATATCGGAACCTGCACTCTGGACATCTCAATTAGAGATATGAATAATCCTGTGGACCTATCAGAACTGAGCGTCGAAATTGTTTTCGCAAAACCTGACGGCACAATTGTTATTCAGGATCTGGCCAACGGAGTAAACATCACGGACACCGTCAATGGAAAAATAACGTGTATTCTAAAAACAAACACGATCGCAGCAGCCGGTTTGGTGCAGGCTGAAGTAAGACTGCTGGATATGGATAGAGCAAAGCTGCTTACAACAACTAGCTTTAGTTTTTATGTTCGGAAAGCCCTTCTGAATGACGAGGCGATTGAGAGTACGAACGAATTACCCATTTTACAGCAGTTAATCACAGATGTGAAAAATCTGGAAGGAAAACAAGGTCCTCAGGGCGAACCTGGTCCGGCAGGAGCCTCCGCTTATGACCTCTGGTTGATGCAAGGAAATACCGGGACTGTAGATGACTTTTGGCGCGATGTGATGTTTGGCGCGCAGGGGCCAAACATCTATCCGACTCCCTTCACATGGGGCTCCCTTACCTCAGGTCAATTCGAAATTTTAGATCAGATGCAACACGGAGGCCGTGTGTTAAAGCTATGGCAGCCTTGGACTTGGCTAGACGGTACAACAACTGTGGAATTGATACCGGGAGAGCTATATCGGGTGTCTTATTACGCTCGAAAAGACGGGACGGAATTTAATAACGTCGAAGCGCGTTTTATTATTCCGTACGACGGCGGTAGCTATGACTACGTTTTAGGCTCCGAGGATGGCACGCGAGTGATAAGCAATGACTGGCGGCTGTTTACGACAGAATTTCGTTGGCAGGGAGAGAATGAAAGACATCGAGCGTATGTACAAACCAATGAAGCCAATATAAATAACCCGGTCTATTTCGCAATGCCTAGCTTACGAAGAATAAATACCGCGAACGCGGATCGTTAGGGGTGTAAAACATGAAAGAGATTAATATTGGCGGTCAAGTTGTGAGAGTCAGGGCTACGCCCCTGGCTCTTTTGTATTAACGGCAGGAGTTTGGAACTGACCTACTAGGTGAGATAACTAAAGCCCAAAATGGCTCAGTACAATTTAACCGGTGATATGGGCCATGTATCATGGGAGGAAAAAGATTTAACAGACCAAAACACTCCAATTGCTATCAAAATCCTATCAGATGGAGAAGTTATACAAACAGCAGAATTGGTCCCAACAAACGGCATAGCGGAATTTGATTTTATCTCACAGCACAACGGCACCTTTTACATCAATGCGTACGCAAAAGGTATTAACTCTCAGCCAGATACTGCGGAGGTGGTTGTTTATGACTAGGCAGCGCATTGAAATACGAGAGCTGTTTACGTTTCTGAACCAAAGAGGGAAATCTCGTTTTTACCGACCATGCGGATATCAATTACCACAGCATCCAGCTGTATTGTATTTCCTAGTCCAAGACCTGTATGCCCACCTACAAAAGATGTTTGCATGTTTTTTATTACATTCCACGGATTAGTTGCTGCCAGCACTTCCGTGGTAATATCCTGCTGGATAGGGACTGATAAATGATCAATAGTGCCTATCAGGGAAAGGCTCTCCTGCTGAAGTTGAATCCAATCTTCAGCGGGGTCGGGCCGCCAGTAATAAATCATAGAACTGGTGCCTACGGCAAGTGTTAAGGAAAGTCGGCAATAAAAATTTATTTTAACGCTTTCGATTTGAAGCTGGCTGCTTGCCGATGGTACCAGGTTACTATATTCCAACACAAGTCGGCCACTGGTTCTGGTTATTAATGCTGAATTTAATGTGGCAAATTGCATATTAGGAAGTCCTGTGGCGTTGGCTACATTTATAAAATCGCTGCGGCTATTATAGGCCACCTGCGTGGCATTCGAAGCACCTGAAGTTTCAGTTGCCCTTTCTTCATCGGAGGTACGTAAAGAAATAGCATCATTAGGCTTAAATCTATATTCGGAAGGAAATTGTTGACTTATGGCTGCAGAATGTGATGTTACTCTTAAAGCAAAAAATGCATTACCATTACTGCTTAACGTTAATGTCACTCCCAATGGAGCTGATGCCTGCACTGACGTAAGGTTAATACATTTTGTGGGTGAAGGTGTCCAGAGTGGTACTTCTGTAGATAAAATACCAAAAGAATAATGTTTGGTTATATAAGAGGCACCTTCCCTGGTAAATAAAGGCTGATTTTCTAAGGAAAATATAGTATTGTTACGCTTGGCATTATTCATTACTATGTACAACTCCTTTCAGTGCTCTGACCGAGGTTAAACTTCATAACCCAGGAGTGTGATATATATTGTTCCTGCGACACTGGTACTGAGAGAAATCACTTCATTCTGTACAAATTTTATAGGAGAAGAAAAGCTTTGACTAAAGTTAGCAAAGGAAGATGTCAAAACAATTGACAGAAAAGGGTCGTTTCCCCCTCTGTTTAAGGTAATAGTTAAAGCGGAAACTGAAGAAGCTTGCACTGCCGTCAGAAAGATTGCTTTACCCGTTGCCGGTGTCCAAATTGGTGTATTACTTTGAACTGTGCTAAAAGTATTAAACAAAATTATGTTCGATGCATTCTCTCTAGTAAACAGAGGTCTTCCTGCATAATTAAAAACAACATTATTCAACCTGTATTTTTTTTCCACTGCCTAAAGCCCCCAAATTTATTTTCTGTATATAATATGATAGGAGTGTTCGCTTTGGTATTGTAAAAGTTGTATCGAAATGCATAGGGACGGCAGACTGTTACAAAACTGCTAATTCATTTCACACGTTCATGCAGCGTTGAGGACGGAATGCAAGGATTTTATCAGAAATTTACGCAATGATAAAATTACGTATTATATTTAAATTATGGCCGGGGCTTATTGCACCAACCCGTAATACTAATGGTGTGGGGGATTAAGCTATGGGACAACGTGATATGTAATGTACAAATAATGTCGAAAAATTCCTAAACAGTTGACGAAAGTATTATTAATAGAGATTATTAGGATATCTATTAAATTTAGGAGGGGATTACAATCAAAAAATTTATTGTAGGTCTGATTTGTGGCGTTATTTTATCAACTGCCGGTATAGCTGCAGCCAGCAACCCTATTAGTCTTATATTAACGGTAACAACATTACAGGATCAATGGACGTAAAACCGCAGCTAATTAACGGACGGGTTATGGTACCGGCTAAATACGTGGCCGAGGGACTAGGTGCCAAAGTCGAATGGGATATTGCTCAGAATGCAGTAGTAATTAACTCTAATGGTGCACAGCATACGGTTGGCCCTTCAACAAGTACAATCCCCGCAGCTAGTACAACTCCTGCAGCCAGTACAGCCCCAGCCTTGTCAAATGACGAAATTGCTATAAAAGATCAAAGTGGTAAAGTGCTTTATACACTAAAGATTAACAAAGTCACCACTATGTCCGAAAGAAACCAGTACAGCGACAAAAAGCCCGCCCAAGTTGTAAATATCAATTATTCTTACAAGAATATTTCTAATAGCGAAGATGTTTATATATTTGATGAGTATTTTAAAGTTTTTGACAAAGATGGAAATGTTGGATATACTTACCCAAACACAATAAATAAGTACCCCCAAAAAATACCCTCTGGGGCCACATGCACCGCTGATATGATTTTTGGCCTAGATAGCAAAAGCGATACGTTAAAATTATCGTTCTACAAAAATATGTTTGACAATAAAGACTATCAGACTTTTAATATGTCAATAAATTAAGCACCCAACCGGGTGCTTTTGTTTTGATCCTTACAGAACGTATGTTTGATGTACGGTACGTGATAAGCTTGCATGATATTTCCAATTTATCTCCTGTAACGATATGTCGAAAAATAACTAGAGGTTGTTCCCCTTACACAGAAAAAGGACTCTGGCGAAATCGCTAGAGTCCTTGATTTTCGTGGCGTCCCAGGAGGGATTCGAACCCCCGACCTACGGATTAGAAGTCCGTTGCTCTATCCAGCTGAGCTACTGGGACATTTTTTGAGCCAACAAATGATATGATATCATAGTATTTTATATAACACAAGAAAAAATTTCATCATGGATTATTATCATTATTGATTTTATGATAAAGATTATTTAAAGTCAATATGATGTAGGATTACGTCTTAATAAACTAGAACTCTCTAAATAAGGAGGGAGATGGACTGGAATGAATAAAGAGTTGCAGATTAATGATATTATTTACATAGCAAAGAACTGGGAAAGCAAACGTCGTAAAGCAGAGGAAAAGCTGTTGCAAATTTTGGCTGAGCCTTTAGAATGTGTATATTGTAAGCAGCCAAAACCAGAGCAGATTTTTTGGGTAATTGAGGATACTAAAAAAGGTGTGATCTTTAAAAAAGTTCATTCGGAGCTATTTACTGTGTGCTGCTTGAGATGTTTAATGGACAAGGGGCTAAAAAAACAAAGCTATTATTCTGTGGTGGGAAGGCTTAGTAACGGAGAAATTCTATCCACCGGATTTTTGGGACAGGATGCAATGGCAATTAATACATTTATGAGTCGGATCAAGGAAGCGGAGTAGCATAAAAAATAAATAGGGAGAGCGAACTCTCCCTATTTAGCAGTTAGGCCAGCGGCCTTTAGTCTTGGGTATTGACAAGCGGCAAAGTGCTTTTGCTAAATAATAGGCTAGTCGGTGGTTGAAGACTGTGTGATAAACCTATTGACCATAGCGACTGGTGCGGATGCACTCACACATTTCCAGGACAGAATTCATTTCCTCATCAGTAGTAGTGGTTAATTTGGTGAGGAAGTTAATTAAAGTTTCTTCCATATTCTTTTGGTTCATTTCAAGTCTTTCCTCATCAGAAAGTGGTGGGCGCTTGCCTTCTCGGATTTCGGTAACTAAAAGCATCATTTTCTTGGCATTCTCTTCCCCCAATTGCATGGGAATCACAGTTTTTAATAGTTCTTGCTCTTCCAGGCTTAAGGAAACAGGGGGGATTTGGTTATTGGCACGTACTGCTTCTCTTGCTTTGGTCAGCAGTTCCTGCAAACCTTCTTGACTGAGGTGGGGCACATGAATTCCTCCCATCTATAAAAAGCTTGTCTATATTTTAACAGATTGCTCGGACGGAAAATATATGTATACAGGTATAATTCCTTTGGGTTTATTGATTTTTTGCTGGCCAGCTACTATAGTTAGCTTAAAAAGTACTTCAGGAGGACGTATGCTGACTGATTATCATATTCATGTGGAGCGAGGTCCATACACGGTGGCCTGGCTCCGGGAATTTGCCCAACAGGCTGAGGCTATAGGGATTGGCGACTGGGGCATCTCCGAACATGCCTACCGTTTTTTAGAAACCCGTCCTATTTTTTATAATGAGTGGGTAAGACCCCGGCAAACCGAACGGGTGGATGAATATTTTACAATGATACGGCAGGCTCGGGAAGAAGGTCTGGGAGTCAAGTTTGGTATCGAGATGGACTACTTTCCCGGCAAGGAAAAGGAAATTGCAGAGTTTCTCAGCCGCTATCCCTTTGATTATGTTATTGGTTCGGTGCATTGGATCAATCAGTGGGGAGTTGATCTCTCAGAAATGAAGCAGGAATGGGATAAGCGGGATGTAGTGGAGTCCTGGCGAGCCTATTTTGACCGCATCGTTGCTTTGGCTGAGAGTAAATTGTTCGATATTGCAGGCCATTTGGATTTGGCCAAGATTTTCAAATACATTCCCGAAAACCAGGAATTCCTGTTGGAGCAATATGAACGAGTGGCTAAGACTTTGGCTCAATGCGGTACTTGTATTGAGATTAGTACTGCCGGATTACGAAAACCCGTGGAAGAAATGTACCCCCACCCCCTGCTGCTGGAGGCTTGTTGGCAACAAGGCGTACCGATTGTTTTTAGCTCCGACGCCCATTGCCCAGAGGATGTGGGGGCGGATTTTGACCAAGCTCTCCGCTTGGCTCAGAAAGTAGGGTACCAAGAAATTCAGGTTTTTTCACAAAGAAAAGCACAGGCCTATTCACTAGGCTAGTTATCACCAGTGATTTTTCACTGGTGATTTCCTTTTATTAAAATACTTTTGTAACAAAGGGCTGAACTTCAGCATATTTTGTGGAAGCCTACGTATATTGAGAAAAATAAAGAGGATTCCCTCTAAGGCAGAGGGTGACTGATTTCTACTGGTTTACGAGGAATAATTTAGCATAATAAAATATTGAGAAAAATGGAGCAAACATAAGTAAATAGATTGTAAACAATGGTGCAAGGTATTTACCTTCCGGGCCGACAGGAGTATGATAAAGATAAGCAATATTTCCCCGATAGGGACGGAGGCGAATCTTATGTTAGAAGCTATCAGAGAGATTGCAGGTGTAGCGTTCCTGGCGGCCATTATCATTATTCCGGTGATTGACGGCCATAAACGCAGAAAAGGCTTCAGTAACTGGATTTTTATAAGATAAAAGAAAATCTATCTAACATTCACAAGTCGAGTCAACCCTTCATAGATTGTAGTAAAAAAGGGGTTGATAATATGGCTCACGTAGAATCCTGCTTCCCAGGCGGTTTCTGGATACCCATTTGCTGTGCCTTCTTTATCTTCTTACTGATCGTTGCCATTATCCTGCTGATAATTTTCCTTTAAAAACTAAATATTTCTCTAGGAAGCACTGCCTTTTTGCAGTGCTTTTTTCATGCGGGTGTATTTCTCGCAGTGCAAAATGCAACACTAAGAAGGTTCTTACAGATTAACGTAAAGGAATTAACATTATGTATATAAAGGGACCTTATAAACATAACAATAACCACCACAAAAGCTATTGGCTGTGTCTGGGCATGGTCATACTGGTTATTATTCCGCTGGCTTGTTTTTCCCAGGGTTCAGCAGAAACGTCCAAAGCTAGGGGGACACCCTCCAAAAAACCACTACCTCAGCCGATGGTGATCATTGATCCAGGGCATGGAGGAAGCGATCCGGGGGCTTGTCAGGGAGAGGTGATGGAGAAGGATATTAATTTGGCCATTGCCAAGCGGCTGCTTACCTATGTAGAGCCCTTTCAAGTTCGGTTAACCAGGGAGCGGGATATGGATTTTACCAATCAGGGGATTTATTCCAAAGCTACAGAGAGGCAGGATTTAGACCAGAGAATACAAATTGCCCATCAATATAAAGGAGATCTTTTTATCAGCATCCATGTTAATTCTGGTGTTGAGAAGCTACGTGGACCGGATGTTTATTACGATCCGGCCGATTCGGAGAGTAGTCGCCTGGCTAGGCTGATACAGGAGGAAATGAATGATTTAACGGATATGAAGATGAAAAAGCCCCGACAGGGTAAGTTTTATCTCTTTGAAAACTTAGAAATACCGGTGGTGATTGTAGAAACAGGCTGGTTATGTCATGCAGAGGATCGAAAAAAACTTCAGGACCCTACATATCAAGATCAGGTGGCCCAGGCTATTGGTAAAGGAATAGAGAGATTTTTTAAAGAAGAATAAGCGGTCAGGGCCGCTTATTCTTCTTTAAATCCTAATTATTGGCTTTGCACTTGAGGGTTTTGTATGCCAGAACCGCTACCCCAGCGTCCGCCCATACCATTGCCGTTCCCTATACCTTTACCCATACCGCAGTTACCGTTGCCGTTACCGGGGCAGAGGTAACCGTTCTGGGCGTGGAACTGCTGCATTTGCTCAAAGTGCTGCTTCCAGGTTTCACCCTGCTCAGCTGTAATGCGGCCATTCTTTACAGCCTCATCCACAGAGGCTTTCTTTTGAGTAAGCCTTTGCTCGAACCAGGTTTTGCTGCTGGCATCGTCTGTGGCAAAGGCTGTGGGTACAACCAGGGCTACAGCAGCCATTAGAACTAGAGCTAACCGAATCATTTGTTTATTCATATCGTCAACCCCTTTTTTCTTATAGCATAACCATAAAAATTGACAAACCAGACATATAAATGTTACAAAAGTGTCACAGTTTATTTTAAGTATAGATTATTTGCAAAGGGGTATCAAGCATGAAACGTTTCATCGTGTTTGCAGTAATGTTACTACTGCTTTTAACTGGCTGTGCGGCGCAAGGCGAACGAGTCACGGCCCCCTCCTCCGAACCGGCTTTACAGGGGGATAAGCTGAGGGTTCATTTCATTAATGTTGGCCAAGCCGATGCCATCCTAGTGCAAAGCCAGCAGGCAAATTTATTGATAGATGCAGGCAAAAATGGTGATGGCCAAATGGTGGTGGATTATCTAAAGCAGCAGGGTATTCAAAAATTGGATGTGGTCATGGGCACGCATCCCCACGAAGATCATATTGGTGGATTGGATACCGTCATTAAGCAGTATGATGTGAAAAAGGTTTATCTGCCCAAGGTAAATCATAATACCAAAACCTATCAAGATGTACTGCTGGCGTTAAAGGACAAACATTTAAAAGCTACTGCTGCTGCCGGCGGGCAGGAATTTGCTTTGGGTGGTGCTACGGTAGAAATTATTGCTCCTAACAGTGAAAAATACAAAGAGCTTAATAATTACAGCATTGTCTGTAAAGTAACCTATGGGGAAACATCCTTCCTCCTACCTGGGGACGCAGAGGAATTATCCGAGAAGGAAATGCTCAAACAGGGCTACAACCTAAAGGCCGATGTCTTGAAGGTAGGCCATCATGGCAGTCATTCCTCCACTTCTGAAGCTTTTCTCAAGGCGGTGGCTCCGGAATTAGCGGTGATTTCAGTAGCAAAGGAAAATGATTATGGGCATCCCCATCAGGAGATTATGCAAAGGCTAGCTGCCCATAAAGTGAAGGTTTATCTTACCTCTCAGGTGGGAACAATCGTAATGAACTCCGATGGGAAGGAAATCGAGGTACAGACTGAACAGAAAGCTCCTGCTAAGGCGCCCTCTACCCAAACAGAGGAGCAAATCTTTGTAGATGCGAACAACCAGGGGCTCATCAAGGGCAACATTAATAAAGCTGGGGAGAAGATTTATCACTTACCCGGTATGCAAAATTATGAAAGAACACAACCCGAGGCTTGGTTTAAAACAGAAGCAGAGGCTAAGGCTGCGGGATTTAGGAGGGCTGCCAAGTGAGAGCAGTAATAGACCGTTTTGAAGAAAATTGGGCAGTTTTAGAGGCTCCCGGCAAGGTGATGTGGAATGTGCCGCGACAGTTTTTGCCCCCGGAAGTAAAAGAAGGAGACGAAGTGGATGTTACCTTTGCCAAGGTTAGTGTTCGCTCCATTGATAACAGTAAGCTGGTTGAAGAGTTATTTGAATAACTAATGTTTAGATACTGGAAAATCTGGGTAGAATACTTCTTGTAATTATAATATTTATATAAGGAGTGAATCTTACCATGGAAATGGTTTCCAGGATCGCTATGGTACTGGTAATCGTAGGGGCCCTAAACTGGCTACTGATTGGTTTGTTCAGTTGGGACTTAGTAGCTGCTCTACTGGGCGGGGAGGCCACTCGTGTATCCTCAATACTCAGTAGAATTATCTACAGTTTAGTGGGTCTTTCCGGCATTCTTTTGATCCCCACCTTGTTCCGGGACAAAGAATCAGCAGGACCAGAAAAGGCGTAATAGGGAAACTTGGCGAGAGTGCTTATGCTCTCGCCTTTTCTCCGGAAACTTAAATACAAGTACTATTAGAAAATCGTGCAGAGATTAGGAGCAATCTGTATCAATGCAGAAAAAACCCCCTACCCAGAGCATTGCTAGTGCTATGGGGTAGGGGGCTTTTTTAGCGGTTAGGAACTCAAAGTACTCTTTTAGCTGGAGGAATGTTGCTGAGTAAACATCTCCAACCATTCATCTTTATAAAGAATCATGTTCGGATCATCGGGATTATCACCCTCACGGTAATCCACCAGCTGCATGTTCTCCAAGTTACGCAGGGCCTTTTGAATTTCCAATTCCGAATACCCCAAAGTCTTCCCCATTTCCCACAAAGGATAAATTAGCATACCATTCGGTGAGGCTTGTTCCCGGACAAATAGTAAGACATTCCGTTCTAGTTCCTCTAAATTTGCTAGACCAATAGCCTTCAACAAGGGAGTCACCTCCGCTTTTTGTGGTAGTATTACCCCTTTCCACAGTCAATATTTATTAGAAAAACTTGGCTTGCGCCAAGTCCTTGACGCAGGTGGAAGCCTTAGTTTTTCTTATACTTTCGTCAATAGAAATTTTATATTTTCTGAAAGTGCTAGAAAAACTTGGCTTGCCCAAGTCTTTGACGCAGGCGGAAGCTTAGTTTGCCTTATGCATGTCGGGAAGGTTTATACTTTGATAGGCCAATGAACCCTATCAGCTGGCATTAACCAGAGCCCTTCGGTATAATAAAAGATAGCCAAAGGCGAATGACCAATGGCAGACACCCAAAAAGGAGTGCTTCTATGTCTGTAAAATTTATTCACTGCTCGGATCTTCATTTGGGGCGGCAGCGTTTGGGTGGCAATTTGCCGGATAGCGACCTGAAGGCTGCCTTTCAATATATCGTTACTTACACCCTGGAGCAGCAGGCCGATGCTTTGCTTATTGCCGGGGATATTTTTGATTCGCCGAACATCCAACCTCCTTGTCTGCACCAGGCTACGGAATGTTTAAAGCCTTTGCAGCAGGCTGGTGTTCCCGTATTTGCCATTGAGGGAAATCACGATCGAGCTACTATTTCCGGTGATAGCCCCACCTGGGTGCGGTATTTAAACGACATTGGTCTTTTACATCTATTATCCATCCCCTTTAATGCGGCAGGGCCGGTCATCACCCCCTGGGATCCGCAGACAAGAGCGGGTTCCTACATCGACTTCAAAGGCATTCGCCTGGTGGGAGCGGGTTATCTGGGGGCGGGAACCATCAAACGGGCCAAACTCATTGCAGAGCAGATGGCCGCTTGGCAGCAGGAATCCTCACCGGGGGCGGTGGTTATGCTGCTGCATGCCGGGCCGGACTATATGGTGCAGGAAGGTGGAGGTTTTGCCAAAGAAAGCTTGGAGTTCTTAAAGGAAAGTGTGGATTACCTGGCCCTGGGTCACATTCATAAGCCCATGATTTACGAGGGTTGGGCCATTAATCCTGGCTCTCCGGAGCATATTCGGCTGGAGGAGAGCCGGTATGACAGTAAGCCTAGGGGACTGGCTGTGGTGGAAATCGATCCTCAAGCGGACAACCCCCTGCAGCGAGCAGAAATTTTAGCGGTGCCCAAACGGCAGGTGCTAACGTTACATTATGACTGTACCCCTCACAGTAACCGGACCAAACGGGCCATGGAACTAATCTCCGAAGAAATCACTGTAAAGCTTAAAGAATTGGGTGTTGGGCCGGAAGCTGCCATACGCTTGGAACTAACCGGTTCGGTAAACCTGGGGCGTATCCGACTGGATACCGCCGCCCTGGCAGAATGTTTGGTGCAGCAGGTGCCGGTAAAGGCGGTGGAGGTGAATTCTGCCGGGCTAAAGTTAGCAACGAATGCCACCGACAGCGAGTTAGCCTCGGTAGAAGCCACTTCCCGAGAAGACTTGGAACTGTTGGCTATTCACGGATTGGTGGCCGATAAACCCTTGCCGGGATTGGAGGAGCAGGTGGAGTCTTTGGCACGTCTGTTCTACCTGTTCAAAGAAGATGTGCGCCACCATGCCTCGGCCCAGGAGATTAGAGAACGTTTAACCGGCAGTGACCTGGTGGACAGGCTGGTGGCGGAGGAAATGAACAAACTTCCGATTCGGTCGGTGGCAGCGGCAAAGGATGGTGAGGCCTAATGTGGGTACAAAAAATTAGGCTGAAAAATATTAAAAGTTATGGTGAGGGGGATACCGGCCAGGGGGTGCTGGTACCCTTGGAACAGGGAATCAACCAAATTGCCGGTAAAAACGGAGCTGGCAAGAGTACGATCATTGAAGCCATTGGTTACGCGGTGTTTGATGCGGAGCCAGTGCGGGGAAATGCCCAAATGGCTATTCACACCTATTTCCTAAGAAATGGCAGCAAGGCTGGTGAAATTGATGTTTGGCTAGTGCATCAGGATGGCCTCTACCGGGTGGAGCGGGATCTGGGCAATGGCGGACGCCGCTGGAAGGTGGTACGGGACGACGAGGATTTTATCGAAGCTGAAGGGGAGCAGGAGGTTCGGGAATTTCTGGCTCGTCTAGTGGGAGTGGAACGACCGGAACGGTTGGCCGAAGTGTATCATAGTCTGTTAGGTGTGAAACAGGGACGCTTTACCTTACCCTTTGATATGAAACCAAGGGAGGCTAAAGGTCATTTCGATCCCTTGCTGGATGTAGATATCTTTCGCCAATGTTTTGATTCCCTAAAGGCACCTTGCGATGAGATTAGAGTGGAGGCGAATCACCAGCGTACTGTTATCAGTGGTCTGGAAGGACAATTAGCTCAACTGCAGGATGCGCCGGAGCGAATGGAGGAGGGACTACGTCAACAGGCTACGCTGCAGCTACTGGTGGAACAGTGTCAAAAGCGATTGAACCGGCTCACGGAAGAACGTAAGCGATATGATGAGTTAATGAATACCTTTCAAATAGCTACGTTACAGGTGGGTGAGGCTAAAGGAAATGTGGAGCAGGCTAAAGCTGCAGTGGATCTTGCTGCAACCCAAGTGGCAGAGGCAAAACAGGCTGCGTCGGTGCTGCAGGAAACCAAAGCTGCCTACGAAGCGTATCTGCAATTAGAGCAGCAGATTCAGGCTCTTGAAATGCAGCGGGTCACAAGGGATGAATTGGCTAAACAGTTTACTGATCTGCAAAAGGAAGAGACTGGCTTGGCTAGAGATTTTGTTGCCAAGCAGCAGGAAGCCGCCAGGGACTTTGAGCAGGCAAGCTTGAAACAACAGGAGTTGGACCACCGACGCACGGTGCTAAACCAGCAGAGTTTGGAATTAGCAGCGGGAGAAGGAGCTTATCAGCGGCTAAAGGAGAGGTCGGAACAACTTAAGTCCCAGTTGGTGCGGGTAGTGGAATGGTTGAATGGCATGAAAGCTTTGGGCAAGCAGGCAGTCGAACAGTTGGCTGAACTGGAGCAAAATCTACAGCAGGTGGATACCACTTTGCCGGAGCAATTGGAGCAGGCCAAAGGGACTCTAGCGCAGGCCGAAGGACAGGAGCAGGATTGCCGGGGCCGCTTAGAGCGAACCAAACAAGATAAGGTGATTCTGGAGCAACAACTGGCACGACTCAGTACCGGCCAGTGTCCATTGCTGGGTAGCCAATGCCAACAGTTTAATCCGAACAAAGCTCAGCAGGATTTAGAGTGTTTACATAAAAAACTGATAGAAGTTACTGCGGAACATCAAGAGAAACAGCGGCAACTTAATATGGCTAAAGAAAGATTTACTAAGTACCAGGCTGCGGAAAAGGAATATCTGAAAAGATTGGCTAAAGCCTCTCAGGTGATGCAGAGCATCTACCGTAATTATCAACAATTGGAGGATGCTGCTGGTCGAGTGGCGGCAGAAGAATTAGCCAAGGAATTGCAGACCGGAGGAACGTTACCTAGACTTAAGGGCTTTATAACTACCGCGCAACCCGAGATAGCCGTTTGCCGCGCAGCAATAGAGGAAATGAAAACGTTGTTTCGGTCCCTTTACGATTGCTACCGGGTTTGGGAGCCGGCAGTGAAAGAACAGCAGGCCTTGGAACAACAAACCAATACCCTGCGGGTGGCCCGCCAGAAAGAGTTAGAAGCCGAAGAGCGGGCGTTAAAGGGCTTGGAGCGGGATTGCCAAGCATTGCGAGAAAGTTCTGGGCAAGCAGAGACCAAAGCAGTGACCCTGCAACAGGCCGTTACCGAGATAAAATCTCAGCTGGTTACGCTGGAAGGACAGTTACAGCCCTTTCGGGACCTGGATACTAAACGTGCCGAGGCTGGCCGACAAAAAGGGCAACATCTGGCAGGATATACCCGGTATTTGCAGCATCACAAGATAGCGGAGAAGCTAGCCGAGTACGAAGAGGTTTTTCAGCGACAGCATAATCACTACCAGCAAACCCAAGCGGCATTGGCCACTGCTGAGGAAACTTTTCGGCAGGCAGCAGCTGCCTACCGGCCCGAGCAGCACAAAGAACTGCAGCAGGAGGTGGCCCAGGCCAGCAGAGAGCTAGGGGAAGCCAACAGCAAACTGGCAGAGGCAGTTAAGGTGCTAGCTGAACAACAGCGACGGGTTCAACTGGCTGCCAAACTGCAGCAGCAAAGGGATCAAGAGTGGCAAGAACTGGTGCGCCTACAGGCAGAGGAAAAAATTTTGGAGAAGGCTAGAAATATTTTAAAGGATGCTCAGGAGCCGGTAGCGAGAAATCTTACCGCCCGAGTGGCGGCCCAGGCTCAGACCATCTATAATTCCATGAGTCCCGAGGCTGCGCAGTTTAACTGGCGAGCCGGGGATTATGTACTCACTGTCACCACTGTCTCTGGGGAAAAACGTTTTGCCAGCCTATCCGGTGGACAGCAGATGAAGGCTGCCTTGGCTATGCAACTGGCCCTGGTAAAAGAGTTCTCCAGAGCAGGCTTTTGTGCCTTTGATGAACCCACCTATGGTTTGGATGCCGAAAGCCGCATTATGCTGGCAGAGGCCATCGGTAAGGCACAGGAGGAGTGCAAGTTCCAACAACTGCTGCTGGTCTCCCACGACCAGGCCTTTGACGATAAAGTAGAACACGCCCTAAAATTAGACTATTCTCCCGTGGCAGGTAGTAAGCTTTAGAGGAATACAATATGAGGGTGCGAACCCTGAGACCAAAGGGATGAAATGAGGAACCAGGAAAGTTGCGAGAGGTAGCGTTGGAATTGACAGGCTGCCAGCGTGCACAAATGTAAAGGTAGTGGCGCAATAATTTGCACCACTACCTTCGTTTTTTAGATGAATCTGTTCAATAAAACCACCATACCCATGCCCGTTACCACTGTTAAAAAAATACTTTTGCTGTAAATGCCGGCTATGAAACAGGGAATAGCAGCTAATAAATAGGTATTCGTCAGATTAATACTGAGCTGTCCGTCCTTTAATAGCAACTCCGGTGCCAGCAAGGCGGAAAGTACTGCCACCGGCACGTAACTAAGCCAGTTCAGTACGCCCTTTGAAATATTAATACGGGACAAAACGGCCAGTGGGAGCATACGGGGAATATAGGTAACTAGCATCATGCCGATAATGACTGCGATGACTTTTCCATCCATTGATCAATTAACACCCCTATCGTAGCAGAAATAATAGTGGCCAGAATAATATTCCAACTGCCGGGCACGTTTAGTTTGATACCGATAGACAGGGCGGCGGCCACAATACCTACGGCTATAGCTTTTTTATGTCTTACCTGTAGGATTAACAGGGCAATAAACATGGCTGGCAGAGCAAAGTCCAAACCAAAGACCTGTGGTTCCGGGATAAAGTTACCCATCAGAGCACCGAGCACTGTACTGGAAATCCAGGCGATATGGGAAGTGATAAAGAGGCCAAAGAAGTACCCCTTGCCTTGTTGCTGCTTAGCTACTGCGCTGATGGAAATGGCAAAGGTTTCATCGGTTACCCAAAAACCCAGTAGGGATAGTAGTTTAGGACGAAGGTTTTTCATGTAGGGGGCTAGGGAAGCTGTCATTAATAAGTGCCGTGAATTCACCAGAAAAGTGGTTAGCACAATGGCACCGATGGAAGCCTGGGCTGCCAGCATGCCTGCACCAATAAATTGGGCTGAACCAGCGTAAACCAGCAGAGACATAAGAAAAATTTCCATGATGCTCATACCGGATTGCACTGCTAATACACCAAAGGCCAGACCAATGGGAAAATAACCAAATACCACCGGCAGGGCCGCTTTTACACCATTTTTAAAGTCAGCAGTCAACGAAGTAACCTCCTATCCTAAACTGTCGTAGCTCTTATCTTAACAAAAGATGTCTCTTTATGCTACTCCCGTTAGGTACTATTTTAACATTTTAACTTACTGCTGTCATTCAGTGTGAGCAAATTGTCATGGATAACATCATGCCGACAACGGGTAAAAATCCGCTAGTACCAGCAGGAATATTGTACAATATTGAAATAAAGGAATTTTCCTTCCTTATAAAGATGGTACGATATCTCTCTTTGCATAGAGCGCGGTGCCAAAGTGCTCAGTCTGGGCCTCCAGATCGTGCCAGCCACCCTGGAAGAAGCGCAGCGGATTAGTAGGGAGCTGTTTACCAATAGCCAATGGCTAATAAAGCTAAAAAGTGTAAAAAGTGTATTGACACCTCTCGAAAAGGTAATTATAATAAGTAACTATCGCGGTTATGTAAGTGTTTTTGCTAAAAAAATTACAGCTTGACAACGACTTAACACTTTGGTAATATAAACTCTGCGAGTTGCGAGTATTGTGGTGGGTATAGCTCAGCTGGTTAGAGCGCCAGATTGTGGCTCTGGAGGCCGTGGGTTCGAGTCCCATTATCCACCCCATTAATTTACATATACTGGGGCGTCGCCAAGCGGTAAGGCACCGGACTTTGACTCCGGCATGCGTTGGTTCAAATCCAGCCGCCCCAGCCATTATGTGACCCATTAGCTCAGTTGGTAGAGCACCTGACTTTTAATCAGGGTGTCCCGCGTTCGAGTCGCGGATGGGTCACCATTTATCTCGATATGTCATGCGGATGTGGCGGAATTGGCAGACGCGCTGGATTTAGGTTCCAGTGGTTAACAGCCGTGGGGGTTCAAGTCCCTTCATCCGCACCACCTAAAAAAACCTGCTTGTACAAGCAGGTTTTTTTGTCGTTAGCCATTGGCTAACCAAAGTGAAGGCTGATGGCAAAAGCTCAGACTCAGTCCGGACTTACTCTTGATTCGTTAATTGATTAGCATAACAACCAGTACACACATGGACTCCTTTGTAGATACAAATTAGATGTTTATGGCAGGCCCACTGACCACAGACACTACATTGTTCGGAGCAGGAGGAGCAAACATCCTCTCCACACACAGTGCATTCCAGTACTTTAGGTGTTTCTTTTCGACAGATCAAGCACTTCTTTATCATAATGTACTACCTCCGATGTCATAATAATAACACAAGATTCAGTAATGTTTCAATTATCTAATTTGTGTTTGCAATATGGCTTGGAATTTTTAGCATAACTTTGGTAAAGGTTTTGCAATGATAAAACATTATGGTATAATTGTCATGATTTATTAAGATCACCAGGGGTGTGCCCTGGTATTTTAATTATCGAGGTAGCTGGAAAAAATTGCCCTTTTTGACTGTAAATGATTCGGATGTAGCAGGAGTTAGGGTACCTTCGTAGAATGAAATATATTATATTTAGGAAAGAGATTTTCCGAGAGGTCCGAACCCGGCAAGAGGGTGGTGTAATTTCAGTAAAATAATTACTAAAATACAAACAAAACGTGATTTAAGGAGGAAGTATTTTATCATGAAGGCAACAGCAGAAAGGATCGAAAAAAACACCGTCCTTTTAGAAATTGAGGTAGAGCAGGAAATGTTGGAGCAGGCTTTAGACAAAGCCTATCGCAAAGTTGTAAAACAGGTGAATATCCCTGGTTTCCGCAAGGGAAAAGCTCCTAAGGCTATGGTCGAGCGTTATGTTGGTAAAGAAACTCTGTTTGGCGAAGCTGCCGAGATGGTGGTTCCCGAAGCTTATATGCAGGCTCTCAAAGAAACAGAAATTGATCCTATCGACCAACCGAAGATTGATATTGTACAAGGTGAAGCCGGTAAACCACTTATTTTTAAGGCCACTGTTGAGGTAAAGCCGGAGGTATCTCTAGGTGAATATAAAGGAGTGGAAGTAACCCGTCCTAGTACCGAAGTAACCGATGAAGTGGTTCAACAGGAACTAGAACGTTTGCAAAATCGTCACGCTAAACTCATAACTGTTGAAGATGGCGAAGTGCAGCAAGATGACACTACCCTTATTGATTTTGCAGGTTATGTAGACGGTGAAGCCTTTGCAGGTGGCACTGCTGAAAACTATACCCTTATTATTGGTTCCGGCAACTTTATTCCTGGTTTTGAAGAACAGCTTATCGGCGTTAAGGTGGGCGAAGAAAAGGACGTTGATGTTACTTTCCCGGAAGAATATCATGCCGAGAATTTGTCTGGTAAAGCCGCCACTTTTAAAGTGAAAGTAAATGAAATTAAGCGTAAAGAATTAGCGGTTCTGGATGATGAATTTGCCAAGGATGTTAGTGAATTTGATACTTTGGACGAATTAAGAAACGACATTCGGAATAAATTAAAGGAAGCTGCAGCAACCAAAGCCAATTCCGCCGTGGAAAATGGTACGGTGGATGCCGTGGTAGCAAATGCTACTGTGGAAATTCCTGAAGTCATGATTGAGCATAAAGTAGAAGAAATGATAAATAATGTTGGACAACGCTTAGCTCAACAAGGTGTCAATATGGATCAATATTTCCAATATACCAACAGCAGCCTGAATGATATGCGTGAACGTATGAAACCCGATGCTGAAAAGACCGTTCGCAGCGAACTGGTTCTTGATGCCATTGCCAAGGCGGAAAGCATTACTACCAGTGAAGAAGAAGTTAACGAAGAGATTCAAAAGATTGCTGAATATGTCAAGCAGGATGCGAAAGTTGTTCGTAAAAACCTGGAATTACAGGGTGGATTGGGGCATATTATTCAAGACATGGCCCGCCGTAAAGTTGTTGCCTTCCTGGTTGATAATGCCAAAATAAGTGAAGACACCAAAGCCGAGTAATTTGCATATGTTGGAAGAGTAAGCCCTATTCTAAAAAGCCGCACTCTATTTAGAATTAAATAGATCAAGGAGGCGAATTTTATGTCAGGTTTAGTACCAATTGTAGTTGAACAAACAAACCGGGGCGAGCGGGCATACGATATTTATTCCAGGTTATTAAAGGACCGGATCATCTTTATTGGCGGTCCGATTGATGATTATATTGCCAACCTGGTTATTGCTCAGTTCCTGTTCCTAGAGGCGGAAGATCCCGAAAAGGATATCCACCTTTACATCAACTCCCCGGGAGGCGTAGTTACTGCAGGGCTTGCTATCTATGACACCATGCAGTACATAAAGCCTAGTGTATCAACAATTTGCTTGGGTCAGGCCGCCAGTATGGGTTCTTTCTTGTTGGCTGCAGGATCGCCTGGAAAACGCTTTGCATTACCCATGTCACGCATTATGATTCATCAACCTTTGGGTGGTGTACAGGGTCAAGCCACAGACATTGATATTCATGCCAAAGAGATTCTACGCATGAAAGACTTGTTAAATGAAAGATTAGCTCACCATACTCGTCAGCCTCTGGATAAGATCACCAGAGATACCGAGCGCGATTTCTTTATGTCTGCTGAGGAGGCCAAAAACTACGGACTCATCGATGAGGTGATGCCGTATCGGAAGTAAAGATAAAAGAGGTGGAGATATGTTTAACGAGAAAGGCCAGCTCAAGTGCTCCTTCTGCGGCAAACTTCAGGATCAAGTGAAAAAGCTTGTAGCCGGACCCGGTGTATATATTTGCGATGAGTGTATCGAATTATGCAACGAGATCATCGAAGAGGAATTGAGCGACGATCTCGGTCTGGATATGGGCGATTTACCAAAGCCAAAAGAAATTAAAGCAATCCTCGACCAGTATGTTATTGGCCAGGATAATGCCAAGCGTCAGTTGGCTGTGGCTGTCTATAACCATTACAAGCGTATTAACCTCGGGGGCAAAGTGGATGATGTAGAATTATCCAAGAGCAATATTGTTATGCTTGGCCCCACCGGTTGCGGTAAAACATTGCTGGCCCAGACATTGGCTCGCCTCTTAAACGTGCCCTTTGCCATAGCGGATGCCACCTCTTTAACAGAGGCAGGATATGTAGGGGAAGATGTTGAAAATATCCTGCTAAAACTCATTCAAGCCGCAGACTACGATGTGGAAAAAGCAGAAAAGGGTATTGTTTATATTGATGAAATTGATAAAATAGCCCGTAAATCCGAAAATCCTTCTATTACCAGAGATGTTTCTGGTGAAGGTGTGCAGCAAGCCCTCTTAAAAATTCTAGAGGGTACTGTCGCCAGTGTACCACCCCAGGGTGGTCGTAAGCACCCCCACCAGGAGTTCATCCAACTGGATACCACCAATGTTCTGTTTATCTGTGGCGGTGCCTTTGATGGTATCGAAAAACTAATCCAGAACCGCACTGGCAAAAAACAACTGGGTTTTGGCGCAGAAATTCAAAGCAAAAAAGAAATAAAAATTGGTGAAGTATTAGCCAATATTCTGCCCGAGGACCTCTTAAAGTTCGGTCTTATCCCCGAATTTGTTGGCCGTCTGCCTGTGATTGTTACCTTGGATGCACTGGATGAAGAAGCGCTCATTCGCATTCTTACTGAACCCAAGAATGCCCTGTCTAAACAGTATGAAAAACTGTTTGAACTGGATGGCGTCAATCTGGAAATACAGCCCGAAGCGCTACGCGAAGTGGCCAAAGAAGCCCTCAAGCGCAAAACCGGTGCCCGTGGCTTACGCGCCATTATGGAAGAAGCCATGTTAAACATCATGTACGATATTCCTTCTCGTCAGGATATCTCCAAAGTGATTATTACTAAGGAAGCTATCATGAAAAAAGGCGAACCGTTGTTGATTACGATGGAGAATAAGAAGAAAAAGGAAGAGACAGCTTAGGATTTTGAGTATACCCAAGCACGGAGAAGAGTCTTCGTGCTTTTTCTTTTTGCCGGAGGAGTACATTCCTTGGTGTTAAGTCCAGACAGGCCCCAAAAGAAATGCCGCTTAAGTCCAGACATTTTCCCTCCATTACGTGTAAAAACCTCCAAAACTAGCAATAATAGAAGAAACAAGCACCAACAAAGGAGGTACTGCAAATGGGGGAACTGACCAGCTTGGGTGGTTTTCTCACCTTCATACAAGTATTTTTTGCCGTGGTTATTGGTTTGTATTTTTGGAATTTGCTTAAGGCCCAGCAGGGAAATAAAACTGCGGTGGAAAAAGAATCCCGTAAAGAGATGGAGAAATTGCAGCGACTGAGAGCTATTTCTCTCACCGAACCATTGGCGGAGAAAACCAGACCGAAAAATTTTAGTGAGATTATTGGCCAGGAGGAAGGTCTTAAATCCCTGCGTGCTGCTCTCTGCGGTCCCAATCCGCAGCACGTTATAGTTTATGGGCCACCTGGGGTGGGAAAAACCGCCGCCGCCCGCCTTGTCTTAGAAGAAGCCAAGAAATCACCGAACTCTCCCTTTAAGGAGGGGGCTAAGTTCACGGAGTTAGATGCTACCACTGCACGCTTTGATGAAAGAGGCATTGCCGACCCGCTCATTGGTTCGGTACATGACCCCATTTACCAGGGAGCTGGTGCCATGGGCATGGCCGGGATTCCCCAACCAAAGCCCGGTGCTGTTACCAAAGCCCATGGTGGTATGCTATTTATCGATGAAATTGGTGAACTTCACCCTATTCAAATGAATAAGCTGTTAAAGGTATTGGAGGATCGTAAGGTTTTTCTAGAAAGCTCCTATTACAGCTCAGAAGATGGTAATATTCCCACCCATATTCACGATATTTTCCAGAATGGTTTACCGGCAGATTTCCGTATGGTGGGGGCTACCACCCGTACCCCGGATCAAATACCACCGGCCATCCGTTCTCGTTGCCTGGAGATTTATTTCCGCCCTTTACTACCGGATGAAATAGAAAAAATTGCTGCCAATGCTGCTCAAAAGATCGGTTTTCCGATGGAAGAGAGTGCCTTGGGGGTGATCAAGCGCTATGCCACTAACGGTCGCGAGGCCGTCAATATTATTCAGATTGCCGGTGGTATTGCCCTCACCGAGGGGCGAAAAGAAATTCTCGCCAGGGACATCGAATGGGTCCTTCACAGTGGCCAATATACCCCCAGACCGGAACGCAAGATTAATTCTCAGGCTCAGGTGGGAGTGGTCAATGGTTTGGCGGTTTACGGACCCAATATGGGAATTCTCTCAGAAGTGGAAGCCACGGTGATGTCTGCTACCCCAGGTGCCGGAAAAATCACGGTCACTGGGGTGGTAGAAGAGGAGGAAATTGGCAGCAGTAGCAAAAAGGTACGTCGCAAAAGTATGGCCCGCAGCTCTGTAGAAAATGTCGTTACGGTACTGCGGCGGGTTATGGATGTGGATGCCCGTGATTATGATATTCACGTTAATTTCCTTGGTAGTGGTCTGGTAGATGGCCCCTCGGCAGGTGTCACCATTGCTACCGCCATTTACTCTGCTATTAAGGGTATCGCGGTGGATAACACTGTAGCCATGACCGGCGAAATCTCTATCCGAGGTTTGGTTAAACCCGTGGGTGGGGTGGTGACCAAAGTGGAGGCAGCACGGCAGGCGGGAGTAAAGAAAGTCTTTATTCCCCAGGAGAACTATCAGGAAATGTTTAAAGGCATGGAAGGTATCACTGTGGTGCCAGTGGAATCGCTAAACGATGTTATTAAAGAGGCTTTGGTTCGTGAACCTGAAAAAGAGGTTCAATGGGAAACTGTTCCTGCTACACTGGAAATACCGGCTGCAGCCTTTTTGGCAAATCAGAAAGTATAAAAACTCCTGGTTTATAAGGGGCAAAGCTACGTTTTTCTATTCTCAAAAACTTGCCAAATCCTGATAATATAAATAATATATGTGAATTATGAAGATTCCTGTCAGGGTTTTTATCCAAAGGATGTCTCTAAAGCTCTAACAACCCAGCTCTTGCTGGGTTTTTTCTATTCCTGGGAATTATTGTTGTGGCAGTGGTTTAACCTTTTATGATATTATTACTGTATTCTGATTAACCAGTCAATCAACATATGATATAGGTAGATATGAGGAGGTGCGCCAGTGAATTCCGAAATAAAAACTCTACCCCTACTTCCACTGAGGGGCATTTTAGTTTTTCCTTATATGGTGATTCACCTGGATGTAGGCAGGGAGAAGTCCGTGCAGGCCATTGAAGAAGCAATGGTAAACGACAGAATGATCTTCCTGGCAACCCAAAAGGAAGCTCAGACAGATGAACCTACCGTGGAGGATATTTATCAGGTTGGTACCGTAGCAGAAGTGAAACAGCTTTTGAAACTTCCTGGTGGTACTATTCGGGTTTTAGTAGAAGGCATAGCCAGGGCAAAAATTAACAAATACGAGAATTTAGAGCCCTATTTCAAGGTGGAGATTGAACAATTTTCTGAGGAGTTCGAGAAAAACGCCGAAATTGAAGCCTTTATGCGTAGCTTGGTTTACCAGTTTGAGCAGTATGTCAAACTCTCCAAGCGTATTCCCCCGGAAACAGTGGTTTCTGTGGTAAACCTGGAAGAACCGGGTCGTTTGGCCGATATTATTGCCTCTCACCTAACCCTACGTATTGAGGATAAGCAAAGAATGCTGGAAGCTATAGATATCGTGGAACGTCTGGAAAAGCTCTGCGGTATTGTGGCCAAAGAATTGGAAATTGTGGAATTGGAGCGTAAAATCAGCATTCGGGTTCGCAAGCAAATGGAAAAAACCCAAAAGGAATACTACTTACGAGAGCAGATGAAGGCCATCCAAAAGGAATTGGGTGAAAAGGATGAGCGGGTGGCCGAATGTGAAGAATTAAGAGAAAAGATTGCCAAGGCTAAACTACCAAAGGAGGCAGAAGAGAAGTCTCTAAAAGAGGTAGACCGCCTGGAAAAAATGCCGCCAATGGCGGCTGAGGCCGCTGTAGTGCGCAACTACTTAGATTGGATGTTGGCTTTGCCTTGGAGTAAGAGCACCCGGGATCGCTTGGATATTAATGGTGCAGAAGCGGTCTTAGAAGCCGATCACTATGGCTTAAAAGATCCTAAAGAAAGAATCATTGAGTATCTGGCTATCCGCAAGCTAGCCAAGAAGATGAAAGGCCCCATTCTCTGCTTGGTGGGACCTCCGGGGGTGGGCAAAACTTCCTTGGGGCGTTCCATTGCCCGAGCTTTGGATCGTAAGTTTATCCGTATTTCACTGGGGGGCGTGCGGGACGAAGCAGAAATTCGCGGACACCGCCGGACCTATGTGGGGGCTATGCCCGGACGGGTGATTCAGGGGATGCGTACGGCCGGCTCTAAGAACCCGGTCTTCCTGCTGGATGAGATCGATAAAATGGCCAGTGATTTCCGAGGTGATCCGTCCTCTGCCTTGTTAGAAGTTCTAGACCCTGAACAAAACAACACCTTTAGTGATCACTACATTGAGACTGCCTTTGATTTATCCAATGTAATGTTTATCACTACTGCCAATAATATGTGGTCCATTCCCCGTCCTTTGCTGGATCGGATGGAAGTAATTCAAATTTCTGGGTATACTGAAGAAGAGAAGCTGCAGATTGCCAAGCGCCATCTGGTGCCCAAGCAAATTAAAGATCATGGCCTGACTGAAGAAATGATTTCTGTTTCTGACAACACTGTTCTCAAGGTGATCCGTGAGTATACCCGGGAATCCGGTGTGCGGAACCTGGAACGCAAAATTGCAGCACTTTGCCGCAAAACTGCTAAGAAAATTGTGGCAGGGGAAACGGAAAAGGTGAAGATTACCGCTCAAAACCTAGAGCAGTTCTTGGGTATCCCCCGTTACCGTTATGGGGTAGCTGAGCAAAATGATGAAGTGGGTACCGTTACTGGTATGGCTTGGACCGAAGTTGGTGGCGATACGTTAGTAATTGAAGTAACCACCTACAAAGGCACCGGCCGGATGACTCTTACCGGTAAACTGGGTGATGTCATGAAGGAATCTGCTCAGGCAGGCTATAGTTACGTACGTAGCCGAGCCCAGGACTTAGGTATCGATCAAGAACTGTTTGAAAAATGGGATATGCACATTCATATTCCCGAAGGAGCCATTCCCAAAGATGGTCCTTCCGCGGGTATCACAATGGCTACGGCCATGGCTTCAGTCTTGACCTGCCGCAAAGTGCGCCACGATGTGGCCATGACTGGGGAGATTACTCTGCGGGGTCGTGTTTTGCCGGTGGGTGGCATTAAGGAAAAGGTTATGGCTGCTCATAGAGCGGGTATTAAGGTGATCATCTTACCGCGAGATAATAAAAAGGATTTGGAAGATATTCCGGCCAACATCAAAAAGCATCTGGATTTCAATCTGGTAGAACACTTAGATGAAGTATTGGAGATTGCCCTGCTGGAGAAGGATATAGTGGATACTCCGGTGGTGGAACCCAAAGCAGCGATGCTGGATAATCCCCACTTCACTCCGGTAGACCACCAGGAGATTCAGCAAGGAGGAACCCAGTTACCGTCGTGAAAATAGTCTCCGCCGAATTTGTAACCAGTGCAGTAAACCCCGGGGGATATCCCCCGGGGAATTTGCCTGAGGTGGCCTTTGTGGGTCGCTCTAACGTAGGGAAGTCCTCTCTTATCAATAAGCTGGTGAATCGCAGGGGATTAGCCCGTACCAGTAAAACCCCGGGGCGTACGCAGCTAATCAACTTTTTTACTATTAATGACACCTTCCTCCTGGTGGACTTACCGGGCTACGGCTTTGCCCGGGTACCGGGGGAGGTAAAAGATACGTGGGGTAAGATGATTGAGGGCTACTTGAAGAACAGGGAACCCTTAAAAGGGGTTGTCCTTCTCTTGGATTGCCGGCATACTCCCACCGCTCAGGATATACAGATGTACCAATGGCTGGTGCATTACGGTATTTCCGCAGTGGTGGTTGCCACCAAAATTGACAAACTCTCCAACAACCAATGGGCCAAGCAGCAATCCGTTATTAAAAAAACGTTGCCCTTGGCCCCAGAGCACAGACTGATCCCTTTTTCGGCGGAAACCGGACGGGGAAAAGAGGATGTGCTGGCAGTGTTGCAGGAGTGGGTACATAGTAAAGAAGCATAAACAAGAAGTATCAGCAAGGGAGTGGCGCATTTTGCGCCACTCCCTTGTTTTGCTATTGTAGGGAGCCTATGGCTTACAGACTAAGGTGATTTTTTTGCCAAAAATTAATAAAATACCAATTTTGTGGGAACCTAAAGGATATGTCACAATCACGGAGCATCCACTATGTTGTTTAAGAGATTGCTGAAGAAGATATTACCCTCAGCCCAGAAGAAACCGTCAGTAGGGGGGCACCAACAAAAGCAACGGGTTAGTGCTAACCTGGATAAGGTGCTGGAACAATTTAAGCAATGTTTTGGCAATACCTCCGATCTTGTTTTGCGTAAGGTTGTTACCGGCGAAGGGACAAAACCTGCTCTGGTGGTCTATATTGATAACATGGCTGATACAGCGGTACTCAACGAGGGGATTATTGCTAAGCTTCAGGAAGCCCCCCAGGAACTGGTGCAGGATGTTAAGGTGTTGTCCCAGACAGTAATTGCTGTGGCTAAAGTTTCAATTACCTCGGATTTTAACAAAATCACTAATGACATTTCCTATGGCAACACGGCTATCTTTTTGGCGGGTTCCGATCGAGCCATTATTGCGGCCACCATAGGCTGGAAAACCAGAGCTATCGAAAAATCTGATACGCAAGTGAATATAGAGGGTCCAAAGGATGCTTTTGTCGAGAATGTAGCAGATAACCTGACCTTAGTCAGAAGACGCATTCGAGACAGTAATTTGCGCTTTGAGAATATGACTGTGGGGACTAGGGAGCGAGCCCGGGTGGTGGTAGGATATATTGAGGGTATAGCAGATCCTGGGATTTTAGCGGAAGTAAAGAGAAGAATTAATACCATTGAAATTGATGGCATGTTCTCCCCCGAATATCTACAAGAGTACATCAAGGACAATAAATGGACACCCTTTTCAACGATTATGAAAAGTGAAAGACCAGAGAAAATTGTTGCTTGCCTTTTGGAGGGGCGGATTGCTGTTTTCATTGATAACTTTCCCTTTATTTCGGTGATGCCGGTGTCCTTTGCTATGTTTTTACAAGCAGGGGATGATTATTACCAAACTTTTTATTATGGTAGCTTTCTTCGTTTCATCCGTTATTTTGCTGTACTGGTCACGCTACTATTACCATCGTTCTATATTGCACTGATTACCCATCACTGGGAGATGATGCCAACCATTCTGGCCCTAAGTATCCTGGCGGGTCGGGAAGGGATCCCCTTTCCGCCCTTAATCGAGGCTTTGGCAATGGAGTTTACCTTTGAAATCTTACGGGAGGCTGGTATTCGGTTGCCTAAAGCGGTGGGACAGGCGGTCAGTATAGTAGGAGCCTTGGTTATTGGTCAGTCGGCGGTACAGGCAGGTTTGGTTTCACCCAGTATTGTTATTGTAGTGGCTTTTACAGGTATTGCTTCCTTCGCCATTCCTGATTACCATGCCTCCATTCCCATGCGTTTGCTGCGGTTTCCTTTAATTATTGCTGCCGGTCTGCTGGGAATTCCTGGACTAGTGGGTGGTCTGTTAATGATCTGGGGTCATATGGTATCCCTTACTTCCTTTGGGGTACCCTATATGGCACCCTTTACTCCCCTGCAGGTAAAGGATTTGAAGGATACGATTTTTCGCTTCCCACGCTGGGCTATGATCAATCGGCCCCAAAGTGTTCCTGACATGGACCCCGACCGGACCGGGGATATTGAACTAAGACCAGGAGGGAACCCTCTGGAATGATGAGAAACTTTTTGGTTGGCATGCTGCTAATAATTTCTCTAGTCTGTACAGGTTGTGTAGAACACCGAGACATCAGTGACCTGAACATGGTTTTGGGGGCGATGATCGATTATGACCCCCAGCAAGGGAAATACATTGTCTATGTTCAGGTGGCAGCCCCAGGTGCCTTTAATAAAGACGGAGGAACCCGGGGGAAAACCTCCTTTTTGCTGTTTCAGGGGGAAGGCAAGACTTTTTTTCAGGCGATTCGGGATGCAGCTAAAGATAGTGGCAAAAGACTATTCTGGGCTCACTGTTATGTTTATGTGATCACCGAGCGACTGGCCCAGCACGGTTTTTTTAGCGTACTGGATTTTCTATGTCGAGATTATGAAATCAGGGAAACTGCCTACCTTATGGTCACAGATGAAAAGCCGGATCAGTTTGTAACTTTAGAAAGTCAAGCAGAAAATGTGCCGCTGATCAATCTTAAGGTACTGTTAGATTTGGGATTAAAAAGACATGGCACCACCTTTCCCATGAAATTATCCGATGTTTTCCGTGATTATCTAGCGGATGATAGTAACTACGTGATACCACTGGTAAGCATTGACAAACCGCATCTTAAAACCCAGTCACCGGCGGTCTCAGATCAGCTCCATGCAACCCGGGCGGTGGTTGTCAAAAAAGATAAAATGATTGACGTCCTAAGTGGTGAAGAGACCAGAGGCTACCTGTGGGTAAAACGTCAAAAAACACACGGTATTGTTGTAGTTAAGGTTGAGGATGAACTGATATCACTGGAGGAAATTGGTCACGAGGCAAAAATTATCCCCCAGGTAAACCAAGGGGAGATCTCTTTCTTAATCGAACTGCAGTCTGAACTGAACTATGGGGAGATTGGCCAGCCGACCAATATTCAAGAAGAGAAATTTATTCAAGCCACGGAACAGGCGGCAAGTCATGTGTTAGCCCAGGAAGTTGAAAAAAGTATCCAAAAATCTCAAGAAATGAAAGCGGATTTTTTTAGTTTGGGTAGAGAATTGCAACTGGCTTATCCAGAGACCTGGCAAGCTGTGCAAAAGGAATGGTCGGAGAAAGTTTTTCCGGACGTAGCCATTAAGGTGTCGGTAAAGGCAAAAATAGAACGTACAGGGCTATTAACTTTCAACCATTTAGGAGGATCGGAAAGTGAGTAAAGAAGATAGGATTAGTCCTAAACAAATGGTCTTCCTTTTTCTTACTTGTATTTTAGCAACGGTGGATATATTTTTGCCGGCTCAGGTAGCACAAATTGCCGGGCGGGATGCCTGGATATGCGCCCTGATGGCACCGGTGCTTGGTTATCTTATTTACCGTGTCATTCTGCTGTTAACTTTGCTATTTCCACAGCAATCCCTGGCAGTTTTTAATAGGAAACTCTTGGGAAAATACCTAGGGGGGCTACTTACCCTATTTTATATTACCAGTTTTATTCTACTTTGTATCTTCATGGTGGTCCAGTTCTCCGTTATTATGGGTTCAGCCTTTAAGCCGGAGAGTCCGCCTTATATCTGGCATTTGGTGATACTTATTCCAGCTATGTATGTAACTTCTTTGGGCATTTCAGTACCAGCCCGGATGAATGAAGTATTATTTCCCCTTGGTTTATTCCTGCTGTTTGCCGTTGTTGCTTTAAACATTGTTGACATTGACTTTAGAGAATACCTACCGGTTTTTGAAAAGGGTTACTTGCCTGTCCTGAAGGGGACCCTGTTAACTGCCTCTAAGTTGTGCTATGCCATACTGATTTTGGCCCTGATGCCCTATGTCAACAAACAGGAGAAGTTAGTAGTATGGGGATTACCCGTTTTTTTCGTCATTGGCTTGGCTCTGTTGGCTGGCACCAGTGCCGTTGCTCTGTTTGGTCCAAAACTGACAGCCATTACGCTGCTTCCTGCCCTGGCAATAATTCGTAATATAGACATTGGATTTCTCAGCCGTTTGGACGCCTTTATGATAGGTATTTGGTACAGTGGTCTTTTTATTTTCACTTGTGCCTATAGTTTTGGAGCGGCTTCTCTTACCAGAGATTTATTCGGTTTTAAAAATTACCGACCAGTACTGTGGCTCTATGGGATAGTAATCCTTATTCTAGCCAATGTAAAGATTGTGGATGTTCCTTATATCAGGATGTTGTTGGGTATCCCCCTGACGATCCTGCTGTTAATCCTCAGCCTAGGGATTCCTTTATTGCTATACCTACTGGCTAAAATACAGGGTTATCCGAAACGGCAGCCAAAAGCCGGAGAAGCTTAATTCTCCGGCTTTATTTATACTGTTTGTTTCTGGAACTTCCCGCTCTAAGGTACTATTTCTTTTTAGGAGGTAAGATACTCTTCTTACTCCAATCCACCGCGCCTCTAATAAGCTCGAAAAAAGATCCGGTGTATTGGAAAACAGGGATATTTGTATTATAAATTAATTGACTAAGCCCGGGTAGGGTAGCACTGGCAATAAGGTGGTCGTAATCTTCATTCCTCATAGTATTGAGAATTTCCCGTAGGCGTACCGAGCGTTGCATCTCCAAATCCAAATTTTTGACCAGCTTAGCAAAAGGAATGTTTTTAGCCAGAGCCTGTCCTGCAAATATTCCACTACGTAAGGAAGATATTGCTCCGAAGCCTAGAAAGGATTCCATGAAGCCCCCGGCAATCCCTACCAGTAAAAGGTTGCCTACTTGGTGCGGGTAAACTGTACCGGCAACGTGGGCCAGTAAGAAATCTTCTACAATTTGATAAGTAAGATTTTCTCTTTTTAAAAAGGTTATCCAATGTCTTTCCATTTCTTCTATGGAGGCATTGGCATGGATAAGTGTAAGACTAGCTCGGTTTTTGTTAAAGGGTGTTAAATAGGCATAAGCTCCTAAAGCGTAATCGTTGTTTACCCACATAATCAGTTCATGGGGGTCAAAATCCCCGAGCACAATAGCCCCACGAACCATGGTAGTAAAGATGTCTTTCCAAATCCCCAGGGTGGCTGCCACATCTTTGCTGCCGTTGGCGATCACTACATAATCGTACTCCTGGACCAATTCAGAATAGTTGGCCCGGCAATTAAAGTTAATAGGGCTTTTAATACTATTGAACAGCTGAGTTTCCAAAGAAAACTCTCCCTGACCCCGTTCGAAGAAGTAACCAAAATGTTTGGATTTGACCATCCTGGTTACTTTGTTTGAATGCATGGTGGTGGTGTACCATTTAGTCAGAGGTTTTAAATTTAAATTATATTCATTTTTTAACCACTTTAATTGATCGCGTACCGGTCGGTTCATTAATTGCATTAAACCTGCCACATGGGAAAAGAGCTCTCCGCAGCGGGAACGCTCTTCAAAAATATCAGGATAGATACCATGCCTTTCTAGTTCGTGGGCACAGGCCAGTCCTGCGATACCAGCCCCGATAATAGCAACCCGCAAGAAAGCACCTCCTGTATTTAGCCGTAGCATAGACCTTGTTAGAAAAACTCAGGATTGTCTCTAACAAAATCTATATGTTAGTTTCAGCCCTCTATATTGTTTTACGGCTTACGGTCTAAGGCCAAGATCCCCCAAATGCTGATAGTTAGTATTATTCTGTCCCAAAGCTACATTGTTATGATATGTTTGGGCACTTCTACTTAAAATCCAGGCTCTTCACCCTTTCCCACAAGTTTTTTTTCTTTGGTTGTTGATCTGGTGGGATGTACTTTACGGTCTGAACAGCTTTTTTAGCGTATTTATTCTGTACCCCGTCCTGATAAGCCACCGGGTTGGTCAGCTCACCAGCTCTCCTAACATAATTTTGCAAATTTTGATAGTCTTGCTCATGAATAACGGGTGTTTTATCCCAAAGTCCCATTTTTTTGTATCTTTCTATTGTATTAACGAGGGTTTGTTCAGCCAAATCTGGAAAATAGGGTGCTGTTACCCGAGCGGCTTCGGCTGAAGTATGATAATCCAGCCACAACATAGCCTTACAAAGACCGTTTACTAATTTTTGGTATTTATGGCTATGCTCTTTTAGATATTCTGCAGGAGCCAGGAAAACCAAGGAAGGAATGGGTTCTACCACCGAACCCAGGGGAATCGCAATTTTACCTGCCCCTTGCTGTTCCGTTAAAGTTGCCAAGGGCTCGGACATTTGTACATAATGCCCTACTCCGGCTTGAAAGGCTCCTTGTTTTAATTTTTCTGGTAAATTTTGAATAATAATAACCTGGTGCTGCAAGGTCAATTTGTTTTTCCGTAGGGCTTCCTCAAGAATAATGTTAGACTGACTATCTGGGGCATCTCCTAAAATGCTTTTTCTTTTCATCTTGTCCCAGGAAAAGACTTCGGCCTCCGGACGGCTTAAAAGAAAGGTGCCGTCCCGCCGGGCTAAACTTGCAAAACACACCAACTTTGCTCCGGTTCCTAGAGGGCTAGTAAAAAGGAAACGATTCAAATCCCCCAGTAGCACATCACCCTGGGCGGTCAGTTTAAAATTCTCCTCTTTGGTTTCCGGTAGAGTTGAGGAAATAACTTCCAGTTCTTGTTCTCGGTAAAAACCCTGAGCCAGAGCAATATAGTGGGGCAGGGCCAGTAAGGAAGGGGTTGCCTCCACCACTCTAATGCGATCGGACTTATTTTTATCTACACTCCACAATAAATAAGTATTCACACCGTAGGTGACCAAGCCTGCTGCAGCGGTTAGCAGTAAGATCAATGGTAACCACTTCCATCGTTTTCGCAAAAGAACCAACTCCCCTATTTGTAATTCTGTAGTATTACTATTTAGCTAATTTAATTAGAAAAACTTGGCTTACTTGCCTGTGACCTTTATTAGGTTATGCCCTACAGGGTGCACCAAGTTTTTAGACGTACCCTATAGGGCACAAGCAGGCGGCAGCAGTAGCTTATACTTTCGTCAATAGAATTTTTATGTTTTTGGAAAGTGAAAAATGACCAGGAATTGGTTATTTAATTGGATGTTTTTGCATATTTTTTAACCTACGGCATACATATGATGAGAGAATCTATTTTAAAGGAGGTCCTGTTATGGGTAGATTGACCTTTGTGTGCTGGAATAAGCATAACCAAAGAGGGGACAAGCCCTTTAAAAAGGGGGCGGTGGGGATAGGGTTAGTACGGGCTCTTAGTGCAACAGTGATGGTCTTTTTGGTGTTGGGTTTTGTGGTAGCCCTAACGAACCAGCCGGTGTATGATTTTAATTATGTAATTATGGTAACGATTATGGCTTCGGCAGCCTTTGGAGGAGCGGGAGCGGGAGTGGCAGCCAGTATTCGGGGCTGGCAGCACGGCGGTTTTACTGGTATGATCTACGGTATGGTGTTGGTAGTCGCAGGTGCACTGCTGGGGCTACCGATAGTAGTAGACCCGGTATTAATGACTGTGGCCTTGGCCTTATTGGGTACTGTGGGGGGCATCATTGGTGTAAACTTACCCAAAGGTGGCAGAGGGATAGGAAAAAGAAGATTTCTGCGGGGGAATTAATAATAAAGGCCATCAGCTCTCAGCAGTTGGCCTTTATGGTGGCAGTTCGTCTATTTTTCCATATGAAAAACGTGGGGGGTGGTATAAAGGTACCGTCCCCCTTCTTGCTGCCTAAAAGCCGATGGCTGATGCCAAAAAAGTTGACACAACTTATAAAAATGAATAAACTATGGGTAGGCAAAGTCGAAGATGGGGAGTTCCTGGGGGTTTTTGGTCTCAGAGAGGAAGGTTCGCGGCTGTAAAACCTTCTGTCCGATACTTAGGATGTAGCCCCGGAGTTGTCAGGCTGAAGGACTAGTAAGCCTGGACGGGCCGGCCCGTTACAGCCAAAAGAGTTGCCACCTTAGAGTTTTTTATTTGCGGGTGGAAACAAGGTGGTACCGCGGAACAAATGCTTCCGTCCTTGTCAGAGGATGGAAGCTTTATTTTTTTGCCAAAGGCCAAAGGCTAATGGCCTGGAACACGCAAAACAACATTATACCACCAGAATAATTACACCTACGAGGAGAGATCACAGTGTCCGAGCACATCAACAACATTCCCACTGTCTACAACCCCAGGGAGGTAGAAACCAAATGGTACCGCCACTGGGAAGAAAGTAAGTATTTTAGTGCTAAGGTGGAGAAGGACAAAAAACCCTTTTGCATCGTCATGCCGCCCCCGAACGTTACCGGTCAACTACATATGGGCCATGCTCTGGATAATACCTTGCAGGATATCCTTACCCGCTGGCGGCGGATGCAGGGCTACAATGCCCTTTGGGTGCCTGGTACCGACCATGCGGGGATTGCCACCCAGGCCAAAGTGGAAGAACAATTGGCCAAAGAAAGTCTTGCCAAGTACGACTTGGGCCGGGAAAAATTTCTGGAGCGAGTGTGGGACTGGAAAGAGCAATATGGTAACCGCATTACCACCCAACTGCGGAGTTTAGGGGCCTCCTGCGATTGGGATCGGGAGCGCTTTACAATGGACGAAGGCTGCTCCAAAGCAGTACTGGAAGTTTTTATCCGCCTTTTTGAGCAAGGGCTGATTTATCGGGATTACTATATTACCAACTGGTGCCCTCAATGTCAGACTACCATTTCTGATATTGAAGTGGAACACCAAGATAAACCGGGCCAACTGTACTACATCAAATATCCCGCCAAGGACAATCCCGAAGAGTATATTATTATTGCCACCACCCGCCCGGAAACCATGTTGGGCGACGTGGCTGTGGCTGTCAACCCCGAAGACGATCGTTATCTGCACCTGGTAGGCAAATCCCTTATCCTCCCTATCGTAGGTCGGGAATTGCCGGTGATTGCCGATGCTTACTGCGATCCTACTTTTGGTACCGGGGCGGTGAAGATGACCCCGGCTCACGACCCCAACGACTTTGAAATTGGTCGTCGCCATGGATTGCCGGAACTGCAGGTTATCGATAAGCAGGGCAACATGAATGAACAGGCTGGCAAATATCAGGGACTGGATCGCTGGGAGTGTCGCAAGCAGATCGTTCGCGATTTGGAGGCTTTGGGCGCTCTGGTAAAGGTGGAAGATATGAGCCATGCTGTGGGACATTGTTATCGCTGCAATACGGCTATTGAGCCGATGCTCTCCAAACAGTGGTTTGTCAAGATGAAGCCCCTGGCAGAACCAGCTATTGAGGCAGCCAAGGATGGACGCATCAAATTCATTCCTGAGCGATTTACTAAGATTTATTTAAACTGGATGGAAAACATCCGCGACTGGTGTATTTCCCGCCAACTTTGGTGGGGCCACCGTATTCCGGTATATTATTGCCAGGATTGTGATGAAATGGTAGCCTCCGTCACGCCAATAAAAGAATGTAGTAAGTGCGGCGGCAAGGTAGAACAAGACCCTGATGTACTGGACACCTGGTTTTCTTCAGCCCTTTGGCCCTTCTCTACCCTGGGATGGCCGGATAAAACCCCCGAGTTGGAGCAATTTTACCCCACTTCGGTGCTGGTAACTGGCCGGGATATCATCTTTTTCTGGGTAGCCCGTATGATTTTTTCTGGCCTCAGGTTTATGGAAGAGGAACCCTTTAAGGAAGTCTTTATCCATGGCTTGGTGCTGGATTCCCAGGGACGTAAAATGAGTAAATCTCTGGGCAACGGGGTAGATCCCTTGGATGTTATCGAAAGCCATGGCGCTGATTCCCTGAGGTTTATGCTTATTACCGGCAACACCCCCGGTAATGATCTGCGCTTTCACTTTGAACGGCTGGATGGTGCCCGTAACTTTGCCAATAAGCTGTGGAATGCCTCTCGCTTTGCTATGATGAACCTGGGAGATTACGATCCTGCCGCTAGGGGCAGCGAATATACCCTGGCCGACCGCTGGATCTTGAGTCGTCTGCAGGGTGCAGTGACAGAAGCTACCGACTATCTGGAGCGTTATGAACTGGGTGAAGCAGCTCGGGTACTCTATGAATTCAGTTGGAGCGAGTTTTGTGACTGGTATATTGAACTGGCTAAACCTCGTCTGTTTGGCAGAACTACCCCGGAAGATAGAGTGACCGCCCAGCACGTAATTGTGCAGGTACTCAGAGAAACCTTGGAACTGTTACATCCTTTTATGCCCTTTATTACCGAAGAAATCTGGCAGAAGCTGCCCCACCAGGGTGAAAGTATTATGCTGACCAACTGGCCCAAGCCCGAAGCAACTCTTCGAGATGAAACCGCCGAAGGAGAAATGGCTGTCTTAATCGAAGTGATCACCGCCATGCGCCGTATCAGGGGTGAAATGAATGTACCTCCCGGCAAGAAGGCTGAAGCCATTTTAGTGGCTATTGATGAAAGCTTCCGTGGCATCTTGAACAGAAATATCGCTTACCTCCAGAGCTTGGCGAATGCTGAGGTAACCGTATTAACTGAGTTGAAGGAAGAACCAGATCAAGCCGCCAGTGCTGTAACCAGAGGAGTAGAAGTCTTTATGCCCTTGCGGGGTCTTATTGATATCGATAAAGAAATTGCCCGCCTTAACAAAGAACTAAAAGCTGTTCAAGCAGATTTAGCTCGGGTACAAGGTAAATTAAATAACGAAGGGTTTCTGGCTAAAGCCCCCTCAGATGTTGTCGAAAAGGAAAAAGCCAAAGCGGAGGAGTTGGGCATGAAAGCAACTGCCCTGCAGGAGCGGGTGAAGATGTTGTCTGCTTAGGGGTATTCCTTTCGGATCAGGCCATCGGACATCAGCCGTCGGCCTGGTTCACTTAGGAAGATAGTTTGTCTAACAAAATATGCATTAGCATTAACCGTTGCTTTTGTTAACAAGAACCATACTAAGGTAACAAAGCCGATGGCTGATGGCCAGCGGCCAGTAAGGGAGAGTGAAGAAAATGGCACTTCAGTTTGAAGAAACTCTATCCCCTTTGCCCAAAGGTGGACTGGAGGGCGAGATTAAAGTGAGAATTCGGGTGCAGGTGCATGAAGATCCGGAGGATGGTGGTTACTATGCAGTGACCCCGGATGTGCCGGGTTGTGCCTCCCGAGGGGTGACAATGGAAGAGGCGGTTGAGAATTTTAAAGAAGCCATTCGTTTTTTTCTGATAGAAAATGCGCATTAAAAAGCCGATGGCCGATAGCCGACGATCCAAAGGAGAGTATATACTTGGCAGCCCAATTGGAGAAAACCGATAATTCCTACGATCAAGCAATAGACTACCTTAAAAGTCTCACCAAGTTTGGCATGAACCTTGGCTTGACGCGCATTGAAGAATTACTGCGACGGTTGGGTAACCCTCACGGTCACCTGGCAATTATCCATATCGGTGGTACCAACGGTAAAGGTTCCACCACTGCTATGATTGCTAGCATCTTAAAAACAGCTGGTTATAAAACCGGCATGTTTAGTTCACCCCACCTCCATAGCTACACCGAACGTTTTCTTATCAACGGGGAACCTATTGCCGAAAGGGCTTTGGCTAAGCTTATCGAAAGGGCTAAACCCCACTTGGAGAACATGGTAGCAGAGGGATTTGAGCATCCTACAGAATTTGAAGTGAGCACTGCCCTGGCGCTACTTTATTTTGCTGAAGAGAAAACAGATTATGTGGTGTTGGAAGTAGGATTGGGTGGGGCCATTGATTCCACCAATGTGGTAACACCGCTGATATCGGTCATTACGAATATCTCCTTAGATCATATGGACTACCTAGGCAATACAGTGGAAGAAATTGCCCAGGTCAAAGCGGGTATCATTAAACCTGGTGTACCGGTGGTGACTGCGGCAAAAGGCACTGCACTGCAAATTATTCGGGAAACTGCAGTGACCAAGGGAAGCAGGCTTATTGAAGTGACTAGAGATGTTACCTGGTCAGTTTTAGATAAGGACGTAAAGACAGGCTGCCAACAGTTTGTTATTGATGGTTTGCAAAATAAGTATCATGTCAGTCTGCCACTTTTAGGGAAGCATCAGCAAAGCAATGCGGCAACTGCTGTGGCGGCGGTGGAAATGCTTTTTCACGGTAGTGGACATCATCTTCCCGCAGCAGCCATTGTGGAGGGTTTGCGGATAGTTCACTGGCCCGGACGTCTAGAATGGGTGGAGGGAAGCCCCTTGGTGGTCATTGATGGTGCCCATAATTATGCCGGGGCGAAGGCACTCAAACAGGCCTTGTCAGAGTATTTTACCGGTCGTGGAATGATTTTTGTTCTAGGAATGCTGGCCGATAAAGAGCGGGCGAAAGTGGTAGCGGAACTGGCTCCCCTCGGCAGGGCTGTGGTGGTAACTCGCTCCAACAACCCCCGGGCTGGTGATTGGACTGAGTTAGCCACCTACCTACGGGAATATTTATCTGACGTTCAATGTATAGAAAATGTGGGAGAGGCTATCGAGGCTGCGGTTGCTATGGCTAGGCCGGATGAGGTGGTTTGTATTACTGGCTCTTTATATATGATAGCAGAAGCTAGACAAGCGCTAGGTCTATCACTTCGGTAGTAACCGAGGTGATTTTTCTTAATAGATCTTAAAATATAAAAAATTCTGACCACAACGACAATCCAAGCCAGTGGTAAGTTTACAGACTGCAGAATTTCAAGTTTATTTGGTTATGATAGAGAAAGAATTCAAATACTACTATAAATTTATTAGCAAAGACACTTGTGAAAAGGTGTTCTGGTACAAATAGTTTGGGAATAGACTGTTTTTTATATAGCCAGATCAAAAAAGAAAAAATCATGTAGAGTTTTGTCGAAAAACATCTACTAAAAGATATTTAGAAAGTCATCTCAAAGACTTTATTAAGTTATCTAAGTAAAACTTATGACACAGAATTCACAAATAATCTTTGCAACTGCTTGTTTTACTACTATAATATAAGTAGTAAAGAAATAAAAATTCTTGTTGAAATAAATATTTACTATATTCATTTTTGCAAAGGGAGGGATCGGAGTGAAAGCACTAAAAATTCCAGAAGCTACAATTACGAGGTTGTCCATATATTCCAGATTTCTTAAACGTTTAGACAAAAAAGGAATCACAACGGTATCCTCTGGGGATATTGCCGAGGGTGTTGGGGTAAGCCCAGCCCAGGTAAGAAAGGATTTAGCTTACTTTGGCGAATTTGGCACCCGGGGCGTTGGTTATAATGTTAAAGATTTAATCAGGTATACAGTAAAAATTCTAGGTCTTTCCGACCCCTGGAATTTAGTCATGGTGGGAGCCGGTAATCTGGGATCGGCCTTGGTTACCTACCGTGAATTTAAAGACAGGGGCTTTACCATTGTAGGAGTATTTGATAATGATTTAACTAAAATTGGTAAGCGTATTGCGGATTTAGAAGTGATGCCTTTGGAAGATTTACCAGCGGTGGCCCAAGAACATAACGTCCGAATCGGGATTATTGCAGTTCCTTCCAAAGCAGCCCAAGATATTGCGGATATCATGGTAGGGGCAGGGTTGGAGGCAATTCTAAACTTTGCACCACTTTCTCTGAATGTACCGAATCATGTAGAAGTACGTAATGTGGATCTTTCGGTTAAACTGGAGATTCTTACCTTTAATTTAGCGCTTAGAGATAAATGATTATAAGGTGGTTTTGTAACCACCTTTATAATTTTTTACAGACCACCCTATCAAAAAAACTAAGGCTTGCTTGTATCTATGACTCGATAACATAAGCAAACCTTAGTTTTTCTAATTAGGATATTTATCCTATTTTTGGAGACTACTAAAGTACCTGTAATTGCTTGTCAGTTTAAGGGGTGAATGATAAACTTATTAAAGGGCAATTTTAATCCTTTGCTGACGGGTGAAATTATGAGTAGAACATTTAAAGTAGGTAAAGGCCCACTGACGTTACTTATTTTGCTGCTTGCCGGAGGAGTTGCCGGCAGTGCACTGGGTCAAGCACTTGCCACCTACCTTCCGATATTAAAAAATTTCACAACCATCGGTCTTAAACCATCAATCCTAGACCTTCATTATTTGCAGCTTTCCTTTGGGCTAACCATGTCCTTGGGGCCGGTAACTGCGCTAGGATTGTTGTTGGGTTTTCTGGCCTACAAACGCTTATAACAGTAACATAGGGGGGCTATTGGTGATTCCAATCATACTTGCTTCTGCATCTCCCAGGCGTCAGGAATTGTTGGCGAGTCTTGGGTTATCTTTTGAAATTAAAATCAGTGATGTAGATGAAAGCATGGATGAACAAATGTCCCCGGTCCAGCAAGTAGAACAACTGGCAGAACGAAAGGCTCGCGCCGTGGCGGCCCAACTCAATCAGGGCCTTGTGATAGGTGCAGATACGCTGGTGGTATTAAATCAAAGTGTGCTAGGTAAGCCGGCTGACCGCCAGGAAGCCATGGAGATGATAGAGCGTTTACAAGGTCGCAGCCACGAAGTTTTTACCGGTTTGGCTGTCATGGATGTTGCTACCGGCAAGACGGTAGTGACACATCAGGTTACGGCAGTTCGTTTTAAACCCATGACGGCTGAAGAGATTGAACGGTATGTAGATACCGGGGAGTCTTACGATAAAGCGGGCGCTTATGCGGTGCAAGGAAAAGCCTCTATTTTTATCGACAGCATTAGGGGCTGTTACTTCAACATTGTGGGGCTTCCTGTTGCGAAGTTAGCAGATGTATTAAAGCTGTTTGGAGTACAAATTTTATGACGTACCCGATAATTCGAGAACTACCCCCGGAACAACGTCCCCGGGAGCGTATGTTAAAAGAAGGGGCAACTAGTCTTTCCGATATTGATTTACTAGCTATTATGCTTAGGACAGGCACTGCAAAGTCCTCGGCAATGGAATTGGCTGCTGCCATTTTAAGCCGTTTTAAAGATTTACGAGTATTGTCTCAGGCGACAATAGAGGAGTTAAGTGAGATCAAGGGAATTGGTCCTGTTAAAGCTGTGCAAGTCAAGGCTGCCTTGGAATTAGGCAGACGCTTAGCTGCTTTGCCTGCAGAAGAAAGACCCATCATCCGTTGCCCGGAGGATGTTTGTTCCCTTTTAATGGAAGATTTACGAAACCTGGATCGTGAGTATTTTTTGGCACTACTTTTAAATACTAAGAACCAAGTGCTGGCGAAGGAAACTATATCTATCGGGACCCTTAATGCCTCAATGGTACATCCTCGGGAGTTATTTAAAGTGGCCATACGTCGTAGTGCCGCTGCGGTTATTTTGGTACATAACCACCCCAGCGGAGATCCGACTCCTAGTCGGGAAGATATTACGTTAACCAAAAGATTACAGGAAGCTGGAGAAATTATTGGGATAGATGTCCTAGACCATATTGTAATTGGAGATAATAGATTCACCAGTCTAAAGTCGAAAGGACTTATTTGAGTACACTAAGGGGGCCGAGTATAATGAAACTTGGTATGTTTTCCAAGGATATGGGAATAGATTTGGGTACTGCCAATACCCTTGTTTATTTAAAGGGAAAGGGTATTGTATTAAGAGAACCATCGGTCGTAGCAATTCAACGGGAAACCGGACAGGTGCTGGCTGTAGGTGAAGAAGCCAAGCAGATGATTGGGCGTACCCCTGGCAATATTGTTGCCATTCGTCCCATGAAGGATGGGGTTATTGCTGATTTTGATGTGACCCAGAGTATGATTAAATACTTTATCAATAAAGCTTTACGCGGCCGATCCTTTATTGTGAAACCCAGGGTTGTGATTAGTGTTCCTTCCGGGGTTACCGCGGTGGAAGAACGGGCGGTGCGGGAGGCAGCTCTCCAGGCAGGCGCTCGGGAAGCCTACCTCATAGAAGAACCAATGGCTGCTGCCATTGGCTCGGGTTTACCAGTTCATGAACCTACAGGTAATATGATTGTTGATATCGGTGGTGGCACCACAGAGGTGGCGGTAATTTCTCTGGGGGGCATTGTTACCAGCAAATCCATTCGCATTGCTGGAGATGAAATGGACGATGCCATTATTCAACACGTTAAACGCACCTATAATTTAATGATTGGTGAGCGTACTTCCGAGCAAATTAAACTTAATATTGGTACTGCCTATCCTCTGGAAGTGGAAGAAACCGAAGAGATCAGAGGCCGGGATTTGGTAACAGGTTTACCGAAAACGCTAAAGATTACCTCTACAGAGATTTATAAAGCACTTTCTGAACCGGTGGCAGCTATTTTGGAAGCGATTAAAGTAACCTTGGAAAAGACCCCCCCGGAGCTGGCTGCAGATATCATGGATCGGGGAATTGTTATGGCTGGTGGTAGTTCAATGTTGCGCGGCTTAGATCATCTGGTCAGCGAGCAAACAGGGATGCCGGTTCATCTGGCAGAAGAGCCTCTGGTGGCAGTGGCCTATGGTTCTGGCAAGGTTCTGGAGAATATCGATGTGTTAAGACGTGTATTAATCCAACCTAAAAAGTTGGCTTAAGGGGTGTGAGTAGGTTTGCCCCGCTTAGTATCCTATAAAAATTTTATTTTATTGGCTATCCTGGTAGGCGTTGCCTTGATGGCCATGCGGTTTACCCATATTGGGCGTCAAGCCCTTACGCCAATGGAAGCAGCCATCAAGGATGGTCTGGCACCGGTCCAGTCTATCTTCATGCAAGTTGGTCATTCTTTTGCTGGAGGAGCCCATTCCATTACCTCCCTGGGCCATATGGTAGAGGAAAATAAAGAGCTTAAAGAGCAAATTGCACTTTTAAAGGGACAGCTCTACCAACAGGAAGAATTAAAGAGAGAAAATGAACGTTTAAAAAATCTGTTGCAATATCAGGATACCTATAGTGAGTACTTCGAAACGAAAACTGCCGCGGTTATTGGCCGGGACCCCGGAAATTGGTTCGGCTTTGTTACCTTGAATAAGGGTAGTAAGGATGGTATAGTTAAGGACATGCCTGTGGTCACTCCTTCGGGCTTGGCTGGCAAAGTGGTGACGGTTTCTGATAATACCTCCCAGGTGATTCTTATTACGGATCCACGCAGTGGTGTAGGGGCGCTGGTGCAGGATAGCCGGGTTCCCGGTGTATTGGAAGGGACCACAGCGGGCAGTGATGAAACCAGATTGATCCATGTACCCAAAGACACACAATTGACCAAAGGGCAGGTAATTATTACTTCGGGCATTGGCGGTACCTTCCCCAAAGGGATACCCATTGGTCGTATTGTGGATGTCTCGGACGAGCCATCCGGGCTGTTCAAAACTGCGATGGTGGTGCCCTTTGCTGATCTTAACCGACTGGAAGAGGTTCTGGTAATTTCTAACGTGTTTAATCCAGACATTCTTCCTTCCACAGAAGGTGATTAATTGCGAACCATTATTTTTTTACTGCTAATCATTCTAGCCATGCTGCTGCAATCTACTTTTTTCTCTTTTCTACAGGTAGCAGGGGTAAAGCCTGATTTGATTCTGATGTTAGTAGTCTTTAACGGCTTCCTCCGTGGTTCTAGGGAGGGGGCTTTTTTGGGTTTTTTGGCGGGCCTGTTGCAAGATGTGTTTACCGGTAATTATATTGGTATCAACGCCATTACTAAAATGTTAGCGGGTTACCTAGTAGGTTTGGCGGAAGCACGCTTTTATAAAGAAAGTGTGGTTATTGTATCTCTGGTGACCTTTTTTGCAGCGATTTTAAATCAGCTGGCCTATTATATCTTACTGTTTTATTTGGATATTTTGGTTTCTCCCTCTTCTGCCATAGTGGGGGTTGTTTTACCGTCTGCCATTTATACAACATTACTGGTACCATTAACCTACTGGAAATTTTATAGTTCCAACCAAAAGGGTTGGCTACGGGAGAGGGAATCCTAGAGCGAATAGAGGGGAGGCGTTGCTCTTGGAAAGAAAAATCATCGAAAAAAAGGCCCGTGTGCTCCTCATACTGGTTTCCCTTATTTTTGTCATTCTGATTGGTCGTTTGGCCTATCTGCAACTCTTTACAACGGAAAAATTTGAAACTCTAGCCAAACAAAATCACATGCGCCTAACCCCCATTATGGCGCCCAGAGGCGAAATATTCGATCGTCATGGGGTTAAGATTGTCGGCAACAAGCCGGTGTATACCGTTTCCCTGTTTTATTTGGGCTTGAAGGACACTGATCGTGTGATTCATAAAGTGGCGGAGCTACTGAACATGGATCCTCAGGAAATTATGAAAAGGCTGGAAGAACACCAGCTAACACTCTATCAATCAGTGCGTTTGGCCACCGATGTCCCGCTGGAAACTGTTACAGCCCTCGAAGAACAGAGGTTGGATTTACCCGGAGTAGTCATTGATGTGGAACCTGTAAGAAATTACCCCTTTGGCTCCACACTGTCCCATGTGTTAGGGTATGTACAGGAAATTAAGAAGGACCAGTTGGAGGAACAGCAAAAAAAGGAAAAGAACACTTATAAATTGGGCGATATGTACGGCCAAGAGGGGCTGGAGAATTCCTTTGAGGCCTATCTGCGGGGTGAGGATGGTGCACGGCAGGTGGAGGTGGATGCCCAGGCCCGGCCCATTCGGGATTTGGGCATTAAGGAATCCTCACCGGGAGATAACCTGTATTTAACCATTGATACCGACGTGCAAAAGGCCGCGGAAGCGGCCCTGGAAAGACAAGTTTTGGCCATGAGAAAAATTGGCCACGAAGCTAAAGGTGGTGCCACCGTAGCCATTGATGTGCGAACCGGTGCCATCCGGGCCATGGCCAGTTACCCCACCTACGAACCTTCTATTTGGATCAAAGGCTTAAGTCAGAAACAGTGGGAAGACCTGCAAAAAAGCAGTGCCTTACCCAATAGAACCATACAGGTATATCCGCCTGGATCAACCTTTAAAATGGTCGTGGGTGCAGCGGCCTTGGATAGCGGAAAAATAGATCCTAGCTTTACGATCACCGATTCACCATATTATGTCTTTGGGAATATGAGGATAGCTGATTCGAATAAGGTTGGACATGGCCGGGTGGATATTCTAAAGGCCCTGGAGGTATCCTGTAATAACTTCTTCATAACCCTGGGGCATCGCTTTTTGGGAGTTGACTTAATTGGCAAATATGCCAAAATGTTTGGCTTCGGTGAATTAACCGGCATTGAAATTCCTGGTGAATCTCGGGGTAATGTACCGACTCCGGAATATAAGTATAAGCGTAATAAGGAATTCTTAGAGGCTGTCTATCAGCCTCGGTACAAGAAAGTGGAAGAAAAATATAAACCTTTGCTGGAAAATGCAGCAACCGCAAAAGAAAAAGAAGATCTAGAAAAAGCCAAACAAAAGGAAATTAAAAAGATTAAAGACGAATATAACCAATATACCTGGGATTTAAATTGGCAGGTTTATGATACGTTAAATATGTCCATTGGCCAGGGCTATAACTCCTACACCCCCTTGCAATTGGTAAATTATGCTGCTATGTTGGCCAACAATGGTGTAAGGTGGAAGCCTTACTTGGTGGAAAAAATCGTATCTAATGATGGTAAAACTCTGGAAGAATTTAAACCTACGAAACTTAGTGAAGCCCAGATTAAACCCGAGGTTTTTAAAATTCTCCAGGAGGGGATGCGTCGGGTTGCTACGGATGGAACGGCAGCCGGTGTGTTTAAAGGGTTTCCCGTACCAGTGGCTGCTAAAACCGGTACGGCTCAGGTACAAAATAGGGATGACCACGGTCTTTTCGTGGGGTATGCCCCCTATGATAACCCGGAAATAGCGGTAGCCACAGTCATTGATTACGGTGGACATGGCGGAACGGCAGCAGCCCCGGTGGCCAGAGATATCTTTGCTGCTTATTTTAAAGTGGATGTGGAGCTCAAACACAATATTGTTTATAGCAATGATTAATTGGCAAAATGTCTAATTATCTCACATTAATGGGGCTTATGGCCTCTTTTTTTTATCCATCTTTAGAAGGATTTGGTACTCCTCTGTAGAATTGAAAGTAGAGGGTAACGGGAGGTAGTTTATCTTGACCAATGGAATAGCTGCTCAAAATAGTGCCATCAATAATTTACCAGTGGAACTAGAAGAATTAGTGGACGATAATACTGTTTTAGTACAAAGAACTTTGCGCTCCGGACAAAGTGTATATCACGATGGTAACGTAGTGGTGCTAGGGGACGTCAACCCTGGAGCTGAAATAGTGGCAACCGGTAATATTGTTGTCATGGGAGCCCTGCGTGGGGTTGTCCATGCTGGTGCCAAGGGGGACGCCAATGCAGTTATTCTGGCCTTTCGACTGAGACCTACCCAGTTACGAATTGCCAACCACATTACCAGACCTCCTGAAGAAGAGATCTCAGACCCGGATTACCCGGAACTGGCCCGGATCAAAAATGGTGTGGTTACCATAGAAACCTTTAATTCTAACTTTAAATAAGAATTAAATCGCACAAACGATTGGCATAGTAAGGAGGACTTATAATTATGGGTGAAGTCATCGTGGTCACTTCCGGTAAGGGGGGAGTTGGCAAAACCACTACCACCGCCAACTTGGGGACAGGGCTTGCTGCTGCTAGTAAAAAAGTTTGTTTGGTGGATGCCGACATCGGACTGCGCAACTTAGATGTGGTTTTAGGTTTGGAAAATAGAATCGTCTACGATATTGTAGACGTTACCACCGGGGTCTGCCGCTTGCGTCAGGCACTGATTAAGGATAAACGGTTTGAGGGGCTGCATTTATTACCTGCTGCTCAAACAAAGGATAAAACCGCCGTTAATCCAGAGCAAATGAAGGAACTTTGTGAGGAACTGCGGAAAGAATTTGATTATGTCATTATCGACTGCCCAGCGGGTATTGAGCAGGGCTTTAGAAATGCCATCGCTGGTGCGGACAGAGCCATTGTAGTGACTACCCCGGAAGTCTCTGCCGTACGCGATGCTGACCGGATAATTGGGTTGTTGGAAGCCGCGGATTTAAGAGAACCCAAACTCATTATTAATCGCTATCGCCCCAAGATGGTCAACCGTGGCGACATGATGAGTATTGATGATATGAACGAAATTTTGGCCATTGATTTGCTGGGTGTGGTTCCTGAGGATGAGCAGGTAGTGGTCACTACCAACAAAGGTGAAACTGTAGTAAGGGATGATAAGTCCCTTAGTGGACAGGCTTACCGCAACATCACCCGCCGCATTATGGGTGAAAATGTACCTTTAATGAACCTGGAAGAGCCAAGCGGTTTGTTCAGTGCCTTACGAAAAATGATTGGACTTAAGTAGAAAGGGGGTACCGGAGTGTTAGATTTTCTAAGCAGGTTCTTTGGGCGTGAGTCGAGCAGTAGTAAAAATGTAGCAAAAGAAAGATTAAGACTGGTTTTGGTACACGACCGGGCCAATGTTTCGCCTGATCTACTGACGGCCTTGAAAAATGATTTGATCAACGTAATCTCAAACTATATGGAGATCGATGAAAAAGCACTGGAAGTGAGCCTGGACAGCAGTGACAATCAGGTGGCGCTGATAGCTAATATTCCAGTTAAAAAAATGAAGCGGGCGAATTAGGGAACTCTGACGGATTGATATAGAGGAGAGGCGTTTTGCGCATTTCCCAGGGACATTTTATGAACTATTAATGATGGATGAGGCAGGCAGCTGATGAAGTTGCCTGCCTTTATTGTTGTTTCTTTTAAAGATATTTCTATATGCAATTGATTCCTGGAATTTCACCTTTCAAGGCAAACAGGGTACAAAAACTATGGATAATGATGTATAATTATGAAGTGTTTTTGCATAGAGGGGGATATTGACAGGTTGAGGATTAAAATTATTAACCCGGATTATGGTATGACGACAGCAGAAATACAGGAAAGAATCAATATTTTACAGCAGGTCACGGGGCCTGATGTGGAACTGTCTATGGATTGTTTGAGAAATAGTACGGTTTATATTGATTCTGCTTTGGATGTTGCCCTGGCCAGTGCTGAAATTGTCCAGCAAGCGATCCAAGCAGAACAACAAAACTACGATGGAATTATTCTCTATTGCCTGAGTGATCCGGCTGTGGTAGCTTGCCGGGAAGCTGCTGGGATTCCTGTATTGGGTGGCGGCCAGGCGGCCTTCTTAACAGCGGCTAGTTTAGGCTACAATTTTTCCTTACTCTGTACCTCACCTCAGCGTATTCCTGAGAAAAAAGAATTTATTAAAACTACGGGCGTTGATCCTACAAGACTTTGCTCAATTCGTTCTATTGATGTAAATCTGAGTAATATCAGAAAGGACATGAATAAAACAATTGACTTTTTAGCCAGAGAGGGCAGGCGCTGTGTCGAGGAGGATGGTGCAGAAGTACTTATTCTGGGGTGTTTATCATTTTTAGGTATGGCTGAGGCAGTTAGTAAGAGGATTGGCCTACCAGTCATTGATCCGGCCATGGCGGTCGTAACAATGATGGAGGGTTTCATTAGGCAAGGGCTCTGTCATAGTCAAAAGTCGTACCCTACCCCGCCCAGAGGCAGCAGAACTTGGCTTGCCGGTAAGGTAAGCATAAACGATAAAACAAATTAATGAAGAAGAGAGGAAGACAAAAATGAAGACAAGCAAACTAATCAGTTTCCTATTAGCTGCTGTGTTGACCCTAGGACTCGTTGCAGGCTGTGGCAACCAGAAACAAGAAGAGCCGCAAAAAGAAGCGGCTGCGCCCCAGAAAACCTTAGTTATGGCCATTAACGCAACCTTCCCACCCTTTGAATCTGTTAAAGTAGATGACAAAGGCAAGCAAGCATTTGTTGGTATTGATATCGATATTGCTGAGTACATTGCCGAAAAATTAAATGTAAAACTTGAAATTCAAGATATGGCCTTTAACGGTTTGGTAACAGCTGTTAGCTCAGGACGGGCAGATTTGTGTGTTTCCGGTATTTCACCCACGGCTGAACGTTTAAAGGTAATCGATTTTTCGGAGCCTTATTTCTATCCTCAGACAGGGATCCTGGCTTTAAAGGGTTCTAATTACCCCACCTTAGCTTCCCTGGAAGGTAAAAAAATCGGTGTATCCATGGGGACAACCTATGCTAATCAAGCAGCCAGTGTAAAAGATGCCAAAGTGGTTGAACTGGACAATACCCCCCTGGTTGTACAAGAAATTGTCAATAACCGGATTGATGCCGGTATTTTTGATGGTTCACAGGCCGTTGAATTTATGAAAGAGAATAAAAATTTAGAGTTACACTTGTTACCTGCGGAAATGGTGAAAGAGGATAGTTATGCTATTGCCCTGCCGAAAAATTCCCCCTATAAGGATCAAATCAATCAGATCTTAGAAGAAATGAAGAAGAACGGCAAAATGGAGGAGATTTTCACCAAGTGGTTGGGTGAAAGCTACGTTTCCCAGAAAAAATAACACAATTATCAAAAGGAGCACAAGTAAATGGATTTAGATTTTAGTCTGGTTATTCCATATCTCCCCTTGTTAGTAAATGGAATAATCCTGACCATAAAATTTACAGTTTGGTCGACAATCTTTGGCTTTACCTGGGGTGTGCTCCTGTCCTTAATCAAGATATCATCATTTAAGCCATTAGCTTTGTTGGGTCAGTTTTATACCTCTTTTTTTAGGGGAACTCCGCTTTTAGTGCAGCTGATGTTGATCTATTTTGCTACGCCTCAGTTAGTCGGTTATGATATTAGTTCTTTAGAAGCAGGGGTGCTGGCCTTTGGTCTTAACTCCGCAGCCTATATTTCCGAATCGATTCGCGGCGGTATCCTGTCGGTTGATAAGGGCCAAAGGGAAGCGGCCATGGCTTTGGGTGTTTCAGAGTTTCGGATTATGAAGGACATCATTTTACCGCAAGCCTTTAAAAATATCTTGCCGTCTTTGGTGAATGAAAGTATTGCTCTCTTGAAGGATTCCAGTATGGTTGCAATTATTGGTGTAGGGGATACCCTACGCTGGGCTCAGCAGGTTCAGGCGAAAACCTTCCGTGCGTTTGAAGCCTTTATCGTGGTAGCATTGATCTATTATGTGATGGTTATGGTGCTGACAGCCATCGGCAGTTATCTGGAAAGGCGGGCAAGGGTCAGTGATTAAGATTGAAAAGGTCTCAAAGAAATTTAAGGATCTGGCAGTATTAAAGGATATCTCTTTAGAAATCAATAAAGGTGAGGTTATCGCCATTATCGGACCATCCGGCTCCGGTAAGTCGACGCTCTTGCGCTGCATCAATTTACTGGAGATACCCACCAGCGGGAAAATTACTATTAATGGTGTGGAACTTCTGGAAAAAGGGACAGAGGTTCAGAAAATACGCCAAAATATAGGTATGGTGTTTCAGCATTTTAACCTTTTTCCACACATGACTGTGCTGAAAAATATGACCTATGCGCCGATGGTAGTGCATCAGATCTCAGCGGAAGAAGCAGAAAAACAGGCCATAGCCTTGTTGGAAAGGGTAGGCTTGCAAGAGAAGGTGCACGAATACCCCAGCAAATTATCCGGTGGCCAAAAGCAACGGGTGGCCATAGCCCGAGCACTGGCCATGAAACCAGAGATTTTGCTGTTTGATGAACCTACTTCTGCCCTCGATCCCGAAATGGTCAAAGAGGTGCTAGAGGTAATTAAATCCCTCGCCCATACCGGCATCACCATGGTTTTAGTAACGCACGAAATGGGCTTTGCCCGAGAAGTTGCCGACAAAATCTGCTTTTTAGATGAAGGACGAGTGGCTGAAATTGCCCCACCGCAAGAATTCTTCAGTAGCCCAAAATCTGCCAGGGCACAACAGTTTTTAGATAAGGTATTATAAGAGAGTGCTTTTAAACTATCAGTAAGCAGGTAAACCAGCTTATTTCATAAGGGTTGACCAAAGTGATGAACTGAGGAATCAGGAAGTCGGGAGCGTAGCCTGGAATCGCCAAGTTGCCTGCGTGCATTATTTGAACAGCCGTATAAATTACTAAGGTTCAGGTGGGAAAGTTCTGCCTGAACCTTACTTGTACCGAGCATAAGCTTTTTACAGAGGTGAAAATAGGTGACAGAGACCTACGAAAAAATTAAATGGCCTAATAACGCCAGGTGTGCCGTGATGTTAAGCTTTGATCTGGATGGGAATACCATCTGGGCCAATGGCAATCGCAGTTATCCGGGTGGCGAAAATTTTATCCGTTCCATTTCCATCGGGGATTATGGTCCTAAACGAGCGGTGCCTCGTATTTTAGATTTGTTGGCTAAATATGCTTTGCCGGCAACCTTTTTTACACCGGCGAAGATTGTGGAAGAAAATCCGGCCTTGCTAAAACAGATTGATCAAGCGGGTCATGAGATTGGGCATCATGGCTATCAACATGAGCGGTTTGTAGACCTAACCAGGGATGAGCAAAAAGCTATTATTTTGCGCAGTCAGGATATTTTTCAGCAGATTATTGGTAAAAAAGCCAGGGGTTATCGTACCCCTTCCGGGGACTGGTCCCGAGAGACGGCAGGTCTCTTACATGAATTAGGCTTTCTCTATTCCAGCTCCATGCGAGGGGATGATCGACCCTATCGGACCGTAATTGACGGACAGGTCACAGATTTTATTGAGATGGCACCGAAATGGGATTTGGATGATTTTGTCCAATTCGGTTATAATCTTTTCCCCGCTGAACCGGCCGGACAAGATCGCATCTCCGGCATTGAACAGGTATACAATAATTTTAAGCAAGAATTCGATGGCTATTATCAATACGGTTTGTGTTTTGTGCTGTTAATGCACCCGCAAATTATTGGCAAGCCGGGGCGACTCTTGATGTTGGAGCAACTGCTGCAGCATATGAAGTCCCATCAGGATATCTGGTTTGCCACAGGGGAAGAGATTGCGGAGTGGTGGCGGGCCAATTACTAAGGAGGATGTACGATGGTAGAAGCAAAACACTGGCCCCAAGGTGCCAGATGTGTAGCTTTATTAACGGTAAATTTGGATGCCGATCAGTTTTGGCTGGGGATGTTTCCGGATAGTATCAACCGCCCTAAGACATTGTCCATGGGCGAATATGGTATCAAGCGTGGTTTGGATCGGGTGCTGCGCACCTTTGACGAATACAATATAAAAACAACTTTTTTTATTCCAGGTAAGGTTGCCGAGAATTATCCTGCAGCAATCGAAAAAATTATCAGTTATCAGCATGAACTGGCCGTTCATGGACATTCTCATACGAGTATGCATCTGTTAACAGCGGACCAGCAGCTGGAAGAAATGGAAAAAGCCAAAGAAGCGATTAAAAAAATTAGCGGCGTGGTACCGATTGGTTTTCGGGCACCAGAGGGTGAATTAACGCTGGAAACCTTAAGGTTGGCCAAACAATGTGGCTTTCGCTATTCCAGCTCATTATATGGAGACGACCGACCTTACAGAATTTTTTGGGACAATGGGTCAATGATAGAGATTCCTTTGCATTGGGAGCTCCATGACTTTCCCTATTTTGCTTTTAACTATGGACCCGCTTTTCCAATTGGGCAAGGCCGTGTAGCAAGCTATTATCAAGTAACCAAGACTTATCAAAGGGAATTTGACGGGTATTATCAATATGGGTTAGCCTATGTGGCTCAGTTTACGCCCCAAACGATTGGTTCTCCGGGGAAAATAAAGATATTAGAAGATGTATTGGAGTATCTTACCCGGCAAGAAAATTTGTGGATCGGTACCTGCGGCGATTTGCTTGATGGCATGGGACTATTGCAAGATTAATTGATGTTACTATGGCCCAAAGGAGGGAGTGGCGCAAGGGTTTTGCGCACTCCCTCCTTTATATCTCCTGTTGTTTAGTATATAATTAAAAGGTTAAAAATGTAGAAGGCAGTTTGCAGTACAAAGGGAGGTGCATTGCTATATGATGGACAAGCGGTTTTTGAAAAACCTTGATTATACACTTGTGATTGCGGTATTTTTAATTATTTGTTTTAGTTTGGTGACCATTAGCAGTGCCACACTGGTAAGTAGTCCGATGGGGTTTAAACAACAGCAGGAAATATGGAATAAGGATGCTCCGGGATTAAACGGGGTCAGTAGTTCAGAACCCCTCGGGGTTTCCTTGCTAAAATACAGTAAAATGTTTTTTAGCGATACTGTCAAAAAACAAATTATTTGGATCTGCCTGAGTATAGCTATCTTAGCATTAGTCTTAACTGTACCCTATGAGGATTTTCGGAGGCACCGAAAAGCCATTTATATTCTCAATATAGTGCTATTATTACTGGTACTATCCCCTTTAGGGCACAGTGCCAAAGGAGCGACTCGTTGGATTAATATGGGTAGTTTTTCCCTACAACCTTCTGAATTTGCTAAGATATTCATTATTATTACCTTTGCGGACTTTTTAGCTCGGCGTGAGGGAAATTTAAACACATTAAAGGATTTGCTCCCCTGCTTTGTCTACATCGGTGTTCCTATGTTGGTTGTTCTAAAACAACCTGATTTGGGAACTGCTTTGGTGTTTATGGCGATTATGTTTGGTATGTTATTTGTAGCAGGAGCAAACCCCAAACTGGTAGCTGGCTTGTTTGTGGGGGGCTGGTCCTTGGCCATTGGCTGGGTTTGGGCTCACTTTCACTTGGGTCTATGGATTCCGTTAAAAGAGTATCAATTGGATCGTCTACTGGTATTCCTGGATCCGTGGAGCAAAAAGAACATTCTTGGGGCGGGCTATCATGTGGTGCAATCTTTAATTGCTATTGGTTCCGGTGGTTTAGAAGGAAAAGGTATCTACAATGGGAGTCAAAACCAACTTAACTTCCTGCCAGAACAACACACTGATTTTATTTTCTCGGTGGTAGGAGAAGAAATGGGTTTTATCGGAGTGACCGCTCTGTTACTTCTTTTCTTCATTTTGCTTTATCGAGGGATTCGCATTGCCTCGGAGGCCAAAGATTTAAATGGCACCCTGCTGGCCACCGGTGTTGTATCCATGTTGACCTTTCATATTTTGATTAACGTGGGCATGGTTTCTGGCATTATGCCCGTTACCGGCGTCCCGCTACCCCTCTTCAGCTACGGTGGCAGCAGTATGCTATGTAATATGATAGCCATCGGAATATTGTTGAATGTGCATATGAGAAGACAGAAGATCTTGTTTTAGCCATTGGCTATAGATCATATTCCCTTGGTCATCGCCCTCAGCTGTCGGCCATCGGCTTTTGAGGTGGTAATTCGACGGTTTTCCTGTATGAATAACTTGTGAACTATATCAATGGGGTGGGTAAAAAGATACCTACCCCATTTTTACATCCAAAAGGCCAACGGCCACTTCTTAGAACGCTACTTCATCTGTAAGGAAAATTTTACATATTTGCGGCACAGGGCTTGTCATATTCCCCTCCCCTCTCCAATATACTTTACTAATCATATGGGACGGTAAAGAATACCCTTGGGAGGGATTACGGTGAAGATAGGTAGATTTTCCTTTGATCGTTTTAAGAAAAAGAGTAAGGACCCCTTGAGTCATTATTACGGAAGCAATTATGGCAGCAATGATGATTGGACGAGCCGGTATCAATCGGACAGTTACTGGCGGCGGAGAAAGCCGCAGGGTAAAGGTTTAAAAACCTTTTACCGTATGGTGGTGGCCCTGGGTATATTAGCTGTACTACTAGTGCTTAAAGAGTCCCCTCATCCTTGGAGTCAGCAGGCCAGAGATGGTCTAAAGGTGGCCCTAAACACGGAGTGGAATGTAACACCGGCTCTGGATAAAGTGGTGCAAATAGGCCTACAAACCATCAACATGGATTGGGCTCTGTTTAATGAACTATCAAACCCGACCTTGCCAGCCATGACAACACCGGATGACTCCTGGGCCATTCCTGTCTCAGGTCAAGTAGTACAAGAGTTTGGTTGGACAAAAAGCCCGGAAGATAACCTGGAGCGCTTTAACCCTGGGATCGACATTGGTGCTGCTGCAGGTTCGGGAGTGAAGGCGGTCCAATCAGGTAAGGTAAGCCGTATTGGGCATGACCGCACCTATGGGGAATTTGTTCTTATTGAACACCGCAAGGGAGAGTATGCCCTATATGCCGGACTAACGGAAATAGCGGTAATTGAGGGGCACCAAATACAGGCCGGTGAGATTATCGGTAAAATAGCCGAACAAAGTACAGGCGACCCAGTATTGCATTTTGAGGTTCGGGAAAATGATAAATTAATTGATCCACTTAAAAAGATTAAAGATACTACCGTAATTACTGATCCAGTAGAAAAAACCGACCTGGAAAAAAATAAGAATGAAAGCAAAACGGACAAAGCAGATAACGCAGTAACCCAAACTAAGGAGCAGCCATGAGAGCAGGGCGTCTCTGGGGTATAGAGCTCCACGTAAACCCTTTGTTTCTAGGGCTTATGGGTCTTTATTTTGTGGCCGGTGTATTGGAAAAGGGCCTGCTCATCTTTGGGCTGGTCCTCTTTCATGAGTTGGCTCACACCGTGGCAGCAAAGTATTTTGGTGTTCGCGTCATTGATGTGGAAATATTACCCTTTGGTGGTGTCGCACGGCTGGGTAGTGAAATGAGCATAGAACCGAGCAAAGAAATTGCTATTGCCCTGGCAGGACCACTCGCCAATCTTCTGCTGATTGCGGGGGCAATGGGATTTCGCAATTATGGGTTTTGGTCAGAGGAACTGGGACCGTTTTTTCTGCAAGTTAATCTCATGCTGGCCTTTTTTAACTTGCTTCCTGCATTACCTTTAGATGGAGGCAGAATCCTACGTTCTTTGTTATCACCCCATGTAGGAGTGGCTCAAGCAACTATAACAGCTTCTGTTATAGGTCAGGTCGTGGCCATTATGGCGACCGGGTTAGGAATTGTGGGAGTGTTGAACCGTGTGGTTGGCTTGGATGTGGTGATCGTTGCCCTCTTTGTTCTGTATGCTGCCAGCAAGGAAAAAAGTATGGCACCCTACCTCTTCGTTCAGCAATTGACTAGAAAAAAAGAAGAAATAACGCAGACCGGGGTGTTACCGGTGGAGCAACTGGTAGCTACCGAAAATGTTCCTTTAAAAGAAATTGTAAATCTGTTTGTGCCTCAAAAGTTTCACTTGATCATGCTTTTAGATCAGAAGTTAGAGTATTTGGGTCAGGTTAGCGAAGTTCAGGTGTTGGACGCGCTGTTTACTTATGGTATGGATTATCCCTTGGGAAAGGTGTTTAAACCCAAAAATACCACATAACTAACAGCAAAATAAGGGGGGGATCGCAAAAAAATAGTTTTGCGGCACCCCTTGTTTTCATGTGGGGAGGAATTAATCCGTATCGTGTAGAAAAGAAAAAAAGGAATATTTTTCCGAAGCAAAATGGTAATAATAGATAATAAGTTATCTTGAGGGACGTGCATACATGGAGGCAGTAAAGATGAATAAACTAGATAAAATTTTAATTCGTGTCCAAAAGCCTTCCCGCTATGCAGGCGGCGAATGGAATGCTATTAAAAAAGACTGGGACCAGGTGTCTGTAAAAATGGCCTTTGCTTTCCCGGATGTATACGAAGTGGGAATGTCTCACCTGGGCCTGCAAATTCTCTATCATGTTGTTAACAAGAGAAAAGATGCTCTTTTGGAGAGGGTCTTTGCCCCCTGGATTGATATGGAAAAAGAACTACGCAAGGAAAAGATGTTACTCTTTAGCTTGGAATCTCAGCGCCCCTTGGTGGATTTCGATATTCTTGGCTTTACCTTGCAATACGAAATGAGTTTTAGCAATATCCTAAACATGTTAGATTTAGCAGGTTTACCGGTACGTTCAGCTCACCGAGATGCCAGTATGCCTCTGGTTATTGCCGGTGGGCCGTGTGCCTTTAACCCGGAACCCTTGGCTTCCTTCATTGATTTATTTGTTATTGGTGAGGGAGAAGAAGTCTTGGGCGAACTGTTAGATGCCTTTAAGAAACTCCGGGATCAGGGAGTAGATCGTCCGACAATGTTGCAGCAATTAGCGAAAATTCCTGGCATCTACGTTCCTTCTTTATATACCGTCCAATATCATGATGACAACACCATTGCGGCGGTAACCCCCGTGAACGAAGAGGTACCCGCTAAAATTGGTAAGAGAATTGTCCGAGATTTTGACAACGTAGATTTTCCCACCAAACCTATTGTCCCTACGATGGGTGTGGTTCACGATCGTGTGATGGTGGAAGTGCTGCGGGGTTGCACCCGTGGATGCCGCTTCTGTCAAGCTGGGGTGCTCTATCGCCCGGTACGTGAGAAAACCCCCGAAACCCTGGTTCGACAAGTGGAAGAAATGATTTCCAATACCGGTCATGATGAGATTTCACTAACCTCTCTCAGCACCGCTGATTATACCGGAGTGGCCCCCTTGGTGAAAAATCTGCTGGATATCTACGGTGAGCGGGGGGTCAATGTTTCCTTACCCTCCCTACGCCTGGATGCATTTTCCATTGACCTAGCCAAAGAAGTACAAAAGGTGCGTAAAAGCGGTCTTACCTTTGCCCCCGAAGCAGGTAGCCAACGACTTAGAGATGTTATCAATAAAAATGTCACCGAACAAAACCTGGTGGATGCTGTCACCTCGGCTTTCCAAAATGGTTGGTCTTCGGTAAAATTATATTTCATGATTGGTTTACCTACAGAAACCTATGAGGATCTAGATGGTATTGTCAATATGGCCAAAAAAGTTGTGCAAATTGGCTATCAATGCGGCGTACCCAAAGGACGTCTCAAGGTTACCGTTAGCACATCCTCCTTTGTGCCTAAATCCCATACGGCCTTTCAGTGGGAGCCCCAGGACACTTTGGAAGAACTTAGGGAGAAACAAAGATATCTCAAGGAAAAACTTCGGGATAAACGTATCAGCTACAATTGGCACGATTCACAGACGAGTTTTTTGGAAGCCGTCTTTGCCAAAGGAGACCGTAGGCTGGGTGAAGTTTTGGAAACTGCCTGGACCAAGGGAGCACGATTTGATGGTTGGTCGGAACTCTTTAATTATAGGGCTTGGATGGAAGCGCTTGAACAAGAGAGTATAGACCCAAAATGGTATGCTTACCGAAAAATACCTTACGAGGAAATTTTGCCCTGGGATCACCTAGACGCTGGAGTTAGTAAAAGATTTCTTATTCGTGAGCATAAAAAGGCCATGGATAGCCATCCTACCGTAGATTGTCGAGCCGGCAAATGCCCTGGTTGCGGTCTTTGCCCAACCTTAGAGATAAAACCTACTATCTTAGGAGGTGCGGACATTGACACGCTACAGGGTGAAATTTAGTAAAGATGGTCCGGCACGTTTTAGCTCTCATTTGGACATGGTACGTTTTTTTGATCGTTCTACCAGAAGGGCAGGACTGCCAGTAGCCTTCTCCGAGGGCTTTAACCCCCATCCCAAGTTTAGCTTCGCCGCTCCGTTGCCGGTAGGTATCGCTGGCATGGATGAATACATGGATATGGACCTTACAACTAGCCTCAACCCTGAAGAAGTGGCCAGCCGGTTGAATACTAATTTACCCGAAGGCTACAAAATATTAGATGTCAAACAAATTAGTGACCGTGCAAAAAATTTAATGGCCATATTGTCACGGGCTTCTTACCGAGCCATTGCTGAGAACCCCCAAGGATATGACGAAGTTATGTTGCAGGCCGCTTTGGCTGAATTGATGGCGTTAGAAAGTATTACAATCATCCGGGAAGTAAAAGGGAAAAGAAAAGAAGTTGATCTTCGTCCAGGAATTTTTAGACTGTCAGGTGGAGTAATGGGGCATATAATAGAGATAAATATGGAATTGCTGATCGGCAGCACAGGCAATGTTCGCCCGGAAGAAGTATTAAATATACTGTTCCAGGCTGGAGGAATCCCCGTACATCCGGAAGATTTCCAGATTCGTCGTACCGCCCTGTATACCGATGGCGACACTGGCCTGATTTCTCTTTGGGAGGTCTAACGGTCAGGGTAGGAGAGGAAATTATAATGTTAAAAGAAATTGTTGTGAATGTTCAAGAAGAAGAAACCAGGGTTGCTGTGCTGGAAGACAGAGTTCTTATGGAAGTATACATAGAGCGCTCTCAAAACCAGCGACTGGTGGGCAATATTTTTAAAGGAAAAGTTGAAAATGTCCTACCAGGCATGCAGGCAGCCTTTGTAGATATTGGTCTGGAGAAAAATGCTTTCCTGTATGTGGAGGATGCTCAACCTTCCAGGAATCCAGAAGCACCGAACCCATCCGGCATCAGTGTGAATATTGGAGATATTTTAAAACAAGGACAGGAAATTATCGTCCAAATCGTTAAGGAGCCTATCGGGACAAAGGGTCCCCGGGTAACCACCCATATTACCCTACCCGGTCGGTATTTGGTGTTGATGCCTACGGTGGACTATATTGGCATTTCTCGCCGCATAGAGTCAGAAAAAGAGCGAGAGCGTTTAAAGGAACTGGCTGCCCGGGTAAAACCCGAAGGCATGGGAGTTATTGTACGGACCGTGGCGGAAGGGGTAGATGAAGAAGAATTTCGTCAGGATATTTTGCTGTTAAGTAAAGTGTGGCGAAAACTGCAAAGCCGCTCTAATAACTGCTCAGCCCCCAATTTATTGCACCGGGATGTGGAATTGGTGCAACGGATGCTGCGGGATGTATTTAGTGAAGATGTCGACAGACTTACTCTGGATTCCCGCAGTGAGTACGAAAAGACACTGGAAATACTGGATATGATTGACCCCAAGCTCAAGCTAAAAGTTTTTTTAGACGAGCGGGAAAATATTTTTGAAGACTACGGCATTACTGTGGAATTAGAGAAGGCCTTAAAGCGAAAAGTTTGGCTTAAATGTGGGGCCTACCTGGTGATTGACCAGGCCGAAGCTTTGACCGCAGTAGATGTTAACACTGGAAAATTTGTGGGCAGCACCACGTTGGAAGACACTGTCCTTAAAACTAATTTAGATGCTGTGGTAGAAATTGCCCGGCAGCTTCGTTTGCGGAATATTGGCGGCATTATTATTGTGGACTTTATTGATATGGCGGAAGAAGAACATCGGAACCAAGTGCTAGCCACGTTGGAAGAAGAGATTAAAAAGGATAAAACAAAAACCAATATCCTAGGTATTACCCAGTTGGGCTTGGTGGAAATGACCCGCAAAAAGGTACGCCCATCACTGGCAGAAGTCGTGCAAAAATCCTGTCCTTATTGCGAAGGCAGGGGCAAAGTGCTGTCTGAGGAAACGGTCAGCATTCAGCTAAAAACCCAGATCTATCAAATGGCTCGTCAAACTTTGGCGGATACCATTTTAGTGGAAGCCAATCCTGTGGTGGCGGCCAGACTCATTGGTGCCGGTGGGGCAAATCTACGTGAGCTAGAACAAAGAACAGGAAAAAATCTATATATTAGAGGGTCTGCCACCCATCATTTAGAACAGGTAACCATTAAACCCCTCTCGGATCAGGAAGAAATCACTGTACCGGTAAAAGCAGGAGAAATTATCGAACTAAAGGTGGAAGAAACCCACATCTCTAACCCTAACGATGGGATCGCCCGGTTAGATGGTTTCATTATCGACGTAGAAGGCGGCGGTTGCCTCGTAGGGGAGTTGGTTTCGGTGGAGATTGTAAAAGTGCATCGGACCTATGCTAAAGCGAGGCTGGTGTAACGGTCTGACTTTAAAGTAATATCCAAAGCAACATTGACAAATATCCCAACTATGTTAAAATATCTAAATGTAGGCTTCTTTCTGCCTACCCAATACCGCACAGCAGAGGTTTGCAAACCGCTTGCCGGTACCTTGATGGCGAGTCCTAAAAGATGGGGAGGTGTAGGTATGTACGCAGTAGTGATTACTGGTGGTAAGCAGTACAAGGTTCAAGAAGGTGACACCCTGTACATTGAAAAGCTGAATGCCGAAGCAGGCCAAAAGGTTGAATTAACCGATGTTCTGCTGGTGGAAAAAGACGGACAGGTAAAAGTAGGTACTCCCAAAGTGGAAGGTGCTAAAGTAGTCCTGGATGTTGTTCGCCACGGCAAAGGCCAAAAGATCATTGTATTCAAGTATAAAGCCAAGAAAAACTATCGCCGTAAGAAAGGTCATCGTCAACCTTTCACTCAGGTAGTAGTTGAAAAGATTGAAGCTTAATTCTATTTAGAATAGAACCCCGTAAGGAGGTGGGACACTATGGCTCATAAGAAAGGTGTAGGTAGTTCACGGAACGGTCGTGATTCCGAGTCTAAACGGCTTGGGGTAAAGGAAGGCGACGGTAAATTCGTATCTGCCGGTAGCATTCTGGTTAGACAGCGTGGTACTCGTATTTACCCCGGTACTAACGTAGGTCGCGGTAACGACGACACCCTGTTTGCCAAAGTAGATGGTATTGTTAAATTCGAGCGTAAAGGCCGGGATCAGAAACAAGTAAGTATCGTAGTTCCCGAAATTATTGCTCAGTAATTTTGAAACCAGCCTAATCTTAGGCTGGTTTTTTTAGTACCCTTTGCGGGAGGAAATTTAATCCAGCTGTCGAATGTCTTCCATAATCTGGTGTTGAAAGGAAGTATGACCAAGTGGTGGAAGTTAACGGTCTGTTGGAAGTTTTTCAAGTGCAAAGACATGATTTTTTAAATCATTTGCAAGTTATTTCCGGCCTGCTCCAACTAAACAAAGGGGAAAGAGTAAGGGACTATATCCAACAAGTTAGCAAAGAATACGAAATGCTAAGCCGAATTACCCGGATCAAATCTCCGGAGATCAAGGCTGTTTTGTTGATAGCCAATAATGAAGCTACTAAATATCAGGTGCAATTTCAGTATGATATCCAAACCACCATGGAGTCTCTAGCTGTCCCAGGGGAAGTGGTGAGCTCTTCTCTCAATCAATGCATTAAACATGCTTTGAAATTTCTGGCGCCACCGGAAGTTAGCGACCGTCGCCTAAAATTATCCATCAACGAAGGGGAGAAAAAAATCACCATCAAATTAGGCTTCCCCGGTGTCCCTGCGGAGGTTGTCAAGGATGCCGAAGAAAGGATGGCACTCTCAGAGGCGTTAGCAGCTTATAACAGTAGCTCTCAGTTGGCAGTAACGGAAAAAGAAGCGGAAATCTATTTAATATTTCCAAAAAACTAGGCTTAGGAAGCCAAAGATGGTAAATAATAATATTGGGTGATCATATTAATGTTCTATGATAGGGCGAAAATTTATATCAAAGGCGGCGATGGCGGCAATGGTTGCATAGCTATGCGCCGGGAAAAATACGTTCCCCTGGGCGGACCCTGGGGTGGAGATGGTGGTCGTGGTGGAGATTTAATCTTTGTGGCTGACGAAGGAGTCAATACACTCCAAGAGTTTCGCTATAAAAGACACTTCAAAGCCAACCGCGGTACCCATGGCATGGGAAAAAACATGCATGGTGCCGCAGGAGAAGACCTCGTAGTTAAGGTGCCCGCAGGTACTGTAGTGCGGGAAGCCGAATCCGGTCGACTCATTGCCGACCTAGTGGAAGATGGCCAGCGAATTGTCGTGGCCAAAGGAGGTCGGGGCGGCCGGGGTAATATGCGCTTTGCCTCAGCCGTAAATAAGGCACCCCGTATTGCTGAAAAAGGTGAACCCGGGGAAGAATTATGGGTGGAACTGGAACTCAAGCTCATCGCCGATGTAGGGCTCATTGGTTTTCCCAATGCCGGAAAATCCACCTTTATCTCAATGGTATCGGCAGCTAAACCTAAAATTGCTGATTATCCCTTCACCACATTGGTGCCGAATCTTGGGGTGGTAGCAGTAGGTGATGACAGCTTTGTTCTAGCGGATATTCCTGGACTTATTGAAGGGGCTTCCCAGGGAGTGGGGCTTGGGCATGAATTTCTACGCCATACCGAGCGTACCCGGTTGCTCATTCACGTGGTGGACATTGCAGGTACTGAAGGACGGGACCCGGTGGAGGACATCAAGACCATTAACCGGGAGTTAGAATTATACGATACCAGGTTGGCAGAACGTCCCCAGATTATTGCTGCCAATAAAATGGACGTACAGCCCCAAGCAGACGAAAATTTAGCTCGCCTCCGGGAAGCATTGGGAGATAACTATGAAATTTTCCCCATCTCAGCAGCTACTGGAGAAGGATTAGATAAAGTGGTGCGCCGTGTTGCCGACTTGCTAGAAGAACTACCTAAAATCGCTCCTGAAGAATCGCCAGAAGAGCTTGTAACGGTTTTTGAACCGACAGATCGTTTTAACATTAATCGAGACTTCGATGGGAACTGGCGCGTTACCGGCAGAGAAATAGAGCGTCATGTTGCCATGACCTACTTGGAAGAAGAAGAATCTGTGGAAAGACTACAGAAAATTATGCGGTTGATGGGTCTGGAAAAAGGGCTTATTGAGTCTGGGGTTAGAGAAGGCGATATTGTACGTATTGGAGACTGGGAATTTGAGTGGACTCCCTAATAAGGCAAGGGAAATAACCATTTCTCTGCCAGAGTTAAGCGAGGCTACCTTTATAGAACGGAAAAATCGCTTTGTGGGCTTGGTACAGGTGGCTGGAGAAATCTATCCCGCCCATGTACCCAGTTCCGGGAGGATGAAAGAGCTACTGTTTCCCGGCAACACCGTTTATGTATCTCCCATGCCCGAGGGCATGCGAACAAAATACCGTATCCATTTGGCCCATTACGGCAAGACATTGGTTTCAGTAGACTCTCTGCTGCCCAATCGGCTACTGTATAAAGTTTTAGCTGAGCATGCTTTAGAGGAGTTTTCCGACTACCAAGAAATCAAAAAAGAGGTGGGTTTTGGAGACAGTCGTTTTGATTTATATCTCAAGGGAGACTGCGGACGCTGTCTGATTGAGATTAAATCGGTAACCTTAGTGGATGATGGCTTGGCCAAATTTCCCGATGCCCCCTCCACAAGGGGCACTAAACACCTGTTAGAACTTTGCAAAGCTGTCGAAGAGGGTTTACGGGCGGCGGTGATTTTTGTGGTTCAGCGTAACGACGCGAAGATTTTCTCTCCAAACCACGTAACCGATCCCAACTTTACCAAGGCCCTTCACCAAGCAGCGGCCTGTGGTGTGGAGATATTTGCCATAACCTGTCAAATAACGAAGAATACAGTGGGGCTACAGGAATACCTACCTATGCAAATAGGGAGTTAATTAGAAAAACTTGGCTTGTGACGTAAGCAGAAGCCTTAGTTTTTCTTATACTTTCGTCAATGGAAATTTTATCATTATGAAAGTGAAAAGGGGGAGCAGCATGAAAGAGGACGTAAAATACAATGACTATCTAAAGGATGCATTGGAACAACTGCCTAAGGGTGCCTTTCTCACAGTAAGAGATGGAGAACGACTTAATACCATGACCATTGGTTGGGGAACTGTCGGTATTACCTGGCAAAAACCTGTCTTTATGGTAATGGTCAGACACTCCAGATATACCTACAGCTTGCTGGAAAATGCCAAGGAGTTTACCGTCAGCATTCCTATTAAAAAAGACCTCAAAAAAGCACTGGCCTTCTGTGGTACCAAATCCGGTCGGGAATTTGACAAATTTAAAGAGTGCAATCTCACCGCCGAACCTGGTAAAGTGGTAAACAGCCCGATTGTTGGCGAATGTGAACTACACTACGAATGCAAAGTAATCTATCAACAGACCATGGAACCTGCCTTGCTGGAACTAAAGACTAGGAAATTGGCTTATCCTAAAAATGATTACCATGTGATGTACTATGGTGAGATTGTAGCCTGTTATATAGAGGAGTAAAACTTTGTAGGTTGCTATAAACTCCGCGATGATTAACCGTGGGGTTTATTTTTCTCAAATAATAGCTTAAAAACACCACCCCCGGGGGTGGTGTTTTTAAGAGGCAAATCTTGGCTGATAAACCATGGCTCCATAGGAATCCGCCGCTTTAAAGCCTACCTTTCGCCAAAAACCTTTGGCTTCATAAACAGACCAACACTCTAGAATCTGTTGTTGCTTTTTCAGATATTCCACCATTTTCCGACCAATCCCCTGAGAAGGGGCTATCACATGCATATACTTGATATAAAGTCCCGTGTTACTTTTCCTTAACCAAGCTGCTCCAATAACTTTGTTTCCACGTAATGTTACCAGTAATTTATCACTCTCAGCATCCCATAAACATGCTAGATTATTTTCAAAAGTTCTGGTTGTTTCATCGGTTTGGAAAAAAGACCTAAGCTGCGTGCGGTGGGCAGGAATTTGGGGTCTAAAATAATGAAATTGCATGCTGTCTCTCCCCGTATTATTTATGCCATCGAATAGAATACCAAAGGAATAGGGAAAAAGGAAGAGTTTTTTATTAATTCTTGAATGAGGTTACCTTAAAATAAGTGTAGATTTATTGAAAGGATTACATATATATTACAGATATTAATTTTATATTTACCACTGTTTCCCTTCCTAACTAATTGTTGTATACTAAGCATATTGAAGTTGGGAAGGAGCGATTTATCTTTGAAATTAGGCAATAAAATTCTCGCCACTGTACTGGCTGTGGTTTTGGTAGGCGTTATTTCACAAGTGTTGGTACAACAAAAAATAAACCTAGCGAATACCAGCGTTCAACAGGAGCAGAGATGGACGGAACGGGCTATGCAGGGTTTAGAATTGAAAAGTATTTCAAAACACCAAAATTCTGCACTGGCAGAATATCTCATCTTCCAACAAGCAGAACAAGCTAACCATTTTAAAGAACTTAGCAATCAGACAAAAAAACAAATGGAACAATTCATTCAGGATACTAAAAGAGAAGAAGTGAAGCAACATTTACAAAAGGTATTGCAGAATGAAGAACGTCTGATTATGGTTTTTAATGAGGAGATTCAGCCTGTAGTGGCGGCAGGTGACCGTGAATCAGCCAATCGCATTTACGTTGAAAAGGTTACTCCCCTTAGTGAAGCGATAGAGACAGATCTGGGTAAGTTTGTTGAAGATCGCAAGAAAGAAGTGACTCAGCAACAGGAGATTGTTGCTACCGCTGGCAAACATGCCGTTCAATATGGCTTCGTTTTTACAGTTTTGGCAGCATTAATCGGCATTACTATTAGTCTTATCATGAGCCGTCAAATCATTAATCCTTTAAAGAAGCTTATTAAGCGAGCTGAGGCATTGGCTGAGGGAGACCTTACCCAAACGATGGACGATTTGAATCAAAAGGATGAAATTGGCGATTTGGCCAGGGCCTTTCAGAAGATGGAGGATGAACTTAAACAAGTAATTAGCCTTATTGTTACAGATAGTATGACATTAGCTGCCCACAGCCAACAAATGTCTGCTGCTAGTCAAGAGGTCAGTGCTAATGTGCATGGCATCGCGGGTTTAACCACCGAATTGGCTGCCACAGCAGAAAATCAGGCTGCTAATGCCACAGGTGCCTCGGCGGTCTCCAGAGAAGCAGAGGAAGTGGCCCGGGAAGGCGGGCGCTCGGTTCAAGATGTTATCACTAAAATGGAAAGCATCAGTTCTACGGTTAATAACAGTACCCAGGTTATGGGAAAGCTATCCGAGCAGTCCAAACAAATTGGTCAAATTATAGAAGCCATTACCGGGATTGCCGATCAAACTAATCTATTGGCATTAAATGCTGCCATCGAAGCAGCTAGGGCTGGGGAACATGGCAAAGGATTTGCTGTCGTAGCTGAGGAGGTTCGCAGCTTAGCCGAAAAATCAGCGGCAGCCGCCAAAGAGATTTCTACTATTGTCACCGAAATTAGGCAGGATATTGAGCAAGCTGTCAATGCGATGGAAATCGGTGCTAAGGAAGTGAATGAAGGAGTTGTAGTAGTAGAAAAGGCAGGGCAGTCCTTGCGGCAGATTGTGGATAAAGTAGTTAACAGCAGTCAATATATCTCAGAAATATCTGTGGCCACCGAACAAACCAGTGATGCCACCCAAGAGTTAGCTCAATCTACTGATCAAGTAAACTCCGCAGTGGAACAAATTGCCCAGTCCTCAGTAAGTCTGGCGAAGATGGCGCAGGAATTTAGTGAAATAACGAATCACTTTAGGATTCATGAAGAAAAGCAGGGAGACTTCTGGGAAGGAAAAGAACACTGCTCTGAAACTAAAAATTGCCGAGAGGAAGGTCGTAACCCAGATCAATGCAAGGTTAGTAAATTCCCCAGCTATCCTTGTTGGAATTTAAAAGGAACCCACTGCAAAGGCGAAAAGGGTAATGACGTAAGACAGTGTAAAGAATGTGAAGTATATAAAAAGTATGGCAATAATGAACCTATTGTTGTATATGATGACAAATTATTAGAGAGTAATAGTGGAATAGACTGGGATTAATCCCGGTCTTTTTATTTCACTTTCAGAAAGTATAAAAATTCTATTGAAGAAGTAAATTAGAAAAACTAAGGCTTGTGCCTGCGTCAGGGACTTGGCACAAGCCTTAGTTTTTCTAATTACTTCTAAAGAATGTTTATGTTTCAATAATAAAATAAAATAAAAACAAAAATACACTTGCGTCATGCTAATATGTATGTTAATATAACAAATGTCGCCACAAGGTGATGCAAAAATTACCACTTGATTCAAAACAGTGATAGTGGTAAGATAAGATTCCGGTCGCGAGAGTGGCCAAAGCAAAATGGTCTTTGAAAACTAAACAGAAGATGATGGATGCATAAGGTCAAGTCAAAA
>NZ_FRAR01000011.1 GCF_900142375.1 Desulforamulus aeronauticus DSM 10349 | reverse complement strand
GCTGCCAATTTGGTTTACTTTGATGAGGATGGAGTTGCCCACTCTTTTTTTGATACCCTGGGAGAGTCGCTCGGTGTTGGTGACAAAAAGGTCGTCCCCCACCAGTTGGATTTTTTTGCCTAGGGTTTCTGTTAGTTTGGCCCAGCCTTCCCAGTCGTCTTCGGAGAGGCCGTCTTCGATGGTGATGATGGGGTATTTGTCTACCAGTTTTTGATAGAATTGGATCATTTCTTCGGAGGTGTAGGTGACTCCTTCTCCGGTCAGTTCGTATTTGCCGTCTTTGTACATTTCGGTGGCCGCTACGTCCAGGCCCAGGAGGACGTCTTGGCCCGGCTGGTAGCCAGCTTTTTCGATGGCTTCGATAATGACTGCCAGGGCTTCTTCGTTGCTTTTAAGGTTAGGCGCAAAGCCTCCTTCATCGCCTACGGCGGTGTTCAGGCCTCTGGCTTTGAGGACTGTTTTGAGGTTGTGGAAGATTTCTGCTCCCATCCGTAGGCCTTCGGAGAAGCTGTCTGCCCCTACCGGCAGCACCATGAATTCTTGGATGTCCACGTTGTTGTCGGCATGGGCTCCGCCGTTGAGGATGTTCATCATCGGTACCGGCAGTTCTTTGGCGTTGACTCCGCCGATGTATTGGTAGAGGGGCAGTCCAAGGTAGTTGGCAGCCGCTTTGGCTACGGCCAGGGAGACTCCCAGGATGGCATTAGCGCCCAGTTTTCCTTTGTTCGGAGTGCCGTCTAGTTCTATCATGAGTTGGTCAATGCCAATTTGGTCGGTAGCGTCCATGCCAATGAGTTCCGGGCTGATGATTTCGTTAACGTTTTCCACGGCTTGGATAACGCCTTTACCCAGGTAGCGGCCTTTGTCGCCATCCCGCAGTTCTACGGCTTCGTAGGCACCGGTGGAGGCTCCGGAGGGTACAGCGGCTCTGCCGACGGTACCGTCTTCCAGCCAAACTTCGGCTTCCAGGGTAGGATTGCCACGTGAGTCCAGTATTTCCCGGGCAAAAATATCGCTAATGATGGTCACTTTCATTCCTCCTATAAGCCCTTTGCAACTAGCATCTGAGCCAGATCTACTACCCGGTTGGAATAACCCCATTCATTGTCGTACCAGGAAACCACTTTGACCATATTCCCCTCAATCACCATCGTGGACAAGCCGTCAACGATGGAGGAGTTAGGATTGCCATTGAAGTCTTTGGACACCAGGGGTAACATACTAAAGGCCATAACACCCTTGAGGGAGCCTTCTGCTGCTTCCTGTAAGGCAGTATTAACTTCTTCCGCCGTGGTAGGTTTGGCTACCTCAACAACCAAATCCACGACAGAAACGTTAGGGGTCGGAACCCGCATAGCAAAGCCATTCAGTTTACCCTTTAACTCCGGTAGCACCAGAGCTACCGCCTTAGCAGCACCGGTGGTGGTAGGAATAATGGATTGTCCGGCAGCCCGGGCCCGACGCAGATCCTTGTGGGGTAAATCTAAGATCCTTTGATCATTGGTATAGGAGTGAACGGTAGTCATCAGACCTTTGACAATACCGAATTTTTCATGTAACACCTTAGCAAAGGGAGCTAGGCAGTTGGTCGTGCAAGATGCATTGGAAATAACCTGATGACTAGTTGGATCGTAAGTATGATCGTTAACACCCATCACGATGGTGGCATCAACTTCTTTCGCCGGAGCAGAAATAATTACTTTTTTAGCACCGGCCTCGATATGCTTAGCAGCATCCGGTCCTTTGTTAAACCGCCCGGTGGATTCAATAACAATATCCACTCCCAGTTGACCCCAGGGCAGTTTAGCAGGATCTGTTTCTGCGAACACTTTGACTTCTACATCATTAACCAGAATGGTATTTTCGGTGCAAGCAATCTCCGCTGCTACCTCACCATGTACAGAATCGTATTTCAGCAAATGCGCCAGAGTCTGGGGATCTGTTAAGTCATTTACCGCAACAATTTCTATGGGAGAACCGACTGTAAGCAAACCCTTTTTAAGCATAGCCCGCAATACATTTCTACCAATACGCCCAAAACCATTGATCGCAATTCTTGTCATCCGATATTCCTCCTTAATTAATTGATTAAATACTCTATGTTATAAAGGGGTCTTTACTGACAACAGTATTATATAGAGGCGATTAGTACTTTGACCCCTAATTTCTCAAGCTCTCGGCGTTCCTCCTCCGGCAAACCAGCATCCGTAACCACGGTATGCACTTTATCCCAGTGAGCAAAGGTATGATAATACACTTGGTGAAACTTTTCACTGTGGGCCACCAGAATCACCTGCCGGGCAGCCAATAACATAGCCTGCTTTACTTCTGACTCCAGCATGTTGTTGGTAGACAAGCCTCGTTCAAGACTAGCCCCTGTGGCAGCCAGAAATACTTTGTCAGCGTTGAAGCCTGTAAAGCTGGCTCTGGCCAGAGGACCCACGAGGGCCTGGGTGGCCCCACGAACTTCTCCCCCGGTCACCAAAACGGTCATCCCTTCTTCTCCGGTGGCCAGCACCGATGCTATGGGTAGCGAGTTGGTGATGACCACACAGGGTTTGTTGATGGCCTGAGCTACCGCTAAGGCGGTGGTTCCAGCATCCAGGATAACGGTTTCACCTTCGCCGATAAGTTCAGCCGCTACGCGGCCAATGGCTGTTTTTTCACGTTCTGCCTCCCCCAAGCGGGATAAAAAGCGCGCCTCCGAAGAAGAGGTTTGGGGGTAAAGTGCCCGCCCGTGCTCACGCTGCACCAACCCCAAAGCAGCCAAGGACTTTAAATCACGGCGAATTGTCATTTCAGATACGTCAAAACGCTGGGCCAACTCGGCAACCGTGAGATGACCGTATTCCTGTAATAATGAATGTATTTTTTCTTGACGATCAGCGCTCATGGTTATCCTCCTAGTACCCGTAAAGATATCTTAAAAAATAGTCACAGTTCCCTCATAAACGATCCCAGCATAAGCATCTACCGTGATCGTCTGTCCCTGGGGAATATTTTTAATTGCTTCCTGGGCTCCCACAATGGCTGGAATGCCGTAATGCAAGGCGGCTATGGCGGCAGATGAGGTTAACCCACCCTCTTCCACAATCAATGCCCCGGCCTGTGCAACCAGTGGCATAAAATCCGCATCAATGGCACTGGCTACTAAAACATCTCCCTGGTTGAAAGCATCTCTATCCGGGGAAGTAATGACCCGGGCTGTTCCAGTATAAGATTTACGACCAATTCCACTCCCTTTAGTAATGATATTGCCCACAATTTGCACCTTGACCATGTTGGTGGTACCCACCTGACCCGCCGGAACGCCAGCGGTAATGACCACGGCATCACCGGTTTTAATCAGGTTATGCTGCAACGCGGCTGTAACAGCCACCGACATCACTTGATCCGTGCCCGTGCTTTCGGACACGAGCAAAGGCTGCACCCCCCATTGCAGAGCTAGCTTACGTGCCGCCCCAACATAGGGAGTTGCTGCCACAATGGGGCAATGGGGGCGGTATTTAGAAATCATCCGGGCCGTTAAACCGGAGTGGGTGGGCGTTAAAATAGCCGCTGCAAAAAGATCCTCCGCAATGGTACAACTGGCATGGCTGATAGCCTCTGCTGCATTAAGCTGTGGATGTCGTTCTTTCGTTTTGTCTGCTACTATAGTTTCTGTACGCCTGGCGATTTTATCCATCATTTTTACCGCCTCCACCGGATACTGACCGGCGGCGGTTTCACCGGAGAGCATAATGGCATCCGCTCCATCTATGATGGCATTGGCTACATCACTTGCCTCTGCCCGGGTGGGGCGAGGCTGACGAATCATGGAGTCTAGCATTTGCGTGGCAACAATCACCGGCTTGCCCAGAAGATTACATTTGTTAATCATCTCTTTTTGGGAAATCGGTACTTCTTCGGCAGGAATCTCTACCCCAAGATCTCCCCGGGCAACCATTAGGCCATCTGTCACCTGCAGGATGGCATCAAGGTTTTCCAGACCCTCCTGGTTCTCTATTTTAGCGATAATATGGATATCGGCACCGGCTTCTTCAACGATCTTGCGCACCGCCAAAACATCCGCGGCCTTACGGGTAAAGGAGGCAGCAATAAAATCCACCCCTTGGACGATGCCAAACTTGATATCAGCAATGTCTTTTTCAGTGACAGCGGGCAGCTGGATGGACACACCGGGAACATTGACCCCTTTTTGAGATTTTAAAAGACCACCGTTACAAACTACTGTCGTGATCTTTTCTTTTTCCACTGCCGTGATTTCCAGATCCATTTGACCATCATCGATTAAGATATGTCCCCCAGGGCTAACCTCTTGCCACAGATTGGGGTAGGTGATGCCCACCCGTTCTTGGGAGCCAAGCTCGGGATTGGTATCTAACACAAAGGTGTCCCCCTGGGCCAACGCAGCGCCTTGTTCAGGAACCTTCATGGTTCGAATTTCCGGTCCCTTAGTATCCAGGACAATGGCTAAATGTCTTCCTATTTTCGCAGCTTCATCCCTTAGCACCGCAATGCGCCGTCCGTGTTCTTCATGGCTACCGTGGGAAAAATTGAGTCTTGCTACATCCATCCCGGCTTCTAGGAGTCTTCTTACTTGTTCAGGATGCTCACTGGCCGGTCCAATGGTACAGACAATTTTTGTTTTTCTCATTGTTGTTAGCCCCACTCGTATTCAAATAATTTTGTTTATTGTTCATATGAACATTATATTCTGTTGCTTTAAACAAATTCCTGCTAACATTATGTTAAATTGAACATTTTTTATATTTCTTGCCAACTATCCAAACTAAGAAGGGGAAACCCCTCATCTACGAGAAGTTTCCCCTTTTTATACAATTACTACCCTTTCTCCCCCATGCCAATATCATCATCGTTTTTATTGGTCAGTGTATTGGGAGCAGTTTTCATAGGATTGTGTCTAATCTGGTGCCCCCGGGGAGCCATTTCTTTTTGACTGGTCTCGGCTTCTGTAGAACCGTTCACCAGTTCCCCTTGATTGGTCACTGCTTGTTGGTGCATTACGCCAGATTGTAATGTATGCCTTTTATTATGAAGAGTCATAGGTACACCTCCGAGAAAAGTATGTCTTTATTGTTTCCCGAAAGGTATCCTAAATATTATCCTTTTTAGCCGGTTAAAAGCTTTTCAGTAACATGTAAAATCCTGTAATAACAAGAATACCATTAGTTATAATCTGAAACATTTTTTGATCGATTTTATCAAATAAAATATGCCCCAAATAAACGCCTGCAATCGCTGCCGGAATAAGATAGCTGGAAGCAATCACCACTGGCCAACTAATCTTCACCGTTAGAGCTTGGATAACCATACTGAGAATGTAAACAAAAATAAAAAACGCCAGGGTTGTGCTTCTTACTGTACCTTTCGGGGTATTATTCATAGCAAAATACAACGCCAGGGGTACGCCGGGCATACCAACACTGGTGGTTAGAGTACCGGCGCATAAACCAACTAAAATCTCATTCCGTTGCTCTGGCTCCTGCAACCATTTTTTAAAAGACGAACTAAAGGGTGCCGGCTCCTCTCCTACCGCAAAAGAATCTCCCTTCGCTGTGTACCACCTAGAGATCAGAAAAAAGGTGAGGGCCAGAATAACAATACTGACAGTTAATTTTAAAACACTTAAACTTACATAGGCAAAAAAGAATAAGCCCACCGGAATCCCTAGTAGGCTACCAATAATCAGCCTTTTTAGCATATCATCGTTAATCTCGTCTTTAATCTTTGGTGTCAAAATGACGGCTATCAGAAAGGACAGCATGATACTCATCTGAATGACATCTCGGGAATTGAAAACTAACAGCAAAAAAGGTGTCGCCACCACAGCAAAACCAAAACCAATGGCTGCTTGGGACATAGAAGCAACAAACACGATTAGTCCGGCAAGAATCCATTCATACATTTTGTCATCACCATCTTTAGTTTCAATGAGCGCTTGCGCGAATTGTGCACCAAAATGCGGGCGCTTTAGCGCCTACATTGCGCATTTTGTGTGCATCGCGCCGCGAGCGTTTTATCAAACGCCCCCTCAATCGGGAATTGAACCCACCACCGAGGGGGCGTTTGATAAAAATTATCCGTTATAGGACATAGGGTATCCTATAACGGATAGAAGGACTGTATTTTATTCCTATAAGATCATGCTCTAAGGTTTAATATACAAAAACCCTGCGGCTTGTTTAGCGACAATTTCTGTGATCCCCCCGGGAACCACCTTTACAAAGCCGGGTATGGAATTTTCATCTAACTGGTGGGCATTCAGGGCATTTCTACAGGCAATAAATTTCACTCCTGTTTCTGAAAGCTGCTTCATTTGATCTAGCAGGTCAGCCTTTTCTTGATTATAATAGGTGACCACTGCCGCAGCATTGGCTACCACTTCAATTTCTGCCCCATCCTTCCCCACATCCTTGAGGAAATTTTGGACGTTTAGTACGGCTTTGGGCCAGGTTTCGTTATCAGATACGTGAAATAAAACTTTGAACATTAATTATTGAGCCTCCTTAGTGTTTGTCACCTAAATGCTCTTGAACCAGTTTCTTCAAAACTGCCAGACGATCTTCCGCCATTGGTTTAACCCCACTCAGAAGATAGTCCTTGCCAAGATAAATATATTTAGGTTCTCCCAAACGGTGATATCCTAATAATTCGTAACGAACCTGCGGTATCCCTTTAATAAAATTTAGGATGGCTACTATATCCTGTTCAGTATCATTAAAACCTGGAATAACTGGAGTCCTGACTGTAATTGGCGTATTGGGGAAGCGGTTGCAAAGTCTCTGGAAATTATCCAGAATCTTCTCGTTGGGAACACCGGTGAATTCCTTGTGCTTATTAGAATTCATGCTCTTAATATCAAATAAAATATTGTCTACATACTGACATACCTGCTCAACCTTCTCCCAGTCGGCGTAACCACAGGTTTCAATAGTGGTGTTAATTCTTCTGCGCTTTGCTTCCTTGAGAAGCTCAGTGGCAAAATCCGCCTGCAAAAGGGGTTCCCCACCACTTAAGGTCATGCCGCCGCCGGATCGAGAGTAAAAGATGCTGTCTTGCTCCACCGTGTCCAAAACTTCATTGACACTCATGCTTTTGCCATACATATTCAGTGCTTTCGAGGGGCAGCTATCTGCACACAAATCACAGTTGGTGCATAACTTCCTGTCAATTCGAATTTTGTCTTGGTTTTTCTGAATAGCCCCTGCTGGACATATTGTAAGACAGTACTGGCATTCTGACGTACCGATACATTTATAATCATTATAAGCCAATTCAGGCTGCCTATGTTGGGATTCGGGATTGGCACACCACTGGCAGGTTAAAGGACAGCCCTTCAAAAAAACAATGCTTCTTATGCCTGGTCCATCGTGCACCGAGTAGCGCTGAATATTAAAGATAATCCCATTTTTTTTATTGATACCATTCGTCGCTTCAATCATATAGTGCCTCCTGATTGAAATATGGCTGTAAGTCCTGCTTAAAAAACAGGACTTACAGTTAGAATCTTGTTATTTAACTAGATGGTGTCGTGCTCGGTTCTGGCAATGATATCATCCTGGAGATCCGGAGACAGATCGCAGAAGTAGGCACTGTAACCAGCAACCCTGACAATGAGGCCACGGTACTTATCGGGATCTTTCTTGGCCTTCAACAAGGTTTCTTTATTCACAATATTAAACTGCAAATGCCATAGTTTCAAGTCACACCAAGTTCTAATAAAGGAAGCAAGTTTCTGGGTACCTTCTTCACCGGCTACGCAGGAAGGAGTGAACTTAATGTTCAACAGTCTGGAAGCCCGTTCCCGATAGTTATAGTTTTTGGAATTGAAGTTAGATAACAGAACTGCAGTGGGTCCATTAACGTCTGCACCGTGGGAGGCGGAGGAACCGTCTGCCAGAGGTGTGTAGGCCTTTCTGCCGTTGGGAGTAGCACTAACTACTTTACCAAAGGGAACGTGGGAAGTAAAGGGCACCAATCTCAGGTCAAGGTGCACGCCCAATTCCTTAGAGTACTTCCGGGTAAATTCCAAGGCCTGCTGGTCAACATCTCTGGCAATGGCATCTACATAGCAATCATTGTTACCATACTTGGGAGCGTTGATCAGCATTTGTCTGATGGCTTCTTTGCCTTCGAAGTTACACTTTAGGGCTTCAATAATTTCAGCCATGGTTAATTTCTTCTCTTCAAAGACCAGCTTTTTAATCGCCACTAACGAGTCTACTACGGTACCATAACCCATTAGCTCAAAGTAACCCATATCAATACCACCAGCAATTACAGGGGTATGCAGGTCTAAGCAATGTTCCATACACAGGTCATGCATGGAGGAACCCAGCGGTGTAGCAAAATGCTTGGGACGCAGGTTGATAATCACGTGCATTTGGATGAAAGCATGCTTTAAGAAGTTGGTGGTTTGGGCGGTGTAAGCCTGCCAAAACTCTTCCCATGTTTGGAAATTTCTAGGGTCGCCGGTTTCCAGACCAATTACTTCGTCGCCGGTGAGCAAGGTTTTGCCATTGTGCAGCACCATTTCCACTGCGGAAGCAAAGTTGACATAGGCGCAACCGCTGGTAAAGGTATCTCTGTTAGGCATTCTGGCCTCAGAGCAACCAGATACTGCATAATCATAGGCTTCTTCGAAAGCAGCACCCTTGGAAAGCAGCAAGGGAATCACTTCTTCGTCGTTGATTAATTTGGGGAAACCAGAACCTTCTTTAATGGTTAGGGCAACTTCATGCATGTAACGCTCAGGGGAACGGGCATGAATCCGAGCAGCCAGGTCAGGATAATTCAAGGGGAACTCCTGCTTGGATTTTAAGAACAAGTAGCTTAATTCATTGGTGGCGTCACGTCCATCGGGAGTCTGTCCGCCGATGGTTACAGCTTCCCAGTGGGCATACCCTTCATTAAAGGCACCACCGGTGGGAGATACATAGAGGTCGATGAACTGGGCCATGGCTACCCACATGCACTCCAGCAACTCAACAGCCTTTTCCTCGGTGAGGCGGCCTTCTTCAATATCCTTCTTATAGAAGGGATAGAAATACTGATCCATACGACCGTTGGAAATAATGGTACCGGTCTTTTGTTCTATTCTGGAGAACATTTGAGTAAACCATTGGGATTGTACGGCTTCACGGAAGTTACGAGCAGGATTTTCCGGTACCCACTGGCAAATCTCGGAAATCTCTAGTAATTCTTGCTTTCTAACAGCATCTGCTTCTGTAGCAGCCAATTCGGCAGCTAGTTTGGCATGTCTGTTGGCCCAAAGCACAATGGCATCACATACAGTAATTACCGCTTGCAGGTAGGGTGCCTTCTCCATGTTAGCTACCGGGCTATTGGAGTCAAGGGCAGCCAGTTTAGCCTGGGCCTCTTCTTTAATACCTTTAAAACCTCTTTTGAGAACTCTTTCATAATCGTGTACCCATTGGATGGAGGAACGGAAAGAGGCCGTTTCGTTAACGATAAATCTGGATTTCAAGGGATCCTTGGGATCATAGGTCATCTTCAGGGTATCTGCCGGCAGAGCTTCTGCTAGTTTTTCATGAAAGGTTTTACCCTTCCAGTAAGGGGCAATTTCATTAATGACGATATCAGCATCCGCTTGGCTGATGTTAAAGGGAGATTCCACACGGCTGGGTAGTTGTTCGATGGCAACATCCAGAAAATCGCCGTCTAATTCAGGGAACAGCATACCATATCTACCGGGCTGACCACCTCTACCTACCAGCAAATTGTTATCATCAATGTAAACAGTCATGTTTTGGGCAATGTGCAGCAGAGCCTTGGACCATCTTAATACTAAGGGCTCGCCTTCCGTTTGTTTCATGGACTCGGTGAAGTACTTGGCTCTCTCTACATCAATGATGGGGCGTTGGGTATGGAAACTTTCCAGGATCTTATAGATTCTTTCTCTACCCTTTTTAAAATCGTCTTTACCCAGCATTTCTTCCTGAATTCTTTGTTCATGGGGGCTTAGTACACAACAAGTAGTCATAAAAAGATTCCTCCTTTTTCTGATTCCTTAGAATATAATAATTTTTTATGCTATCTTAGCATTTTGCTCCGAGGTCATCTGGGCTTGCTCTGCTTGACGACGACGCAGCCAGGCAGCGGAAAGTGCACTAATGACACCGGAGAAGGCTACATAGGCGCATACCCCGACATAGCTGCCATTGCCTACTTTGAGTAAGGCAGTTGCAATAATCGGTGTCAGACCACTGGCAAAAATTCCCGAGAATTGATACACAAAAGAAATTCCTGTGTAGCGAATCCGGGCATCGAACAAATCGGCAAACAATGCAGCCTCCGGACCATATACCGAAGCGTAGAAAATCCCAAAGGGAATGATGATCGAAATCCAGATCAAAAATGTGCTACCACCGCTGTTTGTCATTAACCAAAAGGCCGGGAAAGCCGAGAAACCAGTAATTAAACTACCGTATAGATACAGCTTTGCTCTACCAACACGATCCGACAGGCGACCAAAATAAGGTATGGTAAAACACATTACTAAAGCAGCCACCATAACCCCCATCAAGGCCTCAGTACGGTCAATGTCTAAGGTTGAGGTTAGGTAGTTAATGGAAAATACACCAAAGATATTAAAGACAACACCATCAACGTACCGGGCACCCATCCCGGCCAACACATTGCCGGTATAACCACGCCACAGTTCCATAAAGGGAATTTTGACCTCTTTTTTGCTATCTTTAACCTTTTGAAATTCTGGGCTCTCCATAACATTCAAACGAATGTACATGCCCACCGCTACCATGAAGATACTGAGAACAAATGCAACACGCCAGCCCCAGGCCATAAACTGGGCCTCAGATAGGAGAAAAGACAGTAGCCCTACCACACCGGAAGCAAGGGTTAAACCAATGGCCAAGCCTATCTGCGGTAAACTAGCATAAAAACCACGCTCTTCTTTCGGTGCAGATTCAAAGGTCATGAGTATTGCACCGCCCCACTCACCGCCTAAACCGATCCCTTGGAAAATACGTAACATCAGCAGACAGATGGGGGCCCACACACCAATTTGATTGTAAGTGGGGACGAAACCAATTAATACGGTGGAGATACCCATAATCATTAACGTGGTAACCAAGACACTTTTACGTCCGATCTTGTCCCCAAAGTGTCCAAAGATAATACCGCCCAGAGGACGAGTAATAAAACCAACTGCAAAGGTTGCATAAGCCAATAGAGTAGAGATTAGGGGATCATCGGATGGAAAATACAATTTATTGAAAACGATACCCGCCACAACACCATAGAGAAAGAAATCGTACCATTCAATGGTTGCCCCAATTAAACTGGCAACAGTAATACGTCGTAACATAGTTTTGTCTCGCATATTGCCCCTCCTACTTTACTTTGAAGTTGTACATGTGCCTAGTTAATACCTAATGACCCAGAAAAATACTACAGCATAAGACCGAATAAGACCAAAATTCTTTTTTCATTTTGTTTACCTTGATTCTTGGGGTTTCGATGATATACAAGCTGCTCTATTGCCACCCCCTTGTGTTAGTTAGCATTTTCCCAAACGATTTCTTGGTGTTTTATATAGCAAGTGTCATGCCAATTGCAAAAAAATAGGTATTTAACCGACATCATTGCCCTGCTTCTTTTTACTTGTTGCAATAATGCATTGTTTTTTGCAGCATAACGTGTCGAATGTTAGCTAAAAACCTTGATTTTTAGCTTATTAAACGCCTGTGCAATTTTGCACAGGTTTATTGCAGTTTTGCATCAAATTTGTGCCTTTTGGTAATATCCCTTAGCTAAAATTAATAAATTCATCGTAATTAGTCACATTTGTGACAAAGTTTCTGTTAAAATAAATACAACATGTTTATTTTTGAGAATGTATTTAATCTATCGAAGCTGGGATGAAAACATTTTTTCATAGCGAGGGGATTATCTTGGCACAGAACATCGAGTCTTTCTTTGATAAAATATTAGATGTCTTTTACGAAGGTATTTACATTTCTGATCATACCGGGAAGACCGTTAGAGTCAATGATAGGTACGAGCAGCTAACCGGCCTGAAAAAGAAAAATTTGTTAGGACGCAATGTGAAAGAATTAAAAACTGAGGGTGCCTTTAATTACGCCATTAACCCCAGTGTTGTAAAAACCGGCAAACCACAGACCTCACTACAAAGGACCGGCACCGGACGAGAGCTAATCTTAAACGGTCACCCGGTATTTAACCAGGAGGGCCAAGTTGCCTATGTGGTAACCTACGTGAGAGATGTTACGTTACTTTCTCAATTGAAGGAGCAAATTTCTTACCAGAGTGAGCTCATTGAAAAATACCATCGTGAAGCTCATTACTTGAGAACCCGCAATTTACAAAACGCTATTGTTGAGAGTCCCAAGATGATTACACTAATGAATCTGCTGAAAAGGGTTGCCGCAACCGATAGTACCGTACTGATTCTTGGTGAAACCGGTGTAGGCAAGGATGTCTTTGCTAACCAAATACACCAGCATAGCCTCCGCCGAGACGAGCCTTTTTATAAAATCAACTGCGCTACCATTCCCGAAAGTTTAATTGAATCTGAGCTCTTTGGATATGAACCCGGAGCCTTTTCCGGTGCCAGCACCAAAGGTAAGCCGGGATATTTCGAAATGGCCGACAAAGGAACCTTATTTTTAGATGAAATCGGTGAGCTTCCACTGTCTATGCAGGCTAAACTGTTACGGGTTTTGCAGGACCAGGAAGTCATGCGACTAGGTTCCACCAAAGTAAAGAAGGTGGATGTTCGCTTTATTGCTGCCACCAATCGAAGGTTAGAACAAGCAGTAAAGGAAGGAATCTTCCGAAGTGATCTCTATTACCGGCTGCGGGTGGCCGTCTTGGACCTCCCGCCGCTTAGGGAACGTCAGGAAGAGATTATTCCCCTCTTAAATTTCTTTTTAGAGAAGTTTAACACCAAATACAAAAAGAACCTTGATCTTACACCAGAAGCTAAAAACACCCTACAGCGATATAGCTGGCCCGGAAACATCCGGGAAATGGAAAATTTGATTCAGGGGTTGGTCGTCACCCAGGAAAATTCCTCCCTTGGTGTGAGGGATCTGCCAAACTATTTGCTGCATAAAGAAGAGCTACTAGAGGTGCTACCATTTCAACACCAGGCGGAAGATCAGTCCCTGGGGGACGTCATGAGTCAGTTTGAGAAGGAATTCTTGAAAAACGCCTTAGAAAAACACGGTAGCTTAGCCAAGGTCGCCAGTGCCTTAAAGGTTGATCGCTCTACTGTCTTTAGAAAACTAAAAAAATACGAATTAATCTAAAACGTTGCAATCCCGCACATAATAGTTGCGGGATTGCAACGTTTTTTGGCACTTTCAGAAAGTATAAAAATTCTATTAACGAAAACATAAGAAAAACTAAGGCTTCCGCTGCATCAAAGACGTAACCTTTTTTCTCATGTATCTATCAATCTCCATAAAAAAGTTAGCTATCCAAAGATGTCGTCCAAGAGACACTGTTGCAAAATAGCAACAGTGTCTCTTGGACGCTTGTGGAGAACCTTGCCCTTTCCAGCATTAGCAGGCTGGCACATTCCTTGCAATATACTGGGTTATTCCATGAAACACACACATAACAGGAGAGGACGCGACATTATGAAGGTAATTGATTTTAGATTTAGACCCAATACCCCGGACGTGATGGCCATCGGAGAAAGCAAAATGTTTAAGGCCCTATGCGATTCCATTAATTTTTCTGCCAAAAAAACCCAACCTCTGGAAGAAATCGTTGAAGAATTAAATCAACACCAAGTGGAGAAGGCTGTTATTCTGGGCCGGGACGCAGAAACAACCTATCAATGGAAAGGCAGTAACGATGGTGTGGCAGCTTTTGTCAATAAGTATCCCAATAAGTTTATCGGCTTTGCCGGGCTCGATCCCCACAAAGGGATGGCCGCTGTCAGGGAACTTAACCGCTCTGTAAATGAACTGGGTTTAAAGGGTGCCTCTATTGACCCCTACCTAGCGAAAATTTATGTCAACGATGCCAAGTATTACCCCATTTACGCCAAGTGCTGTGAATTAGACATCCCCATTGTCATTACCACCGGCCCTGCTTCCCTGGTGCCTGAGGCTGTTATCGATCACGTAGCACCCCGTTATATTGATTTTGTGGCCAGGGATTTTCCTGAACTAACCATCGTTGTTAGCCACGGTGCTTATCCTTGGGTTAATGAAATGATTACCGTAGCCCAAAGAAACGCTAATGTGTATTTCGATATGTCCGAATATGAATTCTTCCCCATGGCCGAAGCTTATGTACAGGGAGCTAACACCATCATTAGCGACAAGTTACTCTTTGCCAGCGCCCATCCCTTTGTAGATTTTAAGGATGCTCTGCAGAGCTACGAGAAGCTGCCCTTTACCGATGAGGTACGGGAAAAGGTTATGTACCAGAACGCCGCACGGATTTTGAAGCTCTAGAAAATAGCCCAAAGAAACGGGAATGTCGCAAAAGGTAGTTTTGCGACATTCCCGTTTTCAATTAATCCATAGAAAAGACGCTTTTATTGATGTTATCTTCTAAACTCCTCTGATTAAAATAGGAGATTAGGATTCCCCGCAGGGTTTCCGACATATCTTTATTCTGCCTGGCCGCCTCACTTTCTAACATTTCAATCAGTATTGGCGGCAGAGTAATGGTAATGTTTTGTTGAGACAATGATGTTCCCCCTATCCCTGTCATCAAGACAGAGTCCTATTTTATTTAAGGTTTTTTAGAATCTCCCGGCAAAAGGCCGGTAGGTCATCGGGTACACGGGAGGTAATAATATTCCCGTCAACCACCACTTCTTGATCGAGATATGCTGCCCCTGCATTAACCAAATCATCTTTAATCATAATACAAGCTGTCGCCTGTTTACCCTTTAATACTCCGGCAGAAACCAATACCCAGCCAGCATGGCAGATTGATGCCACTACCTTGCCGGCCCCATTCATTTCCCTGACAATCCGCAGCATATCCTGGTCTATCCGCATTTTATCCGGTGCATAACCGCCGGGGATAATGACTGCGTCAAACTCTGCTGTGTTCACTTGGCTGGAGGAAAGATTGATTTGAGCGACTAATCCCTGTTTACTGGTAAACTTTTCTCTATTACCGGTACCAATAATTGAAACTTGATAACCCTCTTCCTTCATCCGGTAATAGGGATACCAAAACTCCAGATCGTTATAATTATCCTCGACAAAAAGTGCAATCTTCTTAGGTGCCATGATAACACTCCTTTTTACTCATATTTTACCAAAACAGTTATCATTAGTACAATTATATTATACTAGGACTCTGCCCGGTTTTTATACGCTGACAGGGTTAGTTTACCCTTTAGGCAAATCAGAAATTTATATACTTTCTGCCCTGAAAATTAAGCTGTTTTTTTATCCGTGGTATCGCTAGGCGGCATGTTGGTCTGATTTACTTAAAACAGACCAACGGTGCGTCCGTATTCATCAATATCCACCTGATGAGCCGAAGGTTTGGAACCCAGTCCAGGCATGGTGCGCATGGCACCGGCTAGGGGATACAGGAACCCTGCCCCCACCGAGGCACGAATGTCGCGGATGGGGAAAATATAATTTTCCGGAAGATTCTTACGAGCCGGATCATGGCTAATGGATAGGTGGGTTTTGGCCATACAAATGGGTAGATGGCCCAGCCCTAAATCCTCAAACTGCTTAATTTTGCGTTCAGCCAAAGGCTCGAAGACAACTCCGTCAGCATTATAAACCTTGGTGGCCAGTACCTCAATTTTTTCTTTAATGCTCAGGTTATCTGGATAGAGTAGCTTAAAATCGGCGGGTTTCTCGCAGGCAGCCACCACGGCTTCAGCCAGTTCCACAGCTCCTGCTCCACCATCGGCCCACACCGTGATGGGATAAGCCCCCAACGCGCCAGCTTCCAGTGCTTTTTCCCGCACCAATGCCACCTCAGCATCAGTATCCGGGGTGAAGCGGTTGATGGACACCACCACCGGTACACCAAAATAACTGGCCACTTTAATATGATGGGCCAGGTTGGCACAACCTCTCTCCAGAGCAGGTAGATTTTCCCTGGTTAATTCTTCAGGCAGGGGTTTTCCTGCTACGACGTTTCCTAAACCACCATGCATTTTTAATGCCCGGATGGTGCAGGTGATAACCACACAGTTAGGCCGCAGGCCGGATTGGCGGCACTTAATATCCATAAATTTCTCCATCCCCAGGTCTGAACCAAAGCCACTTTCGGTAACCACATAATCCGCCAATTTTAAGGCAATCTTGTCAGCCAGTACGGAGTTATTGCCATGGGCAATGTTGGCAAAGGGTCCAGCGTGCATAATGCAGGCTTGTCCTTCCAAGGTCTGTACCAGGTTCGGCTTTAAGGCTTCCTTCATCATCACAGTCATAGCCCCGGCAGCTTTTAAATCCTCTGCTGTCACGGGTTTGCCATCATAGGTATAGGCCACAATGATTCGCCCCAGACGCAGACGCAAGTCCGGTAAGTTTTCGGCCAAAGCTAAAATTGCCATGACCTCGGAAGCTACAGCCATATCAAAGCTGGTTTGACGGGGATAGCCATTCTCCTTCCCTCCCAAACCAACGACGATATCCCGTAAGGCCCGATCATTGGTATCTAGCACACGGTTCCACATCACCGTCATAGGATCAATATTTAAAGGATTACCCAATAAAATAGAGGTATCAATCATAGCTGCCAGTAGGTTATTGGCAGCCTCTACAGCATGAATATCCCCGGTGAAGTGAATATTAATATCCTCCATGGGTACCACCTGGGAGTAGCCACCACCAGCAGCGCCGCCCTTAATGCCAAACACCGGTCCCATAGAAGGTTGTCTTAGGGCAGTAATGACCTTCTTACCAATCTTACCTAAACCCTGGCTTAAGCCAATGGTAGTAACCGTTTTCCCTTCACCAAGGGGTGTCGGAGTAATTGCTGTAATATCAATTAGCTTGCCCTGAGGCTTATCCGCGTGCTTTCGCAGTACATCTAGGCTAATCTTTGCCTTATACTTGCCATAGAGGTCAATATCATCTTCGTCCAAGCCAATACCCTTGGCAATTTCCATAATGGGGATCATTTGATGGGCTTGGGCAATCTCCAAATCACTCGGCACTGCTTTCATTTCGTTGCCTCCTCCTTTAGGGGGTCAGCTATCCATGCTACTATGCGAAAGGGGTCTGACCCTATTTGCTTTTAGAAAAACTTGTCTTGCGCCAAGTCTTTAGACGCCGGCGGAAGCCTTAGTTTTTCTTATACTTTCAACAATAGAAATTTTATACTTTCTGAAAGTGAAAAACAAAATTCTCCAGTATGGTAACTGGAGAATAAAGTCTTTCTGCCTACTCGTAAATCCAGGTATCAATGGCACGACCGTAGTCTACCAGTTCTTCCGGGCGGAAGAAGATGCCAATTTCACGGTTGGCACTCTCTAGGGAGTCAGAACCGTGGATGATGTTACGTCCTACATCTACACCAAAGGTGGCTCGAATAGTTCCCGGAGCAGCCTTTAAAGGGTTGGTGGCACCCATCATCTCACGAGCTGTTGCCACTACGTCTTTGCCCTCCACAACCATAGCCACAACCGGACTAGAGGTAATGAAATCTACCAAACCCGCAAAAAATGGTTTGCCCGCATGTTCCCCATAGTGCTTTTCAGCTGTTTCCCGGGGTATTTGCATCATTTTGAGCCCGACAATTTTATAGCCTCTTTGCTCGAAGCGGCTAATGATTTGTCCCACTAACCCCCGTTGGACTCCATCAGGCTTGACCATTAAGTAAGTACGTTCCATGTTATTTTTCCCTCTCTCTTTATGAAAATAAATCACATCAAAAACGCTTCTTTTCTGTCTAACCTGTGATGTCCACGTTTGATTGAGTGGTCTTTGATGGCCTATACCGGCTTTTCTAAACCAGCTTCTTGCATAAGCCCGGCAAATTCATTGGCCTCAATGGTTTCTTTCTCCATCAAAACCTGAGCAATTTTGTCTAGAGTTGAACGGTGCTCGGTCAGCAGGGCTTTGGCCTTGGTATAGGATTGATCAATCATCTTGCGGACTTCCTTGTCAATGGTAAAGGCCACTTCCTCGGAGTAGTTGCGATCCCTGTTGATATCCCGTCCCAAGAAGGGAGAATCCTGCTTATGTCCCAAAGTAAGGGGACCCAGTTCATCACTCATACCATATTCCATAATCATCCGCCGGATGGTGCCAGTGGCCCGCTCCAAGTCATTTTGGGCTCCGGTGCTAATTTCCTTAAGCACCACATCTTCTGCCACGCGCCCCCCTAACAACATGACCACCTGATCAAGTAACATAGACCGGGTCATATAATAGCGGTCTTCCTTGGGTAATAGCAGCGTGTATCCGCCGGCTCTTCCCCTCGGAATGATGGAAACCTTATGCACCGGATCCGTATTCGGCAACAGGTAACCTACCAAAGCGTGTCCGGCTTCGTGATAAGAAACCAACCGTTTTTCCTTCTCGGAGATAACCTTGGATTTCTTTTCAGGACCGGCAATAACCCTCTCGATAGAGTCCTCCAGTTCCCGCATACTGATAGATTTTTTGCCAAAACGAGCGGCCAAGAGCGCTGCCTCATTCATTAAGTTAGCTAAGTCCGCTCCGGTAAAGCCGGGGGTACGGCGAGCTAACACCTCTAAATCAACATCTAGATCAAGGGGTTTCCCCTTGGCATGTACCTTTAGGATTTCTTCCCGACCCTTGACATCCGGCGAATCTACCACAATTTGCCGATCGAAACGACCTGGACGCAGTAAGGCCGGATCTAAAATATCCGGGCGGTTGGTGGCTGCCACAATGATGATCCCTTCGTTGGGATTAAAGCCATCCATCTCTACCAGCAATTGGTTCAGGGTTTGCTCACGTTCGTCGTGCCCCCCACCTAAACCGGCACCACGCTGACGTCCTACAGCATCAATCTCGTCAATAAAGACAATACAGGGAGCATTTTTCTTGGCTTGTTCAAATAAATCACGAACCCGGGAGGCACCTACCCCCACAAACATTTCCACAAAATCGGAGCCCGAAATGGAGAAAAACGGAACTCCCGCTTCACCGGCCACAGCCCGTGCTAACAAGGTTTTACCGGTACCCGGTGATCCAAAGAGGAGTACCCCCTTGGGAATTTTGGCACCGATTTCATTAAATTTTTTGGGGTTCTTGAGGAAGTCTACAATTTCTGTAAGCTCTTCTTTAACTTCATCAGCTCCGGCCACATCTTCAAAGGTTACCTTTTTCTTTTCGTCCGTATGTAGCTTGGCCTTACTCTTCCCAAAGGACATGACACGATTGCCGCCCCCCTGGCTCTGCTGCATCATAAAGAAGAACAACAGGACAAAAATCAGTATAGGCAGCATGGTCGTCAACAAGCCCGCCCACCAAGATGGCTCTGGAGGTGGTATCTGTTGGTAATTTACACTCTTTTCCTTCAATAAGGGAATCAGAGTTTCATCCATAATAGGACCGTTGGTTTGGAACTCCTTACCGTCCTTAAGCTTCCCCTTGATAATATTCGTGGCTTTATCAGTGGTCATTTCCACACTTTGAATCTTGTTTTGTTCCAACTGTGTAACAAATTCATCATAACGCAGTGGGACAATGGTTGTCTTTTTGTCTCCGGTAAACTGGATTAGAAATATAATAACCAGTACAATTAACAAGTAAATGCTAAGGTTTTTGAGAACCTTATTCAAGTATGTCACTCCTCCCTGCAAACCCCAAGATAATGAATATTTTACCACAACCGTTATTTGTTATCAATTTGTGTATTACTACTATTCCCATTTTCCAGTGTAAGTAGAATAAGTTTTTGGGTTTCCGAAGTAATTCCTACTTGATCTGCCATTCTTACGCCCGCCACCCATAAGATTCGCCCGGTTTGCTGCTCTACCACCAGAGGAATGTTGTCTCTCTGGTGCCGGGGTATCTTTCGGTCAATCAGTAATTTTTTAAGCTTTACCTCTCTGCCCAAACCAAAGGGAGTTATGGCATCCCCCTCTTGCCGAAATCTCACCACCAAAGGAAACTTCACTTTGCTAAAATCCAGGGCAGCTACCTGCAAAGGTAATTTTTCGGGGTCTTGAACCAATTCTACTCTAGGCAGGACTTCTGCCGTCAGTCTTTGACCCGCTGTCGTTATCACACTCCCGGGTACGGACAAGGGGTGGATTTGATCAGATTCCCGCTGCAAGGTATCCCCAGCCATAAAGGTAACTGCTCCTGAAGATAACCTCACCCGAATACCTTCCGGCAATTCCCAGACCCTCTCCGGTCCGCCTCCTGCCATATTGCGTACCAAATTTTCAATATGGCCAAAGGTAAGCTCCCGCCGCGTGCCTTGCATTTTTTGCCAAGACAAGCGCAGCACCCGGCGCACTAATGCGACAGCTTGTTGGGAGAGTATTTGGCGATCCAGAATAATTTCATTTGTTTTCTCTGTTTGCAGTACCTTTTCATAGGCTTCCTGGGTAAGTTGCTCCAATAGTTCGTCCTCACTGCGCGCTTGCTCCGCCAGCCGTCCTAAAATATCAATAATTCCTGGTGAGTATTCCTTTTGGAGCAAAGGGATTAATTGATGTCGCAGTTTATTACGCCGATAAATAAGTTTTAGGTTGGAACTGTCGATCCGGTAGGGAATACCCATATCCTGACAATAACTTTCTATTTCTAACCTATGGATGCCGAGTAATGGTCGAATAACACAATCGTCGCGAACAGGAGCTATCCCTCCTAACCCCCGCAGCCCAGAGCCTCGTAACAGATTCATCAAAACTGACTCGGCCTGATCATTGGCATGATGCGCCAGGGCTAGTTTCTGTCCACCCGTTTCCTGTAAAACCTCATAAAAAAACTGGTAGCGTATTTCTCTGGCAGCTACCTGGGCGGAAAGTCGCCTTTCCCGGGCATAGGCGGGAACATCACGATTAACTACACGGCAGGGAATTCCAGAGCGAAAACAAAACGCTTGAACAAGGTCTGCATCCGCTTGTGCCTCCTCACCCCGGAACATGTGATTGAGGTGAGCAACATACAGGGATATCTTCATTTCCTGTGCCAAACTCTGCAGTATGTGTAACAGCGCCATGGAGTCAGGTCCTCCTGAAACCCCCACAATTACCAACTGTCCCGGCTCTACCATTGGATACCGGGCCAATTCTTTACGAACCTTCTCCAACACCCCCATAAAACTGTATCTCCTTTAATTTGTCTTAGGAAATCATTTTCCACATAGCATAGTAAAATCCTGCAAATTAATTTAGCTTTTGGGTTTTCTATCCCTCAGCCAATGGCTGACGGCAAAAAGGAAGTGCCGCAAAAGTAGTTTGCGGCACCCCTGCATCCCCTGACTATTGCTGCGTTGTTAATAACCGGGCAGTTATGATCGTCATATCATCGGGTATCCGTCCACCGGCGGCATTTTGAGCTAATTCTAAGATTACATCGGCAGCTTCTTGGGCTCCCATTTTCCCTAGATTCTGTAACATACTGTTCATCCACTCATCTTGATCGGCATCGCTACCCCGGTGTGCATCAAACACTCCGTCACTAATCATCACCAAGAGGTCGCCCTCCTCTAACATGCGGGTTACCGAGACAAACTGCAAGTTCTCCACCACCCCCACCGGCAAAGCAGAGGTTTTAATGGTCCCCACCCGACGTCCCCGCACCAGGTAGCTGGGTACTGCACCAATTTTAAGAAAGGTTCCACTCCCCGTATACAAATCCACTACTGCCAGATCAACCGTAGAAAAACTTTCTTCAGTCGATCGTAACATCATGATAGAATTCACGGTTTTCACTGCCAATTCTTGCCCAAAACCAGATTCTAATAAGTGCTCCAGCAAAGATATAATGGTACCGCTTTCCCTGGCGGCCTTGGGTCCGGAACCCATACCATCGGAGAGCAGCAGGGCTACTCGGCCCTCTTTTAGCTGCAAAATCGCATGACTGTCACCACATACACTGTTACCATCTTTGCCGATCTTGGCTACCCCCACATCCACAGAATACCGTAAGGCCGGATATAGCTTAAAGGAGCAAATATCTTCCCCAGACTTCAGTTGACAATTGGTACTGGCTACATGGAAACTTCGGCCCACCACCTTGGAAACCACGGGTGCTATGGTAAAACGGCAGGCCATTTCACCCCGGCAGGCCTGTTTCACCACACCTACTTCCATTAAACCATCCTCTTTGTGCAGGGTATAGACGTCCTGTACCGGGATCCCTAATCGGTCAAACTGATGGCGTAAAGCCTCATCGATTTCCCCGTCCAACTCCACATCAAATTCCAATTCGCTGGACATATTGTCCATAATCTGAGAGACTCCTTTTAATTGCTCGGAAACCAACTCACGACTCTCCAGCAATCTCTGGTGCCAATAGTTATTTACTTTATAGGTTTCATAAAGGCAGGTGATGGTAATAGACATTTCCTTTAACCTGGCACAACGTTTTTTTAGATCATCGGATAAATCATCGATGGTAACCCTCCCCTGCAGTTCTACCGTTGATAGCATATCCAACATATTTTGATAGGTGCGGTGAAAATCTCTTTCCCAACAGGTGCGGTAGAGAGCACAGCCATCACAGACCTTTTTACTTACCTCGGTGAATAATTGCTGCAATCCATGTTCTTCCTGACTTTGCTGAACGGTAGAAGAAACCTGTTCAAAGCTCTTGGACAGCTCGGAAAAAATAGAGGCCCAGTTACGAATCCGATCCACGGTTAATTCTCTCAGGCGATTATCCTGCAAAGCTGTAACCATTGGGGCTTCAGCATGGGCTCTAGGCAGGTGTTCCTTAATCCGCTCCTGCCAAGTAGCCGGGAATAGTAAGAATAGAACTGTAGCAAGAGCCGTTTCTGCCAACACACTTTTTAAATCTCCGTAGTTAGATATATAAACAGCTAAAACAATGTTCCCCAGCAAAAAACCTACGGCCACTGCCAGTTTGCCAAAATTTTTAACCGATCCAGCCAGTACTCCGGCAAAGGAATAGGCCCCGATAATCACGGGTGCCACTACGAAGGACAAACCCGGTATCACACCCACCACCGCACCAGTGGCAGCAGCAATCCCTGCCCCTCCCAGCAAAGCCCCCAGTAAAATGATAAAACGACTAATAACCCCTCTTAGGGTAATAAATTGGTATTCCAGACCACCAGTACCTGCAATAACCCCTGCCAACAATATCAATAAACAAAAAATTGCTTCGCCAGATAAAGTTCGGTGGGCAGCTCCTCGAGCAAAGGGTGCCATACACTGGAGAAACAGGAATGTCAGTACGCCCGCAAAAACCGCCTCGAAACCAGCCGTGATATAGGCATAGAGATGGGGCTGCTGCACGCTGATAAAAATGGCTTTAATCGTTAAAGTGGTTACTACCGCTACCCCCGGCACCACCAGCCAAGGTCTGTTTATTTGAGGCTTAATGGACAACATGGTTAAAAAGCCCGCAGCTAGCACCGTGCCAGAGCTCCAGCAAGCAGACCCACTGGTTACTGTCAGCAGTCCTACCAGCGTAGACAGTACCACCAGGGGTAAGGCACCGAACAGCCACGTAACAGCACAAACAAAGCTCACCCCAAAGGGAGATAGTTCCCCTAACAAAATGGCTCTGCCCAAAAACAAACCCACCAGGCAGAGAATTAAGCTTTCTTTAGCCAGCGCTTGTCCCACCCAGGCCATGGAAAAACTTTTAGGCCTAACAAATTCTTTTTTCGTGGTGGGTGTGCTCTGGCGAAAACGAGATTGCTTTTTACTTTGGCAACCCTGCTTGTCCCTGTGGTAGGTATAAATATCAGCACGATCAAACAACCGCTCCACCCCTTACTATGTCGCTTTGCTCCATTATAGTATAGGGATTGGAAATTTCCTGTCATTATTGGTAGGTAATTCCAGTTTTTATTTCGACAACTTTTGATACATTGTAACTACTAAACCCTGTAGAATATCACTCTCGGAAATCGTTAAACCCTTTAATTGCAAGACCTCCAAGGCAATCTTAACCAGGGTTGCACCCGCTATAATAATATCTGCCCGTTCAGGCTGCAAGCCGACAATATTTTTTCTACCCTCATATCCTGCCGCTTCCAACACGTCTAACAAACGCACTACTTCAACATAGGGCAAATAGTGTCCGTGTACTAATTCCGGGCGGTATTTGGCTAACCCCAATGACATAGCTGCCAAGGTGGTGGCCGTTCCCCCTACGGCAACCAGAGATCGTTTTTGGCCTTGCGAACTCCTAACCCGTTGCAGTGTGGGGAGCAGCAGTTGTTTTATCTGTTCTTCCGAGTGTCCCCCCTCGGTCATGCGTACTGCGCCTGCCGGTAGACTCACAAACTCGATCCCTTGACCTACTGGCCAAATCATTTCTGTACTGCCCCCACCCACATCCAGCACCATCGTAGTGCTTGCTTCCACCGCCAGTCCGGCCAGTACCCCACGGTAACTAGCTGCTGCCTCTGCCTCCCCGGACAATACTTGCACAGTAATCCCGGTTCTTTGTTGGACGCGTTGTAAAAATTCCTCCTGGTTCACAGCATCTCTCACCGCACTGGTGGCCACAGCCAGCAGTTCCCGAGGCTGCAGGGGCTTTATTTCGGTAAGGAACTGTTCAATGGCAATAATTGTACGTTCCATGGCCTCGGGCAGTAATTCTCCACCATTAATCCCCTGCCCTAAGCGAGTCGTGATTAGGCCCGATTTAATCGTCTCTACTGTGCAATCAGTAACTTCCGCCAATAGATATCTGGTGGAATTCGTACCAATGTCGATGCTGGCGAGTAGCATATAGCTTACCTCCCTTAACTTATCTCAACCTTCATTTAATCTTTTTACTAAGCTTGTTACTTATTCTGGCCACCGGCCTAGTTAGTATAATTTCTATAAACTCACCTAAATAGCTATTTAATTCATAAAATGTGAAACTAATGGATAAAAGATTAACCCCAAAGGAATGCCCTTGAGATACAAATAAGCATTCTCTTAAACAGAGAATGCTTACTCAATTGCAACGTCTTAGAATTTCGGGCCGCCTCGGCCACCTCTTTTAGAGTCGGTATGTTTTTTAAGATCGGCCAACCGTTCATCACTTTCTTTAATAAATTTGGCTAATTTATCTTCGAAGGAAGGCTCAAATCTCGGTTTGCGAGGAGCCCTAGCCGCCGAAGCAGTGGGATTAGCTTGCTTTAGTGACAGACCAATTTTACCCTTGGGGTCTACAGAAATAATTTTTACTTTTACTTTGTCGTTTACCTTTAAAAATTCATTAATATCCTTTACATAAACTGCAGCAACTTCTGATATGTGCACCAAGCCAGTCTGACCACCTGGCAGCTCTACGAATGCACCAAAATTTGTAATTCCGGTAACGACACCCTCTACAATACTACCCTGTTCCAACGACATGTACCTGCAACTGCCTCCCTTAATTGGCCAACCATACTTAATAAGAGTATATGGTAAATTAAGCTGAAGTGTCAACAAAAATGATTAGTCATAAATATTCTTATATTTAACTTCAAACCCTTCAGCGGTTCCTTGTTGCTGTTTGCTCGCATCTGCTCCTTGCTGAGATTGAGTTGGTACTACCAAGGTTTCTCCCGGCTTTACTAAACCCAGTTGCTCCCTGGCGGCCTGTTCAATATAAGCATCGGACTTAATTTGTTTAATTTGTTCCCGTAACGCAGTATTGCGAGTTTCTATTTCTTTTACTTGCTTTTGTAAAGATTCTACATTTGTTTGCATGGAATGTAAGCGGTTAAATTGGCTGGTTAATGAAAAGACAATATACCCTACCACCGCTAAAACCATAAACATCATCATTTTACTATTGCCGCGACCCGAGCGCAATCGTGTAGCCTTTTCTTTATGCTCTCGGTGTAGTTTTAGTTCAGTTACTTTATTTTTACCGGTGGAAATCATTCAAAGGCTTCCTCCTCATCCTCGGGACCGAATAAACCCAAGCTTTCTCCCGGAATCACAATAACAACCTGATACCCTTTAGACCGGGCACGATTAAACAAAGTAGCCACGGAGCTGGGGCTAAGCTTTAGTTTTGCTGCAATCTTTTCTGTAGAAAAACCCATCTCTTTTAGAGTAACCACCTGTCGCTCTCGGAAACTGAGTTTCTCTGCCCCGCGAATCTCCATCTGCACCTTGTCCAACCCCCGAGCGAAATCCACAACTTATCCACATATTATCCACAGGGTGTGTACAAACTTATTACATATCATTTACAATTTTACTACAAAAACAAAAAATTTCCAGGTGTTTAGCAGAAGTTAGTGCAAAAGTTTTCCCTAAAAACCGAGAAAACAGGACTTTAGTCCTGTTAATCATGGTCCTTATATTCAAAAAGGGGAAATATCGACGATAAGCGACTCCTCAGACTGCGCTTGGCAGAGCGCAATGGCTTACCAAAAAGCCTTTGGGTAATTTTGCCTAAGAGTCCTGCCACAAAACCTAGGGGAACTGCCACTGCTAGATAGATAAATCGAAAGGGTAGACAAATTAACCACCAAATACTGCCCAATAATTTTATAAAAAGCTTCCAGAGCCTGTGTACGGTTTTAAAAGTAAGCTGTAACAATGAAGTTGTACTACGACTGAGTACGTTTAAATAGATTACAGCACCTAGGGCCAACCCTAAAAATACGTAGAGACGCACTTCACCCCAGTTGCTCATTAAGAGTAAAGTAAAAACTACCCCTGTGAGCACAATCCAGAATAAGATATCTCCCAGAGCAGTGCCAATCTTACGCAGCCTTAATGTCCCTCTGGTAACCCTATATAGGTCATAGCAAAAGCCAGACACAACACCAATTAAAACTGTAAAAGCAAAGTAATAAAACTGATCTATCAGGGGAACCACTGGCTGCACCATCCTTATTTCAGTATTCGATTAATAAACCCTTTGCCCCGGGCCTTGCCTCCCTTAGCCGAGCGTCCCTCTACATATTCTAAAGCATTAATAAAACCTTCTACCACCAAGCTTCCTTCGTCTAAATTGAGATGGGTAATATGCATCCCTTCTCCCTTTAATTTCAAGAATCCCATATTGGTATCTAGGGTAATTTCCTGCTCATCAAAACTACCTACGTGCTGAACACCTTCGAGTTTTAATATTTTTCTCCCATCAATACTCAAAACGTGTTTTCCGTACTCTTCCACAGATACCCCTCCGTTCCACAGCAGACTGGTAATATATATGCTCTACAGGCCAGCAATATGCACGCGAGGGCTTGTTATTTGGTAAGCCAACAGTCGATGTGCCCACAAAACCAAAAGGACGGCTCTGCAGCCGTCCTTGGTACTATTTATACAATCTACCTATTTCAACATCTTTAAAGTAAAACTTTATAATATCCTCTGGGGAGGTTCCTTTTTCTGCCATATTTTTGGCACCCCATTGAGACATGCCTACACCATGACCATACCCTTGCCCGGTTAGCACCAAGTTGCCATTAGAGACCGTTACATCGGTTAAATACATGGAGCGTATTTCGGTGCTACCTGCAGCCAAACGGAAAGCCGGTCCTCCCACTGTAACATTATTGATTTTCAATTGAACGGTTCGTCCAGATGGCCCTTTTTCCGCAATGGCCGCACTGGTTAAAGGACCGGGATCTTTACCGGAAACACTTCTCACTGCCTCTTGTACCTTTGACCCAGGGATTTCTGCTGTCCATTTTTGAATTTCCGGGAGAGTGTTTTGCACAGACATGGGATCATTAATGTTGTCCTTGATATAGGGTGTGGGTGTTTTCGTATAGGACAAACCCTCAGCGGCACTGGCAGTCTTGCCGCCATTACTGGCAGAGAACCAGGCCTTGATATACGCACCGTTATGGGTAATCACTTCTCCTCTGGTCTTTTGTACTGCTTGTCTTACGTGGTCGTTAATACGAGAAGGATCGTAGGCCTGGGATTCTTCCACACTGGTAGATACATCCGTACCGTGTAGTTCTTTTACGCGACCGGATTCAATATTCTCCATGGTAAAGGTACGGGCTAAAATAGCTTGTGCCGCTAAAGCATTGACCGGCCAACTGGGTTCCATTTCCGCGGCCACTACGCCGGTAATGTATTCCTCCAACTTAACTTGCTTCTTCTCACCGGTTTTATTGTCGTATAAAGAGATGGTAGGTTCACTCTTCAATTGTTTGGGCCCGGTGGTTTCTGGTTTTTTAGTTGATTTCTGGGCGCAGCCAGCCAGGACCAGTAAGACTATTAAAAGTACGGTAAAGATAGATAAACAACGGTTTCTCAAGGCTAGATCCCTCCATTTTCATTGTTTATCTTATTGTCTTCACCATCTGCAAAAAATATGTGCTATGAAAAAAGGTACTCCCCTGGGGGAATACCTTAATTTGACAAAAATTATTGCTCAATCATTTTATAAAGACTAGCTGCCTCTTTGGCAGGCATCGTTTCTTTAAGTTCCAGAATTTCAAATAGCAACTTCCTGGAACCAAAGTTGATTTCCACTCTGTCTCCTACCTTAACCTCAAGACCTGCCTTGGCCACCCGGTTATTCACCAGCACATGGCCGTTGTCACAAACTTCTTTTGCCAGGGTCCGACGCTTAATTACCCTGGATACCTTCAAAAATTTATCCAGTCGCAAGATACTATACCCTCCAGAGAATAGATACTATTCTACAGGCAGGTTGGCCACAGCATCCTTTAAGATCTTACCAGCTTTAAAAACAGGTACTCTGGTAGCAGGAATCTGAATGGTTTGGCCAGTTTGGGGATTACGACCTTCACGAGCCTTACGGGGTTTGGACTCAAAGGTACCAAAACCTACCAGCTGAATTTTGTCCCCTTGGGCTAAAGCCTCCTCAATGCTGCTGAGAACTGCGGAGACTGCTTTTTCAGCATCTTTCTTACTCAATTCGGTTTTTTCTGCTACTGCAGAGATCAGTTCGGCCTTGTTCAACTAAGGACCCTCCTCGATAATCAGAATAAACTAAGTTTGGTATTTCGCTATTTTATTTGGTTTTCCTCCCCAGAAGCAAATTTTTCCTGTATTTTTTATTTTTAAGGGGTTAAAGTCGCTTGGCTTCTTCCCACCAGTGGTCCATTTGCTCCAGGGTTAACTCTGAAAGTTGTCTTCCATTCTGCCTAGCTTGACCTTCTATATATTGAAACCTATGAATGAATTTGTCAATAGTCTTGGTTAAGACATCTTCCGGTTGAATCTTTAGTAATCTGGCCAAGTTGACCACGGCAAATAACAAATCTCCCACTTCCTCTTTTACTGCCGCAGCCTTCCCCATTTGCAGTGCCTCTAGCACCTCTTTAAGTTCTTCTTGAACCTTCTCCAAAGCACCGGTATAATCCGGCCAATCAAAACCTACTCGGGCGACCTTTGCCTGTACCTTCTCGGCCCGTAATAAGGCTGGTAATGCCCTGGGGATATTGGCTAAATAAGATTTAGATTTGTTTTCTTCCCCCTGTTCCTGGGATTTAATTTTATCCCAGTTAATCAACACTTCCTGACTGCTTTCTACCTGGGTAGTGCCAAAAACGTGGGGATGTCTTCTTACCATTTTTTCGGTAATAGAATCTACTACATCATTCATGTCAAAGTGGCCATTCTCATTGGCAATTTGGGCATGAAATACGATTTGTAGTAATAAGTCTCCCAATTCTTCACATATTTTATACATTTCGCCCTGATCTAAGGCATCAATAACCTCATAAGTTTCCTCTATTAGATACGGTTTTAAACTCTCGTGGCTCTGTTCCCTATCCCAGGGACAGCCCTTTTCCCCCCGCAGGGTGTCCATCACTTCCACCAGTGAATCCAGTGGATAGGAGCTCTGGTACGTGGTATCCACACCTGCCCCGGCAGGGTCAGCAACGGCTTCCTCTCCCAAAAGAGGCTCTTCAGCCAGAGGTGGAATATAAAGACTGGTTAGATGGTCAATCCAGGTCAAACGGTCTAACTCAAAAAGAGGTACCTGTTCTATCCGTTCTTGCCCAGGGATACCAGCTCCCCGGACCACCGTAACCCTATGTTCATCGGGGTAGTACTCCATCAAGTTAAGCTTGGTTTCCCCCGCCGTAATTCGGTCATATACCTGGGTCACCACGGTGCCCACCTCAGGGTAAGGTCGGTACTCATCTAGCCTTAAAGCATCCACAATATGTAACCCCTTACAGGGATCTAACCTTAGACTGGCTGTTAATGCGTCTAGAAAGCTCATAGCTGGCAAAACTTTCGTTGTCAGGCCTGCTTGCTCGGCTAGATCTAGCACTAGCCTTACGGAATCCTCTGCCACCATGGGGTGCCCAGGTACTGCATAAATTACTGTTCCACGCCCTGCAGCAGCAACCAAATCATTAGCTATTGTCCTATAAACTTCTTCAAAGGTCTCTGCATTCTGATAATGCTGATCAAAGGAACTAAACGTAATACCTTTTTCCCTTAGCCAGTCCACCGTAGGGTGAACCGCTGTCCGTAGGTACACTGGGCTGCCTGAAGAAAGCACTTCCCACACCTTTAGAGGAATCATGCCGGGATCTCCCGGACCGAGGCCTGCTATAATGATAGACTTGTCCAACGCTATCTCCTCCCTTTCTACGATTGTGGCCATTGGCCTTTAGCCATTAGCCTTTTAAACACCCATAAAGCCAATGGCTAAAAGCAAGACCCCAAAGAAAATATCTTTAGCACAAAAAAAGGGGCCTTTCGGCCCATTTTCTTCGTTTGTTATTGTTCCATTTGTTTGGCGAGAAAACCAGCGGCTGTTTCGGCCAACTTAAGTTCCATTTCCCCCATTTTCGTATCGGGGTCCTTGGAGGCCAGGATAACTGCGCCAATTGGATCGCCTTCGGAAATGATCGGAGCAATGACCTCTGAAGAATATTTGCATTCGCCGTCCTCTGTAATGCCGCACTCCTTACAGTGAGGATCGTTACCAGGATTATTGATAACAACAGCTTTGCGATCTTCCATTACTTTTTCCACATTAGGGCCAATGGGTTTGTTGATAAATTCTTTTTTCGGAGCCCCGGCCACGGCAATGATGGTATCCCGATCTGCAATGCAAGCTATGTGTCCAAGGGCTTCATATAGCGAATCGGCATATTCTTTGGCAAAATCACCCAGCTCGCCGATAGGTGAGTACTTTTTGAGAATGACCTCACCTTCCCTGTCAACAAAGATCTCCAGGGGGTCACCTTCACGAATCCTCAAAGTTCTTCTTATTTCTTTTGGTATAACAACTCGACCTAAATCGTCAATACGACGAACAATACCCGTTGCTTTCATATAGGTTTCCTTCCCTCCTTTTCTGCATAATCTACGCGGATTAACTTTCATTGATAGTATATAACGGGAGGGAAGGTGTTATTCATAATTTTCCATCGTTTGAACTTTATTTTCGGGTTTTGGGTTAACAGCTATTTTTTTGACGAATCCCCTGATTTTGGGGCTAATTTGTTGTCTATCTTAGCATTTTTCTGCAAATCACTAATGAATTGGGAGAATTTGGCTTGCTTTGCTTCCCCCTCTAATTGAGAGGCAATTAAATCTTTTACCTCCTCTAAAGGCTTTTGGGTAGCCGGAGTAACCTTCTCTAATTTAATTAAATGATACCCGTAAGAACTCTTTACAGGCTCCTTGGTAACTTGACCAGGCTGTAAAGCCACAGCAGCCTTTTCAAAGGCTGGGTCGGTGGTACCAGCACCTTTATCAATGGTGTAGCTGCCACCATTCTCCCGGGTACCCAGGTCATCGGACACTTCCCTGGCCACGGATGCAAATTCACGGCCCTTTTGGGTAACTTCAGCCAGGGCTAACTTGGCCGCTGCCAAAGCTTCTTGATCAGTGCGCTTGGGTACACCCTGCTGTGTGCTGTCGATGGCAAACAACATATGTTTTACTTCCAAGCGCTCGGGGGTACCAATGGGTTCTGCCCCTTTGTGTTGGTTATAAAATTTACTAATTTCCTCTTCCGTGGGCTTTTTCACATCGGCAGTAACCTTGTCATACAGGTTTTTCTTGGCTGCTTCTGCAACAACCAATTCCCGGAAGTCCTGTTCAGTTAACTTAAACTGTTCCAAAGCCTTTTTAAATTCTTCTTCCTTGCCGTAGCTCTCTTTAACTTGTTTGATATTATTATCAATTTCTTCCTTAGAAGGGGTGACTTTTTGTTTTTCTGCTTCCTGCAACAACAGGGTATCTTGAATTAGTTTTTCCAACTCACCTTGCTCCAACTGCTGACGCATGGCACTGTTCTCTTTCGTGGTTAAATCAAGTCCTTGCATCTTGTAGCTTTCTATGGTGAAATTAACACGCTTGTCCAGTTCTGTGCGGGAGATTTCCTTACCATTAACGGTAGCCACAACATTGGCCTTATTATTGGCACAGCCGCTCAATAATGCAAATACGAGCAGCATGGTCAATCCAAGGGAAATTATTTTTTTCACTTAACCGAGACCTCCTTTTGCATAATAGTGCAATTATACACCGTAACCAGAAGGACCGGCAAGTTATTTCAGCCGGCCCAAAAAGCTCCTTAACTGCTCCAGTTTTCTTAACCCCACCTCTCCCTTGTCCTTGCTTAGGAGTTTCATCTCAAAACCATCGACCGAAGTATGATACTTAACGTTATTTTTATATTTTTCACTTACTGCTACCAACTTTTCTCCATCCAGGGGGGCTTCTGGGGCAAACAATAACCGATAGGCTCCCTGATTACGGCTGATACTCTTAATTTTAAGCTGCCGACCCAGAATTTTTAGCTGGGCTACTTGCAACAAAGCCTGAACACTTTCCGGCAAATCGCCGTATCGATCCACCAATTCTTCCGCCAAATCGTCTACTTCTATTGGTTCTTTCATAGCGGCCAAACGACGATATAATTCTACCTTCTGGTTGGCGTCTGGTACATAGGAATCAGCGATGTAGGCTTCCACCGGCAGCTCTACCGAGGTATCCACCACCTGTTCCACTTTCTCTCCCCGAGCTTCCTGCACTGCTTCCTCCAACAGACGACAGTAGAGATCAAAACCTACCTCAGCGATATGTCCATGCTGTTGGGCTCCCAATATATTACCCGCCCCTCGGATTTCCAAATCTCTCATAGCAATCTTAAAACCAGAGCCAAACTCCGTAAACTCGCGGATGGCGGATAAACGCCGCTCGCTGACCTCTGTTAACACTTTATCCCGACGGAAGAGAAAATAAGCATAGGCTAAACGATTCGTTCTCCCGACCCTGCCTCTTAATTGATAAAGCTGGGACAAACCAAAATGATCGGCTTCTTTAACAATTAATGTATTGACATTAGTAATATCCAGGCCGGTCTCCACGATGGTGGTACAAACCAACACGTCATATTCCCCATCCATAAATTCCAGCATAATCTGCTCCAGTTCATCTTCCTTCATTTGACCATGGGCCACAGCAATTCGGGCCTCCGGTACCAAACTCTGGAGCCAACCAGCCAGCCGGTCCAAATCCACCACTCGATTGTGAACAAAATAAACCTGGCCGCCACGATTCATTTCCCGTCGGAGTGCTTCACGGATTAACACTGGATCCTCCTCCAGTACATAGGTCTGTACCGGGAAACGCTCCTCCGGAGGAGTTTCCAACACACTGGTATCCCGCACCCCCACCAATGACATATGCAGGGTACGAGGAATAGGAGTGGCTGTCAGAGTCAGGACATCCACATTCTTGCGCATTTGTTTCAATCTTTCCTTATGACTGACACCAAAACGCTGCTCTTCATCCACCACTAGCAAGCCCAAATCTTTAAAGAGAATATCATCCTGTACCAAGCGATGGGTCCCAATGACAATATCCACTTCACCAATGGCTAGGCCGGCCAGTACCTGGCGCTGCTCCTTAGGCGTACGAAAACGGGACAACATCTCAATCCGTATCGGATAATTAGCAAAACGCTCCCGGAAGGTATTGTAATGCTGCTGGGCCAGAATGGTAGTGGGCACCAGCACAGCTGCCTGTTTGTTATCCATAACCGCTTTAAAGGCAGCCCGCAGGGCCACCTCGGTTTTGCCATAACCCACATCACCGCAAAGCAGCCGGTCCATAGGCTGCAATTTCTCCATATCTCTTTTTACTTCGGTTATAGCTCGCAGTTGATCCGGCGTTTCTTCGTAGGGGAAGAGTGCCTCAAATTCACCTTGCCACGGCGTATCCGGCGAAAAGGTATAACCCTGCACGGTCTGGCGGGAGGCGTACAGCTCCAGCAATTCCTGGGCCATGTCCTTAACGGCTTCCCGCACTTTGGCTTTGGCCTTAGACCATTCTGTACCTCCCAAACGCGATAGCTTAGGATGGTCTGCCTCGGCACCTAAGTATTTCTGCAGCAGACCCACCTGGTCGGTGGGAACGTAGAGCTTATCTTCCCCGGCATACTGTAGCTGCAGGTAGTCCTTTTGTAACCCCCCAATATCCAGGGTGATGATGCCCAGGTAGCGCCCAATGCCATGGTTGACATGGACCACATAATCGCCGGCCTTTAAATCAGCCAAGGGCTCCATTTTAGCATCGGAACGGCTGCGATGTTTCCGGGCCTTTTTTCGTTGACCAAAAATTTCCGCATCGGTAATAACCACCAAGCGGGCGGAGATGAGTTCAAAACCGTTGGCTAAATTGCCTACGGTAATAACCACATTCCCTTCCCGCACCTCATTGTCCAGACCTTTGACCCGAAAGGCATCAATTTTAGCATCCTTGAGCAGCCTTAATAGATTGGCTGCCCGCTCATCTGCAGACACCAATAGGACCACCGCGTAGCCCCGGCGACGCCAGTGCCGAATTTCATCCGCCAACACCTCGGCATGACCCAAAAAGCTGTGCATGGCCTTGGCCGGAAAGTTAACAACGCTCTGTGGTGTTAAATATTGAGGATGTCGGGGCAAAAAGGAACAATAAATACCCTGGGTTCGTTCCAGCGGGGCCAGAAGTTGTCGCCAGTCTAGGTAACTATTAAAATACCCGGGCAGTATTTTGCCCTTGGCCAGTAAATCTGTGTAAGTTTCATTTCGTTCTTTGAGAATGTTCTCCGCCACTTCTTTAAAGCGAATAGGATCATCCACCAGCAGTAAGGGTTTTTCGTAAAAATAATCCACTAAACTTACTGGCTCTGCATAAAAGTAGGCTTGCAGCTGCTCCTGGCTCCCAAAGGGAGCTTTATTTTTAATTTGCTCCAGGGTCATGGCACCCTGTACAGATAACTGGTGTACAGCATCCACAGAACTGGTTCGTTGCAATTTCTTGAGGTGATTCTTATACTCTGTCTGGTAGGTTTCCTCACACCGCTGCCAAGCCTCCTGGGTTATTACCAGTTCCCGACAGGGAGTAATTGAAATATGTTTCAATTTATCCAGCGATCGTTGAGTAGCCACATCAAAATGACGGATGGAATCCACTTCATCATCAAAGAATTCGATTCTCACCGGGGCGGCGGCGGTCATAGAATAGACATCTATGATGCCACCCCGGCTGGAAAATTGGCCGGGGCTTTCTACCAAATCTACCCGTTCATAACCGAGATCCACAAAATCCCGGCGTAATTTTTCCAAATCTACCCGCTCACCCAGAGACAAGCCGATCTTGGCTCGGCGAAACACCTCCGGAGGAGATAAGCGACGCAGCAAAGCCTCCACCGAAGTAACCACCACCACCGATTCCCCGGCAGTCAAAAGTTCCAATACCCGCAAACGTTGGGCCAGTACTTCGTTGCTGTGAGCTAACACCTGGTAGGGCAGCATTTGCCATACCGGAAAGGGTTGGATAGAAGCACCGGGTAACAGGGACGTGAGATCATCCACCAAGTTGGCAGCCTCAGCTTCACCGGGGGTTACCACCAACACCGAAGGCCGGGTATGGCTCAACCCGGCAAATAGATAGCTACGCTGGGAACCGGTCAGTCCAAACACCAGTTGTTGGTCAAACCCTTTCTCTAGTCCCTGCAGCAGTTTTTGATATTCAATTGTAGACTCAAGGGGTCTTAGTAAACCTTTCATTGTCACTCCTATTGTTAAACTAACATAATTGATCATTACTAACCAGTCTTTGGACATTAGCCTTTGGCTTTTAAAATACTAACCTTTCAATTGCTAGCTAACTATGTCAACTCTATCAATCTGCAGACTTTGTTTTTTATAGCCAAGGGCTGACGGCCGGTTTTTCTTTTCCCGAGTAAACAGTATTGGCCTGGTAGGATCTTAGGGAGGGTTGTAATTCCTCCGGTTCTCCACCAGGCGATTTTCTGGTATATAGTATATGTCTCTACGTTGGCAAATTATATCCTAGTTATTGTTTCTTCGTCAAGCAGTCCCTTTGCGGCCACTGTAGTAAACCACTACCATATTCCAGGCCGCATGAGACAAATAAGCTACTGCCAAGGCAGGGAACAGCCCCCAACTTCGAGTAACGCTGTAGGTAATGATACCAAACAAACTATGGGCGGCTAACGCAACCCAGCCAGCGGCTATACCCCGGCTTCCCCGACGCTTGATCTCCAGTACTCCTTCCAAAAGACCAAAGCCCAGGTGTGTCCAAACCAAAGATGCCCCCAGGGTCACCGCCCACAGGCTCTTCGCTGCTTCCTCTACCAGAGGGGTAAGAAAAACAAGTCCCTTCCCCTGATTCCCTGACGCAGTCCGGATCTTTCCGTTCAATAACCAGCTTGTTCCCCCCGCCAGCAGTGTAGCAAGCAGCACGAGGGTTAGATTGGGCATGGCGAGTGTGTCTACCAGTGTAAGTACCTCCATTGGCCGTCAGCAGTCGACCAGCGGCTTTATTTTGTGCTAACGTTTGCGTGCTTTTTATTGGTGATATTTTTAAACCAAAAAGCCTACTCTTCCTCCGGCTGGCCCGCCACCGTCCCTGTCTTTTCAACAGCCTTTCGCCTATCCTGCTTCTCCTTTTTGGTATTAAACCTATTCATGGCAGCAGCAGTTCCTTCCAAGGCCCATACTTTCACAGCCTCGATGGCGTTGGCCAGGGCGGGGGCCATTTGTTCAGCTTCCGCATTGGTTATTTTACCTAATACGTGGTCCACAGTCCCATGCTCGGGCCTGCCGATGCCTACCCGCATACGGCTGAATTCCTGAGTGCCCAGCAGTTCAATAATATTCTTGAGCCCTTTCTGTCCCCCGGCACTACCGTTTTTACGGATTCTTACGTGCCCAATAGGCAAATCCATATCATCAGAAATTACCAACAAATCCTCCGGGGACAATTTGTACCAATTCATTAAGGCCACCACTGCCTGTCCACTAAGGTTCATATAGGTCTGGGGCTTAACCAAAATCACCTTTTCCCTACCCACATGAGCTTGCCCTACCCGGGCTTTGTGCTGATTTTTATCCAAGGACACGCCTAACTCTTTGGCCAGGCCGTCCACGATCATAAATCCTATATTATGCCTGGTTTGGGCATACTCCGCACCGGGGTTACCCAGGCCGACAATTATTTTCATGCCATATACCTCCCTTAACGAAGGTATTGTACTTCAATTGTCCCTTGAGACGCAATAGTGAATCCTGCTAATAAAAATTATCAGCATTTAGCTACGGTTATTCCATAAAGGCGTTGTTTTAGCCATAGGTCCTCATCTAATTTGTTTTTTAACCTGCTTCTCTTGGCTGACACGGACATACCAACAGGCTGTGGGTTGCCCTTTGAGGACAACCCACAGCTGCAGCAACGTTCTCTTATTCTTTCTCGATAGTCTTCGCTTTTGCTTCTTCTATGGGCTCTGGTGGTACTTCAGGCTGACCGGCAGGCTCTGGGGCTTTCATCGTGGCAACCCCTACCACGGTGGTGTGGGGATGATCCAGAAGTTTAACCCCTGACGGAACCTGCAAATCATTTACCTGTATAGCATCACCAATCTCCATCTCACAAATATCCACTTCAATGGCATCGGGAATCTGACTCGGCAGACATTCAATTTCTGCACTGCGCAAATCATGTTGAATGACACCGCCCAAGGCTACGCCTTTCGGTGTTCCCACCAAATGAATGGGTATTACGGTGCGGATTTTGCTATCCTCGGATATCTGTTGAAAATCAACATGCCGTATATGATGGTGCAATGGGTCCATTTGCAGACTCTTGACCATAACCGTCTGTTTGCTACCAGCAACATTCATCTTAATTAAGGTATTACGACCACTTACCGAGCTAAGAATCTGTTTTAATTCCTTAGCGTCCACAGATATGGCCATGGAGCCTTTGCCCATCTGCTTCCCGTACATCACACCGGGAACAGCACCACTGTCACGAAGCTGCTTACGACTAGATTTAGTGCGCCCTTCCCTTAGCTTGGCATTCAAACCTGCATCCGCCATGATGGTTAACCTCCTGATAAAAGATAAGAAAATTTTTTCACTGCCTCTATTATTCCCTATTTTTGGTCATATCAAACAAGCCCAAGGCATAAAGATGTTATAAAAAGCTTGGGCTAAAGGGGGCCTTAAAGGTGCGCAAGAGCAAAAAGTTTATCGGTATGCCAGTAATCAGCCTTGCCGAAGGCCAGCAGTTGGGAACTGTCAAAGGATTAGTGGTAGACCCTGTGGGACAAAAGGTTGCCGCCCTGATCATAGAACAAAAAGGTTGGTTCAGCGAGCAAAAATTTGCTCCCTACGGCAAGGTGCGTAGTGTAGGCGCAGACGCCATTACCCTCGATCAGAGTGCTCTGGTGGAAAAGGGGGCCAGTCTGCCAGATATTCTTAAGCTATTTAAAGATAAAATGGGGGTAATTGGTTGTAAGGTATTGGCAGAAACCGGGGCCCAATTGGGTGTGGTGGATGAATACTATGTGGATGAAACAAACGGTAACATCGTAGGGCTGGAGGTTACAGGTACTTTACTAAACAGTTTGATGAAAGGAAAAACCTTCTTAGATATTAATTTTGTTAAAACCATTGGCAAAGAACTCATTGTCACCTCGGACAATGCTGCTGAAAACTTAGTAAAAAGTGATGGAGGACTGCAAGAAACCGTTAAGCAGCTTAAGGACAGTACCAGTCAACTGTGGGAAAATACCGTTCAAATAACCAAAGAACTAAGCAGCAAAACCAAGGAAATTAGCCACAAAACTGTCGAGGAGTTAGAGAGCAGGACTAAGGATTTAGGCAATTTCACCATGGATTTAGGAGAAAATCTACTGGAAAAAATGAAAGGAAAGAATAGAGGTGAAACCGTGGAACCAGAAAATCTAAACCGCCAAGACGAAGACTTAAACCGTCAGCCCATTGAGGATAATGTGAAAGTGGTGGAGTTACCTCCCGAAGCATTAAAACGTCAGGAGGAGGAAGTTCCCGTAGAGGACAGCCCTAGTGAGGCTGCTGAAGAAACTCTTTCTACCAATCCTCCAGCAGAATCATCAGAACAGGATAGTAAAAAAGAGTAGCTTGGTTAGTTTAAATAAGACTTTTGCCAAAACAATGGGACAGGGATTATGTTTTCTGAAACAATATCCCTGTCCCATTGTTTTTTCAGGTAGCCTGCTAGTTTTATTTCACGGCGCTGAGGTCTACGATAATCTGTTTCATCGTCCACTCCCCGGCGGTGACCCCCTCCGGCAACCCTTCGCTCTTCAGCTGGGTTTCCTTGCCGGTTTCATCAATTGTCACACCACCACCCTGGGTAGGAGCCAGTTTCAAGGTCGGTGTGATCAACAGGGTTTTCGCTTTAGGATCAAGGGGTTTAAAGGTGATGCTATATTCCATTTCCGTTGTTTCATCTCCAACTTGACCCTGCCCGCCATTCCCTTCATACTCATAGACATTGCCTAAATCGTCCTTGATCTGCCAATTCAACTGCACCGCTCTGGACAGATTGTTAGGGCTGATCTCCGAGTAGTACAGAATGGTATTAATTGGGGTTAGGGAGAGACGACTTACGCTAACAGCCACATTCTGAACCCTAGCTTGATTTTTCTCAATAGTTACCACTTTATAGGCCAACGTTTTTAAAGCTACGCTGTAATTCAGATTACAGGCTTTGGTCTTAATTTCTTGCCCTGCTCTTTCATCCTTTGTTATACCAGCAACATGCCAGCGGAAAGAGAGCGCCTCCCGGGTTTCTTCTTCGCTGACAAAGCTATAATTGCTTTGCCCCACATAGACACCCGGGTTGATCCTTTTTAACTGCATACTGCCGGACATTCCACTGACTCCCCTAACATGGAGGTCACTATCCAACCGCGGACTTTCGCCCAAATCCTCCTCGGTTTTTATGGTATAGGTCAGGGCTAAGGTTCTACCGTCATAGACCCCTTGGTTCAATGTCAATTCAATGCCATTATCTGCTTTTACCATATCAATATCCAAGGCACTTTCTTGATATAAATCATAAACTCCCGTCCGTCCGCCATCTAAAAACCGGAAGATATCACCTACCACAGGAACTTCCTTGGCATAAGCAGGAAAAGCCACACCAAAACCGGAGATACTCCCAACCAGCAGCAGGATAGCAACTGCAGCCACCATGGCCTTGCTTTTTCTCCCTTTCTTCAATTCAGCCGACTGACTGGTTTTAGCAATCTTTTCTCTTACCATTTTTTTGACTCTCTCCTTTTCCAGCTCATCCACCTCTGCCAACTCACTTGGGTCAATATTTATTTCATTAAAATATTCATAAATATCTTTCACTAGCTAATTCCCCCTTCTCTAAAAGCTCGGGACACCTTTTAGCAGTTCTTTTTTGCTCCTGTAAATACGATTATCTACCGCGGATTTTGTCAGTCCCAATTTCCTGGATATCTCTTCTGCAGACATACCCCAAAGAAATTTCATAATAAATATGCTGCGATCTGTATCAGAAAAGGAGTTCAGCAGTTCTTTCATCTCCTTTGTGTTCTCTTTAAAAAGCATCTGCTCCTCAGCCGATGCTTGCGGCGGCAACATGTCCATGCTTTCCTGATCGGAAGCAGGAATTTCAACACATTTTCTTTCCCGACGATAAAAATCAATGGCCTTGTATTTAGCGATGGCGCAGAGCCATTTACGAAAATCTTCTTCGCCTTCCCCTTTGAATTTTTCCGCATTATACCAAACAGCCAGGAAAACATCACTGATGCATTCCTCTACCAGTTCCCGTCTTCCCAGGGGAAGCAAGACCTGCCTGACAATACCCTTCACCAAAGGAAAAAATTCATCCATGATAAACTCCAGGGCAGCTTCTTCTCTATTTTTCAAGCGCCTTATATAATTTTCACTGTTCCTCATGGTTCCCCCCCTTTCGTTGTAAAAGCTCCTACACTCTATACAACGAAGTTAAAAGCAATTTTTCTCAAAGTAAATTTTAAAAAATCAAAAATAAAAGACATAGCAAAACAGGCCGGCAGTAAAAATGTCGGCCTGTTTTAATGAAAACAGTTACGGAATAGATCGCACTAACTCTGGCGTAATAAATGCGTCGGAATTTATTGAGAGCAGCAATTTAAGCACTGGCAGGTGGTATGCTCCAATAGACTCCATGACAATGCGCACCTCTCCCTTAAGGGAACCAGCCATTTTGCCAGATTAGAAAGTGCTGTTTCGTATGAGCAAGTTCATAAGGGGGGATGGTCGACTGTCTTTTTTGCGGATGCGAAATCCACGTCGAACCATTTGTTCCTCTTATTATAAAAAATAAGTGCAGATATACAACCGTTAATTGCGGTTGATCCTTGCACTTTTATCGTACCCGGGGAGTGTCGCAAAAAAATAGTTTTGTGACACTCCTTTCCTTATAAAGACAACAGCAATCAAGCAGACTTATTGTCACCTAGGTTTATTTTTTCAGGATCCCAAAGGGTTTGCCTACGGGTAAGAAAACTCTGCCTAAATGGCCGTTCAACACAGCCGCCCCACATCCATAAAAAGACGTTAAAGCAATGAAAAATTCAGCCCAGGCTGCCAGTTGGTGGGAGACGTGTTCAAAGATCCCAAAGGTGCTTAAGGTAAGCCCTAAGAACAACAAATCAATTAGCAAGAAAATAATAAATAATACCTTATGAGTTTCCAAGGCACCAATGGTCATAAAAACAGTAAAAATAAGATACCCTAAAAAGGCAAAACCAAGTTGTTGACCATCTGCAGTTTTGGCAGCCACCTCACCAAACATACCAAGTTTGATCATCCAGGACATAGCCACTGCAAACCAAAAAAACGCATATCCCCCAAAGGCGGTGGCTCCAAACACATTATCTTTTTTAAAATCAAGAATAGAAGCAAAAAGCTGTGCAAAGGCTCCTAAAAAAATAGCCCAGGGTAACACAAAAGCCACCCCCTCAGTCCATCCCAACTTCTGAGAAGACGCCACCAGGGTAACCATGGCTAGACCAAGTAATCCAAGGGCAGAGGGGTCCGCAGTAACATTCTTTACGGTACTCACGTTTGTTGCTGCCATTTACCGTTCCTCCAATTAAAATAATATAAATGCCTCCCCTATTATAGCTTACTGATCCGGACTGAGGATTCTGACTTTGGTTTTTACATAATTTACTGCCAAATATTCTGTAGTATAATTGAAGAAAATAAATATGAGAAATCATTAGGAGCTGATCATCATCAGAATTGTAGACCTGCGTAGCGACACCATTACACTGCCTACGGATGAAATGAGACAAGCCATGGCTTCAGCAGAGGTTGGTGACGACGTTTACGGGGAAGACCCTACGGTCAAACGCCTGGAAGAAACCGCTGCCTCTTTGTTGGGAAAGCAGGCCGCTCTATTTACTCCCTCAGGTACCATGGCTAACCAAATTGCTGTCCTCACCCATACAGCTCGGGGAGACGAAATCATTTTAGATTCGGAAGCTCACATTTACTTCTATGAGGTAGGGGGGCCTGCACTGTTGGCAGGAGTCCAGACCCGCCAGGTAACGGGCCTACTTAGCGAAAATGGACCCGCAGCACTAAAACAGTCTTTGCGATTGCAGGATATCCATTTCCCGCATACTTCCTTACTTTGCTTGGAAAACACCTTTAACCGTGGTGGTGGTACTATTCTCTCTCCAGAGATCATGAGAGAAATGTATAGTATTGCCCGGGACAGGGGACTTAAGGTCCATGTAGACGGTGCCCGTATTTTTAATGCCGCAGTGGGCTTGGGGGTAGATGTCAAAGTATTTGCAGAACACTGTGACTCTTTGATGTTCTGCCTCTCCAAAGGTCTGGCTGCACCAGTTGGTTCCCTGCTGGTAGGAACCCAGGAGTTTATTGAACGGGCAAGGAAGTATCGCAAAGCTTTAGGTGGCGGTATGCGGCAGGCAGGAATTTTAGCCGCTGCTGGTTTAGTGGCCTTAGATTCTATAGATCGATTGGCTGAGGATCATGCCAATGCCCGTAGATTGGCGGAAGGCCTATCTCAGTTGCCAGGATTACGGGTGGCCTTAGAAAAAGTACAAACCAACATTGTCGTTATTGAGGTTATTGGCAGGCAATCGGCTGCCGATGTCGTCCGGTTGCTCTCTGAACGGGGTGTCAGATGCGGTGCCTCTGGGCCCACTACCATTCGTATGGTCACCCATAAGGATGTGTGTGCTGAGGATATTGAGTACGCTTTACAAGTGGCCAAGGAAGTTGTGGCGTAAGAAAACAGCATAAGCCCAGACAAAAACTCCTGCCAGTATCAACTGGCAGGAGTTTTTCACTAAGATTATCCTTTTAGCAGGAAAAACCACTAAAACTGTTCTAACATATTGGCCACCGCTTCAGCGTGGTGATCTTCCTCCCGGGCCATCCGTTCAAAGACAAAATATTTGTCGGGAGTAGCTTTAAAGATATCGGCCATCTGGCGATACATTTTGGCAGCTGCACCCTCTCTGGCCACAGCCACTACTAAAACCTCTTTGGGAGTCATAGCAGGATTTAATTCTCCCGCTTCCTCAAAACCGTCAAAGTAAACCTGTTCATTAATAGGCTCCCCGGACTTGAGCCACAGGAGATACTCCAGGTGATCCTTTTCATCCTGGGCCAGTTTTTTCAATACCTTTGTGGTTTCATCGTTTTTTGCTTTGCCAGCCATCTCATTGTAGAACTGGAAACTGCTTTCTTCGGATTTGATTGCGACATCTAGGATATCGTTAATGGTTAAATGCATGACATTTCCTCCTTACCCGGCAAGTATTTCTTCTATTGTAGCCTTGTTTTCCTAAAAATGCCATAACAAAATTCTTTCAATTATCTTGCTTATGTATGATGCTATTCTAAATTCATTTTATGTGCGGAAAAAGGCATCAGGTAACCGCAGGACTCACAGAGAGCAACTACCACTGGCAAACCCCGGTCCGGATTTACACCGTAGGTTCCATCTTCCTTCCGCACCAATTCGTTAAAAGCGAATATCTGAGGTTCGCTTTGCTGGCTTTCAGGAGATGTAATGACGCCCATTTCGACATCACAAAGGGGACAAATTGGTTTCTTCATGATTAGCACCGCCTCGGTTTTATTTCCATTATACACCAGCCATTAGCCCTTGGCTATTGTGGTACTATTTTAACCTGCCCCCAAGCAGCCAGTCTTTCACCTTTGATAACAATGGCCCCAGTGACGCCGGGAATCGAGGCTGCATAATCTACGGCCCTTTGCACATCTTCCTCGTTTTGCACTAAATTTCCGGCCGCTGTGGCCACTGCATCGGCCAGTGAAGTAGAGGGCGCCAATATAATCACGGCATCAGATTTACCAAAACTTAAGGAGTGACCCACGGTTCCCGAAGAAGTGCAAATACCCAAAGGGGTTTGATTGGGCTGAATTTCTAAAGCAATTTTATGACTAAAGGGCGAATTACCGGCAAAAATACCGACCTTACGGGGCCGGGCGGATTTCATAAAGATATCGCCGCCATTCTCTATAATCACGTCCCGGGAGCGCTTAACCACGGCTTTGCCCACCACCTGGGCAAAGGTGCCGGCCACCGCTGCCATAGGGCCAACCCCGGCCAAGCGGGCTGCCCCAGCCATTTCCACAGCAATCGCCGGGGCATCTGCTAAAAGCTCATGGGGCACCAGGGTGGTCTTAAAGTCAGGATCTCTCGTAATATAGGCTTCCAAGTGCGCCCGCTGTTCTTTAATAAAGTTTTCCACCCAGCTTACCAGTTCCGGAGAAAAACGTTCTCGCCGTACTCCGATATCGAGATCGGTTTCCTTAATCATCACCTGAAAATGAATCAAGTCTCCCTGGTGGTGCAAGGTACGGTAGCTGCGCTCAAGATAGTCCAATTAGATTCTGACCTCCATGGCCCGTACAGGGCAAATCTTTACGCACTGCAGGCATAACACACAACGGTCACCATTAAATTGTACTTCCATCGAGGGTCGTTCCATATACAGTGCATCCGCCGGACAGTGTCCCGTGCAAGCACCGCAATTGGTGCACCGATCGTAGTTACGAACTACTTCCTGGGTCAGGGGGTGTACAGTAATCCCCTGGCCACGCAAGTACTCAATACCTTCCTCATATTTTTCCCCAATCAGGTCTAAAACCATCGTTCCTTCCAGATGAGGGTTAATCTTGGCCTTAACAATATTAACCACTAAGTCGTAATCCTTAACCAAATGATAGATAATCGGTTGGTCCGAAGTAGTGGCGGTAAACCGCAGGACTATTTTATGGGGTGCCATTTGACCCGCTCCTTTCCTTATTAGAAAAACTTGGCTTAGTTTTTCTGCCTGCAACATTATCGTTTTCTGAAAATGCTCTGAAATTGCTTGTCAGACAACAATGTGTTAGCGAATCTCCAGGGTTTTACCACTAAGGCCGGCACTGGGGCCGGGAAGCAACTGTGACGGTTCACCTAAGAGAAAATCGCCCTTTTGAATCCATTCTTTAAGCATAGCAGCAATCTCTCTGGCCTTTGGGTAGCTGGAAAGAGGGGCTGTCGGCACTTCTTTACCCTCCACGGTAATTTTACCGGACTTTAGTTGTGCATAACTGACTAAGCCAAGGTTTCCACCAATTCGATTGGGATAATTCTCACTGTAATCCACCACCGGTGCATGCAGTTCTTCATCGGATAAAGCAGCAAAGCGCAGGATTTCCTCATTCAATATGGGAATGGGAATACCCAAACCTACATTCAAAGTAGCACCATATCCCTGGAAGCTAGCCCCCCTTAGCCATTGGGGTTTCATTTGTTTGAGATCTCCCAGTACCGAAAGGGTTCCCCCTGCAGATCCTACCACATTACCCTGTTCATCCTTTAGCCAACCAGGAAAATGCTGCGTACCATTCCAAACCACATAGCCAACGCCGCCACCCAAGAAAATACGGGTGCCAATGCCAATGGTAGCAAAGTTTGGGTCCTTCATGAGCGGGCTTAGCTGACCGGAGGTAGAATAATTAGCATTACCCAAATGGGGTTTGAGGGTCCCCATATAGGTATGGATGGTTTTGTCACTTAGATTGACCGCACAATTGTAGTTTTGGTAAGCATTCCGAGGGTTAAATAAAATTGCTTCGTTCAGGTCTTGCAAGGAAAGGGTCGTTGCGATTTCCTTACGCGGGTAACAATCGGTACCATAGGATATTGCCTCTAATTTGATGGCTTTACCGGCCACTAAGTCTTCTATCACATGGCCACCGCCATAGCGAAATTCCCCAGGAAAGTTGCTATTGGTCGGGTCATCTTCAGAAATTTCGGTAGCTCCAATATAAGCATCTACCGCAGCAATACCGGTATAGGCCGGTACATTATTGAGCCAAACTTTGGTCATTCTCATACGTGGTGAAGAATGGCCAAAGTTCAAAAAAGCACCCGATGAACACATAGGCCCAAAGGTTCCTGTGGTGACAACATCGACTTCGGCAGCGGTCTTTGTCAGTCCCTGCTCCCGAACCTTACCAATCACTTCTTCAGCTGTGAGAACCACAGCCTTGCCTGCTTTAATACGGGCATTAATTTCTGCATAAGTACGTTCTACACCCATTATAGTTCCTCCCTTCGTGCTCCCTGGCCCAAAACAAAAAACCTCTTCTCGGCAGAAGAGGTTAGGGGACATTATAAATGTCGCGTAACACCTCTTATCTGTCAGAAGCTTATCTTCTGCAGGAATTAGCACCAGTCCGGCATTACCGGATGGTTGCTGGGTTTCATCGGGCCAGTCCCTCCACCTCTCAGGATAAGAGCACTTTTTAAATTGTATTGTAGTTGCTTGAAATTAATGTAAGTTTAGCAAGCAATTGGCCGACTGTCAACTTGAATTTTTCGCCATCTGAATAAAAACGAATAGCCTATCTACATTTGTTAAACCCTATTGATCAAGAAGGAGGTGATGACATGAGCTTTCAAGAAGAGGCCCGACCGGATATGCTGGAAACCGGTGTAAACAGTTCGTCTTATTCCCCGGAGGAACCAGAGGGTGAAATGAACGTAGACTTTTATCACAATTGGTGTTCCTACTGGTAAATAACCCGGGTTATTGCACCATACGTTGATGATACGTCGTAGGGGCGTGACGCAAAAAAGTAGTTTTGCGCCACGCCCCTTGTAGGTTTATTACTAGGAGAATAATTTACTCACAGACAAATCTTCATGAATACGAATAATAGCCTCACCCATTAAAGGTGCTACAGATAACACTTTAATTTTATCGATCATTTTCTCTGGTGGTAGGGGAATGGTGTTGGTAACCACCACTTCTTTAATCACGGATTCTTCCAAACGTTGAATAGCAGGCCCCGAGAGTACGGCATGGGTGCAGCAGACGTAAATCTCCTTGGCGCCCCGTTCTGCCAGAGCGGCAGCCCCTTTGGTAATGGTCCCCGCAGTATCAATAATGTCATCAATCATAATGACCGTTTTACCCTTAATACCCCCAATAACGTTGGTCACCTCGGCCACGTTAGGCTCGGGACGGCGTTTATCAATAATGGCTAACGGTGCACCGATGCGTTCGGCCAAATCCCGGGCCCGGGTTACCCCACCAATGTCCGGTGATACCACCACTACGTCGTCCTTTAAGGTTTGGTGGAAATACTCTGCTAAAATGGGGCCACCAGGTAGGTGGTCAACAGGTATATCAAAAAAGCCCTGGATCTGTCCCGCGTGTAAGTCCATAGTAATCATACGGCGGCAACCGCTGGCTACTAAAATATTGGCTACCAGTTTGGCTGTAATGGGATCTCTAGCCCTGGTTTTACGATCCTGCCGGGCATATCCATAATAAGGAATAACAGCAGTGATACGACGGGCAGAGGCCCGACGCAGTGCATCAGCCATGATTAAGAGTTCCATTAAATGCTCATTTACCGGTGTGGAGGTGGGTTGAATGATAAAGGCATCTGCACCCCGTACACTTTCATCCACCTTGGCCCGAATTTCCCCGTCACTAAAACGCATAATTTGGGAAGAACCTATATTCACACCAAGGTATTGGCAGATTTCTTGAGCCAATTCCGGGTTGGCATTCCCTGCAAAGATTTTCAAACGTTTACTACCGGAAGACATGAAACAACCTCCAAACTATTTTTAGGTATTCCTTTTAGGTCGGCCCTTGGCTATTGGCCTTTGGCTTTTAGATTTCGTCTTTAAGCAAAAGGCTAATGGCCAATGGCTTTCTTTACCCCTTCTTCTTGGCCCAATTCGCTAAATTAGTCTGTCTTTCTCTCGCTACTCCCAGGGCACCGGCGGGTACATCTTTGGTAATGGTGGAACCAGCCGCAATAACTGCACCCTCTCCCACTTTGACCGGAGCTACTAAATTGGTATTGCTGCCAATAAAAGCTCCGTTCTCCAAGGTGGTTTGGTATTTATTTTTTCCGTCATAGTTGCAGGTAATGGTTCCCGCTCCAACATTGACTCCTTCCCCAATGGTGGCATCTCCCACATAACTCAGGTGAGGAATTTTACTGCCGTTACCGATGACGGATTTTTTAATTTCAACAAAATCTCCTACCTTGGCATGATCTCCCACCATCGTACCGGGACGGATATAGGCATAGGGTCCAACCGTTGTGTGGTTGCCAATACGACTTTCCAATACCACTGAGTATTGGATTTCTGTACTATCCCCAATGGTACTGTTTTTTATTTTGCAACCTGGACCGATGACGCATTGACTACCAATCTCTGTTTCTCCCTCTAGGAAGGTAAAGGGTAAAATAATACTGTCTTGGCCTACCCGAACCCCCTCATCCACATAGGTATTGGCCGGGTCCATGATGGTAACACCTTGCGCCATTAACACCTCGGCTACTCGTCCTCGCAGCACCTCCGCGGCCTCTGCCAATTGGCTACGATCATTAATACCCTGCACTTCCCGAGCATCCTTGAGAGTGACTGCCTGAACGATCAGGCCCCTCTGATTAAGAATTTGGATAATATCCGTCAGGTAATACTCTCCCTGAGCATTGGCAGGGGATATTTCTTTTAATGCCGTAAACAATCCTGAGACTTTAAAGCAATAGACTCCGGTGTTAATTTCTTTTACTGCTAGTTCCTCGGGGGTAGCATCCTTTTGCTCCACAATACGGTCAACACTGCCACCTTGATTGCGGATCACCCTGCCATAACCGGTTGGGTTTTCCATCTCTGCTGTCAGTAAGGTCGCTGCCGCGCCGGATTTTCTGTGGAAAAGGGCTAAATCCGCCAACGTCTGACCCCTCAAAAGAGGCGTATCCCCGCAAACCACCAGCAAATCGCCGGAAAAATTATTTAATTTGTTTTCGGCCTGCAATAAAGCATGAGCAGTTCCCAACTGCTCCTCCTGCAAGACTACAGTAGCTCTGTTTCCCACAAAATCGGTGACTTGTTGGGCTTCAAAGCCCGCTACCACCACAGTTTCGGTTGCACCTGCCTTGATTACGGCACTTATGACATGGCCCAACATAGGCTGACCACAAACCTGGTGTAAAACCTTAGGCAAAGCGGACTTCATACGGGTCCCTTTGCCCGCTGCCAAAATCACCGCAGCAAGTTCCATCCGGTGCCCCCCTTTCATTTTCTAAGTATATGATATCCCTAATAAAGTAAAGTCTTTCTCCCTAAAGGTACTTTTTCCACAAGAAAGCATAATTTCCTTTAAATCATGACAAAACCCAGTAATACATAGAATATTTAGAAAAAACAAAAGGGAGCATTCCGCTCCCTGTTTTCTGTATTGGGATTTTAGATGGCTTCCGCATAGGCTTGGAGTACGGCATTCTGGATAACTTCTCTGGCCAAGGAATTGATGGGGTGAGCAATATCTCGGAATTCACCGTCCGGAGTTTTTCTGCTGGGCATGGCGACGAATAGTCCGTTTTGTCCCTCTACAACTTTGACATCGTGAATAACGAACGCATCATCCAAAGTGACTGATACGATGGCCTTCATTTTACCTTCCATCAGCACCTTCCGTACCCGTACGTCTGTTACATGCAATATTTTTCACCACCTTCCGCTACATAACGTCTGTTGGCCTAGTTAATTCTGCAGCGGAAAGGAAAATCCTGCTTATTTCAAAACATTCTTTTAATTTTTATAGATTTATTTCAAAATATCAATTACATATCCCATTCCCTGTAATGTTTCGACAATTTCTGCTATGTGTTGACTGTTGCGGGTTTCCAAAGCTATTTCTACTTCTGCTTGTTTTAGGGGGATATTGGGCTTAATGCGGTCGTGTACAATGGATATAATGTTGGCTCCTGAGTTAGCCAAGGCGGAAAGAAGCCTTTGTAGGGAACCCGGTTTATCAGAAACAATGGTTCGCAATCTTACATATCGGCCGGCCTTTACCAGCCCTCTTTCGATAATGATAGAAATCACATTCACATCAATATTGCCGCCACTAATAACAACCGCTACCTTCTTCCCCTGGAGATCACACTTCTTATGCAACAAAGCAGCTATCCCAACAGCTCCAGCACCTTCTGCCACCAGTTTGCTATTCTCCAAAAGCATTAGGATGGCCCCGGCAATTTCTTCATCATCCACCGTGACAATTTGATCTACATAGGTCTGTACCATTTCAAAGGTGATATCTCCCGGACGGCGAACCGCAATGCCATCGGCAATGGTTTGCGCCGAAGCCAGCTCGTGAACTTTTCCTAAACGGCAGGCTTCTTTCATACAGGGTGCATCCAAAGCCTCTACCCCAATGATTTGCACCTCTGGTCGCTGTTCTTTGATGGCACAGGCTACTCCAGAAATTAACCCCCCACCCCCAATGGGCACAATCACTGCGTCCAAATCCGGTAAATCTTCCAGCAGTTCCAGCCCTATGGTTCCTTGCCCGGCAATCACAAACGGGTCATCAAAGGCATGAACATAAACGGCACCGGTCTGCTGTTGGATCTCCTGAGCCCGGCAAAAGGCATCATCATACCCTTGGCCAGCCAGAACTACTTTGGCCCCGTAGATTTTGGTTCTTTCGATTTTAGTAATGGGCGCACCTTCGGGCATGACAATGGTGGCAGCAATACCTGCCTCACTGGCAGCTAAGGCCACTCCCTGGGCATGATTCCCAGCAGAAGCTGCCACTACACTTTTCTGAGTCTCTTGATCCAGGGAGGCAATTTTATTATAGGCTCCCCGTAACTTGAAAGATCCTGTTTTTTGCAAATTCTCCATCTTAAAAAATATCTGTGCGCCAGTCATTTGGCTGAATATCTCCGAAGGCTCCAGTGGCGTGCGCCGGATAACCCCCACAAGCCGCTTCCTGGCCTCAAAAATATCTTCCAGTGTAATAATCCCTTTTGCCATGAAGATGCCCCTTTGCGTTTACATCGTAAAATTAACCAACATTTACTTACGTCTCACTTTTCAAACTACAGGAAGTCCTTCGTGTTTCACTATAAAACCCTAAGGAGCGAGCAGCCACTGCTAAATCAATCGGCTTATCCACATCCATGCCCACTTCAGGGTAAGGGCAACGCACTACCTGTCCCTGAATCCCCAATAGTCGCGATGCCCGATCTTCAGCTTCCGATAGTGTAAGAGCCTTCAGCAGAAGTTTCACCAGCGGAATTAAACCTACCCGACGGGCCAGAGCAAGGGGGTTTTTACGTAGGGTAACTAATTCCTGACCCATTGATAGGCACTGCTCCACCACCGCAGGGTTCACTAAAAACAAATTGCCTCCGGTATAGGTTCCTTCCTTAAACTGTACGTAGGTACGTCGGGCTCCGGGGAATGCTTTCTCCACCGCAGCCCGGGATATCAGCGGGAAATATAAATCGGCACCATTATTTCCACACAGCTCTAAAAAACCATTCACTGCCCCAGGAGTTAGCAGCGGAATATCCGCCGTTGCTACCAAAAAACGGTCTTCCATCTGCAAGCTACCTCGCTGCAGATTTTCCATCAAAGTATGGCCCGAAGCCACCCAGCTAATCTCCGATGTCAGGTATTTTTTTAGTTCCGGCGGCCCCACAACCGTTATTTGCTTCACCCGTCCGCTATTTTGCAGGGCATCGATGACATAGAGAAACATGGGAGATGGGCCAATTCTAATAAGGGCCTCGTAAGGTTCTGCACTTACTTCTTGTAATGCTCCCGTATTGGGACTGCCGGCCAAAACCAGCGCATCAATCATGCTTAATTGATGCCCCCTTAAGGGAATTCAGCATACTATTTTCTGCATTGTAGATATGTTCACGGGCTAGATGTTGGGCCAATTCCACATTTCGTTCGGCAATGGCATCCACAATCTGTCTGTGTTCTTCTACGGCATCCTTGCTTCTGCCCGGCTGGGAAAGAGACACGGTTCTTACCCGTTGAATAATCTCTCGTAAAAGGGTAATCATTGATTGCAACCGCTCGTTTCGACTACATTTATACAGTAACTCGTGGAACCCAGTATCCGACTCAACAATCCCATCAATATCCTGTTTATTCGTTTGCTCAGAATAAGCCAGCAGAGATCTGTCCAGTTTTTCTATCTCTTCATCCGTGGCACGTTCCGCAGCCAACCCCGCGGCCAGGGCCTCCAAGGCTGCCCGTACTTCAAAAACATCGGTGACATCCTTTTGGGATATTCCTGCCACATAGGCTCCTTTGCGGGGAATCATGACCACAAAGCCTTCTAACTCCAGTTTCCGAATAGCTTCCCTCACGGGTGTACGGCTAACGCCCATTTCTTCGGCCAACTGAATTTCCATTAAGCGTTCCCCGGGCTCCAGCTTACCCGAAAGAATCGCCTCTCTTAATGTTTCAAAAACAATCTCTCGTAACGGCTTATACGCATCCAGTTGGATAGGAACTAATCTTGGTTCTGTCATCTCTCCGCCCCCTAATTGCTTTCTATGCTTATTTCTCTATCTTAATTTTTTACACCATAGCCGTGGCTACCACCTTACAGTTAGGAAGTGCTAGCTGCCGGGCCAGCTTTATCGCTGCTGCGGCATCCTCTGTTAAGCCAAAGATCGTCGGCCCACTACCCGACATGAGCACACCCTGGCAGCCTACCTCTGTAAGTGTTTCTTTAATCTCCTGTAATTCCGGGTACAAACCCAGGGTCACGCTTTCTAACACATTGCCTAATTCATCTGCCACGGCAGATAATTGACCGAACCTTAGGGCATCCACCATAGAATTAGTCCTGGGATGCTGCCTCAGACTGGCTACATTTAGTCCCCGATAAACCGCTGCAGTACTCACCCCAAAGGCTGGCTTTACCAGTACTACGCCAAAGTTAGGTGCCGCAGGGAGTGGTGTAAGCTCCTCGCCAATTCCTCGGGCGATCGCCGTGCCTCCCAGCAGACAAAAGGGAACATCTGCGCCTAACCTAACCCCCAACTCCATAAGTTGCTTCCGACTTAGACCCAATTGCCACAGTTCATTCAATCCCCTAAGGGTGGCCGCTGCATCGGTGGACCCACCGGCTAAACCGGCAGCCACTGGAATTTCTTTCTGCAAATGTATCTTTGCCCCACGCTGTGTACCAGTTTGCTGCTGCAACAGGCGAGCCGCCTTGATAATAAGGTTATCCTCATCAATGCTAACCGGCTGCCCCGCTGCTGTAAGCATAATCTCTTCTTCTTGGTCTTCTATTCGTAATGTATCATGCAGCGCTATACTCTGCATAATCATTTCTACGTCATGATAGCCATCCGGACGCCGGGATAAGACATCCAGGGTCAAGTTTATTTTACCATGGGCTTTGATGGTTAGCCCCATGTAAACTCCTCCTTTAACCCTAATTTCTCAAACGCCCTTAAGGGCGTTTGAGAAAAACGCTCGCGGCGCGATGCACACAAAATGCGCAATGTAGGCGCTAAAGCGCCCGCATTTTGGTGCACAATTCGCGCAAGCGCTCATTGAACGGTATTTCCCTATGTCCGTTGGAAAAACCTTCTTTTTGCTAATGGTTAAACTAAATAGTAGTATTATTTGCTTTCTAAGGATAAAAAATACTGCTTTTAAAAGGTTTCCCTTTGCGTAAGCCAACTCATAGTATGTAGAAACAGACTACTAAGAGGAGGGAAAACATGGTCAATCTAACTATGTACCGAGCAGGCCTGGAACTGCATATCGACCCCGGAAGTCGTCAGTTACGAGTGTACCTCGGAGGGGAATTAAGCAAAACCTATCCTGTGGCAGTGGGTAAAGCAGCTACTCCCACCCCGGCAGGAGATTACCAGGTTATTAATAAACTTATGAATCCGGGTGGTGTCTTGGGATCTCGCTGGATGGGCCTAAATATTCCCGGCGGTAACTATGGTATTCATGGCACAAACAACCCCGCTTCCATCGGCAACCGGGTTTCTCTGGGCTGTATTCGGATGCAAAACTATAACGTTGAAGAGTTATTTCCCCAAGTACCGTTGGGCACTCCGGTACGGGTCTTATCCATTCCGGGCTATAACACCACCGGTACTTCCTCCTATACCAATCCAGGCAGTGGTCCTCCCCTGGATCATCGCGTGCATATCGTAGTTCCCGGAGACACTCTTTGGAAAATCGCCAGTAGGTATAATGTTTCCCTGGATACTCTACTGGCCGTTAACAATTTAACAAATCCTGATGTTTTAGAGGTAGGGCAAAGCATTTATATACCCAGCTAGTTTATTCAGCGAGTGTTGACTACATCAAGTGGCCCTTGACCATTAGCACGAGAAGCTCAGAGCTAATGGCCAAGGGCTTTTTGTCTCTCCTGATTAACCATTTGTTCATTGTATTAATACAATATTTTTTGAATTTTGCAGGAATTATGAATTGAACGGTCGAATATATATCTCCCATATAAATACATTTTTATTAAGGTAGGTGGACTTATTTTGGATTTTTCTGCTCTTGTCTCAAAAGTCAACGATTTTGTCTGGGGTCCTTATATGCTAGTTTTCCTTGTAGGAACTGGTGTATTTTTAACCCTACGCCTGGGGTTCCTTCCCATAAGGACCCTGCCCTATGCCTTGAAGTTGGCATTCTCCCCCAATAAGCAGGACAAATCATCAGAAGGGGATATTTCGCACTTCCACGCCCTCATGACTGCACTGGCTGCTACCATTGGTACCGGTAACATTGCTGGGGTAGCTACAGCCGTGTTTACTGGGGGCCCCGGTGCAGTGTTCTGGATGTGGATTACCGCCATATTTGGTATGGCTACCAAATATGGTGAGGCTATCCTAGCGGTAAAATATCGCGTAGTTGATGAAAAAGGTGAAATGTCCGGCGGTCCCATGTATTACATTGAACGGGGCCTCAAATTAAAATGGCTGGCTTGGGCCTTTGCTTTCTTTGGTGCCTTTGCTTCCTTCGGTATCGGCAACATGACCCAAACCAACTCTGTGGCTCTCGCTATGGAAGGTACCTTTGGCATCAGTCCTATTATTACAGGCATCATCTTAGCCATTTTAACCGGTGCGGTTATTTTAGGTGGTATCAAAAGCATCGGTCGAGTAACTGGTCTTGTTGTACCCTTTATGGCCATCTTTTATGTTTTAGGCGGGCTGGCCATTATTCTGATGAATCTAGATAAACTTGGACCTGCTTTAGAATTAATCCTTACCGACGCCTTCTCCGGGCAGGCAGTTGCTGGCGGTGCCCTGGGTACCGTAATTCGTTACGGTGTGGCCCGCGGTGTATTTTCTAACGAAGCCGGTTTAGGTTCTGCTCCTATTGCAGCCGCCGCTGCCAAAACAGATCACCCTGGACGTCAGGCATTGGTCTCCATGACGGGTACTTTCCTGGACACCATTGTGGTTTGCTCCATTACTGGTATTGTGCTGGCCATGGCTGGTCTGTATACCGGTGAAGTCTCTGGTGCTGCTCTTACCATTGCCTCTTTTGAAGCATTTTTACCTGGAGCAGGTAAATACATTGTCAGTATTGGACTTATTTTCTTTGCTTACTCCACCGTTCTTGGTTGGTCTTACTACGGCGAAAAGTGCTTTCAATACATCTTTAGCCGCAAGGCCGTTGTTTACTACCGTTCCGCTTTTGTGATTGTCGCTTTCTGTGGCTGTATCATGAAACTAGACCTAGTTTGGAACATCTCCGATACCTTAAACGGAGCCATGGCTATTCCCAACTTAATTGGTCTGCTGTGTCTCTCCGGTGTGATTGTAGCCGAAACCAAAGATTTTATGGCTCTTCGCCGCCGTGAAGTAGACGCTGAGCGTGCGGGCAAGAGTATTGGTGCATAATTCTAAGCATATAGCAAACACCCCTGTGGTTATCAAACCGCAGGGGTTTATTTTCGATTGTCTTTAAACTTTCATCAAGTTCAAAGCAGAAATAAAAACTATTTATTGGCTAACATTACTTTTTCAGCAACAAAAACGCCCCTCCGGCCATCAGGAAGGTGCCTGCTACGTGGTACCAGCTAAAGGGAATTCTTTCTACACCAAAAAGCCCGAAATGATCAACGGCTGCGGCAGTGAGAGTTTGTCCCAGAATGATGGCCGTGGTGGCCGGGGCTACACCCACGACGGGAATACTCCGGGCCACCATATAAATAATTAAGACACTAAGGACACCTCCCAGGTAGGTATACCAGGGGGCACTGATCCATTTCCCCAAATCGCAGGCCCCCAGGTGGCAAATAAAAACCAAAATTCCCACCACCACTGTGCCCACAGCATGAACAATAAAGGTGGTCTCCCACAATCCCACTACCTTACCCAACGCAGAATTCAGGGTTCCCTGCAGAGCCATAGTAAGGCCAGATGTGGCGGCAATAATGAGTGCTAGCATTTTTCCGTCCATCGCTACCTCCCGTTAGAAAAACTTGGTGTAAACCTTCGTTTTTCTCTATCCTGATAATAACTGTAAGGTTAGTATTATTTTCTAATGAAGCCAAATTCAGCTGGCATATATGTCGTATATTTCTGATGGTGTGTGAAAAAGCAGGCCCTTGGCCTGCTTCCATTATTGTGGCAGTATATCGTGTCCCAGTGACCTGAGGGTCCCTCGCAAATAATCTGGATGAATCGCCCCGGGATCAAAATCTATAGTGACTGTTCCTTGTTCCAGATTAACCAATACACTATCTACCCCGTCAATTTGAGAGACATAAGTCTCAATTTCTTGCTTCTGGTGCCGACCATCCTCCTGCAAGCCACCAAGCTTAAAGGTTTTCGTTTCATTCTGATGGTCTTGGATCTTTGGCCCGGTCAAACTTTTCACCTCCTAATGTTCTGTCCTATTCTTTACCAGATAGCGGGCCATTATACACCAACAATCAACCCCCGCCGGATATCAAGCTTCCGACCGGGGTCGATATCTACCATCCTTGTTCACTTTATATGTCCCCCGGGAAGATTATAATGAAAGATCTACCCTTGCAATTCCTGCTCCAGTCCCTTTCTCAGCCAGAAATTTGGGTCTCCTGGCTCCGGAAATAAGTCTCCGGCGCAGTCTATGAATATCTTCCTTCGGGTATTTTGCCTTTAGTAAGGCAACAGCACCAGAAATATGGGCAGTGGCCATGGAACTGCCACTTTGTCTAACAAAGCTACCCCAGCGGTAAGTAGAGAGAATATTGCTCCCTGGTGCCAATAAATCTACCTCTGGGCCACTGCTGCTATAACTAGCCAACCTTCCTCGCTGATCTACTGCAGCCACACTGATAGTCTGGTCAAACACAGCGGGATAATCCACCGTATCAGGGCCGCCATCATTACCCGCAGCTGCCACAATCAACAAGCCACGGTTGTGGGCCACCCGAACGGCCTCTTCCAAAGCACGGCTGTATTTATCCGTACCGAAGCTCATATTGACCACATGAATACCGTTTCGTAGACACCAATCAATGGCATTAATGGCACCCTGCACCGTACCTTCGCCCCATTTATCCAGAACCTTCACAGCAAATAGTTCTGCTTCCGGGGCCACTCCAATGATACCTGTACCCGTGTCCGAAGCGGCAATAATGCCGGCAACATGAGTACCGTGACCGTTATCATCCGCAAAGGAGGCACCTGGGTTAACAAAATTTACTCCACCCTTAAGATTATCCCCTAGGTTGGGGTGGTTTCCATCAATTCCACTGTCGATAACCGCAACTCTTACTCCCTGACCTTTGGTTTCCTGCCAACACAAATGTGAACCAATATACTGCACACCCCAGGGTATGATTTGCTCATACTTAGACCATAAATTTTTAAACTTAACCGGTGCCCAAGGAACCAGACTTATTTTAAAGTTTTCTTCCACCGCCTTAACCCCACCGGTGGAAAGTATCTCCTCATCGGAAATACTTGATGGCAAGGTACAAATTACACCATTAATCCCTGGCAGGGTTTGGGGTTTTTGTGCCCTCATCCATTTTACTAAACCAGCATGATGCCGAGTCAGTTCACCACGCTGAAAAGGATCTTTAAAAAGAATAATTCTTACTCTTTTTTCTTTATCGACCATAGCCTCATCCCCTCTGGTCGATGCCGCATTAATCTGCTATATCTTCGGGTTTACTGGTCTTGCTCTGGCTCGACTTACTGCTGGAATCGCTTTGTTCTGAGGCAACACCCAGGAATCCCTGCAGTAGGGCTCCAACGGGGGCTAAAACACTGGCTAAATCAATTTCTTTATTGTTGGATCTGGTTAAATTTTGCCGATCAGGTTGTTTTACGGTGGTAGAAATGGTGTCAAACATAGCTCCTAGGCTGCCAGCAATAATATCCATCACTTTACCGGTAACCTTTACCCCTTTAATGATTTTTCGCAGGGTTTGCTCTACAGCAACATCATCATCTCTGGTAGGTACAGTTTCCTCAGATACCCTCTCCATGATTTTACTTAAGCGGTCAAGTTTTTCGTTTAATTGCTGTTCAGACTGACGCTGCAGTTCTATTCGAGCAAGGACATCTACCAGTTTATCCATATTCCCCAGCACACCGGAAACCTGGTCCATTTCACTGCCCCTCTGGAAATGGATGTTTTCCATTCTGGAGACCAGCTGCTCGAGGTTGCTAGCGAGCCGGCTGCTGGATTTTTCACTCACGGTAATCAACTCCTTCCCTCAACTGCCCCTTACTGCCCTCGCAGTTCAAATATCCTGGTGGAAAGGGCTACACAAGGGTGTAGCCCTTTCCCATAATGGATACAAAACTTTGTTGGTGGCTAGCACCAGCAGAAGCAGGCGCAGAAGATGGCTAGAACCAGGAACAGATACAGACCAAGCAGGTGGACCGGCAGAATGCCACAAAATACGAGTGCAACACCGATGATGAATAGAGCAAGTAACAGACAGCAACAAATGCCTACATTACCACCGCCTCCAAAACATTTTTCCTTAATGCCTTCTAATACGTTGGACATCGGAATTCCTCCTTATGATTAAATCTGTGAACGATATCCCGGGACCGTTCTTACATTAAATTATGAGAAAGGGATACGTTGTGTTACAACGTTTTAAGACAAATTTTGCATGACTCCTGAAAACATAATTAAAAAACGCTTAAAAAGAAAAATATAGCATTTATGTAATTGTTACCACTCGCAAGATTAGGTGCTGTGCACCATGAAGCGCTAATGTGTCGTAAGGGGTTGCGGCTGTTTGCCCTTATGCGTGTCGGGAAGTTTTATACTTTCCGACATGCCAAAAAAGGGAAGTGGCGCAAAAAAGTACTTTTGCACCACTCCCCACAAACTATTATTTAAAATATTCCCGGAAGGTTGGAAAGATTTAGACCGGTGGTTTTGCTCACGACTTCCTTGGTTTTATCTTTACTTTCAGACTGAGCTTGATTGTAGGCCTCTACCACCAGTGAGCCTACCTCAGCGGGTTCCACAGAATGAATGCGCTCGGGGTCAAAATGAACTGACACTATATTTTGCTGGCCATTAACAAAAACTTTGACTAACCCGTTACCGGCACTCCCTTCCACCGCAAGATCTTTTAAAGTTTGCTGTAATCCCTGTAATTGGCCAAATATTTTGGTCATATTGCCTAGCAATTCTGTTCGCCTCCCTTTAACCGTTAAACATGTTCATAAAATTATTAACATTGATGCCTGTCATTTTGGCTACCTGTTCCTGAACTTTAGCTTTACTCTCCTGCTGGGCTAGTTTAATCCCTGCCAATACAGCATCTTCTAAATTTTCCAGATCACCCTGAAGTAACTCCGGGGCAATGGTAACCGCTACCATATTTTGTGCACCATTCATAGTCACCGTAACCGCACCTTCAGCCACAGCCACTTGGACCTCTACCTCTTTAAGGGATTCTTGCATATTTTGTACCTGGGATATCATGCCACCCAAATTTTCGAACAAAGTGAGTCACCCTCCTTAAAACGACGATGTTGGTGAGCCAAAGCGGGAATCCCATTTTAACATCCCGCGTGGGCCTGGGGCAGCTTCCTTTTTAGAACTTTCTCGCGTTTGTTTACTTTTCTCCTCCGGTGGAGCCACGGTCTTTTCTTCTTTCCCTGGAGTTTCTCGGTGCCGCTGGTTTTCGGGCGATCGCTTAGGCCCTAGCAGGTTGGCCAACATGGCCATTAGTGCTGCGGGATTGGCACCACCACCACCAGCATTACCCATCATACTAAGGGCGGTCATCAAAGCGGGGTCTAGACCCGATTTGTTCTCTGGCGGTGCTTCGGAGCTACGGTTTGGTGGTCTTAGCATACTGGCCAATGCTGCAATCATGGATGGGTCGATTCCTCCCTGGCTGCTCGGTGTTGGCGTCCCCTGGTCGTTAACTGGCCCTGTTCCAGATACTCCCCCCAACATATCGGCTAACTTTGTTGCCATATCCTCGGTTCCCCGTACTTTTTGTTTTTCTGGCAACATTTTATTGAGGCAGTTCACAATACCCAGCAGATTCATTAAAGCTAACATGATCATCGTACTGTTTTGGTCGGCACCCTGTTGAGCCTGGAAATATAAGAGTTTGAACATAGCCTCATCTAGCCCTTGGGACAAAGTCTCAGAGGGCGTACTAGACGGTTGTGATGCGGCTTGTTCCCTAGGACTCATTTCCTCCCGATGTTCTTCCAAATTGCTCCCCTCCTTTTATTTTTAGAAAAACTTGGCTGACGCCAAGTCCTTGATGCAGGCGGAAGCCTTAGCTTTTCTTATACTTTCTTCAATAGAGTTTTTATACTTCCAGAAAGTGTTAGAAAAACTTGTCTTCCGCCAAGCTTTTGCAGAACCCCACCCCAGGGCGAAAGCTTGGTTTACCCTATGCCTATCGGAAAGTACTTTACCTTCGATAGGCTAAAAAAGCTACCACTATAATATATGTGAAGTAAATCCATAAGTGACCGAAGCTGCAGCCTGGATTGAACGGTATAAATAGGGAAGCCGTCCAGAGTTTGGACGGCTTTGTAAAATAAAGGTGGATTATTTATTACGTGGCACTTTTAACAGTTAACGTGGCATCATCGATTAGCACAAAAGCGGTATTCCCCGTTTCAGGAATAAATACAATCTCTACCACTCCAGAGGTAGTTCCTTCGGGAACAGGGTTAGAAGTAAAGCAAACTTGAGACCAGGCATTGGTAATTTGAGTAGCACTACGTCTTTCTGTTTTCACAGAATTAATGGTTTGACCACTTGCATCCAGGAAGCGAATCCTAGCTTCAACGTTATAATTTTCCATCACACCAATTTGGCCGTTAACGTTATCCCGTACCCAGAAGCAAAATTCATAAACAAGACCTGGGCGCAGGGTTGCCGCAGGAATGCTTTGGAAAATAGATGCCTGTTCTCCTGCACTAACGCTACAAGGGGTTCCCGTACCCCCAGGATTTTGCAATTGGCCACCCAGACCAACGGAATAGCCACCGTTTCTACCGGGTTGCCCTGCTGCTGCGTTAGACTGACCCCAACCTTCACTCAAAGTGCAACCGGTAAAGGTTTCAAAGCTTGTGTTGGATAATACTTGGGTGCCAATTAAGCCACCGTTTGGAATACATGTTTGAATGAAGATTTGCTGATCTTCGGTAATCTTCAGGGTAAAGCTAACGGTAGCTACCTGCTGAATCCGGGTAGCCCGGGGCAAATGGAAACTTACTTCAATATCCACATTTTTAAACTCAAAGTCCACATTACCCGAGTTTTCGACGAAGATATCTTGATCAGGCTTAATATTGCAAGTGAAAGGAATATCTTCGCCCATGTGTCTTACCTCATCATTACGATTAACAAAGTAAATTTGCTTGTGAATATTGCCGTGAATATTAACACTTCTTAATTGTCTGACCCCACAAGGTTCAGGATCGTAGGCATGGAAAGTTGCCTTGGTGCTGGTGCAAGGCGGCCTATAATGCGGGTTGCTAGGGCTGATCAGACCGCTCCATACAGGATCAGCTTCTAAGTCCTCGACTTTAACATCGATATGATCCACTTTCTTAGCCTGTTCATCCAGGCAGGTGACGTTATCCACTGTAATGGAATCTACAATATCGGCAATTACAATGGGCAACTTAACCAATACACATCCACCAAATGGTAATGCAACGCTTTCGTTACCGTTAGGCATTGTTGTACCTCCTTATAAATAATTTATAATTAACCCTTGGCTTCACAAGGAATCTTGATGGTCTGGCCCACAGTAAGCAGGTTGGCGTTTTGAATTTCTGGGTTAATAGCCATAATGGCCGACACGGTAGTGCCATAACGTTGGGCCAATTTACTTAGGGTATCTCCCTTAACGATCGTATAATTAAAGATGGTTCCCGGCACACAGGCTTCGGGAGCCGTCGTGGGCGGTGCTGTGGTAGGTCTGGGAGTAAAGCCCACCACAACGGGCTGCTCCATCAACTCGGTAACTCTAGCGCAAACATTAAGGACCGCTTCTATCACTAGCTCGCAGTGTTCATTTAGCTTAGCGTTAGCCCATTCAACTTCTACATCAATGTCTGCATGGTCATCCGGGCGGGCACCGGGAACATCAATAAAGGTTTTAAAGGGCACCTTCCGGTGAATCATATGCATCGACTGGTCCTTGTTCATAGCGGTATAGAGAATTTCAAATTCAATTTCACCCTTCATCAAAACCTTATCTTTGATGACATCGATGTCCTTGATGATAACATCACTAGCGATAACTTCCTTAACCTTGTCAATGTCCGGTTTCTGGGACGGCGGCTCCTTGGCATCCTTCACTATAACTTGCTTGCATTCCTGAGCCACCAGATCTTCAATTTGCAGGTTGACAGTCTCAACATCGGCACCTTCAATATCGGTAATGACCTCTACTGAACGCTCTTCCAGCACTCTTACTTTTAACTGGATTACGATGGTAGGTTCCATCTTGCAATCGCGTCCAACATCTACTTCACAGGACTCTACGATGGCATCTACGTCCACTTCCATACCTTGTTCAGCGCCCCTGACTTCCACAAAATCATTAAATTTGAGGGTGTGGTCAAAGGTATGAACAGATTGGTCATCTTTCAAGGCGGTATAGGCGCACTCCATTTCCACTTCACCTTCAATGATGACCTTGTTCTTAAGGAGCTTGGTGTGCTTAATTTCTACATCACATATGCACTTTCTGCATTTTTCAATACCCGGGAACTCTTTTCTCAGTTCAAAGGCCTCATCAACCAAGACTTGCTTAGAAGCGCTGCCCACCACTTGCTTTAAGTTTAATTTTTCAGTTTCACATTGGAATCCCTGAGGACATTCCGTGAGAGCGTTTACTTCACGATCCTCGGTAACCCTGGCAGTTACCTGAACAACCGCAGCAACATCCCAATCACATCTGGGATTTCTGGTCAGGCTCACATCCTCCACAACAAAGTCAAGCTCTACATCCATCCCTGGGCGGGCACCTTCCACCTCAATGAAATCAGTGAAATCAAGTTTGTCATGGAAGGTATGCACGGACTGGTCTTTCTTAAAGGCACTATACATTACTTCCACGCGGAGGGTTGCTTCAAAAATTACTTTGTTGGGAATAACGTTAATTTTCTTTAGTTTTACGATGGAGTCGATGGATAAAATTTCTTCAGGCTCTGGTTTGGCTGTGGGCACAGAGATAATGCCGCGTACGATGGTCTGTTCTGTATTTTCACCGACTACCTGTGGCACTCTGATTGTTTCAGTTTCCAGGGCTGCGGTTGTGGTAGAACTGTTATCCTGCCGAAATTTTGGCTTGGGCCTTTTTCTCATGGCCATCGATCATTGCCTCCTTTCAAAATATCTCCTTAATATATATATTGGATTGTCTGGAGAAATGTGCTGAAAATGTGGTCAATCCTTAAGAAAAAGCAAAAAAACAGGAGGAAATTTTTCCCCCTGTTTCTTTTATTCGGAAATTGCCTTGGTACAAGTACTATAATTTGTCCAAAATTTCTTACCTACGGGCAAATTCTTGCACCCAAATATACCCATTACCATTGTAACTCTGATAAACTCCCACACCAATCTCCGTGTAGTTGGTGTTTAAAATATTGGCTCTATGACCAGGACTATTCATCCAATCCTGCACTACCTGAGCCGCAGTCCGCTGACCCATGGCAATGTTCTCACCAGCAGCCCGATAACTGATGCCATATTTACGCATCATATCAAAGGGAGAACCGTAATTGGGAGAAGTATGAGAAAAGTATTTGCTATTATACATATCCTCGGCCTTTAATTGCGCCACAGAAGTAAGGTCTTGTTTGGCCTCTAAGGGTTTCAAACCAGCTTTCGCTCGCTCAACATTCACTAAATCTACCACCTGCTGCTGCATAGCATTCAAGGAAGCAGGTTGCTCTGGTTTGGGCTGCTCCGGTTTAGGTTGTTCTGGTTTAGGTTGTTCTGGTTTAGGTTGTTCTGGCTGCTGAGGTTTTTGTGGTTGCTGGGGTTGAGTGGGCTTTTGAGTTTGGGGCTTAGTACCCAGCAATTGTAAACAAGTCTTTCCTTTAGAAGTTTCTGCAACCACTAAACCAATGGTGTTGTATTTGCTGTTTAAAACCGTTTGACTGCCATAATACTTAATCTGACTTTGGGCAATCGTGGTAGCATTATTACCACTTATGATGGCTTGACCCATGGAAGTATAGCCACCGTTTTTAGCAATCTGTAGCAAGGTGCTACTGCTGGGGCTTTTACAAGTTTGCTGGTAAACATCTAAATTGTTGGCTGCCTGCACAGATAATTTGGCATCATAGGTCAAGGGCGCCATTCCGGCTTTGCTTCTGGCTGCATTGATCAAGGACACGATCTCTTGATCATCGCCTGCTGCAGCCAGGGCAGGCTGGGAACCGGCAAAGGGAACCACTACAGATAATAGGAACAGGGTAGCCAGGAACACATAAGCTTTCTTAAGTCTTACTTGCATTTGCATTTCTCCTCTCCTTTTGCCTCCGGAGTTAGCTGTCGGGTTCGGGCAAGGAAATCCCTACCCCTTACCTTACGAAAACCAGTGCTTGTAACCTAAGCACTGAAAAACAAGGGTTATACCATTACTTTCAAGTCCAAGTATTTGGTTGAACTGAAAACTCCTCAACACCCTCGATCGTTGTATAAGGGGATTCACCCCCAAAATCGGTTCCTCCGTACCCTCATTAGGGACTCGGCATGTTGGGCTTTTTGTAAGCCTGTCCTAAATATACAAAAAAATGGGTTTTTAGACAAAAGCCGTAACCCTTGCTATTTTTTAAAATGTTTAACTGATTCAGGTGATAATAGTATTTTATGGTTTAATGCTTAGTTTTCGTTAGCTATACCAGTCATTGGTAAAAAATAACCCCGAGATAAAGATCTCAGGGTTGCTACTATCATTTTATAAATCAACCTCCAATTTGTCCAGCACTGTTTGGATATGGTTAAAAATTGTTACCTTATCGGAACCAGCAAAGAGTAAGCCAACAGCACGGTTTCCTTCCGTGAGTACCAGAGAACCACTGTCACCGCCCTGGGACTTCATATCGGTAACCACTTGATCACTAAAATAAGCGGAATTATCATCATCCAATTTTACTTCCATAGTTGCTCCTACAGCCGAAACAACACCTTTGGTAAAACCCGTGGTGCGGCCACTCTTAAATACCGTCATGCCAGGCCTAGCTTTCGTTTTTCCCTGAACCTTGCCGACACCAATAATTTCATCGCTAATAATATCTCGACTCACCGGGCGAGCCACTGCACAATCCACCACGTTGCTGCCGCCCCCCCTTTTAAAGAACCTTAGTTCATAGTTAGGGCGGATGGTATGCACTATCATATTGGCTAGACGGGCGGCCGTGTTGGCTACCGGACAGGTAGCCGGTGCCTCTCCCTTTTGGATCGGAATGAACCGTACCAGAGTGGCAACGCGATCTTTTTTAGTACCACCGTCATATTCTCCCGGTTGTAAAATGGGATCGCCAATGACAGATCTACCGTCCTTGCCGCTGGTGGCATTTGCCAAAATGTGGTTATTGGATAAAATGAGCGGCTCGCCAGTAGCTCGATCTTTAACCACAGCCCCAAAGGTTCCCGCACTTACTTTGTAATGACCAATGCTAAGGCCCGGTTGGGCCGGTCTAACTAATTTGGTTCGGGCCTCCTCCAGCATGCGAACCTCTCCGATTTCAACAACATCGGTTTCTACACCATTAATTTTAAAGGGCACTAGGTGTTCCCGGGTTAGGTTAGCCGAAGCTTCTTTTTTAGTAACAAAAACGATAATCGCCGGTTGCTCAGTCCGCTGCAGGGCAACCTGTTTGTAGCCAACACCGACACCCACCACATTTTTTCTGCCAAGGATTCGCCACTTGGCCTTCTCTAGTGTTCGCAATAAGTTATCCATAAAGGAAATCCCTCCCTAAAAAATCCTAGACCATCATATGCTGTATTTTTTGGAAGGGACACTACCGTGCTAATATTCTGTTCTAGGAACGCCTAGTCGGTGCTTACCCCTGGTTTCCACACCACCGATACCGTCAAACCCCGTAATGGTACTGGAAATAATATCTCGGATGGCGATGGGATCGTGGATGGATGTATACGCAATTTTTTCTACCACAAAAACTGGGTCATAGGCATGGATTAATACTCTTTTCGGAGAACTGGCGAAGTTAGCACCGGCACTTAGAATCGCTTCATAGCAGGACTGGCAGGCACCGGCAAAAATCACCAGATCGTCACGGCTTTTTTCAAAAGTGCGAGCCACCCGCACCGCTTCCATATAGTAAATGGTATTGTGATAATTCTTGACGTTGCTTAGGTCCTTGGCGCCCTTGACTAAACCATCATGCCCGGTTAGTACAAGAATATCTGGGTAGTGTTTTTCCAGCAGCATTCTAACCTTTTTAGGTTGTTCTTCCTCATCAACGGCATAGCCAAAGGCAGGAATGTTAAGATTACGATAGGTCGTCATGCAGAGATCCAGATAATCTTTATCTCCATCTAGGTGAAGTACCGAACCGGGCACATCAAAACCCTCAACATCAGAATCCTTGGTTTTTTCTTTTGCCTCCTCGCCCCCGCCACGACCCAACATACAGTAGCCATCGGTACACCTTTTCAGTCTTTGATGTCTTTCTTCCACACGTCTTCTCATAACCCGATCCATAATCTCGGCATTTTTCTTCAAAGTCGTGGTCCAGTACTGAGCCACTTCCCTCACATCAATTTTTTCCAGGTCATCCACTAACGAACTGGCAAATAATCGTATATCCAAACCTTTAAGGGCTGCATATTCCTTACCGTCTTCACCACTATAAATACTGGTGACCTTAAAGAATAAATCCCGGCCGTAGGATTTACGGACACAAATGTCACCCACCTGTATTTTAGGCACAATTTTACCCCCCTTTCATATTTGCTTCATCTTATGAAGCAGGGGGGGATTTCTGTGAATCGTCTGCCAAAAGAGCTACCCCAATATAAAAAAGCCCCGGTTTGACGGAGCTTTTGCGGGGGTTCAGCACACTTCGGGTACTGGATCATCCCACCTATACTATCACTATATGGTAGTTCTTGATGAGTGTTACTGAAAAATAATTTTACTTGGTATGGCGGTCGGCCACACTGGAAGCAGCAAAGGAATCCGGCTTAATTTTAGCCTCAAAACCACTGCCAGTAACCATCCCCACCACTTCCCGAATTAGCTCTTTCGTCTCCCCCTGCTGGCCCACATCAATGTGAATTTCCACCTGGGTCTCTGCTATGCCACCCCGAGAAAAATAAGTCGTTATTTTATCCCCCAGTTCCAGGCTGAGACTTGTTTCGAGAAATATTTTTTGCCGCAGACTCTTAATTTTTCTTTGTATTTCCTTACGATAATAATAGCGGGCACCTTTGCCCAACCGATGAACAATAACCGCGGTAACAAAACAAGTCTCGCGGCGCACTTGGGAATCTGTACCCACAACCAGCCGATAGGAGGAGCAGGGGAGCCCCTTGATATAAGCCAAGATGTCTTCCAGCATCTCTTCAAAACTCATTTTCCCTCGGGAAGGGCTAATAAAATCCATTTAACTGCCTCCGCGTGCAAAGGGTTATTCCTCTTGGAAATAGGGTAAGTCACTAGCCCTCACTGGATCACTCTATGGCAGCTTGGCTTGCATAAAAGTATTGGCAAGGGTGGCAAATTCTTCGAGGGAAAGTGTCTCTCCCCGTCTGCCGGGATCTATATTTGCTTCGGCCAAAACTTTTTGCCAGATTTCTTTACTCGCCAGGCCAGAGCCGGTAAGGGAATTGAGTAGTGTTTTACGCCGCTGACCAAAGGCCGCCCGAACCACCCGAAAAAATCCTTCTTCACTGGTAACTTGTACCGGGGGCTCGGATCTCCGGGTTAGTCGAATAACAGCGGACTCTACATCCGGGGCGGGGTAAAAAACAGTTTTGGGTACTTTCAATACAATCTCTGGTATGGTGTAGTACTGCACCGCGATACTCAAGCTGCCATATTCTTTAGTGCCTGGTAAAGCCTGTAAACGTTCGGCCACTTCCCTTTGCATCATGACAACCAAGACATCCAGATGAAAACCCTGGGTGATTAGATGCATTAAAATAGGGGTGGTAATATAGTAAGGCAAATTGGCCACCAATTTGTAACCTTTACCCTGAGGCCCAAACGTACCCTCTGTCCGTTCCTCAGCCAGCCGATCAAAGTCCATTTTTAGAGCATCTCCGTGCACCACTTCGGCGTTGGGATAATCAGCCAAGGTTTCTGCTAAAATGGGCAGCAGGTGGTTATCCAATTCCACCGCAATGACCTTGCCGGCATCTTTGGCCAGCCGGCGGGTTAACACTCCCAGACCCGGGCCGATTTCAAAGACTAAATCCTGTTCGGTTAGATTGGCTTGCTGAACAATCCTTTCAATAATATTGGCATCCAGCAAAAAATTCTGGCCCAGGGATTTTCGCACATGGAAGCCATGGGTACGTATAATTTCCCTAACCATGGTGGGTGAAGTTAGTTCTCGCAAAAGATGTTTCGATCCTTCCTAATTATATTTTATAATCGTATTATACCCCTTATGTCTATTTACCTGCCAACTATATTTGTTATCCAATATAAAAAGGCACCCGCTACGGTGCCTCAAACCAACCGTGGATTTTACCCCTTAGTTACTGTCTCCCACCACAGGAGTACCTCTTGAAAGCTTTGAAAATCACGGTACGGGATTTGCTGGGCCCGACAATACTGTGCCAACTTTCCTCGGGCAAAAATGGTGTCACAGCCAGCCGCGGCACAAAAATCCGAGGTACCATCCCCCAAATAGACTCTATGCACCCCTGGCTTTGCCAGCTGTTTAATAAGGCTGGTTTTGCAGGTACCACAGCGACCACATTCCTTAGCAAAGTGCGGGAAAGACACTGTATAATGGTCATCATAATGCAACTCATTGGCATAATAAGGCACCTGCAGACACTCCCTTGCCAGCACGCCTTGGATAATCTGAGCATAACCATCGCTAACTATATACACCGGATACCCCTGCTCTTGGGTCATGGCAAGAAAGCTTTTAAAATGAGGGTCAATTGCCGCTTCCCTCACCACCTGATGGATAGCCTCCGGCGTCAATCTCATTTCTGCCAAGCAATTCGTGATACATTCCCTCGTCGATATTTCTTTGTTCTCCCACTGTTCGTTTATCCCCCATAGCCTCGAGTTACCGTAACGCATGAGTAACATATCACAGGTATCCTCCAAGGTAATGGTCCCGTCAAAGTCCACGAAAAAAGCATACTGCATAGACATTCCTCCAGCTTCCCAGGTCTCAAGCTTACCACTGTAGAGATCCTTTCCCTTCACAGCGGTTACTACCATAGCAGGTCCAGCGTTCCTAAACAGCAGCTCCATTGTCGCCAAGTAATAATAGGCATACCCCGTGCCGCCGTAATTATGTCAATAAACAAAAAAGCATGCTTCCCCATACTCTTTAGGAAAACACACCTAGTAGTGCTACGAGATTATTCCCTTTCGCCGGTATTATCCAGATCAGGTTTTGAGGGCCGGGCTTTAACCTTTCTCAGCTTTCGCTCCCTGTGGCCAATTATGAAGTTACTAGTAGTTATACCTTACTTTCCGTAATAACACAATACCTTCTTTTTACTCCTACTACGATTTATCTAACACATATACTTTCGTGCTTTTTACTCCCCAATGCCGGGCTTGGTTTTCTGTGGGGTAGAATAAGTCAATGCGATTGCCCTTAATGGCTCCCCCGGTATCAAGAGCTGTGGCACTGCCATAGCCCTCCACAAATAACTGACTGCCCAAGGGGATCACCCGCGGATCCACCGCTGCCACTCCCAGGGCGGGAATGGTTCCGCTGGCGGTGTTATTGCCTGTGTAGGTATAGGCTGTGGCAACCATCTCTAAAGCGCGGGAAAATCTGATATCCTGGCCGCCTCGGCTGACGGTACTGAGAGTACCGTATTGAATGAGTCCATTTACGGGCTCCTGGACCACTTCTCTGGCAATGCAACTTCGGGATACCTCCACCTCATCTTCCAAGCGTATTTGCCAGGTTTCTCGTAGCACCCCTTCTTTACCGCTTTTTATTTTACGAGTAAAACCATGGGGAAGTTCCGGGTTGGCCAGTCGCTCTGTAACGAAGGGAAGGGGTATCTCTTTCTTTTCCAATCTCACATCTACCCTGGTCACTTTAATCGGCATATCCTTTTCTAATAGGACCGTCAGGGCAGGTGTTACTGTATCCTTCTGCTGCAGTACAATACCCTGTTGCGTTAAGACATCCTGAACGGTTTTACCGGTGGTCTCTACTGTACTGGTTTTACCTCCCACCGTTAAAGTAACCTGCACTTGCCCTTTAATGAGTTGGTTTACCCAAACCTCAGCTTGAGTCGCAGCCTGGGGCAGGTTCATCCCCTGTGACCACCAGGCATAAAAGATTACTACAGCTACCATCAGCAGCAGGACCAAAATACCTAGCAATCCGGCTAATGTCGCCTTTTTCCCAGACCGCCTTGTCTGCACACGGGCCACTGTGGTTGGGTGGGTTTTCGTAGGCCACTCTATTGTACACCAGTTCATCTATGAGCACCTCCTTGGGGGTTTTCGTTGACTAGCAACTCTTTAGCTTTTAACTTTCATAATTCCTTATTCTTCCAAGGACAGTGACTGACCTTCTCAAAAATTCATACAAATTCCCTGCTGCAACAACAGACGACGGCAAAAAAATTGCCGTCGTCGAAAGAACAATAATGCTCATTATTCGATAATTTGGACTTTGACCGTCCGTCTACCCCAGTTTATAGCCTTCTGATGAGTATCAAAGAAAACGTCGATTCGATTCCCTTTTATGCCGCCTCCAGTATCTGCAGCAATGGCTATTCCATAGTTTTCGACATAAAGTTTTGTTCCTAAAGGAATAACCTGCGGGTCTACAGCCGCCACTCCCTCATGGGGATAAATACCCGTAGCCGTGCGATGACCGGTATGCGTATAGGCCGTGGAAACAGCTTGCATCACCCTGCCGCCCCCGCTAACCTCACTATGGTTACCGAGAATAGCCCCGTAACTCAAGGGCCGGAGCTTGCCGCGGGATACCGGTAAATCCGGTCCATAGGCAATAATCTTAGGCTGTGGTTCAGTAAGGATTTCCTTTCTCAAGATCTCCCGTTTTACCTCCCGACCATCTTCAAAGGTGGACTGAATATATTGACGCAGCAAACCACACTGTCCCTGTTGCTGCACCCTTTGTTCTCCAGGAAGTAAAGTACGCTCCGGTTTTCTAATCACTTGGTACTCCAGTATGCTCTCCCGCATAATCTCTCTGGTTTCTACCCGGACCACCTTAATATGTTGACCATTAAGCAGCTTTTCCTGAACAGCTGGCTCCACAATATCGGCTCTTCTTAAAGTTACCTCGGCCTTTGCCAGTGCATCAGCCACCGTGCCATGCAAACACAGCACCGGTATTTTCTGTCCGTCCACTAGGATTACTGCTTGCTTTGCCCAGCATACACAGTAACCAATAAACATAACAGATACTAAAAGTACCCCTAAGAGGAGCCGACAAACCTTATCATTCCACCACATATCATTTTTGCTTGCTATAACGATTCCCTCCTTGAATGATTTAGCACAATTACCCTGCATCCAATATATTCAACTAGAAGGAAAAAGATGCCAAATATTTTAGAAAAACTAAGCCTCCGCCCAATCTAAAGACTTGGCGGAGGCTAATTTACCCTTCTGCAAATCAGAAGTTTTTATACTTTCTGCTTTGTAGAAGAGACACTGTAGTAAAATATTCCTTTTTATAACCCTCTTGGGACTTGCTTTATTTTAACAAACTTAGAATATACTATACCACCGGTCATGCCGGCCTGCATACCGAGCTTGACCACTAACTAATAAAGGAGGTATTGTCATATGCCCAACGGCACTGTCTGCACCCTAGTAAAACTGCCGGTAGTAGTGGGCGAGCAAGTGGCTACCATTACCGTTGACAATGTCACTTGCCTGGATGAACAAGCCAAAAAAGTAGATCACATCGATGTGTCGGTTCGGGATCTAGAGGCCGAGCCGGTGTATACCGCTCCATCTACCAATCACGGGGGGTGCTTCAGCCCCAAAGCAACGGTGCATTTCGGCGATCCAGAATGCAAACATAACGAAAGAGAAATTAAAACAATTAATGTTAGCGGCACGATTCATAAACAAATCTACTATGTGGATCGTGAGGACAATGTTCGCCACATGGGGGAAGACATTGATTTTTTTACAGACATCAAGCTGAATAACCCTGTCATCGTCCGAAACCGGCAGAACGTCGAAATTGATTTTCGCAACGTGGATATTAACGTTTCCTTTGATCTCAGACGCCACACTAAAATTCATCAGGTGGCCGATGTTTCCTTCACCTTAAAAATTGTTGAACAAATGCAATTGTATGTAAATACTTTCCCTGAAGGGTGCCTGCCAACCGCCACTGCGGGTATTGAGGATGTGTCCTTTGAGGATTGGACCGGCAATGTACCCACTGGCTGGAATGGCACCAACGTGGCTCCCTACCCCCAAGGCAGAACCGGCCAGGCCGCTATGCTGGGTGCTTGCCCCACCCTAGGTGCCGACTTATTCCGTAGAATAGAGCCGGTAGTAGCCGAAGCTAACCACACCTTTTCCTTCTGGGCCCGTTCCTTGGAAGTGGTGGGCGATCCCTGCGGCTATACCCTAACCGCCCAGATTCAATATTTGGATGCCCAGGGCAACACCCTCAGTACAGCCCAGCAGGTCTTTACTTCTCAGCAAATTAATCTAAACGCTTTCCAGCAATTCACTGTATCCGGTCCCTCACCGGCCGGAACAGTGGCTGCCAATATCAGTTTTATCTTTACACCCGAAACCTGGAACACCTGTGCAGCCCTGATTGACGATGTGTCCTTCGGACAGACATAAAAAAGAGGAGGAGCCGCAGCTATGTGGACTCCTCCTTGCTTGTTGAAAACTGTCTGTGGACCTGTTTTTAGAATTCTATGCCCTGCTGCGCACTAATTCCTTGTTTAAAAGGATGCTTTACTTCCCGCATTTCGGTAACCAAGTCGGCTCGCTCGATAACTTCTGCCGGAGCATTCCTGCCGGTTAAAACCAAGTGTAAGTGTTCCGGCTTTCGTTCTAGTAAATCCATCACAGAGCTTAATTCAAGTAGGCCATACTGTAACGCATACAGGATTTCATCAAGTATTAAAACTTGGTAGTCACCACTTGTCATCGCAGTAGTAACCTGGGCCAAGGCTTCTTGGGCTGCCCGCTGTTGGCGCGCTACATCAGCGGGATCGTTAAAGTTGATAAAACCTAATCCCAAGGGTCGGATTTCTAAGGTAGGCTGCATTTTCTCTGCAGCCAAGTGTTCGCCACACTGCTGACTTTTAATAAATTGAAGAATGAGCACCTTCATACCATGCCCCCAGGCTCTGAGGGCCATTCCCAGGGCAGCGGTGGTCTTTCCTTTGCCGTTGCCGGTAAACACCAAAACCAAACCTTTTTCTTTATCCAAACCATTCCCTCACTTTGCTAGTTCAATGAGTATTTGATAGATGGTTAGGTGATAAGCGGTAGTCGGAATAATTCGATTGTGTTGGCGGCGGTAATTTGGGCTATTTGTGCTGGATCTATCCCCCTGAGCTGGGCGATATGCTCAGCTACATACCGTACATAGGTGGGTTGATTGCGCTTACCCCGGTGGGGTGCGGGAGTTAAATAGGGACAGTCGGTTTCCACCAATAGTCGTTCCAGGGGTACTTTGATAGCAATATCCTTTAGTTTACCGGCATTGTTAAAGGTAACCGGTCCGGCCAGTGAGATATAGAGTCCCAACTTTAGGCATTCCTGGGCTATTTCCCAACTGGCAGAAAAACAGTGCAGCACTCCGTTCGCCGGATAGGGTGCTTCTTGCCGAAGTATCTCCATGATATCACCATGAGCATCCCGATTGTGGATAATGTACGGCAGATTCAATTCCTTAGCCAACAAAAGCTGCTCCCGAAATACCCGCTTTTGAATCTCCCTAGGTGACAAATCATAATAATAATCCAAGCCAATCTCACCAATGGCCACCACTTTTGGGTGACTGGCCATTGTTTTTAATTGCTGGAGGTAATCCGCAGGTGCCTCCTTGGCATCATGGGGGTGAACCCCCACCGCTGCATAAATAAACGGATAGGCCTCGGCCAATTGAATGGAGCGTTGGGAAGAAGCCAGATCGTAGCCCACATTCAGTAACGCTGTTAGTTCTTCACCGCACTTTGCTATAACCGCTTCCCTATCTTCATGAAAACGCTCGTTATCCAAGTGAGCGTGAGAATCAATTAGCATCCTAAACCTCCAAACTCTTTAAGTCAATCCGCGGGAAAAGTACTTCGCCTCGTTTAACAGTGGTGTCTCCAGGCAGTTTGGCCCAGGTTAAACTCTCCCAAGTGTGTAATTCAGGCTTATCTTCAATGCCCAATTGAGGCCAAACACGGCTTGGTAGGTTTGGCATAAAAGGGGTCGCCATGACAGTAGCAAAGCGGATAATTTCAGCTACATTATAGAGAACCGTGTTTAACCGCTCGGTTTGACCATTCTTAGCAAGGGTCCAGGGAGCCGTTTCCTCTAGATATTTATTGGCCCGACCCACCATTTGCCAGATAGCCGCCAGGGCGTTGGAAATCTCACATTTTTCCATGTATTCCTGTACCAACACCGGTGTCTTGGTAGCCAGATCGATTAGCTCGGTATCAGGTCCTTCCGGTACCCCGGGAGTCTGAAGGACACCTTGCTGGTATTTTTCCATCATGGTAGAGGATCTAGCTAACAGGTTGCCATAATCATTGGCCAAGTCGGTATTGATCCGCTTTACCAAAGCTTCTTCGGAATACACTCCATCGGAACCAAAGGGCAACTCTCTCAACAGAAAATACCGCACGGCATCTACACCGTATTTATCTACCAAAACATGAGGATCTACCACATTGCCCTTGGATTTGGACATTTTACCGCTATCCAGTAGCAGCCAACCATGGCCGATCACTTTTTTGGGTAAAGGAAGGTTTAAAGCCATGAGCATAATGGGCCAGATGATGGTATGGAAACGCACAATATCTTTACCCACCAGATGAATATCCGCCGGCCAGAATTTGCGGTAAAGCTCTTCATCTTCGGTGCCATAACCCAGGGCGGAGATATAGTTGGTTAAGGCATCTACCCAAACATATACCACATGTTTGGGATCAAAGGGAACCTGAATACCCCAATCAAAGGTAGTCCGGGAAACACACAAGTCTTCCAGTCCCTGATTAACAAAGCTGACCATTTCATTGCGACGGGAAACCGGCTGAATAAAATCAGGGTTCTCTTCAATGAACTTCAACCAACGCTCGGCATATTTGGATTGACGGAAAAAATAGCTTTCCTCCCGCACTTTTTCTACCTCACGCTGACAATCCGGGCACTTACCATCCGCCAGTTGATACTCGGTAAAGAAGGTTTCACAGGGAGTGCAGTACCAGCCCTCGTAGGCAGACTTATAAATATCACCCTGCTCGTACAACGTATTAAAAAATTGCTGAACTACTTTCCGATGACGTTCGTCGGTGGTTCGAATAAAATCATTGTAACTAACATCCAAGCGCTCCCACAAACGTTTAAAACCATCCACAATATGATCTACATATTCCTTCGGAGTTTGATTTTTATTTTTGGCTGCCCGTTCAATTTTCTGACCGTGTTCATCGGAACCGGTTAAGAACCATACATCATGACCGGTTAGTCGCTTAAAACGGGCCATCGAATCGGCTGCCACCGTGGTATAAGCATGGCCAATATGCAGATTATCACTGGGGTAATAAATGGGTGTTGTGATGTAAAAATTAGGCTTTGTCATCATTATCGCTTCCCTTCTAAATTAGAAAAACTCGGCTTGCTTGTGCCCTATAAGGTACGCCAAGTCTTTGACGCAGGCGGAAGCCTTCGTTTTTCTTACTACTTTTTTCAATAGATATCTTATACTTTCTAAAAGTGAAAAAATAAAAACCCCGCCCCCTTGGCAGGGACGGGGTTACTAACCCGCGGTACCACCCTGATTTGCTGCTGCTTTGCAGCAACAGCCTCAGTAGTGCATCAATGCACTAACAGCAAGTAACGGTGCTTAGACCGGCCAGCTCTACTAAATCAATAAAAGCCTTCGAACCAGCAGCTCCGGAGCCATGTTCAACCGTCCTTCCCTACGGGTTTACACCTCATCCCGCTCTCTGTAAGGGTACGCCGATTTACTCATCCCCATCATCGCTTGTAAAATCGATTGTATCTACAAAATAATACCTTGTCAAGTATTCCCTTATTCAAATTAAAATATACTTAGAAAAACGAAGCTTGTTTACCTGCCCACCCGCCTACCTGCTTGCTTGTGACCCTTAAGATTATGATCTTTAGGGCATGCCGACAAAAGCTTCAAATATTTATCCTTTCCGATATGTCAAAAAATTACACTAAATAAAAGTAAAATATTGACTGTTACGGTTAACACTGGTATGATTAGATGTAGTAAATTCTGGTATATTGTCGAAGTTAATTAGGGGAGGGGAAGCGGATTGAAATCCACAGGTATTGTTCGGAAGGTGGACGAGCTGGGTCGGGTGGTAATCCCCATCGAGTTACGCCGTACATTGGGCATAGACGAAAAAGACGCCCTAGAAATTTATGTCGATAACGAGAAGATTATCCTACGCAAATACGAACCCGCTTGCGTATTCTGCGGCAACGCTTCAGATGTTCAGCATTATAAAGGGAAAATGGTTTGCCGTGAATGCGCCATTGCCATGGGTGAAAGTGTTACTAAGGAAGTTGTATAAAGTACTAAGCGAGGGACTGATGAAGTCCCTCGCTTTTACTTTTAGAGCAAAGGAATACCCATATACCTCTGCTGCCATCAGCTTTTGGGCCTCACCAGCCCGGTTACGCCTATTGTTTCCCATGCACCGCCGCATAAACCTCACGCTTCGGTATCCCCCGCAGTTTAGCCACCTGTTTGAGTGCTTCTTTTTGGTCCATACCTTGCTCCACCAGACTCCCTACATGCTCTGCCAGAGAAAGTTCGGACCACTGCGCTTGCTGTTCCTGTTCGGCTACCGCCTGAGACAGTCCACCAACGATCAGGGTGATTTCCCCTCTGGGGGGATTTTCTCTGTAATAGGCCGCCAGTTCTCCGAGAGTATCCCTTTTAAATTCCTCATGGATCTTCGTTAATTCACGGGCCACGGTGCAGGGGCGTTCCCCCCATTCCTGCAGCATATCCTGCAGTGTATCTGCCAGTCGATGGGGCGACTCATAAAATAGCATGGTGCGTTGCTCTTGTTTTAAAGCCTGTAGTTGTTTACGGCGGGTTTTACGCTGGTTAGATAAAAATCCTTCAAAGACAAACTTTCCGGTAGGCAGCCCTGAGGCCACTAACCCAGCAATACCTGCTGAAGGCCCCGGTATGGGCACCACTTCAATGCCCTTATCCAGTACAGCTTTTACCAGGTCTGCCCCTGGGTCGGAAATCCCGGGCATACCGGCATCTGAAACCAGAGCCACCCGCTCCCCCTGTAAGATACGCTCAATGAGCTGTGCTTCTTTTCCTTCACTGCTATGGGAATGGTAAGAGGTCAAGGGCGTGTGAATATCAAAATGACTTAAGAGTTTTCTGGTATGCCGGGTATCCTCGGCGGCAATTAGGTCTACTTCTTTAAGAATTCGCAGAGCCCTTAGGGTAATATCTTCCAAATTACCAATCGGGGTAGCACAAAGGTACAGTACTCCTGGGTCTTTATGCTCCATCCTTTTGTTCCCCTCGGTTAATTAGGGCATAACAGAAAATACATTCTCCCTCTCGCCCTTTACCAAAGTAGAGATTGCAAACATGAAACCCCTTATCATATAAACTCCAGAGGTTCTTGGCACCGGGCTTATGGTGTAACCCTTCGGCCCCCTCCTCTAAATACATACCCGCTACTTCCTGTCTCAGCCGGGCATTTTCGTCCTCCAGCTGTCTTACCTCCAGCTTCAGACGATCTACTTCGTCACAGATTTGACGAAGAGCTTGTTCTAATCGATTAATCCTGCCGGGCAGGGCAGCCACAGTTACACTCACCTCGAGCTTTTTTTATTTTTAACTCTTCTAAAGGATATTCCCGAATAGCCTTACTTTCCTGTAGTTCTACACCAACGGTTTTCCTAAAAATATTAATGTTAACAATTTTCCCTTCCCCTTCAGGAGCCAACACATGGGTGCCAATCTCAGGATAACCTGCCTTGGCTTCCTCATAGACGTCATTTTCATATTTTAAGCAACACATGAGACGCCCACAGATACCGGATATCTTAGTGGGGTTGAGGGATAGATTCTGCTCCTTAGCCATGCGAATGGATACCGGAGCAAAATCCGACAGCCAGGATGAGCAACACAGTTCCCTGCCACAACAACCTAAGCCGCCTACCATTTTGGCTTCATCTCTCACACCAATTTGACGTAATTCAATACGGGTACGAAAGACAGCTGCCAAATCTTTTACCAGTTCCCGAAAATCTATGCGCCCGTCGGCGGTAAAGTAAAAAATAATTTTATTACCGTCGAAGGTTTGTTCTACACTAATGAGTTTCATGGGGAGTTCATGATAGGCGATTTTCTCCAAAGCTACTTGGTAGGCTTTTTGTTCCTTTTCCTGATTTTCCCGTAACTGCTGATCATCTTCCTCAGTGGCTCTACGCAACACCTGTTTTAAAGGTGCTACCACTTCATCATCAGATACTTCCTTAGGCCCTACCACAATTTCTCCGTATTCAATACCCCGGGTGGTCTCCACCACTACATGATACCCTTTTTCTAAAGAAATTTCCCCAGGATCAAAATAGTAAACCTTTCCTGCAACTTTAAAACGTACGCCAACCACTTTAACGGGCATTATTCTATCCTCCATAGGAGTGTATTTTCAACAGCAACGCTTCCAGAGTCATTCTGGTATTGGCATTAGCCAATATTCTCTCCCTGGCCTGTTTCGTTTCTTCAATGATTGCCAGTAACAGACCGGGCCTGTACCTCTGCGCCTGATCTAACAGCATTTCCAGCTTGTCTTGATTCATGAGCAGGTGCCTGTCTTCAGTGTAATGATAAATTAGTAAATCACGAAACCACAATAATAGGATGGCTAAACATTCTGCCGCTTGTCCACGATCTTCGGATAATTCTTCTGCCAGTCTTAAGGCTTCTAACTCGTCCATCTGCATAAGTCTTTGGCTTACTTTCAACGCTTGTTCCCGTAGAGGCCAAGCCCCACCCTCGGCCAGCAGCATACCTCGCCCCAGACTACCACCGGACAAGGGGGCCAGCTTTTTAGCGGTGTCTTTGTCCAACTGGCAATATCTCATTAACCCCTCGACTACCTCTTGGTTGCGCAGTGGCCGAAATTGGCATTGTTGGCAGCGAGAAAGAATGGTTGGCAACAGAGCATAGGGCTGGTCGGTGCTTAAAATAAAAACGGTTTGTCCACTGGGCTCTTCTAAGGTTTTCAGGAAACTATTGGCTGCCTCTTGAGTCATGGTGTCCACTTTTTCCATGATATAGACATGCCGTTGACCTTGATAGGGTTTGTATTGTACTTGTTTTTGTAATTCACGAATCTGCTCAATTTTTAAAGATGTCCCCACAGGCCCTACGATATGCAAATCCGGGTGGTTTCCCCCTTCATTCTGGCGACAGGAACGGCAGTGGCCACAGGCATCTCCTTCTATTGGCGATTCGCAAAGCAGCGCCCCGGCCAACGCCCGGGCTACCACTTGTTTACCTACCCCTGACGGGCCCATAAACAAATAAGCATGGGCCACTTTATTTCTTTGCAGCGCATTTTTTAAGGTCTGAACAATTTCCCGATGTCCAATAACCTCATTTATCCTAGGCACCGACCATCCCACCCACTGTATCACAAATAATCCTGTGTAGTTCTTCTACGGGGAGCCGAGCATCTAACACCAGATAATCTGAGCTTTCCTTGGTTAAGCCCAGATATCCTTGACGTACCCTTTGATAAAACGCCAAAGACTCCTTTTCCAGGCGATCTGCCGGGCGCTCTTGGCGGGAGCGGGCTAGCCCCTCCTCCGGGGAGATATCCAAGAGAATGGTTAATTGGGGCCGTAAGCCACCAGTACCTAATTTGTTAATATTCACTAAAAAATCTACATCCATCCCCCGACCATAACCCTGATAGGCTACTGTAGAGTCAACATAGCGGTCACACAACACCACATCCCCTTGCTCTAGCCGAGGACGAATGACCTGAGCCACCAGTTGTGCTCTGGCTGCTACATACAACAAAGCCTCGGTACGCTCCTGCATTTCGGAAAAAGCGGGATCCAGTAACAATTCACGAATTTTTTCCCCCACCGGAGTGCCTCCGGGCTCTCTGGTGGTATAAGTTGCAATCTTTTTATCTGTAAGGTATTTATGCAAAAGGTGTAGTTGGGTGGATTTACCCGATCCGTCAACACCTTCAAATACAATGAAAATGGGTAACACCCCCTGCTCTTGGGTAATTCTTTGGGTCAAGCCATCAGCCGTCGGCCATCGGCTTTTGGGCATACCCTTTCTTTAAAGAGTACCTCTTCTGTACAAATGCTAAACCTGTACTAAAAATATGGCCAAAAGAAAACCCGCTTGGATTCTAGGAATTACTTTTGAATAGCCACTAAGCAAGCCGAGGGTCTGCTTGTTAAGACACAAACTCTTACTCGATTACCCTAATTTGCTGCAAAGACCCATCCCTCGCCCCTTGCACCCTAATTCCCTGCCCTCTGACTTCTAGCAGATAGTCTACAACTGCCGGGGAAATTTCTTCGCCGGGGCAAACTACGGGGATTCCTGGCGGGTAAACAGCCACGGTCTCTCCACAAATACACCCAATACTTTTTTCCAAAGGGACATCTGTTGCCTCCCTCTGCCAGGCTTCCCTGGGGCTAAGGATTACTACTGGCAGCGGCAGTTGCAAGGTTTTAGGAAAATAAACGGGTTGTTCAGTTTGGGTCAACGCCAGTTCTTCTATGGCTTGTATTACCCGTTGGCAATCCTTTTTAGTGGTTCCTAGGGAAATAACTAACACCACGCTAGCATAATCCGCCATTTCTACAACAACACCATAGTTATGCTGCAAAATTTCGGCTGCCTGGTAACCCGTTAGCCCCAGTTCTAACAGGGAGATCGTTAATCTGGTGTCGTCCAGACATTTGGCGCCGTCACCACCCAGATGCTCCTGGCCTAATACCTTTACTCCCGTAAGCCGGGAAAGCCTGTCCCTCGTATAGCGAGCAAGCCCCAGGGTCTCCTCCAGCAATTCTTTCCCCTGCAAGGCCAATTGCCGACGGGCTAAATCCAGGGATGCCATCAATAGATAGGAGGGACTCGTACTTTGTACCATCCTTAGGGCATCAGCCAACCGCTCCCGGTTAATTCGCTTTCCTTTGATGTGCAACATAGAGGACTGCGTAAGTGATCCACCAGTTTTATGAAAACTCTGTACCGCGGCATCCGCCCCGCAGCCTAAGGCATCGGGAGGCAACTCTGGGTGAAATTTCAGGTGACTGCCATGGGCCTCATCCACCAATAAAGGTACTCCTGCCTGATGGCAAACTCCGGCCAATGCGGCCAGATCCCCAAGGATGCCGTAATAAGTGGGGCTAACAGCCAAAACTGCTTTGACATTCTTGTATTTTTTAAGTAATCGTTCAATTTGTTCCACAGAGGGACCTGCTAAACAAGCAAAAGGTTCAATTACCTCGGGTTGGTAATAAATGGGCATTGCCCCAGATAATATTAACCCGGATACCACTGAACGGTGAGCATTTCTGGGCAAAATAATTTCACTGCCATTGCTGCAACAGGCCAAGATAAGGGCAACCAAACCACAACTGGTACCATTCACTAACCAAAAGCTTTGATCCGCCTGGAATAATTCTGAGGTCAGTTGTAAAGCATCGGCAATCGCTTCCTCAGGATTATGCAAATCATCCAGCCCAGGAACCTCCGTGAGATCCAATGCAAAAATCTCTTTGCCAACGGCTTCTAAAAACTCAGAAGGAATGGCTCTGCCACCCCTGTGGCCGGGAATATGCAGTTGAGCTAACGTAGATTTTTTATTTTTTATAAGAGCTTCCCATAAGGGTGCTTTACTCTGCATCATTATATACCCTCAAAGGTTTTTAAACCACCTTAACAATTTATTTTATCATATACACTTTTTAACTGCTATTTAAGTTTCTGATTTTATTGGCAATAGTTTAAGCTTATAGGTTATTTCGCAAGGGGGATACTATTTTTAGCATATCGGAAAGTGTAAAAATTTGCGATATACCTAAGGGCAAACCAAGCTTCCGGCGGCCTCTAATATTTGGCGTACCCTAAAGGTCATAACTGAAAAGTCACAGGCAGATAAACAAGCTACGTTTTGCTAAGAAAGGAGCACCATCAATGCGGAAACCAATGGCCCCGCAAATCGATGAAAAAGCTCTATCCAAACGCTATCGTACCAGTGTTTCAAAAATTATTAAACTTTGGAAAAGTGGGCGAAATGACATGGAAGTAGCCTCCTTAACCGGGCTGGATCAATTTACTTTACGACAGATAAAAAGCGATATCGAGTTGGCTTACCGCCGAACTAGGTTGGAGAAAAAGAAAGAGGCTCTGGCAAGAAATCAGGCCTCGTTAAACCATATTCTTTTAAGACCACCTTGGTAGACATCGTAATTGGGGTCATCTCCGGTTAGGTGGGTAATTTTTCTTTCGCAATCAGCACAAATGTATTTGCCCAAAATAACAATACCAAAGTTTTTTTCCTCAATACTGCTGCAGCAAAATACACATTTAATAGCTTCTTTCATCATGGAACCCCCCGCTCAGTATTATAAGCCTAGTTTCGCCAAAACTTCTTAAATAAAGACCGTATTCTACTAATCTATTGTATGCTCCTGCGAAAATTTAGTGTGTTTGAAATTATTAACTGCCGACTGCACCAGTCGGTAGTTTTAATTTCTCTCCTTATTAGTTTAAGGACTCTTTCTCTAAGCTTACAAATTTTGCAGGTTTTTACATAATTCGTGATCAAGGGAAAATACTATGCTATATCTTTATTTCTGTTAGGAGAGTAAAAAAATGGGTTGGTTAAAGAAACTTAACTATTTGCTTAGCTCCCAGAAGGGACATGTAAATCAATCAAAAAAGAAAACAAGCCTAGATTTACCTAATGCTTATACCAAAGAAGAACTAATCAACCTGCCCATTGCAGCCTCTCTCCAGGAAAATCTGGATTGGATGACAAAACTTTTGGGGCAAAACGTTGACTTTGTCCAAAGACAGTTTCCCCTAGGCTCGGAACAGCCATTACAAGCGGTCTTATTCTATATGGATGGCATGATTAATCCGGAAATATTGGATCGTGACGTTATGCGACCGTTATTAGCACCTCGCCCGAAAGAAACCACGGGATCGGCTCTGCTAAAACTGCTAAAGAGCGGAGGTCTCGTTTCCCGGGCAGAAATAGATCAGTATAACAATTTTCATGACGTAACAAATCTGATTCTTACCGGAGATGCTGTACTGTTTGTGGAGGATTGCCCCCAAGCCTTTATCATTAGCTGCAAGGGCTACCAGATGCGTAACATCCCTGAACCCGTGGTGGAAAACTCTGTACGGGGTCCCCGGGAAGCTTTTATTGAAACTCTTTCCGTTAATATCAGCCTGCTACGTAAGCGACTGGTTACCCCTAATCTCATGGTAGAAAATATGAAAATCGGTAAAATAAGCAGCACTGACGTATGTATCGTATATTTGAAGGGCATTGTTTCTGAGGATTTGGTGAAGGAAGTTAGACACCGCTTAAACAGAATTGATATTGACGTTATTCTGGAAAGCGGCTACATCGAACAATTAATTCAAGATAGCCCCTACTCACCCTTTCCCCAAATGCTGGTTACTGAAAGGCCGGATAAAGTAGTTGGCAATCTGGCAGAAGGCCGGGTAGCCATTCTAACCGATAATACCCCCCTGGCACTTATCGTGCCGGGACAATTTGTCAGTTTACTGCAAGCCTCAGAGGATTATTATTACAAGTTCTATTTTCCCACTCTGCTACGCTGGTTGAGATACACCGCTTTCTTGGTGGCCTTGGTATTGCCATCCCTCTATGTTGCCATTACCAACTTTCACCAGGAAATGATTCCCACCACATTACTGATTAGTATTGCCGCAGCCCGACAAGGGGTTCCTTTTCCCGCTTATTTAGAGGCTATGATTATGGAAGTGACCTTTGAAACCCTGCGGGAAGCCGGCATTCGTCTCCCAGCCCCGGTGGGGCAAGCAATTAGCATTGTGGGTGCTCTGATCATCGGGCAGGCGGCGGTTCAGGCCAACATTGTTTCACCTTTGATGGTCATCGTAGTTGCCTTTACCGGCATTGCCTCCTTTACCCTTCCCCAGTATAGTCTGGGTATTTCCGTACGGATGCTGCGTTTTCCGTTAATGCTTTCGGCCGCTTTTCTAGGGCTTTTTGGAGTCATGGTAGGCCTACTGGCCATCTTACTTCATCTATGCGCCTTACGAAGTTTTGGCGTACCGTATCTAAGCCCCTTGGCGCCCTTTAATCTGCAAGGTTTAAAGGATTCTCTGGTACTGGCGCCCCACTGGAGCAGAAAAATTCGTCCAGCGGAGTTGGTCCAGGAAAATAAAAAATTCATGGGTAACAACCAAAAACCAAAACCACCAAAGTAAATCACGATAAAGAGGTAGTATTTTGCGAAAAAAATTACTGATCATTTTAGCCCTTTTGTTTTTAATCAATAGCACTGGTTGCTGGGATTTACGGGAAGCAGAACAAACCGGCATTGTTATCGGTGCAGGGCTAGATCGTGGAAAAGACGGCAGCATCGTAGTCATTGCCCAAACAGTGATCCCCCAGATGCCCGGAGCGGGTGGCGCCAACGTTGGCGGGGGAGCAGGTGGCCATGATACCTTTCATAACTGGTACAGCAGCGGTGAAACCCTCTTTGATGCTGTGCGAAATCTAACCCAAAAATCCCCTAACACTCTATTTTGGTCCCATAATAAGATCTTTATTATTTCGGAAAAACTAGCCCGGGAAAGTCTCAAGGATGTAATTGATTTCATCGAAAGGGACCCAGAATTTAAACAAAATGCCTGGATCGTAATTGCCAAAGATGATTTATCGGAGATAATGAACGCCCACGGTAATTTGAAAGAGCCACCGGCTCAGGCACTGGCCAATATTATTATGATAAGGGACCGTAATTCCAAATATGCCGTTTCGACCTTGGGTGAATTTATACAGCAATTGGGCAACCCCGAAGCCCAGGCTTATACCGCAGGGGTTACTTTTTACAAAGGTCTGATGGAGAAAAAAAATACTGCTTCCATATCTGGCCAGGAAACTGAACGGTCTATGGAGCTGCGAGTTATGGATACGGCTGTTTTTAAACAAGATAAACTGGTGGGATGGCTTAACCAAGAGGAGAGCAGAGGTCTTTTGTGGGTTCAAGGTAAAGTCAAGGAGGGCTTGTTGGTTTTGCCTATGCAAAATCACAAAATGATTTTCGAGATCCTTAAAAGTAGCAGTAAACTGGAGCCCTTGATCAAGGATGGACAATTAATCATGAAAGTACAGGTTAAGGTGGATGGCAACATTGGAGAGATAACTCCCGGCACCAAGTTAGACGAAAAGCACATTCAAGAAATAGAGGCACAAATAGCAAAAACGGTAGAAGAACAAATTATGACAGCTGTTTCCCGGGCACAGGAACTCAACACCGATTTTCTGGGTTTTGCCTCAGCGGTACACAGGGCCTTTCCAAGGTTGTGGAATCAAGAGCTTTCCCAGCAATGGTCCGAAACGCTAAAAGATATCGAAGTTGAGGTGTCCGTAGAAGGACGTGTTCGGGGCACGGGGTTAATTACTAACCCCGTTAAACTTAAATAAGGCAGGAGTGACCCAGATGTTTTTCACTTTACTATTGGTAACCGTGGCCTTCATAATCATTATTCTTCTCGAAGTCCCCCGGTTGGTAGTGCAAAAAAAATGGCGGGACTTAGCAGCCTTTTCTTTTTTGCTCCTACCCGCCATCGTATACAGTTACGGTATCACCCTGGATGTGAATTTGCCAAACCCTACACATTTGATTATAAAGTTATTTGATCCACTAGCTCTGCGCCTAGAGCAGCTGCTAGGCACAACTCAGTAACCCAAAATAGAGGGGAGGGGCTTTTCTTTGGAAAAGGAATATATCTCTGCCAGACAATGTATTTTCTTACTAATAGGCTCTATAATAGGCATCTCCCTGATGCTGGTTCCTTCCCTTACCATTGTGATAGCCAAACAAGATGCCTGGCTAGCCCCTTGGCTAAGTACAATTCCTGGCCTGGTGCTCATTAGTTTGCTGGTTTCCCTTAATAAGATGTACCCCGGCCAATCCCTAGTGCAATATAGCAGCTCGATTCTAGGGTTGCCAGGGTACTTTCTAAGCTTACTCATGCTTTGGTTTTTTTTATTTCTAGGAGCTCTTAATTTGCGTAGTATGGTACATTTTCTTACTTCCATTATTTTATTTGAAACCCCCCCGTCAATCCTTTACTTTTTTATTATCCTCTTGTGCGCTTATGGTATCAAATTGGGCCTTGAGGTCATGGCCCGAGCCTTTAGTTTGCTAATTCCTTTTACGATTATTCTGGCACTTATAATACAGGTCTTCTCTATGATCAATGCTGACTTTGAAAAGCTACTGCCTATCTTAAGCAATGGTGTATTACCGGTTATCCACGCCGGCTTAAATTTTACTGCCTTTCCTGTGGGGGAAGCACTCGTTCTTTTTAGCATGATTATCTACCAAGTTAAGAATTTGCGGGGAATTGGTGCAAAACTATCCTCCGGGTTTATCTTTGCTATATTCATCCTGTTTTTAGTTATAGAACGAGCCATCGTTACCCTTGGGCCGGAGCGGGCTTCCCGCAGTATATACTCCATAGCGGCAGCTATAAATACTGTCTCCGGAGGCGGTATAATATTACCGTTCCTAACACTGAACGGATTTGTCTTTTCCGTTAGCGAATTAATTTTATGCTATTACGCCTTTGTTACCGGCGTTGCTCACTGGGCCAAACTATCAGATTACAAACCACTGATCCTACCAGCCGGTGCATTATTCATGGTACTCGGCATCTATAGTTTTGAAAATGCTATCGAAGAAGCTACCTTTAGCTCCATTTGGACGGTGTATGCCCTACCCATTGAATTTGGCATTCCCCTACTGCTATGGGTCGCAGCTGTAATTAAAAGTAGACTAAAACCGACCAACCAACTATGACATAAAACTGCAAATTCACATCAGGAGTTGTCGATGGATAAAGAATGTATTTCCCCAGGGCAAGGCATGCTGTTGCTGGCTGGTTTGGGGATTGGAACAACACTATTGTTCATTCCTAGCATTTTAATTCAATACGCTAACCAAAGTGCCATTTTAAGCCTAGTATTAGGATGTGCTCCAGGCATAGTCTTACTGCTCATCCTGTCTTCACTAAATAGGTTCTACCCCGGTCAGTCCTTAGTACAATATAGCGCTTCCATTCTGGGTCTACCGGGGAAAATTCTCGGGTTACTCTTTATTTGGTTTGCCTTCCACTTGGGTGTTTTGGTATTGCATAATATAGGGGATTTTGTTGGAGTAGTCATGCTTGCGGAAACCCCTACCCCTATCGTTTATTTTTTCGTTGTGGCCATAACGGCCTTTGCTCTCTTGTTAGGACTTGAGACTGTTAGCAGAGCCTTTGGGCTTTTGTTATGTTTTTCAATTTTTTTCAATCTATTGTTACTACTCTTTACCTTACCCCATGCCGATTTTAACAATCTGCTCCCTATACTGGAGAATGGTTGGTCTCCCGTCGTTAAAGCCAGTATTTACCTGTCATCTTTTCCGTTGGGAGAGTTTATACTCCTTGGTATGTTAATCTTTAATATAAAAGGTTCAAAAGGAACTGCTATCCCACTTATTCAGGGTCAACTTATTGCAACAGTGGTTGCTATTGCTATTATCTTACAGGTAATAACGATACTCGGGGCTGAACGAGCCTCCCGTTCAATCATGGCTATCGTGTCTGTTCTTAACTCTATCTCCGGCAGCAATCTGCTATTAATCCCCTTTTCCATGACCTGGTTTATTTTTGCCATTGCCAAATTCTTTATCTGTTATTATGCTTTCGTGACGGGCTTTGCCCACTGGTCCAAAATGGATGACTATAGACCCCTGGTCTTGCCTGGGGGTGCTTTGCTCATAAGCATTGCTATGATCATCTATCATGACGCAGGGGAAAGTCAAAAATTTCTCAAAATATACTGGCCCGCCTACTCTCTTCCTATTGAGTACGGTATTCCGCTATTGCTGTGGCTGGCAGCGGGGGTGAAGGCGCTGCTCCAGCGGCGGGAGGGGAGACATTAGCCAAATTATGTCCCCCTTTAAAAGGTATGCCAAGTCCTAAAAAGCCAAAGATCAAAACACAAAAGAAGCACTCCCATTGCAAAGGAGTGCTTCTCGCTTTTAGGCTATAACCTAACCTAGTGGCTAGGCTTCTTTTTTCTTCTTATCCACCCGGATGGCAATATCGGGGCAAACCATCTGGCAGATACCGCAGGCGATACACTCGTCAGTGGATTCTACCGAGGGGGTGCCATATACACCTAAAACCTTGGACCAGGAAATGCACTTTTTGGGGCACTTCTGGATGCACAGACCACAGCCCTTGCAAAGACCGGGGAAGAGAGTCCAGTAACCTTTTGTGTGTTCCAGGGTACGACCTTTGAATTCCATGATGTTCCCCCCCTATTCCATCAATTCAATGCCACGATCAATGGCACTGAAGTTCAGTTCGCGCAGCTTGGGATTTTGTTCGAATTTATAGCCCAGCTTCTTCTCAATGGCAGCCTTGGCAGCTTCCACAGGAATTACCTTGGTAGCTCCGATAACAGCACCCATGATCAGAATGTTAAATACCCGGGGGTGCAGTTCATTTTTGGAAATTTCCAGAGCGGGAATAGCCAGTACTTTCTTGGCTTCGCCTTCTTTGGGCAGATCTTCTTCCACGCCTTCGATGCTGGTATCGTAAACGTATACGGTGTTGGCATCAATATATTGCTTGCAACGACGTACAGCACGATCGCTTAAGGCAACCAGAATATCGGCTTTGTCAAACTTGGGTGCACCGATGGCTTTATCATCGATTTGCAGGTACGCGATGGATACACCACCCCGTTGTTCCACACCGAAGTTTGGAATATAGAGGGCCTCACGGCCTTCGGCATTGGCAGCAGCAGCAATAATTTCTGCTACGGATTGAACCCCTTGGCCACCTTCACCGGCCAAGCAGATTTTTACAGCTTTAGCCATTCTGCTGAGCCTCCTTTTTCTCCTCGAAGGGGTTTTTCTTTTCCCCAACTTTGTAGTACTGAGGCATTTCTTTTTCTACGAAGGCCCAAGTCTTCTCAGCATTGGTGCGCCAGTTGGTAGGACAGGCTGCCAATGCTTCGACAAAGGAGAAACCTTTGCCTTCCATTTGAGTTTGCAGAGCTTTCTTAATGTAACCCTTTAGCTGTCTCATGTTAGCAGTGGTACCACGGGCCACATAAGCACCATCGCCAGTGATGGCGGAAATCATTTCCGGTCCTTGGGTGGGCATCCCGGTTGCTTCGGGATCACGTCCATAGGGAGCGGTTTCAACCTTTTGTCCGGGCATGGTGCAAGGGGACATCTGTCCGCCAGTCATGGCGTATACAGTGTTGTTGGCCAGCAATACGGTTACCTTTTCGTTACGAGCGGCAGCATTCACAATACCGCCGATACCGATGGCATAACCACCGCCATCACCCATATAGGCAATGCAGATGAGGTCGGGATTAGCACGCTTAATACCGGTCATCACCGGAGTAGTACGTCCGTGGTGGGTTTGCACGCTGTCGCAGTTAAAGAAATCCCAGGACAACAGAGAGCAACCGATGTCACAGCCAAAAACAACTCTATCTTGAATACCCAGTTCATCTATGGCTTCGCCCAGGCACTTTAACACCAGACCATGGCCGCAACCGGGGCAAAATTTATGGGGTTTGCTTTCTACACGCCAGCTTTTAGGCATGGCAGGTTGTGGAGACACAGACATGTGGGAACCTCCCTCCTTAATTGAGAAGAAATTTCTTAGAGTACCTCTTTCACTTTAGCCACGATTTGCTCAGTGGTAATGCCTACACCGGGACGGAACATCGGAACAATTTCAGCAGTTGCTCCATAGATGGCATCCTTCACCAATCTTGCCAATTGACCCTGAGCGGATTCTGCAATGAGTAGCTTTCTGCCTTGGGTAGCCAGGGCTTTCAGCTGCTCTGCCGGGAAGGGACGGAGGGTAATGGGACGGAAATACCCTACTTTGAGACCTTCTTCTCTTAATTCTTTAACAGCATCCCGCACGCCACGGAATACCACACCATGACCAATGATGATGACATCGGCATCTTCAACGGATTCTTGGGAGTATTCTATCACTTCGGGGGCCATTTTTTCGAAATCAGCAAAATGCTGTTGCAATACTTCAAATAATTCTTCTTCGGTATTATAGGTGTTACGGTAGTGGCCGGGGTCACGGTCTACACCGGGAGTGCCTGGCTTACCAACATATCTTTCGGGAGTAACAAAGGTAATACCCTTTTCCTCGGGATCATACAGGGTTACAGATTCACGCATTTTGGCCTGATAGCCATCGCCCAGTACGAAAGTGGGGAAACGATATTTCCAGGCAGTGTTGAAAGATTTAATGGTATAATCGAACAGTTCTTGGTGATTGCTGGGAGAGTAAACTACACGCATGCCTTCCCCGTTACCACCCAGGGTGGTGAGGGTAACTTCTTGCTGAGAGTAGATAACAGTAGCAGTAGATGGGCCACCACGTTGTTGTACGACGGTAACGACTGGCAGTCTCATCATTTCAGCCATGGATAGGGGTTCCTGCATCAGGGTGTTGCCGGGGCCAGCGGTGGCAGTAAATGCTTTAAGACCCGCTAAAACACCACCCACTGTGGTGAAACCAGCAGACAGTTCGTCTTCGGTTTGCAGGAATTTGCGACCATACTTAGGGATTTGACGGGTCCAGTAGTGCATGATTTCGTTCTGAGGGGTAATGGGATAGCCATACATAATGTCGGCACCTGCCGCCAGGGCTGCCCAGGCAACTACCTCGTTACCAGTCATAAACGCCCGTTTTTCTCCGGTAATGGGTTTTTCGGACATGAGAGATACCACACCTCCTGATTAAATTAAGATTCCAGGGTACTTTGTGAGACATGGGTAATTCTGTATGTTGGTCTGGTTGTCCTACCAGAAGGTTCGCGGCATAAATCGAGTCAATGGTCGTACGGGGTTCCCCATCACATCCTGCTGACCGATTTTTTTAGCAACCTCCTGATCTGCAGTGGTAGCCACCACCGGGATTCCCAGAATTTTAGAAACTTCTGTGACCATACGGGCACCTTCTTCAACAACCTCCGGGGTTGTTTCGTCACCCAAATGGGTGTTGTTGATTAAGCCGTCAATAGGGCCCAATTCTTTTATGTAGTCAAGTATTTCTGGTACGGTAGATGTCATGGGCCTTTTGACATTAATAACAGCAAAAATTTGCATTTCCGGGGTTTCGTCTACACCTTCCAGTAGGTTTAGGGTTTTGGCACCCTCAACTCCGTAGCCGATGTCTAAAATAACATCCCCTTCACGGTATAATGCCCACCTACACTCAGGCTTAATAATATTTCCTGCTTCTCCTAGTCCTATTGTATCCCGAGTCTCCCAGGCTAAGACTGTCATACCTGCAGATTCCAGTTCTTTTTTAATAGGACGTAGCGTATAACAGGGTTCAACAATGTCCAGGTCTACTAAGTTGACCTTTCGGCCGTCACGAGACAATTCTAAGGCCCGGTTTACTGCCACTTCGCTTTTGCCGCTGGCATATTCGCCAACGTAAGCCTCAACAATTCTCTTCGAGATGGTGCAACCACCTCCACTCTTTTGTTGACTTAGTTTATCCATTTCAGAAAATTCCTAAAAGGCCTGTAAATAGCAAGAACCGGGATATTAAGCCATATCCCGCGTTCCTTTCCTCAGTATATAGGTTAATTTTAGGGAAGTCAACAATTTGTTAAACAATTTAACAGGCTAGAACAACTGTTAACGTTCCATTTTTGATAGCTCGGCGAAACGTCATTTAAGGGATGTTAACCGCTAAAATAAAGGATTTTACCATTGGCCAAAAAGGCTGCTCCACCCCTTGAACGGTATTATCCTGCTGCCGACTGGAATAAAGCTTTACTTAGCCGAATGCTAAAAATTATTATATCGTTATTTATAGAATGATATAGTTGGCTAATACCAGGAGAACAACTCCCGGTACTTGTAAAATCCCCGCGGTGAGGAGTGTGATGGGATTAATGGCAATGTGTATACCTAGTCCGCCGCAAACTAAATTAACTAAAACCAATAGGAGACCACCCACCGCCAAAGACAGTCCTAGCTTGCCAACCAGAACCAATGGACGGGCAAAGATTGTCCCAAACAAATACAGGCCAAGGAGACCCAGTGTACTTAGTATGACAGTCTTCCATTCCAATGTAATTCCCCCCCCTTTTTACAAAACCAAAAAAATACCCCCTATAGAAATATAGAGGGCTTGGACAAACTTTATGACTAAAATTATTAGTTTTTCTTATACTTCATGAACGTGTAAAATACTTACCCAAACTCCCCTCGGCCCTCTAGAGCTTTGTTAAGAGTCATGGCATCGGCATATTCCAAATCTGAGCCAACAGGAATGCCGTGGGCAATACGGGTCACTTTAATACCCAAGGGCTTTATCAGCCGAGCTAAGTAGAGGGCTGTGGTCTCCCCCTCCACATCAGAGTTGGCTGCTAAAATAACTTCTTCGATTTCATCGCTTTGCAACCGCTTCAACAGTTCCTTCAGGGTTAAGTTTTCCGGCCCGATACCATCCATGGGGGAAATAGCCCCGTGCAACACATGGTAATAGCCTCGGAAACCCCTGGCTTTTTCCATAGCAATGACATCCCGGGGTTCTTCCACTATACATAACAGCTTGCCGTTCCGGGTGGTATCCCGACAAATGGGACATAGCTCCTCATCCGTAAGGTTACAGCAACAACTGCAACGTTTGATAGACTGGCGAACCTCCACCAGTGCCTTGGCCAGGCTCTGGGCCGCCTCCGGTGGGGAATTAAGAATATGAAAAGCCAACCGCTGGGCTGTTTTAGCCCCAATGCCGGGAAGCTTGGCAAATTCGTCCACCAACCTAGCCACCGGACCGGAGTAGTAAAGCATGGGGGTTCCTCCTAATGTGGAATTATATCTGTTATCGTGGGATTACCTTAGTCAAAGGTTACTGTGCTTATCACTGTTATCGGCCACCGGCCGTCAGCCATCGGCTTTTTGGATTTTAGTCGAGGGCTGATGGCCGATGACAAGGGGTGAAAGATATCACACCGAATTTAGAAAGACTCTCAAAGTATCCTGACGGTCTAGAATAACCCCGGAATATTCAGGCCCCCGGTCAATTTGCCCATTTCTTTGGAAACCATTTCCTGGGACTGACGAAGAGCTTCGTTAACGGCAGCCAGCAGTAAGTCTTGCAGCATTTCAATATCTTCAGGGTCAACTGCTTCGGGTTTTAGGGTGATGCTGACGATTTCTTGTTTCCCACTAGCCACTACTTTAACAGCTCCGCCGCCAGCGGTTGCTTCTACTGTACGGTTGGCTAATTCTTCCTGCATTTTAGCCATTTCCTGCTGCATCTTTTGAACTTGCTTCATCATCTTATTCATATTGCCACCCATCATAATGTAAAAATCCTCCTTTTATTTCACCCCACCGGTTTCGCTGGGGTCATTTTCTAAGATTACCAGATCTTTGCCAAAAATGCGAACTGCTTCAGTATATACCGGGTCCTCTTCTGGTTTAAGTGTACTAAGTGGCGGCTTTTTTGCGTGCACACAGCGTACCTCCCACGATCCGCTAAAGTGTTTACCCAGCAGCCATTCCAGATACTTTTTATATTCAGGCTTGTCGGCTCTTCTTACATCAAAATCATCTTCAAAAAACAGCGTTACAATATTCCCCTGAGCCTCCAGTGACGGTTTGGTTTCATTAAGTAAAATCCACAGTGGTTTTTTACCGTTTTTAATGTCCCCCATTAGGTCTGGCCAGCCTTGACGTACCACGCCACTGACATCCTCCCCACCGACGTGCAGAGATGTTTTCTCAGGGGAAATTCCTTCTTTAATGGTTTTATTAACAGGAGTCACCGGTACTTTTTCTTCCGTAGGGTCTGTTCTGCTCGGAGAAGGTGGTGTGGGTGTGGGATTGGGCTCGGCGGGCATGGTTATCTCGGGTGCCCTGGACCTAGGCAAAGTACCACTTGCCAACTGCCGCTCCAATTCAGCCACCCTTTGGGTTAAGGCCTCAAGGGAACCACCCAGTTCCGGGCGGGAAGCCTTTACCAAGGCTAATTCCAAAACCAAGCCGGGTTGAGAGCTCCATTTCATATCCTGCTCAGCTTGCACCAGTAACTTTAGCAGATAAAATAGGTTATCGTTGCTGATTTGCTCTCCCGTGCCACGCCCTTCAATACTATCCACCAGCAAGTCCCGTAAAAAGGTGGTCATTTCTCTGGTAAAAAGCCGCAAATCCTTACCGAGATCAGCCAGTTTCGACACCAGCTGTAGGGCTTCACCGGTTTTACCATCAGCTAGAAATTTTACCATGCTTTGGAGGATATCCTGCTGGACTGTCCCTAAAATGCTGTGAATGTCCCCCGCAGTCACGGTATCCACCGCAAAGGCAGCACCCTGATCTAAAATACTCAGAGCATCCCGCAGGCCCCCTTCGGCGGCCTTGGCAATAAGCCAAAGGGCTTCTTCATTCACCTCAATGGCCGCTCCTTTGGCCACCTCCCGTAACCGTTCTACCATCTCTGCCGGTTTTATCCGTCGAAAATCAAAACGCTGGCAGCGTGATAAGATGGTTACCGGTACTTTATGGGCCTCGGTGGTGGCCAGCACAAACACCACATGTCCCGGCGGTTCCTCCAAGGTTTTTAGCAGGGCATTAAAGGCTTGATCGGTTAGCATATGAACTTCATCTATAATATATACTTTTCTCCTCCCGGTAGAAGGAGTAAATTTAACTCTTTCCCGCAAATCCCGTATTTCATCGATACCTCGATTGGAGGCGGCATCGATCTCTACCACATCCACCGAATTGCCTTCGTTGACCGCGAGGCAGTTTTGGCAGTGATTACAAGGTTCCCCGCTTGCCGGTTCCAGACAATTTAAGGCCTTGGCCAGCACCTTGGCGGTGGTGGTTTTGCCGGTTCCCCGCGGGCCACAAAACAAATAAGCATGGGCCACTTTCCCCTGCAGCAGAGCGTTTTGTAATGTGCGGGTAATATGTTGTTGTCCTACAATATCTTGAAACTTCTGCGGACGCCAGGTCCGGTACAACGCTTTGTATGCCAAAACAAAACCACCCCACAGTTAGTCTTCCATATTGTTTCGCCCTTTAATACTCTTTTCCTTTTTGGGATTGTATTTCCAGATTAGAAAATCTCGGCTTGCCTGTAGCTAATTCTTTTATTTCCAACGTAAAACAGCCATTATTCTTGATAATAAGCAAGGCTGTTCAAAAGGATTCAAGTATACTATAGTGTTTATTACCGATGCTTCCTAATTAGGAGTGAACACGAATGAAAATACGAGAAGAATATACTTGCCCCTTGGAATTAACACATGATATTACAAAAGGCAAATGGAAACCAATTATTCTGTGGCAGCTTGGTAAAAGAAATATGTCACTCTCGCAATTTGAGAAAGATATCGTGGGCATCAATCAAAAAATGCTGATTGAACAATTAAAGGAGCTTTTAGATTTCGGGATGATTGACAAAAAAACCTTTGCCGGTTACCCGCTAAAGGTTGAATATTTTTTAACTGACCGTGGCAAAAAAATGCTTGAGGCCATTACGATCATGCAAAGCATCGGGATCGATCTGATGATTGAAAACGGCATGGCGGGTACCCTTAAAGCAAATGGATTTATTGATTAAAACCATTGATACCCATAGCTACCCACAAAAAAGTGTGTAATTTACTGCCTACTTGTAAAACCGTATACTGATTACAACAATGAATTTTACAAGAGGTGTTTCATATGATGAAAAATGCAGAACAAACCATAGGTAATCTTATTGATCAACAAGATGTTTCTTTTATCAGTTCAATAGACAGAGAGGGCTTTCCAAATACAAAGGCAATGCTGCCACCACGCAAAAGAGAAGGCATTAAACAGATTTATTTTACTACGAACACATCCTCCATGAGAGTACTGCAGTATCAAGAAAATCCCAAAGCAAGTGTCTATTTTTGTGACAAGCGCTTTTTTAGGGGCGTTATGTTAAAAGGAACCATGGAGGTGCTTGAAGACCCAGCAACTAGAGAAATGATCTGGCGGGAAGGTGATACCATGTATTACCCTTTGGGTGTTACAGACCCGGACTATTGCGTATTGAGATTTACAGCTCTATCCGGCAGATATTATAGCAATTTTAAATCAGAAGATTTTATCGTGGAATAGCCGCCGGTAACTTGCGGAATAATGGACAGACCAAATAAGCATAAGGGAAGCAGCGCATGAAACTCGCTGCTTTTTTCATGTGTGCCTTTTCATTTTCTTTAGAGCGCGGTTATCTCCTTGAGGCTCTGTCTGGACTTATGGGTATTGATTTGGGGTCCAGGAGGAAACTCCCCTTTGCTAGCGAATCCTTTCCCATACTGTAAATGGCGACTTATAAATCCGGTCATAATAACTATTAATAAACGGGAAGGAAGTATGATCTTTGTCTAGCCCCATGAAGGTTGCTGTGGCCCGCTGTCAAACCTATGACATACAGCAAGTGGAAACAGCCATAAAGCAGTTACTAGACCACCTAGGTGGTTTAGAAAAGTTTATTCGCCCAGGACAAATTGTGGCGGTAAAACCCAATCTTATTGCCAAGAAAAAACCCGAGGAAGCAGCTACCACCCATCCTGCAGTGGTAGAGGCCCTGGTTCGACTAATCCAACAGGTCGGTGGAAAACCCTTCATCGTAGATTCACCCGGTGGTCCTGGCAGCAAAAGCCTTCTTAATGCCGTATACAAGAGCACCGGTATGTCCGCCGTGGCGGAACGCACCGGCTGCGGCTTAAGCCTCGATACCACTGAGCTGGTGCTGGCTCACCCAAAGGGGCAAGCGACAAAACAACTTACCGTTCTTAAAGTGTTGGCCGAAGCCGATGTCATCATTGGCTTACCTAAACTAAAAACACATTGTATGACTCTCTATACGGGTGCGATAAAACTTATGTATGGAGCTATTCCAGGACTTAAAAAAGCAGAATACCATTTCAATATGCAACGGCTAGATCAGTTTAGCAATCTGTTGATTGATATCAACACTTTACTGCCCACCACCCTGACTATTATGGATGGCATCATCGGCATGGAAGGGGACGGACCCACCGCCGGTTCACCCAGGGAAGTCGGGCTGCTGCTGGCCAGCCAAAGTCCCTACGCCATGGATTCTGTTTGTTCAGACTTAATTGGCATTAACCCCAAGAACTTACCCGTAATCCAGCTGGCCAAAGAGAGGGGGCTTAGCCCGAAAGCGGAGCTAATTGGCGAGCCTCTGCCAGAGGTTAAGCCACCCTTTAAATTGCCCCGACATAAGCAGGTGGATTTCGATATTCCCGGACCCTTTAAAGGCATCATCAGCAAACTACAACCAAAGCCCATCTTTAGCCCGGAGCTTTGTATTGGTTGCGGTGAGTGCCACCGCTGCTGTCCGGCCGATGCCATCCAAATGGTAGAAGGCCGACCACAGTTAAAGCCAGCTGCCTGTATCCGCTGCTTCTGCTGCCAGGAACTCTGCCCCCATCGCGCTGTAACGGTACATCAGAATTGGTTGGGCAGGAAAATTCTACGTTAATAGGTATTCCTTTGACTAAAAAACACCCTCGGATTCGTAGAAATCCGAGGGTGTTTGCTATCTTACTGTTCCATCAAAACAACTACCACCAATAAATTCCCGGACAATGGAATTTAAGGGGATTTCGTCAAGACATAAGGGGGCGAAGAAGGTTAGGAAGTCTAATAACCTTTGAGCTTCGGCATAGCCCGCGTTATCCGGGGTAATTTGTTTCAGATGGGGTTCTGCGATCCCTTTTAACACTGCCAATTCATAAGGCAAGGCAGAATTGAACATAACATCGGCACTTTCCTGAAAGGGGAAAATGTTTTTTTCTTCTCCCCGGCGAACAGAAGGCCACATGGAGATGGTGTCCTTGGCTGAACGCCCCCGACAACGCTGATCCCGGCTAATGCGCCTCAACAGCCGAACATCAGTTGTGGGTATGCGGTTTTGGTTATCCAGATTAATTTGGGTAAGGGCACTAACATAGATCTTGAATTTTTTGCCTTTCGGGATAGAAGTGGTTAGCAAATCATTTAGTCCATGGATACCCTCTACTATGAGCAGATCTGAAGGCCCGAGTTGAAGCCTTTCACCATGATATTCCCGCTTGCCGGTTTTAAAATTGAAATAGGGTAACTTAATCTCTTCTCCTTGAATGAGCTTAATTAAGTGGTCATTGAATAATGAGATATCAATGGCCCCAATGCTTTCAAAATCTAAATTACCATTTTCATCCCGGGGGGTATTCTCCCGGTCTACAAAATAATCATCCAAAGATATGGCCACAGGACGAATACCATTCACCTGTAATTGGGTAGATAACCGCTGGGCAAAGGATGTTTTGCCCGAAGAAGAAGGTCCTGCGATAAGAACAATTCTAATACGATCAATGTCTTCGGCAATTTGATCGGCAATCTGTACAATTTTTTTCTCGTGAAAGGCCTCGGAAACTCGGATTAAGTTACCAATATCACCCTTGGTAACAACATCATTTAAGGATACAACATTACTGACCTTTAAAATATTGGCCCATTTCTTGGCCTCGAAATGAATATTCGCCAGCTTACCCCGTTCCTCATAAGGAGGAATCTCCATCGGATTCTCCGCCTGAGGTAGTTCTATAATAAAACCGGGTAGATAAAAACGCAGACGGAAGTTTTTTAAGTACCCGGTACTGGGCACCATCGGTCCGTGACAAAAATCACAAAAACCCCCGCAGGAATAGAGCTCCACTTCTTCCCGAGGCCAGTAGTTTAACAGTTGGATTTTTTCCGTTTGGCCCGCCTCAGTAAATATTCTTTCAGCATCTTCCTTATTTAGTTGACTAAGAACAAAGGGTTCATCCGCTTCGATAATATAACGCATTTGCCGCTCTATTCTACTGATATCGCGATCCTTGAGCGGTCGGTCGTATTGAATCTCCCCATACAAACCATTGCCTAAGGTGTGTTGAATAACAGCATTGCTGCCCGGCAATATTTCTGTCACAGCCCGCATAAAGACCATGGTTACACTGCGATGATAAATCCTGATACCTTCGGGAGAGGACAGATCCACAAAGCGAACCTGACAGGGATTATCCAGGGGAGTTCGCAGGTCCTTTAACACATTGTCAATAGCGGCAGCCACTACGGGAATTTCCTGTTCATGTTTGTGCATAGCAAGTACTGTCATAACAGGTGTACCCTGGGCTACCTCGTAGGTTGTTTGTCCCTCTACTTGGATTTGCAACATTTCTTCCATATTGTACACCTCCCAAATAATTAGCTAGCTAAGTAACCCCTATTATACAAGGATTCGGTGATTTGTGCCACTACTTCAGTAACTTTGCTGCTGTAACCTTCTCCCTCGACAGTCATAGATTACACAACCGGACTTGCCAAATCCTTGACGTGCCCTATGGATATAGTAAAACTCCTTGCTGAAAATACAAAAAAGCCGCCTGCATATCGCAGACAGCTTTAACTCTTTATAAATTTAGCGACCGTGCACCTACCGTCGAATAATGACTTCCGAGCGAACCATCGCAGGTTACTCAGACCAGGCTACCTCACGGCACCCGCAGGGATTCCCTTAGTGCTGCTTCCGTCAGGACCTGACACGGTTCGAGAGCCTACGCTGCGCAAGACCCGGTCGTCAACGTCCCTTACGATGACCAGTCCTCACAAGTCATACCCTAGGGTGGGAATTCAACCCAGCTACAGCGGATTGCTGGTACAGGGCACCGCTACCTCCCCGTCTAGCACGGTCATAGACTAAAACATAATAATGGCGGAGAGGGCGGGATTCGAACCCGCGAATGAGTTGCCCCATTACATGATTTCCAGTCATGCGCCTTCGACCGGACTCGGCCACCTCTCCAAGAAAATATTAAGTTTTGTTAACGGGCTACATCCTAGATTATATTAATTTCTGCCAACCAAGTCAAGAGCCAATTTAGACAAGCCTAAACAAATCTTTTTTATTCTCAGCCAATGGCCTGATGGATTTGTTCACTTGGCCAGTTTACAATAATTTTTTAACAAAAGCAACATTTTTGTTTTTGTACTTGTTAGTAGTTTTGCTAGGTATCGGTAATTACACCCTGGATTCTGCCCTGAGCTTAAAGAAACAAAAAGCCCACCATATGGCGGGCAACTTAGGCAAAAATCCTTATTCGAGAATAATGGCTATCTCTGCATACTTACCTAGATTTTCTAACTGTTGAATCACCTGAATTTGCTGGTCTATACTGGCATTAACAGTCGCCAATTGTGTTTCCACTTCTGGTTCTGCATTTTCCACCAGCTTTTTCTCCAACTGGTCCTTTTGTTCTTTTAGCCGATCCAATACCGTAACAGCTTGCTTGTGCTGACCACTTAAATCTTTGTCTGTAGGCATGTCGGTAACTACAGTCCCCAAAGCTTTTAACTGCCCTTCTGCTCCTCTGGACTTATCAAGGGGAACCCGAAGGACTACTTTCCCTGAAGCTTCGCTGTACGGAGCAACGATAGACCCACCGCTAGCTTGGGTGATGGAACTCACTGCCCGTAGGGCTGCAGTTGGATCTTGGACACCCACCTTTAGAAGCACACTGCGGTCTACCAGTCCCTCACTTGGCTGTGGTTGATAATTTTCCACCGTAAAGCTCCTAGCGGGCTGCCCTGTAGATTTAACTGGCTTCTCATCAGGCTTTGCGGCAGGTTTATTAGGTTCAGCCTTGGCTGGGGACTTGTCGTCCGGTACAGTTACCGGAGTCTCAGATGGTTCGGAATCCTTAACCTCTGTTTCCTGCTTATCCGGATTCGGCTGTACAATAGATGCTACATCCGGGGTTTGGTTAGGTACAGGAATAAATTGATTGCCGTCCTTTTCCCACAGGGAAGTTACTCCCAAGGCCATCACCATAACTGCTGCCACCGCAGCGGTACGGTACCAAGAGTGGCGGCTAACCTGGGTTACCCGATCAAACCAGCTTTTTTGCACTGGCACTTCGGTAGGAGATGGTAATCTATCAATTTTTTCCATTAACCCGGCCCGGAAGCCGGCTGGCGGAGATAGTTCAGGAAGTTCCTGCAGTAGGTTCATGCAAGAGCGTAGTTCTTCCAATTCAAATCTACAGGAAGAACAGTGAGCTAAATGCTCTTCCACTGCTGTATATTCGGCAGGATCAAGGACTCCGTCCAGGTAAGGTGACAACATTTCTAGAACAGCCTGGCATTGCACGGAACATCCCCCCTTTACATCCTAGACGCATTAAGCCAGCCAATTGTTCCAACATATAGAATCATTTTCCTAATCGTAGTCATTTTAAAACCTATCATTATTGTAGGACATAGCAGGCGAACAGGAAAAGATGTAATATCATCGTGTTTTTCAAGTAATTGGTAAATGACGTCATTTACCAATTACTTATATCAATAGACTTTATTAATTCTTAAGAACTACTGCTCTTTACTTTGCATAATAGCCCTGATACTTTCTATAATCATTTTTTCGTTTGGCAGATAAAACTCCTCCAAGGGTTTGCTGTAGGGAACCGGAATATCCGGGGCCGCAATCCGCTTGATCGGAGCTTTGAGCTGAGCAAAGGCCTTTTCCGCAACCACAGCAGCAATTTCTCCACCAAAGCCACCGGTACGGGTAGCCTCATGTAGCACCACTAGCCGTCCGGTTTTGGTCACAGATTTTAAAATGGTTTCCTCATCCAAAGGTACCAGTGTCCTGAGATCCACAATCTCCACGCTGATCCCTTCCTGTTCCAGTTTAGCAGCAGCCTTAAAGGCTGCCCCCAACATTTTAGACCAGGTCACCAGGGTAACATCCCCGCCAGGCTTCTTAACATCGGCTACCCCGATGGGTATGGAATAATCCTCTTCGGGTACAGGACCGGGTACGAAATATAAAATCATGTCTTCGATAAAGATAACCGGGTTATCATCCCGGATGGCTGACTTTAACAAACCCTTGGCATCTGCCGGAGTGCCGGGCATAACTACTTTAAGACCGGGACAATGGGCCAACCAGGCCTCCAGGTTATGCGAGTGCTGGCATCCTGCGCCAATTCCCGATCCGCTTTTCATGCGTACTACCAAGGGGAACTTGCTCTTGCCGCCGGATAAATAACGAAGTTTGGCAGCATGATTGACAATTTGGTCCGCTGCAATGGTGAAAAAGGGATTAAACATAATTTCCACCACCGGGCGCAGTCCCATGACAGAAGCCCCCACCGCCAGACCGGCTATAGCGGCCTCGGATACCGGGGTATCCTTTACCCTGCGGGTTCCAAACTCTTCCAATAGACCAAAGGTGGGAAATTTGGGATTACTATGAATCCCCACGCCGATTCCCTCACCGGCAACAAAAACCTGCTCATCCCGGCGCATCTCTTCCCGTAACGCCTGATTAACAGCTTCACCCATTGTTATCTGTTGCACTCTAAACTCCCCCTTTCGTTAATTACCTAGGCAAATATGTCTTCCAAGGCCTCGGTAACATCCGGCCAGGGACTTTCCTCGGCAAACTGCACGGACTGCTCAACTTGTTTCATAACCCCTTCATTTAGCTGTTGCCAGGTGGCTTCTGTTAATACCCCCGCCCCCAGCAATTCCTTCTTTAATTTTTCTATGGGACAACGTTGTTTCCACTGTTCAATTTCTTCCTTGGGCTGGTATACCTGATGATCTGTGGTGCTGTGACCACCCCAGCGGTAGGTTTTAAATTCTAGTAAGATGGGGCCATCCCCGGCCAAACACTTTTCCCGTGCCTCTGCTGTGGCTTCATACACCCTTTGTACATCATTGCCATCCACTATTTGGGAGGCCATGCCATAGGCAGCGGCCCGGTCGGCCAGGTCCTTTACCCGAGTGTGTTCTTCTTGCCGCTGAGCTCCGGAGTAGACATTGTTTTCACAAACAAAGATTACAGGCAAGTTCCACAGGGCAGCTAAATTAAGGGCCTCGTGAAAACTGCCTTCATCCGCAGCGCCGTTACCAAAATAGCATACTGTAACAAAATCTTTATTTTCATATTGAGCCGCAAAGGCGGTTCCTACCGCAATGGGTATACCGCCTCCTACCACCGTGGTGGTACAAAGGGCATTAACCTCCGGAACTGCGATGTGCAAGGTGCCACTCTTTCCCTTGTTATACCCGGTGCGCTTGCCATAAATTTCTGCCATGAGTAGGTTGATTTCTGCCCCCTTGGCGATTAAATGCCCGTGACTGCGGTGATTGCTAATAATAACATCCTGAGGTTCCAGGGCTGCACTGACACCCGCCGCCACTGCCTCCTGGCCGGTACAAACAATCATCATGCCATGCAGCTTTCCCGGCTCTTTACTAAGTGCCTCCAACTTCTCTTCAAACCTACGAATAAGTAGCATGGTTTCTAACAATACAACTTGGTTCGGATTCTCCATGGGTATCACCTCCATAGATTTTACCTAAAGTATTCCATACTGACCTTATAAATCCTATGCCGCAAGCAAATTAGTTAGCAAATATTTTGAATTTAAAAAATACTTCTCCAAAGAAAAAACCACCGTGTTGGTGGTTTTGACTGCGAATTCTGCCGGCCCTGTGTTATCGACTGGGGGCTGTTCTTTTCCCGCCCCTTTTCCCTCCGCGTAAAGCGGTTTCCCGCGCTGGTGCTTGTTTAGGGGAAGTCTTCCCTTTAGCCCCTACCTGCTTAGAGGTATTTTTAGAGGTATTTTTCACCGTACCCTTTACACCCATCGTTTCCTGGGGCCTTTGGGGACGCTTCCCTCTGCCGGCCTCTCCAGGTCTGCTTCCCTTACCGGCACTAGTTACTGCTCCCTTAGGAATTCTTTTTTTATCAGATGTCTTCTTCTCAACGGAGCTGACACTTCTTTCTCCATCCAAGGTGCGTATTTTGATACTCTGACCAATGGCACTTTCAATTCTGTGCAAATCCACCCGCTCCCGAGGCGTTACCAGAGTAACGGCTAGCCCTACTTGTCCAGCCCGCCCGGTACGACCGATGCGGTGAATATAACTTTCCACATCCGGCGGCATGTCGTAATTAAAGACATGGGTAACCCCTTCCACATCCAAACCCCTGGCAGCCACATCCGTAGCCACCAAAACTTGTAGTTTTGCCTCACGGAAGCGTCGCATTACTTGCTCACGCTTGGCCTGAGACAGATCCCCATGCAATTCATCGGATTCATAGCCCTGAGCCCTTAAAGCCTCATTTAAGGCACTGGCCCGCCGCTTGGTCCGACAAAAGGCAATGGCTAGATAAGGGCGAAACTGGTCCAACAGCTTGCAAAGAGTATCCTGCTTGGCTCGATCCGTGGTATCTATCGCAATTTGTTTAATTTCATCCAGAGTGACACTTTTGCTTTGTACCCTTACATCCACAGGCTTTCGCATATATTGACCGGCCAACGCACGAATCTGCTGAGGAATTGTGGCTGAAAACAGCATGGTCTGCCTCTTGGCAGGTGTGTAGAGAAGTATCTGTTCCACATCCTTTAAGAAGCCCATATGAAGCATCTGATCTGCCTCATCCAATACCAACATGGAAACCCCATTTAGCACGATGGTCCTGCGACCCAAATGATCCAGCAAACGCCCCGGTGTACCCACAACAATGTGGATGTTTCCCTTTAGCTTATGGACCTGTTGAAGCACATCCTGCCCCCCATAGGATGCCAGCACATTAACCCCTAAGGCAGCAGCCACCTTTTTAACCTCTGTGGTAATTTGTAGTGCCAACTCCCGGGTGGGTGTAATAATTAAGGCCTGAATACAGGGCTTATTAGGATTAATTCTTTCCAAAATAGGCAAAACAAAGGCTAAAGTTTTGCCAGTACCTGTCTGGGCTTGAGCGATAACGTCCTTGCCGTTTAACAATAATGGGATGGTTTTTTCTTGAATGAGCGTTGGTTGGGAAATTCCATTGGCTCTTAAAATATCGGTAAGTTTCCTTCGTATTCCCAGACCTAAAAAATCTGTAGTCATCGGTACCCTCTCTTTATATCCGTTATTACGTGTATTAGAAAAACTTGCCTCCGCCACGTCTTGAGACACCGGCGGAGGCTTAGTTTGCCCTTAGGCATATCAGAAAGTTTATATTTTCTGATATGCTAAAAAAGAAAACCGCCGTAGAGGCAGTTTTCTTAAACATTATAACTTCACAACATTCTCTGCTTGGGGCCCCCTGTTTCCTTGGACAACACTAAACTGAACACGCTGCCCCTCATCCAGAGACTTAAACCCTTCACCAGTGATAGCAGAAAAGTGAACAAACACGTCGTTCCCTTCTTCTGTTTCAATGAAGCCATAACCTTTTTCCGCATTAAACCATTTTACTGTACCTGTTTGCAATTGTCAAACCTCCAAAAATCTGGTATTAAGATAGACTTAATTCTTTACTAGTATGGATAAAAATTTTAATCTTTATACACTGACAAGTAATTATTTTTTAGACCCCAGGCTTTTTTCTTTACCTTCATTTCTGCCAAAGCACCATTGCTTTCTCATAATCACCCAACAGTATTTTCCTTGATCTTCATTTTAAGTTATAAATTGGTATAAAAAACTTCTAAATTATCGTAACGTTTTCTAATTATCAGCGTCTTTTTAATAGCGTCTTTTAATAAAGAACTAAAAGGAGGAGCAAATCTGTTAAAAAAACTACTGCTCTTGACTCTTTGTTTCATTCTGGTAGCTTCGCTAGGCTGTACAGCAGCAAATCAGGATGAACCGGAAAAAAATAAAGAGTCAAAGGCCACTACCATTATGCAAGACTTTCAATCCCTTAGCCAACAGGAAGCCACCCTCGAAGAAATAGCCAATTTCATCAACAATAACATCAGCCAGGTAGCCAAGGAAGATGCCTCTACTATGGTTAATGAATTTGAGGAGATGCAAAAAGAGCAATTGGCACAATTCGAGGCTATGTTTAGCCCGGATGCTATGCAAACCAAACTGGCCGAGGAGTACCCCGCCATCGCCAAGCAAGAAGCAGTAAAAGACCCGGAGTTAAAAGCTTTACTGGATAAAACTAACAACAGTGGTTATAAAGTGGAAACTGCTGAGGGATCTTTCTTCCCTATTATTGACTACCAATTCTATGAAAAATTCAGTGCGTATGTAACTACTGATAGTCAGGATTATATTCATATCATGGCTGTGGAATCGAAACAAGTTCCGGCCAAAGATGCAGCACTTGTTATTGGCTGGGATGAAATTCTGCAGCGAGCACAAAATCAAGAAAAATTTCTTATCACCCACAAGAACTCTGTTAAAGCAAATGAGATAAAAAATCTTTACCAGAAATATGTTACTTTCACCCTTTATGGTGCCAATAACACGCCCCTATTTAGCTACGAGACAAATACCCTAAATCCCAAGGCAAAGGAAATATATCTAGCTGCCAGTAAAAATCCTGGCAATAGTGAATATTTAAAAATGCTGAGTCTTTACTTAGAAGTACTGGCAAAAAATAACTTTGTTTTAACGGAAGAAGTTAAACAATACCGGGATCAAATCAGCAAATAATAGGATATTTTTTAGGGGCCGGCTCCCATAAGAGCCGGCCCTTTGTTTACTCAAGAACCTAGATATTTCAGAATTCATCTTTTGTCAGTGAACAAAATCTTTAAAATAGATATAGCTACATCAGAAGGATATTGCCTTACGTTGTATAATATCTCCATCAAAAGAATCTTAGGAGGTGGTTTCTATAAAACAGAACCCTATTATTATCTGTGCGGTATTCTTATTATTACTAATGACTTCACCTGCCTTAGCAGCCCAGCCCAACGTCGAAGTTTCTAAACCACTTACTGTTCCACCGGTGGTTGACCTTGCGATGGTGCTCCATACATTACAAGGAGATAGACCGGAGGTAGCGTCGGCAATCAGCAATGTAAGGAATGTTATTTTACAATCCTCCACCCTAGATCAAAAAACAAATGCACTGGTTGGCCTTGGCATTGCCGTCGCCCTTAAGGATCAGAATGCTGTCTATGGGCATATCAAAGTTGCTAAACAGGCGGGAGCCACCAAGGACGAAGTGGTCAGCACCATTTTGTTGGCGATTCCCTCCTGCGGTGCCCCAGCCGCCCTGGAGGTTTTACCCCTGGCAGAGGACATCTATCGTTAATATTTATCCATCCAAATAACCCAAATTGCCGGTAAAACGGAAAGATTGTAGATCTCTAGGCTATTTTAGCCCCATGATTTGCAATCTTTTTTATGTTCTGACATATCGCCGTTATGCCCTGCTCAAAGATATGGTTTCTCCAGGGTGTTATAAAATTTATAATTTCCAGAAGCAGGAACAAACATTGCTGAAAACAGTCTAATTCTTATAAGTAGAAAGGGAGGATTTGAAATGGATAAAAATGTGAGGAGATACAGTTGCATCGTGCTGACACTGGTTTTGGCTGCTTTTTTAACCATACCCTTGACGGCTTTCGGGAACACGCCAGCGCAGGCACAAACAGCACAGCAGGTAAAACCAAATGGCAACCATGAAAAATATAACGGCTTTCGAGTGGTGGGATATTATTCAGGGGATTTGTTTGACAATCCAGTGGATAACCTACAGCTTCCCGTATACACCCACATCAACTATGGATTTTTAATTCCGCAGGAAGACGGGAGCTTTATTCCTATAGAAAAACCAGATAAGCTGCGGGAGTTGGTGGAAAAGGGCCACGCGGCGGGCGTAAAGATTTTCGTTGCCGTGGGGGGCTATACCTATCAGGGCGTACCAGTGGTTAGCAACTTTGAAAAGATCGGCAACTCCCCTGAACTGCTGGAAAAATTTACGCAGGGGCTGGCGGATTTTGCGGCAGAATATAATATCGACGGTATTGATCTAGACTGGGAATCTCCTAAGCATGAACATGCAGACAGTTACGAGAAGACTGTGTTGCTGCTGAAATCCAAACTGGCAGCCCAAGGCATGGAATTGTCGGCTTCCGTAAACGGTACTCGGGACCCCCAGAACGGCTGGGAAGCCATCGCCGCCATCACAGATAAAGCGGCAGCAGCTCTGGATTTTATTAATCTCATGTGTTACGACTTACAAAGCGATGTGCACCACAGTCCTCTTTTCTTTGGTGATCTGTCCATTGACTACTGGCTGAACCGCGGGCTTGCCGCGGACAAAATCGTGCTGGGAATGCCCCTTTACGCGCGTCCCAGCTGGCTGCAGTATCAGCAGTTGATTGCACTGGACCCGGAGAATGCTTACCGGGACTATGCAGCAACCCAGCCGTTGGATTCCTATTATAACGGGCTGCCTACCCTGCGGGAAAAGACACTGCTGGCCATGAGAAAGGCCGGTGGAGTGATGATCTTCGATATTAACGAAGACACGCAAGACGGGACCAGTGCCATCTCCATGATCGGAGAAACGGTAAGAAAAATAACCGAGCAGGCGGGGCCGAAGCAACGACTTGCGGCAGTTTGTAAGGATGCTATTCTTATCATCATTGACCGACAACCCCTTTGGCTCAGCGCAACGGACGGTCTGGGCACGCCCTTTATCGACGGAGCAGGCAGGACTTTGGTACCTGTAAGAAAGCCCCTCGAGGCTCTCGGCGTACAAGTGGATTACGACACGGCAGCCAAAACAGTTACGGCTGTCAAGGGTGGGACCGTGGTAAAAATAACCATCGGCAAAAGCGATATGACAGTAAACGGACAGCAGGTGCCCATGGATACAAAAGCAGTGGTCACCGGCGGCAGAACCTACATTCCGCTGCGGGCAGTCTTTTCGGGCTTCGGTTATACTGTAAATTGGAGCGACTACGGACGGGTGGCCTATGTTGTTGAAGCCACGGCAGTACCGGAAATGGCTGCAGTAAGTGAGAATTCCTCGGCGCCTACGGTGAAACTGCCGGATTAAAAGATAGCTGCTGTACGGCAAAATAATAACTTTTAAGGGGATGTACTGAAACTTCCGTTGCAGTACATCCCCTTTCAGATGAGAACCCCCCCGTCAGCAGGTGACTGGCTATTCCATCAGCGAAAACTCAACCTTAGTTAGCCCTTCGTGTAAATTAGCGTACGCCAAAGTTGCCTTCTATATATTGCTTTGGATCTAACTCACTTTTTAAGGATATCTAGCAAAGAATTACCTAGATAATGCTACATCAATTTTAGAATTAGTGTAAAATAAAGTAATTTATCTACACTAGCTTCTAGATAAAGGAGGTGAGTTAATGGTAGCCATACAGCCCTGTACAGAGGATAAAGTCTTTACCCTTTTACAAAGTCACCCCTTGTTTAAGCAAGTCCAGCAAGATTCTCTTCAGGAGATTATCCAACTGGGAACCATGAGAACCTTTCGGCCTAATGAGGCAGTCGTCAGTCAAGGGGAGGTCATCAACAATTTTTTTATCGTCTGCACAGGCGAACTGGAGCTTACCACAGAGCTCGCTATTGATGAAAGGGTTTCCCTAGAACTTTTATCAGCTGGCAATTACTACGGAGAAACCTGTCTATTAACCGGGGAACCATCCTTGATTACCATTACTGTTCTTAAAAAGAGTCAACTACTGATGTTTGATAAAAACCACTTCCTGCAGTTAATCACGCTAACTCCCCTGCTTACTAACAAGGTAATAGCTGCTCTTTCTTCAGAGATAAAAAGAGTAAATCATGAAATGATTCAGGGAAAAAATAAAGAACTTGCCCTTGCCAAATTTATCACCGAGTCAAAATACTCCCTAAAAAAATTAGTGGGGAAAAGTACGTTTATTAAATCATTACGCCACAAAATTGATGAAAGGGCCCGTGACCCGGAGCCGTTGTTTATTGCAGGGGAGGAAGGAACCGGTAAAATATTAGTGGCCAACCTAATCCACAGGCAAGGCTCAAGAAAACACCGGCCCTTTATTGTAGTAGAGTGTGAGGAAATGGTGGAAGATGATACGGCGGAAAAAATATTTGGTAGCACCTCCCCAGAGGATGGAACCGCAAAGTTTAGCTTTTGGGAATTAGCCCGGGGCGGCACCCTCATGCTAAATGATGTTGAGCTACTTACGGATAATGCATTTCTCAGGTTAATTGAATTTTTAAATACTTCCAGGGAAGTTCGTATTATACTGGCCTCTACCTTAAAAAACCCCCAAGAATACATTGTTCAAAGATTTTCCGGGGTTGATTGTCGGGCCCTGTTCATCAATGCCCTTTATCTGGCACCCTTAAGAAATCGCAAACGAGATATACCCGATCTTATCGCTTATTTTCTAGAATCGAAGCAAAAGAAATACGGCAGAAAAAAGAAGGCTTTTCTAGCAAACGATGCCTTTGAAAAACTGTTATCCCATGACTATAGACAGGGAAATATTAAAGAATTAGAAGTAATTATTGATCGGGCCCTAGCCCTTTCAGATCAAAATAGAATTGATTCCGAGGCGATTATTCTCGGTGAAATTAATAAGAATCTCCCCGGTTATGATCTTTTCAGATGGCAGCCCATCAAAAAGCTGATCTATTCAGGAACATGGCCGGCAAGTGTACAGTTCCTGGTAACCTGTTTATTTCTCTTGATTATGGCGGGATGTTTCTGGGCCCCTGAGGATATTGCACAGAATCTAAATACCCTAGTTTGGAGTTGCTTTGGACCAGTCATTATTTTAACCTCAATTTTCCTGGGGAGGATTTCCTGCTCCATTTGTCCCTTTTCTTTTTTGGCAACCCTAAGTCAAAAACTGTTTTGCCTAAATAAAACAGCCCCTTTTATTAGTAGATACTATTTTGTTATCATAATCTTTTTATATAGTATCATTTTTTGGTTTGAAGAAACTTTTGCCCTGCGTACCTCCCCCTTCCTTACGGGGATATTATTTTTGTCTATCACCAGTGTAGCTGTTTTGACAGCAGTTCTTTTTAAAGGTGAGGTCTGGTGTAAATATATGTGCCCCCTGGGGGCGGTGATTTCCGTTTGCTCCACCTTGTCACCGATTGAACTCCGGGCCAACACGGAGGTATGTCAAAATAAATGTCAGACCTATAACTGTTACAAAGGAGGGCGTCTAGCTGGCTGCCCTTTGACACAACATGTAATGTACATTGACAATAGTATTAACTGTAAGCTTTGCTTCAATTGTTTTCTAAACTGCCCCCATAACTCCGTGAAATTAAGCCTGCGTCCGCCAGCCAGAGAAATATGGACCTTTACCAACGTTCACTGGGGCATGGCCCCGGTAGTCGCCGCCTTTGGTTTTATGCTGATTCCATTTAACACCCTGAACATCATTCAGAAGCATTTCCCGGCCAATTGGCACCTCGTATTTAATCTTAGTTATTGGTTGGTTTTCATGATAATTGTTTCTGTCAGCCTAGGTTTGCAGGCCAAGTTACCACCAACAAAAAAATTGGTTCCCTACGTACGCCTGCTTTTTAGTTTCGTTCCATTAATTTCTGGAGGACACCTAGCGTATCAATTAAATCACAATACCAGCCTACATTTATACCAACTAACGAAGGTTACTAGCATCGGCCAGAGCATTTTTATTACCGATCTCTCGGGCCTATTACAGCTATTGGTTTTGACCTCTGGTTTGTTGTTTAGCCTTATCTGCCTTGCCAAGGTATACAAATATAGTAAAATCAGGGTGCCCAGAGGACTTGTTTACCTGACGGCTGCTGTTTTTTATGGTGTAATGATAACTCTTTTATTTTGTTCAATCTAAGTATTTAAGAACTCTCTGATTTTATCAACAATTTCTTCTGGTTGTTCCTCGGTGAGAAAGTGACCTGCCTTGGCTAGCAATAAAGATTTTTTGTGATTTGGTAAGATGCGTTCGGTGTTGCGAATCAGGTGAGCAGGAGAAGAGGGATCTTGAAGGCCCCAGATAATTTGGGTCGGCACTTGCCAACCGCTTAGCTTCTTGCCAGTTTCTAAAATTAGCTGATAAACTGGGTCAGATTTTAGAATCGGAATTTGTCTAACCGTCATAAGCTGTGCATAGCGGTCGCTCCAGGTCCTATAAGGGTAGTAATAACCTTGGCGAACTACACGCTTAAAATGACGCCTATTACCAAAAGCCAGGGGCATAACCACTCTCTGCAGCAAATTTAACCCCTGTACCATTATTTCTCCAACCAAAGGCAGCCGTAATGGCCATAAAACAAGGTAAGACCAGGGGGGAAGGTAGCGGGGAGTGCCCAAAACTTCCGGGACACAACTAACGGTATTCATAATAACGAGTCTTTTCACTACATCTTTGTGCTCTGCAGCCCAGGCAAGTCCTACTATACCCCCAATATCATGTACACATAAAGTAATGTTGCGCAAGTCCAATTGCTCTATAAATAGGGCTAATCTTGTTACTTGCTTGGGCAGGCTGTAGTCGGCATGAGTTGGTTTTTCAGAAAGACCGAACCCCAAAAAATCAAGGGCAATACACCGATGTTGCTGGCATAATTGGCCTATTACATTACGATACATATAGCACCAGGTCGGATTTCCGTGCAAAAACAGCAACGGCTCCCCGGCACCTTCATCAAGATAATGTAGCTGATAGCCCTCTACTTCAATGTATCTCCCTGGGTAATCAAAATTACTCGGCATGCTGATTACCTCCTACTCAAGATCACTGAACTGCAGTCATTATATCATATCTGATTTTTCTACTATAGGGTAAATACAGCTACTAATCTCAGGACTTCCCCTATTTTGATACAGCACGGTAGCCCGTAGGTAGTTCATTCGGACGAACGAAGTTCGCCCCTACTACAAAACAAGGGGAGTGGAGCAAAAAATAATTTTGCTCCACTCCCGTTCTATCCTCTACCGAGTTTCTTTCTGCTTCATTTCCAAGTATTCATCGTAGGTCATTTGTCGATCCACCAGCCCATTGGGTGTTATCTCAATAATCCGTGTGGCAATGGTCTGGACAAATTGATGATCCTGAGATACAAACAACAGGGTTCCGTCAAATTTTATCAGTCCGTTGTTGAGCGCGGTAATGGATTCCAAATCCAGGTGGTTGGTCGGTTCATCTAAGACCAAAACATTAGCACCGTTGAGCATCGTCCTGGCTAGCATACATCTTACCTTTTCTCCCCCGGAGAGTACCTGCGCACTTTTTTGTGTTTCTTCCCCGGAAAAAAGCATTCTGCCAAGAAAACCCCTAACAAAGCTTTCTTCCTGGTCCTTGGAGTATTGCCGTAACCAATCCACTAGATTTAAGTCTACATTAAAATAGTCTGAGTTATCCTTGGGGAAATAGGCTTGGGTGGTGGAAACACCCCATTTATAGGTACCACTATCTGCTGCCAACTCTCCCATTAGTATCTTAAACAACGTGGTTTTCGCTATACCATCGGGACCCACAAAGGCAATTTTATCCCCTTTGTTAACAGTAAAACTTACATCTTGTAAAATTTGCTCCCCATCTATGTTGATATTCAGATCTTCTACGTTTAGCAGTTGATCCCCCGCTTCCCGTTCCGGTTTAAAATCGATATACGGATATTTACGGGAAGAGGGCTTGATATCGTCCAGCGTAAGTTTTTCCAGTTGCTTTTTCCGGGAGGTAGCTTGTTTTGCCTTGGATGCGTTGGAACTAAATCTTTCAATAAACCTCTGCAGATCCTTAATTTTCTCTTCCTTTTTCTTGTTAGCGTCTTTGGCCAGCTGTAACGCCAACTGACTGGATTCGAACCAAAAGTCGTAGTTACCCACATACAATTTAATATTACCAAAGTCTATATCCGCAATATGGGTACACACTTTATTTAAAAAATGTCGATCGTGGGAAACCACAATCACAGTATTATCAAAATTATAAAGGAAATCTTCTAGCCAATTAATGGCTTCTAAGTCCAGGTGGTTGGTCGGTTCGTCTAACAATAAGATGTCGGGATTGCCAAATAAAGCCCTGGCCAATAGAACCTTTACCTTTTCCAAGCCACCCAGCTCTTTCATTTTCTTATTGTGCAGAGCTCCATTAATCCCCAGTCCGTTTAATAGACGGGCTGCCTCAATCTCGGCGTCCCAACCGTTCAATTCCGCAAATTCGCACTCCAATTCAGAAGCCCTAATGCCATCCGCCTCAGAAAAATCCGCCTTAGCGTAAAGTTCGTCTTTTTCCTCCATAATGGCATAAAGCCTGGCATGCCCCATAATAACAACTTTAAGCACTTCAAACTCATCAAATTCAAAGTGGTCTTGCTTTAAGACCGCAATCCGTTCACCTGGGGTTACCATAACTTCACCAGCACTGGGTTCAATTTCCCCGTTGAGAATTTTTAAAAAGGTAGATTTACCTGCTCCATTAGCCCCGATTAAACCATAACAATTTCCCGGAGTGAATTTTATATTTACATCCTCAAATAGGGCCCTTTTACCAAAGCGTAGAGTTAGACGATTCGTACTAAGCATTCTTTACCTACCATCTTTCATTTATATTCTTGACTCACAAAGCCATATTATATCATAGATATTACCCCTTGACAAAACAAGACTCGGTTACTAAAAGAAACCGTGCGGCAGGGAGAGTGCCCGCTACACGGTTTGCTAACGCTACATTAAGTAGCTTCATGATAAATCACGTTATATTTTGTCCATCAGTTTTCTTAACTCTTTCGCTTCAGAAAGAATCTGCAAAGCTAGTTCCCATATCTCTTTATTATCTGTTTTCTTTGTAATCAGCCTTGCATAACCCATAATTCTACCATTGGTGTCTTCTAACTGTCTCAAGAGCGTAGTTTTGTCCATGAATTCACCTCCCCCTTAACAAAAATGTAGTCTTGGCGTAAAGTTATGACCTATTTTTAGTAACCACCCCCCTTAATCAATCATGCCAGGGAAGTTCTACAGAAAAATGTAGTATATTATCATTTTTTGTAAAATAACATGATAAAACCCACAACACAGGGGAGATCCTCTTTTACAAATCCTGGTCATAACCACAACTATTTTCCCATACCACTAAACGTCTCTAAATTAGTAACGGGCTTTTACCTGGTAGGTAAAAGCCCGTTACATTTCCAATATTATTTTTCATACAATTATTAAAACCCTCACCTTAAACCGTGAGCATATCAACTTTCATCAATACTCCAGGCCTTTCACAATCTCGTAATCCAGAATTCTTTTACGTTCCTGCCAATCCGGCATATGCACTGTCAAAAATTCGTAGAAATCCTGATTGTGTTTAGGGAAAAGAAAGTGCGTTAGTTCATGTAAAACAACATAATCGATACAGAACGGTGGTGCCTTGTATAAATAATAATTTAGATTTATTTTACTGTGCCTACCAGAGCAGCTACCCCAGAGGGTTTTCATTTTTCTAACCTGGAGAGTCGGTTTATCAATACCATGTTTAGCAATAATCGGGTAAAGCCTATCAACAGTCGCCTGAAAATATCGTTTACACTGTTTTTGACACCAACGCTCAAACTGTTTTTGTAGTGCTTGCTTATCTCCAATGGCCGGAGATTGTATCCAAACAGTCTCTTCTTTTTGTTCTATTTTATAAAATTGGGCTTGTTTGACAATGATTCTAATTTGTCTGCCCAAAATCCAGGTAGATACTCCGCTGTCAATTCTTGGTGCTAATTCACTGGCCTCGGTACTTTTAAAGTCATACAAGGACTTTTCAACCCACTTTGTTTTGCTGATGAGATAACGATCAATCCATTCATCCGATACTCCTAACGGTACCGATAGTTTAATAACGCGGTTGGGAAATACTCTAAGTCGTACTTTTTTTACTTTTTTACGTTCAATGGCAACTTCAACAACACCCCAAGGTTTTGTTAAAGATAGTTTTTTTATATCCATAGCTTAATATCTGCTTACAGCAGTTTTCATCAGCCCTTCCAAGATCAAATCAATTTTCTCAACGGGCATTTTTATTTGATATTCTTCGCAAAAATCCCAAATCAGGTCGTCGAGAGCTTGTTCCATATCATTGTGCACCGCAACATTATAGCGCCATTCTACCTTAGCCCGACTGGCAATAACCATTTTAACCGCTATGGCCAATTGAGCGATCGCCTCATCCATTGCCGAGGGCACCTCTTTAATCACTTCGGCAACAATCCCTTGAATCGTCCCATAAAAAGCTTTTGCATCACTGTCATGGTCTATACAGGCAGGATAGTGAAGCCCGGAGTAACCTTGTTTGAAATCATCCGCCAATCTCTCCATTTTAAAGAGATAAGCGTCATCGTTCCTTGATTCCTTGTATTCTGACAGGGTTTCTCTAACCTGCTCGGAGAACTTCTTAAATAATAACGGGTCGTCATAGCGATAGGTTTCTAGCTCTCCGGCCATGCGAGTTCGAATGGCATCCCCTTTGGCGGCCTTGCTGGTCAGTCTTTCAAGCTGTTCTTTCATTCCTTCGGTATCGTGGATAGACACCGGTTCAACAATAATTTGGCTTGGTTCAGAGAGTACAAAGTTATTCAGTAAACTCCGAATACCATCTTCATATTTATTAAAATCCACTTTTTCATTATACCGGAGCAGTACTGCCCCGCGAAGTTTTTGAAAACACAGTAAATCTTGCTTGTATTTCTCAATTTGGTCATAGCCAATAGCACTATATAAAGCGTAGCTTGCCATTGCCAAATCCAATAAGCGCGAATAGATAGACAGCCTTTCATAAAACATCTTTCTTAAATCGTCCTCCGCCAAGGCCTCTTGCCAACCCTCGGAACTGTTGCAAGTTACCTCTTTTGTGGCAAATACTTCCCATAACTGCCGATGGGCCTGTTCCAGTTTAACCTTTTGATCGTCAGCTCCCAGAATAGCATTTTTTATATCGCTCTGCTCATATCCACACATACCGGATTTCTCATCTGAATACATATCCATAGCCGAGTTAAGCTTGCTAAAAATTCCCCAGTAATCCACAATTAACCCGAAATCTTTACCAGGATACACTCGATTGACTCGGGCAACCGCCTGTAACAGAGAATGTTCCCGCATGGGTTTATCTACATACAGCACAGCAGCCAACGGCGCATCAAAGCCGGTTAGCAGCATGTCTTTAACAATCAAAATATCTACGTCTTGGCCACCAATAAAGCTATTTTTGGCCCAATCCTGATATTCCTCAAAATTATTGCCAAAGAGAGGCTCCACCTCTTCCTTGAAAAATGCTTTGATCTGTTCTTTATTTTCGCGGGTGAGTTCATCTCCTTCTTTAATATGCTCCGGTGATATTACCACCGCTGTTTTAACTCCACCCAGTTTTTTTATAGCTTTATGTAGGTCAATAGCTGCCGGTCTGGATGATGCTGCGACCATCGCCTTAAAACCCTTTGGCTTGGCATAACTGATAAAGTGCTCGTGAATATCAAAGGCCACCATATCTAGGCGCTCTCGAGTCTGGGCCAAGGGCAAAAAACGGCTCCATTTACGCTTCATATCTTCTTGCTGCTCATGATTTAACGGGGCGATAATGTATTTAAAATACTCATCGATCTTTTCGCTGGGTACATTTTGTGGAATAACCCTGCCCTCATAGACAAGGGGGGCAATGACACCATCTTCTACAGCTCTCTCAATTGGGTAACTGTCAATCAGTGGTCCAAATTGGGCATAGGTATTGAACTTGTCTTTCTTCAGTAGTGGTGTTCCGGTAAGACCAATTTTTATCGCCTGGGGCAGTACATCAATCATAAAATTATGGAGTTGTCCCGAGTGGGTGCGATGACTTTCGTCCACCAGTAAAAAAATATCATCGTCTTTAATCTTAACCCTGTTTTTGGCTGCTGCGTCAAATTTATGTACCAGGGTTGTAATGATCGTCTCACCTTTATCATTTAAGAGGCTAATTAGACCTTTGCCGGTTTTGGCTCTGGCTGGGCTAAGCTGCGTTTTGGTAAAATTATCTCGCAGTTGTTTGTCCAGATTAATGCGATCATTAACAAGCACAAAACGGGGATTTTTAATATCGGGATCAGCCAGGATTTTTTTGACTAGCATAACCATAGTAAGAGACTTCCCACTACCTTGGGTGTGCCAAATCACACCACTTCTGGTACCCTTACTATCTTTACCTTTGATGCGTTTCATGGTTTCCTGGATGCCAAAAAACTGATGGTAACGGACAATTTTCTTAACATTGTTATCGTAGAGGATAAAATAGCGAATCAATTCCAATAGCCGTTCTTTGGAGAGCAAAGATACCATCACTTTATCCAATTCCAAAATTTGCCCGTCTGGACTAACATTACTGCACTTTTCCTGTTGCCATTGATAATCTTTTTCCCGCCATGTCGTAAAATACTCGGCAAGTGTACCGCAGGTACCGTATTTAACGGTGTGGGAGTTCATGGCCATAACAATTTGAGCGTATTTAAAAAGATGGGGGATATAGTCTGGTTGCCAATTGCGTATATTTTGGGCAATGCCTTCCTCTATATCCTTGCTGGATTTTTTACACTCAATGACCACCAGCGGGATGCCATTAATGAGCAACACAATATCCGGTCGCGCGTACTTGCCGTTCGGGCGTTCTACCGAAAATTCATCTGTTACCTGCCAAATATTATTTTCCGGGTGTTCCCAGTCTATATATTTTAAGTCGAAGGACTGATGACCACCATCAAATAATTCCTCTTCATAGCTGTTGCCCGCCAGGAGCATATTATAGATCGCTTTGCTAGCGGACATCAAACCAGAAACAAGGGGGACATCTATATCATTAATCGCCTTACCCACCGAACGATCAGAAAAGGGTGTTTGCTTACCTCGATATACAAAGGATTGGCGATGCAAAAACTCACGCAAAACCTCTGGAAATAACACCGTAGAAAGCCTTCCCCGTAAGAGTTCCGCCTGGGAACGGGGTATGTATTGGTAGCCTAATCCCTCTAATACTTTTATCGCTCTGTTCTGACTCTCCGGGCGTTCGTTGCATATAATATGGTTGGGCACTGGAACACCTCCTGAACATTCACTCTCACGATACCTGTCAGTAGGAGTTGCATCAGAGCTTCCTTTTGTCGTTGGATTTGTACAAATTTATTCTCTAAAAGTTCAATTTCACGATCTGCAACTGATAAAATTTCAGCAATGGCAATTTGCTCAGGGAGGGTGGGAAGATGAATTATCACTTTAAGCAGGGTTTGCAAATCGATTCCTTTCACTGTAGAGCCATTCCCGAGCCTTTCTAAATTGCGGCCCGATTCAATAAAACAATAATATAAGAACTCTGGGAAGACTAGCTGATCATCAAGTATGAGTCCTTTCATATCCTGATTAATTGCCATATCAACCATATTAATAAAGCCTCGTCCTAAACCCATCCTGGTTGAAACGATTAGATTCCCTTTTGGTATGATTTTTGAAGCACTTTTCCGAACGGCTTCTTCACTAATATGTTCTAGAGAGTCGTATTTTTTCTTTGCTCCGTCCAAGTCTTTCACGGTAACCCAGGGAATATTTCCCTGGTAATAATGACTACTATTTCTCGACGGTGTTCCGCCGCCAAAAACTTTTTTGCAAACCTCCCCCAGCCTTACCTTTCGCCACTTATCACGGAAGCCGGGAATACGCTTTTCACCTGTAAGCAATTTCTGCAGCAGATATTTTTTCTGCCGTCTTTTCTCCTCTATCAGGCGTTCTCTTAATTCAATACCCTTATCCCAGGTTAAAAGAATTTCGGCAATCTTTTCGCATTCATTGATAGAAGGCAACGGTAATTCAAAATCCAGGAACTGCGAAAAATGGACTCGCTGTTTTTCAATAAGACTGCCGGTTGCCATTCTATTATAAAAGTTGATTAGTCTATTACTTTTAAGAAAAAACTCCATAAAAGCAATGTGTTTATCTTTACAGGAAAATACATCATAATACCCGGAAACGGAAATCGGAGACTCTGCTTTATATCTGGCTACAGCACCAAATCGCAGGTTCATCGGATTATACACAAATTGATCTTCCCTAACAACTTTATAGGTATCTTCCGTTTTTTGTATTAAATACTCTCTTTCATATCTTTCGCTTTTGGGAATAACGCCTTTTTCTATCGTCAGACTATGCAAAGGGTACATTTTTGTATCATCTGTAAACTCAATCGTCGGGCTAAATAAGTTTGCAAACTTATCTTGATTCCACTCTTTTGGCACAATCCCAATTTGAGTCTTTTTATATCCCTCGGGCACAATGCCCCTCCGTATTTGCTCAATGCGTTGCTTTATTTCATGCTTCAATGGTTTCACCTACATTTACTTAGAAAGTTTCTGCATTAACTTCTTTTTTAAGCTATCCTATCTTTGCGTATGGGGACCAATAGCAAGTTATAATCCCAACTCCTTAAGATACTTAGCCATTTGTGCTTCAACCTCGGCAAGTTCTTGTTGGATATTGGCGATATTGGTTTTTACCTCTGTAATATCCACCAATGCTTCTTCTTCAAAAGAATCAACATAACGGGGGATGTTTAGGTTATACCCGTTGTCTTTTATCTCCTCAACCGTTGCCACGTGGGCAAATTTGTCAATATCTGCCCTGTTTTTATAAGCACTTACAATATCCTCAATATGCTTTGGCTCCAGACGGTTTTGGTTTTTATCCTTTTTATAACGTAAATTGCCGTTTTCGTCCTTGCCGGAAGCATCAATGAAAAGTATATCATTGCGATTGCGATTTTTCTTAAATACCAAAATGCAGGCAGGAATACCCGTTCCGTAAAACAAGTTGGCCGGCAACCCAATAACCGCGTCCAGCAGGTTCTTTTCGATAACAGATTGTCTTATCCTGCCTTCGGAGGCCCCTCTAAATAAAACACCATGGGGAACAACGGCTGCAATTCTACCGCCGCTTTTGATACTGGCTATCATGTGCAACAAAAATGCCCAATCCCCTTTACTGGCAGGGGGTACGCCCGAATCAAAGCGGTGAAATCGATCCAGTGAAGCTTCCATTTTGAATTCTTTGCCTTTGCCGGTCATATCACCACCGGTATTAAAACCGGCAGCCCATTTATCCTGAGAAAAAGGCATATTGGCCACAATGACATCAAATTGCATCAGGTTGCCATCGGCATCTAAGTGCATGGGGTTAGCTAGCGTATCACCCCAGGCAATTTTGGCATCTAAAATATTCTGGATAAACATATTCATCCTGGCCATAGACCAAGAAGAACCATTCATTTCTTGACCATATAAGGCAAGATTTTTGATCAAGCCATTTTCTTTATTAATAGCTGTTTTTCCAGTTCTAATCAGTAAGGATCCAGAGCCGCAAGTGGGATCATAAATGGTGTCACTTATTTTAGGATCAACAATACGTGCCATCAGCTCCGAAACTTCGGAAGGTGTAAAGAAGGCACCTGCTTTTTTGCCAGCCTGGCTGGCAAACTCACCAATCATATATTCATAGGCATCTCCTATCGTATCGGCAGCCACTTTGCCTTCCTCCGGCTCGATGGAAGAAGGACGCAAATCCAGCGGCTCAAAGTCTTCCAGCAGTTCCCGTAAGCGACTATTTCTTTGTTTGTGGTTGCCTAACATCCCTTCGCTGTTAAAATCGACACTCCGAAAAACTCCAGCTAACTGGGAAGGGTTGGCATCTTCAATGCCACGTAAAGCGACATTGATCAGTTCACCCAAATTCTCCTTATACCTGTTTTCATAAAGCCAACAAAACATATGTTCCTCATTGATAACAAAAGGAAGTCTCTTAATCGCCCTTTGCAACCGCACAGGATCATTATATTTTTTTCTCAACTCTTCAACATTTTCAGAATACGTATCACTCAGGTATTTCACAAAAAGTACTGACAAAACATAATCCTTATAGTTGGCTGCATCAATTGTGCCTCTGAATGTATTGGCACCTCTCCAAAGAGCGGCCTCAATGTCTTTCCTGGTAGTCGCCATCATTCTTCCTCCCTAGTGCCTGCTGCTATACTACTTATTACTGCGGTCAACAGCCTTTGATCTTCTGCAATCAAACCACTCAGCAGCCGTTTTCTTCTTTTGGCTAACAGCCACATTTGACCGATTGCCTGTTGTTTCTTATACTCTATCACAGGTATATCTAATGCCGCTAATGCTTTTATGGAGATAGACTTAATTGCCGCAACCGAACCCACAATGTTACCATTTAGCCAAGCAATACCTTGGTTTTCTAACAGGCACGCAATATAGGCCGGGTAATAGCCTTGCAAGACACGAATAACAAACAGATTACTTGAAAAGGTTGTATTCAATAAATCCCCCTTTATTAGCGTGGCAGTATCCGGATTCAGACGCTTCAGTAAGATATCATTTTGCCGAAGGAAGTAGCTTTCATCAATGGGAGTTTGCCTTTGTATTTCTATCGTGTTTTGTATATCATTTAAAGCTCCGATATGGTTGGGTTGTATTAAGTTATAGGTTATCGTACCGGTGTTGTTTACCGGCTCGTGTTGCTTATCAGGCACCCCATTTAATATACCAGCTATCTCGCCTAGTTTTACTTTTCTTGACATAGCCAGTTTTCACTCCCTTCAATTGCGTCCTAAATGCATAGATGCCAAAACCACTATCATGCTGGAAAGTGGTTTTGGCATTTAAACAAATTATCCAATGTCAATAGCCCTTTTTATCTATCACTACAAATGGTCGCCCGTTACTCTCATCTTTAACCAACCAACCACCTTCGGGATAAGGCCTTACATGTCGATTCAGATACATTTAATTACCTCCCGTCGGGATGATCTAAGGGAGGCCAACGGAGTCCGCCTCCCTTGCATTGGATTGTTTTCGATCAAAGCAACATCATTGTAAGCAGCCTAATAAAGATCTCGTACATCTATTATCTAACCAGTTATAGAACATATCCAATTAGGCCAATCATCACTCTTGCCTCGATTGTTGCGCCAGTGCAGTGGCTGGAGGTTATTGGGTTCATCCGTTCCACCTTTAGCCAGCGGCTTATCATGGTCAATTTCCCAACCAAAATCAGAGTTGATGTTGCCGTAATCGGCAAATCTAATCCAAGCACCACACCGGTCTTTCCTTAATTCGCTGGGATTATAACCAGGAACAACAGCTGCCTTATTCCACACATACAAGATCGTCCGAGGATCAAAGGGCACATTTAGTAGCGTAAGATTCCATTGGCGTGCCATACCTTCTCCTTTCCGAGACAAAGCGCATCCAACAGCAAAAACACATATCCTCTTGTATTTAATAATAGTTTACGATATTATGTTAATTGCATAAAACAACAAGCTGATTTTCAGCGACAAGTCCGGGAATAGCCAGTTCCCGGCCTTGTTTTTGTCTCTATAATATTTATTTTAACCCCCTCTAGAAAGAGGAAAAAACCAATATTTACACCTAAAGGGAATTATACCATAAAAGCAACTCTTGTCAAAAGGTTTTTTCTGTGTTAATCATTAACATGATCACTTTGATCTGTTTTTCTTCCTACCACCTTCATCATTCAAGAACAGTAAACTATTTTATTGTTTCTCAGGGGAATCCCCAGCTGCAGATTGTCTATTATAATACATCAAACAATTGATTTTGTTTGTATACACACAAACTTGCCTACTAATCTCTATTATTACTTTTTAGACTCGTTTTTTATGATTTTCGTTTAGTTGTGTAAGCAGATTTGCAATATCCTTCATCTCCTGGGATGAGATTTTGAAAGCAAAGCGAACACTGATAAGTATTGAAATTAGAATTGATATTACATTTAAAAGAACAATCCTAAAACCTCCATACCAGATCCCCAGACTTTATCAATCTCCTTTGGCTTATTACTGGCCTTGGACATATTAAAAAATATTATTAAGGAGGCAATTAACATCACAAATGCTATGGCAAAGAAAATCTTATACAGATTATTATTGCTCATCTCTAGCCCCTTCCCCAAAGCAGAACTATTTTAGAATTATTCTTCTTATGTCCTGAGTCCTCCTTTTGTAAGATTCCCCTATTAAAAAACTAAGCAACAAATGTGCCAAACCTATGTAATAAAAAAAGTCCCTGCTGGGACTTTACATAGTAAACGAATTAACTCTTATTTTCTGGCCTCTTTTGGCTGTTTATTTTGTGTTACATTTTTATATATGAAATAGCAAACAAATATAATTACCAAAATAACAATAGCATAACTTACTGGACGAATATATTGTTCAACTGTATGCCAATGTTCTCCAAGTTTTAAGCCTAGGTATGTTAGTCCCATGTTCCAAGGAATGCATCCTAAAAAGCTGAGGATAAAAAATGTCCAAAAGTTCATCCGGGCTATCCCTGCCGGTAGAGATATGAAGGTTCTAACAACAGGTAGATTCCGTCCCAGGAAAACAGCCCATCCTCCAAAACGTTCAAACCATTTATCAGCATGTTCCAAATGTTTGGTATTAATCAGGAAATACTTGCCATATTTGATTAAAAAAGTTCGCCCCCCGCTTGCCCCTACCCAGTAGGTCAAAACAGATCCTACCACGTTACCCAAAACCCCGGCCCAAACTACATACCAATATTCAAATTTTCCTATTCCCACTAGAAAACCGCCAAAAAGCATAATAACTTCACTAGGCAACGGGATGCAGGCACTCTCTATAGCCATCCCAATGAAGATGCCCCAGTATTTAAGTGTTTCAATTAGTGAGATTGCTGCATCAGCAAGTAGATTGATTACTTCATTTAACATTTATTTACCTCTTTTAAATAAACTTAGTAGATAAAACTCTATTGGGTGGGTAATTCCCCGTTCACTCCAGATAATTTTAAAAGAAACAGTCTTTTGCAGGGAATTTTTAAATTAGTGTTGATTTTTGTACGGCACCATATTTAGAAGTAACAGGGTAGAAACTGGATAGATAACTGCTGTGGCAGCAGCAATTATACCTGCATCATTTGTGAATAAAGCCACTGCAGCCCCAAATAATGCTGCATAACAACCGTTTAGGGTATTCGGAGTCTTGTTTCTGATGTGCTCGAGAAAATTTAAGCGAAATTTAAACATCAGCAGCATTAGAAAGATCGACGTTACCAACATCCCACTCCAATAGGAGTAACGCATCAAACGGAAATCCATCTGTAACTTCCTAATTATGATATCAAGTAAGCTGCCGATACCACTTGTTTGCATTTCTAAAACTGCCCTGCCAATATGCGTTCTGGGTCCACTTAACAAGTCTGCCAGGGAAATGAATAGCATTACAAGTACTACAGAAGCCGCAACCATTAACAGTTGTCTTTTCCCAGTCTTATAGCCCAGTGATAGCCAAAGAAGTGTTACAAAGGCTGCGGTAACGGAAATAGACGCACCACCTTTAGAACCTAATCCCGGATATACCATGATAAAAAGCACACCCACCATGAAGGCTATCACAAACAAAAGTCTTCCCTTAAAGCGCTTCATATCCATGAAGGCGGCAACCCCGACCGTCGTTGCTCCGATTACAGCACCCATTAGTTCATTACCTATACCGTAAAAACGAGCCCCATACTGAGGATCATACCCTAGCGGAGAGTTTAGGATCATCGTAGCACCCATAAATAAATCAGTAAACAGGATTGCGATAAAGGCTAAACAGATAGCCGTAATGGAAAATATGATACTTATCCTTTTTGAAAGAAGATAGATAATTGTTGTAAGGCCAACCGTAATTAAAATTATTGCCACGAAGGATTGAAGAAGCGTTAGTGCACCTAAACTCGCTATAATTAATAACCCAAATGGCAGAGTTAAAATAGCCAGGTAATTATAGAGTAATGACCGTTTTAGAACCTTTGAGTAGTCATGGTTAAACAATCGTAAAATAAACATTACTAATGAACAAGCAAGTACAGCTAAAATATAAAAGGCCACCGTACTAAGAATGGGGACTCGACGAAGCGTGTTCTCCACTAGCATATCCTGGAGATCACTTAGGTATTGTAACGAATTTGACGACTTTGCAGTTACCGTTAAATTCTGACCAATCATTCCTTCGGCGGATTTTACTCCAAGGAAATGTAAAATAGTTACCCCAATGTCAGTATTCGTAACAATGCCAGGTCGATGCGTTGTCCCGGACGTAAGCAGGTCGCCGCCTATACCGGGACCAGCTAGAACCAGGGGAGTTAAGGTATTTCCCTGCCCTTTACTTGATTCAGAAGGAGTAGGGGTCACGACCATTAGGTAATCCCTTTTCAAATCAACGATCTTTAAAAGTTCCCCTAAAAATCCATCTGCTCTATGTAAGGCTTGTTCTAGTTCCTCTTTTGACATGTCGCTATTTAATACAGGTGCGTAGGCTGCAACCCTCGTTGTGTCACCATAATCGATTACTAAAACGTTACTTTTCTTGTAATATTCATTAAATGACGCCAACAGCTTTTCTTGATCCGTGCGTACTCCAAAAGGTGCCTTTTTATCCGCAATCAACATGTTATTGGAGACATCACCATAGTCCACCAATCCCTTGCTATCCATTAGCATAGCTACCGATTGGCGGTTATACACATACCGAGAGAAATTTGGTTCCTCCTGGGGCAGATCAGAATTACCAATAACCGTTGTTTTTAAACCTGCCTTATGTAACGCGTCTCCAAGTGCACCGATATTAACCTGATAATGTTTATCTTCGTTTAAATTTTTTATTTGGGCAACCGATAGATTTACTATCTGGTACTGTGAAATATCATGAAGCGGATTACGTCGCTCATAAATATTTATAATAGCCTGCCCATTAATTTTTTCATGGGTATTAAAGGATTGGGAGGCTCCCGGACTCCCCAAAGCACGGCTGCTTGCTCCGATGGTAGTAAAAGTATTATCCGGTATAGCTCCCCCACCTGTGGTGGTATTCATAAGCGCCACCGAACTTGTTTGCAAAAGGGATTTAAAATTTGTGAGTTCCGGCTGGTTAAGATCCTTAAAGTGTATTTGATCTATCACTAGAATAACAAAGTGATTATTGTCCTGAGGTTGTGCATAGACGATTTTAGTAAACATCGTCATGACTAACAATAAGGAAAATAAAAAACGCACTATATTTTTCTGCATATCCATTCTCCATCTCTGAGCTCTGTTATTTATCTCTACAATTTTAACAAAAAAGGAAATGCTTGTCGAACCAATTAAATTTAATATTGCTTATTTTCATCCATAAAGTATAATAAATAGTTAATTAGTTATTTATAAATAAACTATTGTAGAATGGAAGGATGGTAGTAGAATGGGATTGTCTGTCTTTTTAACCTTGTTGCCAATTATGGCTATTGTTTATTTAATGGTCCGAAAACAATTGGCAGCAGATCTAAGCGGTATTGTAGGTTGGGTATTAACCGTTATCATTACCTTGCTATTCTTTAATACCTCCCTAGGAATCAGCCTCACCTCAAGTCTTGCCGGGATTATTTCGTCTTTTCCTGTTTCCTTGATGGTGCTCACCTCTATCTTACAAATCACTTTTATGCAAACCACAGGCGCACTCCAAAGAATTGTTGTTTTTATTAAAACACTTGCCCCAACCGATAAGGCTGTCCAAATTATGTTACTGAATGTAGGGGCGGGAACCCTTCTTGTTTCTATAGGTGCTACTCCTGTATCAATTTTACCCCCAATCATGATAGCTTTGGGCTATTCTACCTTTGTCGCAGTTGCCTTACCCGCTATTGGCTTTGATGCATTATGTACCTTTGCCTTACTCGGTGCACCTCTGGTCGTTTTTGCAGATTTAACGGGGACCCCTTTAGTTGAATCGGCCCAGGTATTTGCAAAATTCCTACCCGTTATATCTACTTTAATAGGTTTTGGTATGCTTTGGATTGTAGGGCGTACCCGCTTAATGATCAAAGGGTTTATCCCGTGTGTCTTAGCGGGGGTCACAAATGGGGGAGTAGCTATTGCCATGAGCCATATACCCATCCTCCAATCCGGAATTGTTTTAACCGGTGTGGTAGCAGGCCTTTGTACTATTTTGGTGATGCTAGCCTATTTAAAATTAACCGGAAAACCTATTATCGACCGTTCCGTATTAACAGAAGAAGATCTTAGCAAAGAGAAGGATATGTCCTTGTTGGTCGCCCTTTCTCCGTGGTTAATTCTTGTTACTATCTTGTTAATACTTAATTTTTACAGCCCTTTATTCACTTTATTGTTCCAGGATCTTGCTATGCCGATCTCCGTAATACCAGGTCAGGTAATAAAAACCAGATTACTTTGGAACGCCTATACTTGGGTATTAATTAGCACCCTACTAGCAGCCCTAATCATTAAACCCTCTGGTAAAGCCCTTAAAGAAACCTGGCATAAGTGGTTAAAAAGGGCACCTAGACCTACCGTTGCGGCAGCAATATTCTTTGCCATCGCCTTTGTACTAAATAATTCCGGCATGCAACAGGTCGGAGATACTTGGCAAGTTACAAATCCTAACTCAAACATGATCGCAGTTTTAGCCCAGGCATCTGCAGCATCCTTTGGCTCTATGTATCCATTTGTCAGTAGTTTTCTAGGCTTGTTCGGTGGCTTTGTTAGCGGTAGTGAAGCTTCCACCATCGCTATGTTTACCAAGTATCACCTATTAACTTCGAAATTACTTAATGTTGACCCCTTGATTGTCATTGCTGCCACAGCGATTGGTGGTGGTTTAGCAAGTGTCATATCACCCGCTAAACTCCAGAATGCCGCCGCTACCATTGATGCTTTGGGGATAGAAAGTGAAGTAATAAAAACAGCCTTTATCATATCAATACTCTTAACAACAGCTTCCGCTATCATGGCTATGTTATTTATATAATAAAAAATAGTGTTAAAAGCAGGCTATAAAAAAGCGGGTTTCGATGCAAAAATGCATTGAAACCCGCTTTGCATACTCTGTCTTTTGTTTCTCGCCTATTTCCTTTTTTCGCTCTGAAAAGCTCCTACAACAGAGGCGATGGATTTACAATAGTTTGGTGCATAGCACTTGTTTATTTTACCGTTGACGAGTACGGCTGGTTCTGCTATTGAAATTTAGATCCCAAAATGAATAATATACCTGCTGTTTTCTTTTGCCTCATTTACCAAAGTAATCAAAGGAATGTATTCCTTTTTACTCTGGGACGCTAAAATCTTTAAAAATGCAGTCATTGATTGAGGTGGTATAAGCGTAATCCCGCAATAGGCAAAACCTTTCCCCGATTTTTGTAGGGTATGCCAGTAGCAATCTACATCTTGCAAATCAATCATAATTGGTTCAATGAAATCATCATCAACCGCAATGCAATTGTATTTTTGCGGTTCATAAGTATCGAACCGTTCTTTAGCCAATGGTTCTTTTTGCATAATCCCAAACTCATGCTTCGCCACTATCATTACACCTCCAAAAATCCGTTTATTTGCGTAGTTATATAATCACTATTTGTTGACCAAAATGTATTTAGTTTTTGCGATTGATATTTTTATCTTTGATTCATTTTAGAATATCCTTTAAGATTGAAAAAGCCTGTTTTTCTGATTTACTAGAAAAACAGGCTTTCATGCATCTACTTGGTCATCTCGTAATACGTAAAATATGGCAGTTACTTTGCTTAAAGAACAACTTTTAAAAAGCAGATCCTACCTAAAAAAAGGTTACGATACTTTAAAACGTTTGGACAAGCTTTCCAGCTCGTCGGCCATCGTTGCCAAATCCTGACTGGTTGAAGAAACTTCTTCTACGGTTGCTGCTTGTTCCTCGGTCGTTGCGGCAACGTTTTGCACACCCGCAGACATCTGTTCTGTGGCGGCTGCAACAGACTGTAGTTCCCCGGATAGGCTTTGAACTGCCGAAATAATGTTTTCAAAGGTTGCTCCTACCTCTGATACCACAACAGTCCCTTCTTTTACCTGAGCCACGCTGTCAGCCATGCTTTGTACCGCTTTATTTGTTTCCTGCTGGATGGATGTAATAAGCTGATGAATTTCTTTTGCGGCGACGGCTGACTGTTCGGCAAGTTTTCTTACCTCTTCAGCAACCACCGCAAAGCCGCGTCCCTGTTCCCCTGCCCTTGCTGCCTCTATCGCAGCGTTCAAAGCAAGCAAATTGGTTTGGTCAGCAATTTTGGTAATTAGTTCTACGATTTGAGAAATTTTTGCGGCAGATTCATTAAGCGTATTAATGATTTCCCCGCTACCGGTGGTAGCGTTTTCAATGGACTGCATCTGTAAACTGATGCGGTCTATTCCTTCTGTACCTGCCTGAGCATAGGTGGTGGCCTGTTCTGAGGTTTCTGCTATGTGCTGTGTATTTACCGTAACCTGTTCAACGATACTGGCTACCTGGTTAATGGTTAAGGCTGTTTCTTGTGCACCAGCGGCGACATTTTGGGAGCTTGCTGAAAGCTGCATTGAGGAAGCAGCAACAAGCTGAGATTTTTCCTGAACCAATGTTACCAAATCCCTTACATTTAGTAACATTTTATTAAAAGCTTGGGCTAACTGGCCAACCTCATCCCTTGTATGAATATCAATCTCCTTACCGCTCAGGTCTCCCTCAGCAATTTTACTTGACTCTATGGCAACTTTTTGCAACGGCAAAGCAATGGAACGAGCCAGGAAAAAGCCAAGTAGCAAGCCAACTAACAAAGCCAAAAGTGTGGCTACCAAGGCAAGCCTCTTGATGGAGATAAATTTCAAGTTGGTATTTTGAACAACATCTTTTAGAAGATTATTTTGTTCTTCTGTAGCAGAGGTAATTGCTTTATTAAAGCCGCTTGTTAAGGGCAATCCTTCCTTCACCGCTACTTCGTTAGCCTCTTTTTCTTTACCAGCTTTAACAAGGGGGACAATTTTATCCGAAAGTACCGCATTATATTTATCCTGATAGTCCTTTAATAACGTAAACGCTTCTTTATTTGAAGGCTGCTTAGCGGTATCAATCATGGTCTGAATTGCGGACACGTTTTCTTCACCGAGGTGCCTAAGCTGTTCAGCATAATTATCCTGTTTGTAATATAAAAACCCTCGTATGGCAGCCGTTTGAGAAATAACATTATATTTTACATCATTTAACTGGTTAGTTTTTTCTACCTCCTGGGGGATGTTGTTCACATCAACCTGTAAGGTCCCCATATTGTAATAAATAACACCTAGGGCAATTGTAAATATTGCCATAACAAAAATAAAGCCACCTAGAATTTTTAAACGTAACGACATGTTCTCTCCACCTCCAAAATCACACTATTCCTTTTTACTTTGCAAAGCCCTAACCTCTGCCATCACCTCGTTTGGCACGCAAAAATTCCCCACAGGATGCCCCGGCAAAAATTTATCAATTTCTTCGCAATTGTTTGTCTTAATCGTAAAGCACTTTTACTACTCACCTATTTTCCTATCTCACACATAGCAATAATAAAATAGTGTGTTAATTCTGATAAAATAGGGTTTGTTTTTTCCTGAATGTGTCATTTCCCTTTATGTTTAAATTTTGTTTTGGTTTCATATAAAATCAGATACAATAACGGTTTTCTGAATATTCAACTTAGAAGATACCTTCGTCTCTTTCTTGTACTCCTTCTAGATCTTCTCTTTTCCGTTACATTATCACTCCCCCTCGAATATAGTAAGTATATCAAGAATTTTGTCGGTGACTTAAATAAAAATGAAAAATATATAAAAATGTAACGTATTGTTAATTATTTATATATCTCCCTGTTGCCCTCCAAAAGACTAAAGTAAAAGAACATCGAGAGTCGACATAAAAGGAGGTATGCCTGTGGCACTAAGAGAGATTAAAACCTTTGATGCTGCTATTCTGCGAAAAATAAGCGAACCCGTAAAACAAGTAGATGACAGCATTAGGCAATTGCTAAGTGATTTGGCAGAAACTATGTATAATACGCCAAATGGGGGAGGGTTAGCTGCCTGCCAGGTGGGAATACTAAAACGTTTAGTAGTCATTGATCTGGGAAAGGGACTTTTAAAACTTGTCAATCCGAAACTTGTTGAAAAAAAGGGGGAACAAGTTGTCATAGAAAGTTGCTTAAGCTTGCCTGGTATTTGGGGTAAGCTTAAAAGACCTTCCAAGGTCGTTGTGCAGGCCTTAAATGAAAATGGGGAAAAAATTACTATTCGGGCAACCGGTGGAATGGCAAAATGTCTGTGTCATGAAATTGACCATTTAGATGGGGTAATTTTTACTGACAAAGTAATTGAATATGTCAAATGGAGGAACAACTAAAAAACCGCTTAAACACACTGTTCAAGCGGTTTTTTGACTGCCAATAAGCAGCTATGGCCTCATGTCTTTTTCCCTGATGGCGACCCGTCGTATTTTTCCGCTGATCGTTTTGGGGAGATCGGGCACAAACTCGATTACCCTGGGATATTTATAGGGAGCGGTTGTTTTCTTCACATGGTTCTGCAATTCCTTAATCAGTTCTTCACCAGGCTCGTAACCTTTGGCCAGTACAATGGTGGCTTTCACGATAAATCCCCTGATGGGATCCGGAATACCCGTCACCGCCGATTCCAAAACAGCGGGGTGCTCGGCCAGTGCCGACTCCACCTCAAAGGGTCCGATCCGGTAGCCGGAAGACTTGATAATATCATCATTTCTGCCTACATACCACAAAAAACCCAGTTCATCACGGTAGGCAGTGTCTCCCGTATGGTACAATCCGTCGTGCCAGGCTCTTTGGGTACTCATTTCATCCCGATAGTAGCCCATGAACAGACCTTTTGTTCTCGTCTCCATATTTTTGGCTTTAAAGCAGATTTCACCGGTAACTCCCGGGTCAACCTCGTTTCCGTTCTCATCCGCAATCACCAGGCCATAACCCGGGGTCGGCAGACCCATGGAACCCGGCCTTGGTTGGACCCACGGGTACAAGGTGGAACAAGAAAGGGTTGTTTCTGTCTGTCCAAAACCTTCAAAAATGCGTAGCCCCGTAGCCCGCTTCCACTGATTATACACCTCGGGGCTTAAGGCTTCTCCCGCCGTGCAACAGTGCTTTAAAGCCGATAAATCATATGTAGGCACATCTTCTCTCAACATAAACCTGTACATGGTCGGCGGCGCACAAAAGGTGGTAATCCGGTATTTCGCCAGTTTTTCCAGGATATCGGCCCCTTTAAAACTATCAAAATCATAGGTAAATACTGCTGACTCAGCAAACCACTGACCATAAAATTTACCCCAGAGAGACTTTAGCCAACCGGTGTCGGAAATGGTGAAATGCAAGCCCTCTGGCTCGGCTCTGTGCCAAAAGACCCCCGTCATGATATGGCCTAAGGGATAGGAATGATCATGGGCAACCATCTTCGGATAACCGGTAGTGCCGGATGAAAAAGCCATAATCATCATGTCGGTAACCTTTGTTGCTTCTGTTCCTGTGGGACGCTGCCAATTGTCCGAGGCAGCTTCAATACCAGCCTCAAAATCCAGCCAGCCTTCCCCCGCTGCCTTACGCCCAGTAACTGCTTTCATCTGGACGGTTGTACATTCCGGAACGGCCTTGTCAAAATCCCGGGTGCAATCTCCATCTCCGGTAATAACCGCCATTTTTATGCCGCCCGCTTGACAGCGATAAACATAATCCTTAGCAGTTAGCAGATGTGTAGCCTGGACGGCTACGGCACCGATTTTGTGAAGTGCCAGCATACAATACCAAAATAAATAGCTTCTCTTCAGTACTAACAGGACAAAGTCGCCTTTTTTTATCCCCAGGGATTTGAAGTAATTGGCCGTTTTATCCGACCAGCGCTTCATGTCTCCGAAGGTGATTTTCTTTTCTTCGCCGTCTTTGCTTACCCATAGCATCGCCAACTGGTTAGGTTTCTCCTCTGCCAATTTGTCGAGCACATCATAGGCGAAATTAAAATCGTCAGGGCAATTGATGGCATAATTTTTGTATAAATCCTCAAGTGTGACAAATTCATCACGATGCCTGCCGATGTACTTCTCATACATGATCATAAGCGGTGCCTCCTTTATTTCATGACAATGGCCAGAAACTTCGCCGGGGCATCGTCATGAGTCTTCATGGCATGAGGAACCGCCGAATCGAAGTAAACGCTGTCACCCTCGCTGAGGGTGTAAACCATATCGCCGATAAAAAAATCCATACATCCCGCAACCATATAGTTAAATTCCTGCCCGTCGTGGGAATGACGCTCTGGTATTGTATCGCCGTTCGGCTCCACGGTAACCATAAAGGGTTCCGCTTTTTTATTGCGAAAGGTAAAAGCGAGATGTTTGTAATCATAGGCCTTTCTGCGGTTAATCTCATAGCCGCCGCCCGCTCTAACCACAGAGCATAACGAAAGCTTGGGTGACTCGCCACTGATAATATCCACGACATCGACCCCTAAAACACCTGCGACGTTATACAAAAAACTAAAAGAAAAATCCTTTTCTCCTGCTTCATAAAGCAAGTATTCCGACGGCGAAACCTCAAGTGTTGCTGCGATTTTTTCAGGCGTAATACCCATAGACTCACGTAGCATGGATAAACGTGCACCGATATCTTTTAATTGCTCTGTCAAAATATTTGCCCCTTTCTAGGTAAGTTGGTTCCCTTAGCAATACATAGTCAATTTCAAACTTCAGCTTTCTATGCGGTAACAATGTTATTATCCGCCTGTAAGCCCAATTTTTCAACAGCATGCTCACGCATTTTATATTTCATAATTTTCCCGGCAGCATTCATCGGAAATTCTGTGACGAAATCAACATAGCGTGGCGTTTTGTGCTTTGCCATGTGTGAACGGATATAGTCCTTCAGTTCATCAGAACTAAGTGTTTCCCCCTCCTTGAGTATCACACAGGCCATAATCTCCTCGCCATACTGTTTGTCGGGCACGCCAATCACTTGGACATCCTTGACTTTGGGATGTGTATAGATAAAATCCTCAATTTCCTTGGGATAAATGTTCTCGCCGCCCCGAATGATCATATCCTTGATACGTCCGGTAATTTTATAGTTTCCATTCTCATCGCGCCTTGCCAAGTCACCGGTATGCAGCCAGCCATTTTTATCAACTGCTGCAGCTGTCGCCTCAGGCATCTTATAGTAGCCTTTCATAATGTTGTAGCCCCGTGCAACAAATTCGCCATCAACATTATCGGGTAAATCCTCACCGGTTTCCGGATCGACAATTTTACATTCAACGCCGGGCAGTTCACGGCCCACTGTATTGACACGTACTTCAATGGGATCGTCCACGCGGCTTTGGGTACAGCCAGGTGATGCCTCGGTCTGGCCAAATACGATGGAAATCTGCGTCATGTTCATCTTATTGACCACATCCTGCATAACCTTTACGGGACAAGGGCTGCCGGCCATAATTCCAGTTCGCATGTAGGAGAAGTCCGTCTGGGGGAAGTCTGCATGCTCCAGCATAGCTATAAACATGGTTGGCACACCATGGAAGCAAGTGATTTTCTCCTGGTTAATACAGGCCAGGGACAGTTTGGGAGAAAAATAAGATAACGGTGAAAGAGTTGCCCCATGCGTCATGGCCGCCGTCATAGCAAGCACCATGCCAAAGCAATGGAACATCGGTACATGAATCATCATCCGGTCAGCGGTTGAAAGATCCATGCAGTCGCCAATATTTTTTCCATTGTTCACCACATTGTAGTGAGTAAGCATAACACCCTTAGGGAAACCGGTGGTTCCCGAGGTGTACTGCATGTTGCAGACATCGTGTTTGTTGGTGGCAAAGCTGCGCCGGTAAACCTCCTCCATGGGCACCCGGTCAGCCAGGGCGATGGCCCCATCCCAGGTTAGGCAGCCTGGTTGCTTTGAATCTACCGTAATAATATTACGCAGGAAAGGCAACCTCTTCATATGCAGTGGTTTTCCTGCCTCGGCGGTTTCCAGTTCAGGGCAAAGTTCCTTAATTATGCTCACATAGTCGGAATCCTTAAAGCCATCTATCATAACCAGGGTATGTGTATCCGACTGGCGGAGCAGGTATTCTGCCTCATAAATCTTGTAGGCGGTATTCACCGTAACAAGAACAGCACCAATCTTGGTGGCCGCCCAGAAGGTAATGAACCACTGGGGGACGTTAGTTGCCCAAATAGCCACATGATCACCCGGCCTGACACCCAAAGCAATCAGCGAACGGGCAAATGTATCGACATCATCACGAAATTCGGCATAGGTCCTGGTATAATCCATGGTGGTATACCGGAAGGCATATTGATCGGGAAATTCATCTGCCATTCGATCAAGGACCTGGGGAAAGGTCAGATCGATTAGTGTCTCCTTCTCCCAAACATATTTCCCGGTCTTGGCCTTATTGTCGAATAGATGACCCTTGACTTTACTCTTTTCCGTATAGCGGCTCATATAGTTGGCGAAATTGGGGAAGACAACACCTGCATCATTAAGATCAGCCGCCCAACGCTTGACCCATTCGAGTGAAATATAGCCATCGTAATTAATTGAACGAAGTGCCATCATCATATTGTCAATCGGTAAATCTCCCTCACCCATCATGCGATAGCTGGGTACGCCATCCTCCATTACGGAATCCTTAATATGTACGTACTTAATATAGGCTCCGAGATTTTGTACCGTCTTTTCGGGCTTCTCCCCGGCAAATCGGTAAGGGTGATGCATGTCCCACAAAGCGGCCACTGCATCACTGGCTAATTGATCAAGTAGTCTGCTTAAACGGGCAGTGTCGGCATAGACACCATTGGTTTCCACCAGTAGTGTCACGCCCTTCTCTTCGGCAATCGGAATTAGGTTTCGCAGTGCAGCAATAACTACTTCATCATCCACTTCACCGCTCTGGTGCGGCTCAAGGTCAGCCAAAATGCGGATAAAGGGTGTGCCAAGCCGGGAGGCCAGCATAATATATTGCAGAATCTCTTGGTGATTTTTTTCAGCATTTTCGGCAAATTTCAGGCAGCAACCGGAAGAGAGGCAAGGGATTTCGAGGCGCAGCTCAGAAAGCTTTTTTATGGTATGCGGCAGCTGGGATTCGGTGAAAGGCTGGGCCTGTACCGCAAATATTTCGTTACCCAGTCCGCGAATTTCGATGCCGTTAAAGCCAAGATCCTTGGCCATTGAATAGATCTCGTTCCAGCTGAAGTTAGGGCAACCGAGGGTTGAAAATGCAAGTTTCATAATAATTTCCTCCTACACGTTGTCTTTAATCAGAGCAAAAACGCCTCCGTCTTTCAGCATTTTTGCTAGTGACGAAGGCGTTAAACTTCCGTACTGCTACTCCATCCGATAGATGGCTCCTATAACTTTGTTCAAAAATGAATTTACTGTCTATATTTGTGATTGTTTTCAGAATAATGTATCTCTTATAATTATAACACACTGTTTATTTTTTGGATATGCTATCAAATTATCCAGTCCTTGTCAATTAAGATTTTGAACAACCTCTATTTTTACTGGCGAAAATGTGACTCCATCCCATTGCAAAGTTGTTTTTACATAGCCCAGGGTTTCTGCATTAAACCTACCGATAATCCTCTGAATAGCTAGCAGATTATGATTGCTGTCATTATCAACTACCGGTTCTATATTTCCTAATGCAAGTACGCTGCCCTGTACCGGCATTATTAATTTTCCGCTTGAATTGTATAGATCAGAAAATTCTTCCTTCCTATTGCTTACATCAATGATAAATGGTTTATCTTTATTTACCGGAGTTACTTCCACTTTGTAGTTATCCTTAAATACCACATTGAATTGACTCTTTTTATTAAATTCCTCATAATCAAACCGTTTGACCAAACGATCGTCTGCTACTGAATAAACATAGGCAAATAAATAACCTCCACTGCCCCCGGATTCAATCCGCACTAAAATATCGGAAATTTTATCCCCCGTGAAATCGCCTAAAAGCACATTGGCATTATAACCTTCGTTTGAGGCAGGAGTTGCACATATCGTATTATTGGTTTTTCCATCTTCCACGCATACTCTAATATCCTGCGTAAAAGGGCTCTCCGGATCAGGCTTATTACCAATCAGATAAACTTTGTCAATAATTCCATCTCCGTTGACATCTGCTTCTGCGGAATCAAGTATAATTTGCCCTGACTCACTGTTAGCTACCTGCAGATAGGAACTACCGTCCAAGGGAGTAAGCAGCTGCAGAGGGGGATTGCCGTTATTTCGTCCAATCAAATAAGCAGAATAAACCTTCCCCGCTGATAATTTTTGATTTGGCACAGTTAATATCACTTCACCCTCAACCCTAACTTGTAAAGTATGATTGTTAGGATTAAGTGTCAGATAGTCCGTTGCTTCTTTAAAAGAAACATTGCTAAATAGAACGGTTCCATCCGGGAGTGTAAGATCTACATTGGATAAATCAGGCGCAAGGTGAACGAACTTAAGATTGACTTTGTTTACGTCCAAGGAGGCAGGTTGGTCAGAAATGGGAAGCAATCTAATATTAGCTAGGTTGTCAACTAGTGCAATCGTTTGAATGGAGTTAGGCGGGATATTTTGGCTACTTTCTAAAATCTGCTCGCCTGGAGACTCTGAATGAACTACTTTTATGTTGTGAGTGCCACTAGAGACAGGCAGGTATTCTGTAAAGTTTCGGTAGCTTAAGCCCTTGGCTATAATGGTATTATCTGCGTAAAGATCAACGGGAGGAGCGTCTGGAGAGGCATGCAGTACCCTAATATAGGAAGGCATGAGATATCCTCACCCTTTCAATATTTTTGATACATAATATGGCATTACTGGTTAAAATGGCACTGCTTTTCAATCCTCCCGGTTTTGATGATTTACAATCTCTCTATTTTTTCTTTTCTTTTCAATCAACGTATCGTGGTATAAGGACACAATATTCTTCTCATTTCCATCCCTATAACAATTCCATAGGCTCGAACCTTAAAAAATAGGGGCTGTCGCAGTAAGACAGCCCTTTCCTGAACACCTGCTACAAGCCATTTGGTAAGCTTGCTTGACTTACTTTTTTACTTCGATAAGATAAAATAAAACTATATAATTGTTACTTTGAACGCCAGCAAAGGAATTTGTTAAAATACCCTTATTTCCCCCCAAACCACTCATTTTCAATTACCCTTGCCACTTTTGTACCGCATTGCTTACACTCACCACAGAGAACAATACCAAATTTATCATCGTTTATAGAGTAGTTGACAATGGTTGTTACGCCGCAAGTCCGGCAAAATACATTTGACAGAAGCAGCTTCTGGTCTTGTTTGTTGATTCTATCCCATTTTTTCAGAGCGGCTAGATCGCCCACTTGCACCGACTTATCAGCCTTTTTCTTTTTGGGTTTTGGTATAGGGATCACAGGCAAAAGTGCCTCAATAACCGCTGTGGTCAAGTCGCGGTCTTCAATATCCAAGGCATAATGCTCCTTAGCACCGTTGTAGGGATAGCCTCTATCCGCATTAGCCATAAGTTCATCAAGACAGGGCAGAATTTTTACAAATACAGTGTTATCGCAGACCAGGAGAAGCGGCTTATCATCAATATACACCATATACTCGCCGAACATCTTCTTATAGCGCACTGCACCTGTGCCACTGACCTGGCCGCAGACGAACTCTACAAAATCAACTGACGTTGCCATAAATCGCTCACTACTCCCTTTCTTGTTCGGAAATTATATTTTCCTCATAATTCACATAGAAATTACCAATTTCAAAATATGCGGGACCTCGAGATCCTGCCATAATTGAATTGATTGTCACTTTATATAAACCTTCTCCAGAAGGTAAATTAATTTCATAAGCGAATCTGCCATCAATTATCGGTACTTTTTCCTGCACTAACGCTGCCTTATCATCATTTTTCTCAACAAATAAGACTATTTCCGGGGGATAATAAGCATTAACATCATTAATCGAACCGGCTAATAAAAACTTGGCTTGATTGGTCTGATTATAACCCTTCTGTGGATGAATTAGTTGGAAGGGGTGCTCTATGCACAGCTCCTTTGCTGCAAAATTTAACCGCATTTCAACTGACTGATAAAAAATTATTCTATGCCCAAGGTATAAGGAGAAATTTAAAAGGCTACTTTCCCCTTTTAATTTCAGAGTGGTATCCATTTCATATTTATGGTTTTTCCCTGCTCCAGGCTCTACCAGGCTAAGTGAACTGACCATCGAAACAATCGGCGCGGTCGAACCAGTTAGTTCTAACCTGGGTGTTTCCAAATTACCGGGATCATATAAAATCCCTTTTAGCTGGATTACATCGCCATCAATATATGTCGGAAAACCGATTTCCCTGCACACATACTCTCTATAAGTGACATCCCAGGTGCGGGCCGAGTTGTCCCAGAAAGATATCAGCCCCAAAAGGTCCCTTATATCTATGGAGTAGACATATAAAATCTTGTTTTGCAGCATCGGTTTGGCAGTTAATTCGATCTCTTTCACTTTCTCATTGTCCCAATATAGTTCAACAAAGCTACTCCCGGGCTTGATTTTGAAACTATACCTCTCTTTACTAACAATATATTGTCCTTCTTGGGGATTGAAGTTTAGTGTAAAGCCAAATTTGTTAACAAAAAATTGTAATGACAGCATCGGCTTCCCGTTAACCCCAAAGCCAATATATTGTTCATCGTGATACATACGGTTACCAATAAACTTAACCCTTGCGGATTCATCAGATTTATTTTCCACCACATAAGCATAGGGGCTTTTTTCAGACAGAGATTGTTCAGATTCATTGGGCATCATAGCCAGAGCCGTTTGACCCATGGGGAAAATCATGACAAAAAGTGTAACCAACAATATGCTACAAACTCTTCTCATTAGCAGCCACCACTTTCTACTATAGATAGAACTATTGTACTGGGATGGATTACCCGAGATTGTTGAAATGAGAACAGTTTATCATACAAAATCAATAATTTGGGCTAGGTCCTGCCACCTCGGTAATACCATCTTGCCGAGAAATTTTATCCATTATATCATTAATTTAAACAATAGTAACATACAGCTAATTCTCTTTAGCCATATCTTATCAATCCTCTGTGTCGCCGTACCGAGGGGCACGCTACGCAATAAAAGACATGGCACCAGCCAATAAACCTATGGCTAGTACCATGTCCTTCTATTTATCAAAAGCTATTTCAGAATTACCAAATACCGCCCTAGCCGTTCTTCTAAATACGCCGCAAGCATTTCCACCATCGGCGCAGCAGTTTTGTCCTTATAATGGCTGTCAAAGCAGGCGTGATGAGAGGTTCGCTCCCCATATTATGCGAAAAATACTTTCTGCATCGTAGACTTATATTAATTGACAATATCTATATGATAAAATCAATCATTTTTTGCATCAGTATATCAGGGCAGTCTACTAAAGGAGAGTGCCCACTATCTTTTAATATAACCAACTCTGCTTTATCTCCTAAAACTTTTACAGTTTCTCGCACTGTTTCTCCTGATACAATCATGTCCTTCTCGCCCCAAAAACTCAATACGGGAACTTTTATTTTATTTATTAGATTATTACCTTCCGTATAACCATTATGTTTATTTGAAAGATTAAATACAGATAAAGCCCAATAAATATCTACTAAATTTCTCTGTTTTAAGGTTGCGTTTATAAACAGTTTATTATCTTCCGGTAAAGGCTTATGATTTGTATAAATCGCCATGTCCCATAATGTACTCATATCATTAAAATTATTATTCTCAATTGCTTTAAGACAAGGAGCAACTTCCGGATCTTTAGCCATTTCCAATCTGTCTTTATAAATTTGACCTATTAACACGTTTCCTTGTTCATCTTTTTTAAATAAAGGGCATCCCATGTAACCTACAGAATCGATTAATACGATTTTTTCTACAATATCTGGGTAATTGGCACTAAACTGTAAGCACACACTTCCACCTGCAGACCAGCCTACCAATGTAAAATTCGTTATTTCTAGTTTATTTATAAACGTATACAAGTCATCTGAAATATCTTTTATATTGTCTACCCTATTAATATAGGTACTATCGCCAAAACCTCTCAAATCAATTATGTATACTTTAAAATTCGGTGAAAACCTTTTTATAAGTGGTAAAAAGTGAACACCTGAACACATATTGCCATGTACTAGAAGAATATTTTTATTTCCTTCTCCAGTCTCTCTATATGCCAGCAACTCACCATTCTCCAATTTCACCTTTTTCACTTTTAATTCTGTTATCATACTATAAGCCTCTCTCTAATATTTCCCTTACTTTATTCTTGCTACATAATATTTAACTAATACACAGCATATAAAATTTTAGTCTGTGTGTTATTTGCCCACCTATACCCCAAACCTTAACCACTCGCCTATGAAAAATGGCGGGTTTTATTATAATCGTTTTTTTATAAATCTTGAAGTTCATTAACAGTTACAAACTTATATCCTTCGTTTGATAGTGTTTGTAAAACTTCTTCGATTGCCTGAAGTTCTTGACCAGTGTCATCATACATTGGGTGCATTAAAATAATTGAACCTGGCTTAATGTTATTTTTAACATAACTCACTTTTTCAGATATAGTAGTAAAATAACTATCTGGTTCAATATTCCAAGTTATAGTATCTCTATTATGTTTTTTTAGGTAATATGGCAAACCTACAAGTTTTTTTCCGTTTGGTGGGCGAAAATCAATTTCTCCTTGATATCCTGCCTTTCGAATTAATTGGTCTGTTTTTTCAATTTCTTCTTTAATATAGGAAGGTGTTTTGAAAACCATTCTATTATGGGAATAAGTGTGATTTCCAATTTGATGTCCTGCTTCTATAATTTTTTTTGCTCCATCTGGGTACTTCTCTATTTCTTCACCAATTAAAAAAAAGGTAGCCTTCGCATTGTATTTACCTAATAGTGATATAAGTTGATTAACATTCTTAGTTGGACCATCATCAAAAGTTAAAGCAACCACCTTTTGATTTATGTTCACCTGTGAAGTTAAACCTCCAAATAATTGGTAGGTTCTAGAATTCATTAATTTATATGTGCCAAGTAATAGAAGAAAAATTAACAGTATCCCTAACCCAGTAAACATTAATTTCTTTTTCATAATTGTGGCCCTTCTTTCAATAAGTAATTTTAAGCCGATTTAAAATCAACTTAAAATCTCCTCTGTGATAATTAATCATAACATAACTAAAAGTTAGAAATCTCTCAGGGATATTTTCATTATCAGGAAAAGAATGCTACAACATTCTTTTACTTTTGTTTTAGCAAGTCCCTTTACCTCTCCCAACTTCCCCTCCATTTAGGGTGGACTAGGTTTTGTTCATAGAATTTGATTGTATGAACAGACAAACCTTCACTTCATTGTTACGATGAAAATCATTATAAATTTTTTGATAAGTTATTTCCTTTTCTTTGGTCTTCATAAACCTAACCGTTCCCAATCTCGACACCTCCAAAAAATTTTCTTTTGAAGGCATTTGCAAGGTACTCGATTTTTTGAAAGTTGAGGGGCTCGATTATATTTAAAAAAATCCCTCGAAAAAACCAGTAAAATCAATGCCCTTACTTGTCAGGCATTGATTTTACTGGTTTTATTTGGCGGAGAGTTAGGGATTCGAACCCTAGAGACCGCTCATCACAGTCTACTCGATTTCGAGTCGAGCGCCTTCGACCAGCTCGGCCAACTCTCCTTATTATTTATTTCGTAATTCTTTAAAAAACTGCCGGATAATCTCTTTACACTCATCCTCCAGGATACCAGCGATTACTTCTACCCGATGGTTAAACCTAGACTGGTGAACAATATCCAAAATGGTATCGATGGAACCGGATTTGGCGTTAGGTGCACCATAGACTAACCTATTTACCCGAAACTGAACAATTGCCCCGGCACACATGGCACAGGGTTCCACTGTCACATAGAGGGTGGCCTGGTTTAGCCGCCAGTCACCGAGGTTCTTAGCTGCTTCGCGCAGAGCCAATATCTCGGCATGAGCGGAAGCATCGCAGAGGCTTTCCCTAAGATCGTGGCCACGGCCAAGAATTTGGCCCTCCACCACCACCACACAGCCAATGGGTACTTCCCCTTTTTCATAAGCCTTACGGGCTTCGATCAACGCTTCCCGCATGTAAGAAGCATGGGACAATGGCATAACCCCTTACGATATAATGCACCAGCCATAAGCAAAGGTTATTATAACACAAGTCAGATTAATTCTCAACAACTGTTGCATAGTTTAACATTGCCAGGATGTCTCATGTATACTTTTGCATAACAACTTATATCTTTACTTTTTTTTGGTATAATTCATCTAGAAACCATCATCACGCAAGAATAATATCTTCTCTAAACTAAGCGGGAGGGAACGTATGCCAAGAAGAAATGACATTCATAAGATACTGATTATCGGTTCCGGTCCGATTGTGATCGGACAAGCCTGTGAATTTGACTATTCTGGAACCCAGGCCTGCAAGGCTTTACGTCAATTGGGTTACCAGGTTGTATTGGTCAATTCAAACCCGGCCACCATTATGACAGACCCAGAAACTGCCGACGCAACCTATATAGAACCACTAAACGTGAAAAGCTTGACAGATATTATTGCCAAGGAGAGGCCAGACGCCCTGTTGCCAAATTTGGGCGGACAATCGGCTCTTAACCTGTGTTCCGAACTGCATAAGGCCGGTGTTTTAGAAGAGTACTCGGTTAAAGTAATTGGGGTACAGGTGGATGCCATTGAACGTGGCGAGGATCGCATTGCCTTTAAGGAGACCATGGCTACGTTGGGTATTGAAATGCCCCTTAGCAAGCCTGCCTACAGTGTTGAGGAAGCTGAAAAAATTGCCCAAGAGTTGGGCTATCCCGTAGTTATTCGCCCCGCCTATACCATGGGCGGCACCGGTGGCGGCCTGGTCTATAATGTTGAAGAATTAAGAACCATTGCCAATCGTGGCATTGCTGCCAGTATGGTGGGCCAAATTCTGGTAGAGGAATCGGTACTGGGCTGGGAAGAATTAGAAGTAGAAGTTGTGCGGGATGCCAAAAACCAGTTTCTCACCATTTGCTTCATTGAGAATATTGATGCCATGGGTGTCCACACCGGCGATTCCTTTTGCTCCGCCCCGATGCTCACCATTAGCCAGGAGCTGCAGCTACGTTTGCAAAAATATGCCTATGCCATTGTAGAAGCCATCGAGGTCATTGGCGGCACCAACGTTCAGTTTGCCCACGATCCAAAAACCGGCCGAGTTGTGATTATCGAAATTAACCCACGCACCTCCCGTTCCTCAGCCTTAGCTTCTAAGGCCACCGGCTTCCCTATTGCTTTAATATCTGCCATGCTGGCGGTGGGCCTAACCCTGGACGAACTCCCTTATTGGCGGGAAGGTACCCTTGATAAATACACTCCCTCCGGTGATTATGTAGTCATCAAATTCCCTCGCTGGGCCTTTGAAAAATTCCCCGGTTCAGAAGACAAGCTGGGCACCCAGATGCGAGCTGTTGGTGAAGTAATGAGCATCGGTAAGAACTATAAAGAGGCCTTTCAAAAGGCTATTCGCTCCCTGGAAATTAATCGTTACGGCTTGGGCTTCGCCCAGGATTTTAATCAGCGTTCCTTGGAGGAATTGCTCGCCCTGCTGTCCGAACCCTCCAGCGAACGGCAATTTATCATGTATGAAGCCTTACGCAAAGGTGCCGATATTGAACACCTCTATAGGCTAACCCGCATCAAACCCTGGTTTATCCAGCAAATGAAGGAACTGGTCCTGCTGGAGGAAGAAATCCTGCAGTATAAAGACGGACAACTTCCTGACCAACTGCTGGCTCAAGCGAAAAGGGACGGTTTTGCGGATCGTTATTTAGCCCTGCTGTTACATCTACCGGAGGCAGAAATCCGTCAGCGCAGAACTGCTTTAGGTATTGTGCAAGGCTGGGAAGCCGTTCCGGTAAGCGGTGTGGAAAATGCCTTCTATTATTATTCCACTTACAACGCCCCCAACCAAACCACCTACACCGATCGGCAAAAGGTCATGATTTTGGGTGGCGGCCCCAACCGCATTGGCCAGGGAATTGAATTTGACTACTGTTGTGTCCATGCCGCCTTTGCCTTACGGGATTTAGGCTATGAAACCGTCATGGTCAACTGCAACCCGGAAACGGTTTCCACCGATTATGACACTTCGGATAAACTGTATTTTGAACCCCTGACGACGGAAGATGTTTTGAGTATCTATGAAAAGGAAAAACCACTGGGTGTAATCGTGCAGTTTGGCGGCCAAACACCCTTGAACATTGCCGGTGAATTAGCCAAAGCCGGGGTAAAAATCCTTGGCACCTCACCAGCAACCATTGATCTGGCAGAAGACCGCGACCAGTTCCGTAAGATCATGGAAAAACTGGCTATCCCCATGCCTGCGGCAGCTATGGCAGTGACTTTGGAGGATGCCCTAGCCATCGCCAACCGTCTTGGGTATCCTTTGATGGTGCGTCCCTCCTATGTTTTGGGTGGCCGTGGTATGGAAGTTGTCCACGACGAGGAAATGCTGCGCCGGTTTATGGCCAAGGCCATTGGGGTTACCCCGGAAAGGCCGATTTTAATCGACCGCTTCCTTAAGGATGCCATTGAAGCCGAAGCAGACGCCATCGCCGATGGTAACGATGCCTTTGTCCCAACGGTCATGGAGCATATTGAATTGGCCGGTATTCACTCCGGGGATTCAGCCTGCGTAATTCCTCCCACCAGTATTCCGGCCAAACATATTAAGACCATTGAGGAATATACTAAGAAGATTGCCCAAGAGCTAAAGGTAGTGGGGTTGATGAATATGCAGTATGCCATTGCCGATGATCGTGTTTACGTTTTGGAAGCCAACCCCCGGGCTTCCCGTACTGTTCCTTTGGTATCCAAGGTTTGTAATGTTTCCATGGCCCGCCTGGCCACGGAAATAATGCTAGCCAGAGAAACCGGTGGCACCTCCCCGGTCAATAACCTCAGCCCCATAAATATTACTCACTTTGGCGTAAAAGAATCGGTCTTCCCCTTTAACATGTTTCCAGAGGTAGATCCGGTGCTGGGGCCAGAAATGCGCTCAACCGGTGAAGTATTAGGCATTGCCGATTCCTTTGGTCTGGCATACTACAAAGCCCAGGAAGCAACCCAACTGCCCCTGCCCACCTCTGGCACTGTTCTAATAAGTGTTACAGACCAAGATAAGGCTACCGCCTTGGAAGCGGCTAGAATCTTTGCCCAACTCGGTTTCATAATTAAGGCCACCGAAGGAACTCATCGTTTTCTAAAGGAACATGGCGTTGATTCCCAGGAGATTAATAAAATACATCAAGGTCGTCCTAATATAGTGGATGGCATTACCAACCATGAAATTCATCTGGTAATTAATACCCCCTTTGGCAAACGGGGTCAAGATGATGACTCCTATATCCGCAAGGCAGCTATTAAATATAAGGTGCCCTATATTACCACCGTAGCGGCCGCAATAGCCAGTGCCAAGGGGATTGCTTCCTATATCGATAATAGTTTCCACCAGGCTCCGTTGAAAGCTTTGCAAGAATATCACCGGGAGCTGGCCATAAAAAATTCATAGCTAAGCCAGAAAAGGCAAAGTGGGTGTCGCAAAGAAATATGCGACACCCACTTTTTAGCCATCAGCCTACTTGGTTTAAACAGGGTACTCCTAACTTTATCGGTCCAGCACACAGAAAAGCACTGCAATCCCTTGCAGTGCTTGATTTCAAATGGTGCGCCCGGGAGGACTCGAACCACCGGCACACGGTTTAGGAAACCGTTGCTCTATCCACCTGAGCTACGGGCGCATATAAAGAAGTTGTCAGCCCCAAATTTTTCTATTTAGAACTAACAACTTTTTTGTGGCGTGCCTGAAGGGACTCGAACCCCTAACCTCCTGATCCGTAGTCAGGTGCTCTATCCAATTGAGCCACAGGCACATATTCAAAGCAATGAGAATAATATCACAGTTTATACCAAAAGTCAATAATTAAATGGCGTGCCCGAAGGGACTCGAACCCCTAACCTCCTGATCCGTAGTCAGGTGCTCTATCCAATTGAGCCACGGGCACATATTCTGCTGGTAAGCATATACTGCAGTAAACAACTTTAACGCAACAAGTTATCCCTGCCGCGAAGTTTATTATATAACAAATGTTACACTAAAATCAACTGTTATTAATTGTTAGAGAAAAATTTATTTGCTGACTGTGGGGGAAAGTAATTGAATCTTAAAAAACCGGATAATTCTACCATGGCATTTTTGTCTGTACTTTGTATTTTATTATTTATCTATGGCTTCTTTTACACGACTATTCATCTGCCTATCTATCAACTGGATTATAACCTTAACAACCTACAGATATCGCCTGATCATATAATCCAGCTAATCAATGTGATACATGATTCTATGTTTAAAATACTTCTTTGTGTAATGGTTTTCTCCATCATTTGTTTGGTGATGATTTTTCAGTCTAGTTTTCGCTTACTATTTAATAAGGATCAGCTACAAATTGATGTGGGCATATCAGAAAAGGAAATTACGCCGGGCACAGATGGCGTAAAATTAGTTGCTAATGAAAAAGGGCAAATACCCTTATATAATGCCGAGGTATACCGACAACTAACAGAGGATTACATTATTTCTGATGTATCACCAGATGGTAAACCAATCGGTTTTATCACCATGGATTCTTTTTTACGGGGCTTTAAAAGCTATTGTGAATCCCAAGAGTGTGACCGAGATTTAGAAACGATACGAGAAGTAAAAAAAGATCGTGTTTATGCGCCTGAGGAATATGTTCGGTTCGGAGAAAATATTACCTCTGTGGCCAATAAAATGCTTACAAAAAAACTCTCCGCTCTACCTGTGGTAGATGAAAATGGGTGTATGAGAGGGTCCATCCATTACTTACAAGTAATTCAATTGTTAACACAAAAAATGGAGGAACTAAAAAACCGTTAGCTTTACGCTAACGGTTTTTATTTTGGCGGAGAGCGAGGGATTCGAACCCTCGATACAGGTTAACCCCGTATACTCGCTTAGCAGGCGAGCGCCTTCAGCCAACTCGGCCAGCTCTCCGTAGATCTATCTTACTTGGCGGAGGGAGTGGGATTCGAACCCACGGAACCCGCAAGAGTTCAACGGTTTTCAAGACCGCCTCCTTCAACCGCTCGGACATCCCTCCATACTCGAAGGAGTATAGCGTTGGGACATCTCAATTTCCCAAGCAAGATAGAGTATATCATAGCCATATCCTGTTGTCAATTCGATTATGAGTATCTATTCGTGGTATTACAGAGTTATTCTTTCCACTCCACCCATATAAGGCACCAACACTGGCGGTACTGTAATACTGCCATCGGCTTCTTGATAATTTTCTAAGATGGCCGACAATGCTCTACCAATGGCAACTCCGGAACCATTTAAGGTATGAACAAATTCCGGTTTTGCCTTAGCCGCCGGACGATACCTAATATTGGCACGTCTGGCCTGGAAGTCCAGGAAGTTACTACAGGAGGAGATTTCTTTATAGGCATTGTAACTGGGCAACCATACTTCTATATCGTAGGTCTTCGCAGAAGAAAAACCCATATCTCCACTGCAAAGCAGTATGGTCCTATAAGGTAACCCTAAAGCTTGCAGAACCTTTTCTGCATTTTCAGTTAGCCGTTCCAGTTCATCAAAGGATTCCTCTGGTTTAGAAAATTTTACTAGCTCTACCTTGTTAAATTGATGTTGACGAATCAGTCCCCGAGTATCCCGTCCGGCAGCCCCGGCTTCAGCCCGGAAACAAGCACTGTAGGCACAGTGATAAATAGGCAGTTGTTCAACAGGTAAAATTTCTTCCCGGTATAGGTTGGTTACCGGCACTTCGGCCGTAGGAATAAGATAATAATTAAGTCCTTCCAACTTAAACATATCTTCGGCAAATTTAGGCAGTTGGCCAGTTCCTACCATGCTATCGGCATTGACAATAAAGGGCGGAAATACTTCGGTATAGCCATGTTCACGGGTATGTAAATCCAACATAAAGTTAAACAATGCCCGTTCTAATCTGGCTCCCAACCCTTTGTAGAAGGAGAACCGGGCGCCAGTAACCTTACCGCCCCGTTCAAAATCTAAAATATTAAGTTCTTCACCTAGATCCCAATGCGGCTTGGCTGAGAAGTTGAATTCACGGGGTTTGCCCCACCGGCGAATTTCTACATTATCGTGTTCATCCTTACCCACGGGTACAGATTCATGGGGAAGATTCGGAATAGCCAACAGAATCTGTTCCAATTTCTCTTCGATTACCCGGATTTCATCATCCATATCCTTGATTTGCTGGGAAGCCTGTCTCATTTCCAGTTGCTTTTGCTCTGCATCCTGTCCGGCTTTTTTTAGTTTGCCGATTTCTTGGGAAACCACATTACGAGTGTTTTTCAGTTGTTCCACGACCACTAGTTTTTCCCGACGGCTTTCTTCCAACTTTAAAAATTCATCCAAGGATAGGCCTGAACCACGTTTTTTTAATCCTTCTAAAACCAACTCAGGATTACTGCGAACAAATTTTATATCCAACATACGAGTACCCCCATATTGCTAGTAAATTAGTATAAAAAATAGTACAACTGTTATAATAGTACAAAATTTACCTTTAGTATTATACTACACTATTTACATCTTTGTAAAACCAGGGGTTACCAGCTTCTTAGCATTTTTCCTTTATAAGGGTAAGAGGCTAGGGTGAGACTCATTAAAATCTCATCGCTAACCTCTTCATATGCCATCTCTTATAGGCTTACCATTTTCACTTCCAATACTCCATCTATCTTAGCCAGTTCCTCCAGTGCACACTGGGGAACAATATTATCTACCATCATTACCATGATAGCTGTACCACCCAGTTCAATACGACCCACCTGCATGCCGCCGATGTTAATTTCTTTGTCCCCCACAACGGTACCTACTTTCCCTACAATACCCGGTTTATCAGTGTGGGGCACCACTAACATATGTCCTACAGTGGCTGCGTTAATCCGGAAACCATCGATGTTAACAATTCTCATATCATTACCCTGGAATAGAGTGCCAGCTAACATCCTTCTGCCTTTGTCCGTGTAAACATTAACAGTAATCAGATTATTGTAGTCTTCACCATTTTCAGTGGTTGTTTGTACCACTGTAATGCCTCGATTACGGGCTACTAAGGTGGCATTGACAAAGTTTACATTTTCTTGCAGGATGGGATCCAAGAGGCCCTTCAGTAAGATCGTAGTGATGGGGTTTACATCGTATCTAGCTAATTCGCCACTATAGACAACTTCAACCTTCTCTATCCGTCCGTTCAGCATCTGGGCTTGGAACTTGCCCAGCTTTTCGGCCAGATCCAGGAAGGGGCGAATTTTTGCTAAAAGTTTGGGACTCATGGAGGGCATATTCACTGCGTTTTTCACTAGATCTCCCCGCAAGGCTGCCACAATTTCTTCTGCCACATCAACGGCTACGTTAATTTGGGCTTCCAACGTGGATGCACCGAGGTGAGGGGTGGCAATAAAGTTATCCAGCCGAATCAAAGGGCTTTCTGTGCAAGGTTCTGTTTCAAAGACGTCCAGTGCTGCTCCAGCCACTTTACCAGATACCATATATTCGTAAAGAGCTGCTTCATCTACAATACCACCCCGGGCACAGTTAATAATGCGTACGCCATCCTTCATGATTGCCAAGGCTTCTTTGTTAATCATATGGTAGGTTTCTTTGGTTTTGGGCATATGAATAGTGATGAAATCCGACCTTTTAAATAATTCTGGGAGGGTAACAATTTCTACTGCCATTTTCTTAGCATGTTCTTCGGAAATATAGGGATCGAAGGCGATGATTTTCATTTCCATCGCCTGAGCCCGTTTGGCCACAGCCGATCCGATACGACCAAGTCCGATCACGCCCAAGGTTTTGCCTCTTAACTCAACCCCCAGAAAGGCTTTTTTATCCCAGCACCCATTCTTTAACTTATTGCAGGCTGCCGGTACTTTTCTGGCCAGACCGAGCATCATGGCCATGGTAAGTTCTGCGGCGGCAATGGTGTTACCATCCGGGGCGTTGACCACCACAATACCTTTATTCGTGCAAGCATTGCGGTCGATGTTATCTACACCCACACCAGCCCGGCCAACTACCTTTAACTTTTGGGCTGCCTCCACCACCTTGGGAGTAACCTTGGTGGCACTACGAACAATCAGAGCATCGTATTCGCCAATGATTTCTACCAGTTGATCCTCGGTCATCTTCTCACCAATAACCACTTCTATATCTTGCTGACGACGTAAGGGCGCCAGACCTTCTTCTGCTACTCCATCCATTACCAATACTTTCATTATGCGTGTTCCCCTCCTACAAATACCATTTGAGCTTCTCTTACGCCTGCACCTAGCTCTGCCTTGTAGCCTACTTTACCCAGAGCCATTTCCAGTGCAGCGATAGCTGTAATTACATCAAACTTATCTGCATATCCCATATGGGCAATGCGGAATATTTTGCCCTTCATAGCATCTTGACCACCAGCAAAGGTAACTCCATAATCCCTGAGTAATACCTTTCTTAGGGTATCGGCATCCACTACCATAGGCGCTTGCACTGCGGTAACCGCCATGGAGGCACATTCATCCGGAGCTAAAAGTTCTAATCCTAAACCTTGAATAGCGGCCCGGGTTGCTTTTGCCAGCAACTTATGACGGGCAAATACATTTTCTAAACCTTCTTCCAGAATCATGTCCAAAGCTGCTTCTAAACCAAAGACCATAGAAACAGGAGTGGTATAGGTGGTATTCCATTTGGCTATATTTTTTTTCGCCTTGAGCAGATCAAAATAATATTTGGGAGTGGTATTTTGCTCAATTTTTTTCCAGGCCTTTTCGCTTACGCTAATGAAAGCGAGACCCGGCGGCAACATGAAGGCCTTTTGAGAACCACTGACTACCACGTCTACATGCCATTCATCAGTTTTTAAATCGATAGCTGCTAACCCACTGACAGCATCCACAACCAGCACCGCGTCATGCTGAGCTACTAATTTACCCAATCCTTCAATATCATTTTGAATGCCGGTGGATGTCTCATTCTGAGTGGCAAACACAACTTTAATGGCTGGATCTGCCTCTAATTTTTTCTTAACTACATTTAGGTCGATATCATAACCCCAGCCAAAATCTACAAAATCTACTTCTCCGCCGTAAATGCGGGCTAACTCCGCAAAACGTTCCCCAAATTTACCGCAAGACAGGGCCAATACTTTATCCCCGGTATTCACCAAGTTGACTACTGCTGCTTCCAACGCACCAGTACCGGAACTACCCTGAATGAAAACATGATTTTCGGTCTGAAATACCTTTTTTAATTTACCAGTAACCCTTTCCATCACCGTTTGAAACTCTGCACTACGATGCCCAATGATGGGTCGGGACATGGCTTCTACCACCCGAGGCGGAACTGGTGTGGGGCCCGGAATCAAGAGATACTTTTTGTCTTTCATCATCTGTAATCCCTCCAAAATTTTTTTGCCCGCCGGGGTGGAAAATATAAAAACCTCCCGCCCCTAACGGATGATCAGTCCGATAGGGACGAGAGGTATTCTCCCGCGTTGCCACCCTTGTTGATCAGAAAAAAATTCCTTCTAATCCACTCAATTGTTATAACGGGTATCTTCCCGTATCCACCTAATGCACAACTTTTTCTTTATCTCGCTGTGTTTCGGCAGATCCCCTCTGGGGAGGAATTCATTTGTGTTATCTACTGGTTCGCACCTATCACCAGCTCTCTGCAAGATAAGACCCAAATTACTTTTCCCCTTCTCAGGGTTTCTTGATGTACTTTGTCATGTAATGATTTTACACAGGAGACTTTTGTTTGTCAAGAAAGGATTTAAACTTTTTTAAGTGGGCAAGCTTATCCTCCTCTTCACGGCCCACGGTTTTTTTGTTTGGGTAGCGAACTTATAAGAATGGCCATGCTAATAACTGTACCAATTTTAATCGCATTATAAGTTTTTTCTGCTTCTTTGTAGTAGGCATCAAACCTTTCTTTAATTTTGTTGCCGGACGGTAATGTAGCGGTATGTATATTTTCCACCGCTCCTTGAACGTTTTGCACCACCTGAAATTTATTCTCTACCAGGCTGCCAAACATAAAAGACAATATTACCGTCATCGTGACTAACCACTTACCTAGTTTGTTCAGGTTGACAAACTTCATAGCAGTTCACCTCCTGAACGCCGCCAAGCTAGCGTCAATGATAGTGTAACACATGTAACCAAATACCATAATATTCCATTTGGGGTTATTAAATTCCAATAATTGTCTTTTGGTTAGATATATTCTTATTTGTGTACTCTAGCTTTGATTTCCATTTATTTACTATTTAATATACTTTTGAGAAATAGTTTTAAAAATCCCCTACCAATAGATTTTACCTTGGTAGAGGATTTTTTCATTTGTTATGAACAGTATTGTCTAGCCATAGAGCTTCTTCATAGTTAGTTAGTAAAAGTATTGATAGCTCTTTATCAATTACGCCGGATTTTGCTTGATTCTCTATAATTTCAACTACCTGCTTCTTCTCCATCGCCTTTCTATAAGGTCGATTTTCTGTCAGAGCGATAAATATATCGGCTACAGCTACGATCCTTGCGCCTGTTTTTATTTCTCTCCCATCTAGCTTAAAAGGATAGCCTCTACCGTTTAATTTTTCATGATGGCAAGAAGCATAGTGATTAATTGTTTCAAAACCGTCTATCATTTTGAGGATGTGATAGGTGTAATAAGTATGCCTCTTCATAATATCGAATTCACTGGAAGTTAATTTTCCTGGTTTATCAAGAATTGTGTCAGGTATACCCAGCTTACCTAGATCGTGTAACAAACCTGACACCTTTAAAATATCACAGTGATCTGATGTAAAACCAGCTTTTTGTGCCAAGAAATGGCAAACCTCAGCTACACCCACAGAATGTTTCCTGGTAAAGGGGCTTTTAAAGTCAATAATCTTAGCCATGGTTTGTGCTATAGGCATTACCCCTAGTACTTCTAACTGTTTAGTAATTACCGGGCAATGATGGGCCAGCACATCGTCAATGAATTCTGAATGAAGATCCAACCAGAAACATTCTCTTTCACTCAAGTCATTAAAGGCTTCTATCAAGTAAGGATCTAATAACTTTTTGCTTTCGGCATTAATAGTATGGCAGATTTGTTTCCTTTGATCTAGGATATAGACATTATCTCGCACTAATACATCAATTCGATCCGCTAGGTGGATAATACGACTTTCAATAGGAATTTCACTTTTTGACCTGCCTGAACTATTACAAAGGCCATCCCATCTATCATGATGATACAATATGATATCCGAAATATTATGAAATAATGGATGTTGATAAAATAATTGATAGCCTTTTTTACAATGGTCAAGGGTCTTGGTTGTATTAAAATCCATTAACTGTTGCTTTTCCATCCAGGTATTGGAGCCAGCGTCATGTAAAATGGCAGCAGTAAAAAGTCTTTTCAATTGGTCCTGGTTTAGCCCATAAAGTTTACCTATTTGCAATGCAATTAAAGCAACTCTCTGATGATGACGCATCAGTCCCTGAGAACCAAAATCCATAGCTAAACTAAGAGAACTTAAAAGCTTGTAATAGTTAGTTTCAAAAGTCATTATAAAATACCTCACTTAGTTTTAAATGACCATTATTTCTATTGGTTGTTAATAAATTCCTGTCTGGCTTATCTTAGAAAATCTTAAAATAGTTTCTCAACCAAGGAGATAATAATTTCAAAGGCTATTAAAATTATAATCATCCATTCTAATCTTGTACCTCTTTTAGCATGGGTAAGTATGGTAAATACTTCCGTAATATCCATGATTGTCTCTGTCTTATGGCGTAAATTTTCATACCTTTCTTGTAACTCAAAAAGCTCTGCAAGCTGCATAAATAAAATCTCAGCATCCTCTTTATACCAAGTAATATCTGGTTTATCCAATACCATTACATAGGAAATGGTGTTGTACTTATAGCGAAGAACTTGAGCGGATAGTTTAGCCAGCTTATCGTCGCCAATATTTAATTTACCATGATCCAAATAATCAATAATTTTTTCTATTTCATCTGATACTTTTTCAATATTTTCCTCAATTCTATCCAAAGCTACCGACCTTGCTAAAACAATAGCTATCATTTGTGGATAATGTTCCAAGAGTCTGGGAGCTACCATAAAGTTATGATGCACTTCTAATTCTCTATCACTATTAATTTCTACCAAATAGGAGTCGTTGTATTTAAAATGATTTATATTGTTAGCTAAAGAGGTATCTATTTTGCTTATATAATTGTATAAATCGGAAAGATCATGTTTAGTGCAATTCATGCCCACTAAACAACCAAAATGAAATAGATAGGCTGTCTTATTATGATGATCATTAAAAATACCTTTTAATTGATGTTCCTTAAGAATTAAGGTATCTTCCCACTTGAATTTCTTTTCAATACCGAAATGCTTAGCAAATTGATTTAAATTCAGTTCCTGAGCTACAGATACTGCTAAAAAATTCATCGACTGCATATGAATACTCCTTTATACATGACACTACTTATTTTACATATTATTTCCATGTTGTTAGCTTATATCCTTTCTGAGTATTTCTTTTGGGTCAGGCTATTAGTTATTAGCCATTAGCCTCTTATCCCTCTTCTTAAACCCTTTATATTCTCTGTAAAGCAGCTTAGAGAAACTGTCATATTTGTACTAGTCAAGCCGAGAGCCTGACCGAGACAGCCAATGACTCTTTTCTTCCCTGGACTTACCCTCACGCAAAAACAAAAGCCCAGCAGTTTATCCTAACTGCTAGGCTTTCTTTAAAATCACTCTGGCGACGACCTACTCTCCCAGGGACTTGCGTCCCAAGTACCATCGGCCCTGAAGGGCTTAACTGCTGTGTTCGGGATGGGAACAGGTGTACCCCCTCCGGTATCGCCACCAGAAATCTT
>NZ_FRAR01000012.1 GCF_900142375.1 Desulforamulus aeronauticus DSM 10349 | reverse complement strand
CAGACCGTGGCGTTGGTTCTGGACACTGTACGTTCCGCTGTAGAAAAAGAAACGGTCGCCGGGGAGTTGCACCTCCACAGCGACCAAGGGTTTCAATATACCTCACAAGCATATTTTGACCTGACCCAAAGATACGGCATTACGCCGTCCATGTCAAGGCGTGGAAATCCTTATGACAACGCTTTAGCTGAGAATTTCTTTTCGTTCCTTAAAACAGAATGCATTTCCCGTCAGAGAGTGCAAACTTTTGAACAGGCACAATTATTGATTGATGATTATATCCATTTTTATAACTTTGAGCGTTTCAGTTAAAATACCGCCTGACCCCGTTTGAAAAACGGAGCCAGGCGGTGTAAATCAAAAATATTCTACGATTTGCTTTTCTTTTCCGTGTCTATTTACTCTGGTTCGGTTCACTAAGACTTGGCGGAGGCTGCTTTTACCTTTAGGCAAATTAGAAGTTTTTATACTTTTGGATTTTTGCCCCTTTAGCCGGTGAGACTGACTTAGTTGTTGTTTCACTCCTGTCCCTGGCGGAGATTACCAGCACTGCCCCTGCCAAAACTGCAACCCCTCCCATCATCTGCAGGAGAGATAGTCGTTCGTTAAACAACGCTGCAGAAAACCCGATGGTAATCAGTGGTTCAATCATACTTAAAATGGACGCCTTGGTGGACCCGATCAATTCAATACCACGGAAGAGGGTAAAAATGGCTAGCACAGTACAACACAAGGCTACCCCCAGTATGGCCAGCCAAGCCTCCCTGGTGAGGTTAAAGTCCAAAGCTCCCGTGGAAATCCCGATTACGAATATAGAAGTGGCAGCAGACAAACAAACGAAGGCACTGGTTACCATTGCCGACGTTTCTTTAACGACCCTGTTTCCCAGCACTAAATAGGCGGAATATACCAACCCTGCTCCAAACGCCAGCATTACTCCGGTGAGGTTGATATCACCAAAGGAAATACCCAACACCAGTGTAAGACCTACTAGTGATAAAACAATAGAAAAGATAATCTTTTTATGCAACTCCTCTTTATCCAGGAAAGAAGAGAGCACCGCTACAAAGACCGGGTAAATATAAAACACCAACACCGCCAGTGAGGCTGGAATATATTTAACTGACGAAAGATAAAGATATGATTGCAAAGTATAGATAACTCCGCCCATTAGAAAGAGATACTTCAATTGGGATCGCTGAACGGAAATTTTTCTTTCTTTATAAAGTAGGTAACTTAAGAAGAAAATCGCCGCCAAGGCAAACCGACCAAATAACAGGGTGGTTACCGAAGCCCCTCCCCCGTAGGCATACAAAGCAAAAATGGGAATTAAGCCAAACCCGGCTGCAGAAAGAAATACCAGCAACACGCCTAAATAAAAATGATTCAAAATACTCACCCGCTTTTTAACCTTTGATTTGATTTTATTTTGTTCTATTTACAGGGTCAAGATGACCTCTTTAAACATATTCTGGAAAATAAAGGCCTATGGGTTTATCCCGGAGTAGGGAATTTATTTTGTCGAAAGGAAGATGTCTATGTCCGCGGTTGGAATCCTGGGGATGCTCTTGGCGATCAGTGGTATTACCTTGGTGGTTACCTTTTTCGCTCTGGGCGGCCTCTACTTATTGTTCAGTTACGGACTTTACAAATTGGCCCAGCGGGCCAATGTAGAGAACAGTTGGCTAGCCTTCATTCCCATTGTGCAGTATTATATACTGGGAAAAGTCGTCAAGGAGGTAAAGATTGGTAGTTGGGTTGTGCCACACCTGGAGTGGGTATTGTTGCTTGCACCAGTTATTTATGGCATTTTGACCGGGATCCCGTTCCTTACAACCATAGCAGGCGTACTTTACCTCCTCTTTTATATTATTGTAACCTATACCCTGTTTAAAAAATATACTCCCCATGCTGTTGTAATGACAATTGTTGCCTTTCTCCTACCCTTTATGTATGCTATCTTTGTTTTCGCCATCAGAAACAACAAAGCCGTTATCCAACTTTAGTTTCCCATCTTAGGCCTTATTCATAGTGGATAAACACCATCTCCGGGAATGAAAAGCTTCAGGCTGAAATAAGCCTGCAGCTTTTTATTTGTCCAAGGGAAGCTGTATACTTTTCGATATGCAAAAAACGGATTCAGTGAATCACTAAATCCCTATCAATCATATGCTATAAAAGGAACACATTACTATTTCTTAGCATAGGGAAAGGTGTGATACCATGTCTAATATTCGCATCCTCAATGCATCTCCAGATGCACCAGCTGTGGATGTGCTGGCCAATGATATGTTATTGGCCCAAAACCTCTCATACCGAAATTTTACAGACTACCTCGAGGTGGCACCGGGAACCTATAACGTTAGGGTCTATCCGGCAGGCAACAGAACTAACCCATTTACCACCGCTGATATTACTATCCCTCCTCAAACCATTGCCACTTTAGCTCTGGTAGGCAGATTGCAGGATCTGGCACTGCAGTTAATCCCAGACCCTAAAGAAAGTATCCCCCCCGGCCAATTAAAGTTACGTTTTGCTCATTTGTCCCCCTTCACAGCCAATGTAGATGTCATCCTTAACAACTTCCGCTTATTTAATAACGTAGGTTATCGGGAGGTGACAGACTACCTGGCAATAGACCCTGGCACCTATACACTGCAGTTAAAGCTAGCAAGCTCCGATGAAGTGATGCTTACAGTGCCCAACCAAAACCTAACAGCAGGAAAGTTCTTCACAGCCTATTTGGTAGGACTGGTAGGATGTACACCTGGGTTGCAGTTATTGCTCCCGCTGGACGGTAACACCTACATCAACCCTGATGAGTGATCCTAAAAGTGGTTGTTAATGCAGTAAGAGGCCATTGGTCTAAAAAGCCAAAAGCCAACGGCCAATGGCCAATGGCTATTTTAATAGACGTTTCCTTAGGAGTTTAAATCCTCCCAGCGTATAGAAATATTTATGGGGTATCAGCTTCTTTATGCAGGCTGCTGGTGCCCCCTTGATTTTAAAGCTTTCACTTTCACCAAACCCCTGCTTCTTACCAATGGTAATACACAAAAGGATAAAGCTAGGCTGGTAAATTCTTTTGGGTAATCCGGTAATCTCGGCGTAAATATTGTAAGCTGCTGCTGCCCCGTGCTGCAGCGCCGCCTGAGCGGTCGGTAATATCGGGCGGTCCGTAGCAGGGTCCTTTACCAACGCACTGTCACCTACCCCATAGACACGGGGCTCCCCCACATATTGAAGGAATTGGTTTACCAGAAGCCTACCCCGCGGGTCTGTTTGTAGTCCCGAATCTTTTAATACGGAATTACCACTAATACCACCGGCCCACATTAGCAGGGAGTAGGGAATGATTTTACCCGAAGACAAATACACCGCATCATCGGTTACCTTTTTCACCAACACGCCGGTTAGCACCTCTACCCCCAATTTCTCCAGGGTTCTTTTGGCATACCGGCAAGTTCCCTCGGACATTCCAGGGAGCAGTTGGTTCGCTGACTCAATAAGAAGCACTTTGCTTTTAGCCCCTTGCTCACCCCGCGCCCTTTTCAAATAATCTGCCAGTTCACCAGCAAACTCCACACCGGTAAGTCCCCCGCCACCAATCACAAAGGTTGGTGTAGAGGTACCATCTGATAAAATATCTTGTACCCGTTTAAAAATCCCCTTAGCACTCTGAATGTCGTTTAGGCTGCGGCTATATTCCTGTAGCCCTTCGATCCCAAAATACTCCGTCCTGCTGCCTAAAGCAACTACCAGATAAGCAAAGGAAATTGGGGCAGCTTCTCCCTCTAAAAAAATCTGCCGTTTTGCTATATCAATCGCTGTCACTGTGCCCTCTATGAAGGACACCTTCTCTTCGGACAAAAATTCTTGCAGAGGCACTATAATATCTTTGCATTGTTTAGTACCTACAGCCGGTTCATACAGTTGCGTCATCAGCGTATGATAGGACTGCCGGTTAATTAACACGATGCGAATATCCTGGCGGCCCGTTAAGTACTTGCTCAACTGCTGGGCAGCTCGAATACCGCCGTAGCCTGCTCCTAAAACCACAATATCTGTCGTAGTAACCACTATCCGCTCCTTATGTTTATCTAAACTATTGTCTTAGAAATTCCCGTAAACTCGCCTTCCCATTCCGGGAAGTGTTCATTCTGCCATTTGATCTAACAACGGGTGTGCGGTAAAATAAACCAATGGCAGCAAGTTGTTTAATGTAGTCTCTACTCTGTTTAAAAGGATCTGTCCAATGAAATCTTCCAGAGTTCGTATATGGGAACTTGATTTTTTACGTGGTGTAGCCATCTTGCTAATGGTAATATTTCACTTTATTTATGATCTAAATGCATTTTATCAGGTACCGATTCAGTACGACCAGGGTCTTGTTTATTATATCGGTAAGGCTGCCGCGACTTTATTTATTATTATTGCCGGCATTAGCAGTTCCTTAAGTAGAAGTAATATAAAACGGGGCATCAAGCTACTTCTTTGGGGTATGGTCATTACCCTTGCTACCGCCATCACTGTCCCAGGGTCAAATATCATCTTTGGCATACTTCATTTTCTCGGGGCCAGTATTCTCCTTTATCCCTTGTTTAAGCGGCAAAAGCCTCTATTACTTCTTTTTGAGGGTACTGTCATTATCCTGGCTGGTATTGCCCTGGATAATATCACCATAAGTAACAACTGGTTGGCCCCTCTGGGCCTGCCAGCAGAAGATTTCGTTTCCGTGGATTATTATCCATTAATGCCTTGGTTTGGTTTATTCCTCTATGGGGTGGCCTGGGGACAAATTCTCTACCACGATAAAAAAAGTCTGTTTTATTTTAGACCTAGATACAGCCTATTGTCTACCCTTGGTAAGCATTCTTTACTAATTTACCTCATTCATCAGCCCGTGCTCCTGTTATTTTTTTATCTGATATTTTAAGATTTAAAGAGCCTTGCCCACCTGGCAACGCTCTTTAAATCTTAAAAACCCATTTCAATTCCTTTTTAAATATGTTTATTTTTTATCGTAGTTAAAAATTCTTGTAAACTTTTTTTAACTTCAGCTGATAAATAATGCCATCGGACACCCTGTACTGCTCCTTCCAGGGCATATAACTTATTAATACAACCATCTCGGCCTTGTAAATTCATCCGGCGAAACGCCTCTCGACTGCCTACTCTTTTCAATTCCTGCGGGCTATCAATACCCACCTCAATTAGTTTTTCTTCAAGAATTTTACCAATATTGGGTACTCCCCGTAGGTCTCCCAAACGTCTACCTCCCCTTAGGTACTATCCCTTTCTATATTTTATCACAAAATAAGCAATTTTTACCATTCACTATCCATAAAATTCCGTAGTTTTGCTATACACAAAATATTTTGGTTTGTTATAATAAGCTTGTTGTCTGGATATATATGAAACCGAGGTGACTTATGGAAGATATCGTAAAATCGTTAATTTTGGGTATTGTCCAGGGATTTACTGAGTTTCTCCCTATTAGCAGTACCGGACATTTGTTGTTAGGCAGAAAGCTAATGGGGCTTTCTGAAGCCGGATTATTTCTGGATACCATGCTGCACCTGGGAACCCTGTTGGCAGTGGTGGTAGTTTTTTGGCAGGATATTGTTTATATGATTCGGCGACCCTTTAGTAAACTATCCTTACTGGTGGTAGCCGCTACCATTCCCACCGCCATCATTGGTTTGACCTTTGAGGATTTCTTTGAAGAGATTTCCAAAACCGGTGTAACAGTAGGCTGGGAATTCCTGGTGACCGGGGTTATTCTCTGGGTGGCTGACAATATGAAACAAAAGGGCACCAAACATATGGATCAAATATCCTTTAAGGATGCCTTAATAGTAGGTACTTTACAAGGGGCAGCCATTTTGCCCGCCATTTCTCGCTCCGGTCTGACCATAGCGGGTGCTTTATTTCGAGGCATCAATAAACAGGCAGCGGCCCGTTTCTCTTTCCTAGTTTCCCTGCCGGCGATCTTAGGAGCAGTGGTCTTGCAAACTGCCAAGCTGGCTGGCGGTCAGGCAGAATCCATCGGCTTTATTCCACTGCTGGTGGGAACCATAGCCGCCGCTATCTCAGGTTATGTGGCTGTTAAATGGATGCTAAAGATTTTGCAAACAGGTTCCCTAAAAATATTCTCAATTTATGTTTGGATTCTGGGTATTGGCATCTTAATTGCCCAATTCTTAGGTAAATTTTAAAAAAGAAAAGAATACCTTCTCCTTTAAAAGTTACTCCAAATTGGCATAAATCCGATTGAGTAATAGTTTTAATTCCTCCACCTGCTCTTTTTCGATACCCTCTAAGGCTTTTTCCAAAGTGGAAAGAGCCAGAGGGATTAATTTTTCTTCCAGCTCCCTGCCCCGATCGGTCAAATAAAGCAAGAAAGAGCGATTGTCACTGGGGTTAGGGCGACGAAAGATCAACTCTTTCTTTTCTAATTTATCTAAAATGCGGGCAATGTTAGGCTGATCTTTACAGGTTAATTCAGCCAGCTCCTTCGAAGAAATCCCTTCCTCCTCCCAAAGACGGTTTAGCAAAGCCCATTGTTCTGGGGTAACATCGTAAGGCTTTAGATTCTGTAGAAATTCATTTTTCATTTTTTTGTTGGTCCGGTTCACAAGAAAACCTAATGAATTTTCAATATTAAATTGCATAGTATTCCTTTCTACATGTTATTGTCCCGGCAATTATATTCACAATCCGCTATTTTATCAAGGTTATTTTTATATTTTATACTATTAACTATATGAGAAGTAACCAACGGCAGATATCTTTGTAAAAAACCACCTCCTGTGAAAAACAAGGGGTGGTTAATTTGTAATCCTAATTCACTTTTTCTATGATATCCCTGGCAATAGCTACGCCACAGGCCCCGGCTTGGGCCAGTCCTCGGGTGATACCGGCACCATCACCACCAGTGTATAAGCCGGATATTTCCGTCTCAAATTTATCACTTAGCTTAGGTCGGGCTGAGTAAAACTTCGCCTCCACCCCATACAGCAGGGTATGCTCCGAAGCGATGCCCGGTGTTACTTTATCTAAGGCTTCAATCATTTCCATAATACTCTTCATTGTGTTATAAGGCAGCACCAGACTGAGATCGCCCGGTTCCGCTTCTTTCAGCGTAGGTTCCACAAAACCTACCCGCAGGCGCTTGTGGGTAGACCGCCAACCCTTTTTCAAATCACCATATCTTTGAACCAACACACTGCCATTGGACAAATCGTTGGCCAGCCTGGAAATAGACTTGGCATATTCAATGGGTTTATTAAAGGGATAAGAAAAGTTGTGCGATACCAGCAGAGCAAAGTTGGTGTTATTACTACCCAGGCTTTTATCTTTATAAGCATGACCGTTCGCCAGCATCACCCCGCTGTGGTTTTCAATCACCACGTAGCCAGAGGGGTTACTGCAAAAGGTTCTTACTGTGGTACCCACCGAGGTACGATAAATGAATTTCCCTTCATACAGATGTTCATTAATTTCTTCCATGATGGCATCCAGGGTTTCCACACGAACCCCTACATCCACCTGGTTGTTAATCATCTCTAAGCCGCGCTTACGAAGTACCCCGGACAGCCATTCAGAACCATCTCTACCGGGAACCACAACGATTTTCTTGGCTAAAAACTCTTCCCCTTGGTTCGTGATAATACCCTCGACAGCATATTGGTCACCCTTGGCAGTTGTCAGCAAATCCGCTACTTCACTGCCAAAAACCATATCTACACGTTCCTTAAGAAACTCAAAAATATTTTTTAAAATTTCTAAGTTTTGTTCGGTCCCTAAGTGACGTACTTGGGCTCGCAAAAGTTTCAACCCTGCCCCCAGGCCTCTTCTTTCAATATCTTTGACAGCCGGGGTTAAAGGATCGGTGGTCGGAGAATTAGCACCATGCCTAATGTTGATACCATCCACATATTTGATCAGTTCCAGTACTTCGGAGGGCGGCAGGTAATCTGTCATCCAGCCCCCAAATTCCGTAGTAATATTAAATTTACCATCAGAATAGGCTCCGGCTCCGCCAAAACCATTTGTAATGGAACAGGCCGGCAGACAACCTGCAAAATCTTTTTTTACCGTGGGCGGTGGACATTTCGCCAATTTCTTTTGCAAAATAGGGCAAACACGCTTGTAAATGTCCTTCCCTTTATCTATTAGCAGCACCTTAAGCTGCGGGGCTGTAGTAGCAAGCTCATAGCAGGTGAAAATACCGGCAGGGCCAGCCCCCACCACGATTACATCATACTGCTTCATACTGCACACCTCCTTGCAAAATTCAAACAGATTAATTATGGACTGAACCAATCATTTTTGCAAGTTCAAAGAACTACTTTAAACCCTTTTCATAGAAAAGAGCTCTCTGAGGCACAATAAAAATCGTCTAGTTTTAGAAAGGACTGAGATTGGGATGACGCTCCTGAACCTATTTTGGGTATTTCTCCTGATTGCCGCGAGCGGTTTTTTTGTTGCTGCGGAGTTTGCCATCGTCAAAGTACGGGACTCTCGCATTGAACAATTGATTCATGATGGTAATAAAAAGGCCGTAGCTGCCAAAAAGATTATTCATAATCTGGATGGCTACCTTTCTGCCTGCCAATTGGGTATTACCCTTACAGCTTTGGCCCTAGGCTGGATTGGCAAACCGGCAGTAGCCAATCTAATCAATCCTGTTATTCAATATTTTGGGCTGCCAACGGCAGTGGCTGAGGGCATCTCCTTTGTCATTGGTTTTGCTACTATATCCTTTTTACATGTAGTTGTTGGTGAACTGGCCCCAAAGACCCTAGCCATTCAGCGGGCAGAACAGGTTACCCTCACACTCTCACCGTCCCTCATTCTATTTTATAAAATAGCGTATCCAGCCATTTGGTTGTTAAACGGTTCCGCCCGACAGGTTATTAAGCTGATGGGCTTACATGCCATGTCTGAACACCAGCCAATTCACTCAGAAGAGGAAATTAGAATGATTTTATTACAAAGTCATGAAGGTGGAGAAATTAGTCAAACAGAATTACAGTTAGCAAGAAATTCTCTGCACTTTGCCGACCGGGTAGCTGGTGAGGTGATGGTTCCCCGGACGGATATGACTTGCCTCTATACAAATTTACCCTGGCAGGATAATTTGAAAACAATCACCGAGGAAAAGTATGCCCGTTATCCGGTATGCGATGGAGATAAGGATCGGATTATTGGCTTCATTAATACTAAGGATTTATGCTTTAGTGGTCTAAAGGATTTAACGTTGCTTAGTATGGAGAGCTTTCTTAAGCAATCCCTACGCCAACCAATAGTGGTTACTGAACTGACACCCATTGATGAAATCTTAAAAAGGATGCAAAGAAAGCATTTGCAAATGGCTATTGTGGAAGACGAATACGGTGGCACATCCGGGTTGCTAACCATTGAGGATATTTTGGAAGAAATTGTCGGAGAAATTCAAGACGAACATGATGAAGAACGGAATGCCATTGAAAACTTAGGGGATGGCAGATACTCTTTGGACGCCAGAATGCCCATTGCTGATTTTAACGTGGAGTTTGATCTTGCTTTAGAGGCAAAGGGAGTATTTACCCTGGGCGGTTGGTTTATCGAAGAATCTCACAAGATGCCGGAACAGGGTCAAAGGGTTATTTATGAAAATATTCAATTCAGTATTTCTGAGCTTGAAAAAAATACTATCCGGCGCATTGATATGGAGTTTTTAAAGCAACCGTCAGAGAATTAGTAAAGATGGTTGGTTTGTTCTAAATTGGGGTTTTAAATAGAAAACAGCATCCACATTGACATGGACGCTGTTTTACATTTATTATCTGAGTTACCTTTCTACCCCAAGTGCTTGTTTAGCATAAATTTCATACTCTTTTATACCAGATATCACCGCAAACTCCGCAATAGCAACTGGATATGCCGCTGCCAGCTCCACAATATGCTCAAACATAGAAGGCCACACATACCCACCAGCCTTTTGATATTCCTTTATTAACCTTTTCAAAGCAGCCTCTCCAAAAGCATTTAAATGAACAACAAAATCATTAGCCGGATCATCAATATGCGCCTCTGTCCAGTCAATAAGTCCCGTAACACGAGCATCCTCATCTATAAGGATATGACCGGGATGGAGATCCCCGTGGATAAACGCTGTCTTTTGGGGCCAAAGTCCATCATTAGCTAGCCACTTTTGCCAACGATCCCAAAGTTCCTCACTAACTCCATATGCGGCTTTGATTTTATCCATTCTCTCCTTCATGTGGGGTATTAATTCCTCTGGGCTCTTCGTATCAAAGCCAGCTTTTTTAGTATCTGTATGATTTATACTGTGCAATCCAGCCATAGCACTGCCAAGTGATAGATGATAAACATCAGGCACATTTTTATCATCTATTTCCCAGATATACGCCTTTGCTTCCGGATCAATGGTTCCAGCAGGTATTCCCTTTAGCATTTTATAAGCAATTAGCTCCTCGGAAAAAATTGTCCATTGGGGTACTTGGACAGGTATCCTTGAACCCACAAGATCGAGAATGTTCTTTTCTTTCTTTGCCCTTGAAAGCACATCATCCCTTCTCGGTATACGCAGAACCCATTTTTCTCCTTGAATATCCGTCACAAACACCACTTGAAAATCAAGACCTGACTCATTGTTTTTCAAGGAATCCACTCTTACTACCAGTCCATGTTGTTTTGCCCGCTCTATTACCTGCTCATTTGTTAAGGTCATTTTGACACTTCCTTTGCCCACTAATTTTTATAATGTTGTATGGTTTGTAAGCCCACATTGAGTTGGTTTTTCTATCATTGCTTTGCATTATATAGCTACTGTCTATAGACCTTTTCTCAAACTATCTTGAAACTGACATTTAAGAAATTACTTGACAGAGAGTAGCCTTTTTTCTATACTTTTGTTAAAGGGGAGTAGCTTTAACAGCAAAGTCGTCATGACGGGTTCGCCCCGGCTTTGTTGGCAACAACAATTCGTTGTTAGCAAGACCTTTACTTAGGTAAAGGTCTTTTTCTATTTTTAACAACCTTTGCCTAACTCTTGGCAAGGGTTGTTTTTATTTTTTGGTAAATAATAATCTAGAATGGGGGACTGTTTATGGAATTATTTTCTGCACAATTTTTCTCCGCCTTGTTGTCTATCATCATTATAGACCTTGTACTAGCCGGCGATAACGCCATTGTGATTGGGCTTGCTGCCAGAAACTGTCCTAAGAAGGACCAAAAACAGGTTATTGTTTGGGGTACCATCGGGGCCATTGCCATTAGAGCCTTAGCCACCCTGGCTGTGGTATGGTTGCTAAAGGTTCCGGGTCTTCTATTAGTAGGGGGATTGCTCCTAATCTGGATTGCCTATAAACTGCTGGTAGAAGAGAAAGAACACCAGCTAAGGGTGGCTGATAACCGTTGGGCGGCCATTCGCACCATTATCATCGCCGATGCTGTGATGGGTTTAGATAATGTTTTGGCTGTTGCAGGTTCTGCTCATGGCAGTTTTTTGTTGGTAGTACTGGGGTTACTCATTAGCGTTCCCATCATGGTTTGGGGCAGCACCCTGGTCCTAAAATGGATTGAACGTTTCCCGGTAATTATCTTCATTGGCTCCGGCGTCATCGCCTTTACTGCGGCTAAGATGATCGTCGAGGAACCTTTTTGGGCAGGTTTTTTTGCTGCAAACCCCGGTATTAAATACCTATTGATGCTGGTAGTGATAGGTGGGGTGCTCATCTCTGGCAGAATGGCCAAAAGAAAAGTCGTGGCGCTGGAGTAAACGCCTTTATCCTACCTTGCCCCAAGTAAAATCGGGCATTTCACCTTTTTCGTTAAACGGTTTACATTAAACCTAAGCCCCGCTGCCGCTGCCGGAGCAGTGGCATGCGGATTAGGCAACACCAATAAAGCGGTTGCCGCCTCCTCTGTTAATTCTATGATGACCTGTTCAGTTTTGCCAACCCGGATATCCGTTGCTACTTCTACGTTATGAGCCTGACCCAGGCGGGAAAATTCACTGAGAACCACTTGCCAGTGATTCCTCAGCCCATCTTCAAGCCAATGGAAAAACTTACTGCGTGTAGCTGCAGCACTCATCCATTCATCGCCCAGCAGGTTTCTCCAGCTTTCTTCAAGAATAAATACCGCTTTAATGGGCAGCTTCATGGCTATGGCAAATGCGATAGCCGTTTCACCCGCTGTCTCAGCCGATGGTGAACCATCGGTAATAAATACTATTTGTCCTTTCATGGGCAACCTCTTTTTCTCTTTTTCATAGAACCTATTTTACTATAACCTCTATTTATAAAGAAAGAAAGGCTGGCCCAACAGACCAACCTTTCTTTCTTATTTTACTGCTTTTTATGCTTCAGCCTTTTTAGCCTGTTTGCTCATGGTAATGCCGAAACCCTGACACAGATAGTAGATGGCAAAACCGTACCATAGGGTGTAAATCATATAGAATACCAGCATGAAAGTCATGACTCCTTTATGGTCCTTTACATGCATAGTTTCTACACCATAGTAATTGTAGGAGGGTTCAATAATCTTTCTTTGCAGACCCTGTATGGCAGCAGATTCTTTAAAATTCTCTTGCCTATCCAATGCCGCAGATAGTTCTTTACTGGAGCTATACCAGTTATAGGTGACTTCTCTAGGGTCGTTACCGTACTTATCCTGCAAAGCACCACCCTGGTTGTTGTACATGGCCAGGCTATCTTGGGCAATGGTCGCATAAATATTGCCCAAATCACCCTTTAGTTCCATTTTCTCTTGGTTAACAACCACATCAACACCTTCAATAGTTCGATATTGGGCCGCCCATCGGTCTGCTTCTTCTGTAGTTTTGGCTTTAATATTTACTTCTATGGTAGTTCCCTGCCATTTTTCGGCTTTCTTGGCCTCCCCTTCTACAATGGCAACGGTGGAACCTTTGGAAATAGCATTAAACATATCATCGGCAAACTCCAAGCCATTTCTGCCATTACCAAAGGACGGGCTCATCATATAGGCATAGATGCACCAGAATGAAACTATCATTAGCATTCCCAGGATAAATGCTTTACGATCTCTAATCATTTAATGGCTCCCTCCTTCCGGATTTACAGCCGCGGATTCCGCCCTTAGGGTAGGTATCCCCTTAATGAAGGCAAGGATAATCCAACCTGCAAAAATAAAGACCAAGGCAAAGAAAATCCAGGTACCAATACTGGCCAGAAGTGCACCGGTAGAGGAACTCAAGGAGATATAACCCATTGATGACATCTTTTCCGGTAGTGCAAAAAGTCTGTTCACAAAACCTGCCATAATGGCAATGGCGTAAAAACCACGAATATAGATGCCGGGGACTACCTTGGTAGTAGCTGCTCCAATTTGGATACCCAACAAAGAGCCAACCAACATACCCATGGCCAAGGTATAGAAAATGTAACCATAGATGGCATACTGGGCAATGGAGCTATAGCCTGCCGTAAAGATAATCTGTAGGATATCGGTACCAACGGTGGTAAAGGATGAAACCCCTAAGCCGTAGACAAACATCGGGAAGGTTAAGAAGCCACCACCCACACCCATAATAGCTGCGGCAAAACCTACGACGCAACCGCAGAAGGCTACAAACCACCCGGAGATCTTCCGGCCACCGGGAGTTAAGTCTTCATCGAAGGTAATCATGGGTGCCAGGTTAATACTCTGCAATTTTTGGGCTAGGGGAGTTACCCCGCTGGGGCCACCGTGGACATCCCCTTGTTTATCACTACCTCTCGACTTAATAAAATCATGCATGGAGTATACGCCGAGAAAACCTAACATAATAACATACACTGCACTAATCATAAAATCACTAAGGACAGGGTTGGCATTAAACAAGGCTCTGTTCAAAGTACCACCTGCCGTAACACCTACCCCGGACCCTACCAAAAAAGCCACCGCTAGCGCAACATTGACGTTCCCTAGCTTCTTATGAATCACGGTACCCATAATGGCCTTGGCAAATATATGGAACTGGTCAGTACCCACTGCCAGGATTCCTTTCACTCCTAAACTCATTAAGGCCGGGGTAATAATAAAGCCCCCTCCAGCACCAATACACCCAGTAATTAGACCTGCACAGACTCCCACAACCATAGAACCGTAAAACATCACTGGTGTAAAGTGAGAAGGCCCATAGGCATTTTTGCCACCAATAAAGCCGGGTAAATCAGCAGCTTGTCCAATGGCCGGAATAATTAAAGGCAGCAGCATCACAGCCAGGATTAAAAGATGCTTTCTGCTACGAATAATATTATTTGACATTTCTAATTCCCATTTTGCGTGTGCCCTGGAAGCACTCATCAGGGCCTCGTACATTACTCTCATTGGGCAACCCCTTTCTGCTAACTGTTTGTAGTATTAGAATGTGCTTACGGTAATATTACTTTTTGTTTCATTTTCCATTCTTCTACTGATAAAAAAGGTGCTTACAACAGAATCACATAAAACATTGCAAGTACTCTCCGTTCTCCCCCCTTATTTTCATTTCGTAATAGACGCTAATTGATTAGTCCAAAACCACTTTCCTGTTCATTCTTCTTCCCCATCACCCAGCGTGTGAATAGTGTCACATCTTGTCGCATTACAGGAAATGTAGCAAATAGCTATTTTGTTGGCAATGTTTTTTCATTATCACGAGTGAAAAATAGCAATTTTATCATCACTCAAATAAATTCAAACAGCCCAAGTAACTTTTTGTCTGCCCCAAGACATTAAAAAAACGCATTTTGCCGGAATTTTGGTTAAAATTAATCATTTTTCGCAAAATGCTTGACACTAATTTATTCTTCCCTACGTTTACCTGCATCGAATCGATAAAAAACCTATTGTTGTAGTGACAATATTTGTGTTAGAATAAGCTTTAGATAACTGGATATTTTAAAAGTCGGGTTGAAACGTGTAGCGTTGTTCAACGGATTTTGGACTATCAGGGGGGGTAGTCAGCATTTTGTGCTGACTATCCCCCCTTTACTCTTCAAAATACCATTGGTTACGTTCTCTGCGGGATTTGACCAATTCATAAATCTGCGACCGTAGGGCTAAATGCGAAGGTATCTTAGGTATCTTGGTATTTAATTCACCAGCGCTTACTAAGGCCTTCTGTCTTTGGCGCTGGTTTTTAATTAGGTTCAAATTTCTGATTGCTTAAGGGGGGAGATCCTTTGAGTTTGATGGAAGTGGTTGATACAAGGGAAAAGATCCGCAAAAAAAATCGCACCAATAATCTGCGGTTGATTTTACGCTTGCTCAAAAAACACGGGCAAGAGGGTGTCACGGTTCAGCAAATGGCTCTAGCCTGCGGCGTTAGTGAGCGTAATATTTATCGTTACCTCCAAGAACTAAAACAGTTGGGATTGCAGATTGAGAGTTATAAACCGTACCAGCCGGGAATAACGGGATGTTATTATAAACTAAAGGCACCTCAAGAAAAAGATATTTCCTCCGAGGTCTTAAATTTGGTCAGCTTAAATCAAGCGTTGCAAGACTGTTATCAGGTTCAAGACAGTATTTTATTTATGAAAAAAGTTATTTTGTGGCGTTTAGCTATTCGATATGGCATTCTCGTGCCATTACATTGGTAACCTAATGGTAAGCCCAGGGGAAGACCCCCCTGGGCTTACTTTTTTAACTCTTACTATGGTATTTTTCCAACAGTGCATCCAGGGTGGCTTCCCTACCCCGGAATTTTTTATATAATACCATAGGTCTTTCTGTTCCACCCTTAGAGAGGATACATTCCCGAAAGGCCCGGGCGGTATCTTTGTTGCACACTCCCTTTTCCTGAAAGGCTTTAAAAGCATCCGCTTCTAAAACTTCCGCCCATAAATAACTATAATAGCCCGCGGCATAGCCACCCGAGAAAATGTGTGTAAAACGGGTACTCAGAAGAGTTCCTTCCACAGGCTTCAGTAGCCCCGGGTGACGGTTTGCTTTATTCTCAAAGACATCTACCGGCTCGCTAACCGGAGAAGTTATGCTATGCCAAGCCATATCCACCATACCACTGCGTAACTGACTTAACTTGCCAAAAGCACTGTGAAATGATCTCATTTCTTTAATTTTTACCAGTAACTCCTGAGGAATCTTTTTCCCACTTTGGTAATGAACTGCAAATAAGTCTAGGAATTCCCGTTCATAAGCATAATTTTCCATAAACTGAGAAGGAAGCTCTACAAAATCCCACTCTACATTGGTCCCGGCCAACTGGGCATAGGTAACATCGGAGAGTAAATTATGGAGGGCATGGCCAAATTCATGTAAGAACGTGGTTACCTCCGTCAAGGTCAGCAAGGCAGGCGAAGTAGCCGTAGGCCTGCTGAAGTTACAGGCTACACCTACCTGAGGCCGAACAGCCAAACCTTTCATTTTCTCCTGGGTTACTAACGCTCCACTCCAAGCGCCTCCGGCTTTACCAACACGCGGAAAAAGATCTAAATATAAAATCCCTAGCAACCTCTGATTAGCATCAAAAACTTCGTAGGCCGTTACATCTGTCTGATAGACCGGAATTTGAGTATTCTTCACAAATGTTAAACCATAGAGTTTGCCCGCCAGCTTAAAAATCCCCTGTTGAACATTCTCTAGCTTAAAATAGGGACGCAAAGCCTCTTCACTGACAGCATACTTTTCCTTTTTAAGCTTTTCTGCATAGTAGGCCCAATCGTAGGCTTGTAGCTCATCCTTCGCCCCGGCCTGCTTGGCAAACCTTTGTAATTCCGCTAAATCTTCCTGGGCGGCAGGCAACAGGGCGGTATATAGTTTTTCTTGAAAATCGTTAACCGTAGTTGGCTTCTCCGCCATTCTTTCTTCCAAAACATACTGTGCGAAAGTAGAATACCCCAAAAGTTTGGCCAGCTCCAGTCGGAGATTCGCTATTTCCTTAATAATTTTTCCATTATCCCTTTGATTCCCCCGAAAACCTTTGGAGTTATAAGCTTTATACAGCTGAGCCCGTAGTTCACGGTTGTCTGCATATTTGATAAAGGCAATAAAGCTGGGCTCCTGTAAGGTAAATACCCAACCGGTAAGCTTTTTGGCCTTGGCTGCCTCTGCCGCGGCTGCAATGGCTGTATCCGGCAGTCCCTGGAGTTCTTTTTTATCGGTAATGTGCAATTGATAATCATTGGTCTCTGCCAGAACATTTTGTTCAAAGGACAATGACAGTTCGGATAGCCTATTGGTTATCTCCCGATATCTTTCCTTTTGTTGTGGCTGCAAGCTAACACCACTGCGGGCAAATTGTTGATAGGTATTATCCAGCAGAGTTCTCTGCTCGGTAGTAAGCTTACTGCGATCGCATCCTTGATAAACATCTTTAACCCTGGCAAAGAGCTGTTCATTTAAAGCAATATCATTGGCATACCTTGTCAACAGGGGAGTGGCTTCCTTTATCACTGCCTGCAAAGCCGGCGTGCTTTCGGTACTGTTTAGCCAAAACAAGATGCCGGTAATCTGAGACAGGGAGCGCCCACTCCGTTCCAGTTCCTCAATGGTGTTAGCAAAGGTGGCTGGAGCCGAGTTACTTACAATCCTTTTTATTTCAAGATTTCCCTCGGCAATGGCTTGCTTGATGGCGGGAATAAAATGTTCAGTTTTAATTTTAGTAAAGGGCGGCGTCTGATGGGGTGTTTGATATTTTGCTAGTAACGGGTTATTGCTTTCCTTAAATGGCACAGCCATTGCTCCACCCGGCGGAGTCACAACGACAAGAAACAAGAGTGTGAAAAAAGTTAGTAGGTATTTTGTTGCTCTTGAATGTAATGACAATAGCTACCCTTCCTTCTTCTAGTAATCCATTGTTTAAAAACCCATTTTCGCATTGGGTATTTACAACTTCATGTAGTTTATCCTTTCCAAAAGCAAAAATTCTAGATTCTTAAATAATATAGTTAGAAGTTTATGATGAAGGAGGATCTTGTTAAATAAAAAGGAGCCCCCTCCGGAGCCCCTTGATGTTAGTTCCTTTAATGATCTGGACAATTCCCATGGCAAATGAGCAATATATAGAATAGCAAGGCCATGTGACAGATATAAATTTCAAAAAAGGTTAGGTCCATTTCTTTTCTACCTCCCCATTTCATGGCTTCTTAGTAAAAACATATGCCAAGCCTGTTTGTCCTATGTCGGTAGAAAAGAAAAAGCCAACGGCTCAAGCAACCGTCAGCCTGTTATTTATCCATACAACTATTGGGTAAACTTCATCTTGATATCAACAATCTCCGATTGGGTGCCGATGCGGACCGGGGGTCCCCAGGTTCCGTAACCCGAAGAAACAATTACTTGCAAATCACCTTTAGCCAGATAACCATAGTCTATCTCATAAATTCTTTTGGTGATAAGTTGATTGGGAAAGAACTGTCCCCTGTGGGTATGCCCTGAAAGCTGTAAATCAACACCGTTTTCTCTGGCTTCTTCTAGGGTAACGGGTTGGTGGTCCAAGAGGATAATGGGCTTTTCTAGATTCACTGTATGCATTAACTCCTTAAGGCTCTTTCTAGTTTTTTTGTGCGCGTCCTCCCTACCTACTAAATAAACCCCTGCTGCCTCAACAACCTCGTCTCTGAGAATCTTGATATTGGCTTCCTGAAAAGTCTTGACCATCTCATCCAGATTGCCACTGTAGTATTCATGATTACCCAACACACCGTAAACCCCGTATTTTGCTCGAATTGCCTTTAGGGTCTCTTTTTGTTTCTTTAGAGTTGTAATATCCCGGTCATCAAAGGTGTCTCCAGCCAAAAGCACCAAGTCTGGCTGGAGGGCATTAATGTCCTGCACCATTTTATCTACATAGTTACTACCTTTAGCACTATCAATATGAATATCAGCTAGCATAACTACATGCAAATCGCTGGCTTTTTTAGGAATGACAATTTCGTAGGGCTGTAGTTTAATCTCTTTGGCATGGACAACCCCATAAATAATGGCTATGAAGATAAGTACATAGCAGCCAACAATAAAAGGGGTGTTCTTAATAAATAAACCTAAAAAGGCTACCAGCACCGCGTAATAAAAAAACACCATCCAATAATTACCAAACAAGTTTAAAAATTTCACCCAGCCTAACCTCGTCACCAGGGGCGAGTAGGCCAAGATAATAAAGACTACCCAAAAAGCAATTTTATTTACCTTTAATAAATCCAAAATTTGCCTGCCCACTAACCAATTTAATAAGGTATAGAGAAGAAGAATTAAAGAAAATCCCAGTCTCATAACAAACTCCTTTTTTATTTTTCATTTATGGAATTAAAATTTAATTATCTGAGATATTATTATAACCTGAAACGATTCTCCAAGCACAACAATCAAAAAAATGTCTCCGTGAGACAAAATTCACGCTACAAAAGTGATCTAGCTAACACTTTTCTACTGATTTTTTTTCTATAATAAGAATCAAATAAAAGAAGTATTCTTAAGGAGGCTATTAAATGAAACGTAAAGTTATTCAAATAGATCATGATAAATGTATTGGTTGCGGCCTTTGCACCAGTGCCTGTATGCAGGGAGCACTACAATTAGTAGATGGTAAGGCAACACTGGTTTCTGAGTCCTACTGCGACGGCCTGGGCATGTGCTTACCCCAATGTCCCATGGATGCCATTCAATTGGTGGAAAAAGAAACTGAGTCCTTTGACACAACAAGAGCTAACATTAAACTAAAAGCTCCGGCAGAAACTACATCAGCCTGTGGTTGCCCTTCTTCACATACCCGAGTAATTGAGCGGGTTGAAGAAGCTCCCGTAGCCCACGGTAGTCAACCATCCCGGCTGCGTCAGTGGCCCATCCAACTTCATCTGGTAAATCCCGCGGCACCTTACTTTAAGGATGCAAATTTACTCCTCTGTGCTGATTGTGTAATGGCCGCCTATGGGGATTTTCAGGAAAAGCTGGTGAAAAACCGGGCCATTGCCATTGCTTGTCCGAAGCTGGATAATACCCAAGGGTATGTGGAAAAATTAGCGCAAATTATTTCCCATAACGACCTTAAAACCATTGTGGTAGGCCGTATGGAAGTACCCTGCTGTGGTGGTATTTCCGTACTTCTGAAAAAAGCCTTGGAAATGGCTGGTAAAGAGGTTCCCGTGCGAGAAGTGGTTATTTCTGTAGAGGGAAGCGTGAAATAGGTTTTCTACACCATTAGCCACAGGCAAGTGGTACGTAAGAGGGACTAGGCCGTTATTTTAGGCTAGTCCCTTTTCTCACGGGTATAATAAACAATTCCCAATGTCCCTGGACCTACGTGTAAACCAATAACAGGACCGATAGGATATACTGGTAAGACTGTGCCAGTCTTTTCTGCCAACTGCTGAGCGAGATTTTGGGCTTCCCGAGGGAAATTAATGTGATGAATAGCGGCCTCTCCCAGCCCCCTCTGCTCTATGTCTGAAAGAAAAATTTTGCTGATTTCTTGCACAGCCCTTTCTTTCTTCCTCACTTTACTAAGTAAGGCCGTCTTCCCGTCAATGACAGTCAATATCGGGCGTATTTGCAGCAGAGAACCTAAAAGTGCCGCTGCTCCCCCAATACGGCCACCCTTTTGTAAATATTGCAGGGTGTCCGGTACAAATAGGAACCGGCTGCGGTTCATGACAAATTGAGCTTGGGCCAGCACTTCCTCCATCGATTTGTCTGCCTTAGCGGCCCTGGCCGCTGCCAATACGGCAAAACCAAGTTCCAAACAATTTGATCGGGAATCCACTATTTCTATCCTGGCAGAAGGATATTTTTCTAACAGCATATTTTTGACCATACAGGCGGTGGAATAGGTACCACTCATAGCCGAGGATAGAAAAATACCCACAACAGCATGGTTATCCTTGATATGATTTTCAAAAACGTTGTAAAATTCCTGAGGGGTTGGTTGGGAAGAGGTAGGAATGGACTTAGCCTTCGCCATCCTATCATAAAAACTGCTATTTTCTATATCTTCTTCCCGGAAGGTTTCTGAATCGATGGTAACTCCTAGGGAGACAACGGATAGTTCATATTCATCTCGTAAATGGTCTGGCATATAGGAAGTGCTGTCTGTGACGATCTTAATAGCCAATGGTGGATACCTCCCTGATTGATGCAATTTGCATACGTTAAATAGTAAAAAGTATGCTTTCCTTTACCACAAAGGGCATACTTTTTACTATTGTTTTTTCTTTTGTCGAGAAATCTTTCGCCATTGCTTAATGATTTCCACTGTTGTCTGTTGGTCTGTCAATCCTCTGTATTTGAAAATATATCTACTAGGTTTATTTGTAAGTCGGGGAAAATGACCGGAGTTATTGTGTCAGTCTTAGTGAAGTACTCTACTTGTCTGTATTCGGTTAAGTTTTCATTTAGATAAAATCTGGAAAGAATTTGATTCGTGGGGTCAACTATCCAATATTCAAGAACCCCATTGTGCTCATAAAGTTGGCGTTTCTTAATAACATCTACACTAGCCGTAGAGGGTGAAATAACTTCTACAATCAGATCCGGGCTGCCTTTACAGCCCCTTTCCGTAATCTTGGATTTATCACAAATGATTGTGATATCAGGTTCCACAGCATGAATATTCTTTTCGTTTTTTACATCTTTTGCAAAGGTCACCCCAAAAGGGGCTACAAAAACTTTACACGCCTTACCTTTGAGGTAGTTAGCAAACTCAACAAATATGCTACCTACTATTGCCTGGTGTTCAGTAGAAGGTGGAGCCAGAGCATACGCCACTCCGTCGATAATTTGTAAACGTTCAGTTTCCGGCCAACTCAGATAGTCAGCGTACGTATATATCCTATCGTTCTTAATAGCGCTATTGCCCATGATACTCATCTCCTTACTTTCCAGAGTACTTTTATCTATATTATACCAATTCTACTTCTAAAATAAAATAATTGCAGTGTATTCCCCTTTATAACAACAACCGCACTTGGCATCGATAAAAGAGGGGCAGCCCAAAGCATTGGGTGCCCCCTAAGTCTCTACAACTCTATGTTTATTACAACGGTATCCTAACAGTGGTAGCTACGCCATTTCGTTCATTGGTCAAAGTAATTTGACCTTCATATATCTTTAAAATTCGCTGTACAATGGCAAGTCCCAAACCAAACTTACCTTCTCGTCCTTTCTGGAAGGGCTTGAAAATTTCATTTACCAGGGTAGGTTCTACCTGGGAACCATCATTCCATAAATACAGCAGAGCTTCCGTTTTGCCACTGTTTGCACTTAGGGTTATGGTTAAGGTGGATACTGCATAGCGAAGGTGATTTTCTAAGAGATTTTCAATCATCACCCGTAATGTATCTTCATCACCCTTAACGATTACCGGCTGCAAGTCTAATTGACAGGCTATTTCCGGCCGCTGCAACCTTAGTCGCTGGACAATTTTCTCAATTAACGGTTCGAGTTGAACATCCACAAGGGTTGCATTTCTAGTGGCCAGATAATCTAAGCGTGTTAAGTAAAGCAATTGTTTAATCAGCTTTTCCAGACGTTCTCCCTCTTCGTCGATTACCTCGATACTCCCATTCAGGTCTCCCTTGGGATAGACCCCATCCTGCATAGCCTGGGCATAACTGCGAATCACCATGACCGGTGTTTTTAATTCATGGGAGATATTTTGTAACATCAATTGCTGGGTTTCATCCTGCTTTATCAGTTGTTGGCGCATACTATCAATGGATTTGGCTAACTGCCCAATTTCATCATTTCTTTGGATATCCAAAGGTTCATGCCAATCGCGATTGGCAATGCGCTTTACGTGCTGCTCCATAACGGTAAGAGGCCGAGTGAGGTAGCGCACAATCAGCAAAGAAACAAACCACGTAGCCACCAGAGCAAGCCCAACGTAAAGCATAAAATTAAACAATAATTCCTTGACAAATCGATCTTCCTCTGGCTTTTTGAGAAACATAATTTGGTACAGAGGACGTTCATAAGCTACGTCCCTGGAAATAACATAACGAATCGGAATTGGCCCATTCTTGCTTTCGTATAGTTTTTTAACCCTTTGTTGGTACTCAGCGTTTTTCTTTATTTCCTCCAAAAAAGAGGGCTGAAAAGCTTTCTGAGCCTCTGCGGGCAAGGTGGTGCCGTCTTCCAGCATAATAAAACTGCGTATATGAAAACCCCGGTAATTTAGAGGCTCTTCAAACTGATTAAGAGGTCTTTCACGGGGTGGTTCCATCATGTTGTCAGTAAAGAAACTGCGCACCAAAGGGGGCGTAATTACGATGACGCCCAAATATAATAACAAGCTAACGGCAGAAATACCCAGCCATATTTTTACGGTCAGTGATAAATTTTTCATTTCGTTAACATCCTGTAGCCATAACCATAAATAGTTTCAATGCGTAACTCCGGCAACTTTTTTCGTAACCGTCTGACCAAGTCATCTACAGAGCGGTCTGTACCGACATAGTCATCTCCCCAAACCCAAGTAATAATCTGATCTCTGGAAAGGGCTTGCCCCTTATGTTTGGCAAAGATAAAGGCTAGATCGTATTCCTTTGAGGTTAATTCAATAACAGCCAGCTCTTTTCGAATTTCTCTCTTTCCTTCATCCAAGATATAGGGTAATAGATCCAGCAAGGTGTTTTCAACACCTGACGGCTTGTCGTAGACCCTTTCCAGCACTCTCTGGGCACGAATGACTAGCTCTCTAGGGAGAAACGGTTTAGCCAAATAATCATCACTTCCCATTTCCAATCCCATAATTCGGTCGATATCAGCATCTCGGGCAGATATAAAGATTATCGGTACCTCCGGGGATACCTCTTTAATGCGCCGTAGCAATTGATAGCCATCTATATCCGGGAGCATAATATCTAAAATCCAGAGATGGGGTCGTTCATCAATAGCCTGCAGGGCAGCTTTGCCGTCGCAAAAGGATTTTACATCCCACTCTTCCTTTTGCAAATAGGACGTTAAAATTTGATTAAGGTTAAGCTCATCTTCAACCAAAAAAATACGAAACAAGCTTATCCCCCCTTACCAGATGTTATGACTTGAAAACCGATACGTTACTTTCTGAAGTTAGAAAAGCTTAGCTGACGCTATACCCTAAAGTACCCAAGAGTCTTTGGTGTCAGCCTTAGTTTTCCCTTATTGCACATTGACAAGTTGATACTTTCCAAGATGCTGAAAATCCAGACCCCCTTTGTGGGAGGGAGTCTGGTTTATGTTAGGAATTAGACTCTGCTAATTTATTAGATAACTCTTGGTTTTTTTCCTTCACTTGTTCTAACATCTGGGGCAATAATTCTTTCATTTTAGCTTCGTCATTAGCTTTTACTGCTTCTTGGAACTGGGCCATCGGGTGATTTTTAGTAGCATCGCCTCTGAACTTCAGGCCAAGATTTTTCATTTCTTCTTGAGCCTGTTCTTTGGTCAATTTACCGTTTTTTACTTCCTCCTGAATCGTTTGGAGCTTTTGTTTTACTTCATCAGATAATTCGGGACGATCTTTATCTACAGGTCTCTGAATACCAAGGGCCTTAAGTTGTTCCTGGGCTTGCTCCTGGGTTAGGGTGCCATTTTTAAGGTCTTCACGAATAGCCTGCATCTTTTCTTTTGCTTCATCGGACATTTGGGGACGGTCTTTGAAGTTACCTTTCAATCCTTCAATGCCAAGGCTCCTTAATTGTTCCTGAGCTTGCTCCTGGGTTAGGGTACCATTTTTAAGGTCTTCACGAAGGGCTTTCACCTTTTCCTTTGCTTCATCGGACATTTGGGGATGGTCTTTGAAGTTACCTTTCAATCCTTCAATACCAAGGCTCTTTAATTGTTCCTGAGCTTGTTCGCGGGTCAGGTTGCCGTTTTTAACGTCCTCCTGAATTGCTTTTACTTTTTCTTTCACCTCTTCAGATAATTGGGGCCTTTGCGGCATCTTGTCCTTCATCTCTTGCCTTAACTGATCCTGTGTCGCCAGGGCACTTTGCCATTCTTCTAAACTGTCTGGTGTGTATTTAGTAACCATTTCCAAAAGCTTATCATTAAATTCCTGTTGTTTTTCTTGATTAAAAAGTTGGTGATGGGCAAAACCTTTTGTTCCTTTAACCTCTTGACCATTCACCACGTCAGCAGCAAAAGCGGTTGTCGGTACCAGTACTGCCAGGGCTAAGATTGTTGAAACGGCTTTGGTTTTCCAGTTCTTCACTTTTATTCCTCCTTAAATTATTTTCACTGTAACTACGTTTATACTATAAGTCCAGATTACGGAACAATTATCAAAGAACTGTGGGAAATTATGAAATTACCTTTGTCATAATAGTAGCTGTTCTTCCTCATTTGTTTTACGAATCTTGATTGGATTAACTAGTACATTTTTTCGTCTGTAGACACTTAAGACTAAGCCTATGATTGCCATGTTAATAACGGTTTGGGTGCCGCCGTAGCTAAAGAAGGGTAAACTTATGCCACTTATGGGTGCAAGTCCTACGGCCATTAAAATATTCCAGAGAAAATGTAATCCAAGAATACTAGTTAGTCCAGTAACTAACAATCTGCCAAACTTATCTTTAACCCGCTTAACCAAATCTATCATGATGGCTGTCAAGGCAACGGCCAAAATGATCACAACCGCACCGGCAACCCAACCAAAGGTATATACAATATAAGAAAAGATTAGGTCTGTGTGGAATTCTGGCAGGTTTCCCGAAAAGGTAAATCCCTGTCCCCAGAGCCCTGCAGATCTTATGGCTTCAATTGATTGGATATAGATATACCCACTCCCCAGCGGGTTATGATAAGGATTCATAAACGTAAGCAATCTGTCCAATAGATAAGGCTCTTGAACCAAAGAAAATATAGAGAAACCCATTGGTAGAATGGCTATGGCCGTAAGCTGTTTTTTGCTAACTCCAGCTAGTGACAGTAGAATTAGAAATACCGCTGTATAGATAATTACCCCAGTGAAAGAAGGGCTCATGAAATAAAAGATATTGGGTACGATTAACAGAAAAATAGTACTGACAAACCAATTGGGCTTGGACCAATCTTTATTAAAAAAAATACTGGCCAAGGCAACGGTTAACAAAAACGGAGTAGCACCAATATAGTCAATGTTTATAAAACCCAAGTTTAAATATGGTTTTACGTTAGTTGTCGAACCTAGCATAGGCGACATAAGCAGCATAAGCCAAATAAACATTGTGCCGGAAAACAGCTGCCAACCAAAATTTTTTAGCTTTCTATAGTCAAAATAAGTAATTCCTAAAAGTACTGCTAAGCCAAAAAAAACGTAAATGACACTGTTTGTAAAAATAGATACCGACAGTTTCTTCGTTAATAAACCCTGCATCTCTACTGAATATAGCGTGCATAACCCCATCCCCGCTAAAATGGCTACGATCGATAGTAACTTCCAATTGGTAGGAGGTTTATGGGCTTTATGCAACTGTTTGCCTAAAACAACTGAGTCTCCCATCCTATTGATAGCCAGTTCTATTGCTTCTTGCTCAGAAATACCCTCCGCAGAATACTCTGCTACACGATCCTCGATATGGGAAAGCAGTTCTTGCTTAACTTGTTCATGCACCTCAACCCATTTAATATGTGAACAAACATGATTCAAATATTCCTGTACCTGCTGATTCCGTTCTATCGACATATCATAGCCCCCTCAAGAACTTTATCAACCGTTGAACGAAAGACAACCCACTCCTTACATTTTTCTTCAAGTTGTAAACGACCTTTATCGGTTATCCGATAGTATTTTCTTTGGCGGTTTCCTGTAGAATCTGACCAGTACGCTTCCACCATTTCATCCGACTCTAAAGAATGCAGAATTGGGTAAAGTGTTCCTTCTTTAAAAGCAAACACACCTCCAGAAGCATTTTCAATCTCTTTAATCATTTCATAGCCATACATCGGTTTACGTTCAAGTAATTTTAAAATAAGAATGATGGTACTTCCTTTAAGCAATTCCTTATTGATTTTCATGCAACTTTTCACCTCTTAATAACATCGATTTGCAATGCATAGTAATTCTAGGTATGATTATACGTTTTTACCGCTTTATGGTCAATACGTTTATCTATTTAATTTAACTATTAAAAAAGGATCAAACTTAACCTTTTGACCTATTTGAAGTTGGTTTTCAACAATAGCCAAAAGAGCTAAGCCTGACCGGATTTGCTACGATTTGCTATTAGGTTATGATCTAAGGGTGCGCCAGGTCTTTAGAGGCTAGCGGCTGCTTAGTCTCTTTAAAAAACCAGTGCCGACTGTCGGACACTGGTTTCTTGTAATTTTCTATGTTATTTCATGATCTAGTTTGTTTCTTAATTCATAACAATACCTTCTGCCGCTAATTTTAAAGAACCCTGGGCTAGATACAGAGCGTATGCCGCAGAAATCTTCTGATTTTGCATATTTAAAAAGCTTAATTCACTTTCCAGAAAGGCTTGTTTTGAAATTTGTCCCAGTTCATAACGCTTTTTGTCCCATTCATAGGATCTCTGGGCATTTCTAAAATTGGTTAAAATAAGCTGATAATTCTCTTGTTTTGACTTTGCATCAGTCAGCATATTATTAACCTTTTCGTACAATCCATTAGTTTCATCTACTAGTTCAAGTTCTTTTGCTTTAATTTCCTGACTTAGAATTAATGACTTATAATAATCATCTTCGTCTTTATAATCCTCTTTGGAATTATTAAGATCTCTTTTTAGCTGGGAGAGGCGCGTATAGGAATAGGTTACATCGGACAATAATCTTTCATACTCTGGGATCTCCAGGGTTACTGGCACTTCAAAGGAAGCTAACTGCAACTCCTCGTCATACCCTCTGCCCATCATATCGTTTAATTGACCCTTTTTGGTTTTAATATTATTGGTTTGTTCAATAATGTTTTTATTTAACTGTTTAACACCTGCAACCAGCTCATCTACTTTATATTGGCTGCTGCTACCTAAGCCCAGTTTTTTTCGTTCCACATTCAAAAAATATTCCTTCAACTCATACTCTTTATTTAATTTTGCCAGGTCAGCTTCCTGATTTAAGATGGTGGTATAGAATTCTTCAACAAGGTATCCTAATTGCTTCTGGTAGTTGTTTTCTTCCTTTACAGCATCATTATAGCTATCTTCTGCATTATCAATGCTGTCTGAGGCTGACTCAATTTTTTCAGACTGGGAGTCCAGTTGATCCAAAATACTGTTAGAATAATTATCTTCGTCCAACTTACTACCGATACTGTTATACCGATCGATAGCTTCATTTAATTGATATTCTGCCTGCTGTTGTTGGTATTTAGTTTTCTTTACATTACTTTCATGTTTTTGTAAAGTCCTGCTATTTTCTATAGCCAATCCCCTAGCTTGTTCTAAGGTGATTATAGGAACAACTGTTGCTGTTGTTGTCGTTACCTCTGCTTCAGCAGTATAGCCACTTGAGGCATTCCCCAGTACCAGTGACAATGCCAGTAGGAGAATTAGTTTTTTGCTCATAAACCTCACCTTTTATTCATATCGTAATGCTTCCAAGGGACTTAAATCAGCCGCCTTCCAGGCTGGGTAAAATCCGAAAAAAACACCGGTAACCACAGAAAAGATTAACCCTAAGAGGACTCCACTGACCGAAGCGATGGCTGCTAATTCAAAGTACCGTAAAATGGGCACCGTGATGAAACCGACAATCACACCAATGACGCCACCTACTAAACTAATAATCACTGCTTCAATAAGAAACTGATTTAATATTTCCTGCTTCTTGGCACCAATGGCTTTCAGGGTACCAATCTCCTTTGTTCTCTCTTTTACGGTTACAAACATAACATTCATAATCCCGATACCGCTAACGATCAGCACCACCACCGCCACCGCTAGTAAAAGCATGGACATAGATCTGGCCGATTCCTGAGCCGCGGCCAATCTACTGCCGGCATCCATAATGCGAAATTGATCTGCTCCACCGGCCCGATGATTTTCATCTAGGCTACTCTGAATGTCTGCAATGGCTGCCTGAACGGTGTCCAAACTGGTGGCCTGCACGTTGATAGTAGGGTTGGCCCGAGTACCTAACAAATACTTTTCTCCCACGCTGTAAGGTACAAAGGCGGCATCATCATAACTCTGGCCTGAGCCGGAATCACCCACCCGATTATAAATGCCGATGACCTCAAACCGCCTGCCGCTGATACTGATATTCTGGCCGACAATTTCTGAAGAATTACCGTCAGTCAACGTATTAGCTAGTTCTGCACCGACCATGGCAACCCTATTCTTTTTATTTTCGTCTTCTTCGTCAATGTTCCGGCCTAGTTCAGCCGTTAAATTATTACTGGTTTGAAATTCCGGTTCCACAGCCATAAAGCTCGCCGAGGCCGAGTAATTATTGTAGTTAATCGTACCGTTCCCCCGTAATAAGGGAAAGGCCTGGGCTATGTTGGCACTGGCTAAAAAAAGTTCTGCATCTTTTTTGGTTAAGGGATCCGCCACTCTACCTCTCTGAGCAGGCATTACGATAATGGTACCAACGTTTAACTTAGAGTATTGCTCATTGACTTGAGCTTCTCCCCCTTGACCAATGGCCACCACCAAAAAGATCGTGGCCGTCCCCACAATAACCCCCAGAGTGGTAAGAAAGGTCCGCACCTTGTTCTGGGTGATATTGGTAAAGATTAATTTAAGCAGTTGTTTAAGTTTCAAGAGATCACCTGCTTCTGAAAATCATTTGGTTAGAATTGGCCTGGGGTGTAGTAGCAGACCTGGTACTCGTGGTCTTAGCCGTGCTAGCTCGTTGGTAAACCACCGTCTCATTTCCTCTGAGACCTTCTACTACCTCTACATTGGTACCGTCGGTAAAGCCGGTCTTAATTTGTTTTTCCGCCTGTTGTCCCTTTTCATCCAGTACCGTAACCACCTGCTTACCCTGCACCATTTTGACCGCCTGATAGGGTACCATTAAACAATCCTTTACTTCCTTAATAACAAAGGAGACTGCACAGGTCATACCATCCTTTAGCTCTGACCCAAGGTCTTTGATGGTAATTTCTACTGAGTAATTGACCAAACCATTGGAACCCTGAGTAGGTAATGCATTTATTTTGGTCACTTCACCGGTAAACTTTTTATCCGGAATAGCTTCCACCGTCACATAGACCTTTTGTCCCACTTTGATTTGACCAATATCGTACTCAATTACATTGGTGATGGCTTTGATGGTATTGTCTTCATGGATGGTGGCAAAGTCTTCCTCGTCGGTGAGACTTTCCCCAACCTTTTTAGCAAAATCTAAAACAACACCGGAAATAGGAGCATATAAAATGGTATCTTCTAAATCTTCCTTCGCCATGTTTACTTGCAATTCGTTCTGGTCTAAACCCCGCGCCTTTTGCAATTCATATTTCTGCTGTAAATTTTTGAATTCTGTTTCTTTGTTGGCCAACTCTAATTTTTTTAACTTTAGCTCGTTAGCTGAATAGGCCTCGGGAATAGCTTCCATTTCTTTATATTCATCCCGCAGCTTCTCTAAGTCAGCATCTGCCTTTTTTATCGTTAGTTCATTATCTAGCAAGCTGGTAGTCTCTTGCTCCTGGGCTTCCTGCAATTTAGCTACCGCTAATTGATACTGATCCTGATAGTTTTTATCGTCTAATCTGGCGATAATATCTCCTTTATTCACCTGCTCCCCTTCGTCCACCAAGATTTCCGCAATGCTCCCTCGGACATGAAATCGGAGGCTAACTTTAGAAAAATCAATGGTACCATCGGAGTCCAGACCCACCAGGATGTCACCCCTTTGCACTTGGGCTTGTTGAATTTGCACCTGAGTACCCTGATTGCTGCTTTGTTTTTGGTACCAGTAACCAACTCCACCCATTAAAGCAAGGGCCACTACCAGAGCAAGCCAAAGAGATTTTTTCGTTTTAAGATTGGTCAGTCCTTTTAAACTCTGTGCACTAATTATTTTCATATAACTTACCATCCCGTATATAGACTAGCTTTTTGACTTGATCTGCCACCTCGACATCGTGGGTAATAATGACAATCGTGTTTCCTTGTTCATTAAGCTCCCGAAAAATTCGCATGGCATCCTCACTGGACTTACTATCCAAATTTCCTGTGGGTTCATCGGCCAATAATAGCTCTGGATTTCCCACAATGGCCCTGGCTATGGCTACCCTTTGCTGCTGGCCACCGGAGAGTTCATTAGGACGATGGCCTAGCCTTTCTCCTAAACCCAATAAAGTCAATTTTCCCCTGGCTAACTCCCCTGCCTCTCCCTCGTCCATGCCCCGGTAAAGCAAGGGCAGCATAACATTTTGCAGTGCTGTCAGCCTAGGTAATAAGTTAAACTTTTGAAAGATAAAACCAATTTTTCTGTTTCGAATTTCAGCCAATTCATTCTCTGTAGCGGTTAAGACATTTAGCCCATCTAAATAATACTCTCCGGCGGTAGGAATATCCAAACACCCCAGTATATTCATCAGTGTTGATTTGCCCGAACCCGAAGGCCCGAGGACCGCCATAAAGTCACCATCATAGACTTGGATGCTGACATCATCCAAGACCTTGAGCTCTTCGGAACCATTTTGATAGATCTTTACCAGGTTAGCAGCGTCAATGACACATTTTTTTTGTTCTACCATGTTACATTCCCGGCGGTGGGCCGCCCATACCTCCCTGTGGACCATTACCAGCCCGGTTATTCCCGGTAGTTTCCCTATTGCTTCTCTGACTACTACCACCTGTAACCTGAACAAAGGAAACCTCATCATCTGTTTTCCAAATTCGTAACACCGTATCTTTTTTGATCTGTGTTAGTTGCACCACGGTTGCTTCCTGTGAACCCCTGCCCCCTTGCATGGTTACGATGGGCACTCCAACGGGTATCATAAAGGTCTCAGTTTCTTCAGTAAAATTCATTCTAAAGCCCCCGTTACCCGGTCTTGCCCCCTGGTCACCCTGGGTTGGGGTTGGAGTTTGAGCCTGGTCTGCCGAGGAATCTTTTGCTGGTCTTTCCTGGGGTTGTACCTCTCTTGCCTGATTTTCTTGAGAGGGCCCCTGGTTTTGATTCACTTCTGCTTTATAGACAGTTACTTCATTACCAACAATTTCTTTTACTTTGCCAATAAAGGCAGGCTTTTCTTCCGGTATGGTAATCTTTTGACTCTCGTTCGAAGTTTCTTTGGCTTCTTGCGCTTCCTTTGGGGCGGCTTCTGTACCACCACTACCGCTACAACCGATAACTGTTAGCGACATGACAACAAGCAGTAAAGCCACCATCATTCTTTTAACCTTCAAACCGTCTCACCTCATCCATATTTTTTCATATTGAGATTGTACAAGGAAACTGTGGTAAAAATATGAATCAATTATGGGAAATTGTGAAAGAGCCCTGTCAGCAAAAAAATAACTCCTTAGCAGATTAGATTTTTTCTGCTAAGGAGTTATTCTTTTTAAAAGGCACTCCCGCTTGGCTGCCAAGGCAACATAGCGGCTTAACTCTTGTAGGATTTGTTTGTTAGCATTTATTTTGAATCCCTTATAATGCAACACCTTTACTATTTCTTCGAAAGATGTATTACCCGCCCTTTCTCCCAGTCCCAAAATTGTGGTACTAAGATAGTTAGCTCCGCCCAATTGAGCTGCTAAAGCATTGGCCGTAGCCATACCAAAGTCGTTATGAGCATGCATTTCTACTTCTATCCCGGTCTTCTGAATAATTTCGGCTACTTTTTCCCTGGTGGTAAAGGGGTCCAATACACCCAGTGTATCGGCAAAACGTAAACGGTTGGCCCCTTCTTCTTTGGCCAGCTTGGCAAATAAAATAAGAAACTGCATATCCGCTCTGGAAGCATCCTCCGCACCAATGGATACTGTGCAGCCAGATGCTCTGGCATAGTGGACAGTTCTTCGCAAATTGTCCAGTACCCATTCCCGGCTGCGATTTAATTTATATTTAATGTGAATATCCGAAACAGGGGAGGAAATATGCAGGTTCCGAGCACCACATTTCAGCGACGCCTTTACATCATTTAGAGTAGCCCGGTTCCAGGTGGTCACCCTGGCCCTTAGATTCTTTGATAAAATCTGATAAATAGCATCCATTTCCAATTTACCCATGACGGGAATTCCCGCCTCAATCTCATAAACCCCTACTTTATCAAGTAAACAAGCAATATGAACTTTTTCTGCCACCGTAAAGGCTACCCCGGGTGACTGTTCCCCGTCTCTTAGGGTGGTATCTATAAAATGAACTGTCATGAGTTACATTCTTTTTTCATGATCACCAAATTTACCTCATTTCGGCTAATAACTTCTGTCCTGCTTTCCAGTTGGTTCAACAGAATCTCATTTTCCAGCCAGGGAGGGATGTGATTACAGTGGATTTCTAGGGAATAATACGTCCCTTGTCTAATAAAGGGCAATAGGGCCTGCTTGGAAGTAACACCCATGTTCTTTTCTTGAATCTCTTTAATGGAGATTCGGTAACAGCCGCTGGAGACCTCCATCGGGGTGGGCAGGCTGATATTTTCCTGAGTACCATTTTGCCTTTGCTCTGCTTCCTCCTTACCAACTATATAATCTAGGAAATTTGCCGGTTGACCCTCAAACTCCCAAATACTACAGCCAGATTTCTCCAGATAAAAATAGGGAATCCCAGTTACTGTAAGACCCACAAAAATTTCACAAGTACCCAGAAACTCTACTAGCTCCATCATTCTTTCCCGTAAAATCCCCATATGAAAATGTTCTCCCAGGAAAAATTCTCTTTCTCTGGCTACCTGCCAATTGCCCTGGTTTCTTTGATAAATGATTACTTTGCCCTGTTGGTAAAGATCCACCGTCTGACCATTAGCACCTACAAATACTGCTATTTCCTTGGACATAAAATCCCCCCTCGAGGTAGGAGTTGCTTACTGTTTATAGCTCCAAGCTTTTAATAACCTTTCCACCTTCGATGTGCTCATCCATAATTTTTTCTACGTCCTCCGGTCTAACTCCACCATACCAAACATTGTCGGGATAGACTACGACAATGGGACCTTTCTCACAAAGGCTAAAGCAACCGGTATTGGAAACAAATACTTCCGCTCCGAGGTCTCGCTCCCTAATTTCCTCTAAAAAATTTTCCACTATATTTCCGGCTTCTTTACTGTGGCAGAACCCTTTGGACTGACCATTTACCCGGGAACTTGTGCAGACAAAAATATGCGTTTTAGGTTTATTCAATGAAAGCACTCCTTTGAGTCAAATCTAACCCTCTGCGATGTAGAATTCCTGTGATCGGTCTTCGCCCAGTAGACCGATGGCATCGGCCCGACACTGCTGGCAGTGTCGCATTTGCTGCAAATCAAGCTGGCACAGTTCCCTCATTTGATTGAGCTCCTGCATGCTGGTGGCGGGAAGATGGGCAAAGGCACTGCCCGCCGTTGGAATAAGGGGCATAATGTTGGTCATAAAAGCCCCTAACTGCTTAACTTTTTTCACAATCTCTGGAATCTCATGATCATTAATGTCCTTTATCATGACAATGTTGACTTTCACTAAGATTCCCTGGCCCGCCAGATATTGGATACCCGTTAGCTGATTTTGCAATAAAATACCAGCTCCCTCGGTCCCCTGATAGTTTCTACCTTCATAGTTAACAAAACGGTAAATTTTAGCGCCCGTTTCAGGCTGCAAGGTGTTTAAGGTCACCGTTACATGCTTGATACCCAGTTCAACAATCTCTGGTGCATAATGGGGCAGCATCAAACCATTGGTGGACAGGCAAAAAATCATTTCTCGGTTGGCTTGTTTGATCCGTTTAACGGCTTCCCGGGTGCTTTCCCAATTGGCCAGGGCATCCCCTGGGCCGGCAATCCCCACCACACTTAGATTGGGTATTTTTTCCTTAACCACAATGAACTTTTGTTCCGCCGACAAGGGTGTTAAGACCTGGCTGGTAACACCGGGTCTACTTTCATTGACACAATCATACTTGCGGTTGCAGTAGTTACAGCCTATATTGCAGTGAGGCGCCACCGGCAAATGCATACGGGCATACTTGTGGTGGGCTGCCTCGGAATAACAGGGATGCCTGTTGGTTTGTTGCCAATCATCAATCCTCCTACAAGACATGCTGCTCACCACCACTTTCTGCGGAATCCAGAGTTTTGTTTATCCCTAGGTAAAATGCTTGATAAATGGACTTCCGATAATGTTTATGTTTGTTTTCCAGTAGGGTGTTGGTTAGCTGATCGAGAAAATAGGTGGTACCCCGATAGCCCACCGAGAGTAATCGCTGCCCCCCGGTCCGGTCGTGGATGGGAAAGCCATAGCGTACTAGGGGAATGTCCTCCCTTTCGGAGAGGTATCTGCCATCGGAAGAACCAATGGCGAGATTGGCCTTTCCTCTGCTTAAGACCCGAATGGTAGCAAAATCGGCTTCAGTCAGCACCGTACACCGTACCGGCGAGTGAGTCAATAAATCCTCCAATAACGTAACCAGTTGAGGATTTTTACTGCCCGTGGCAATCACCACCGGGTAAATGCCATTCTCCAAGCAGGTTCTGGTTACTGCATAAATATTTTCCGGCTCACCGAAGATGACACTACGGCCGGCACCATTATATTTGTGGGAATCAATCATACAATCCAGTAATCTCCCCCGCTCCTGCTGAAGTTCGGCGGGCAACTTTTTACCTGTTATTTCAGTTAGCTGATTAAAAAACAAATCGGTATTGGTTACTCCCATGGGTAGGGGCAGATTATAGAGGGGTACGCCAAACTCAGTCTCTAAAAATCTTCCCGGTGACATACTGTCCTCTAATGTCACCCCCAATTGGAGGGTGGCTGCAGCACCACCCATAGCTGCAATATCTGCCAATGGGGTGCCACCTTCTGGCATCTTTCGATAGGGCCTTTGATAGGGGCGATCCAAGGTATCGGAGAAATCCGGCAGCAGGGTGTAGGAAACCTGCATCAGTTCTAGCCATCGTTTGATTTCTCGAATATCCGCTGGGCTAATATTGGGTACAAAAATGTTGATACCAGTGTGAGGCTCGGTTTTCCGGGCTAGTTTCTCGACAATCCTACGCAGGGTCAACCAGTAGCCTTCTGCATGGGTACCCCCATAACCGGGACTATTAACGGTAACCACAGGCAAATCGGTGTAGCCCCTTTCTACCAGGTAGTCTTGGCTAATTCTATCAATGTCTTCACCAATCGTGTCTGCCAGACAGGTGGTAAGGATACCAATTACTCCAGGACGGTAAGCCTTGATCATATTGTCTAAGCCTTGTTTTAAATTCTTTTCTCCTCCGTATACGGTCCCCTTTTCATTGAGTGAAGAAGAGGCTACATCAATGGGTTCATTAAAATGTTCAGCTATGTGTCGGCGCATATAGGTGGCACAACCCTGGGAACCATGTAAGATCACCATCGAATTTTCCAGCCCTTTAAGAGCCAAGATCCCTCCCATTGGCATACACATATTGCAGGGATTCTCATTGACATCCCGAAAATTGGTAGCTTTTCTGCTCACACCGCGTCCCTCCTTATACATATTGCCAAACCGGTGAACAAAGGGTGGTGGCTACCTCCTTGGCCAGGTTTACCGCCCCCACAAAACCACTTAAAGGGTGCTTTCGATCATGATTATGATCAATAAAGGCTATGCCTAACTTATAGGCCAGCGGCCTTTCCTTAACCCCACCCACCAGTAGGTGGGCTCCCTTCTCGACCATGAATTTCTCTAGTTCTGAAGGGTTGGCGTCATCTAGTATAACTGTCCCCTCATCCACCAGTTCATTGATCGTTTGGTATTCTTCCTGACGACCGGTTTGGGTGCCGATCATCACCACATCAATACCAATTTCCCGGAACTGTTTAATGAGTGAAATGGCTTTAAATCCGCCACCTACATAAATGGCTGCTTTTTTGCCCTGCAACCGCTCGCGGTACCAATCCAGAGTAGGCTTTACCTTGGACGTTTCCCTAACTAACAATTCCTCCAAGCAAAGCTTCATTTCCGGGTCTCCGAAAGAGTCAACAATCCGCCTCAAGGATGCAGCGGTGTCTTCCAACCCCAAAAAAGAAATGTTCATATAAGGAATTGCGTACAGTTCCTCCATTCTCTGGGCCAGGTAAATCATAGAACCAGCACACTGGATGATATTGAGGGAGGCCGTAGTGGCATTTTTGAGAGCTTCATAATGGGAATCACCAGTAAAGGCTACATTCAGTTCGATGCCGATCTGTTTTAGATAGTCTTTGATAATCCACACTTCACCGGCTAGGTTGAAATCTCCCAAATAATTAACGGTACTGGCCTTGGGTTTATTTTTCTTTTGGCTGGGTTTTATCAAACGGAGCAACGCATCGCAGGCGGCCCGATAACCGGCTGCTTTATTGCCTGCAAAACCACTGGACTGTACGGGGATAACCTCTATTTGGTGTTTCGCCGAGGCGGCCTTACAGACCGCCTCCAAATCATCCCCAATTACACCTACAATACAGGTGGCATAAACAAACACCACCTTGGTAGGATACTCTGCCACCAGTTCATCAATGGCCCGGGCTAATTTTTTCTCACCGCCAAAAATAACATCCTTTTCCTTAAGATCGGTGGAGAAACTGTTGCGATACAACTCCGACCCACTGCTGAGACTTCCCCGGATATCCCAGGTATAGCTGGCACAACCAATGGGACCATGTACCAGATGGATGGCATCGGTGACCGGGTTTAAGACTACCCTAGCCCCACAGTAAACACAGGCCCGCTGGCTGACACAACCTGCTACACTCGCTGTATCGCATGTAAGCTGCTTTTTCTGCTTCCCCTTGGTGATAATGGAGTCTTCTCTCTCATGAAAAACTGTGTCCTGTAATACTGACTTCTGCACATCCATCACTCCTTTCTCAACTCATTACCAAGTTACATAACCAATTCAAAATCCTCATCCTTGGCATCTCGATCGGCTCTATCTAACAAGGCATTGCTGATCATTTCGATCAGACGCATGGCACCTTTGTAGCTTACCACTGGCAAATAGGAATGGACACTTCGATCCAAGATAGGGAAACCCAGTCGTACAAAGGGAATATCCTCTGCCCGGGCAATATATTTGCCATAGGTATTGCCGATTAAAAGATCTACTGGTTCATTTTTAATCCATTGGTGCAGGTCAAAGAGATCGCCGCCTGCCTTAACTTTCCCTGGCACGCCGGCTTCCTGCAGTAATTCCTGGATCTCCTTTTCAAAGTTACCCAACGCGGTACCCAGGGCACCGCCGGAACCGGGTGTCCCCGTTAACACATGAATAGGCTTCATGCCTAAACTAAGGACAAATTCCGTCATGGCCAGCATGATATCAGGATCGCCGAAGATGGCCACTTTTTTACCGTGGAAATGGAAATGGGTGTCGGTCATGATATCTACCAGTTGGCCCCGTTCTTCTTCCAGTTCAACGGGAATATCTACAGTAAATTTATTTATCAAAGTCATTAACAATTGATCCGTTGCTTTAACACCAATGGGGGTTCTCAACACCACTGCGGGTACCTGACATTTTCGTTCCAACTGATTGGCTGCATCGGCGGAGGCATAGCTGCCCAAAGCCACTGTTAATTTAGAGTTGCCGGTATCCACCAAATCTTTGAGCTGGGTACCTCCCCGGGGGTACATGGCGTACTCCCCGGTCATGGGAGAATCCACCACCCCGGAGGTATCTGGAAACAGTATTGTTTTAATACCCATGATTTTTAGGATACGCTTTATTTCCCTCATATCCCCCGGATTGACAAAACCAGGAATAATATTCACTTGCTCCTTTTTGGTCTCAGTGGTGGCTTCAGCCAGGTAATTAACCATCCCCTTGGTCATATTGGAAAAGCCCGTTATATGGGAACCCTGATAACTAGGGGTGTTGGCATGAATGACCACTTTGCCCTCAGGAATCTCCGCCGTCCGAATAATGGTGGGTAAATCATCACCAATGGTCTCGGATAAGCAGGTGGTATGCACCGCCATTATCTCCGGGTTATAGATGGTAAACACATTTTTGATGGCTGTTTTTAGATTGGCCCCGCCCCCAAAAACCGAGGCTCCCTCGGTAAAGGAACTGGTGGAAGCCATAATCGGCTCCCGGAAGTGTCTGGTTAAATGCATTCGGTGGTAGGAACAACAGCCTTGAGAACCGTGGCTATGGGGCAGGCACCCGTGGATGCCGAGAGCTGCATACATGGCACCCAGGGGTTGACAGGTTTTGGCAGGATTGATGACTCCCCCGGTGCGTTCTTTTAATTCCTTTGGTGTGCAATTTAACATACCGAACAACCTCCTTCCACAATGGTGCCCTCAAGCAAAGGCTTATTTTTCCAGGGTGGTGTAATAAAATTCCAAGTGGGTGTAGCAAAAGACATGGCGATATCTTCAGCAAACTTAACGGCACCATTAAAACCGGCATAGGGACCACTGTAATCATAGGAATGTAATTGTTTAGAGGGAATACCCATCTTCTGCACCACATATTTGTCCTTGATACCCGAGGAGAAAATATCCGGTTGCAAAAGTTTTATAAACTCTTCGGTTTCAAAGTGATTAAGATCATCCACGATGATGGTGCCATCCTTCATCTCGATATTCATACCTTGATAGTTACTAAGAGGAATTTTTTTCTTCATTTCTGCCAAGCGTTCCGGAGATAGTTTCAGACGGAATCTTCTCTCATCCGGGCTTACGTGTATTTCCGGAATGTTTTTAGTGTCGGCATCCAGCTTGATCTCTGGAATAATGTCCCGTCCTTCGTAATCGTCCCGGTGGGCAAACTCATAACCTGCCAGCACCGTCTCGATCCCCAACTCAGCAAATAAACCCTGATAATGGTGGCCCCGAGAACCGCCCACAAAACAGAAGGCAGTTTTACCCTCGCAAATTTTCTTGTATTGCTCAATGATCGGTTCAGTCCGGGCCAGCTCCTTGGCAATGACTTCTTCAGTTTTCTGAGTTAAGGCTGGGTCGTTAAAATACAGGGCCATATTGCGTAAGGTTTCTATGGTAGATTGAACGCCGATGAAGTTCACCTTTAACCAGGGGGTACCGTATTTAGTTTCCAGCATCTCAGCTATATAGTTAATGGACCGGTGGCACTGCACCAGGTTTAGTTCTGCCACATGAGCATTTTTTAATTCTTCGTAGGAACCATCCCCGGTCATAACAGATACCACTGTGTAACCTATTTCTTCCAAGATTCTTTCCACTTCCCAGCTATCACCGCCAATGTTGTATTCCCCCAGAATATTAATGGGATATTTGCCCGGCGCTTCTTCCCAATCCCCTTGGCCGATGACCCGTTCCATCAGAATATTATTGGCAATATGGTGGCCAGCGGATTGGCTGACCCCTTTATAACCTTCACAGTTAAAGGCCATGATCTCCACACCGTGTTTTTCCTGGGCAGCCTTGGCTACCGCCTGTAAATCGTCCCCAATGAGTCCCACCGGGCAGGTGGCGGAAATGGTAATGGCATTGGGTTGAAAAATATCCATCACTTCATCAATCAGGCGAGCCAGTTTCTTTTCCCCGCCGAATACAATGTCGCTTTCCTGCATATCCGAAGATACACAATAGTTGATAAAGTTTTTCGTAGGATCGTCGGATTTGGCCTTGTTGCGTCTGGTTCCCCAGGTATAATAGGCACAGCCGATGGGGCCGTGTACAATATGAACCATATCCTTTAATGGTCCCAGCACAACCCCCTTGCAGCCCGCGAAGGCACAGCCACGGTTGGTAATAATTCCCGGAATGGTCCTGGTATTGGCTTCGATCTCCTGGTGGGCCAGGCTGGAATCCTTAATAATCAGGTGTTTCTTACGATTTCTTTTGACCTTGGTGGGATACTGATTAAGCAGTTCTTCTAATTTTTTCTCGTTAATGGCCATCTACTGCACCTCCTTTAAGCTTCTTAGATGGCGGCTTCTCCCTGCTCTCCGGTTCTAATTCGTAATGCATCTAGAACTGGTGTTACAAAAATTTTACCGTCTCCTTTATTGCCTTCCTTATTTACTTTTATCAGGGTATCCACAACCTTGGAAACCTCTCCATCCTGCACCAGAATGGTCAGCATTCGTTTGGGAATTAGCCGGGCTCCTTCGGACAACCCCTCGGCCAATAGCCCACCAATCTCTTCCCTGGCACCCAGTTCCTGCAGGATAGAAAAATCCACCTGTATTTTGCCTCGTCCCATAACCTTCACGGCATGTAAGCCGCAGATACCCATGTCGGCCAGGGCTTTCTTGGTGGCATTTACCTTATTCATGCGGATGACCGCTAGTATTTCTTTCATATGACTCCCCCCCTATAAGCCCTTGCTGCCACTGCTGATGGTGTAGGCTTCCTCCACAGGCGTAACAAAGATTTTGCCATCTCCAAAGGCTCCCTTGGCACCTGTCTTGGCATATTTGGCAATAATGCTGATGACATCATCCTTATCCTTTTCTTCCTGTACTACCAGCAGCAGCAATTCCTTGGGGATTTCGTCATAAACCACTTCCCCTACCTTAACACCCCTTTGTTTTCCGCGACCCACTACATCCATTTTGGTGACCGCCGGAAAACCGGCACTGTTTAACTCAAGCAGAATTAGATTGCTTTTTTCGGGTCTTACAATGGCTCTAATCATAAACATGGCTTTCACTCCTTGTATATTTTTAATCCAGAATGCCGTGAGTCATTAGCAGTTCTTCCAAACGATCCTGGGTCATGGGTTTGGGGATAACAAACATGTCATTGCCATCAATATTTCCGGCCAGCGTACGATACTCGTTGGCCTGGTCTTGGCCGGGATCAAAATCGATGACGGTCTTCTTGTTGATTTCTGCCCTTTGTACCATGTTGTCTCTGGGTACAAAGTGGATTAGCTGTGAACCAAGTTCCTTGGCAAAGGCAGTCAGCAATTCTAATTCATTATCAACCTTACGACTGTTACAAATGATGCCACCCATGCGAACACCACCGGATTGAGCATACTTCTGAATTCCCTTGGAAATGTTGTTGGCAGCATAAAGTGCCATCATTTCACCGGAGGCCACGATATAAATTTCCTGGGCTTTTCCTTCCCGGATCGGCATGGCAAAACCACCGCAAACAACATCACCCAGAACATCATAGAATACATAGTCCAGGTCGGGCGTATAGGCTCCCAGGGACTCCAGCATATTAATGGAAGTAATAATGCCCCGTCCGGCACAGCCCACACCAGGCTCCGGCCCGCCAGACTCCACACATAGGGTGCCACCAAAACCCTCAAGCAAGATATCTTCCAGGTCGATATCTTCTCCCTCATCTCGCAGGGTGTCCAGTACTGTCTTTTGGTTGAGGCCGTGTAACAGTAAGCGGGTGGAATCCGCCTTAGGATCACAGCCTACCACCATAATTTTTTTGCCGGCTTCCGCCAAAGCTGCCACCGTGTTTTGTGTGGTGGTAGATTTACCAATACCGCCTTTGCCATAAATCGCAATTTGTCTCATGTTCATTCCTCCTATGTTTGATTGAAAAAAAGAAAAGGCTGTGGAATCCCGTAGGTTCCAACAGCCTCAACGCCACTAAACAACATTGTATTATAGGGAGGTAGTGTACAAACACAAAACGCCGGTGTAATCACCGGCGCCTTCGCCCATTTGACTTGATACATCAATGTATCTCTAAAGTTGAACTGATTATAGCATCCGATTCAATCAATTTCAATAGATTACGGTAATGAATACAGTACACGAATGTTATTCCTAATTTTCAGTATATTTCTTTCCACTGATAGATCTTTCTTGCAACGAAAATTCCTTAATGCTTCTGGTAGCCCACTTAATATCATTGGCCACCACAGACACAAACATGAATGCGTGTAAAAAGGCTGCTCCGGTCAATTTTGAGTTCCACTTATCGATAAATATACTAAGCTCTTCCCAAAAATGTTCACTAACTGGCTCCAGTCTCAATTCCTGTTCTTCAAAAATATGTCGGTTCAGTTTAATGTTGAGGGACTTAAAGGAATTAATACCTCTCTCCAACATCTCCAACACATGGTTAAATTCTTTCGAGATAGGTGGATTTCCCCGCTCACTTCTCCACCGCAGACGTTGCTGTGTAGCACTATAAATTTCCTGGCTTTTGTAGAACAATTTAACATTGAAATCAAGGTATTTTTCCCAGCGCTCCTGAACTTCCGATGAAACCATGCTTAAATAGCGGTTTTGCTCTTTGTGCAGTTCAAAGAGGTTTCTTGTGCTTCTTAGCAAATTTTTGATGTCATCTTTTCTGCTTTCGTAATCATTGCTATTCATCGGCTGCAGCGTAATAAAATCTCTCACCATTTGTTCAAAGAAGCTTGCTGATTGTTCACCAAATGTCTTTAAGGAGGACAAGAAGCTATCGTTATAACGGGGCTGAGATAACAGATTGTTCACGGTTAGAGCCGCTCCTAGTCCAACAAATATAACATAGGAACGAGTAAGGGCATGGTTTAAAAAATCCTGTTGTGGCGCATCCAGTACAAATATCCCAGCCACAACTCCCATAGCCACTCCCTGCAGCAGTTTTAATTTTACATTGGTGGTAATAATCAAAATGGTGGCCAGTCCGATAATAATAGGACTACTACCAAACAAATAACCACACAGGACCGCAATGAAAACAGAGATTACATGTATTAGAATCTGCTCCGCTGCATTTCTGAAAGAACGATATATGGAAGGCTGTATATTCATGACTGCACTTACACCGGCAAAAACATTGGGTTCCAGCTTAAGCAGCGTACATATATAAATAGCCAGAGCAACTGCCAACCCCGTCTTAAGTATTCTAGCACCAATAAATGGCAATCTTTTAATTTGTATAGCCATACGCTCTCCTCAACAATCTTAAAAATAAAAGGTCCTGAAAATTTCTTCAGCACCTTTGCTAACGTACTTCTCTTTTTTAGATCATACCACTTTAAAGTCATCCAATCAACGGATCCCTTGATGAATACAGTATTAAACCCGTGCGATGATTGCACTGTTTATTCCATGCTTTTATCGAACAGGATGCGCAGATAGTCGCGCCGGCCGTACAGGACACGGTCAATGTAAACATTGCTGCCCACCACGCGATAAAACGCAAGATAATTGCCGCAGACCAAAAAGCGGTAATCGCTTTCCAACTCTACAACAGAGGACAGCAGTGACCCCACCCCGGAAAAGTCTTGCAGTTTATCGATAGCCTCCAGAATGGTATTAACCGTATTTTCAGCGGCGGTGGGATTTTCCAGCTCGCCAAAGATATACTCCCAAATTTCGTTCAGATCGCGCAGGGCTTCCGGGGAATAGTGCAGCTTATTCATGCTGTTTCTCCCGGAAATGGGTCTTTACATCATCCAGCGAAAGCCACCCCTTCTCCTCCCCGGATTTCTTGCCCTTGGCAAGCTCCCCCAAGAGCTTTAAAGTAGCTTGTGTATTTTCATAGTCCTGTATATCCACAATGGCATATCGGCCCCGCCCGTTTTTGGTGAGGAACACGGGCGCACCCACTGCCACATCACGCAGCACATCACTGTAATTGCGCAAATCGGAGATCGGCTTGATGTTCGGCATTAAAAACAGCCCCCTTTCATTCCTTAGTATAGTTCGGCTTGCTGTAAAATACAACATCGAATTTGCTGCAAATTGATGAGTATTGAACAAGGCTCAGTCTGGTCAAAGCCTCCACGCGGGTAGCGTACTTCGCCTACTAATGGCTGGCCTCTCGGGTGTCGGTGTCAAGGTGGTGTCGAGGGGACGGTTCTCTTGACACTCCTTGACAATCACAACACAATCACAGCACTCAGTATACTAGACATTATATGCCAAAGCCCTTCTCCTTAAGTTTATCCCAATCGATCACAACAATGGAACCGTCCTTAGCTGTCTTGATAACTTCATCCTTTTTGAGCTGGGAAATGGCGTTCGTTATAGAAACGCGGTGCGCACCGGCAAGGGCCGCTAATTCCTGTTGGCTGATATGAATAGTATGATGTTTTTCTTTACCCTCCGGTGTTTCCGCTAAAATACAATAAAGGATGCGGGAAACCTTTTCTATGGTGCTGCGGAAAGCTAAATCCTCAATTTGGTGTGCCAAAACACGGGATTTAAAGCTTACTGAGTTTAGTAAAATATGCGCTAAACCCGGCCGAGAAATAATCTCTTTTAGATACTTCCGGTCCAAACTAAGGGCCTCAACTGCTTCAACCGCTAAGGCATTATAGATGGTTGGCTGCCCATGAAAAAAAGACTCCTCACCCAGAAAACAACCTTGCGTAACATAACTAACAGGCTTTTCCACCCCGTCAGCACTCAGGAGAGAAATACGAACAGTCCCCTTCAACACGAAATACATGTAATCACCACGGCTACCTATGTCAATGATTACAGAGCCCTTCGGGTAATGTTTCTTATCACCAAGCCGATTGATCAAGGCAATATCATCAGCATTTAAATGCTCAGATTGTAAGAAATGCGCTTTTACCCAAGGTGATGTTGAAAGCAAGGCCTCCTTTTCTGTCATTAACACGCCTCCCACCAATTGTTTGTGCAACACTTTTTTATCATTATATCCAACTGTTGCTACAAAGACAAACAACTGGAACTTTGTACTCCTACAACAAATTCTTTATCCTAACCAAAAGGGAAAGGCCCGATACGGTAAAACCGTCTCTAGGCCTTTTAACGTTACGATGTAAATATTTGAGCTACATCCGCTGCGTGATAAGAACTTCTGACCAGTGGGTCCGAGGCTACATACTTGAAACCCATTTCATAGGCAATGTCTTTGTATTTCTTAAACAAGTCCGGGTGGATATATTCGATCACCGGATGATGCTTAGCTGAGGGGGCTAGGTATTGTCCAATGGTCAGTAAGTCACAGTCAACAGCCCGCAAATCTTTCATTACACTGATGACCTCTTCTTCTTGCTCCCCTAAGCCCACCATAATACCGGATTTAGTAAATACACTGGCATCCAGTTCTTTGGAGTTTTTCAGTAACTCTAGAGAACGGGCATAGCTGGCCTTGGGACGGACGGTGGGATAGAGGCGAGGTACTGTTTCAATGTTGTGATTGAGAATATGGGGTCTGGCGCTTACTATGGTGGCCAGGGCTTCCCGGCTGCCCTGCAAATCGGGGATCAGTACTTCCACAATTACTTTGGTGGCCTTTAATTTCTTAATAACTTCGGCAAAGTGCCCGGCTCCACCGTCCGGTAGATCATCCCTGGTTACCGAAGTAATAACGGCATGCTTGAGGCCCAGCTCCGTAACCGCTTTGGCCACATTGGCTGGTTCCTCCGGGTCAACCCCTTGGGTGATTCCCTTGGTTACATTACAGAAGGTACAATTGCGGGTACAAACGCTACCTAAAATCATAAAGGTAGCAGTTTTACGACCAAAGCATTCAATTAGGTTGGGACAATTGGCTTCCTGGCAGACGGTATGTAGAGATAACCGATTTAGCATCTCTTTCACTTCATGAGTTTTTTCTGCCCCCTGTAATTTCACCCTTAGCCAGTCGGGTTTCCGCTTATTCATGTGCTTGCCCCCCTAGAATATCTTGTAATCTTTGCCGGTTGATAAGCTCTGGTTCGCAGTTGAAAGCCCGGCTAAAATGGGAAATTATCTGTCCGTTAACTTTATCAATGTCCTGGGGCTGCCCGAGGATTTTTTGCAGCGAAGTGACACCCTTATCGGTAATGCCACAGGGATTAATCCATGTAAAGTGATTCAAATCGGTATTCACATTAAAGGCAAAGCCATGCATGGTCACCCAGCGTTTGACCGAACAACCGATGGCCGTGATTTTTTCATCGCCCACCCAGACGCCAGTGTATTGACTATCCCGGCCAGCTGATATACCATATTCATCCCTTAGCAATCTAAGAAAGACCTCTTCTAATTTGTCCACATAAAGCCGCACACTTTTACCATAGCCGTTCAGGTTGAGAATGGGGTAACCAACAATTTGGCCGGGGCCGTGATAGGTAACATCACCGCCCCGATTTATTTTATAGATGTTAACCCCAAGTTTTTCAAGCTCCCCTTCGGGAGCGATGATATTGTAACGATTCTCCCTGGTCCCTAGGGTTACTGTTGGTGGATGCTGCAGCAGGAGCATGATATCCGGTACTTTATTTTGCTGGCGTAACTGCAGCAGCTGCTCCTGCATAGCTAAGGCTTCCAGATAATCTATTTCATCTAATATCGCAACGAATAGCTTCATTAAATATCACCTCTCAACATCCACCAACGGTCCTCTTAGACCCTCTGTTTAGCCGTGAATACTCAAGCCATGGACATTCTCGGCAGCTTCCATCATGGCTTCCGCCAAGGTGGGGTGAGCGTGGATAGTTACTGCCAGGTCTTTAGCGGTCAAACCATTTTTTACTGCCAAAGTGGCTTCGGCAATTAAATCCGAGGCATGGGGACCGATAATATGCACACCTACTACTACGTCAGTTTCGGCATTGGTCACAACCTTGACAAAACCTTCCCCTTCACCCATGCTGAGGGCCTTGCCATTGGCCATAAAGTTAAATTTGCCGGTTTTGACAGGAATACCTTTTTCCTTCACCTGTTGCTCGGTCAGGCCGACGGAAGCTACCTCGGGGCTAGTGAAAATGCAGCTCGGCACAGCACTATAATCCATTGTTGATGCTTTACCCATAATATTTTCAGCCACGACAATACCTTGGGCCGATGCTACGTGAGCCAGTTGGTATTTCATCACCACATCACCAATGGCATAAATACCTTTGATGTTGGTCTCCATTTGATCATTGACTAAAATCTGCCCTCTTTCACCCAAGGCAATGCCTGCCTCTTCTAAGCCAAGGTTTTGAGTGTTGAGCGTACGGCCAATGGAAATCAGGGCTTTTTCGGCCGTAATGATCTCGCCGTTGGCCAATTCAGCCTGGATACCGTCCGCTACCTCTTCTATCTTCTTAATGGTCACATTGGTTTTGATGTTAAATTTTTTCTTCTTAAAGATGGTCTGCATACGACGGGATATATCTTTATCCTGCAAGGATAAGATGCTCGGCGCTGCTTCTACCATGGTAATTTCCGTTCCCATAGTACCATAAATATGGGCAAATTCACAACCAATTACGCCAGCACCGATAATGAGCAGGCTCTTGGGTATTTCAGCTAATTGCAATGCCTCTTCACTGGTGATGATGGTGGTGCCGTTATAACCTAATGACTTAATTAAAGCTGGGCTGGAGCCAGTGGCAATCACGATGTTGGCACACTGTAATGCCTGGGTTTCACCGTTATTTTCAACCTCCACCAGACCGGGAGCTTTAATTTTAGCAGTACCATTAAATAGCTCAACTTTATTCTTATTAAATAAGAAATTGATACCGCCCACCAGCTTCTCCACCACTTCTGCTTTTCTGGCCTGGACTTTACCAAAATCAATAACCGGCTTGCCCACTTCAATACCAAATTCAGCAGCTTCCTCCACTGCTTTCAGTTTGTCCACCGCAGCAATCAATGATTTGGTAGGAATACATCCTCTATTGAGACAGGTACCGCCCAATTTATCCTTTTCTACCACGGCAACTTTACCGCCCAGTTGGGCAATACGAATGGCAGCCACATAACCGCCAGGACCACCGCCGATAACCACAGCTTGATAAGTCATACTTTTGCCTCCCTCTACTTGGTAGGTTTTCATTTAAATAATGGGGGGCTGGTAGCCCCCCATCTGTACTTATTCTTCTGCTTCATCCCCTGCAGCAACGCACAGAGCCTTGTCGCCCTGGTAAGGACGGGTGCCTTCAATCACGGTTGTTTTTTTAGCACCCATGGGAGCTGCACCGGGTAGCCGGAAGGTAGTTACCTCCACAGGCTCGATGGCAACCTCCACAGGACGCTCCACTTGAGGTACCCACTCGTAGGGCAAACGGTATGCACGATACACCATGTTGGTAGGCATCTTTTCACCCTTATAGGGGCTGATGTATTCCCAAACAAGCTCATGGCCTGCAGTAACTTCAAAGACACGTCCGTCAGATCCCTCGGTAATTAGCGTGTTACCGTTAGGCAGACGTTGGGCACTGCTGATATAAGGGCTATAGAATTTTTCAGCATCGGTTGGCATCAGGAAACCCGCTTCCGCAGGGGTATACTGCCAAACAATCTTCAAGGTGGTGGGGTCAATTTCCAACACCCGGGAGTAATCACGCAGGGCGTTCTTCGCTCCGGTGGGAGAAGAAGGGTTCGGGATACCATAACCGGCCCAGCCACCATTATCAAAGACTAGGATGTTGCCTTCCCCAGGCAAACCTTTGGGAATCATGTGGGCGTGGTGCTGACCAATGATCCAGCCAATTTTCTTCAGGTCTTCGCTGCTATCATAGTTAGGGCCTAATTTCCAAACAATCTTACCGGTTTTCTTGCAGATAATACAAATGATGTTGGTTTCCCGGCCATCAATGATAATGTTATTGGGATGGAAACGCTCATCACCAGCATCGTAAAATCTATTGGGACCCAGTACAGACATGGAGTTGATGTGCATCCAGTCACCCATGCCACCACCGGAGGTTCTCATATTAGGATTACGGAATAAGATATTTTTGGCTGCTTCATCAAAGCCGAATTCATCAAAGTGTTCGTTGCAAGCCCATTCCCAAACAATGTTACCTTCCCAGTCCACTTCAATAATAACATCATCCAGCAATAATTTGTCCGAAATTTTGGGGTTCTTAACATTTTTATGCACCAAAATCAGAGTATTCCCCTGATCCACCAGTGGCTCCATACCAGGTACATAGTAGCCCACAGGGTTGCCTTCACGCTGGTAATCGTGGTGTTGTCTGGCCATCCACTGGGGTTCTTCACCGGGATCTTCGATGAATTCATACTGATTAAACTTCCAAACAACATTGCCTTCCCAGTCAACCTGTACTAAGTCGGTCTGATCCTGCATACCAAAGTTGTTATTTCTTTCTCCCAGGTGACCAAAAACATAGCCACCGGGCAGCATTTTGTTAGGGAAACCGTGTAAACCTTGCCAAAAGTTTACTTCGGTACCATTCATATCAATAAGTAGAGCACCTTGTTCTCTGGCTTGGAAGATGGTGAAACCATTCCAGGCTTTTTTCGGATTGTACACAGTAACCCCGGTTGGGTATACGGTTGGGTAACTCATGTGGTTTGCCTCCTTATCATTAAGGGTTAATGACTAATTCTTTTCAATTTCCACAAATACTTGGTGGGTTCTGGCCGCTGTACGGTAAGACAGCAGGGCGTTTGCAGGCATTGCTTCTATGGTTTTAAAACGTTCATCTTTACATTCTTTCGGTTTAAATAATTTTACTAGGTAAGGATTCTTCATACTGCCCGTGGCTTCGGCAATAAACTTGGCTGTGGCACCAATTTCTTTGGTGGTTAAATAGCTAATTTCTCCATCTTCCCGTACCACAGGAGCAACCGTGGTTTGCAATTTGTACTCGGGAAACTTCGTTACCAATGACAGAGATTTTTCAACCTCGGTGATATTAACAGCTTCCCCTGCCAGTTGGCTGTACAGTTCCTTGGGGCCCAGTACATTCATGATCACTACATCGGCCAGATCTTGGGCTAGGATTTGTTCTAAAATAGCACTGTTTAGGCCATTGGTATCCAATTGTAGCTTCATGTTGTTACCTTTTTTGATGTACTGTAAAGCTGCTAAAAATTCAGTCGTATATTCCGGATTGCCACCAGAAACATGGATGCCATCCACCCATTCCTTATGCAGGGTCCCTACACTAAAGAAACCATCCAGCTTGGTGCCGGAAAGGAGGTAAGCGACGCAGGCGCCGATACCCTGACGAATGGTGATACCATCGTGTAACAGAGGGAATTCTACACCGTCGGGACCACGAAAAATGGCCTTCCGGTTGGCTGCATAAAACTTTTGAAAAGCCTCTTTCCCTGCCGCCTTCATATCCTGTTCTTCAAAGGCAATGCCCTTTTCATTCATAAGCTGTTTAATGATTTTGCAACGCGTACAGCCAGTGGCTGTGTAGATGGTGAAACCCATTAAGCCATCTCCTTCCGTTAAGTTCGATATTTTCCGGTCGAATGCCGATTATTTAATTTGATTCAGGTAATCTTCTTTGGAGAGAAGCTCTTTTATTTCATCCAGGTTGCTGGGCTTAACTACAATCATCCAACCGGCACCATAGGGATCTTCATTGACATGTTGGGGAGCTTCTTCTAATTCACTGTTAACCCCTACAATTTCACCGCTAACAGGCATGTAGAGGGCAGAAACCGTCTTGGCGGATTCAGCTTGGCCAAACTCGTCCCCTTTGCTATAAGTCTCACCCACATTGGGTAGCTCAACAAAGATAATATTACCCAGGCTATCCTGTGCAAAATCTGTAATACCAACCTTCACCAGATCACCTTCAACGTTGGCCCAGGTATGCTCATGAAAGTAGTGGATCTCACTCAGGAAAATTAATTCTGCAATTGGTTTAGTCATGTTCAAACATTCCTTTCTACACTTTTCTAGTACTTTATTTGGCAAATACCTTTGAGAAAGTTTTCACTGCTTTATTAGCTTAAGATTAGCATATACTAAGCGGCAAATCGGTAGTGCACACTACTATGAGACGTGAAAGTTGAAAAGTTGTCCTTCAATTGACATACAAAAATTGTCTTTCCATTAACACACATATAAATTTAGTTAACTTGTTTAGTAAGCAGGGTTATGATAAGCTAGCTCTTAATTAACAAAAATTTCTTTACTAAAACTTGGCTTGTTTACTTGTCCGTGATTATGTTCAACAGCGGCGGAAGCCAGTTGCCCCTATGCATGGCGGATAATTTTATACTTTCGCTAGGCTAAAGTACTTTTTACTGAGGTGTGATGCTATGGATATCAATCATCTTCAATATCTGGTTGACGTGGCGCAAACAAAATCCATCACGCTATCGGCCAAACGACTCTTTATTTCCCAGCAGGGTTTAAGCCAAATCATGGTGCGGCTGGAAAATGACCTCAAAGTCCCCCTGCTAAATCGCCACCGTCAGGGTGTTACCCTCACCGAAGCTGGTGAAGTAGCCGTGGCTAAAGCCAAAGAAATTCTTGAAAAATATGATGAATTACTAAAAAGTGTCCAACCCTACTCCCTAGTTAATCCAGATAATTTATCCGGTAAGCTGACTATCAGCGTGGTTCCCTTTATTATCAACAACGTACTGCCGGATGTTCTGGACTTATTTCAAAAACAATTTCCTGCCGTAGAGGTTCACATTCAGGAGGATCAACCGCCGGAAATTATCCGTGATATTAACAACTGTGACGTTGATATAGGTCTGTTTATCCTGCCAGAGTTTCAGTTCAACGAACTAATCCTAAGCTGTAAAGGCACTTATGAAAAACTCTTGGAAAGTGATATGATCGCCGTGGTCGCAAGCAATTCTCCCTTGGCCAAAAAGAAAAGTCTAACAATAGCTGAGTTATATCAACAATCCCTGGCCATCTACAACTTTGCAGCTTATTTAAAGATCATCAGTGAAATGTTTCCAGATGTAAGACGACTTAACATTCTTGTGAAAACCAATTCCGTAGAACTATATAAAAATGCCATTCTCAACCGTCAGGCAGTGGGTATTTCCTCCTCCACAGACACCAGACTGTTAAAGGATGATTCCCTGATTACCATCCCCATTCAAGAAGCAGTTAAAACGTTTTATGGCTGTTTTGTACCCGCCTCCTGCTCAATGTCAGCGGCCACAGAGGCGTTTATCAGCATCTTGAAAGCTCATGTAGCTACGATCGTAAATCGTAAAAAATAGTCCGAAGGCTGATCTTGGTTTCCCTTAATCAGCCTTCTTTTTTATTGTCTAAAGGGCTTTTTACCTACGTTATTTCTTCCAATGACTTACCGCCAGTCCGTTCACCAAAGATTAAAACAGTAAGACCTAAGATAATCAGGCAGGTAGCTATGGTAGTAAACACGCCGGCAAAACCAAATTTAGCATAGATCACCGGTACCATCAGTTGAGACCCGGCCACTGATAAACGTCCCATGGCGTTATGGAATCCCGTGGCGGTATTTCGCATCTTAGTGGGGTAGGATTCAGCTACATAGGAAAACAAGGTAAAGCTGCTGGCTAAGTTAAAAGCGTTCATACCCATACCTACCAGAATCAGAAGGGTTAGATTGTTGCCAAGGTTGGCAAAAACCATTGCTAATGCAGCAAAGCAGAGAGCCATGACACCAATGGGGATTTTCCGGCCACCTTTATCAGAAACAAAGGAGGATAGAATACAACCAATCGGAGCACCCAGAATAATGAGGGAGCTTGCAAATAAAGACTGTTCCAGGGTAAACCCTTTTTGTTGTAACAAAGTTGGCGTCCAGGCCATAAACATGAATCCTGGAATACAGCTACCAAAAAAGGAGATTAACAAAACAATGGTTCTCTTAATATAGTTTCTGCTAAACATACCAATAAGGACTTCTTTCACATTTTCCCGAGGCTGTACTTTTTTAGCCGCCTCACTTAAATCCACCCGGCGACCAGTTAACTCAAACATAATTTGCTCTGCTTCTGCCACCCGTCCTTTGGTTACCAACCAGCGAGGAGACTCTTTCAGGTACTTTAGGCCAAAAAGAAAACCGATTAATCCTAAACCGCCCATCCAGAAGATATAGCGCCAAGCCTCATCGTGCATCGGAACAACCATCCTGGCGATAACACCAATCACAGGCATGGCCAGGAAACCAAAGCCAGCCGTGATGTTCTGCCATTTCCCCCGGCTTTCCCCAGGGCTCATTTCAGAGATATAGGCGATGGATACCACCATCATGCAAAAGATCCCAAAGCCCGTGATTGCTCTGGAAATCGCAAAGATTGTTAAATTGCTAGCAAATCCGTTGGCAATGGAGGCTACGGAAAATATTACGATACTGGCTAAGAATGTTTTTCTACGCCCAATAAAGTCTGAGATAACGCCGCCCAACAAGCCGCCCAGGGTCATGCCTACAAAATATAAGGAAGTAATATGCGCGATATCCTCCATCGTGATGCCCCAGGATTTAATCAGAGCCGGAGCTACAAAGGAGAAGTTGTTGTTATCCAATTGTTCAAAGAAATAGGCCAAAACGATAATTAGGAAAAGACCAAAATGACCCCTGGAAACCGGTAACCCGTCAAAGTAGTTGTTCTTAATGGCAGCACCTGAGTTTACATCAACGCTACTATTGGTTAAGGGAATCCCCTGTGGGATACTGATATCAATACTTTTTTGCATAAGTTATCCTCCCCTTTGAACATTTCTGACTGCGAGCTCGTTTTGTGTATGTGATAATTATCTTTAATACAATCTTACACAAGAGTCCCATTCCCGACAAACAAACAGTCATTGTGACGACACAACAAATCATTGTTTATTGCGGTATACTGCTTATAAAAAACCAGTGTTGACCGCTACGCCAGGGTCAAGCACTGGTTTTTTATAAGCATCTTCTTAGATAACAAAGTAAGGCCCTATCAGTACTATTTTGTTCAATTTAATTCAAATTCAGTTCAGTTTGATTTTAATAATGCTCGTTTATACACAAACAATACAGCCGATAGCGGCCTTTTTGTTTGGGGCTTAACACAGTCATTGAAGCTGCCCAAGCCAGGGAGCATCTATCCTTGTTTTAATTCCTGAGAGCAGGTGAAATTGTAATTACAGGCAGCCGCACTAAACGTTGACTACTGCAAAGAACCTGCATAAAATAGAAACAATGAATGCTAATTCATATTTGTACTCTTAGGACGTGATTTGAGAATGGCCTACCGGCAAACCAATAAAGTTATGGAAAAACTCCAATCTAAGAAAAAAGAAATACTAAAGGCCGCCCGGGAAGTCTTTGCGGAAAACAGCTATCAGGGCACTTCCATTAAAACCATTGCCCAAAAGGCTAAAATCGCTACGGGCACTTTTTATCTGTATTTCACTAATAAAGATGCCCTCATTACGATGATCGTAGAAGAGATGTTTCATGAACTCCTGGAGTGCATCAAGCATGAGCGAGCCCATTTTACCGATGGTTTTGATAAGCTGCAAGCATCTATGGAAGCCTGTATTAAACTCTTTGTGAAAGAAAAAAACATGGCTAAAATACTCCTGGTCCAAGTACCAGGAGTTAATAATGCCTTTAATGCCAAGCTCATCGACATTGAAAATGAACTGATTAAGCTTACCAAAGAAGATCTGGATGAATTGAAAAAGCAGGACAGAATACCCCATGAGGATACCTTTGTCACAGCTCTCGCCTTTGTGGGGAGCTTCCGGCAGGTGATTATCAACTGGCTGCGGGAGGGTAAACCCGAAGATTTGGAGGCCGCCTTTGCAACGCTCATGAAATATAATTTGAAGGGAATGGGAAAAGGAGATGTCAGTTGATTATCTTTCCATAGCATCCTTACATGTGGAGTATTTACAGCGGGGCAAGACAATCACGGCCCTGGATTCTGTTGATCTCTCCCTTTCCCAGGGTAAAACGGGAGTCATCATCGGTCCCTCCGGTTGCGGCAAAAGCACGCTTTTTAACGTACTGGCAGGCCTAAATGACCGTTATGCCGGCCAGGTACTAATCAACGGCCAGGCCCCGCGGGGCGGTGGTGAAACAGCCCTCATTTTACAGGAATATGGGTTATTCCCTTGGAAGACGGTCTGGGATAATGTGATTTTGGGATTACAACTGAGAAAAAAAACACCGCGGGAAATCCAAAGCCAAGCAACCATGATTTTAGACAAACTGGGCCTTTTGCCTCTGGCCAAAAGATATCCCGCTCAACTAAGCGGCGGCCAAAGGCAGCGTGTTGCCATTGCCCGGGCTCTGGTCCTGGAACCTAAACTGCTGCTGATGGACGAGCCCTTTTCTTCTCTGGATGCCCTCACCCGGGAAGAAATTCAGGATTTTCTCCTGGAAATCTGGCAGGAAACCGGATTGACCATTTTGCTCATTACGCACAATATTGAAGAGGCCGTCTTCCTAGGGCACAGAATCTTTGTGATGTCGCCAGGACCGGGACATATTGAACAAATAGTGGAAAATGAAATGGCCGGAGATTACGAACTGCGGGGGAAGATCCCCTTTTTAGAGATGTGTAATCTATTGCGTTCTTATTTGCACAGGAGGAAAAAGTATGCAGCAGGCGTTTAAAAAAGCTGAAAAAGCCCTTGCCTTTTTGGCCTCGGTGGCCATCCTCTTGCTGCTCTGGTGGCTGCTTTCCTTGGGCTTAAAAAGCCCTGCGGTGCCACTGCCTCTGGATGCTGGGCAAAGCTTGCTGCAAAGCCTCCGGGGAGAACTTCTGCTTCACCTTGGGGTGAGCCTCTATCGGGTACTCCTAAGCCTATTACTGGCTACCCTATTGGCGGTGCCGCTGGGAATACTCCTGGGTAAGGACCCGGTAATTGATAATAAAGTAGCACCGCTGCTCTATTTAACCTACCCGATTCCCAAGGTGGTATTTATGCCTATTTTTTTGATTGTGTTAGGCATCGGCGATAGCTCCAAAATCCTTTTAATTACACTCATCACCTTTTATCAAATTTTAGTAACCACCCGTGATGCCGCCAAAAACATGAAAAAGGAATATGTTTCTTCCATGAAATCCCTGGGCGCCAGTTCTTGGGATCTGTACCGCCACGTTTATCTGCCCGGTTGTCTGCCGGCCATCCTAACCTCCCTCCGACTGGGGTTAGGGACTGCCTTGGCAGTGCTCTTTCTGGCTGAAACCTATGCCACCCAAACCGGTATCGGCTTTTTTATTATGGACTGCTTAAGCCGAATGAATTATGAAGAAATGTTTGCCGGTATTATTGCGATGGGATTAATGGGCTTTTTCCTTTACGTGCTGCTGGATCAAGCCGAAAAATTCCTATGTTCTTGGATTCATCTTTAGGCTTATGGTTACGTAATTTTTCCCAAAAGGTACCCGGCGGACAACAAAATACTAAAAAAGAGTGATAAGCGGGCAGTTCCGGCCAGGGTGGCGTTCAGGGGTTTCCCCTGTTTGGTCCGAATATCCTGAATGAGCGGTAGAACAAAGGGTAGGGACAGCCAGGCACAAAGGACCCAGCCGGAGGCAATTCCCTGCAGCCACATGATTAGGGGCACGGCAAAGGAAGCAGCTAGTAAAAGAAAATACTCACCTTTCGTACCGTTGGGACCTAACCTCACTGCGATGGTTCTTTTGCCTGTTTTTTTGTCCTGAGGTAAATCCCGGAAGTTGTTCACAACCAAAATAGCGGTAATTAGAAATCCCACCGGCAGAGACGCCCACCAAGCTGCAGCACTGACATAGCCCGCTTGCACATAATACGTGCCACAGACCGCCACTGGCCCAAAGAAAATAAAGACAAACACTTCGCCCAACCCGTGATAGCCCAAGGGATAAGGCCCACCGGTATAGGCAATGGCTGAGATAATGGCGGCAATCCCCAGGGCGAGGATTACCCAACCACCCACCCAGGCAAGATAAAGCCCTAGAGCCAGAGCCAAGGCAAAGACAACCCCCATACCACTCATAACCTGACCGGGTGTGAGGAGCCCCGCCTGGGTAACCCGCAGCGGTCCGGTTCTTTCCTCGGTATCCTTACCCTTTTTAAAATCAAAAACATCGTTCGCTAGGTTAGAACCAATCTGCAAGAGCAGCGACACCAGCAAGGCAGCTAAAGCTGGCAGAAAAGCAAAAGCTTGATCACCAACGGCCATTGCGGTACCCACTATTACTGGCCCCATGGCGGCGGGTAAGGTTTTGGGTCGCATAGCCAGCAACCAGATTTTAAAAGAACTTAGATTTTCCGTAGATTGTGACATGGTATGTAATCCCCTTAGAAATTGTTGTTAGTTTTGCTTGTTGATTTTATACATTTCTTTGTTTTTATGACTTTTCCTTCTCTATCAGATAACTGGCTAAATTTGCTTATCCCTCCCCAAAGCTATTGACTTTCAGCCTAGTAGATTTTAAGATAAGATTAATAAAATGAACCAATATTCATTCTATTAAATCAAGGGATTGGTTAGGAGGTACCGGAAAGTGGCGTTTGGGAAAAAGTTTACCATGGTTTTGATATTATTGCTGGTTGTAACTCTCTTGGCCGGCTGTGCCCAGGAAAAGAAGGCACCCCCCAAAACAGAAAAACAGCCCTTAAAAATCGGCGTGCTACCTATTGAGGATATTATGCCAATGGTAGTAGCCGAGAAGAACGGTTATTTTACCCAGGAAAACCTCCAGGTGGAGCTTATTCGCTTCCAAAGTGCTGTGGAACAAGGTAATGCCATGCAATCAGGACAACTCAATGGCATGGTTACCGACATGATTGTGGCAACTCTGATGAAGGATACTGGGTTAGACCTTAAGATGACCTCCATCACTCTGGGTGCCACCCCGCAAGAAGGAAGGTTTGCCATTGTTGCAGCTCCTGGATCTACGATTAAGACCCTAGCTGATTTAAAAGGAAAAAGTTTGGGTATTTCTCACAATTCCATTATTGAATACGTTTCCGACGGCTTGCTAAAGGACGCAGGCATAGACCCCTCTGAAGTAAAGAAAACTTCTGTACCCAAGATTCCTCTGCGTATGGAAATGCTTTTTAACAAGCAAATTGATGCCATTACAGTTCCCGATCCCATGGTAACCTTTGCCGAGTTTAAAGGTGCCACCGTGATTGCCCAAGACACCACCCGCAACCTTTCTCAAGCTGTGATACTTTTTGATCAAAAAACATTGGACGAAAAGAAAGCTGCCGTGGCTGGTTTCTATCGTGCTTATGCCAAAGCAGTGGAAGATTTAAACAATCATCCCGATCAATATAAGCAATTAATGGTGAAAAATGTGAATATCCCTGAACCCATTGCTAAGGATTATAGCCTGCAGCGATATCCGAAGCCGCAGGTTCCCACAGAGGAAGATGTCAATAACATCCTCCAATGGATGAGTGAAAAGAAATTATTGAAAAAAGATTTGAAATATCCGGACCTAGTCCAAAAAATATAATGGTACAGCAAAGAGGCTGGTTCCAAAAGGTACATGAAGTGCCCTTTAGGACCAGCCTCTTTTAAATCTTCTTCTAACACCGGAACCACTCTAGTAATTGCCTGCCCATCTGTGAGGTTCTACCTTGTTAGCCGCGGGTTCTCTCTTTTGCTTTACAGGTGCTTTATCTAATTCCTTCGTTGTAGTAATCATATCACCCATTTTCCGCCGGTAGTTGTTAACCCTAGATGAATCCTTGCCATGTTCTTTAGCCAGATCCACTAGCCTCATCTTTGCAATCTCTTGTCTTAATTGGACTAACTGATTCATTATGCTTTCCTCCGTGTAGTAAATATTTTTAGGTTTAGCAAGTTCAAAGTAAAACATTCACAATGTCCATTACCAGTACCCGCCCATAGCCTTCTTTACGTATATTGTAACAAAAAGAATTATCCCTGTCGGTAGTGTATATTACAAAAAACCTGTTTTTTCTTATTCTTTCTTAATTTATATTATAAGGTTATCCGAAGAACTCCACCATAACAGTATAATTATACTGTTTATAAATAGTAGATATAGCAACCCCATTTACCACTACAATCTTGCATTTTCTTCCATTATACCATAAAAACAGCCATAAACCGCAATTTTATGGTTTATGGCTGTTTCTTCATATATCTATAACATTCACTTTCTCAACACTCTGAGGAAGGTTTATTCCCTCCTTTTCCCTCTAAGGGCCTTAGATGCGAATGATACCTTCATCATCATTATCATCGTCAGTTGGTGCTTCTTCCTCGACGGTGGTTACACAGAAGCCATCTACCTCGCCATATCCTAGGGTACCTGCAACTTCAGTTTCATCATCGCACCCCAGAGGAGCTGCCCCGGGCATTCTAAAGGTAGTAACCTCCACCCGCGGAATGGCTACCTCCTCTTGTTTTTCCAATTGAGGAACCCATTCGTAGGGTAAGCGGTAAGCACGGTAGACCATGTTCAATTTGAATTTTTTACCCCAGTAGGGAGAGATATATTCCCAAACCAATTCATGATCTGCAGTCACTTCGATTAATCTACCACCAGAACCCTCGGTAATCATAGTATTACCATTGGGCAATCTTTGGGCACTGCTGATAAATGGGCTATAGAAGTGATGGGAATGGTACGGTTGCAAATGTCCTGCTTCGGTTGGAGTATACTGCCAAACAATTTTTAAGGTGATGGGGTCAATTTCCAGAACTCTGGAATGGTCTCTCCGATAGGCCTTGGTGCCATAGGGAGTGGTTTGACCGGGTAAGCCATAGCCTGCCCAACCACCATTATCAAAAATCAGGATATTACCTTCACCGGGTAAGCCTTTGGGAATCATGTGGGCATGGTGTTGGCCAATGATAATACCCAGTTTTCTTAACTCTTTGGTGGCCGTAAAGTCAGGGCCAAGTCTCCAAACTACTTTACCGGTTTCCTTGCTGATAATGGCGGTAATGTTGGATTCTCTAGCATCCCAAATAATATTGTCGGGATGAAATCTTTCATCACCCTGGTCGTACCATTGGTTAGGACCTAGGGTAGACATGGAGTTAATGTGCATCCAGTCGCCCATACCGCCGCCACATTCATGCATATTGGGATCTCTGAAAAGCACATTCTTTTCGGCCTGGGAGAAACCATACTCGTCAAAGTGTTCATTGCAGTTCCATTCCCAGACAATATTGCCTTCCCAATCCACTTCAATGATGGTATCATCCAGTAATTTTTTGTCAGAAATCTTTTTGTTGTAGACGTTTTTATGGGCCAGGATTAATGTATTACCGGAATCGGTCTTAGGATCCATACCAGGTACATAGTAGCCTACGGGATTGCCTGCTCTTTGGTAATCGTGGTGTTGTCTAGCCATCCAGCGAGGTTCATTACCTGGATCTTCGATAAATTCATACTGATTAAACTCCCAAACCACATTACCATTCCAGTCAACCTGCACCAAATCAACATTGTCTTGATAACCAAATTTAGTATCCCTAGCACCTCTGTGGCCCAGTACATAACCACCGGGTAACATTTTGTTGGGGAAGCCATGCAAACCTTTCCACAGCTTCACTTCCTTACCATTCATGTTAATTAACATGGCACCCAGTTCTGCGGCTTGGAAGATAGTATAACCATTAAAAGCTTTCTCCGGATTATACACAGTAGTCCCTGTTGGATGAATTGTTGGTAAACCCATGATTGTTACCTCCCTTAAATATTTTTAAACATATCAATTAGTTGATGGGCTGTCAAAAAACTTTTTACTCGATTTATAGCATTATTGTTATGGCTTTCACATTCTTGATTTTAATACATTGCTAAAATCCTTGCAGTAGTGTATGCTACACAGATCCGTTTTTTTACGTCTGGAACAACTTTATCGCTGTAGCTAGACTACTCGATTTGTTCCAGCGGAATACCACCGGTGCGCTGACCGAGAAAAAATACGACTGCTGCAGCAAATGTGTAGACTACGAAAATACCGATGAACAGACCTTTAACACCATAAGTGGTCGCGATAATTGGGATAAAGGGCTGGGAGAAGGAAACACCCAGACGCTGGAAACCATTGATAGCACCCACTGCAGTATTGCGCATTTGGGTTGGATAGTGCTCTGGAACATACGCCATCGCAACGAAACCGTAGCCCATGACAAAGGCGTTTAAGATAAAAGCAACGACCATGGTCAAAATATAGCTGTTTCCAACATAGGCATACACCATAGCTGCAACCGCTGTACACATAACTCCGATAGCCAACGGAATCTTACGGCCGCCTTTATCTGAGAAGAAGGAGAATAAGAACATACCCACTGGGGCACCGGCCATAAAGGCAACACCGATACTCAAGCTCTGTTCCATGGTAAATCCTTTCATGCCGGCCAGGGTCGGAATCCAAACAGCCAGAACGAAAGCACAAATATTAGCCGGAATACCAAAGAGGAGAAGGACTGATGTACGTTTCATATACTTGCCGGAGAACATTCCGATAAACTGATCCCAAGCGTTAACTTTTGGCGGAACATTCTTCGCAACCTCGCTCAGGTCAATATCATGACCGCTAAGCTCTTTGACTACTTGTTCAGCTTCAGCAACCCGCCCTTTGGCAACCAACCAGCGGGGGGATTCCTTGAGGTATTTTAGTCCAAGTAAAAAGGTGATGAAGCCTGCACCGCCTAGATAGAAGATGATCCGATAGGCATCAGGACTCATTGGGATGATCGCTCTGGAGATGATACCGATCACAGGCATAGCACAGAAACCGCCTGCAGCAGTGATGCTCTGCCATTTGCCGCGGCTTTCCCCGGGAGACATTTCCGAAATATAAGCAATGGAGGTCACCATCATCATGAAGATGCCGAAACCGGTTGCTGCTCTGGCAAAGACAAACATTTCAAAACTATTGGTTAGTCCGTTAAGGATCGACGCAGAAGAGAAGATCAACATCGACATGAGAAAGGTTTTTCGGCGGCCAATCAGGTCGGAAATGATACCGCCCAGGAATCCGCCCAAGGTCATGCCAAGGAAATAGATACCCGTGATCGTACCGATCTGTGCTTGCGTAACAAACCCATTTTTAACGATAGCTGGAGCGATAAAGGCAAAGTTATTGTTATCCAATTGTTCGAAGAAATAGGATAATACGATGAGGATAAAGAGTAATAGGTGTTGCCTGCTAACTGGTATGTTGTCAAAATAGTTGTTTTTCCGTCTAGCAGTATTTGATTCAGCATGAATAGACATCTTATCACTCCTTACATTATTAATTATCAGTGCAAGAAAGGGTTCTTAAAAAATGCAATCATCCTGTTCCTCCTTACATGTTGATATGTGAAAGAACTATCTATTACAATCATACTTACCTGTCACCTTTACGACAAACAAGAGATCGTTGTGAGCTCACAACAAATTGTTTTGTCGAATTTACCGTGATGTCTGTTGACAATGGCCTGAACAAGCACGGTTTCGCTAGCTGAGTACAAATCAAAATATTTCATTATATAACAAAGCAAGCCTACTTATCTGCAGACTTGCTAAACATACAGAATAAATTTTTCGGGATTAGTTAGCCTCAAATTTCAAAAGCTTATTCTCAATAAACTGAAAATAAGCTTTTGAACTGCTAGGGATTTCCCTTTATTTTTCAAACCGTTCAATCATTTTATTTAAATTGGCCGCCATTCGATTGAGTTGTTCAGTAGCCGCTGATACTTCCTCCATGGCAGCAGTTTGCTCTTCAGCAGTGGCCGTAACATTTTGTATCCCAGCGGAGACCTGTTGGGAGGCAGCTGCAACACTTTGAATTTGCTCCACTAATACTTCGATGGAGTTAATAATCCCCCTAAAGTTTTGGCCAACTTGTTCAGCAACCATAACCCCTTCTTTAACTTGTCTGTTACCTTCACCCATAGCCTGTACTACCTTATGCGACTCTATTTGAACTCTCGATATTAATTCACTTATATCCTTGGCAGCAATACCGGATTGTTCGGCCAGCTTTCTTACTTCCTCCGCAACTACGGCAAAACCTCGGCCCTGTTCCCCAGCCCTGGCTGCTTCAATGGCTGCATTGAGAGCAAGTAAATTCGTTTGATCCGCAATATTCGTAATCAATTCGACAATCTGATTGACATGGTTTAAAGTATTCGATAGTTCCCCTACCATCTTTGATGCATTGTCGTTTGAAGAAGCTATGTTTTGAATTTGACCCGTTATTTGCTCGACACCCTGGGAGCCTTGATCCGCTTCCTTTGAAACCTTTTCCGATAAATCTGCTACTTGTTGTGCATTACTCGCTACCTGCTCTAAAGAAGCTGCGATTTCACTTACTGTAGCGGCTGTTTCAGATGATCCAGTTGAAGTTTGTTGGGCGTGAGCGGAAAGATTTTGGGTTGATAAAATCAACTCACTACTGGAATTTTGTATGCCCTCTATAACTTGGGTAAGATTTTCCTGCATTTTATTTAATGAATTAATTAATAAGCCAGTTTCATCCTGTAGTGTCAGAGCAATGGGGGCCGCCTTTAGATTGCCTTGAGAAATCTCTTTAGCAAAATTGGCTGCAGTAATAATCGGTTTCGATATTCTGTTTGAGAATAGTATTGCTAGTAAAACTGCCGCTAACAAGAACACACCCAAGATCAACATAAGGAATTTTAACATACTGGCATATTTGGTCATTAGCTCTGCTTTTTCTGCTATCGCGATAAATTTCCAGCCAGTCTCTTGCGATGTATAGATATTTACCAAGCAATCCTTCCCATCAATCTTTGCTGCAAAACTTCCTGTTTTTTGTTGGAGAGCATCGTTTAGTTCAACAACCTTTAACTCCTTGATACTTTTGCCATTCATTTCGTTGTTTTGGGGATGGGCTATAATGTTGCCATCACCATCAGTCATGATGATATAGCCGGTTTTACCTATTTTTATATCCTTTATCAGATCAGTTACACTTTCTAAGCTGACATCTAGTCCTTGAACCCCAACTATTTGACCTGCTGAATTGGTTATGCTGATTGCTGTACTGATGATAAATATTTTATCTGCAGGAAAGAAGTAAGGGTTTGTTCTGAGTGGTTTTCCTTTACTCTCCATACCAAGTTTGTAAAACGGCTTTTCTGTGGGGTTATAATTTTTCATTATATTACCATCTGGCCATTGGACATAGTTCCCCTGGGTGGTAGCCATATATACATATTGCACCTTGGGATGTGTTTCGGCAAAATCAGCATAGACATCGTATATTTTTTTCTCTAAGCCACTGCTTAAGGAAGGTTTCATCCAGATTAACCCGTCTGCATCACCGTCTGTTGCCACATAAGAAGTTATCGTACTATCCGCATTTTGCACATGTTCGTTAGTGGAAAGGAATTGACAGCTCTCATCTATTCCCTGAAAGAATAGATTAATTGCATTATTAACCTGTTGAATTTGTCCAGTCGTGCTCTCAATAAAATCTTGTTGTACGGTTTTTTGCAGATATAACAAAATTATACCACTGCAAATAATTGTAGGAACTAACGCAATTGTTAGTAGTAAGATAACTAACTTATTCTTAATCGTTAGTATGTTCCCCATTGATAGTATCCTCCTCTTTTTCTCTCTACTAGGTTACATGTTAAACAAACTATAACTGTATCCTATTTTTTAATAAATGCACCTTTTCCTTGCATTTTTGGTGTAATTTCTACTTTTTTTACCAAAAACCTTTCCAGTTTGACCAATATTTTACATTTTAGCTATATCAAATGCTTATATGGGGTATAATGGATGCTTATTATAAATGAGCATTTGACAATAGATCTGACTATATGTTTTGATAAGGCAAAAAAACCAGGTACATTGACCTGGTTTCACTATAGCTATACTATTAATCTATTTCACATCACAACAAGTTGCCATAATTCCCTTAATAAGTTCCTTTTCTACCATTGAAAGATGATGGCGATTTGACCAGATGATCACTATGGTAATCAGCAACGGGATATCACTAATCGATACCGCAACAATTTCACTGAACTTAACATATTCATCAGCCATAAACTTGGGTACAAAGGCAACACAATCTCCCTGCCGCAAAATCTTTTCCAACATCTCTAAATTATCTACCCTAAAAAGTACATTTATATCACCGTATTTTTTTAATATACTGGATACACCACAATTTGTAACGTATTCAGTATTATATAAAACAATCGGCTGCGCCATGGCCTCTTCGAGAGTAATTGTTTTCTTTTTCGCAATGGGACAGTTTTTACCTGCAATTAATACTAATTCATCTTCAAAAAGTTCCCTTTGGTTAAGGTCCTTTGCCTTCATTAGTTCATCGGTCTTTAGGATAATGCCAAAGTCAGCTTTGCCTGATTGGATATCACGCAGTATATTGTTGGATTCGCCTACCTTTAGCAGAATGTTCACTTTAGGATGATTATATTTAAAGTTTGTTAGTGAATCCGGCATAAAAGTGATATTAACCCCGGGGTCAGCCGCTATGAATATATTGCCATTTAACTCCGCAGTATTACTTTGTGCTATTCTTTTGATTTCCTCGATAGTATCAATAATTTCTTGGGCCTTGGCAATAATTAGTTCACCTATATCCGTAGGGTAAACACCCTGATTGGATCTTTTTAATAAGTGTACCCCTAACTCATCTTCTAATTTACTGATGGCTGCGCTTAGTGCTGGTTGAGAAATATGGGCCCGTTCAGCGGCTAAGGAAATTGTTTTGGCTTGGTAAATTTCCACCAGATAATATAATTGTTCTAAACGCATCCCAAACACCTCATTAGTAAGAAAATTTAATACTATTATTTCAAATAGCATTCTCAAAAGTATACTACATTAGAATAATTTATGGTAGTAAACTTCCTCTTTAATATGTGCTTTCTCGGCACACTTTAACCTTGTTGGCTAAAACTATGTTTTACAGGATAGGGTTGTCCAAGCTTATCCAATTTTCAGTATCATAACGCCAAATTGATCAGAAACCCACCAGCTAATTGGCTAATTGTCAATTTTTCTCCTAAAATCATCCCGGCCAATATGGTCGCTATAATAGAAAATCAACAAATAACCACTCAGCATGGCTGTTATGCCCCTCTCACTCCGCTTCATCTTGCTGATAATATTTACTTAGCGTTAAAACCCCCTGGTAGCCAGGAGGTTTTAACCTTTTATAATAAAGCACTTTTTAAACTATGTTACTGAGCACCTGCCAGATGCCTTGGCATGGTGAATCCAGCCAAGTACTGGTGGCGAAAAGCATCTCCAACTATTATGAGGTACGTGTAAAGTAGTTTTATGCAGAAACTGCGTTATCCGTATCGGTTTCAGCGATTTCTTCCAGTGAACGCCCAGCAGTTCTCTCTCCCCACATACCGGTTACAAAGGCTACCAACAAGTACATAGCACCGATAATGGCGAATAAGATACTGTAACCAAACTGTTTATAGATAAGAGGAACCATCGCCATAGCACCGACATTCAGGATTCTGCCTGTACTAAAGATAATACCGGTACCACTACTTCTAAAGTGCGTGGGATAAGCCTCGGCCAAGTAAGACCACATGAGAACGAATACACCGTCCATCAAAATTCTAATGACAAAACCAATACCCACAATCAACATCGGAATCTTTACCGTACCAAAGATTACTGTCAAGACCCCAATAAGGATACCGTAGATAACAATGGGAACTTTTCTGCCGCCTTTATCGGTGAAGAAGGCTGCCAAGTAATTACCAATAGGACTACCGAAGGATACCAAGGCTACCATCCACAGCGAATCTTCCAGGGAGAAACCGTACTCATTCAACAGGGTAGGCATCCAGGCAAAGAACATAAAGTACCCTACGGTGTTACAGCAAACTAGGTTGATGAGAACCCAGGTCTTTTTTCTGTATTCGTTACTAAATAAGAGCTTAAGAACTTCCCATGTCTTGGTTGTTTCTTTTGCTTTTTCCAGTTTAATTTGACCACTGGCCTCTGCACTAAGATCCACTTTGACGTCTGGTCTATAAAACTGAATAACTTCTTCCGCTTCTTTATAACGGCCCTTACTAATGAGCCAACGGGGGGATTCTTTTAACCAATCTTTACCAAATGCTAAAACAATAAAGCCTAAACCACCAAGGTATAAAATCCAGCGCCAACCCTCAGGATTGTGAGGAATTACCCAAGATGCCAATTGGCCAATGGCCGGTATACTTAAAAGTGCGGTAGCTAAGGAGATAGCCTGCCATTTTCCCCTTGATGCGGCTGGCAGCAACTCTGCAATATAAACCATTGCCACTACCACCATCCCCATCATACCAATACCCGTCAAGGTTCTGGCAGCTAGGAATATTTCTTGGTTAGGAGCCCAACCATTAACCAAAGCGCAGATAGAGAACAAAAGAATCGAACCTAAGAAAGTTTTCTTACGGCCAATGCGGTCGGCAAACCAACCACCCAGCCAGCAACCTAACAACATACCAATAAAAGTGCAAGAATTAACTAGACCAATCCATTCCATTGATACACCCCAATACTTTGTGAGAGCGGGTGCAACAAAGGAGAAAGAAAAAACATCTATTTGCTCAAACGTATAACCTAGGGCCAGTAAAACCAAAAACTTATAGTGTGATTTATTCATGGGAGCTTCGTCCATGTACCTGGTGCTCGTCATTGGTTTATTGTCTACCATAATTATTCTCCTTTATTTGAGTATGATGAGCAATTCAATGTAGTCTATTTGACTAATAACCTCCCCCCATTCAACTTTTAAGCAAGACACCTGACATTAATTTTGATATCCCAAGGACATCTCTAAATAATGCGTTTGTTCTTATCTTCACTTTCTGTCTTAATTATAGGAAGAATGCTTTTTCATGTAAAATACAACGTGCTTATACCCGGTATAAGCAGAAACACTATTCGATTATTAATCCACACCTTGACTTTATTAAAATATTTCTTTTGTTTGTCTTCACCCTGACAAATCTACAAATAAATAAGCATTTTTAGCTAGTTTTCATATTATTCTTATGTAAATAAATAAAAATGCCTGAAATCTTTATAGATTCTCAGGCATTTATTGGCCTAACCATCCTATTCTTGTAAATATTTTTATACTAGTTATTATTTATATATTTCATCCTATTCATACCATAATCACTTATTTTATAAGACTCTACTAGTTTACTATGATCCCTAAGTGTAACACTAATTGAATCGATTAATCCAACAGATTTTAAAGAAATAAGATAATATTCTATATCCTTGTAATTAACGACTCTATCTCGGGGATACTCAAACTTCAATATTTCTAATATTTCTTCATTGGTAATTCCTTTTTTTTGATTAATTAATTGTAGGACTCTAAATTTAATAGGAAGTTTACTCATAGTTACCTCCTTTTTGCAACTTAATTACATCTTTATTTACTTCTTATCGTAACTAATTGCTTCGGATTTCCAATGGTGAGAATAGTTCCTAGGCAAATTAGCATAGCCCCGATTATCAGGGTTGATGTTATTTGCAAATCGCTTAACAGCCAGCCAAACAACACAGCCCATAATGCATAGGTAACATTAAGCCCCATGGCTCTTGCTACCCCTGTCATATTCATCGCACGGTACCAGCTTAGCTGAGAAATGCCCCCGATTAAACCAATAGCGGCAATATACCAGGCAACAGAGGTACTAAAACTGGCAAAGAGAATTTGGTAAGCTACCGCACCAACAAAGGGCAATATTGCACAAAAACTCACGGAAAACGAGGTTAGTTCACGGATCCCAATAGCAATGTCTGAATCTACCAAATCCATGCCATAGGTAGAGATAACACCCTCCAGTGCCCAACCAATCGTCGCGATAACAGCTAAACCAATACCAAGGTAAAAATGCGGATGACTTTCGCCACTCGGTGGGACATAGGCTACCACAAAGGAGCCAAGAATCGCTAACAAGATGCCGCACCACACTCGGAGTCCAATCTTTTCTTTGAGAAAGATGGCTCCTAAAATCGCCCCTATGGCGGGATAAGCGGCAGTAATGGCCACAGCATAGGCGGCACCAGCAAAGTGAATAGCCAACATGGAATTAGACATCCCAATGGGTCCTCCCATGATAGCTGCTACTAGGATCAGCTTACCGGGTCGAGTTTTTAAGGTGCGGGCGTATTCTCGCCACTTGCCACTGATCACATTTTTTATGAAAAGCCATGTCCCAGAAAATCCATCGTGTAAACAGGATGCCACTAAGGGTGCGGCAAAGAGACTAAGTGTATTGGTAAAGGGGGCTAAAGCCAAGGCCATGCCCATCAGGACAGCATCCAATCCCCAGGACGCACCGGCCAGAAGTCCCCAGCCGATTCCTTTTTTGGCAAAGGATATTTCTCTGTTTTGAATGATTGTCTGTGTATTAACCTCCATATCCTAATGCTCCTTACTTGATTATTTTTAAAAACCTCCCGGAAAGTCCAGGAGGTTTTTGTCCTAGGGGCAAGTTCACTTATTCTTCATAGAGTGAACTATCAATTACTTCGATTATTTCTTCCTTTTCATGTAGACCGCCTACACGGTTCTTTAATTCACCATGATTAAAGATTAACAACTGGGGAATGCCTCTTAAACGAAATCTTTTGTGTAGCTCGACATATTCATCGACATCAACAAAATACACATGTAGCTTATCGCTATAATCATCAACCAATTCTTCCATTATAGGTAGCAGTTCTTTGCAAATCTCGCATCTTTTAGCAGCAAAGAACACCAGTGAGGGAGTACCGTTATCAAATATATGAGTATCAAAATCTTCTGCCGTTAAGCGTTGAAATCTCTCATAACCCATATTTATCTACACCCTATTTTAGAGATTTAGCTGTGCTTTTAAACCACTATCCTCTGTAACTCCACTAAGTTGCATTTTAAGGTCACCTTTTTCCAGCCATAAAACGGTAGGAATCTGAGTAACATTATATTTCTGAGCAACACGTTTCTTGCGGGACACATCTACCTTAACAATCTTATATTGTCCACCGGCTGCCGTATTTAACACTTCCAATCTGCTGGCCAGGTCAATACTTTCTTGGCTTGCCGGACTCCAAAAGGTTAGAAGAACCGGTTTTTCGGCATTTACTACTTCCTCTTTAAAGCTCTGTTCTTCTTCTAAATATTTTTCCGCAGACACCGCTGCTATCGCACCATCATTAGCAGCTGTTACCACTTGACGGAGGTATTTTACTCTTGCATCTCCGGCGGCAAATACACCTTCCACAGAAGTTTCCATCTGTTCGTTTGCTACAATATAGCCCCTTTCATCTAGCTCAACTTGGCCTTGTAGAAACGCGGTTCCGGGAATCATGCCAACATAAATAAACACGCCATGGGCAACTTGCTCTGTTAGCTCACCCGTTTTTAAATTCTTAATAACAACAGACTCAACTTCGCCTTTGCCCTTTATTTCGTTCAAAACGGAGTTCCAGACAAATTCAATTTTGGGATTATTAAAAGCCTTTTCTGCACTGGCTTTGTTGCAATCCACAACGCCCTCATCGTGAATAACAATAATGGTTACTTTGCGGGCATATTTGGTGATGTACATGGCTTCCTCAATGGCAGCATCCCCATTACCAACTACCACTACATCCAAGTCGGAATAAAACTCGGCATCGCAGGTAGCACAGTAAGATACACCATTTCCCCGCATAGCCTTTTCACCGGGAATATTCAATAACCGGGGCTGTGAACCAGGAGCCAAAATGACAGCACGAGTCTGATATTGCTGACCTTTTTTAGTAGTAATAACCTTAATTTCGCCGCTTAAATCTATTTCCGTAACATCCGCTTTGATAACCTCTGTACCAAATTCCTTAGCATGGGCAGCAATCGTTTTCATTAATTCGGGCCCGGATGTGCTCTTAAAGCCCGGAAAATTTACAATTTCACGAGTTGTAAAAGCCTGTCCACCAACCGCTGCTTTCTCTAAAACAGCAGTCTTCAGACGAGCTCTGGCACCATAGATACCGGCGGAGAGTCCGGCTGGCCCCCCCCCTATAATAATCAAGTCATAAATAGCATTACTACAACTACAAGTCATGAATTGTTCCTCCTTGAAAACTTTTTATGTTTTGATAAGAAGTATAAAAATGTGTATGTTATTTCGTTCACTTATTAATTAGATTATAAGAATTGTCTAGTCTAATGTAAAATACATAGTGCTTATACCCGGTATAAGAGGTGAGCACCACCTTAACCCTTTGTATCAAAGCGCTCCACATCATTTCACCATGGTTGGCAAATTAGAAAAATTAGCCTTGTTTACCTGCCTGTGAACCTACTAGGTTGTGGCTTTAGAATAGGTCAGGTTTTAGACACCGGCGGTAGCTTGAGTTTACCCTTAGGCAAATCAGAAATTCTTATAGTTTCTGACCTGCAAAAAAATAGCTGGCCCCAGATAGGCCAGCCACTCTAGCATTGGTTATATCTTAAATTTATCTACTAGGTCATTCATGTTTATTGCTATCCTCTTGAGATCCGCGGTGACCGCAGATACCTCTTCCATGGCAGCAGTTTGTTCTTCAGTAGAACTTGCTACATTTTGCACACCTGCAGCAACTTGTTCCGCAGCAGCGGCTACATCCTCAATTTTAAACGAAAGGTCACTGATTTCACCTAAAATGGCTTGTAATATTTCCCCGGCCTCAGTTGCTACTCTAACCCCTTTTTTAACCTCCAGATTTCCCTTTTCCATGGCCTCAACGGCTACTCTTGATTCGGATTGAACATTGTTGATTAACGAATAAATTTCCTTGGCAGCAACCGATGACTGCTCTGCTAATTTTCTTACCTCTTCAGCAACCACTGCAAAACCCCGGCCTTGCTCCCCGGCCCTGGCAGCTTCAATAGCCGCATTCAGTGCTAATAGATTGGTTTGATCAGCAATACCCGTAATTACATCAACTATTTGATTAACCTTATGCAGAGTATTAGAGAGTTCTTGCATCACCAGGTTAGCCTTTTCGCTTGAGTTACTGATAGTATTTATTTGTTCATTTACCTGCTCAATGCTAGTAACACCAGTTGATGCACTACTGGATATTCTTTGCGCAGCTTCGGCAACATTACTTGCATTGTTGGCAACCTGATCAACAGTAGAGGCAATTTCTTCTACCGTAGCCGCATTTTCGGTGGCCGCTGCAGATGTTTGCTCTGCCTGACTGGTAAGTCCCGTAGCTGTATCGGATACTTCCTTGGCCGAAGTAGTTACTTGAACCAGAACATCTTTCAGGTTGTTTTTCATTTTATTAAATGCAATCGCTAAGTTACCAATCTCATCTTTGTTTTTTATGACAATATCTGCACCTGTGATATCACCAACAGCAAGCTGGTTGGCAGCACTCTCAATTTGTTTTAGAGAAATACGAATGTTACGACTTAATAACAACGCTGTTACAGCTCCGATTAAAAAAGCCATCATTATTAACAGGCTAAGAGTCGCTTTAGATGCAGTATAAATTTGTTCTGCCGTTTGTGCTGCCTTTAAACCATTATCTTGGTTATATTTAACCAATTCGGTTAAATCTGTATTCAAGGTGTTAAAGCTTTGCAGTGAATCATTTTGCATGATACTCATAGCTTCAGCATTTTTTGATTCTTTACATAACTGAATAATCTTTTGGTTTAATTCATAGTAGGTGCCTAAACTGGTTTTTACTTTATTAAATATATTACGCTCGTAGTCACTTGAAATTGTCTTTTCGTAAAGGACCAAAGTGGTTTCTATTTCTTTTTTAGCCGTAGCCATTTCGTCTTCCATTAAGGCCAGTTCTCCTGGGTCGGTTGCTACGAGATGTCTAAATTCTTTAACTCTGTGGACTGCCACTAAGTTGCTGGTCATCTCAATCTGTTGCACACCAGGCAGCCACCCTTCAGCTATTTCATCTGTTATATCATTGAGATTTTTTAAGGCGTACGTTGAAAAGATACCTAAACCCACTAACATGGCCAGGAGTAATCCAAATCCAAGCAGCAACTTCACTCTAACTGTAAAATTCATTTCACGTTCCCTCCAGGTTATTATCCATAGCACCTATAAATCGAATGTTCGACGGAAATTGAAAAACGCCTGCCAATCACTGTTATTTATGCTAAATAACAGTAAAAATATAATATTTAGACATTTTGCAATACTGTAAATAAACCGAAAGGGCTTAGCCAATCAATTGGCCCTAGCCCTTTCAGTTTATTAAAAATAATTAAACCACTAAGCCTCTAATCCAACGTCTGACCCAAGGTTTCTGTCCCCAGAAAAAAGACAGCCAGAGCAGTAAGGGCAAATACCAGTGTCAGCATCCAAAAAACAGCCGTATAACCACTTTGTGCGCCCATCATTTGATAGACCATACCTACCAGATACGGTGCCGCAATGGCTCCCAGACGACCAATGGCGGCAGCCCAGCCAACACCGGTTCCCCTGGAGTTGGTGGGGTAGTTCTCCGGTGTATAGGCATAGACGGCTCCCCAGGCCCCTAAGCTAAAGAAGTATAACAAACTACCCGCGATTAAAATCTCTCTGACAGTCTCGCTTTGACCGAAGAAATGAGCAGCAATTGCAGTACCCGCCAAGTAAATAAATAAGACCTTCTTCCGACCAATCACTTCAATAAGGTAGGCGGCGGTAAAATAACCTGGTATTTGGGCCAAAGTCATTAGAAGAACAAATTGTAAACTCTTAATAATAAGAAAGCCCTTGCCCACCAGGAGTGTCGGAATCCACATAACAAAACCATAGTAGCCGAAATTTATCCCCAGCCAAAGGATCCAAAGGGTTAGGGTACGTCGCCACAGGGTGCTTGACCAAAGTTCACGGAAGGTTATGCCCTTGTTCTCAGTAAAACTCTGCACCTTTTCTTCTTCCGTCAATTTAATTCCGGCCTGTTGTTCCATCCGGCAGACAATGTCATCGGCCTCTTGGTAATAGCCTCTTTGCACTAAGAATCGTGGTGACTCCGGTATCGCTCTTCTTAAAAATACCGCCAGCAATGCTGGAACTGCCCCAATATAAAAGGCCACCCGCCAACCATATTCGGGTACCAATAGATATGCTACCAAAGCTGCTAAAATCCAACCCCAGGCCCAGAAGCTTTCCAATAACACAACAAAACGCCCACGCACCGAGCGGGGAGATATCTCGCTAATCAGGGTGGAAGCCACAGGTAATTCTCCGCCAAGTCCCAGCCCCACCAAAAACCTGGCAAATAACATCATGGTTAGTCCCGTGGCCATACCCGCGAAGCCCGTAGCTAAACCAAATAAAACCAGCGTTAGTAAGATGACTTGGCGCCGACCGTATTTATCCGCCAGCATACCACTAAAAGCGGCCCCCACGGCCATACCCACCATACCCACACTGCCGATTAACCCCAGTTCTGTGGGTGACAGGCCCCAATCCTTTTGTAGGGCAGGCATCACAAAGGATACCAATCCTACATCCATTGAATCAAAAAGCCAGCCAATACCCGTGGCCAGTAATATGTGCCAGTGCATGGGAACAACGGGCAGTCGGTCCAATCTTTGCGCTATATTCAAAAAGTTTCCCCTGCCTTTGTATAATATTGCTAGTTATTTTGTGTGTATTTTCCAGGTTATTTTATACCTTAATTTCTGCAAATTCAAGTTAGAAAATTTGGCTTGCCTGCCTGCTTGTGACCTATAAGGTTATGCCCTATAGGGTGCACCAAGTCTTTAGACGCAAACTAGAAATAATTTATAAAGGCCTTGTCAACTGAGTTAACTTAGGTAAAAATTAATGTTGTGCTTTAATTTCTCAAGTTTTAAGCTCTTTATGAATGGAGGCTTTACACGCTTTATTATGAATCTAATCCCCCCCAATAATATCGAATTAATATTTGAATTTAAGGAAAAGGAACTGGGCGGCAAGCCCCTTCGCTTTAGCACCCCCTTAAAAATCATTACTGCCCATGACCCGGCAGAAATTGTTCCTGCACTGACAGAGGTGGAAGAGGCAGTAAATGGTGGGCTGTATGCTGCGGGCTATCTATCCTACGAAGCAGCTCCAGCCTTCGACCCTGCCTATCAGGTCTGTGCAAAGCCCGCCATGCCGCTGCTTTGGTTTGCCCTGTTTACAGAACAAGAATTCATTGAGAAATTCCCGACAACATCTGGTTGGTACAAAACAGGCAACTGGGAACCCAATATAACAAAGTCTGAGTACAGACAGCGCATTGAACGAATCAAAGAGGCCATTGAGCAGGGTGACACCTATCAAGTTAACTACACCATCCGACTTAAGACAAATTTCCAAGGTGACGATATGGCTTTCTATCACCGCCTCAGCGAATCTCAACAAGGTCAGTTTTCAGCGTACTTGAATATGGGGCGCTTCCGGATTTTATCTGCTTCTCCGGAGCTATTTTTTCGCCGGGAAAACAGCATCTTAACGACTAAGCCCATGAAAGGCACCGTCAAGCGCGGCTATACCTTGGCAGAAGATCAAGCCTTGAAAGACCAACTAATAGCGTGTGAAAAAAATCGGGCGGAAAATCTTATGATAGTTGATCTGCTGCGTAATGATTTAGGACGGTTAGCCAAACTCGGTACTGTGAGAGTGACTAAACTTTTTGAAATTGAAAAATATCCGACTGTCTACCAGATGACCTCCACCATTCAGGCCGACTGCCGTCCAGAAACTACTATGGTAGATGTAATGCGAGGGTTATTCCCATGCGGCTCTATTACCGGCGCACCCAAGGTAAGCACTATGAAAATTATTGCTGAGCTAGAACAAACACCCCGGGAAGTATACTGTGGTGCAATCGGCTACCTATCGCCGAAGGGCAAAGCAGTCTTTAGTGTACCCATTCGAACTGTTGTTTTAGATACGACAGCCCATACTGCCCAATATGGGGTGGGGGGAGGGATTACCTGGGACTCCACCACTGAAGGGGAATATGACGAAATCCTTGCTAAAGCCGCTTTGTTGAAAGTACAAAAAGTTAAGTTTGATTTATTGGAAACACTGCTCCTTCAAAACGGTGTTTATGCCTACCTAGAACGCCATCTTAACCGACTGCAAGGTTCAGCGGATTACTTTGGCTATTCTTTTTCAGAACAAGAAATACGCCAAAAGTTAACAGCCCATGCCGGGGTTTACCCTGGCGCAAGCCACCGCGTTCGTCTACTACTGTCTGAGGAAGGCGGGGTGTGTATTGAATCTAGCCTCTTCACTCCAGATAGTGCTGACATTAACCGGATGGTTACTCTGGCAGAGCAGCCCATTAACCAGCACGATCGCTTCCACTATCATAAGACAACAAACCGGGAGCTTTACCAAAAACATAAGAGGGTCAGACCCCAAGCTTTTGATGTATTGCTTTGGAACGAAGCCAATGAGTTGACAGAGTTTACCATTGGCAATGTTGTGTTGGAAATTGACGGTAAAAAGATAACACCCCCGGTTTCTTGTGGCTTGCTACCCGGGGTTTTCCGTGAAGAACTCCTAGCCCAGGGAGAAATTGTTGAAGGAGTGTTAACAAAGCAGGACTTATTGTATGCTAGCCGAGTTTGGCTGATTAATTCTCTGCGTGGGTGGGTGCCCGTTACTTGGAAGGAGTAAATGATATGGTGTTGCTTATAGATAACTATGATTCCTTTACCTATAACTTAGTGCAATATCTGCTGCAAATGGGTGAGGATGTCCGTGTTTACCGTAACGATGAAATAACAATTGAAGACATACATCACCTGCGCCCTGATCATCTGCTGATCTCCCCGGGTCCGGGTAACCCATCTAAAGCAGGGATTTCTCTGGAAGTAATTCACCGCTTTCATAGGCTCATCCCTATTTTAGGGGTTTGTCTAGGGCACCAAGCCATTGCCCAGGCCTTTGGCGGAGAGATAGTAAAATCCCTGCAACCCACCCACGGCAAAGTAAGCCCGATTTTTCACGATGGTGCAGGCTGCTTTGCTAATCTGCCAAACCCCCTTCAAGTGACGCGTTATCATTCCTTGACGGTGGAACCTAGAACCTTGCCTCAATGCCTAACTGTCAGTGCGGAAACATCGACAGGAGAAATTATGGCTATCCGACATAAACTCTATCCAGTGGAAGGGGTTCAATTTCACCCAGAATCCATTATGACCGAAAATGGCCTGAAACTGCTGTGTAACTTCTTTAGCAGGACTTTAACTGGAGAAATTAAAAATGTCATCGTTAGATCTAATTAAATACTATAGGGCAGTATATTCCTCACTTTGCATAGACTCTTGGGGAGCATGAAAACACTATAAAAACCTTAGAATATGTTAATCTTATCTTGCTTATACAAGTGTGAGAAACATATGATTCTTTGATTATTTATATAACAAAAGAGGAGATGATGGTTTGAGCAATTTAAAAGTTATTCGGATAAACACTATATTGTTTTTTTGTGGCTGGACTGCAATCCTTCTTGCAGGTGCGGACTTTCCGCCACCAATTGGATTTCTGTGGTTAGTTCTGCTGACTGCAATTTTAGACTTTATTCAATATAAATATTTGCAAAAGTTTTTACCGCATTTACTTGAAAGAAAGAAGAATCTATTTGCAAAAAATCTACTTTTTTTTACAATTGGTGGAGCAGTGGTGTCGGTCTTATGCTTGGCTGAACAATATAAAATCACTTTTGGAATGAGTATACCTGATATAATAACGTGGATTATTGTACTTACGACAGTAGGGGCTATTTACGGAGTATTCTTTTGGTTTTTTAACATTTTATTACTGAAATTTTTTAAAATGTAGATTATGAGCATAATCTAAATTACATTTATTACACAATTTTTAGCTATATGCATTAAACCTTTTTCTCAAACCATCTTAAAACCGACAAGCCAAAAAAACTACACCCAAAAGGGTGTAGTTTAAATCTGTGTAGATGCACTATCTAGTAAATGCTGGTCACCTGCTAGGCCCCCTCAGCAGTAGCGTCTGCTCCTCTAATGGGTGGATGTTCCAAGTAAGTAACCTCTGGATGCCGCTCAGCCTCCCAGTTAAAGGCCCATTGATTGCGGAAAAGGACCACAAAATAATCGTCATCATCCAGCAGCACCAGATTGTCCATACTCTTGAGGGAACGGGCCGTCAGGTTCTCCCCCATCGCCCAGCGAGCCATGGTGTAAGGCAAGTGCTCGATACTGATATCCACACCATACTCATGGGTTAGGCGATATTCCAGTACTTCAAACTGCAATATCCCCACCGCCCCAAAAACGGGAGATTCCAGGCCAATGTCGGGGTAGCGAAAACGCTGCACCGCTCCTTCATTGGTAAGTTGTTCTATCCCCTTAACAAACTGCTTGCGTTTCATGGCATCCCTCAGGTGCACCCGAGCAAACAATTCCGGTGAAAACTTTGGAATAGCCTCATAGGTAAAGTTACTTTTTTCTGTTAGGGTATCACCGATACGGAAAATACCTGGATCGAAAATACCAATGATATCACCCGGGTAGGCTTCATCGATGGTAGAGGCATCCTGAGCCATAAATTGCTTGGATTGAGATAAACGAATAACTTTACCAGTGGGGACATGTTTTACCATCATACCCCGGTTGAACACGCCGGAGCAAATCCGAACAAAGGCTAGTCGATCCCGGTGTGACGGGTCCATATTCGCCTGAATTTTGAAGACAAACCCAGAAAACTCTTGCTGCTCAGGTTGAATTATCCCTACACTGGAGTTTTTCTCATGGGGGGCTGGGGCCATCTTAATAAAGGAATGTAAAAATGCCTCCACCCCGAAATTAGTCAAGGCACTGCCGAAGAATACCGGAGTCAGTTCCCCCCGAGCCACCATGGCCAAATCAAATTCATCCCCAGCTAAATCTAATAGTTCTAGGTCGTCCTTTAATAATTGATAGGTCGACTGGTCCATAGCTCCCACAATGGCTGGGTCGGACAGATCCCCGGTTTTCGTGGCCACGACGGTGGCCCCATGTCCGTTACCTGAAAATAGCTCAATTTTAGAAGTGGATCTCTCATAAATACCCTTAAAATCTCGTCCCCGGCCAATAGGCCAGTTCATGGGGTAGGATTTGATGTTAAGTACCTTTTCCAGTTCATCTAATAAATCCAATGGCTCTTTGCCATGGCGATCCATTTTATTAATAAAGGTAAAGATCGGAATCCCCCGCTGTCGGCAGACATGGAACAGTTTTTTTGTTTGTTCCTCTACCCCCTTGGCAGCATCAATTAACATGACGGCACTGTCGGCTGCCATTAACGTGCGGTAGGTATCTTCACTGAAGTCCTGGTGACCCGGCGTATCCAAGATGTTAATTTTATGTCCTTGATAATCAAACTGCAGCACACTGGAGGTTACCGAGATACCCCGCTGCTTCTCTAGTTCCATCCAGTCGGACACTGCATGCTGTTTGGATTTACGTGACTTCACGCTACCAGCCAACCGCAGCGCGCCACCATACAGGAGCAGTTTCTCGGTCAGCGTCGTTTTGCCGGCATCGGGGTGAGAGATAATGGCAAAGGTTCTTCTTCTTTGAATCTCATTTTGTATTTCGCTCATGCTGTTTATAGCATCCTCCGTTTCATTCAGCGTACTGCACATGGTTAGAAAACCCGAAACTTACAAAAACGTGATTGTAAGCCTGCATTCTATTTTAATCTAGAATTAAGTCATTAGACAACTCTAAATACGTTGCTTCCTTCATTTTGGACCTCTAAAGATGTAATGAAAATTTAATGTGATATTTTGTACTCGAACAATAATTTTATGGTAGTATATTCTATACCATTGAATATGTGGGGGAGGAAGTCAAATGAAGACCTTGAGCAAGATAAACTTAAAAATTCAGTCTAAATTAATGCTTATTGGTATTATACCCATTATCTTGTTTAGTCTGGCAAATCTTTTATTCATACTGCCTCAGATCAAGAGTGAGATCCACAAAGAAAAGGATACTCAAATCAAAGCCCTCGTGGAATCTGGCTATTCCATCGTTAGTTATTATCATGGTCTTGAGCAAAAAGGCCTATTGTCCACCCTAGAGGCCCAAGAGCAAGCCAAAGAAGCTATAAAAACCATTAAGTACGGCCAAGACGGTTATTTGTGGATAGATAACACTGATTATATCGTGGTAATGCATCCGGTTGACCCCGCCTTAGATGGCACCAACCGCCACGATACTCAGGATGCAAAGGGAAAATACTTAGTGCGGGATTTTGTGGATGGTGCTATTAAAAACAAAGATCAAGGTCACTTTGAGGATTTCTGGTTTCCTAAGCCCGGCACCAAAGAGGCCTATCCAAAACGTGGCTATCATAAACTTTTTGCCCCCTGGAATTGGATCATTAATACTGGTATTTATGTAGATGATGTTGAACAAACAATTGCCTATGAAACCAATATCATACTGGCAATCAACTTACTTGTGGCTCTGGCCACCTTGGCCCTCATTTTCTGGTTTACACGGGCGGGGATTATTCACCCCATCAAAACCGTGCTTAACAAGCTAAATGACATGTCCCAAAACGGCGGCGATTTAACGCAGAAAATTGAGCTTAAGAGTAAGGATGAATTGGGTGACCTGTCTCAAGCTATGAACAAAATGACCGAAAGTATCCGGGTTCTCATGATTGGGGTGCTAGACAAGGCACAAATTGTAGCCACTTCTGCAGAACAACTCTCTGCTAATTCCCAGCAAACCTCCGCCAGTATCAGTGAAATGACAGCCAGTGTTAGCAATGTGGCAACGCAAGCGGAGGAAGTCTCCCATAACACCTCTCGCATTGATGAGGCTTCCACCAAAGCCTATAAATTTGCAGATCAAGGTGCGGAAGGAATCGAGAAAATCCACCTGCAGATGGCTTCCATAGAACAATCCACCAGCAGTGTCAATGAGGTTATTCAAGGATTAAATAATACATCCACAGAAGTCACTAAAATTGTTGACTTAATCAACGCCGTCGCAGAACAAACCAACCTATTAGCATTAAACGCAGCTATTGAAGCCGCCCGAGCGGGCGAACACGGTCGTGGATTTGCAGTGGTAGCAGAAGAAGTCCGCAAATTGGCGGAACAGTCTGCCGGAGCCTCTAAAGATATTTATGCCCTGATTAGCAATATGAACCAAGAATCCGAACGTGCTGTGGAAGCCATTACCAGTAGTACACAGGATGTCCAAACAGGCATCCAAGTAATTGGCGAGGTAGGGCAATTATTTAATCATATTATCGATACCGTCAAGGGTCTTGCTACAGAAACACAGAAGGTCACTTCAGCCATTGAAGAAATCGCTCATTCTGTTCAAAATGTTGCAGCCATGTCAGAGGAACAAACGGCGGCAATGGAAGAAGTCGCCTCCTCGGTAGATCAACTCACCGGCCTGGCTAATTCACTCCAAGAAATGGCCAATAAATTTAAATTGTAGATCATTTCCCTTACTAAAGCACTAACACCCTTTTTTTCTGGGTATTAGTGCTTTTAATTTTGCTTTAACCCTACCATTGTTTCCTTGATATTACTATGGCATTTATCCAATAAATTGTGCTAATTCCCTGTTAAATTTATCCCGCTCTTCCCAAAACAGCCCATGACCGCTATACTCAAACGGCACAAGCTTAGAGTTCATAATTCCTTCATGTTGTGCTACAGCCAAGGGGAATGGACAAACTTTGTCATGAATACCATGAAGAATTAAAGTAGGGACACGTATTGTCCCAAGATCGGAAAACAAGCTTTCATCCCTAAGCGAAACTGCAAGTGCCGCAGTAGACCACCCTGCTGCCTGTAGTCCTAATTGAAAGAACCAATCCGAGAAAGGGACTGTTACATGGGTCTCCCTCCCTCAATGAATTACTTGAGAATAGGTTATTCAATTGGAATTACATGGGTGATTCTTTCTATGATTAAAGTAACTTGCTGCCTTTTGCCTTCGGGTAGTCGCAGGAGGAAAGCACACTATATTGTTTAGACTAATTTTAAAATTAGAACTTTTAATGGTTAGACAACTTTTTGTGGTAGAATATTCCTCGTCACAAAAAATTAAACTTGGAGGCAAACGACATCATGAAGAAGACAGACTCTAAAGGTCAAACCAAACTAAAACCCATAGGTATTTTAGCAATTATTTTATTTAGCCTTTTGATTTTCTTAAGTATTCAGCCGGTGTTTGGTAATGATATTAATTCCGAACAGGCTGAACAAAGTAAATCCCCCATACTCTTGAAATTAACCCGAGGCTAGCTGTAGCTAGCCCTCTTTACAAACACTTCACCCCAGAGTTTAAAGAACTCTGGGGTGTGTACATTAAAAAAACTTGGCTTGTGCCAAGTTTTTTTATACTTTCTGAAAGTGAAAAATAGCCATCGTTGATAGCTTATTTCTCTGTGAAATTTTCAAAGGCTTTCATGGTTTCATTGGCTTGCTTAAACAATATTTGATCGGCCAGCTTCAACAGCTCAATAATCTCGGGATACTTGATACTATAGATAACCCGCAGACCTTCCTTTCTACTTTGAAGTACGCCCTGTTTTTTCATAAGTGCCAGGTGTTGTGAGGTATTTGCCTGCTCTACGTTAAGTTGTTCAAAAATATCACAAACACAGTGTTCACCGTTCCGCAGCAACTCCAAAATACGGATACGGGTTGGGTGAGCAATTGCTTTAAAAATATCGGCTTTATACTGGGCTATTTTCTCCTGCACACTGTCACCACCTTACAACTCTATTCTTATTATATAGAGTTCGTCTCTAAAAAGCCAGTCGTGCAGCAGCCTACTTTACACCTCTAGATTCATAGAAAGTCACCCCTTCTCTTGGCAAGGAGTGACTAAAATCTAGTCTTCTTCCATCATCCTTTACTATCTGCTCACTTTATCGTTACATTCTATGCTTTCTTAATGATCCCTAATTCTATCTTATTTGGGTAAAGAGATCCTAATCTTGGTGCCTTCATTCATTTTGCTTGTTACTTCAATATTCCCACCATGCATCTGGATAATTCTTTTGGCAATGGCTAAGCCCAAACCCGTTCCACCTGTTTGTTTTGTCCTTGATTTATCCGCCCGATAAAAGCGATTAAATATATGCGGCAAATCTTCCTGGGCAATACCAATACCGCTATCCTCAACGGTGAGCACCGCCTTGTCATTTTGAGAGTAGCAATTAATGATTATTTTGCCACCCTTCGGGGTGTATTTAATACTATTATCAATAAAAACCCGCATTGCTTCTTTCAGCAGCTTGCGATCTGCCTGAATAACGATATCCTCGCAGCGCTCGGATATAAATTCATGGTCTTGGGCAATTAACTTGGATTCTTTGCTAACTTCATCGATAAGTTCCTGTAGCGAAAATGCTTTTTTGTCTAGCTTTTGAGAATTCTTATCTCCTCTGGCTAAAAACAAAAGTTTTTCTACCAGTTCTTGCATGTTGATGGCTTCTGTTTTAATAGAGCCGATGGACTCTTCAAGAATTGATTGATCATTTTTACCCCATCTATCTAACAAATTGGCATACCCTTGAATGACCGCTATGGGGGTTCTTAGCTCGTGAGAAGCATCTGAAACAAATTGCTTTTGTTGTTCGTAGGAAAATTGTATCCGATCCAGCATACTGTTAAAGGTTTCCGCCAATTCTTTAAGTTCATCCTGTGAACCTGTAACATCCAGCCGGGTATCTAAAGCATTAACGGTTATATTTTTCACAGTTTTGGTCATTACCTCTACTGGTTTAAGCATCCTTTTGCTTGTTCTCCAACCGATGATTATCACAATCATGATGGCTACGACCGTTAGGGTAAAAAGTACGGAAACTAGAACCCCGACACTAATGGTTTCCTTCAACAAATGATGGGTGATTTGAATGTGAATATTATTTGAGTTCCAAAACATCGTATCCTGTAAAACTATGGCCAAACCCGTCTGATAAGGGATCGCCGTGTAGAAATGATTGCTCGGGAGGTAATTCCTGTTGAACGAAAGAAAATATTTCCCTTCAAAATTAACGTGATTCGTTTGATCATAGAATGCTGGGATGGTGTTTCCCCCGGTTGTATATAAAACTTTTTGGTTTTCATTAAATAGAGTGATCTCCACCTGCTCCAGTTTGGCCAAGTATTCAATATTCTCGCTGGGTATTTCTGTAGATTCTGTTAGATAAGACGTGACAATTTGATAATTCTTATCTAACTCTTCAGCAGCATCCACTCCCAAATAGGCCATTGTGGCAGCACAGATCCCCGTGTTAAAAAGCAGCAGCACAAAGGTAAAAATAAGGGCGTACATCGTGGTAATTTTAAAGGTAATCGAAAAATGCAGCCGTTTAACTAACCACTTATGAAATTTGCTGAGGGCTAGCGGTATAACTTTAAACAACATCATCAACAGTCTAAATAAAATCTTTATTACTTGCCGTAATATTTTCCATAGAGACCGTTTATTCTTCATCTTTTAGCAGGTATCCCACCCCTCGGACCGTATGAATGATCTTGTGGTTAAATCGATCATCAATTTTACTCCTGAGGTATCTAATGTATACATCTACAATGTTGGTATCCCCCATATAATCATACCCCCAGACTGCTTCAACAAGTTTTTCCCTGGTGAGGACAATGTTCTTGTTTTCCAAAAGATATTTCAGTAAATCAAATTCTCTTTTGGTTAATTCAATCGGGTGCTGGTTATAGGAAACCGAGTACTTGTCCAAATCTAGTCGTAACTCATTTACCTCTAAAAGGCTACTTTTCATGACTTGTGCTTTTCTCTTTAAAGCAACTCTAATTCTTGCCAACAGTTCCTCGATGGCAAAAGGTTTGGTAATATAGTCATCCGCACCCATATCCAATCCCATGACCTTATCCATCGTCTCATCCTTAGCTGTCAGCATAATCACAGGAATATCTGAGTTTTTCCGTATTCTTCTTAATATTTCCAAACCGTTGATAGAAGGCAGCATGATATCCAAGATAATTAAAGCAAAGTCTCCATCCAGTGCTTTTGTCAACCCGGTTCTGCCATCATAGGCTTGCTCAACTTGATATCCTTCATGCTTCAGTTCCAGTTCCAAAAAGCGAGATATTTTCACTTCATCCTCAATGAGAAGAATTTTTTGTTCATTCATTAAAATTCCTCCAAAATCATATTAAAAGTGCAAACAATACTGTCATTATACCCGTTCATGGCGCAAAGGACATAATGAAAAAGGAAGTGGTGCAAAAAAGCAGTTTTGCGCCACTCCCTTTTCAGTAAACTGAACAAATTTATTGCTGAGTTACAGTGGGTTCTTCATCCATTAATTTCTTTTTAGCCAAATCAACTGCATTGGATAATTTAGTAAATGCTTTATTTACCGTACTGTCGTCTCCAGCTTTCCCTTCAAACTTCATTCTATGCCCGGTAAACAAAGCCAATAGAAGTACCGGAATAACGATGTAGGAGGCAAATGCTGTTATGATAACGGAGACGGTTACCGACAAATCGAGAACTGTGCTGCCTTTCTTCGTAATCACAAACCGGGTGTTGTTTCCTTTTTTAAGCAGATTTTTGCATTTGGTAAGAAAAGTACAACTATCATTTTGTTCCGGTTTAATTTTGTTTTGTTGTTCCAAATAAATTAAGGCCTCTAGTAAATCACCGTTACATTGTTCCAGTGCTTCTTTGGCATCTCCGTAACTCACGTTGGCTCTTTTCTTTAATTCGTCAATGTGATTTAAATTAAATGTCATTTTGTAACCCCTCCAAGCAAGTTTTTATTTACAAGATTATTATAGGAAGGGAAAGCTAGAGCCTAATTAGTAGAACATTAGAATTTGATTAGAAATGTCAGCCGTACCTATCTAAAAATTACTAATCAGTATCAATCTGGGTAGGCTAGTAGATGAGGTGATGTGTTGATGTTAATTATTTACTATGATGTCGGAGGAGCTCACTCTGTACAAACCGCTGCGGGCATCCACCTAAATGTCCTACCCCAAGAAGGAAGCCCCCAGCCGGCAGAGTTATTTAAAATGAAAAAGTTTGATAACATTACCAAAGCTGATTACGGCAGGATTATTTATGCTGGCACCGATGAATGGGGCAACAACGTTTATACCCTCAGTTGCCAATATGCCAGCCCGGTTGTGGTTCCGGCGATTCGCGATATGCATAGATTAGCGGGAGGTAACCCACATGAACTGCTGATGGTGAGTACTTTGGGGACGATTAACACACTCATGAAAATCGGCGGTTTTACTTCCCGACGTCTTAAGTGGGTTAGCTTTGGACGCCCCATCGTGGTGAGAGGAACATTACAGGCCTATCCACAAATTGCGCTATTGGTCAGCGAGGTTAAGGAACTGCTCCCGAAACTAATGGAGGATAACTCCTGGTTAAAAAATTCCTGGGCAAGCACTTATCAGGACGCACAACCAGAAGAAATCATACTTCATTAAAGGCAAAAAAAGTCCCCCGGTTCAGGCCGGGGGAACAGGCGCGTTTATATTAACATTACATGAAAGCGAATTAAAATAAGGTACAAAACAGGATTAGAGCTTTTCGGAAACCACCTTTGCCTGTGTAAACAACAGCAAATAATCCCGGCCACCTGCTTTAGAATCGGTACCGGACATGTTGAATCCACCAAAGGGATGAACTCCCACCAAAGCACCAGTACATTTACGGTTAAAGTATAGATTTCCTACATGGAACTCACTTCTGGCCCTTTCTAAATGGCTGCGATCCTGGGAAAATAATGCTCCCGTCAGGCCATATTCAGTGTTATTGGCAATCTCCAGGGCCTGGTTGAAATCGTCTGCTTTGATTACAGCCAGTACCGGCCCGAATATCTCTTCCTGGGCAATGACAGCGTTGGGTGAGACATTACCAAAGATAGTAGGCTCAATATAGTAGCCTCCCATACTTTCCAGCGTATTACCCCCCAACAACAGGTCCCCTTCATTTTTACCTGTTTCTATATAGGACTTAATTCTATTTAGGGAACTTTTATCTGTAACAGGGCCAACGGGGTAATTCTCGACAGCCGTACCAATGGTCAGCTGTGCAGCTTTTTGCACCACTAGTTGAACCACTTGGTCGTATACATCTTTAACAATGATGGCCCGGGAGCAAGCAGAACATTTCTGCCCTTGAAAACCAAAGGAGGAAGCAACAATTGCTGTGGCCGCCGCCTCTATATCTGCAGTGTTGTCTACAACAATACAATCTTTACCACCCATTTCGGCAGTAACGCGTTTAATATGCCGCTGCCCCGCAACCATTTTGGCAGCCAACTCATTAATTCTTAAGCCTACTTCCTTGGAACCGGTAAAGTTAATAAATCTCGTTTTGGGGCTGCTGACCAGGAAATCACCAATGGTCCCGCCGCTGCCCGGCAGATAGTTTACCACACCCTCCGGTAAACCTACTTCTTTAAGAATGTTCATGAAGATAGCCGCAATGACCGGAGTGTTGCTGGCAGGCTTCAAAACCACAGTGTTACCCGCTACTATGGCCGCAGCAGTCATACCCGCCATAATCGCTAAGGGGAAATTCCAGGGTGGAATAACAACGCCTACTCCAAGGGGGAGATAAACCAATTCATTTTGTTCTCCGGGTATTTTGACCAGAGGTTGGGGACTGGCTAGACGGTGCATTTCCCGGGCATAAAACTCTAAAAAATCAATAGCCTCGGCTGTATCTGCATCTGCCTCAGCCCAATTTTTACCGGCTTCGTAAATCAGCCAGCTAGAAAGTTCATATTTTCTTTCCCGCATGATCGCTGCGGCTTTAAAAAGATACTCTGCTCGTTCCTGCGGTTTTACCTTTGACCATGTGCCGAAAGCCTTTTCAGCGCTACTAAGAGCCAGCTCTGCCTGTTCCAGAGATGCTTTAGCAACATAACCAACCACTTGATCACTCAAGGATGGGTTCAGAGAAGTGATTTTCTCTTCGGTGTAAATTTCTTCACCATTAATGATTAGGGGGTAATTTCCCCCAAGTTGAGACCCTACCTGCTCCAGTGCCTTTTTAAAATGAGTAACCACCTGTTCATCGGTTAGATTGAGAAAGGGTTCATTTACAAAATCGCTTACCATATCGTCACCTCATGTTTAGTATTAGAAAAACTGAGCGTTGCCCGCCTGTGAACTTTAGGTTGTCCATCAGGTAAAGCCTTAGTTTTTCTTATACTTTCATTATATAGAAGTTTTATAGTTTCTAAAATATAATTTAAGCCCGGCAAACTGTTTTACCCAGGGTTCTGCACAATAGGCTAAGATCTTTTCTTTTGTTTTGTACCACATAGATGCCAGGCCGCGGATAATCTGGTAAATGTAAATACTCATCTAGCAGCTTATTGATAATGACTTGCCTGACCGTTGATACAGATAATGCTCCGGGGTAATAAAAAGAAACCCGCATATTTCTTCTGCCATAAATTTTTTCTTCCCTTACCAGGATTCCTTCATCTGCCAAGCGGGAAAACTCAAAGTACATATCAAATACTCTGTCCGTAATATCCCCCAATGCTCCGGCAATTATTTTTAGCTCTTCTTCTCCTTGTGTGTAGCGACCAACTACCTCGCCGGGTTGAAAGGAAACCAATAATTTTCCTAATTTAATCAAATTCAACCCACCTCTTTAGAAAACCGTGCTTGCTTACCTGTGATCTATCTTCAAGATACGACAAGTCTTTAGGTGCCGACGGAAATCTAGTCAAAAAATAACAGGGTTGGCCAGTATCCTTGAAAAGGAGCACGAACCAACCCCGCGTTTAGACTCAGGTAGGTAAGGCTCTCCTTTCCACAAGGGAGGCTAACCAGTTTCCCAGCTAACCCTAACGGCCATAACACCATAAGCCAACACTTACAGGTAATATGGCTCGGAGAACAGTCAAAACACTACATCTATTATATAAAAACAAAAACCGCACCAGCGTGCGGTTAAAGACATAGCTTAATAAAGCTACCATCCTTTCCACACGGGAGGCTTACCCGTTTCCAGATAAACCCTAACGGCCGCAGTAACCATAATCTACTATCACAGGTTACAGAGCTCGGAGGTAATAAACCTAATATAAAATTATTCTATAACTATCTGAATAATCCTTTATTTTTAGAAAATATTTTAACTTTTTAGAAAACTGCTGCACAAGGCACCGTCATCACAGGCGTGAAGCAAATTGCCGATTAATTTAATTGTTGCTATGTAAACGCTTGAACCTACTTACCTTATTGAGCGCTTTCACCTGATACTTTTGATCCCGATAACTAATTACGTTCAGGCAACCGTAGTCCTGACTAAGGCAAAAAATGTTCTCCAGAGGTATACCCAATAGATGACAGAGAATTAAGCGGTTGACACCTGCATGACCGGTAATTAGGATATTCCCTGTGGAGTTCTCCATAATTTGCTGCCACTTGGCTACAACCCTCTGGCTACACTGATTAAAACTTTCTCCCCCCGGTGGACAGAACTTGACGATATCCTTGCCCCTTTGGTTAAACTCATTCGGAAATCTGCGGCGAATCTCTTCAAAGTATCGCCCTTCCCACTCCCCCAGGCAAATTTCCCGCAATTCCGGGCAAGGGATGGGGGCAAGGTTGTGTTTGCCGGCAATGATTTCAGCAGTCTCCCGGGAACGCTGTAAATCACTACAAAAAATTTGGCTCAGCCGAAGGCAACTAAGCTCCTGTCCTAACCGCTTTGCCTGGACAAGTCCCTCTTCACTTAATGGCAAATCAATCTGCCCAATAAACCTTTTGCCACCTTTAGACTCCAGAGCACCATGTCTGATTAAGTAAATCATTCTTTGTTCCATCTTGATACCCCTTACCCTGGCCAATAATCTTTTCCAAAGGAAGCTCTATCACTCTCTCTATGGCAAGCTGAATCCTTTTCGCCTGATTCAATCTCCCGATTGCCGCATTAAAAGCCGCTTCTTCGGAGGAATATTTCTGGCAGATTTCCTGAAATCTTTGCTCTAGCAAAACCAGTCGATCTTCTTTTACCAGCTTATCCGCTAGATAAACGACGGAAGCTTCGTTGATAATTTCCTCTTCCAGTAATGGCAGGTCCATATGACTGGCAACAATTTCAGCCACCCTGGGATACCCCAGTTCCCGCAGGTGCTGGGCACCCACCTGTGCGTGCTCCCGTTTCTCCCGGGCAATGTCGTGCAGCAGGGCGGCAGCTAAAATTAGGTCTGTGTCCAACCGATACCCCGCATCCCCTAAAGATTGGGCTATCTTTTTTGCCACCTTTGCTACGGCCTGGCAGTGTTGGGTCACGCTAGCAGGTACCGCTGCATTTTTTAGTAATGCCAAGCAATCCTTTATCGAAGGAATGGTATCCCTGGGCAAAGTCTCCCGGATTTTTTGATAATCGCCCGGCGTATCCATATCCAGCAGCACCCCCTGATCGGTTACTTCAACATCCCTTGCCTCTGCTGCAAATTCTTCCAGTAAAGTCCGTAGGCCCCCGTCCTTTTCCCAGGCCAGAATGGCTGCTTGATAACCGGCGGAGATCAACGGCGGATGGCCTCGCTCACCCTTGAAACAAGGATAAATAATGCCGGAGGGACAGTTTAGGTAAACATCTACTAATCTGGCAACAGTCGCGGGTCGAACCAGTGGAATATCTCCAGGCAATAAAAAGAAGGCCTCTACAGAAGCTTTGATGCTACTAACACCTGCCTTGACCGAAGAGAACATCCCACTGGCGTAATCGCGGTTGTAAATAATGTTAACTCCCATTCTGCTTAGCACAGGTAAAAGCTCTTTAGCCCGATGACCTACCACAACGGTTATCTCTTGAATACCCATTGACCGAAAGACACTCACCGATTTCTCAATGACTGTACTCCCTGCCAAGGGTAAAAGCGGCTTAAAGGAACCCATTCGGGAAGAAAATCCCGCCGCTAAGATAATCGCCCCAATGTTTCTCCGTTGACTCATCGGCTTTGTCCTGACCGGATTTTAATGAGTTCCGCTGTAATGCTAACCGCAATCTCCTCCGGTGTCTCCGCCTTAATTTCTAACCCAATGGGGGAGTGAACCCGCTGCATATCTGCCTCTGTAAAACCTTCCTGCCGCAGCGCCCGGTAAATGGTGTCCCGTTTTTTCTCGCTGCCAATCATGCCGATATAACCGGCATTGGTCCGAAGAGCCTGGGCCAACACGGCCTTGTCGTAGGCATGTCCTCTGGTAACAATGATCAGATAACTATCCCGCTCAATCTCCAGATCTTTAAAGGCCTGCTCAAAGCTTTCCAGAACCAGCACCTCATCCACCGACGGAAAACGCCCGCGGTTAGCAAACTCCTCCCGGTCATCCAACACGACAGTCCTAAAATCCACGAAGGTAGTTAGCAAGGATAATTTCTGGGAGACATGCCCTGCACCGAAAATATAGACCGTACCATTGGAAGTGATGGGTTCCACCAGAAAGCGTTGTCCCGCTAAGGTGATTACCTGCGGGTACCTACCAGACAAGCTGGCAAACTTCTCAACCCATTCTGTTGGTCCGGTAAAGGTGCCGATAATAGAATGATCTTCCTTGATCAGAAAGGTTTGACTGCTATCCGTTACTTCTAAGGGCGTTACCAGTACCACTCTGCGTCGATTTTCGATAGCCTTTACCATAGCCTGATAGACTGGCAGCAGTTGCTCATTGGTTGCATCCAGATGTTCAACCAGCACTTCCAACCTCCCACCACAAATCATGTCCATCTGCCCGGCTTCACTGCCCGTAAGGTTAAATTCTTTCCTTACCCTTTGTCTGGTCTTAAAAACCTCCACCGCCAATTCCTGAACCTTGGCTTCCACCAATCCTCCCCCGATGGTGCCCAGAAAGGATTGATCGGGTAGAATGATCATCTTGGCCCCAGCGGTACGTGGGGCTGAGCCGGACTGAGTTAGGATGGTGGCCTGAACAAAACTTTTTCCCTGTTCAAGAAAATCCAGCATGGCTTGGTATAGTTTCTTCATCACGATCCCCCCGTTCCCTTAGGTCTTTATTCAATGAGCGCTTGCGCGAATTGTGCGCCAAAATGCGGGCGCTTTAGCGCCTACATTGCGCATTTTGTGTGCATCGCGCCGCGAGCGTTTTATCAAACGCCCCTCCGTCGGGATTAAACCCACCACTAAGGAAAAAAACGGTTTATCTCCTCCCTAAAGAGGCCGGGGGCTTAGAGGTGTTTGATCAAACGCTTGGCGGTGGTACTTTGCAAAGCCCCTCCCCTGGGTAGTATTTCCAAACAAATTTCCAAACTACCCTGTCTGGTTGCCCGTTGGATCGTTGGCACAGTATCTAAAGCAGCTCGAACAACTTCCTGCATACTGCCATTCATCCCATCCGCCATTTGCACCACAATGGTTAACCGATCCCGATGGTTAGTGCGGGATAAAGTAACTGTAAAGTTTAGTAATCCGGTCACTGGAAAAAGGGCTTCATCCAATTCCCACAGGCGCAACCTCCCCCCTGCCAGTTGGCAGGTTCCTGCTACCCGGCCTTTGACTTGTCCCATTCTTCTTAGCATACTGCCACAGGGACAAGGTTCCGGGATAAAGCGAGCCAAATCTCCGGTGCGGTAACGAATGAGGGGCATCCCCCTTCTAGTGAGGGTGGTAAAAACCACTTCACCCGTTTCACCCTCCGGCACTACTTGACCCGTGTCAGGATTGATGATTTCAAAGTACAAATCTGCTTCCCGCAAGTGATATCCTGCCAATGCTGCACACTCAACCCCGCCCCCCAGTCCCATCTCCGTCATTCCGTAGTGACTAAAGACCTGGCAACCCCAGCTTTGCGCCAACTCGCGGCTAATTGCCCGGGGAACATAATCGGCACTTAAAAGCACACTTTTTAAAGGGAGGGGATATCTTGCCAGAGCTAGCACCTGAGTAGGAATTCCCACCAGGGCATTGACCCCTTGTTCTAGGATGATTTGCCGTGTTTGATTTGGGTCTGTCAGCAAACCGTGCGGTATCGCTCTGACCCCTAGTCGCGCTAAACCCTGTGCCAGCAAATCGCCTACACTGCCCGGCAGTTGCCCGGGCAACAGGATGAGCACGGTGTCCCCAGGTCCTACCAAGGTAGACATACCAATTTGAAAAAAATCAATGGTTAACTCTTGATCCTGTTTGGTGAAATACAACCTTTTGGGTTCTCCTGTGGTGCCTGAACTCGTCAGGGTAACCACCCGGCTAATCTCATCCTGGGAAACGCACAAAAATCTCAGGGGGTTCTGGCGGATATCCGCCGCTGTCGTAAAGGGCAGGTCTTTCAGCGACGCTAAATTTGCCAGAGTTCCCCGCCCGCCTAATTTTTTTCGATAAAAGGAACTATGTTGAACCGCTAACTCCATGGTCTGCCGCAACTTTTGCAGTTGATATTGCTCAAGGGTCTCCCGGTTTAAGGAACTGCCGCTAACGCCCAGCTTATGGGCCAGCCAGTTTTGCAGCGGGGTTATTTTCATCTCTGCTTCACCTGCCGGTACAGGGGCTGTCCCTGGCTGTCCGTTAAATTATAGGCACAGAAGGGTATCAACTTGCGATCCTGTGACATCACATGGATGCAGCAATCCTTCAGCCGTTCCAAATCCAGATTCCAGGCGTCCTGGAAAGCCATCCCTGAGATGCTGAAGGAATGGGTACGGGCTCTTTCAATAAAGGCATCCCAAAGGTCAAAGGCTCCCCCGTGGCTACCCACGGCAACCGTCCTTACCTCCGGCGCAGCCCAATACTTGGCCACAAAGCCTCTGGCTTTGGCAGCACCAACTTCGGCTTTTTCTACAGTACCGCAGCAGCCCTCATGCTTGGTCCAAGGCCGTAGTTCACCGCCGGGCAGCAAGACAAAATTACCATGGAAGGAGCAAAGGGCATTCTCGCACCCCGGAGGTTTAAAACTCTCCCTTTGAATCTTGCCTTCACTTTGCCGCTCTATTTCACGAATCACCTCCGGTATGGTGATGCGGTCGCGGTCTGCCGGTGCTTCTGGATAGCGGCCAAAATAGCTTACCGGTTGGAAATGAATCCCCCGAACGGTGGGTAAATAACCTAGGGCTAGTTTAATCATGGCTCCGATATTATGTACATTTACGCCTGGCACCAGGGTGGGTACCAAAACAACCCCCAACTGGTACTCTCGGCAATGCTCGATAGCAAGCAGCTTTTGCTGTAAGATTGCCTTTCCCCGTAAGGTTTGATAAATAGCCTCCTCGGTGCCATCAAACTGCAGGAAGACGGAAGTTAAACCGGCCTCTTGACATCGCTTAACAAAGGAGGGTTCCTCCGCCAACCGTAAACCGTTGGTGTTTAGCTGAATGAAGTTAAAGCCCAGTGATTTGCCAAGACTGATGATCTCCGGTAAGTCATCCCGCAAGGTGGGTTCCCCGCCGGATAGTTGAATATTAAAGGGACCACCGGCCAGCAGAATTTGTTCAAACCAACCCTTGATGGTGGCTAAATCCGGGTCTGCTGCCGGATCTGCGCCGGCATTGGCAAAACAATAGGTGCACCCCAAATTACAGCGCTGGGTAATCTCCAGTAACACTGTGCAGCTATGCTGCCGATGGTCCGGGCAAAGGCCACAATCAAAGGGACAGCCCCGGGAGACGGTTGTAAAGCATGCTTTGGGCTGGGAAGGCAATTTGGGCCTAGCCCAGCTTTGATAGGAGGGAAGTCCTTGCCAGAGCAGCGTTTTTGTGAGGCCATGCTCCGGGCAGTCTTTCACCAAAAAAACCTGATCCTTTTGCAAAACCCTTTGGGCGGGTAACCGTCGCAAGCAAAAGGGACAAACACTTTCGGTAGTGCTTAGAATCGTACCCTGTTCGCTCATCGACTTCCCTCGGCTAGATCAATCCCATAGTTAAGGAGAATTTCCCTTACCTTATCGTAGGTGGCCGTAACAATTTCACCACACTTCACGGACACAACCTGATATTGTAGTTCCTCCCCCAAAATATCGCCGCAGGTAAACCCACCATATGCAGAGGTACCCTGTGCTTTAAACCAGTCAACCAGTTCAGCAACCATCACCTGAAACCTCTCATGGTCGGCGGCATAAAGTCCCAACAAACAGGCTCCACCGGTTAAGGCACCGCAGGTTTCCCCGGAAAAACCCATGCCGCCCGCCAGCCCGGCCATCGCCCGGAGGAGGTCTTCATTACTTTTTCCCTGGGCATCCAACCCCAGTTGTAATAAAATCTGACTGCAGGAAAAACCCTGTTGGGCCAGTTCAAACATACGAAACATTGTTTCCGACATGGTAATTATCTCCCCTCTCTTTGGGCAATTAACAGGTAATAGCCCGGCTTGGCCTTTTTGATGGTCTCTTGTATCCGGTTACCGTCAAAGGTCTCGGAGTCAGCCTGCTGCCAAAAGTTGCTCATGGAGCCGTGCGTTAGGATCAGCTTAACCACCAGTTCTTTTAAAAGCTCGGAATGGTCCTCCCAGATAACGATCTTAAAACCTGCCAGAGCAAGCATTTCCTCTAACTCCTCACGACCCAGGGCGCCGGTAATACAGCTAACCAGCGGTAGTGTCCTAAGGTCTGCCGTTGCCGCCGAATTTTTGGCATAAATATCCGTTACGATCAGGTAACCGTCGTTCCGTAACACACGGCAGCATTCTTGGAGGACGATTTGCGGATGATCCATTACCGATAGGGAACATTCGGCAAAAATCCCGTCCATTTCAGCGGGACCAAAGGGGAGGTTTTCGCCCACAGCCTGCAAGAGGGGCAAATTCGAGCTTCTTTGGCGTCCCTTTTCTAACAGCAGTTCCGATGGGTCCACACCCACTGCCTGTAATTGGTATTTACTTCTCAAGTATTCAACGGTGGCACCGGTTCCACAACCAACATCCAAGACCCTGGCCCCTGGCGATAAAACACAATGCTCCATGGCTCGATCTGTCAGATGAAAGCCACCGGGCCTAATACTATCGCCAGTCACTTGCCGAACAGCATTTCCTTCGTAGATGCGGCAACTTTTTGCGCTGGACATTTTGTTTACCTCCGCTATCTTTACTTGTCTTCCAGGGCCTTTTCTACTTCCAGCATTTTACCGGTGGCTAGTTCTTCAGGAATGTACACCAGCCCGCACTGCGGACATTTCGGCAATTGAATGGGAAATTTGCTATTGAGATACGTTACCTCGACGTTGCCCAGTTCCATCACGATACCGCATTTCATGCATTCAATAACCTTTTCTGCTCCTTGGCCTTTTCCTTGGCTCATCCTTTCACTTCCTCATTCATCTCCATGCGGAATTTCCATTCTATGGGAGTAGGTATTATAGATCCTAAATCCCTCATTCTCCGGCTGATACTCTACCCAGTAGGTCACACTGACCGGTTGATAATAGGCTAAGTAATGGCCACTCTCGTGATTGAAAAGTTTTTTGCCGGTTCTCTCGGCATGTTCAATTACTTTTTGGATATCTTCCACCAAAATAAGGCGATGCTCCATTACTTCCTGAACATCCTCGGCAATCCACAGTTTAATCGTGGCAAAGGAATTTTCTGCTAGCACGGTCTTCTCTCCCCATAGCTCTTTCAGTAGTTTGTTTTTCAGTCTAACTCGGTTTTCCCGTCGCTGTGAGTAACCGGGACCACGCCTGGCAGGTGCTACCGGATTTGCCTCGCCATAGATTAAATCCAGCAGATGATAGGTTCTTTTGCCTTTGCCAGCAAAATTGTCCCGGCAAATAGCGCAGTAGGCCACATAATCGGCAGGACTTTGGTTGATGCGGCGCTTCATCACATCATCCGCCAGCCCATGGTTAGCAAACTGCATCAGTCCACCATAGCCACAGCACTCCGTCTTATCACGGCTGGTTGGCAGCTCGTCTATCTGGCAGCCCAACTCCCGTAAGATTTTTCGTACTCTTTCCTGAAGATCTTCCTCCTGTCGGGAGGTACAAGCATCGTGCACGGCAACCCGTGCCGGTCTCTCTGCACCAGCGACCTCCGGCAATCCATATTGATCGTACAACTCCCACAGAGAAATCGTTTTCATCTCCGGCAAATGTTTCTTAAACATTTGGCCGCAGGTGGAACAGGCCAGAATAAGACGCGGCCTGCCCATTTCCTCCCACTGTGCTTTGATCTGTTGCAGTTCGCCATCAAACACCTCTGTCCGTCCAGACCATTCTGCCGGTGCACCGCAGCAACGCAGCATCAGACCTACCCCGCCGGAAAGTTGCTCGGTTACATAAGCATAGGCCCTTTCCACATGGTTTGGGGCAGAGGCACTTAACTGACAACCGGGAAAAAAGAGATAGTTACTAACAGTATGTCCAGGCTGGTGGCGGGTCAACACACACTGCTCGCCATTGCTGAATTCCATATCCCGGATGGGAAAATCATGGGCGGAGGGGGGCATTTTCCCCTTGGTAACCATCTCCTGACGGGCCAATCCACACAGTTCACCCAGATGGAGCCCTTCCGGGCAGACCTCCTGGCAAAGACCACAGAGACTACAGGAATTAATCAACGTGTTGGCTTCATGCCGACCCTTAATCATTTTTAAGTTATGGTTAATTTGTCGGATATATTTCTTTGGGTATCCCTTAAAATGGGTTAGATATTGACAAACCTTAACGCATTCTAAACACTGGCACTGAATACAGCGGGCAGCCTCCTGCATCGCTTCTTCCTGTCCGTAAAAACTGCGATTATGGCCCAACGGTACCACTGGCAGCGGCTCTACCCCAATAATACTGGTGAAAAGCCGCGTCTTAAAGGACCCCTCGTTCTCACGGGCCGCTGTCAGGGAAACGCCTTGCAAATAACGATCAATGGAAATAGCCGCCCTTCTACCCTCTGCCACAGCACCAATGGGCGAAGCTGCCCTTTCTTTATCCGGGCTTCCTGCTGCAAAGACACCCTTTTGTTCGGTGCTCAGGGTAATGGGGTCAATGGTAAGTTGATCTTGTTGTTCCGAAGGCAGCGTGCTCAGGAACACCGCATCGTAATCCTGACTTAGAGCAGCCAAAGATATATCCTTATCCACAGTGGTATTTAGTTGAATAGCTACCCCAAGCTGATCAAAAATAGCTAGGTCCTCAGCGATTACTTGCGAGGGTAAGACAGCTGCAAAGTTCTTGCTGAGGCTTTCCCCCAAGGTACTGCCAGCTTCAAAAAGAGTTACCGAGTATCCCTTCTTTGCCAAGTCATGGGCAGCCGTTAAACCACGTAGCCCTCCCCCCACAATAACCACCCGTTCTGGTTTCCTGGGTGAGGGTGTAGTCTTCGGTAAGGGAATCGACATCTGCTGCACACAGGCTTTTTCCAGCGCAGCGATGGCGATGGCATCTCCGGCCCCCCCCCGCTTACAGGCACTTCGGCAGGGCTGATCGCAGATATGGCTGATAATCCCCGGCAAGGGGACAGACTTTCTATATATATGGAAGGCTTCAGTAAAACGCCCGGCTTTGATTTCCGCCAGCATGCTTCTTACATCCACATGAACAGGACAGGTTGCGTTGCAAGCCGGGGGATGCTCCTGAATACACTTTTCTTCAAATTCCATAATCTTTTTGTGGTCCATGTTTTCCCACCTTATATCAATAAGGAAACCTAAAACGAACTAAAAGCCGAAACTATTTAGTCCGTTTTAAGAAAAGCCTTAGATCATTAATCTTGAATAGAAAACTTGGCTTGTTTACCTGCCTGTTTATGACCTATCGGGTACGCCAAGTCTTTAGACGCCGGCGGAAGCTTAGTTTGCCTTTATGCATGTCGGAAAGTATACTACTTTCCGACATGCCAAATTCGTTTAGAATGCAGGATTTTTAATGGGACGCTTAACAACGGGAATTTCTTTACCCTGTAGACCAGCCAGAACTTTTTCCGGTAAAGCCGGCAGTTGGGTAATCCGTACGCCGCAGGCATTGTAAATAGCGTTAGCAATGGCGGCGTGGGGAGCTGTCAAGGGCAATTCACCAACGCCAGTGGCGCCATGCGGGCCAAACTTACGGGTGTGGTTGACATAGATGATCTCCAAATCGTCTGGAACATCCTTGGCGTAGGGAATACCGCAAGCACGCATGGTGGTATGTTTCTTGAGGTCTTCGAAATCTTCGGTCAGTGCCAGGCCAATGCCCTGGGCTAAGCCGCCGTAAATTTGTCCATCCAGCACGGTCTTGTTGATGATCTCCCCAACATCCGCGGCCAAAGTCATCTTAACTACCCGCACCTTGCCAGTCTTGGTATCCACTTCCACTTCTGAGAGGAAAACGCCATACATATAAGTGGCAAAGGGCTTGCCTTGACCCTTCTCATCGCAAGCGGTGCAGTTATCGGCTGCCGTACTCCACTGGCCGACATACTTCAACGGGATATTGTTGGCCACGGCTTCATCATAGGACATGTAGGTTCCATCGTCCTTCCGTAGAGCCTTCACCATTTGTTCGCAACCGTTGACAGCAGCATTACCAATCACCAATTGGGAACGGCTGCCACCGGCGGGTCCACCGGCCGGAGCTAGGTTCATATCGTTGGTAACCAGTTTAATTTGTTCAGGCTTGATACCCATTGGCCGCAGGGCTTCGTGGGAGGTAGCCAGCAGTCCCATATCTGCACCCTGGCCGTGATCTTGCCAGTTGGTGCTAACCTGGATTCTGCCGTCTGCCAGCAGTTCTACCCATACCTCAGCGCCGTCTACGCCATCCAGACCGCAACCATAGGCCCCGACAGAAACACCAACGCCGCGCTTTTTCTCTGGGGTAGAAAGCTTCTTGGCATTCTCCAAAGCCGCCTGATACTTGGGACGGATGGCATCAATTAAAGCTTCCATTGAATAAACTTCGGGTTCGTGACCGGAGGGGTTGGTGGTACCGGGACGGTACGCGTTGATATAGCGCAGTTCCAGCGGATCCATACCCAATTTCTCGGCCAAGACATCCATGAGAGTTTCGGAGGCAAAGAAGCTCTGGGGTGATCCGTAGGCCCGGAAAGCAGAACCCCAACCGTGGTTGGTGCACACGGTATAGCCTGTGCCACGGATGTTAGGAATGCCATAACCGGCACCAATGAACTGGGCACCCCGGAGAGTCAGAAGATCGCCAAACTCGGAGTAGGGGCCGTGATCCACTGCCCAGTTGCTTTCCATTGCGATAATTTTGCCATCCTTATTAGCACCGTACTTCAGGTCCACAAAGAAGGGAGACCGTTTGCCGGTGTAGGTAATTTGCTGGTAATAGCTGAAGTTTAAGAATACGGGCTTACCGGTAGCCATGCAAGCTGCACCTACCAAGGCTTCAATGGTGGGACTGAATTTATAACCAAAGGTACCACCCACGCCAGGGAACTGGGAGAGGAACAGATTTTTACCCGCTTCCAGACCAAGACCTTCCCCAATCATCAGGGCATGCAGATCTAAACCAATGCTCTTGGATAAAATTTGCAGGTTGCCGTTGCCATCATAGTAGGCAGCAGCCACGTCCGGCTCGATGGGCAGGTGGGGTTGACGACCTACGAATAAGTCTTCCATGGCTACCACAACATCGGCCTTTTCCATTAACGGTGCAGTATCTTCACCCTTTTCAATGGGTTGCTTATAGTAAACGTTGGGAGTACCAGGATGGATCTCAATAGCATCCGGTTCCATAGCAGCAGGAGCACCCATGTAAGCCGGCAGCACTTCCAGTTCCACTTTAACCTTCTCCACAGCAGCCTGGGCATTTGCTTCGGTATCAGCGCAAACAATGGCGATAGCGTCACCAAACTGGAAAACCTTTTCATCGCACAGGATCGGGCGATCATAGCTATCCCCTTTGTTGCTGGGGAAGTTCAGGCCGTTGATCCGGTTTTTACCTTTAATATCCTTGTGGGTCACCACTTTATAAACACCAGGCATTTTTTCTGCTTCACTGGTATCAATGGACAGAATTTTAGCGTGAGAGACCTGCGCTTGTACCAGTTTCAGTTGCAGAGTTCCGGCAGGCATCTCTAGACCAAAATCAGAACCATACTCGATGGTACCGGTAACCTTGGCCACTGCAGAAGGACGGGGATAATCGGTGCCCAGGATCTTACCGTCGGCGGGCATCTTAAAGCCTAGGTCCTCCACAGAGATTTCACCACGCATCAGTTGAGCCGCAGCCATAACAGCATCTACCAGAGGCTTGTAACCGGTGCAACGGCAAACGTTATTGTGTTTCTGGAACCAGTCCCGAACCTCTTCCCGGGTGGGACTACTGTTTTCATCCAGCAAAGCCTTCGAGGAGACAATAAAGCCCGGTGAACAAAAACCACACTGGGCAGCGCCATATTTAACCCAAGCCAACTGCAAAGCATGCAGATTGGTAGGGGTACCGATGCCCTCAATGGTGGTAATGATGGAATCATCGGGAAGCCGCTTCATCTTGGTGGCGCAGGATAAAACTACTTTCCCATTGAGAATCACCGAGCAAGCACCACACTGGGCCTTACCGCAACCAACCTTGGTACCGGTCAGATGCAGTTGCCCGCGTAGCACATCTACCAACAAAGCTTCCGGGTCGGCAATCAACACAGTATTGCTGCCGTTGATATTGAGCTTCTTTTTAATCAAATTCCTACACTCCTTCTTTATTTTATTTAAGGCCTCAGACCCTAAAATTCGCTAAAACCCTTTGCCAAAACCACAATCCGGATATCGACACTCCTGGCAGTTAACACAAAGACCTCCGTGGCCCAGAGCAACAATATCCCTGCGGGTAATTTCCTCCCCTGCCATAATGCGAGGCACCACCAGATCGAAAATACTGCTGCGACTATACATGACACAACCAGGTAATCCCAGCACCGGCACCTTGCCAAGATAGGCCACCATAAACATCGCCCCTGGTAAGGTGGGTGCCCCGTAGGTAACAATACGTCCACCAGCAGCCCTGATGCCGGCCGGAGTTACATCATCCGGGTCCACAGACATCCCGCCGGTAACTGTAATCAGCTCAGCCCCCTCTCGCAATAATTGATTGATGGCATCGACAATCATCTCTATACTGTCAGACACAAAAATCTGTCTGAAAACCGTGCTTCCCAAAGCTTCTATCTTTCTGGTTACCACCGGCCCAAACTTATCTTGAATGCGCCCATGGTATACTTCACTACCAGTGGTGACAATACCGACTCGTTTCGCTTGAAAGGGTTTAACCTCTACCAGCGGGTAGTTATTTCGACATATTTTTTCAATGTTCTGAATCTTATTGGCATTAATTACCAAGGGAATGATTCTGGTACCCGCCACTGCCTTATTCTCACTAACTATCTGATTGGTATGTAAGGTGGCAAACATGACTTCTTCCATCTCGTTAATGCTGTAAAGTACTTCTGTGTTCACCTTAAGAAGTCCCGAGTGGTTGGCAATAAGATTGACCTTCCCTTCCTTGGGTTCCGTAAGAGTGATGCCGCTACCAGCAGCACTGCTGGCAATTCTGATGGCCGCCTCATCCTCATGCAGCAGGTCCTTATTCACTTCCCATACATATAGATTTTGCTTACCGATATCTAGTAATTTGGGGATATCTTCCTGCCTCACCACATGGCCCTTCTTAAATGCCCTTCCTTTAAATTTACCTGGAATAATCTGGGTGATATCATGACAGAGAACCATGCCTACCGCCTCTTGAACCGGTACTATTTTCATAACCTATCCCCCTCTTTATAGTAGAAAAACTTGGTTTGTTACTTGTTTATGCCCTTAGGATATGCTAAATTTTCAGACGCTGGCGGAAACCTAGCTTGCCCTTATGCATACCGGAAAGCTATACTTTCTGACCTGCAAATAAAAACCAGGGTGCTGTCGAAGGCTCAACAGCACCCTGGTTCTATCATCCAAGGTTAAAACTGTACTCCTTTCCACAGGGGAGGCTTAATGGTTTCCCATTAAACCCTAACGGCCTGAGTATCTTAGCAGTTGCCTTAGACTACCACAGGCTCGGAGTCGATTTTAAGTTTAAGAACGCTCTAACCATTCACTAAAATCCGTCAGCCAACTAGGCCTAGTTTCTCTGCCAAACCGGCAACTCTTTCATTCTCCATGTTATAAATAACAACCACATCATCCGCTACTTCTATTTTTACTTTGATCATATCGTTTTTAGCATGATCAAAGCCCATGTAATAGAGTAAATTGGTATAATTACCCCTGGTTGTCTGTATTACCAAATCACCGCTGGTATTAAGGCCATAATCAAACAAGTAAAGTTTGCAATTGTAGTTATTTTTTAGTTTCACCTTTTGCTCATCAGTAAGGGATTTTAACGCAACGCCCCCGAGACTTTTATGTACTATTTCCATCATCTCTCGCATTGTCAAACCTCCACGATCTGAAATAGCTTTGCTAGAAAAATAAACAACCAGATCTCCGAAAAGCAGCAGGCAGATCTGGCCAATAAGCCAAGCTGTGCTCCTTTCCACAGGGGAGGCCAACCAATTTCTCGGTAAGCCCTATCGGCCAGTCGATCATAGCCAAGGCTTTAGATCAAAATAGCTCGGAGACATGTTGTTACGTTATATAGCAAAATTCGTACCAATTCAAAATGTTCTTAATTAAAGCATTTTGCCATAAATTTTCATCACTGAATGTTCTATTTTGGAATTGTTTTTATTTGACTGTTCCAAAAAGATATAGCGTTGTACAAATAACATAGTTACGTTATAAACCATAGGTTTGGATGTACTATTCTCTAGTCAAACTTTAATATCCTTCCGAAATCACAGTAAATCAATAGAGGAATTTCCATTTTCTAAACGAAATAAATAAAACGTAAGAATATTCTATTTTTTTAAAATAGCATAGGTTACTCCGAGCTTACGAACCTTCGCTAGTTATTAGCATGGTTCATAAGCCTTAGGGTTGGTTTGGAAACGGACCAGCCTCCCGGTGCGGAAAGGAGAACTGACGGTTACTTTAACCGTGTACTGTTCTTTTTTGTCGGCATAGTACACGGTTTTTATTTTTCTCTAGGGGGTGAAAACAACCTAACAAACAAAGTCCCTATGATTGGAAAAACAAGGAGGTTACCACTTTGAAAAAGGGCATTGTAAGGTTATTCGGTACCGTTGTTTCCCTCACACTACTTTTCTCTTTCGTTGGCTGTGGCAGCCAACCCGCTAAGGAAGAGGCTCCTAAAACGGCTGCCACAGCAACCGAACAAATTCTCATGGCCTCTACCATCGGTCCCATTGATGCTGGTATTGTTGCTGCCTTAGAAGATGCTTTCGAAAAGAAAACGAGTATTAAAGTACGTCATGTTGGCGCAGGCACCGGAGAAGCCTTAAAAATTGGGCAATCCGGCAGTGTCGATCTGGTGATGGTACATGCTAAGGCTCTGGAAGAAAAATTTGTCTCTGAGGGGTATGGCACTAAGCGTATTGATCTAATGTATAACGACTTTGTCATTATGGGACCTGCCGAGGACCCTGCTCAAATTAAAGGTTTAAAGAATGTAAATGAAGCACTACAGAAAATAGCAAAAACCCAAGCTCCCTTTGTTACCAGGGGAGACAACTCCGGAACCCATGTCAAGGAGAAAGAACTCTGGCAAGCGGCTGGAATAAAACCAGAGGGTAATTGGTACATAAAATTTGCCAAGGGTGCTGAGGGTAATGCCCCTACCCTAAAATATACCGATGAGCAAAAAGCCTACACAATCATGGACCGTGCCACCTATCTAACCCTTAAAAAGGAACTGAAACTAGAGGTGTTGGTAGAAAAAGATGAAAGCCTGCTAAATTACATTAGTCTTATTCCTGTAAATCCCGAGAAATTCCCTACTGTTAAGAATGATTTAGTAATGAAATTTGTTGAATTTGCCACGGGCCAAGAAGGACAAACCCTCATTAAAGAATTCGGTGCAGCCCAATATGGCGAACCCCTTTTCTTCCCTAATTCTGAGGTAGGCAAAAAACTATAGCAACCACCTCCCCAAGCAGTTTGAACTGCCTGGGGGGGTTTTTTGTTCTTCCATCAGTATGCAGTTATGGGCTACAAAAAATGATGCATAAAAAAACAGCTCTCAGGTTACTACAAAGAGTGAAGTAATTTTAGAGCAATTATTTTAGCCTATTTCTTGTTGGCAACAAGCCAATATCTTATGCGATTACATAGCAGCTTGGAAAATCTTAACCAGATCTTTTTCCGTTCCTTTGATGGGGTTACAACCAGCGTTACCATCTAACATGGCCATTTTAGCCATGAATTCAAAATCTGCTTCCTTCACACCAAGCTGTCCTAAGCCGGAGGGAATACCTACATCCTTAGATAACCTAACAATGGCATCAATGGCCTTATCGGCGGCAGCCATGGGAGACAGTCCCTCAATATTTTCGCCCATAAACTCAGCGATATTGGCAAATTTTCTTGGATTACAAATTAGGTTGTACCGTTCTACGTGCGGCAGTAGGATAGCGTTTGCCACGCCGTGAGGCATATCATATAAACCACCTAGTTGGTGGGCCATCGCATGAACATAGCCGAGACCCGCATTATTAAAAGCCATACCGGCTAATAAGGAAGCATAGGCCATATTTTCCCTTGCTTCAACATTTTCACCATAAGCTACTGCTTGACGCAGGTTGTCAGAAATTAGTTTTATAGCCTGGATAGCAACTGCGTCTGTTACAGGGTTGGCACCCAAGGTTACGTAAGCTTCTACGGCATGGGTTAAAGCATCCATCCCAGTGGCTGCGGTTAATGCTGCAGGTTTTTTAAGCATCAACAGGGGGTCATTGATAGAAACCAGTGGGGTGTTTCTCCAGCTTACTATGACATATTTAACCTTGGTTTTGGTATTCGTCAGTACACAGTGACGTGTCACTTCACTGGCTGTCCCGGCAGTGGTATTAACACAAACCAGAGGTGGTAACGGGTTGGTAAGTTTTTCAATACCAGCATAATCTTCGTACAGGTCTCCTGAGTGGGTAGCAGCTATGCCAATGCCCTTAGCGGCGTCATGGGCACTACCCCCACCAACAGAAACAATCATATCGCATTTCTCTTGTTGATAAACCTTTAATCCAGCTATTACGTTGACATCTTTGGGATTGGGTTCAACATCACTAAAAGTGATTGTACTTAAACCCGCTTCTTCCAGATAGTCAATCACTTGACCTACAGGACCACCTTCCATCTTAGCCAGGAAGCCATCGGTTACTAAAAGAACTCTTTTGCCGCCCAAAATTCTGCATCTTTCACCTACTACACGAACAGAGTCTTTGCCGAAGAAATTCACGTTTGGTACAAAGAAATCAAACATTAAAATGCCCTCCTTTTAGTTTCTCCCTAGTTTTCTGGTGACAGGTTAGATGTGACCTAATGAAGTCCTTAAAAAAACCGCCTTTCTTATGAGTGGTATTTTTGAAGGTTCAGAAACATGGCTTTATTCTGATTTTTTTAGGTGTACTAAAGGTAAGAAAAAAATTAAAAGAATTTTGTTAAGGCTACACCAACTAGTTAAATGGATCATAGCCTTAACAGCAACAGCAAGGGGTATATGAAGATAGACCTTGCAAATCATTCGATATTACGTTCTTGAAATAGTTCCTTCCCAGGTACTAACCTTAGCACTGGCTTGACTTTCATCTTTGAACCAGGTTGAGGTTACACATTTTGCTTCAGTAAAGAAGGCTACACCGTCTTTACCCATGACGTGCAAATCGCCAAAGAAAGAATCCTTATGTCCGGAGAAAGGGAATACCGAAAGGGGAACCGGTATGCCAACGTTGATACCAACCATACCGCCGTGAGTTCTGTGGGCAAATTCCCTGGCATAGTAACCGTTATTGGTAAAGATACAGGAACCATTGGCAAATTGGTTGGCGTTCATTAAAGCAAGGCCTTCCTCAAAATTCTGTACCCGTTTAATACAAGTTACAGGACCAAATATTTCGGAGTCGCCCACACTCATACCCGGCTGCACCTGATCAAAGATAGTAGGACCTACAAAATATCCCTTTTCAAAACCATCTACCATCATAGAGCGGCCATCCAGAATTAACTGGGCACCTTCCTCAACCCCTTTGGCAATCCAGTCGATAACAAATTTCTTATGCTCTACCGAAACCACGGGGCCTAATTCAGTTTCAGCATGATAGGCCGGACCTACTTTAATTTCTTGAGCAAATTTGGTTAGGTGGCGAACAAACTCATCTGCAACCGCTTCTTCAACCACGACCACCGGCAGGGCCATACAACGCATACCAGCACAACCAAAGGTGGCATTAACAATTCTCCGGGCAGACCATTCAAGGTTGGCATCCCGTAAAACAAGAGCGTGATTTTTGGCTTGGCAAAGGGCCTGGACTCTTTTACCGTGGGCAGCGGCAGTGGTATAGATATGTTTTCCTACCTCGGTGGAACCAACAAAGGATACCCCTTTAATGTCCGGATGTGTTAAAAGAATTTCTGCCTCTTTACGGCTACAGGTAATCAAGTTTACGACCCCTTCGGGCAGTCCTATTTCATACAACAATTCAATCATTCTCATAGAGGTTAAGGGAGTCATACTGGCTGCTTTCATGACAATGGTGTTACCGGTGGTGATGCACAAAGGGATCATCCAACCAAAGGGAATCATAGCCGGAAAATTGAAGGGAGCAATACCAGCAAATACTCCCAAAGGTTCCCGATATAGTACGGTATCGTAGCCACGGGATACGTTCATTAAAGAATCCCCTTGCATGAGGGAAGGTGCACCACAGGCTAATTCCACAACTTCAATGGCCTTTAGTACATCCCCCCTGGCCTCGGCAAGGTTTTTCCCCAGCTCTTTGGACACACTGAGCGCCAATTCTTCCAGATGTTCATCCAAGATCGTTCTAAATTTAAACATGTATTCAGCACGTTTGCTGACAGGTGTAGCGGACCAAGCCGGAAAGGCCGCTTTGGCGGCTGCAATGGCTTCCGACACTTCTTCCGAAGTACAGCTGGGAACTTCAGCCAAGAGTTCCCCTATGCTCGAATCTGTGACTGGCATGTATTTTTCTGTTTTAGAGTCTTTCCATGTACCGTTAACAAAGTACTTTAATCTTTTTGTCACGTTTATTACCTCCCATATATTTTTCAGGAACATTAGTTAATAACGATAGTTAAAACTGATGCGGTACAATTCGCTGATTTCCTCTACGGTTGGTACCCTGGGATTATGATTGGGGCTGCCGCTGGCAAGGGCATCTGCAGCCATCTTTGGTATCACCTCTGCAAATCTTTTAGGTTCAATGCCCCAGGTTTGCATATTGGGTATTTTTAGGTTACGGCAAAGCTGCTTGATGTCTTGGATAAAAAGATCGATCATTTCATGATCCGAACCCATAAAACCAAACTTTAGCATTCTTGCAATCTCAGTCAGACGTGCTTTGGCGCTTTCCTTGGAAAATTCCAAAACAACTGGCAGCAGCATCGCATTGGAAACGCCATGTGGGACATGGAACATGGCACCAATCGGCCGGGACATGCCATGTATTAGGCAAACGGACGCATTGGAGAAGGCTATACCCGCCTGCATTGCTGCCAGAGACATTTTCTCCCTAGCTTCCAAATCATTTCCATTTTTATAGGCCCTAAGGAGATTTTCGTTAATAAGTTTGATTGCTCTGAGTGCCATGATGTCGGTTAGTGGATGGGCTAACTTGGAAATATACGCTTCTATCGCATGACAAAGAGCATCCAAACCAGTTGCTGCAGTAACATGAGGTGGTAATGAACAGGTTAAATTTGGGTCCACGATGGCAACAGAAGGCATAAATCCTAGATGCTTGATCATCAGCTTTACATCATTTTTGGTATTGGTAATAATGGTTACACAGGTAACCTCTGAGCCGGTTCCAGCAGTTGTCGGGGCAACAATCAGGGGAATAGGGGTATTTTTAAGTGGGGCTTTTCTTCCTACATAATCATTGATATATCCCCCATTCGATGCAACTACAGCAACTGCCTTAGCGGTATCAAGACAACTACCGCCACCCAATGCGACAATCACATTGCATTTTTGATAAGAAAACATGTCCAGCGACTCAGCAACGTGTATATCAGTAGGTTCGGAATCAACATTAAGATAAACTGCAACGTCGCAGTTTGCTTTTGCCAAATAGTCTTGACATTGTGATACCAAGCCCATTTTTTCCATTATATGGTCACTAATAATGAGCGCCTTATTTCCATGAAATGAAACTTGTTCCCCAATTAACGTAAATGAACCAGGACCGTAAAACACCGTTTGTGGCATATGAAATTCTGCCTGGGTTTGCATATGTTTTTTCCCTCCCCCCGCGTTATGATAGCCACTTATACCGCAAAACCCGTGCCAGCGGTTTTAAGCTGTTTTTAAGCATTAAATTCCGAATTTTCGGAACTAATATGGGTGCAAGATTTTATTTATCTGTTAATTCCGTCAATTATGCGACTTCCAATTAAACGGACTGATTCCGGTTTCTTGGAAAAACAAACGGACCCCGGAGGGCCCGCTTGTTTTTTCTGTTGAGTTAGTTAAATTTTTTGGTTATCTTGTATCTATTTATTTTCTCATACAATGTTGATTTGCTGATTTGCAATAATCGGGCAGCTGCCAGGCAATCCCCTGCGGTACTGTCCAGAGTATTTAAAATTAGATTCCGCTCTAATGATTCAATGGCTTCTTTCATAGGACGGATCTCCACGGCTGCTTTACTTACCTTATCCTTATGGATATAGGGCGAAATTTGATTTACCGTGATGGTATCATCATCTATCATATTCAGGATTCGCTCAAGTAAATTTTCTAATTCTCGCACGTTGCCGGGCCAGGAGTAACTAAGGAGCGTATTCAGTGCCGACGGAGTCAGTGTTTTGGGTGAGCAGCCAAGCTGCCAGGCTAGTTTTTCCATCAAAAGTTTCACTAATTCCGGTATGTCTTCCGGTCGTTCTCTTAAAGGTGGCACCTCTAAGGTCACTACATTTAGGCGATAAAACAGATCCTCCCGAAACTGACCCTCCCCAATCATTTCTTCCAGGTTTCGGTTTGTGGCCGCTACCACCCGAATATTAACCTTGATAGGACGGTTTTCTCCTAGCCTTTCAATCTCCTTTTCCTGTAAAACACGCAACAATTTAACCTGCATATTTAATGGCATGTCGCCAATCTCATCTAAAAAAATAGTTCCTTTGTTGGCTAGCTCAAACTTACCAATTTTACCGCCTTTACGGGCACCGGTAAAGGCCCCTTCTTGGTAGCCAAATAATTCCGACTCCAGCAAGTTTTCCGGCAAAGCAGCACAATTCACCTTGATAAAGGGGTTGTGGGCACGTTGACTTGCGTTATGTAGTGCCTGGGCGAAAAGTTCTTTTCCTGTACCGCTCTCCCCCCGAATGAGAACGGTGGAATCGTTTCTTGCTACCCTAACCACGAGGTTTTTTAAATTCTGCATGGCTTCAGAAGTACCAATGATATCGTCCAAAAGGTAACTAGTTCCTTGATAACGCTTTAACTCTTCCTTGTAAAACGCTAATTCAGATTTTAAAAGATCGACTCTTTTCATTAATGACCGGAGTTCAGAGACATCCTTAAACATTACTTTGCCAACGGCACCTTGAACTTGACCATTCTCTTTTAAAAGTATCCGCGAGCAAATGGTATCGTTTCCTTTAATTCTCTGGATTTCTCCAACCTCTGATTGTCCGGTTCTTAGCACTACATGCAAGCGTGTATTCTCAATTGCTTCTTGAACGTTCTTTCCCAGTAATTCTTCTCGTTTAACGTCTAAGAGATTACAATAAGCGTTATTAATCATAATAATCTTCTCATTTGCATCCACGCCAACGATACATTCACGATCACTGTCAAAAATAGCCTGCAACAAATTAACCAGGTTTTGCTTTCGGTTTAACTCATCCTGAAGCTGTTGCAGCTTTGAAATATTATGAAGTTCCACTAAAGTAGCCAAAAGGCTGGAATTCTTCATGACTTTGGTACAGTTTAGGTTAAAAGGCACTCCATTGATGTTGATGGGACTTAATTCATTCAGTAAAGATATCCCAAAAGAAAAATGCTGGATATGTTTCCCTATCAGCTCTTGATCAGTTTTATTAACGATTTCTTGAAAAGATGTATTGGCGAAGGACACATATCCCTTAGCGTCTAACAACAAAATACCGATACTAAGAGAATTGATCCCTTCCTGTATCAGATTACCGTATGCAGAATTAACTTCTGATGACACAGGATATCCCCCCAGTAACTGCTGATTTGATTATGATTGATATTCCCCGTTTATACACAAAACCCTTTTGTTTCTTGTTATTTGTCCCTCCCATGCAAAGCTATATAGAAGAACACGACAACCACATGAACCTACAAAATTTGTGTATTTTGTAGGTTCATGTGGTTGTCGTGCCGTCAATATGGCTAAGCCTCGTGAAGTAATTCCCACGAAGATCTAGCAATACTGCTTACTTTATTTTACTTCCACGAGTACAAAGGTATTGCCATAGGGGTCAGCAAAGGCAGCCTGTATTCCCCAGGGTACTTCCTCTGGTTCGCTTAAAATCTGCACTCCCCGCTCCTTTAATGTTACTACCTCCTGACTACAATTGTCTGTACCAAAAACCCACGCAGAGACCTTACCAACTTCCATGACGCCCGGTTGATTTTTAACCAGGACAATCTCAAGCTCCGGCTGCTGTTTGGTACCCACAGTTAGAAAACGAACCCCCCCACCGAATGTATTGTCTTTACGTACTTCCAAATCTAATTTTTCTGTATACCATTTTAGAGCCTCGTCGTAATCGCCCACGGGTACAGATACGTGTAAAAGTTTAGTAATCATCTGCTGTCCTCCCTAACTCTTGATGTTCTTATTTTTATCCCTTTGTAGAATCGTTATCCCGTAGTCAGGTCACTGTTACATTATTGATTAACCACGCGTCTATTAGGTAGGTAACAATATAAGACGTCAAGGAGAGGATCCACATGAAGAAAAATTTGTTTCCGCTAGTACTAAGTGCTTTGCTGTTGTTCCCCAATACAGTTTTGGCTCAGACTCCCTTTACAGACGTAACTGGCCACTGGGCTGCCGCCGAAATTGAAACAATTTATCAAAAAGGTTACCTGAAGGGCATCACTAATGATACCTTTAGCCCTAATACACAAGTAACCAGGGCAGAATTGGCGGCATCTTTAGACAGGATATTCGATTTTAATTATGATAATTTGAAATTTGTCAAAGCTCCCACCGCTAAGGATTTTTATGATGATATTCAAGATGGACAATGGTATAGTGATGTTATCTTAAAATGTGGTTTAAACGGCGTCATTAATACCGAGAACCGTAAATTTAGCCCCGACCAACCGGTGACTAGATTGGAAATGGCCAAGGCCATTAATAACTCATTTAGGGCAAAGAGTTTAGGGGTTGTCGCCACCATGATGTGGCCTGTCTATGCTGATACCCAAAATCTGTCCCAGGAAGACCAAAATGCTATCAGCCTTATTTTTAACACAGGCATTATGAAAGGTAAGACTTCCCAACAGTTTAATCCTAATGACAATATTACCAGAGCAGAGTTGGCGGTTATTCTGAATAGAACTCTTAGCACCTTGCAACACGCTTTCCCTATTAATGAGGAACCAACTAATGGCGATCAGAAAGTTGATTATATTGAAGCAGAAAGTGAAAAAAACAAAGAACTAGAGAAAGCAATTATAAAAGAGCTGGGTTTATCTGAAGAAGAAGCCAAACAAACCAGATATTACTATAACTACGTTGACCTGAACGACGATAAAACCCCTGAAGTTTTTGTGCAATTGATGGGTCTCTTTACCAGTGGTACTGGGGGAGATACCGGGCTCGTTTTTCTCCAGAAAAATCAAGGCTTTGAATTATTGCAGAAGTTTACCCTGATCCGTAATCCTATCATTATCAGCAACGAAAAAACCAAGGGCTGGCATGATATCATTATTAAGATTTCCGGGGGAGGCGTGACACCTCACTATGTATCCCTGAAATTTGATGGTGAAAAGTATCCCAATACCTCTGATGGAGAGGAATTAAAGAATGAAAAAATAGAGGGAACAGGACTCATCAGCAATGATATCGCCAAGGATTTTGAAAATCAAAAAGGATTGTACTTAAGTAACTAGTTTTTAAAATATTATAGTTAGATAATACCCATCCTCAGTGTAGAGATTTCTGCAAAAGTACCATTTTATAGACTATATACAAAATTAAAATAGACAAAAATGAAAAAACAGTTGGTCTTACTTTCCGTAAGCCAGCTGTTTTTTGCTCATTAACTTATCATTGGTTAAATTAGGTTCCCTTTTGCAGTAGTCTCTAAACCGGGAGTGGGTAATTTTTTATGGCAATACTATTGACATTGACGTTACGTAAATCTGTATAGTGATCTTGTCAGGAGGTGAGGGCATGGAATATACCGTGCAAAAGTTAGGTCAGATAGCAGGTATCAGTACTAGGACACTGCGATATTATGATGAAGTAGGACTTCTTAAGCCGGCAAGAATTAATTCTTCAGGGTATCGCATTTACGGTCAAGCTGAGGTTGATCGACTGCAGCAGATTCTTTTTTATCGGGAACTGGGTGTGAGCTTGGAAAGTATTAAAGAAATTGTAACCGCACCTGCCTTTGATGGAGCGAAGGCACTAAGAGAACACCATGAGAAGCTTCTTGCCAAGAGAGAACAATTGAATTTGTTGATTGCCAATGTTGAGAAAACCATTGCCTTAACAGAAGGGAGAATTACCATGAGTGATCTGGAAAAATTTGAAGGCTTTAAGCAAAAATTAATTGATGATAATGAAGAGAAATACGGTCAGGAAATTCGTGCCAAATACGGCGACGAAGCTATTGACAGATCAAATGCTAAATTAAAAGGTATGTCCCAAGAACAATATGCAGAGATTACTAGGCTTGGCAATGAGGTTATAGAAACACTCCATGCTGCCTTTAAAACCGGTAATCCCGCTGGCGAACTGGCTCAAAGGGCAGCGGATCTGCACCGTCAATGGTTAAGTTTTTCCTGGGATAGCTACACCAAAGAAGCACATGCAGGACTTGCTCAAATGTATGTGGATGACGAAAGATTTACCGCCTACTATGATGCCAAACACCCCGGAGCAGCAGCCTTTTTAAGGGATGCGATTCTACTTTATACCGGTATGAAAGCATAGTAAAAATCCGTGTCCTCTGAATTTCATTCGTGGACACGGCTTTTACTAATGCAAAGCAAATTGCTTTTTAGAATCTATTCTGTTGCAAAGGGTGTGTCTAATAATTCCCGGGTTTGGTCCGCAATCTGCAACTTTGTTGCAATTTCTCTACCTGCATTTTCTACAACACGCAAGTAGGCAGCTACTGCCTCTCTTATTTCTTGTGGCGGATCACATAAATATTTTCCACGGGTTACATAAATTTCTCCCAATGATTCCGTTCTCATATTCTGTGAAAACCTTTTGTACCAATGTGCCAGAACAGCAAAAGTTTCCTTGTTAGGAAAACCGCAGGTCGATATCATCATCAGCTTTGGCGATTGTGGCACTTGTTCCTGTTGGCTAGCTACTGCCTGGGATGTTGCATTGCTGTACGAATAGGGGTTAGCAACCATTGTCAACCTATCTATAAACATCTTTAACAGACCGGTCATATTTTCACAATACACCGGGGTAGCCAAGATGATAACATTGGCATCCCCCATTTGTGCAATAACCTCTACCATATCGTCATTAATAACACATTGTCCAGGTTTAAACCAGCAGGTAATGCAGCCCGTGCAGTGATTGATATTTTTCTCTGCTAAGAAAATATTTGTTGTTTGTGCTCCCGCTTCCTCAGCACCCTTTAATAGGGAGCTTACGATCACATTTGTATTGCCTTTTCTACCTTTAGGGCTTCCGTTTATTACAACGATCTTCATCTTTTTATCTCCTGATAAGTTTGGGTTATTTAGTAAGGTCTCGAAGTTATTGTGAAGTTCTATCTTTTGTAAAACTCCATCCCTTCTTTGGCCAATTTTTCTTCCCACATCATTTTTAACAAGGCTAAATCCTCTGTGTAATCGGTTTTCATTTCATCTTTATCATATTCAAGATTTTCCAGTACCTCAATGGTGAAAGCTGTTTCACCAAGCTCCCGCCAGGCCTGTTGTAACTCTCGGTTACGGTGAGATCCATTCTCTAATTGAAACTTGGCACTGTTTATCTTGCCTTTTAAATTTGGCGTTACTTCAATAAAACATTTATTATCGGCGTTAGAGCGAATCATGAAGATTCCCATCGGTGGCTTCGTTTGCTTGTATTGTTCTTTCAATTCTTTTTTTCTATCCATCAGATATCACCTTCTTTTTTGATAACCCAATATTTTGCTCCATCGGGTGTCCGCTCAAGAAAATTGTAATCAATCAGCAACCTTCGCAAGATAAAATAATCTCCGAAAGTATGCCACGCATCGATAATTCCGTTGACCTCTTTTTCGCTGTAAATCCGATCTTCCTCAAATTTGCTGGCTAAATAGGCTAAGACCGGGATTTTGGTCCTGTTTGGTACAGGAATTTGCCCAATCTTGCCGGCATCGTCTAAGAAGACGGAAATGTTAATTTTTTTCTTAGTAGCTTCACTCATTTCATCAATATCCCATTTCTTTTAATATGCTTGATAAAGTACGTAAGCGTTCCCCAATAAGTTCATCATCATTACTGAGTGCTTGGCTGAATAATTTAATATCTTCGTTAATCTTTTCATTGTCCGTACATACTGCCACTGTCATAGCATCCCCCTGCAAACCGACTCTGTCAATAACAGGGTTTTCGGTATCATATAATTTCTCGTACCGATACGCCTCTCGAAAATGGAGTTTTGCTCTACAAACGAGAATCGCCAGGTCAAGCACACGGTGTAACGGTAATTCTTCAGACTGTCTGGACCATTTTTCTCCGGTGTATCTCCATACTTTGGCCGAAATATCTACCTTGCCTCGATCATTCCACTGAGCTAATCCCAGTGAAAGTCCCTTGGCATCTGTATTATAAGCATATCTACCGTCAACATTTTCATAATTGTCAGAGACAATGACCGGTTTATGCTTTAAAGCCGTTGGTATTTTCATAACCTTACCCCCAAATCATTTTACTAAATTAGTAATTTACTAAACTATTAATTTAATTTTACTTCCGCTATCGGATAATGTCAATACTTTGGGATAACCAGAAAAAGCAAACAACACCAATTATAGTTTGTTTATAAATAAACTATAATAGAAACTGTTTGGGGAAAATAAAAAAACGCCTTGCGCGTTAGAAAACAAATGCGTATAATGTCTATTGTTAAACCGAACAATTATTCGCATTATTTTTTGGTACCTGGGCAAACGGAAAATAGCGCTTTTCATAAAAAGTATTTAGTAAACCATGCCAAATTATGTAAGGAGTTTTTTAACAACTATGGATAAAACAATTAGCAACAATTCCTCACCAGAATTAGGTGAAGAAGCAGTTTCTCAATCGCAACAGTTTGGAAATCCAACCGTATGGCGACCTATGCTTGTTTTTCTCGTACCACTGATACTCAGTAATGCGCTGCAATCGGTGGGCCAACTGGTCGGCAGCATCGTTGTTGGTAGGTGGCTCGGTGTAGATGCTTTAGCAGCAATTTCAGCCTTCTTTCCACTATTCTTTTTGCTCGTTTCCTTCACCATTGGCATTGGGGCAGGCAGTTCGATCTTAATTGGCCAGGCCTATGGGGCACGAAATGAAGAGAAGATGAAGGCAATTGTTGGGACAACACTTACCTTCACCTTCCTCCTTGGCCTGGTGCTAGCCTTGCTTGGTGGCATCTTCACCCGGGACATCCTAAATTTACTTGGCACCCCGGCAAATATCATCGATGCCAGTGTTCATTATGCGCGAATTTTGTTTTGGTCTATGCCAGTCCTGTTCTTATATTTTGCCTACACAACATTTATGCGGGGTACCGGGGATGCCAATACACCCTTCTACTCGCTCATTGTCAGCACTGTACTAAACCTGGTTCTGTTGCCCATTCTCATCTTTGGTTGGTTGGGTCTGCCAGAGCTTGGCCTCTACGGTGCGGCGTACGCATCGGTGGTGTCAACGGTGATTACCTTTGTTTTAATGCTCATTTATCTTAGTAAAACCAATCATTCATTACAATTTGATGCATCGGTTAGGCGGCACCTGCGCATCGATTTCGATATCTTAAAATTGCTGCTGCGCCTTGGTATTCCCTCAAGCATCAGCATGATCTTGGTGTCCCTTTCTGAAATTGCCGTTATTACCTTTGTCAACAAATTTGGCTCCGATGCCACCGCAGCGTATGGGGCAGTAAACCAAGTTGTTAGTTATGTACAGATGCCGGCGGTTAGCCTGGGGATTGCTGTTTCTATTTTCGCCTCGCAGTCCATTGGGGCCAACCAGCTTGGTCGAGTCAAGGATGTGGTTCGAGCGGGGATTTGGCTTAACTATGTGATCGGCGGAATTATCATTATACTGATTTATCTATTTTCCCGGAATATTTTATCTTGGTTTATAACAAGTGAGCACACCTTGCAGATTGCCCATAGCCTCCTTATGATCACGCTCTGGAGCTATTTGATTTTTGGCCACGCTCAGATTATTGTCGCCACCATGCGCGCCAGTGGAACTGTCCTTTGGCCAACGGTGTTCAGTGTGGTTTCTATCTGGCTGGTTGAGGTGCCTGTGGCCTACTATCTCTCCCATTTTACAAGTCTTGGCATCCAGGGAATCTGGATCGGTTACCCGGCAGCATTTATTGTCAGTCTGCTTTTACAATATTCCTACTATCGATGGTCTTGGAAGAAGAAAAGTATTACGAGTCTGATCCAGTAAAAATTGAGGAGTATCGTTCACTACCCACCCCTTAAACCGGGGGTGGGTAATTTTTTGTGGCATGGGGCTAAGCTAAACATGGGGAAGTTGCAGCAAGGAAAACCTGCTGGAGTTGCTCACTATTACCTACTGTCAATGTCTACTCTGTAAAAATATATCTTTACAGGTAATTATAGGTCTATTACAATTAATACATGCTAGGGGTGCCTAACGGCTGAGAGGAGATCAACTCCAACCCTTGAACCTGATGTGGCTAATACCACCGTAGGGAAGCTTTCATGTGTTTACTTAAGAAGCTTACTTTCGGGTAAGCTTCTTTTTTTGCCTAAAAGCTTCATCATCACGAATGTGGTTAAGCCCCTAAACGCTACTAAAAGAAAGGGGAAAAGAAAAATGATTTATACGACTCAAATGGATGCTGCTAAAAAAGGTATCATTACAGCTCAAATGCTTACTGTAGCCCAAAAAGAAACTATGGATCCAGAAAATTTACGTTCGCTGGTAGCGGCGGGAAAAGTTGCTATTCCCGCTAACAAAAACCATAAAAATCTTGACTCTGAAGGAGTTGGCCAGGGACTTAGCACCAAAATCAATGTAAATCTAGGTGTTTCTAAAGATTGTTATGATATTGATCTGGAATTGGCGAAGGTAAGAAAGGCGATAGAGTTAAAGACCACTGCTATCATGGATTTAAGCTGCTTTGGAAAGACACAGGAGTTTCGACGTAAACTTATTGAGATGTCACCAGTTATGATTGGTACGGTGCCTATGTATGATGCAGTGGGCATGCTGGATAAGGACTTAAAGGATATCACCGTGGATGAGTTCTTTTCTGTTGTAGAAAAACACGCCGAAGATGGTGTAGATTTTATGACTATCCATTGTGGCATGAATAGGGCTACTGCTGAACGGGTGAAAAATAATAAAAGATTGACGAATATCGTTTCCCGCGGTGGTTCACTGCTTTTTGCCTGGATGGAACTTAATAATCAAGAAAACCCTTTCTATGAGTATTATGATCGATTACTTGATATTTGCGAAAAATTTGATGTAACCTTAAGTTTAGGAGATGCTTGCCGCCCCGGGTCCTTAAATGACTCTACTGACCCAGCTCAAATTGAAGAACTAATTACCCTTGGCGAGTTAACCAAACGAGCCTGGGCAAGAAACGTACAGGTTATGATAGAAGGTCCCGGTCATATGTCCTTAAATGAAATTGCAGCTAACGTTTTATTAGAGAAAAAACTATGTCATGGTGCACCCTTCTACGTACTTGGCCCTATTGTAACTGATATTGCCCCTGGTTATGACCATATTACCAGTGCAATTGGAGGCGCCATAGCAGCTTCTAATGGTGCTGACTTCCTGTGCTTTGTAACTCCTGCGGAACATCTTCGTTTGCCAAATCTGGACGATATGAAGGAAGGTATTATTGCAGCACGGATTGCTGCCCATGCCGCAGACATTGCTAAAGGAATCCCGGGTGCTCGTAAGTGGGATAATGAAATGAGTGCCGCTCGGGCTGATGTAGACTTTACCCGGATGATTTCCTTAGCCATCGACCCAGAAAAAGCCAGAAGGTACCGCGAGGAATCTCAACCTGAGTGTGAGGATACCTGTACCATGTGCGGGAAAATGTGTCCCATGAAAAACATGAAGAAGATATTAAATGGTGAGGATTTAAGCATCGTGTAAATACGGATTTACCTAATGACGCCGTAGGATTTTCCTACGGCGTCGCCTTTTTAACCCATTATTATAATGATAAACTATAAAAATTTCATTTAATGGACATTCTGCATTTGCTACCCATAGTATTTTCCGGTCATTTCCGTCACATCAATGCGGATCACCGCTGTCCCTTTAACCATATTGGTTGGGATTTCATTGTTTACCAGATGAGGTGTATATTTTTCCACTATTTTTTTCAGCACATTTCCTTTTTCCTCGATATCATCCACAAGTTTGGCAGTACCGGAGATAATCACACTCTCGTATTTTGTATTGGTATCGCAGGGTTTTCCATGCGGGGTCAACAGCAGTTTATCCATCTCACAAACAGAAAAGCCAACTCTGGAATCGTGGGCAATATTGTCAAGCTTCTTGCCCTTTGGCAGCCCATGGACAAAGATTGCATGATCGCAATAGACAAAATGGATGGGGGTACTATACGGTGTACCATCGGCATTCAGTGTTGCCAAACTGCCGGTTTGGGCGCGCTGAAGTAAATGGTTTATCTGTTGTTCGGTCAAAGGGTGTGTTTTCATGCGGTGTTGCATAATTAGCCTCCTTATTTCCTTTGCCCCTTACTATATTGTAAAACCGTCTCCTTTGTAAGAGCCGGTTTTGATAATTTCATAGGATACAGTTGGTTTAACCGAACCAGGCTCGGGATAACATCTCCACCGCCCTCGGGATGTCCCTCTCCGGCATCATGCCATACCCCAAGATCAGGGCATGATTCCTATAACCCTGTTTGTTCAGCCAGAAAGGAGATACAGGACATACCTTAATTTTGTATTCCAGTGCTTGCCGGACAAGATCGTCTTCCTGCTGTCCATCTAAAAACTCCAGCAGAATATGCAAGCCAGCTTGATGACCATAAATCCGTACCTTATTTCCCATCGTTTGTTTAATTGCATAAATCAAGATATCATGCTTCTTTTTTTGAGACAGGCAAATTTTCCGGACATGCTTTTCCCAATGCCCCTCCTCCATAAACCGGGCCAGGATTTTCTGTTCTAGCAACGGTACGGTACATTGATAGCCAGTAAACCTCTCTTGATAAGCCGGTAGCAACCATGTCGGCAATATCATATATGCCATCCGCAGGCCCGGCGAAAGTGCTTTGGAAAATGTCCCTATATAGACTACCCGCTCATATTGATCAATGGATTGGAGAGCTGGGATTGGCCGCCCGTTATAACGAAATTCGCTGTCATAGTCATCTTCGATAATGATATTATCATGTTGCTGCGCCCAGTTCAGTATTTCGATCCGCTTATGGATCGGCATAACGCTGCCCATCGGAAACTGGTGGGATGGCGCAATATGAACCATTCTTGCAGATGATGTGGCAAGTTCGTTTAGTTCAATCCCATCCTCACAAACCGGTATCGGCAAAATCTCGAATCCATTACTACGGAAAATGACACTGGCACCGTTATAACAGGGTTCCTCCATGGCGACCTTTTTTTTCCCATAGGGAAATATTTTTATCATCATTTCCAAAGCGGCTTGTGTGCCGCTACAAATTACAATCTGTTCCGGTTGGCAATTGACTCCACGACTGTGATACAAATATTCCATAAGTTGGTTTCGTAAAGCTAAGTCTCCTTTTACATCAGCATCACCGTGGATCTCCTGCGCCTCCGGTCCATCCAATACCTCAGCCAGATACTTTCTCCAGAGTTTATCCGGAAAACTCGCAGCATCGAGACTGCCATATTGAAAATTATAGCGGATATTTGCCATCTCACGATTGACAGCAACACCCCCCGCTTCACTCGTTGTTACTCTCCCCCTTGTTCTCTGGTTAAGATTAAATTGCAAATTGTTGACCACATAGCCAGAGCTTGCCACGCTTGTAATGTATCCCTCCAGCACCAATTGGGCGTAGGCGTTTTCGACAGTATTCCGTCCAATTTGCAGTTCTCTTGCCAGTGCCCGGGTAGATGTTAGCCGCATGCCGATAGGCAAATTTCCTATAACAATATCCTGTTTCATTTGTTCATAGATCTGCTGATAGATTGGTTTTTGGCTGTTATGATCAATGTGCAGCACTCACACTTCCCCCATCCATTGCTATCTGCCACAATTATATAATAAAATATATAATACACAGCTTTTCTTACGGCTGAAATGGTGTAAAGTTTATGAGACGATGGATCTATAAAGGGAGATAACATAATGTCGAAAGAAATAATACGTTGTGGCTGGGCCACCAAAAGTAAACTGGAACAGGATTATCATGATAAAGAATGGGGTATCCCGGTTCATGATGATAGAAAACTGTTTAAGATGCTAATTTTGGAGGGTAAACAGGCGGGACTAAGCTGGTCAACAATTCTTGCCAAGATGGATACCCTTAGTCAGGCATTTGACGATTTTGACCCGGCCATTCTGATTACCTACGATGCTGCTAAAGTGGAAGCCCTTTTACAGAATGACGGTATTATCAAAAACAGGCAAAAAGTAACTGCTGTTATCAATAACGCTAAGGCATATTTTAAGATTTGTGAAGAATTTCATTCGCTGGACAATTACTTATGGTCTTTCGTAAATTATCAGCCCATCCTCAATGCCTGGACAAGCCTAGAACAGGTTCCGGCCAGTACGCCACTTTCTGAAAAAATCAGTAAAGATTTGAAAAAACATGGATTCAAATTTGTGGGAGCAACTACGGTTTATGCATTCATGCAAGCGGTTGGCATGGTAAATGACCATTTGACCTCCTGTGCCTTTTACCGTAGTTGTCAGTCTTAACATCAAAAATAAACAAAAGCGGATACCTCCATTACGGGGTATCCGTTCTTACGTCATAACCGCCTATTGTCTGTCTATCAGCAGGTCTTGATTTTCCTCCTTTTTATTAAGAAGACGGGGTTGATCTTTCTATAAAATGCTTCGTTTTACGACAAAACCCTCTTCGCTGGTGAGTGCTGGCCGGAATTGTTTGTGTTGCCCTCTAATGACATTGTATTGCAAATATAAATATTTATGTAGATATTTGCGTCTTATTTAGCATATAATAAACATAAGAAACCAGCGAAGGAGTGTTTTTGAAATGGCCAATGTTAATATTCGTGTTGATGATGCACTAAAAAAGAAAGCTGAAGCAATTTTCTCGGAACTGGGTTTGTCCATGTCTGCCGCCACAAATGTTTTTTACAAACAGGTAGTTAGATGTGGCGGCATTCCGTTTGATTTGCGTATCTCCGACCCTTTTTATTCCGCTGAAAATCAGGCACGTTTACAAAAGTCTATCAGCGATTATGAATCCGGAAAGAATAAACCAATTGTAAAGACAATGGCCGAGCTAGAGGAAATGGCCAATGAGTAATCTGCTCTTCCTGCCAGAAGGTTGGGAAGATTATCTGTATTGGCAGGGGCAGGACAAAAGACGTTGCGCAGAATAAATCAGCTTTTACAGGACATTTCACGAAATGCTTTTGAGGGCCTGGGAAAACCGGAACCGTTACGGGGCAATATGACCGGATGGTGGAGCAGACGTATTGATGATACGAACCGCCTGATATATCGCATTCAAGGTAACGACAATATAGAGATTGCTCAATGCCGCGGCCATTACAACGACAAGTAAGAGCCAGGTAAAAGGTGCGGGCCTCCTTACCCGTATAGCCCCCGTCCAGTGCGTCAACTGATCCCCCAGCGCGGCCACATGGGCTTTGTCTTCTATAAATAAATCTACAGTTCAGGCTTGGGGCTTGGCCTTCCAGCCTCAATGAGCACTTTGTTGCCTAGCAGGAAAAGTCCCTGAACAAACAGCAGCAAGCCGGTTCCCATCAGTAGCCATTCAATTTTAATGATATCTGCCAGTGGCCCGAACATAAGCATACCAAGTGGCATCATGGTACTTGAGATCATCCCTAAAACACCAAATACTCTACCCAGAAAATCCCCCTCTACTTTCTCCTGTAATAAAACCGTAGAAGGTGTATTAAAGATTGGCATGGCAATTCCAGTTACCCCCATAAAAAATAGATACAGCCAAAAATCAGGAATAACCCCAAGGGCAAAGGTACAAGCTCCAATAACAAGGCTTGCTAACGTCATTGAGTGAACCTTATTTTTAAACCCCCCCCAAGAAGCCATGATGATGCCGCCCACCATCATACCGATAGAAAAGGTAATTTCAATTGCCGTTAGACGCCAAACGTCGCTACCAAAACTACGTGTCACCTGTAGCGGCGTTAAAAATGCAACCGGTGCAGCTAAAAAAAAGAATATGGCACAAAACAGAAAGAATTTCTTAACATACTCATGGTTTCTAATATAAGTGTAACCTTCACGCATGTCGCTGAAATAGCTCATTGTTTGCTTTTCCAGGGCTTTTGCATGAACAGGCACCTGCAAAAACAAAAATAATATCAGAACCGCGATGGCTGCTGTAATAACATCTATAAAGAATATTGTTTCGATGGTAGCCATCGTTAGAAGTGCACCGCTAAGCATGGGGGATACCAGCATAGTAAGTGCCTGGATACTTCCGTTTGTTGCATTCACTTTAGTAAGCTTCTCCTCCGGTACAAGTTGGGGAAGAAAAGCTCCTATGGCCGGTACCTGAATTCCTGCTCCGAGCGCACGTATGGCAGAAACCACAAAGAGCAGCCAGAGCGCATCGTATCCCATCAGAAACAGTATGGCTAAAATAAGTGTTGAGATCGCAATCATAGAATCCGCTAGCATAATCAGCGTTTTTCGATTATACCGGTCAGCCCATACCCCCGCAAAGGGAGAAATAAAAAAGGTAGGCAGGAAGCCACAAATAATAGATATGGTCATCATGATACCAGACTGTGTTTTTAATGTAATATGCCACATAATGGCATACTGGACCAGGGACGATCCAAAAAGCGATATGGTCTGGCTAACCAAAAAGAGTATGATATTCTTTTTCCAATTTCTATACATATCTGCTAGATTCTCTCCAATCACTGTTATTAAAAATTTTCTTTCCTACTCTAGGCATGGCGATCACCGTAAAAATAAAAACTGCAGTAAACACCCAGGTGTTTACTGCAGTAAGCATAGATAGATTTAAAGCCAACTAAAAGGAAACCTTATGGCCTTAAACTAAATATCATTTTTTCCTGTACGTGTTTTTAAACTATTATCTCTTAAAAAAGTGCGGACAAATCCCTGATGAATGCACTTCTAAGAAAATATTAAATTTGATTAGTTTAAAAACACTTTCTTCATTTCAGACCTCATTTACGTTAATTTATAATACTGGCTTATTGTAACATAGAGCAACGGATTTAACTAGCTTCACTTGTAGAATTTCCACCTGTGAACTGGCTTTGGTAAAGGTCGGCATAAAAACCTCCCGTAGCAAGAAGCTCGTGATGATTACCCATCTCAATAATACTGCCGTGATTCATCACAAGAATCAAATCAGCCTCTCGAATGGTGGATAGCCGGTGGGCAATCACAAAGCTGGTGCGTCCTTTCATCAGGGTTCGCATAGCCCTTTGGATCAACACTTCGGTTCTGGTATCAACGTTACTGGTGGCTTCATCCAGAATCAGGATCGCAGGGTCGGCCAGGATCGCCCTGGCAATGGTCAGTAATTGCTTTTGACCCTGGGAAATATTCGAAGCTTCTTCATTGAGAATTGTATCATAGCCTTCGGGCAGAGTCCGTATAAAGTGGTCGGCATGGGCTGCTTGAGCGGCCCGGACAATTTCTTCCTCGGTGGCTGCCGTACGTCCATAGGCAATATTATCTCGAATGGTGCCGTTAAAAAGCCAGGTATCCTGCAGCACCATGCCAAAAAGGGAACGCAATTCCCCACGTCGCATCTCTCGAATGTCAACTCCGTCCACCAGGATTTTCCCAGCACTAATTTCATAGAAACGCATTAAAAGGTTCACTAAAGTGGTTTTACCGGCTCCGGTGGGACCTACAATAGCAATGGTTTGACCCGCTTTGACATCAATATTCATGTTCTCAATAAGAGGAACATCTTCCCGGTAGCCAAAGTCCACCTGCTGGAATTTGACTTCCCCACGGGGGAACTGAAGAACCGTGGCATTTTCCGCCTCTGGTTTTTCTTCCACTTCATCCAACAGTTCAAACACCCGCTCGGCGGAGGCTATGGTAGATTGGATAATATTAGCGATATTGGCCATCTGCATAATCGGCTGGTTAAATTGTCTGGAATATTGAATAAAGGCCTGCACATCACCAATTTCAATTTTATGCTTCAGCACAAAAATACCACCGACAACACAGACCAAGACGTAGCCGATGTTGCTGATAAAATTCATAAGCGGAAAGATAATGCCGGAAATAAACTGCGCTTTCCAGCCTGCCTGATAAAGTTTTTCATTCGTTTCATTAAATTTGTCTATCGATTCATCTTCCCGCCCAAAGGCCTTGATAATTTGATGACCGGTGTACATTTCCTCAACATGACCATTTAATGTGCCCAGTTCCTTCTGTTGAGCGGCAAAATATTTTTGAGAGCGTTTGGCAATGAGTACTGTCACCACAAAGGAAAGTGGCAGGGTCACCACCGCAATTAACGTCATCAGCGGGCTGATGGTCAGCATCATAATGAGAATACCCACGATCGTCACCAGGGACGTGATTAACTGCGTCAAACTTTGTTGTAGAGTAGAACCGATGTTATCAACATCGTTGGTTACCCGGCTTAAAATTTCACCGTGTGTATGGGCATCAAAAAACGCCAGAGGCAGATTGGTTAATTTTTCATTCACATCTTTACGGAGATCAAAGACTGTCCGTTGGGCTACCCCGGCCATAATATACTGCTGTAGATAACTAAAGAAGGCACTGAAAAGATATAACCCAATTAAGATAAGCAATATTTGCAGAATGTAATCAAAATCCACCCTGGCTCCGGGCACCTGCTGATATTTCAGCATAATGCCTTCAAATAATTTCGTGGTGGCTTTACCCATAATCTTTGGACTGACGATACTAAAAGCTGTGCTCAGGATAGCCATAACGAAGACAAATAGCAGTTTCATTCGATAAGGCTTTAAATAACCGAGGAGCCTTTTCAAGGAGCCTTTAAAATTCTTGGCTTTTACCACCGGCATTGCCATGCCACCTGGCCCAAGGGGGCCCCTGCCGCCAAAGCCTCCTCCCGATCCCTTTCTTGATCCATTCCGTTCTTCACTCATGCGATCTCCTCCTCGGCAAGCTGTGAGGATACTATTTCACGATAAACTTGGCACGTCTTTAAGAGTTCCTTATGACTGCCCATATCGGCAATTTTACCATCCTCCATCACAATGATCCGGTCGGCATCCATCACGGTACTGACTCTCTGGGCTACCATCAGCACGGTGGCATTGATCGTTTCCTTTTTCAAAGCCGCCCGCAATTTAGCATCCGTTTTAAAATCAAGGGCGGAGAAAGTATCGTCGAAAATATAGATTTCCGCTTTTCTCACCAATGCCCTGGCAATGGCTAAGCGTTGCTTTTGCCCACCGGAAACATTGGCGCCTCCTTGGGCCATCACGGCCCCAAAACCATCCTGCATATCGGCCACAAATTCACTGGCCTGAGCTATTGCGGCAGCCTGTTTAACCTCTTCATCCGTCGCATTTTCCTTACCATAACGGATGTTCTCGGCAATGGTACCGGTAAAAAGCACCGCCTTTTGGGGTACAAACCCAATTTTAGCCCTCAGGCTTTCCTGTGACATCTCCCGTACATCAACACCGTCGACTAAAACGCTGCCACTATCCACATCGTAGAAACGTGGGATTAGGTTAATCAAGGTCGACTTCCCCACTCCGGTGCCACCAATAATGGCCGTAACCTCACCGGGTCCCGCAGAAAAGGAAATATTGCTCAGCACAGGCTGTTCGGCACCGGGGTAGCTAAAGGTAACATTGCGAAACTCCACCAAACCACGTTTGTCCTGGGTCTGTTCAATCCCGGCAGCATCCTTGATTTCCGGCACTAAATCAAGGACTTCGTTAATCCGCACAGCAGAAGCCTCTGCCCGGGGAATCATAATAAACATCATGGAAATCATAACCAATGAAAACATGATTTGCATGGCGTATTGTAAAAAGGCCATCATATCACCGACCTGCATATCGCCGTGATCCACCCGCAGGCCGCCGAACCAAACAATGGCGATGGTGGACAGGTTCATCACCAGCATCATAAAAGGCATTAAGGTGGCCATTAGTTTGTTCACCTTAATAGCCGTGTCGGTTAGATCGCTGTTGGCTTCGCTGAATCGTTTTTTCTCATGCTCCAGGCGGTTAAAGGCCCGGATAACTCTGATCCCGGTAAGTCCTTCCCGCAGTACTAGGTTTAATTTATCAAGCTTAACCTGCATGGCCCTGAAAAGGGGGACACCCCGCCGGGTAATGAGCAGGATCACCCCCGCAAGGAGCGGCAGTACCAGCACAAAAATCAGAGACAATTCGGCATCTTTGGATACCGCCATAATCAAACCACCAATACACATGATGGGTGCACTGACCATCATGCGCAGCATCATGACCACTACTTGCTGAACTTGAGTAATATCATTGGTGGTTCTGGTAATCAAGGAAGCGGTACCTATCCGATTAAACTCATGGAGTGAATAACTTTCTACCCTTGAAAACACCAGACTGCGTAGATTTCTACCTAAGCCTGTTGCTATTTTGGCCGATAAAAAACTCGCCGCAACGAGAAACAAAGCACTGGCCGCCGCAAATAAAAGCATCAGTGCACCAACCCTAAGAATATACTGGGTATCGCCTTTAACGATACCTATATCAACAATATCGGACATTAGCGTCGGCAGATACAAGTCAGCAATGGCTTGAAAAAACAGGAGCATCAAAACAGCCACTACCGACCAGGTAAATGGTTTTAAGTACCTAAGTAATTTAAACAACTATGATCATCTCCTGTTAGGAATTTATTCTTTCCAGTCTAGCAACCGCCGTAACGCTGCAAGTCCCGCCAAAACCTCAATTTGTTCCTCCTTAGTTGCTTGATGATAACGATTCACGATGCCTGAAAACATTTGCTGAGGCAGTAATTTTAATTCATTTCTACCCAAATCAGTTACGGTTACCTTGGTAATACGCCGATCTTGTTGGTCTGGGATACGTGCTGCCAATCCCTTACGTTCTAATCGATCAACAATTCCCGACACAGTACTATGGGAAAGGCGTACCTTTTGACTTAGTTCTTTTACACTAAGGTCACCGTATCTAGATAATTGGCCCATAACAATTTTCTGGGGGATGGTCAGATCACTTTGGATTCCCTGGGATTCCAGCCCTTTATGTAGAGCCCGGAAAACAAAAAACAAATTCTCAACAAGCTCCTGCGTAGTTTTATCCTTATCCATCATCATGCATCCTCTCCAAATTATGTTCTAGCACGACGTGTCGCAACACAACATATTATAGGGCTGTAATTTTTCTTTGTCAAGAATTACGTTTTCCCTGCGATATCCATAAATAAGGTCCCTTGACTGCTGAATTCGTCAAGGGACCTTATAGTTAGGAGAATGAATTGTGAAATCCGCTTACTTGCCAAACATTTTTTGTAAAGAAGCCTGACAATTACCAGTAAATATACCCCCATGATAGCAGATGATTTTCTCTATCTCATAGGTAAGCAATTTCCGGATAGAGTTTTTGGCTTCCGCCATATCTAACGTATATTGCGGATTGGCCATACCCAGCTCATCATTTTCAATGACTAAAGCATCTCCGGCAATCAAGGTTTTACATGCTTTTACATAGAGGGAAATGTGTCCTGGCATGTGCCCTGGGGTAGCAATAATTTCAGTTCCACCACACCAGGGCAATAGCTCGTGGTCTTTTACTCGTAAATCAACAGCAACAGGCGTTATTGACCGTAATAACTCTTGGAAGTTTTCCGCAGCCGCTTTTTCCGACTCCGGCAACGAATCGTATAGAGCCTCGGCCTGTTGTAAGCGCAAGGATTTTTCTTTACCACTAATATATTTTTCTTCGCCCCCAGATGAAATAATTTCCAAATTGGGGTAGGCACTCTTACATTCCGCTAAGGCTCCCATGTGGTCAAAATCATGATGCGTAATGACTATTTTGGTTAATTTACCGAGATCCATACCCTTTGCCTCAGCCGCTCGTTGGATGAGCGGTAGAAAATGGGGATAGCCGCAATCAATTAAAATCATTTCCTGTTGATCTTTTAATATCACTGGATAGATGGTATTGACGGCATTGTTAAAATCAAAAGTAACCTCTAACATAATAACCTGATTCAAAGAAATCACCCCTTGGTAGCCAAATTCATCCCATCTTCAAAACTACGCAAAGCGTTCCAGGGCCATCTTTTTTCCTGTAGAAGTTTTAAAATTCTCCTCGATGTATTCCCTCAACTGATCTTGATGGTTTTTTATTTCCAGATGTTCAAGATTAGCTAACAGATCCGCTTCCCACTGTATCTGAAAATCAATGCCATCAATTTTAGAAGGTGTATGATGATACCCAACAATATAACAAATTCTCTCGGTCTTTGCAGGATCATAGCCTACCCCTTGTAATATCCCTCTGGCAATATCCGGCCCCTCTTTTTCCTGGTAGGCAGCTTCCATTGATCCATATTTTTTCTGTGCTTCAATAGCACCGATGTCGTGAAGAATTGCCACGAGGGAAATCAATTCCCTCTGCTCATTAGGTATGTTTTCGCCCGCCATGATAGCTTCTGCATCTTTGAGAACCGTAAGAGTATGGTCTACGCCATAAGGAACATCTTGAAAAACTTTTTTCATTTCGTTTATTACTTTATCCCGGTACATTTCTTCCTCCTGTAATCATTTATCGTATTATGAATTATTAACGGCATAAATGTAATATTTATGCCCTTTATCTGGGGCAGCCGTAAACCATATTTCCCCGTCTCCTACCATAACCCCTTGGTAGTTAACAAACGTTTTATTCACATCCTGCTGGATAAGTGCCTTTTTAACTTTTTCATTAAAAATTTGATCATAGTATTTTACAAAATCTGTTTCATTGTTAATTTTTGTTTTTTTACCATCAATAGAAACATGAATTGGATATAGAATGTATTGTGCGACCTGACTTTTATCATCCTTTTTGACCAAGCCCTGAACGGTAGTAAATATTGCCTCAAAAGCTGCAGCATCATCAATCCCGGCAACCTCATATCGGTTCGTGGCCTTTGTCTTTGCAGTCCCTTGTAAATAAGATATCCCTGGGTCATCAGCCATTAGATTTACGGTGCCCCTTGGATAAAAGACGTTGTAATGGTCTAGTTTGGGATCAGCCTCTTGCTGGGTGGCTTTCGGGAAAATAAACAGCAGCTCATAATTTTCACCAGCCTGATAAACCAGCATATCCTCGGTATCATACTGAAGAGTATTTCCCGGTTTACCCAGAACCTCTTTGACCTTGGACATGGTAATTTGCTTTACATTATCATCGAAAGACCGTACATCAAAAATCTGGGAGCCCTTATTAAACCCAAAAACAACCTTATGTTTGCCGTACGTTGCATAGCTGCCCTTGGCCTGGGCGACGTAGTCTACTTTGTCTGGTTTGCCCCATTTTTCCTCTACAGTATCAATGACTGTTTTCTCAACCGGAAATTCGCAGTTGATAATTTTGCCTTGTTCGGCTAATTGCACTATCTGATTCAGCAATATTTTCTGGGTATCCGTCTTTTGTTCCTCCTTGGGGGTACTGGGGTTGCCTGGTTCCCCTGAGTTTTTAGCACACCCGCCCAAGATCATGGTAGCTAGTAGGAATAGGGTTAACACCAGAAACAGTTTTTTAGATGTAACCATTTTAAACCCTTCTTTCAATTTATCCAGCGATTGGCTCTTAAACAGACGCAAATCCATATTCCGTTGCTCCTAGCTTATTGCGTATTAGTAAGACGTTACCCTTATAAATTTCGTAACGTAACAACTATAAAAACAGTTTTAAGGGCCTTTATCTTCTTAAAAATACCCTTTCAAGAACACAGGTAGGTAGAGAGTGACCTCTCTACCGTTTAGATAATGTACTGTGTTATTTTAACTTGATAAGGTACGTGTTGAAATTATAATTCCCCTTCTTTTCGTCTTCTTTGGAAATGGCGGTAAAGATAATCCCCTCATCACCGGCCCAAAGTAAATGGTTGATCATCCTCATATCTGAAACTAACTGTTTTTTCTCGCCGTTTTTAGTATTGATAGCCCAAATATTACTCTCGTCGCTGAACAACAGATACCGACTATCCGGGGACCAAGCCATCTGTACGCTGCTGTCCTTTACACTGGCCTCCGTCAAGGTGCTGCCTACTTTCAAATTACTATCAATGGCATTTACTTTAATTTTCCATTGACTGCGGTCCCCATCATTTACCAGATAAGCTAAACTACGCTTGTCGGGTGATACCTTGAAGTTGGTACCCGCGACAAATTCCTTGGGTTTGTTGGTGCCGGCAGTCACATCCAGGGCCATGACCTTTAACGTGTTATCACCACGGTTTACACTTACATAGAGCAATGTATTATTATCAAGAAACTGGGGGAATATGGCGATGCCACTCTGTTGTTGGAAGCTCTGCTTTTCATTGCCCTGGGCATCATACAAGACAATCCGACCCTTATTAATCAGGAAATAAGATACTGCAAAGGTCTGGCCATCGGGAGACCAGGCAATGGAGTTGGCTATTTCATCGGACTTGTGAATTAGTTTCTTCGGTGCGTCGAGTTTATTCTCCATCACGTAGGCTTGGAAAAACGTCTCCACGTTTTCCAAAAAGGCAATATTCTTGCCATCGGGTGAGTACCGCGCACTGCCCTGGTGGATTTCCGAATTGCTAAGCTTTTTCACCGACCCGTCGGCCAAATTCATGGTGTGCAAGAGATTCGCTGGAGCCATTTCATCATTCGGGTCTTTATCCGGCTGCCCCATGTTCCAGGAGAACAGCAATGTCTTACCATCGGGTGAAATATCTTGGGCTAGTCCATCATGCAATTTGTCGATGCTTACTACCGATAGCTCTTGTTTAGGGGGCTTTGGTATAACCTTTACCCCATTGTCTTCCTTCTTTTCTTTTTGACCGCTGCAGCCAATGAATCCAACTGCTAGGAACAGTGCCATCGTCAAAACAAATAACCTCTTCATGGTTCCTCCTTGTATCTGCTATTTTTGCGGAAGCGCTTTCCTTTCTATGCCATTGTAGCAAGAGGTTATTTCAACGGAACTACAATAATGTTTCAATGTTGTATCATTCATCGTCGTGGTAGTGTCACTGTAACTTTTGTGCCACCATCAGGACGATTAGCCAGTTGTATTTTGCCATGATGGGCAGTAATAATTTCCTCGGTAATCGCCAAGCCTAAACCGGTTCCTCCCACTGCCTTGGCGTTAGCTGCCCGGTAAAAACGTTCAAATACTTTATTCAGATCCTGCGGCGGTATCCCTCTTCCCCGATCCGCTACCGTAAAATAAGCACTGCTGCCATCGGCAGCAACACCTACTTCAACCTTACCGCCGGGAGGCGAATACTTCAGGGCATTATCCAGAAGATTAAGTATACCCTGCAACAGTTTTTCTCGATCCCCGGACACAGTTACATCTGGTTCAACTTTTTCCTCGAAGTAAATGGTATACTTAGCCGCCCGAGACTGCAGCTTGTCTAGAGTTTCTTTTACCAGTTCGGATAAATTTACTCGCTCAAAGAGAAAATCTTCTCGTCCTGCATCTAGCCGAGATATCAGTAACAGCTCATTAACCAAGCGGGTAAGCCGGCTGGATTCATTATTCAAATGATCAACCGCCTTGGCCAAATCCGGCTGGCCCTTCACCTCATCAATTAAATATTCTGAGTAACCCTTAATAGCAGTCAGTGGTGTACGCAATTCATGGGATACGTTGGCCACAAACTGACGTTGCCGCTGAATGTAATCCTGCAGTTGGTTACCCATATCACTGAAACTGCGGCTTAACTGGCCCAACTCATCACTGCGTTCTAAACATATCGGGGTAAAATCTCGCCCGGCAAAGCGGTTGGTGGCTTCTACCAACTGCTGAATAGGTTTTACTACTTTGCGAGCAATGGAAATGCTAAACAGGGTAATCAGCAAGGCAAAACCAACTGCCCCAGCATAGAAAATATTTCTTGCAGAAGTAAGTACTTGGTTCAGAAAATCTAACGGATAAACAAACTCCAACACACCAATTACTTGTCCTTGCAATTCAATGGGGGAGGCAAAATAAGCCCTGTTATTTCGGATACGGTAGGCATAGTTTCCTTGTAAGGTCGGGGCAAGATTATGTACATCTGGTGTTCCAAGAGTAATCTCCTCTTGCTTCACCCCATCTACCGAGGCAGTAAGCATCCGTAACTGTCGATCATATATACGTACTTGCCGTTTACCGGCACTGAGGTTATTTGCCACCTGCTCGGCAATTTCCTGTAAGCCAACAGGTCCTAACTTTTCCAACAGGAGAGTCTGCGTAATATATAGGGTAGCTGAATCGCTCTGCTCAATTAATTGTTTTTCTACCGTCGCCATGCCGTAGTACTCGATTCCCTTCAGAATGGCTACTCCCACCAAGGCTAGGGAAAGCAAGGTGGCAACTAAATAGTAAAGAGTTAACCGGGTAGCGAATTTCACCTAAACACCCCCGAAGCGGTAACCAAACCCGTAAACCGTAACAATATATCGCGGTTGACTGCTGTCATCTTCAATCTTTTTGCGCAGTCGTGTGATATGAATATCCACTGCCCGACTGTCGCCGCTGTACTCATAGCCCCAGGCTAGAGACATCAGATCATCTCGGCTAAAGGTTCTTCGATGATGGGTGGCCAGTACCTCCAGCAGTTGAAACTCCCTAGGAGTTAAAGAGATTAATTCACCGTTTTTATAAACGGTTTTATTGGCCAGGTTGATCTCCAAGCCTTGATAGATAATATTTATCCCAGAGTCCTCCTGTTTGGTCAATCTACGGAGCAATGCCTTAATCCGAGCTAACAGTTCCCTGGCATCAAAGGGTTTGGTGATGTAATCATCTGCACCAAACTCTAAACCCAATACCTTGTCCACCACTTCGTGCTTCGCAGTCAGCATGATGATGGGAATCTGATATTGCTCGGTTACTTTTTTACATACCTCATGGCCACTCATATCCGGTAGCATTAAATCTAATACAATCAGGTCTGGTTTGTGAGAACGAAGCAAATCCAGAGCAGTTTGCCCATCCGGTACCACTGTCACCCGGTAGCCTTCACGAGTGAGAACCATCTGCACTAAATCTCGAATGGCCGGTTCGTCGTCGACAACCAGTATGTTCTTCATTAAATCACCTCTTCTGGTTCACTAATTAAATAAAAATGCCCCGTTGGTGATCAGTGGCACAATTAATAAAACCAAGCCAAATTTACTCTGCTGGTGAAGAAAATGTATCGTGTACATTGGGGGATTTCTTTTGTTTGAGGAAAGGACCCAGGGCTTTAGAACCATATTTTAACCAATCAATAGTAGTGCCATAAATAAGTTTTTTAATGACCGCATTATCCTCAGAAGTTACTATAAAATCAAAGGTCTTATCATCTATGCTATCATAAAAGTTTCTTACCTTGCTCATAACACTGATTACTTTTTTATGCTCTTGCACCAGTTTATCATAACTGCTATTTTCTATGATCGCTCTAGCTGCCATAACACCTGAGACAATGGCGGTTGCGGCCCCCAAGCCTAAGAAGGGGTCTAAAAAGCAACCTTGATCCCCCGCAAACAAACAGTTTTCCCAGGTTACGCTGCTGGAATAGGCACTTACATGGGTTCTTTCAAAGGTTCCCAAAAGGGTGTATTTTTCCAATATGCCTTCTTTTTTAAAAAATGCTTTCCAAATTTGATCCAATTCAGCCCAACTGCTAACATGTGGCACAGTTACGTATAACGATGCTATTTGACGGCTAAAAGGAGCTAAAAAGGCGTAACCATCCTTAAGGATTTCCTTATCACCCCAGACAATGGCTGTATTCGGCTCAAATTTTCCATATATTTTAGCAACCCGACTATAAGCAACCAGGTATTGATGCCAACCCTTTAAATATTTGTCTGCAACGTAGTCTTCGCTTCTGCTACCGGAGGCAACTATCACATAATCATATCTTTGCCGCAAGTTTTCCAAGGATTCCCTTTGCTCATAGAGCATTTTAGAATTTTTAATATGCTTTAAAATTTGGTTTTGTAAAGAGTTCGGCTCAGGCCCAACGACAAAGCTATGGCCAATGATTTCATTTTTCACAGAGGCCTGAGAATTTTGGCTGTTAATAATTAAGTTGTTAATGGTCTCTAGAGGTGATAACTTTACAGTAAGCAATTTGTTCAAATATTTTAATGGCTCTAAGGAAATGCTTCGATAGGCCATATTTAAGACAACACCAACATGCGAATAGTGGTCTGCGACCAAGGAATTTTGCTCATAGACATCGGGTATAAAGCCGTTTTTTTCTAAGGTTAACGCTGCGGAAAGTCCCGCTAATCCAGCACCGATAATAGCAATCTTCAAAAAGATACCCCCGTTGCTTAAACCAATTCTCTGATACAAACAGTAAATTATATCCTAGTAAGATCCTTCCGATATATTCGCTGACCATATAACCCCTCAGCTAGATGGGTTAATACTACTATAACGACAAAGTTAACAAGAAAATCATAAAACAGATTATACCTGCCCAATAAGGACATATTGCCTACCTCTATGGCAACATAAACTGCAATCTCGACAATTATTGTGAAGAATAGGATCATCGGTATTTTCTTACTAAAGTCTTGTTTCATATATTGCATTACTAGAATCCCTGCAGCTATGCCCCAAATGGGGTTAAATAGGGGTACGCCGGCAACTAAAATCCAACCCTTATTAAACTGCATCAAGCCAAGGGAAATTAAGACATATTCAACGACAAATAATATAATTCCGGCAATTATTCCAACTGGTAATAGCTCCTTTATTCTCGGTGGTTTAATTAAAATAAACACCAGTATCCATAGAATCACTGCATAAAGTGGATTGATCCATGTTTGAAGAAATTCCATTTCAAACCTCCTCAGTTCTTTTCTTATCCTTTATCCTTTGCAGGTTACATTTTATTATTCCCTTTTGGCAGCTAAAACCCCGTAATTTATAGACGAAACCACTGCGACCTCACCATCATCAGTGATTAATAGCTTAATAGTAAGATACCCACCTCCTTAACCGGGGGTGGGTATTTTGATCAATATACTCGTTGCCTACTAAAACATCCGCTATTACCTCGGTGGGAATGATGAATTCCGGAGTTCCCATGTACCCTGGAGCCACCTCATATTTATTAAAGGAAATGATCAGTTTACCCTTTGAATTAATATAGAAGCTCTGTTCGTTAGATATTTTTTAAATATTCAAAAGTTTCTTCCTGCCCGGGGACCTCAATCCAATACATCTTGTTTTCCTCGGTTTTTTATCGAACTCAAAGGGATGGTTCTTTTGTGTCAATATCTAAACTTACTGGAAAGGGTAGTTACCAGCGAAGCTACCATCCCCCTATTGGGGGATAATTCTAATTCATGTGCTATTTTTGATGCTGTTTTTCCTTCCTCTTGGACTTGCTTTACAACTTGAATCTTAAATTCCTACTAAATTTCTTTCTCATTACACAAAACCCCTTGATAAACACATTGTATATTTAACTATACTTAGTGTCTACCAAGAGGGTTTCATTCACTGTGTTATTAATTTATGGTACGTTTTATTAAATTCCCATTACTATCATACTGATAATTTATAGTCTTTGTTGGTAAATAAATTGTATTTAAGCGGTTCATATTATCGTATAAGCTTTTATTGCTTACTTGTATATTTGTAAGTTGTAATAAATCTACAAATGTTTCTGTTCCTACAATTGGTGGATTAACCGTCCAAACCCATATCCTAACATAGGCCGTGTTTGTAGGTGCTATTTTATTTTCTATCCTCACTGATTGCCATGTGGAACTGATGGGAAATCTTGCAGAGTAAACCGAAATTCTTTGCTTTGCAGAATTCAGGAAATCTAAATATACCTCAACTGAAGACCCAGTAATCTGCTTAGCCATACAGCTTAAAGAGTAGACTTCTGCTGCTGTTGCAGGTATGTCTTGAAAAACATATGCACTTCCACTGGTTGTTGTTCGCTTAATATGAAGGGATTTTACCCCTGAAAAGCTATCTGTGGTTACAGTCTCAACAATGCCACCGTCATTACCATAGCTCCAACTTGCCAAATCCTGTTCAAAAGACGAATTAGCTAATAAGCCTGTTGATAGTTTTATATCATCCACAAATGTTTCTGTTCCTATGGTTGGTGGATTAACCGTCCAAACCCATATCCTAACATAGGCCGTGTTTGTAGGTGCTATTTTATTTTCTATCTTCACTGATTGCCATGTGGAACTGATGGGAAATCTTGCAGAGTAAACCGAAATTCTTTGCTTTGCAGAATTCAGGAAATCTAAATATACCTCAACTGAAGACCCAGTAATCTGCTTAGCCATACAGCTTAAAGAGTAGACTTCTGCTGCTGTTGCAAGTATGTCTTGAAAAACATATGCACTTCCACTGGTTGTTGTTCGCTTAATATGAAGAGATTTTACCCCTGAAAAGCTATCTGTGGTTACAGTCTCAACAATGCCACCGTCATTACCATAGCTCCAACTTGCCAAATCCTGTTCAAAAGACGAATTAGCTAATACGCCTGTTGATAGTTTTATATCATCCACAAATGCTTCTGTTCCTATGGCTGTTGGGATATTCGCCCAAATCCAGATCCTAACATAAGCTGTGCTATTAGGGGCCATTTTATTATATATCTGCACTGGTTGCCAAGTGGTACTAACAGGCAGTTTTTTTGTGTATACAGAAATTCTTTGTTTTGCGGAATCCAAGAAATCTAAATATAACTCAACTGAAGATCCAGTAATCTGCTTAGCCATACAACTTAAAGAGTAGACTTCTGCCGCTGAAGCAGGTATGTCTTGAAGCACATAAACATTTTTTTCGCTGGTTGTCGTTTGTTTTATATGCAGTGATTTTACGCCTGAAAAACTATCCGTGCTCACAGTTTCAACAATGCCGCCACCACTACCTAAACTCCAACCTGTAAGGTTTAATTTAAAAGATGGGTTATTAAGTAAGTTAGTTGAAGTGTCTGATAAAAGAGAACTTGTATTGAGCATCCCACCTGATAGCTCTAAAGCCTCATAACTTGAAGCTTGAACTGATGGGTCTGGTTCATTGACCTCTGATGCAAATGAAACGAAAGGAAAACAAGCAATTTCAATAGCCAATACTAGCAAAAGACTTAATAATCTTTTTTTCATTTTAACTCCTTCCTAACTCATAGTTGTCAACAGTATATGAAGATTATAAATTAAAAGATCCTTCCTTTCCTTCAGAGATACTGTAGTTTAATGTCGTTTATATAAGATGTTTAACATATAAAATTATAGGTATTAATAAAGAATAATATATTATTGTGTTGAAGCATTGACAATGGTGGAAGCATTGTCAAACCATATTCTCGGAGTGATTCACCATTTTGAATATCTAACAATTTCGTTTCATCACAACATACCCCAGTACTCTCATCCTGTAAGATATAACCGCTCTGAGTTGCAGTGCCCTGACTTCTGCTTCATTCTCAAAAGACTTGATTTTCTTTTATCGCTATCCAAAACGAAATCATACATCATCTGTATACCATAATGTATAATGGCATTCTGCCTTAAGACAAAAAATAACAATATAATATTCTTTCATTTCCCTCACTCCTTCCACTAAAAAGCCCTAGAACAAACATGTTCAAGGGCAATAACTTTCATCTATTTAATAATTTTCTCTGTTGGTGGTTCAGGGCTTTGGATGATAGAAATATTACTTAGTATTTGTTCTTTTATCCTGATAATATTTGGTAACAATTTTTCAGGCATTAAACTTTGAATATCTTCTAATTCACACCCTTCCCTTATTATATCTATCACTTCTTCACTTAAACCATACATTTCTAGTTTACTAACAGTAAGGGGATTAAATAAATATCCCTCGGCTTCTTCGATACTTATTATTTGTTTTTCTAATGCAGATAATAATCCTAACTGAATTATAGAAACTAACCTTTCACTTTCACTTTTTCCAGAAATACTAATGTTTATTTCCACGATAACACCTCAAATTTATTTATTACTCCATCCTGATTTAACTTTCACATCAAAGACTTTTCCAGATTGACTTTCAAAATAATGTATTGATATCTTTTTACCATTAAAGTCATACCCATCCTTATATATCTTTTTCCATTGTCCTGACTCTACTTCTCTTAACTTTTCTAATACATCTTGGCTCTTTACATTTACTTTCTTAGTACCATTTTGTACAGCGTTAAATCCAGATGGGTATTTGGGTGCTTGTTTAATTGAATTATACACATTTTTAATTTCACCTGTACCCCTAATCCCTTTAACAATGTTAAAGCCTCCACCAAACATCACGAGATCCAATCCGGGGTTTTCAGGGATCGGAAAAGGTTGAAAAGTTATAGTTTCTCCATACCCATAGGGATCGTTTCCTCTTTGTGCCCAACCCGCATCAGCAACCTTGCCTATACTTCCGGGTATTCTCCCTTCTCCTGCCCCACTAACCCCATTCCACTGGTCACTATATTTACCACTAAATAAATTAATGAAACTACCAATAAAATCTAAGCTATTGCTAACAGAAATACTGCCTTTGGAACTACTACCTCCAGAACTCCTGCTTCCAGAGTGTGAACTTCCCCCACGCGAGCTGCCGGTACTAATGCCAATTGCAACACCAATTCCAATACCGATTACTGCTCCTATCAGTGAATGCCCGGAAGGATCCACATATGATAACGGATCATTTTCCACGTAGGTATATAGATTCAAACTCAGGGGATTGGTTATATCCCCTTCATAGGAGTCTCTGGATATAAACCTTCCTATGTTCGGGTCATAGGTAGTACAGTCTGCTTTCGTCGTCATAGTACTCATCTGCCAATTCCTATTAAAGGCTCAACCATCAGTAAATATCTGATAGTTGAGCCTTTTTGCGCGCAAAACTGCTTAAACCCCTTTAAGATCATCCCTTGGCGTTTCTAAAACCTAACTTGATATATCATCATTAGCTTTTTTTATTGGCTTTATCAAATCATCCATTGCTGAAATACTAAATGTACCGTCACTTTTACCAGCTAAAAAATATATCTAAGCCAGTATGCATTGTCTTAGACGTAAGTCTGAATTGCCCTTTCCAGTACTTCCTCATTTAACTTTCTTACAACTATATCTAGAGGTGAAGCTGGAATATAATCAAGACCTTCCTTATCCATATACCAATACTAATTACTAGCTGTTGTAATCACCATAGTATATGTCATACCATCATCAAGTTTAACAAAAATATCCGTATTTCCATTCTTTTTATCTAAACTGTCGTAATACAAAGGATACTCAATATTTATGATTTTCATAGCAGCCCTCCGATTATCTTATTTCCCATATAATTCACGCAATACACATATCCTTCATTTAACAATGTTCAAGCCTCCGCCAAATATGACGAGATCCAATCCAGAGTTTTCAGGAAGCGGAACGGGTAGTTTCTACATACCCATAGGGATCGTTTCTTCACTTTTTTGTAGTCAGATTTGCTAGTGTTTTGCAGAAAAAAATCCTTACTGGGATACTTTGTACCCCCTTAGCAATTCTTCCCTTATTCCAATTTAATTTAAGGTCAGTAGCTATATTTGAAACATTGTGCATAACCTTTTCTGCATTCCAACTTTTAGGGAATAGTGTTCCAGTTCCAGGCCATAAATGCCTACCACCTGTTTTATCTCCATAAAGAATATGCTTTGTTCTTTGTTCACTAGCTATATTTACAAAACTACTTAGGTATTGTTCTTTGGTTATATTTCCAAATGGCCCACCTGTTTCGCAATACGAATAAATTAAGTTAAATGCCTAGCCCCTTGATCATAATTGTTTTATCGTTTAATTTTTACTCGTTTTTTCTATCAATTTAGTCTTTAGGCTGACTTGTTACATCAATAACTTTAGTTTGTGATATCTTATCATGTATTGCTAGATGTCCTTCATTAAAAAAGATATACAAAATGCCTGGCCAAAATCCAAAGGAAAAGAACAATCTTTTAATTAGTTGGTACAAGGTTATTTTGCCACTTTTTATAGAAACAATTTTAAGTCTAAACATTTTTTTCCCAACTGTTTGTCCAAAAAGTAGAACTGGAAAAATATAATAACAAACGACTATAAAAGTGGGAATATACGTAATTAAAATAATATTATAGGTTCTACCTGTAGTAAACATTAATATTGAGTAATACAGTAACATCAGGAATAATATAATTGTTATATCAATTAATATAGATAATACTCTTTTGCAATTATCTGCTGGCCTATAAAACAAATTCAAATCATGTATCTCCTTTCTTTTGATATTCCAGACTTATTTAATACTTTATCACTATATTTAGATTATGTTAAATAAAGCTAGAGGGCTAACAGCTATAACTAATCTAGGATAGCCCTCTAATGCAAAGGGATTAAACCACAGCTAATGATCAACCTCTAATTCCCGAAAAGATCCGTAATTACTCCTGAACCCCATTCATATAAAGTTTTTGTATTAACCCCTATACTTGACTTTATTGGACCAAGGCTAGCACCTGCTTTAACCGTATAGCTTTCATTGCTTATGTTATCTATTTTTATTAAATTAACTGTATCATATTTCGTTTTAGGATTGAGCCATGGATCCCCACCATCTTCATCTTCTTTATACAAGGTAGCTTTCCTTTTTATACCAGCATTTATTTCTCCGAGTTTAATTACAGCCTCTGCATGTGCTTCTTGATAATTTACATATTCGGAATTTGAGATTCCTATCATTCTATATGCACCGGTCCCAATCGACCCCGCAAGAGGTCCGATCTTAACTTCAACACCTAAACCTAATCCTAATCCTGCTCTTATCTCAAAAGCATCCGAAAAAGAGGGTCTGCTATAAGTAGTTGGCTTATTACCTATGACTGATTGTAGATTTTTGTCATTCCAGTCAACAGCCGCTACCATTCCTAGACTTTCTAGTATTCCCTTATTATTTGAAATAGCCTTATTACTACTACTCTTTCTGGATGACCCTGAACCCCTAGATGAATTAGAGATTGTGATAGCAACTTTAACTGCAACACTGATTACTGTTCCGATAACAGATCCGATGGAAAAATGTCCCGATGGATCTACTCGCGATAACGGGTCGTTCTCCACATAAGTATATACATTTAAAGTCAAAGGATTAGTTATATTCCCCTCATAGGAGTCCTTGGATATAAACCTTCCTATGGTCGGGTCATAATACCTAGACCTTAAGTAGTACAGCCCACTCTCGTCGTCAAAGTACTCTCCGGCATACTTCAGCGGATTAGATACCTGTTCTTGCTTGTTTAATATATTACCCCACTCATCATAGGTGTAGCTGTTAACAATATTGCCGTTTTGATCCATAACCTGGGTTACGTCTCCGTGGCCATTGTACAGGTAGTAATAATAGTTACCACTAATTTTTCTGGCCAAAGCCTGATGTCCCCAAATAGTCTGTGCAGTGACACCCCCACCACTGTCGTTTGTCTCGGTGATCACTCTACCTTCATTATCATAGTGATATCTGGTGGTGCCAGAAGAGGTAACCTTTTTATTCCTTAACCCCTCAGGATCGTAGGAGTAGTTATAGGTCTTCCCATCAGTTTTAAATGTGGCTAGTTGGTCCCACGAGTTATAGCTAAAATCTCCGGGTATAAAGCCATCCAAGCTTTTGTCATTGGCGGAGGTTAGTATCCGGTTGCCCCGGCTGTCGTATTGATAGCTGA
>NZ_FRAR01000005.1:63551-244750 GCF_900142375.1 Desulforamulus aeronauticus DSM 10349 | reverse complement strand
TTTATATAACGCTTGACGAGGATTCATTGTGGTCGTCTTAGTTTCAGCTTCCGCTGACTTTTGACTTGACCTTATGCATCCATCATCTTCTGTTTAGTTTTCAAAGACCATTTTGCTTTGGCCACTCTCGCGACCGGAATCTTATCTTACCATCTCTCTCACTTTCTTGCAAGTGAAATTTTTGGTAGTTTGTCTTTCTCGTTGCCACCGCTCAGCGGCGACATTTGTTATCTTACCACTATCATTTCGTTTATGCAAGAACTTTTTTTAAAGAATATCGTGTTCTTGTATAAAAGTGAAATGTATTAATTATCCAGGCTAAAATTATTATTATCGTTTTTTAAAATATTATTCATTAATTTTATATTCTATATAAAATTCTAATTTCCTAAAACTCCGCCAGGAAGGGTTACCAGCGAGGGAGGAACATCTCCAACGATGATGTTCTCTACTAAGGGAACCTTGGTATTTACTTTGAACACTTCCTGATAGAGAGGAACAGCAATTTGAAATTCTGAACTGAGATCTAGCCAGATAAGATGTCTGGTTTGATTAATGCCAGCTCCTTCAAACTTATCAATAATATCAACCCGAATCACTCCCACAGGAATCATTTTAACATTTAATTCGGGTCCCATGGCGGCCAGTAAATGAAAGCCTAGTAATTGTCCTAACGGTATCCCAATTTGCTGATCATTTATGTTTCTTAAAGCTTGTTGTACCTTTAAGGTAATCTCATTGGATATTTTATTAATACGGATGGTATCTGCCTGAATTAAAACAATCTTTCCTTGTTCATCTTTATGGATTTGGACAATATCTTGATACCGTACCTGTTGCCCGGTCAGATTATCGTGTACTGTTTGATTCACGACATCAGTGGCCATGTGAATAGCCTTGGCTCTGGCGATGGTGAACAAAGTAGGTTGTAATAAACTATCTACAAGTAAAAACATCCCTAAAATAATTGCTATAACAAACAACGGAAGTACTATCCGGGGCACTTGTCTCTTTTTCTTAAACAAAACTTTCACCTCCACATTTTATTTATATGTGGAGGTGAAAGAAAAGGTGATAGGCTAGTACTGTTTGTTTATGATTTTACTTCCAGTTTAGCAAAACGGCGTTTGCCAGCTTTAATGATCATGCCGTCTAATGGGGCAAAATGCATATTAGGATCTGTAGCTTTTTCGTTATCAATCTTAACTGCGCCTTCTTTGATTAATCTTCTGGCTTCACTGTTGCTAGCGGCTAATTTTGCTTGGGTAAGTAAGCGTGGTAAAGAAACCATTCCCTCTTCATAAAGATCCGCAGTAACTTCAAAGGTTTCAATTTCATCGGGCAGTTCCCGCTTTTGGAATACCTTTTTAAAGTGGTCTTCAGCTTGCCAAGCTGCCTCTTCCCCATGGTAGAAGGTCACAATTTCCCTCGCCAACCGCATTTTGATATCTCTAGGATGAAGAGTACCCTCTTCTAAACCTTTGGCAATGGACTTGACTTCAGCCAGGGGAACCGGTGTCACTAATTCATAGTATCTGACCATTAACTCGTCCGGTAAGGACATGGTTTTACCATACATTTCCTGGGCTGGTTCATCAATGCCAATATAATTACCTAGGCTCTTACTCATCTTGTTGACCCCATCCAGTCCTTCCAGAATGGGCATCATTAAAGTGACTTGAGGTTCCTGACCAAATTCCTTTTGCAGAGTACGTCCCATTAATAGGTTAAATTTTTGGTCTGTACCACCCATTTCCACATCTGCTTCCAGTGCCACCGAATCATACCCCTGCATTAAGGGATAGAAAAATTCATGTATGCTGATGGGAAGGTTTTCACGGTAGCGCTTGGAAAAGTCCTCACGCTCCAGCATTCTCGCTACGGTGGTGGTCGCTGCTAGCCGGATCACATCTTCAAATTTCAACGGTGCCAGCCAGGTACTGTTAAACTGAACCTTCGTCTTTTGAGGATCAAGAACTTTAAAGATTTGTTGTTCATAGGTTCTAGCATTGGCTAGTACCTCTTCCTCTGTCAGCGGCTTTCTAGCCTCTGATTTACCTGTGGGATCACCGATCCGACCGGTGAAATCACCAAGAATAATCGTAACGTTATGTCCCAATTCTTGAAATTGCCGTAGCTTCTGTAATACCACAGTATGTCCCAAATGAATATCAGGCGCTGAAGGATCAAGTCCTAGTTTTATATGTAATGGCTTGTTATTGGCAATTGATTTCTTTAGTTTCTCAACCAATTCTTCTTCGGGAACAATCTCGGCAGTGCCCCTTTTAATAATTTCTAGTTGTTGTTGGACATCTAACATGAAAACGGGACTCCTTTCAGGAACAATGTATTAAAAATAGTAGGTTTCACAATCTTCTTAATTATATCAAAGCATCTAGTAAGTGACAAGAAAGCAAAATCACTACTATAGTACCACCATGTTATGTTATAATTCTGTTATCATTGGCCCTTTCATTCTCACAAAGGAGGTTCAAAGTTTTGTCTAAACGGAAAAGCCGAAGGTTAAGACCTGGACGCTTACTCTTGGTAATAGGAGCTTTATTCGTTCTAATAGGTGGATTTGCAGCCTTCGGTTACTTAGCCTATGCTGTTTCTGATATGCCCGCCTTTAACCCAAAAGCACTGGAACTTTCCCAACCAACAACCATCTATGATAAAGACGGAAATTTTGTTACCAGGATTGGTTCAGAAAACAGAGAGTCGATAGATCTAGGTGAGGTTCCCACGGTAGTCAGGGATGCTTTTTTATCCACAGAAGACGATAGTTTTTATGACCATCACGGCATCAATTTTCGTAGTTTAGGACGAGCAGTTTATAGAAATGTGATGGCTGGTGGTATTCGAGAAGGCTTTAGTACGATTACTATGCAGTTAGTTAAATTATCCTATTTAACTCCTGATCAAACATTTAAAAGAAAAATGCAAGAAATTGTACTTACCCTGCAAATGGAAAGATACTTTACCAAAGATGAAATCTTTGAAATGTATCTTAATAAAATTTACTTTGGTCAAGGGGCTTATGGTATTCAAGCAGCTGCTCAAACCTATCTAGGAAAAGACTTAAAAAAAGATGAGCTAACATTGGACGAAGCTGCCTTTTTGGCAGGGATCCCTCAGGCACCGTCCGCATATTCCCGTTATTTAAACAGTGCGGAATCTCTGGATGAGGCCAAACAGGAATTCAAGGAAAAAAAGCAAAAGGATTATGATTTAACACTAAACCGTCGTAACAACGTGCTCTTAAGAATGAAAGAAACCAATAAAATCTCAGAGGAACAACGCTTAGAAGCCGCTGCTAAGCCTTTGCCTGATGGCATGAAGATGCATGCCGCGCAGTATCCCTACCCCTACTTCATTGATTATGTAACAGACAAGATCGTTGAAAAGTACGGGGAAGATATGGTTTACAAGGGTGGTTTAAAAGTCTACACTACCTTAGATCCCAATGTACAGAAGATTGCTGAAGCAGCCTTGGCCAACCCTAATAATTTCCCCAAATCGACGGCTGATAAAAACGGTTTGGCCCAACCCCAGGGCGCAGCCATCTTTATGGAACCTGGAACCGGTTATTTGAGAGCCATTGTTGGTGGACGCGAACATAAATTCCAACGGGAGCTAAACCGAGCCACTCAATATCAATCCTATATGGGGAAAAAGATTGGACGCCAACCTGGGTCTGCCATAAAACCCATCGTGGCCTATGGCCCAGCCATTGAGTTTAATGGTATGGGGCCTGCTTCAGTGATTGACGATTACCCTCAAAGTTTTGGTAACTATTCTCCCAGGAACTCAGATGGCAGCTTCCGAGGATTGATTACCATGCGTGCCGCTATGACCAGCTCTGTTAACATAGCAGCCATCAAGTTGCTTAATGGCGTTGGCATTGGAAAAGCAGTGAAATTTGCTCAGGGCATTGGTATAACAACTCTGGATGCTGATCATGACGGACTGGCCATGGCCTTAGGTGGCGTAAGTAACGGTGTGGTACCCTTAGACATGGCTGGGGCCTACGGTGCCTTTGCTAATCAGGGTGTCTATGCAAAGCCTCACGCCATCGTGAAGGTAGAAAGCAATGACGGTACTGTACTTGATGAGTTTAGACCTGAGCAAAAACGAGCTATGAAAGCTACTACAGCTTACTTAGTAACCGATATGATGCGTTCGGTTGTGCAATCCGGTACTGGTACAAGAGCCAATCTGGGTGCTAGACCGGTAGCCGGTAAAACCGGTACTACAGATGATGGTAAGGATACTTGGTTTGTCGGCTTTACACCGGAACTTGTAGGTGCGGTTTGGATGGGCCATGATACACCTAAAGCAATGCCCCATTCTTATGGCGGTATTTACCCAGCCATGATTTGGCGTGAAGTTATGAGTAAATCCTTAGCCAGCGTACCCATTCGCCCATTTAACAAACCCAGCGGCATTGTTACTGCAACTGTAGACAGCAAGTCCGGCTTGTTGCCCGGACCCAATACTCCTAGTGAACATATGGTTAGTGATATGTTTGCCGAGGGGACTCTCCCCACCGAGGTAGATAACACCCACCAACTGATGGATGTTTGTGCCACCACCGGGGAACTCCCGAACGACTATTGTCCAGACCGGATAACCAAAGTAGTTATAAAACTACCTTACACCGTTCCTTCTAATGTAGCTGATTTTGCTTTACGGGCTCCGGTAAATACTTGTAAGTTACACACTGCCAATGGTATAGATCCTAGTGCAGCCGAAAAGTACAAGATACCTGAGGTACCGGCCACTAAGCCTGATACCAAAGAAGATCCTGTAGAAGATAAAAACACGAACACCAATAATTCCGACAGTTGGCTACCGGGTACCACTGGCTACAACCAATTGGAAAAAGAGTTAAGGAACAATATCAAAAAAACAGCCAGGGTCAAAGAGTCTATTAAAGAAAGGTTACGAGAATATAATTAAAAACAAGGGGAGTATCACAAAAAAGTAATTTTGTGATACTCCCCTTGTTAGTCTGTAGGCCTAAAATATCTGTTTTGAAGGTCTTTTAAAGCCGATGGCTGATGGCTAAGAATTAGTCTTGTTCCCTCTCTGCTTTTCCGTTTTCTGGCTTTGGAAAGAGCCCGCTACCCCTAACAATACTAACGTGGTACCTGCCAATGTCCAATGAGTAATTGGTTCATGAAGTATGCACCATCCTAACAATACAGCCACCACTGGATTGACATAGGCATAGGTCATAACGATGCTGGTAGGTAATAAACGCAAGGCCATAATATAAGAAGTAAAGGTTAATAAAGAACCAAAGACTAAAAGATAAGCAAAGGCTATCCAGGCTTCCGGGGATGGCGTTGGTAACGGCTCTCCTAAGATCATTGCCAGAAAGGCAAATCCTATACCACCAGCTATTTGCTGATAACCTGAGCTTACCATGGGGTTAAGGGAGACTGGTCTTCTACGCTGCCACAGAGATCCAATCCCCCAGCTGATCGGTGCTATAAAAAGAAAAATAACACTTATTATGTCTGAAGAAGAGTTTTCCTTCAGCAACACCGGTGCAGACAATATGCCAATTCCTAAAAAGCCCAATAATAAAGAGCCAATAAACAATTTTGACGGTACCTTACGATCTAAAATGGCTTCCATTAAGGCTACCCACATGGGTACAGTGGCTAACAGCAGAGCCGTATAAGCAGAATCAGCGAACTGTTCCGCCCACATAACTAAACCATTAGCACCGATCCATAGAAATAGACCAGATCCTGCTAAAACTATAAATTCATCCTTGGTAATTCTAATGGAATGTCGGAACAAAAAAGCTGCCATCAATAGGATCGGGCCCGCAATTAAGAGGCGCATAGCACCTAAGGTAAACGGAGGAAAACCGCCACCATCCATAACCGCCACTCGAATTGCTAAATAAGTACTCCCCCAAACAATATAAACAACAAACAAATGAAAAAAACCTACCCAAGAACTGGAGGAGGTTTTGGAGACCCTTCCGGCCTGTACTGCTTCTGCCATATTATTACCTCGCTGCTAAAATTAACTCAGTATCAATTTTATATCTAAAAGGGTCGTCTTTCAATACTATTTATGAAAACACAGTGTTTTCTCTAATACGTGAACTCTACCCGCGGCTGGGTAGAGTTCTTTTCAAATTAGCCTTACTCAATTGTCAAGTTTCGACAATAAATTTCAATTTATTACCTTAGGACCCTGTCCTATAAATCCTTTTTCTTGAAGATCTGTATTGTCAGAAGGACACACACGAAAATATAAAAAATTGTGTAACCAAGCATAACATTGCTAGGGGGAGCCGATACACCAAAGGGTCCCATTGATATTGATAGTACGGCTAAAGGATTTGCATCACTGCCGGTTACCTCTGCTAATAGCTTTCTAAATAAAGCATCACTGGGCATCACCAAACTACTAATGATACCTATATTAATTAAGGTACTATTGCTAATGGCACTACCGATTTGTTCCAGGAAACCTCCCACCATCCCCAAACCGTAAAGAATAATGGAGAGTATACCGGCCGTCATGGTTCTTAAAAAAGTACTAAAAACCATAGCCAGACTCAGAAGCACCAGTGGTTGTAGTATAAATATTACCGCTCCCAACAATATGCTAACGGCAGTAGACAAATTAAAGATTCCCGGATTATAGTGATGGTTTATTAGCAGGATAGCTGTATAGAGAAAAATTGCGTAACTGGCCAGCATTAAACCGTAACCAGACAATTTACCCAGTACAATATCCCGTCGCTGAATTGGCTTGGAAACAATGGCATGTAACAAACCACTTTCAATTTCGCTGGAAATAGAGCCTACACTGGCCATCAGAGCCAAGAGAGCAATTAAAAATGAGGAAAAATAAAGACCCGCTCCCAGCAATTGATTACCAATCATCTGCTGTATTAATAAGTTGCTACCCCCAGCTGACTTCATCTGCACCATTTCCTGTGCTGTAAAATCTAAGGCTACACCATACAAAAAAAGAAACAGCATTGACAAAATAAGGGTAACCAAAAATACTTTTTTACGAAAAACTTCTAAAAATGTTAAACGGGCGATGGTAAACACGGCTACCTTCCTTCCCATCCCCGGTTACTGACATAGTCTAAGAAAATCTTTTCTAAGGAATCTGTAACCGGAGTGACTTCAAAGATTGGATAATTAGCTGCTGTTAAAGAATGAATCAAACCAGGAATATCTTCCTCAGAGGGGCAGCTGATTAAAAGCTCATATCTGGTATTTTTTATTATTGGCGTCTGTGAGATCACTTGATACTCAGTTGGCACAGCATCCGCCAATCTATTTTCATTTCCCAATACATCTAAGATAATTTTTACCTGCACTTGCCGGTTTGTTAATTCTCGCCAATTGCCTTGAAAAAGTAGGTTCCCTTGTTTAATAATAGCGATATGATTACAAATGTTCTCCAGTTCACTGAGAAGGTGGCTGTTAATAAAAACCGTCTTCCCCTGCTCCTGCAAAGACACAATCAAATCTCTTACCACTTTCCTGCCAATGGGATCTAGGGCTGAGGTAGGTTCATCTAAAAAAATCAGTTCCGGGTCTGGCAGCAGGGCACACCCCAGCCCAATCCGTTGCTGCATACCCTTACTATAATTACCGACGCGCTTATGTCTGTGCTCAGATAATCCCACCATGTTCAGTACTTCTGCGATACGCCCAGCGGATTCACTGGCTGACAAACCAAATAAGGAGGCGTGAAAACGTAACAAATCCTCCCCGCTTAGCCAGTCATGATAGCGGAAGTTCTCCGGTAAAAAACCTACTTTTTGTCGTGAGGCAGCATCCTGAATGGGTTTACCCAAAACTTTTGCTTCCCCGGATGTGGGCTGCAACAGCCCCACCAGCATTTTCACCAGAGTACTCTTGCCTGCTCCATTTGGTCCCAGCAGGCCAAAAACGGTGGCTCGGGGAACTGCCAGGGATATACCCTGGCAGCCTCCCTGTCCCTGATAAGTTTTCGTTAGGTTATGAGTTTCGATAGCTAACAAATTGCTTCTCTCCAAATTGTTTTTTAGAAAAACTTAGCTTGCGCCAAGTCTTTAGACGCAGGCGGAAGTTTAGTTTGCCCTTATGCATGTCGGAAAGTTTTATACTTTCCGATATGCTAAGATAGGGACTCCACAATCTTGACAGCTTCCTCACGCTGTAAATGACCATTTAATTGATATATTACACCCTGATCAATCCACATGAGATTGCTCCTGCCATTCTTATTCTCCCCAAAGATAACTTCTTTGCTATCAATTGTAATTTTTTCAATAGTACCTTCACCGGTATCAGGAATAATCATGGTATTCTGCCAATCTTCAATGCTGGCTAATTGACGTCTGAAATCCGAGGGTAAAATGGGTAGATCCAACAAAGCTGATCTTAAATCCCGGGGGTCTACACCATCTGGGACAGTCAATTCCGGAGAACTGAACTGGCTTAAAGTGAAGGAATATCCCTCTCCATTCACGTAATCCAGTCGGACACCAGCTGGTACACGAACACTAAAGTCTTTACCTTCTAAAGATTCTGGGAGAAAGGTCTGTGCACCTAATCCCTTCAGTAATGAATTGGCTTCCTTCACATTTAGTTGGAACTCTGCCTGCCCCTCAGTGTGTACGGACACCTGGTCTGCCAACGAGAGTCCTGTAGGTAAGTAAGAGGGTTGTTTTAACTGAAAGGGCAATTGGCTTTGTACCTTAGACAAAGGTAACTTCATATGTTCTTGTTTTTTGCTTACTTCCATTTTACCAAATTGTTGTAAATCCACTTCCCCAACCTTTGTTTCGATGGCTCTGGCCATTTGCTCCAGATCGCTAGAATTTATTTGAACCATTTGGAACTTCTGTACCCGGAAGATGGATAGAAAATCCGCCACAGCTTGCTGTACCGGAGAAAAAGTCAGCAATCCTGTTAATACCGTTACAGATGCGGCAACGGCAACCCATTTTTTAATTCTATTACTCATCCAAATATCTCTCCTAACCACTGGTTTTTGTTGCTTCATCTTCAAATTTGTTATTTCATGCTCCTGTATATTTACGGCAACTCGCTCTCTGATGTCTTGTTGAAAAGGAATTAAACGCTGGGTAGTCCATTGGTCTAACTCCTGCAGCTCCTCAATGATTTTCTGACATTGGCTGCAACCGGCTGCATGATTTTTTAGACCTTCTCTTTCGTTTTCATTAACTTCGTAATCTAAGTAGGCCTGCCAAGTTCCTTTGTTTGGACAATTCATGATGTCACCTCCTGGGTTTTCATACCAACCCTTCATACTCGCGTTTAAAACGTTCCCGAGCCCGAGCTAAAACGGTACCTACTGAACTCTTGTTAAGTTCAACAGTGGCTGCGATCTCATCATAACTGTAACCCGAAAACTTCATTACTAGAACCATCCGGTCCCGCGGCTGAAGTTTCCCCAGAGCTTTTTGCACCAAGCGTACTTCCTCTTTACCCATGACTTCATTTTCTGTGGAAGAAATGGCTAAGTTAGGAGAAAGATCTGCCGGTTGAGCATATTTTTCCTCTCTCCGACGGCGGCTTCCCTCACTTCGCAGGAAGTCAAAACAGAGGTTGTTGGTCACTTTAGTCAGCCAGCCCGCCGGATTATCTATCTGAGACAGACCTGTACGATATAACCGGACAAAGGCTTCCTGAGCCACATCCTCTGCAGCCATTGGGTCTCCCAAGACAAAGGCCGCCTGACGTGTAAGTTTTCCATAAAGTTCTTTATATAGTTGTTGAAGATCTCTTTCCATATTCTTACTACAGGTAGTAACGGCACCTGTGAACACCGCCGGCGTATTGATACTGATTGGTGCCACCCCCCTTTCCCGTTGCGCAACAGTTCAAGTTTATGGATTCATCTTATTGACAGAGCAGGGGTAAAAAAGATGACACCCTAGGTAATTTTTTTTTAATAAAAAGATTACTCATCTAAACTTGTAGAAATAGTTTTTAGTTATTAGCTGTTATCCCTTGACAACTTACATATTGTTTTCGTATTACTATCGTATTTTTCCTCCCCCAGTGAACATGGAGTTTTTACCAAATAGCATATTAGAAAAATTTGGCTTGCGCCAAGTCTTTAGACGCCGGCGAAAGCTTAGTTTGCCTTTATGCATATCGGAAAGTTTTATACTTTCCGATATGCATAAAAGGAAACTGCCGAAAATCAGCAGTTTCCTTTTATTAAACATTTTTTCTATTATACTGTTTTTAACAGCCCCACTACCTGCTCGGCTGCTTCCCACACCGTTTCAGGCAGAGAGGGGTGAGCGTGGATGGTTTCAGCCAGATCCTCCGCTGTGACTCCTAGCTTTATGGCCAAAGCTAGCTCTGAAATAAGACTGGTTGCCTGTGGGCCTAGGATATGAGCTCCCAGAATTTTGCCATTTTCTGCATCGGCAATGATTTTAACCAATCCTTTGTTCTCGCCCATGGCCAGTGCTTTCCCACTACCGGTAAACTGGGACTTGCCCACAACTACCTGAATACCTTGGCTTTTGGCCTGGGCTTCAGTGATCCCCACCGAGGCCAACTCCGGTGAAGTGTAAATGCAACTGGGCACAACAGTGTAATCCATCTTTTTATGACCGCCCATAGCGTTTACTGCAGCCACAACTCCTTCTGTAGAAGCCACATGGGCCAATAAAATACCACCTGTGGCATCCCCAACAGCATAAATATTTGGCACAGTGGTTTCCATACAGGAATTAACGACAATTCTCGCCTTTTCGATTTGAACGCCAATTTCTTCTAGACCGAGATTTTCCACATTGGGCCTGCGTCCCACAGCTACCAGAACTTTATCAACATTGCACTCTTGGAGTCCCTTTGGTGTCTCAACAGTAACCACCAGTTCCTCCTCTAAACGGGTAATTCCCGCTACTTTAGCACTGGTGAGAATCGAAATTTTTTCCCGTGTCATCAATTGCTTTAATCCATTACTTACTTCTTCATCAGCAAAGGGTAAGATTCGGTCCATTGCCTCCACAAGGGTAACCTTTGCCCCCAGCTTGTGATAAATGCTGGCAAATTCTACTCCGATGGCGCCTCCGCCAATGATTAACAGACTGCCGGGAAGATCACTCAACTGCAAAGCATGGTTGCTATTAATAATTCTTTCCTCATCTGGTTCCATACTCGGGATAACAGCCGGACGGGACCCAGTCGCAATGATAATTTTTTCAGTTTTAAGAATTGTCTGCTCCGCAGGATTAGAAACCGTTACTTCATTGGTAGCAGTTATTTTGCCTTCACCTTGGAAAACAGATACCTTATGGCTTTTCATGAGAAACTCAACGCCTGTATTAAGACGCTTAATAACCGCCTGCTGCCGATGCAGAAGTTTCTCTAAAGATATTTCCGGGCTGCCTGCTTCTACACCAAAATCCTTTGCTTTTTTAACTGTTTCCAATACTTCCGTGGACTTTAGTAACGTCTTGGTGGGAATACAGCCCTGATTAAGGCAGGTACCTCCCAAGGCTCCCCTTTCAACCAAAGCTACCCTCCCTCCCAGGGCAGCTGCTCTGGCAGCGGCGGTATATCCACCGGGGCCGCCGCCAATGACAACCAGATCAAAATTTTCGTTAGTCATTTAACCACTAATCCCCCTTAGATTTGTTAGTTGGCGGCCGGTTTGGGTTGATATTCATACATCGTGCCATTGATCTCAAAGGAATAGGTGATTTTTGCTACTTTATTCATCATGTTCGCTGCGGAACAATAAACCTGTTCAGCCAGTTGTAGGGCCTTGTTTACCTTCTCGGCCGGAACGTTTTCCCCTGTAAAACGATAAATTAGCTGAATATCCCCAAACACCTTGGGGTGATCTTCCACTCTGTTGCCAGTAACTTCTATTTTTAAATCGTCAAAGGTTACTCGCATTTTGTTGAGAATATGGGTAACTTCAATCCCTGTGCAACCACCCAGAGACATTAACATTAACTCCATCGGTCTTACCCCTTGACCCTGACCACCATATATTTCTGAGGCATCCATGGGAATGGCAATACCGCTATCATCAGCACCTACAAATTTCATATTTCCTTCCCAGTTGATATGGACTTTCGACATATGTGTTCTCTCCTTTTAGGCTAAATTGTTATGATTTGATAAAATGGGTCTATAGAGATTTTACTAAGCTTTTTTCTGTTGGCGATGTTACGGATATGGTTATGATAAAGATCCCTGCAACAACCAAGAAGCAAGCCAGCCCCAGCAAACCTTTGGTATATAACCAGTTGAAGGCAGTTGCAATGGAAACCAGTGACAGACCACCAAGGGTAACGGCTGTCATCGCTACATTTTTACGAGCAGCCGTCATTTCCCCGCCCACTCTATATTTGCCAGACTGTTCCATAAGGGTAACTACCAGCATGGTAAGCATATTCAAGGACATGCCAAAGAATACAGGGTGAACATTCATATAGAATTTAACAGGATCCCAATGGCCCAGAGCATACCAGGCCAGACCTGAAACAAAGCCCATGGCCAGGGAAGCGGTAGCAGCGCGTTTGGTAGCCAATGGCCAGAAGAGTGCTGCCACCACTGGAGCAAAAGTAGCGCCGTTGCGCAGGGTCCAGGCAAATACATTCCACCAGGCGGCTTGTTCGCTGCGTAGGAAGCCAAGAATAATCATGAGCGCTGTAAGAATAACCAGAGACCACTTTGTATAGGTTACTTTTTGGTTGTCGGTGAGGGCCGGGTTAATGGCTCCGCTTACATCACGACCTAAACTTGTGGAACCAGAAAACTGACAGGAAGCTCCCCACCCCAAAGCACAGGCCCAAATACCTAGAAAAAACAAACCAACAAAGGGTGCAGGTAGAACCGTAGCCATATATTGGGGAACTGCTACCATGCCGCGGGTACCATCCGGTACTACGGCCGCCGCTGCCAACCCGAACAGAACACCAAAGAATACGAAGAAAATATTGGCACCAAAGGCCATCAACATACCCTTACGACCTTCCTCGGGGGTCCGGCAGGAGAGGGCCATTTGGAAAGCTGCCTGAGCCAGCAAAACGTTAATCAAGAACGTTGCAAACCAAGAAATAATCATTTGCAGTCCCACACCTGTGGGATCATACATGGCCGGCTTAACCTCAGCTAGGTGCTTTAGACCTTCAACACCAGGATTAATAAAAAAGGCTATGGTGCCAACAATAAACATTACAAAGAACATCACGGTGTTGGCAGTTTGTGTCATAACCACCGACCACATACCGCCAGCCTGCAGGTAAATCAAAAGCAAGATTGCCACAAAAGCAACCGATGTGGTAATGGGAATATTGGTGAAAGCACTCACTGCCGAAGCGAAGGATAACGCGGTGGCTACAGACCACATGGGGAAGGTAAAGGCAGTAATCGTGCCAGCTACTCCCATTGCCATACGACCAAAGGAATCCCCAATTAAACCGCTTACAGTAACCATCATGCGCTTCCGGAAGGTGCCAATTAACAGCACTGCAATAATAAGAACATGCAGCATCTCAGCTATACCGTACCAACCGGCAGAAACACCTTTAAGATAAGATAATTCTAAAATTGAGATAAAGGATGAGCCCGAAAATAAACCCGTTATGCAAACAAACACCATCCAAGGTTTAAAGTTACGACCACCAACCCAATAGCTCTCACCACTGGTGGCTTTTTTCCTTACAATGTTCCCCAGAATAATTAGAATAGCTGTATAGGCAACTGCTAAGCCAATTATCCAGGCACCATAAGCACCCATGAATATTCCTCCTTCAAGATTTTATAATTTCAAAAGTTATTAACTCGTATCCCTTTACTTCTCATCACCGCCCCATTGAGTAGGTTCAAGCGCTTGTTCTTGTTATTACTTTTGCAAAGCCTGTGCCAAGTTGTAAGTCTTATCAATCCATACTCAATTTAGAAAACTTGGCTTGCCTTCCGTGGCTTAAAAGACACCGGTAAGTAGGCGGAAACTTAGGTTTTCTTCTTACATTTTCATCAACATAATTCCTTATGAGTGCAGGAAGTAAAAAAAGCATGGTGTTGTAATGCACCATGCTCTTTTCATGTCACGCTAGCGACACTCGCAAATCTCTATTTATTCTATTTGTCACAAGGCTGGTGCGTTTTTCGACCACCTTGTTTACTTTTTGCACCGCTGGTTACTCCTCATAGGATATACCCAAGGCCCTTGCTTTACGTAGCAAGGTAGAATGAGCTACACCCAGTGCATCTCCCGTACGTCGTAAGCTTCTATATTTTTTGAAGGCTTTTATAATTAGCTCACTTTCAACCTGTTCTCTGGCTTCCTTTAAGGGAATGATTTCATCAATAGATATTTGTAGAGGGCTGGCGACCGATTTGCTAAAAAAGGTTGGTGGTAATTGATCAGAGTGGATCGTATCCTGTTCTGACATAATTACCAGCCGTTCTACTAAATTGGCTAATTCCCTGATATTTCCGGGCCAAGGGTATTTTTCAAAAAGTTTAAAAACCTCGGAGGAAAAAAGCCTGTGATAGTTATATTTGGTATTAAATCTTTCTAAAAAATGCATGGCTAGAGGGAAAATATCACCTTTTCGTTCCCGCAGTGGTGGAATGTGGATCGGCACAACATTCAGGCGGTAAAACAAATCTTCTCTAAATTTCTTTTCCGCAATCATTTGTTCTAAATTTTTATTAGTGGCAGCAAGAATTCGTACATCTAATTTAACAGGCGCCCGTCCGCCAATACGGTAAATTTCCTGCTCCTGCAAAGCACGCAATAACTTAACCTGCAGATTTAAAGGTAAATCCCCTACCTCGTCCAGTAGCAGAGTCCCTCCATTGGCCAACTCCATCATACCAGGTTTTCCTTCTTTATTGGCTCCGGTAAAGGCTCCCTTCTCATAACCAAATAATTCCGATTCCAAAAGATGTTCTGGAATAGCTCCACAGTTTATTTCAATGAAAGGCCCCTCTGCCCTGGGATTGTTGCGATGAATGGTTCTGGCAATCACTTCTTTTCCCACGCCAGACTCTCCTGTAATGAGCACAGTTGAATCAACCTCGGCTACCCGTAAGGCTTTTTGAACAACTCGTTCCATAGCAATATCCTGAAAAATTAATTCTTTTTGATCCTTGAATCGCAAAGATTTTAACTCCTCTGAATACCGGGCTGATTGTAATTTTAACTGATTTAACTCTGTAAAATCACGAAGACCAATCACCACACGAACCGGATGATTTTGCTCGTCTAGAATCGGTGAACCAGTAATGGTCAGTTCAATGAGATTCTTTCCTTGAAACCGGGCAAAGACTACTTTTCCTTTCTGCATAACCTCTTGGTAAACCGCAAGCACCTGTTGGCAACACTCCAGAGGAATCTCCTGTAGGAAACGACCGGATGGATCATGGGAAGAATCCTGCAGTCTAAAATAACTGCTGTTGACCATTTGAACAACCCCTTGATGATCCACCACAATGATCCCATCGTAGGTAGCCTCAATAATACTTCCTAGTTTTCTATTGGTTTCAAAGGCTTCGGCTAATTTATCTTCGGTATTTTCCAGGGCCCGGTGTACTTTATTGATTAAATCAATTCTTGTAAGAACACCTGTTAATTTGCGTTTTTGATTAAAGATTACCAGTCGATCTATGGGCTTATGACAGATTTCACTAAAGCAGGTATCTTCATCAATAATTTGCAAGTTACAATCCATGACTTCATCCACACGGGTTTCAAAGGTTTCCCCAGCCTCCAGAGCCTCCAGCAGTCGGAAGACGGTTAAGATCCCTACTACATTGTTTTCATCATCAACAATAGGAGCACAGTTCACTTTGGTTTGTTTATAGAGCTCACTGGCATCCCGTAGTGTTTTACTACGATGCAATGTCCGGGGATTCTCTAACATGACCTGCTTGACTTTCATAAAATTTTCCTCCAAAAAGCAAAAGACATTGTTAGCATTCCTAATTAATATCCTCAGTTTACCATAAGGTAAAACAAAAAGGTATTAAAGGAAAGATAACCATGTCTTTTGTGGTCACCCAAGCGGTCGGAGAATTAGTTCCCTTCCTTGATAAAGGTGAGATATTCTTCTTCTGTCATTAAATCTGCCAATTCCTCTGGATTATCCAGTTTTAGTTCAGCAATCCAGTCCTCTCCTTCGGGGTCTGCATTTAAACGTTCCGGCGCATCCCCTAATGCTTCATTTATAGATGATACCTCCCCACTTACCGGAGCATAGATATCCGAAGTAGATTTTACAGATTCCACAACTGTCATGGGTTCCCCAGCGACAGTTTGATCCCCCACCGCAGGAAGCTCCAGATAGACAATGTCGCCTAATTGCTCTGCAGCGAATTTGGTAATCCCCATCCGACCCTTATCATCCACTACCTCTATCCATTGATGTTCTTTACTAAATTTTTTCATTTTATGAACCCTCCATGTTGATGTTTTTTACAAAATTCTATTGCAATTGTCATGCCAGCAATACTTTTCCTAATCTTTTTTGAAGTATTTACCAGATTTTTACTTCTATGGATAACAATAAGAAAAGCTTTTACATACAATAAAATACGTTAACCAAGATGGTGTTGGGAGATGATGATATGAATACAACGTATTGTAACACCGCTGTTGCGGAGATTCGGGGTGGCCCACTGGCACCACAGATCACGGGAATGGTATATTTTCAGGATGTGCCTGGGGGTACCTGGGTTTCCGCCGAGATTTGCGGGTTGCCGCCTTACCAACCAGCCCAAAACGGCCAAAGCCCGGTGGGACCCCACGGTTTTCACCTCCATGAAAAATGTAGCTGTGAAGTAGGCGATCCCAGCAACCCCTTCCAGGCCGCGGGAGAACACTGGAACCCTTATAACCAACCTCATGGCAACCATGCCGGTGATTTTCCAGTGTTATTTTCTAACAACGGCTATGCCAGGATGTCCTTCTTTACCAATAAATTTTGCGCGGCCCAGGCCATTGGTCATACCGTAATCATCCATCAAAACCCAGATGATTACCGTACTCAGCCAGCAGGAAACTCCGGCAAACGACTGGCCTGCGGAATTGTTCGATGCTGCACATCATAAAACTCCATTCGTCATGGGCAGACAAAAAAAGAGCACTCCTGCATGGGTGCTCTTTTTATCGTTTACCAATGTAAAATTTGCGTCTCAATGAAAGTTGAAGGCTATTAAATGGTGGTCCAGCCGCCGTCGATGGTTAGAAGCTGGCCCGTGGTGTAGCTGGATGCATCCGAGGCAAAGTAGACCAGTGCACCGTCCAGCTCGCCCGGGCGACCGGCCCGTTTCATAGGGCAGTAAGTAGCCAGAATCTGTTTGAAGCCGGGATCATCCACAAAGGCATCGGTCATCTCAGAGGGGAAGTAAGCCGGGCCGATGGCATTGACCGTGATGTTATGCTTCGCCCATTCATTGGCCAGTTCCTTGGTCAACATGACCACGCCGCCCTTTGACGCGCAATAGCCGCTGAGGCTGAAGCCGGTCATTCCTACGGTGCTATGGATGGAGCCAATATTAATGATTTTTCCGTATTTGCGGGCAATCATGCCCTTGCCAAATTCTCTACTGACATAATAAACGCTGTTGAGATTCAGGTCGATAATGCGCTTCCACTCATCATCGCTCTGGTCCTCGGCTGGGGTACTCCCGGCGGTTCCGGCATTGTTCACCAGAATGTCCACCTTGCCAAAAGCCCCTTCAATCTGCTGGACGGCCTTTTTAAGCTCATCGGTCTTTGTCACATCGCAAGGGACCGCAATGCACCTCACGCCAAGTGCTTCAACTTCTTTTTTGACGGACTCCAGCTTGTCCACTCTTCTAGCCATCAAGGCAACATCGGCACCCTGCCTTGCCAGAGCCAGTGCAAACTGCACACCAAGCCCGGAGGATGCGCCGGTAACCACTGCAGATTTTCCTGTCAAATCAAATAAACTCATTCGATTCCCCACCTATCATTTATATCTAATATATCCAATTATATGTTTTTTACTATTGTATTATTCTGAATATGTATCATTGCGAATATAACATATTTGCTGGAATTTTTCTAGGGTGAGGTAGTGGGGCACGATAAACACATGAACATACAAAATAAATACATAAATTTTATAGGAGCCGAGCCACATCGGCCCCTACATTCGAAAAAACTTCCATAACAGCGGGGTGATGTGAGTCTCGTCCCTTACTTCGCAATTGATTAAGTCTGCCTATGCCGGGCGTACATCATTTAGGACTTTCACCTACTAGGCGAAAGTCCTTAACTTCCTATATTCTTGTATCCTTTAATCCCCGGTATCTTTAGGGAATCTTCTATTGCTTATTAAGTTTTACCGTTGAAGTTGCTGGATCCCAACCAACATCGGCGCCCATGGCCTCACTAACAGCCCGTAGTGGCAGTACCGTCCGCCCATCTTTAGAAGCTGCAGCAGTATCCATCGGAACAGGCACTCCGTCAACCAGGATATTATTTTGGCCGAGGGTAACCTTAACCACTTTGGCACCTAAGGTGAGTGTAGCAGTTTGGGTAGCCTCATCCCATTTGACATCCGCACCCAATGCTTCGGCAATGGCTCTAATGGGCAACATGGTGCGACCATCAGCGTTAACAAAGGGCTTCACGTCCGACTGGAGGGGCTGGCCGTTTACCTGAACACTTACATACTGGCTTACCTTAATGGAATTATCATTGGTGGTGGTTTGGTTGGTCTGATTGTTGCTTGCAATATTGCTGTTGGCGATGGTGCTCCCAGAAATATTGGTGTTTGTATTGGCATTGTTCATTGTGGTATTGGTGTTCTGATTGATGGTGGTATTGTTGTTGATGATGGTAACCGGCGTATTGGTAGTACCGGGAGTTGTGTTCTGTCCAGTACTAGGCGTGGTTGTACCCGGAGTCGTTGTGCCCGGTGTACCCGTACCAGGAGTAACTGTTCCGGGGGCAGTTGTATCAGGAGTTGTTGTTGTTGGAGCCGACATTCCAACAGATAAGGGAGTGGAGGCCAATTCTATTCCATCATTGTCGGGGCTATCTGTATTATACATACGGATATCGTAATTCCCAGCAGTAGCAGGAACTTCCAGTTCTACGTACTTTTTGCTACTACTATCGTATTGTGCATCTTCAATATACGCATAAGTAATATTCTGAGCATCGCCTTCTTTTTCTGAACCATGGGGAACTCCCGGAGGAATGATGCCAATCCAAGCATCATCAAAGAGCGGATAATCAGTTGTATAATAAACCTTCACTTTTTGGTCGGGTCCTGGCAAAAAGGATGCCTTATCCAGGGTTAAGGTGGTATCGGCATTGGCAAGGGAAGCAAAACTGAAAACAATTAACAACACAATACTCAAAAGTATAGATTTTTTCATAAAAATCCTCCTATCTCAAATTTTTTGAAACAATTTGCCTAGTAGTCCAACAACGCTAAGCAATTTATCTTTTCCCTATAAAATTCCCCCCTGTTGTGAGTAAATTTGTAAGCCTAGCCTAAAACGGATTTGCTCTATAATTCGGAAACAAGACTATTCCTGATCCTTTCTTGATACTACCATGTGGGGCAAGCATTTTATTTTTCAAAAATATCATGTGTTTTTCTAAAAGTGCTCTTTTAGGATTTTGACAAAAAAAATACTGTTCACAAAACATGTGAACAGTGCAACTAAAAAATATCCTTACTATTTATTCATGCATTTTTCTGTATTCCGATGGTGACATTTTTGCGCTGCGCTTAAAAACCACAGCAAAATGTCCTGGATTTACAAAACCACACCGTCTTGCTGTATCCTCAATAGAACTCTTTTTTTCTCTTAGTAATTCTTTTGCTTTCTCCAAACGTATCCCCATTAAATACTGATAAGGCGTCTGCCCTGTATACTCTTTAAATACTCGCTTAAAATGACAAGGGCTTAGATAAATCAGATTACAAATATCACTGATGCTGATACTGGTATTATAGTATTCTTGCATAAATAGTATAGCCTTACTTATATATTGATTTTCCTTAGCTACCTTTTTCTTATTCTTTGCGTTATCAGCATTCAAGTCGCGGATTAATTGAAATACAATCTGTGTGGCGATGCTATGAATCATCTGAGGGTATGACTCCCCATAATTCATCAATTCACGTTGAAAATTACCAATTAAATCCAGCAACTGCCTACTGTAACAATTCTGAATACGGTTAAATTGAAAGGGTTCTTCACCTGTTATTTCGGCGGCTATCTTTTGGAAAAAATCTTTTTTTACAGCGATGTTCAGATATTTACCGTGCTTCCGGCTATCACCGGGTACACCATAAACCTCCTCCCACGGCTGAATAACCAACATATCACCTTTTTTCAAATGATATTCAATATTATTGATTCTCGTTATAGGTGCGTTAGCCAAAATTAGAACAAAATGATAATCATCAACACACAGTACCTCTCCAACAACATATTCTTCAGGCTCAAAAATAGCTATGTGCTGGCAAATATTCGCCTTCGTTCTTGAATACATCTCTGGCGGTATCGTTTTAACAAAGTAGCTGAAGTCTGACTTCATAATTTCTCCTCTTTAACCTACACATGGGCCTAATACTCGGAGCTTTGCTACTTCTGTAAAGCTGGGAGCCAATAATCATAAATAATACTTTGGCCATAGGTGGTGCCCGGAACCGCCCAGCGAGCGTTTAGTTTTAACCAGGTCGGGGACACTCCCCCCGAGACCAAACTATAGCGTGGATCAACTAACACCTTTCCTTGAGGCAATGGTTTTTTCGTGGCATAGGCATACAAATGTTGAATATGAGCCTCTACACCTGCCTCTGGTGTGGCAAAAATCGCCCCATGCACCCCTGCCTCAAAACAAACAAATGAAGGATCTGCCCCATTAAAGGATTCTTGGCCGGTCAAGGCAGCGCCGGTAGCCCACAAGCCACAGTAATTATTCTGCCAGGGCTGAACATCTCCGGTAAATTGCCAGTAACGGGTTTCTTTAGCTGCCTGAGCAAAGGCAAGGTCCCCCCGAATACCGTATTCAGCTCCGATTTTTAAGTAGAGCTCGGCTACATCCGGCACTGGAATTACCTGTCGCCCTAACCGTTCCTCATTTCTAACTTTTTCATCCAACCAGGCTTTAAGTTGTTCGGCAGTGGCCACAGATTCACCAAAAATAGACCATTCTGCCAGAGTTACAACCGTACCATTTGGTAATGTAATTCTATCCGGGTATTTACTCAATTGATCTCGATAGGTTTTCAGCAAATTCATTTGCTCCGGGGTAAAAATGGCCGCATTCATCGTGAGCAAATCCTGAGAATTGATGATGGATTTATCCAAAAGACGCAGGTTTGTTTTATGCTCTGCCAGTTCCTGCAATAAAGCCATGTCTATCGGCGCGGGTTCAGGTGCAGGAGTTTCTGGAATTTGTGGCTGTTCCGGATTCTCTGGTGTGGTTGGTACTGTCGGTATTTCAGGTTCAGGCTCTGGTTGTTCTGGTTGACTGGTAATGTTTACTGTGCGACCGGTCTGCTGCCATTCTACATAACAGCCCAGAGCCTCTCCCACCAGGCGTAAGGGTACCATTGTGCGTCCAGCAGAAATAAAGGGTAACCCATCTTGGGAAACCGGGATGATCTGCCCATCCACCACAATTTGTACATCAGTAGCTTTATCCCGTTGGGGTATGGTCGTTGCTTTCCCACGTGGGGTCGTTATAATCACTTGTTTGGTTTGGTTCAGCCAATCCACCTGGGCGCCTAAATTTTCACTGATAATCCGCAGCGGCACAAAGGTTCTGTTATTCTTAATAACAGCAGGCTGATCCCCGGCAGGGATAACAACCGGCGTATTATCAATAACAATGTTTGCCTGATAGTTTGTCGCCGCCAGCGACGGTAAGGGGCCAACACATAACAAACTACTACAAAGCAATAAAGCAAGAGATTTTTTTATTTTACTGAGATACCTTATTTCTATCATCCTTTCTATAGTAAATAAAGAATGTTCGATTGTTACTTAATTGAACAACTAATTAAAGTATTAGCTAAACAAGTCCAAGAAACCTTCTTCTTTTGACATAAAAAATCACGCAAAATATTGCCCATGGGAGTTAAAAGGAATAGCAAGGGGAATTTGTGCCCTGGCTATTTCATTAAAATCCTGAGCATTCAGTATTAATAAAAATGATTTTTCTAACTGCGTGTCTAAAATCAAAGAGAGAATCACCCCATCATCTTCCTCTGTAGCATCTGGAGAAGGTACAAAAATTGGCTCATTGGGATACTGGTGGTCTTTATACCAACTAAGACTCTTGTTTTTTTGAACATCAAATTTTATAAGCTTATTGTTAAAGCCATTCGAATGATGATCACATAGGCCATAAACAAAACGGTACTCTTTGGTATTGTAATGCCTATAATTTATGCGGGGAAACTCCGTATATTCGTGGGACAGCAGTCGATAATCCGCATATTTACTGGTAAACTGGATGGTATAGCGCCTGATTTCTGCAGTTGGCAGTGTACCCTTTTTTTCCTTTAGCTTTTTTAAATAAAGCCCTTCCATAATAGAGGCATCACGATAGGCTACCAAGTCCACCACCAATCCCCCTTCTATTTCAAAGGCATTGATATGGTGAAAGGCAAAAAATGCCTCGGCCTGGTATCGCCCTTGGATTTGTCCATTTTTTTTGTTCACCACCAGGAAAACTGTTCCTTGTTCTGGCTGCCATTGTAAGTTTTGGACAAGGGGAGTGCCCGTTGCTAAGAGTTTAAAATGATTGATTTTCAAGGGAAATTGCGACAAAATTATATAGTTTTCCGTTATGGCAAAACTGTGCATATAAGAAGCAAACATAACTGGCACTGACGCTACCAGTTGCCTTGTGATACTGCCATGTTTAATGCGGTAAATATTGTAGGAACTGCGTAAGGAAAAACGGGTAATATAGTTAATTTCCTCTTGGTTGGTATAATCATAATGGGGATGGACAGTGGTTAGCTGACCGTTAAGATTGTCGTCATAGTTAAAACGACCGATGGTTCTAAGCGTTCCGGGATCAAACTCCACCCTGGGTGGCGTTTCGGTCAGAGCAAGAAAACGACCCGCGGTTCTGGTGACATTGACACTGGCATTGTCGGTAAACTGTTGACTGGCATTCAAATAAATTTTTCCCAGGCGGGAACGACGGGGCATGGTGGCAAATTCCGGGTAAACAATCCTGCCCGCAGCCATTGCTTTAGTGAAGGTCCTTCCCCTCAGGAATTTATTGGTATAGGAAATTTTCCCTTGCTGAAAGGAAAATTTATGCAGCATAGCTAGGCCATCGAACCAATGCTGGTATTTTTCCTTTTCCACTTCGAATTTGGCAGCTCCGTTACGAATTAAGGTTCCGGTGAGCCAATGGGGAATTTGCCCAGTTACTGGTAGTATTTGATCTTCAAGTTCGTCTTCCAACGTGCTAAAACCCAAAGCTATATCTAACATCCCTTTAGCCTCCACTAACGTAGTCCTTATTTAGTTTACCCAGGCATAGGGGAAGTGTATAAATGTTTATCAAGTCTGTAAAAAATATTGAAAAGAGGAAGTGATAATATGGCCTATTGGTTGGCCAAAACCGAACCAGAAAGCTATAGTTACGCTGATTTGGTGAGGCTGGGACGGGATCGTTGGAATGGTGTGAGAAACTTTAAAGCACTCAAATATATGCGTACCATGCAGTTAGGTGATTTGGTGTTTATTTACCACACTGGTAAGGAAAAGGCCATCGTGGGTGTGGCGGAAGTAGTGGCCACGGCTTACCCAGATCCAGAGGAGCAGGATCCCCGTTACATTGTGGTGGATGTGGCACCTCGTTATCCTTTAGACAGACCTGTGACACTCAAGGAAGTTAAACAAAACTCAGTCTTTGGGGAGTGGGAATTGGTACATCAGCCACGGCTTTCGGTAATGCCAGTGACTGAAGAACATTGGAGTTTAGTACATCAAATAGCTAAATTACCATAAAGAATAAAAAACTCTGAGCTAATGAGCAGTGTCCATAAGGAAGCAAGTACCGAAGATAAAAATAACGTATAGTCAGCCGACAGACGAATATATAACCTCATAAAAAAAAGGAAAATCAAACAACGGATTTATAAATTTTTAAGGTCTAATATTTTACTTAAACTCTATCATGAATGTTTAATAAGACAAGAAGATTTTGATAGGACTTCGGGCCAAGTTTGCCCGAAATTAAATAAGGAATGAGCGACAGCGAATGACGCAACATTAGCTGGGTTTGGGGTGGCTACCCCAACAAGCAATTTTTGAGTTTTCCCGTAAGGAAATCTCGAAAATGTGCAAGTGTCTATACACTTGCCCTGCTTGCCGGTTAGCGGAATACCAAAACTTTCGCTTAATTTGTAATGTTGTTCTTGTAAAATTCATTGACAAGTAAACCACCGTTCACTACAATGATAGTGAACGGTGGTTTACTATATAGGGAGGATTTTTAGATGGTCGACACAAAAGAAAACATTTTGCAGACTGCACTTCGATTGTTTGCGAGGGATGGATATGAGGCTGCTTCAGTCAGCGATATTGCGGGGGAGCTTGGCATGACAAAAGGGGCTTTATACAAGCACTATAAGAATAAGCGGGATATATTCGACAGTATTGTGGAACGTATCTATCAGATAGATGTTGAAAGAGCAAAAAAGTATGAAGTTCCAGAGGAAACATTTGTTAAATCACCATCGGCCTACCGCAATACTGCTGTAAATAAAATTAAGGTATTTATCGAAGCGCAGTTTCATTTTTGGACGGAAGACGAATTTGCCAGTAATTTTAGAAAAATGTTGACTTTGGAGCAATACAGAAACCCAGAAATAATGGAACTGTATCAAAGATGTCTTGTAAGCGGGCCTGTCAGCTATATGGAAGATTTGTTCCGTGAAATGATAGAACAAGGCATTTGGAACAAAAGCAACCCAAAACAGCTTGCACTTGAGTTTTACGCACCGTTTTATTTGTTGCTAAGCATTTCAGATACAACGTCTGACAAAAAAGAGGCCGCTAAACTATTATCGGCGCACATTGAGTGGTTTATAGAAAAGAACGCCGCCCCACAGAAGCCAAAGGTATAATTCAGAAGATAAGGAGTATGAGCAATGGAAGAAATAAAAATCCACGAATTTGAGTTTGCTCTCATCAATGAATTTTTCACAGAGCTTGAACGCCAGGGACCCGGCAGTCCCGAAGAAACTATCAGGGCATTAAATTTTATTGGCAATTTGTCGAACAAATCAAAAATTGCCGATTTAGGCTGCGGCACAGGCTCTCAAACAATGGCTCTGGCACAAAATACAGAAGCAACCATTACCGCCCTCGACCTTTACGCCGGTTCGATTGACAAACTCAACGTAACAGCTAAAAAACTTGGTTTACAGAACAGGGTAAAAGGTATAGTCGGCTCAATGGATAATTTACCGTTTCAGAATGAAGAATTTGACCTTATATGGTCTGAGGGGGCTATTGCCAATATTGGCTTTGAAAAAGGCTTGAATCACTGGAAAGGGTTCCTCAAAAAAGATGGTTATGTTGCCGTAACCTATGAGTCATGGTTTACCGATGAACGCCCTGCTGAAATTGAGAAGTGGTGGATGAACGCAGTTCCTGAAATTTCCACAATAGGGCATAATATTTCCCTCATGCAAAAAACAGGTTATATTCCTGTTGCCGCATTTACGCTGCCTGAAAGTTGTTGGATAGACAATTATTTTATTCCGCAAAAAACAAGGCAAGAGGAATTTTTGAAAAAATATGTGGGCAATAAAACTGTTGAGAATATGATTTCATTTATGAGGCGTGAGGCAGACCTATATTCAAGATACAAACAGTATTATGGATATGTATTTTATATTGGCAAAAAGATATAAAATAATAATGGTTTACTCCGCTTTCCACTATTCGCGACACAACTTCGGGTCAACTTGACCTGAAGTCAGCCAAATAAAATAAAAAATACCCACCGCGCAAGCGGAAAAGAAAAAACCGTTGCTCGGTGGGTGGATAGCCTATGCCATAAAAGTTGTATTGTCAATGAACAGCGGTTTTGAGAAAATCAAAGCCGCTGTTCTCTATTTATAGAGGGCTTGGTAGTGTGTGCCCTTTTCCAGATAGAGCGGCTTTGGAAATGGAGGTTTTCCATGTATACAAAGCCGTTTTTCTCTATTTGGGAGGGGCTGTTGCTTTCTTGTAACGGCCAAGTCTTGCTCTTAAAGGATTAAGCTGATAAAAAAACTGAATACCGGGCATTGTGCCGTTACTGATAACCCCGCCAGCCATAAGTTTATGCTTCCTTTAGGACACACCGTCCTAAAAGCCCAGAGTTTTCTTCACACACAGGGGTCGCTGGATACATCTAAGCAGATTATTGACGACCTACTGGCCATACATACTTGTTAAATAACTGAGACCGGTTCCAGTTTTAAAATATTTTTGTTTTATTGAGTTTACTTGCTCTTTTACCAGTTCATCTTCAAAAATGTTGACCAGAAAATCAGCTTCTACCAGAATCTGAAAATCTATATCATCTATTTTGGTATAGGTATGATGGTTTCCAATCAAATAACAAACCCGATCGATAAATTCTTGACTTAAAGGAAACTCCTGTAAAAGATCCCGTGCTACAGGAGGACCCTCGATTTGCTGGTACTTTCCAGCAGATGATGAGTATTTCATTTCACTCTCTTTGATTCCTATATCATGTAAAATAGAGGCTAAGACAAGGATTTGTAGTTTTTCCCCGGAAACTCCCTCCAACTCCCCTATGCTTTTGGCAAACGCATATACTTTAAGAGCATGATTAATACGCTTTAGATCACCATCAAAATAAAGGATCATTTTCTTTATCACATTACTTGCTATAGTTGCCACCGGCATCACCTCTACCAATCTTTTCTAGCCTATTAGATTAAAATACTAATATGTTAGTTCCTCTTACTGTTCAATTTGCCGGGATAACTCCCACATCCTGTAATATAGTCCCTTCCGCTGCAACAACTCCCGGTGAGTACCCTGTTCTGCCAGCTTACCCTCATCCAGCACCAGGATCTGATCCATCCTTTCGAGACCTGTCAAACGGTGGGTAAGCATTAGGCAGGTACGCCCCTGCATCAATTCATCAATGGCAGACATTACTTCCCGCTCGGTTACCGCATCTAGCCCGGCAGTGGCTTCATCAAGAATTAAAATAGGAGCGTCCTTTAATAGCGCTCGGGCAATGGCTATGCGCTGCCGCTGGCCACCGGAAAGTTTAAAGCCACCTTCACCAATATAGGTTTGATCGCCATTCGGAAGTTCTTGGATAAAATCGTCAAGCCTGGCCCGGTGGACGACGTCTGCCAGTTCTTCTGCGGTAGCTGTGGGCTTAGCCAAGAGAAGGTTTTCCCGAATGGTGGTATTAAAGAGATGGGTGCGCTGGGCCACCACAGCAATAAGTTGCCGTAACTCCTCGGGCTGAAGTTCTTTGATGTTGCGCCCGCCAAGGTAAATGGACCCCTGCTGATAGTCCCAAAATCGCAGCAACAGGTTGACCAGCGTACTCTTTCCCGCACCGCTGGGTCCCACCACCGCCACCCGCCCTCCCTGAGGGATGGCTAGGTTGATATTTTGCAGGGCATAGGTTTTATCCCGATCATAACTAAAGCTTAGCCCCTTCGTATGGAGATCAAAGCTATCTGGTACTGACGTCGGTAGCATTGGATTACTAACTGTTGGTTTGGTGGCGGTAATGCTAAACAATCGCTTGGCTGCTGCTAGACTTTCCTCCAAATAGTGAAAGGTCAGCGGTAAATTGCCCACAGCTTCAAAACTGCTAAGTACCCCCAAGGCCAGTACCGCCAAGTAGACCTCTTTGATTTCACCAGTTGTCACCAGGGGTATCGAAAGAACCAGTATTGACCACAAGGCCAAGTGCATAGTTAAACCATTCAATGAATTGGCCAAGCCGGACAAAACCGCTGTTTTTCCCTGTAGTGAAATCAATTTACCACTTATTTGGCTCACATTCTCTTGTATTGCTTGTCTTTGCCCATAAGCGATAATTTCTGTCATGCCCTGGATACTATCCACCAACCTAGCGTTCATTTGTGCTCTCACCGCTACCATCTGTCTACCTAGGCCACGTCCCCGTAGTCTTACTCCTAAAGGTAGGATCAGCCCGGCAACCACAAAGAAAAACAAGTACAGATAAGTAAGTTTAACCGCAAATTGGCTGTAAAAGGTAATCATCAGTACCAGTATGAGCACCGCTACCAGTGGTGGTGCTAACACCCGCAGGTAGAAATTTTTTAGTACTTCCACATCAGAGACAATACGACTTAACAGGTCGCCACTATGCTGAATTTGCAAACGAGCTGGCGCCAGTGGCTCCATAGCTTGGTAAAACCACACCCGCAGTTGGCTTAGCAAACGAAAGGTTACGTCATGGGAGAAATAGCGCTCTAGATAACGAAATACTGCCCGAGCAATGCCAAAGAACCTCACTCCGACAATGGCCACCATGAGTTCTGCCACGGAGGGGTGCAGGGCTGCTTTTGAGATTAGATACGCTGAGGTTGTAAGTAGACCTATATTGCTGCCCACCGTGAGAAAGCCCAACAGCACAGCCCACAGCATTCGCTGCCAATAAGGGCTAACTAATTTGACTAGGCGTAAAAAATCACTCATGCCGATTCACCTCGGTAGGCTGTCACCAGTCGGTGATATAGCCCTTGTCTTGCCAGCAACTGTTCATGCCGCCCCTGTTCAACCACCCGTCCCTGATCCAGTACCAGGATGTGGTCGGCCTGATAGATGGTGGACAGACGGTGGGCAATGAGCAAAACTGTACGTCCCCGCATTAAACGACTCAGTGCCTCCTGAACCAGTTCTTCAGTGGCAGGATCCAAACCCGTGGTAGCTTCATCAAGAATTACCAGTGGGGCATCCTTTAAAAAAGCCCGGGCAATGGCTACGCGTTGAGCCTGCCCGCCGCTTAGACGGGTCCCTCCTTCTCCCACCGGCGTTTGGTAACCCTGGGGTAATTCATTGATAAACCGGTCGGCACCGGCTAACTTGGCTGCTGCTTCTATTTCTGCCAGCGTAGCCTCCGGCCGACCCAGCCCAATATTTGCCGCCACTGTACCGTAAAAAAGATAAGGGTGCTGGGGTAGAAAGGCCACTTGGCGGCGCCAGTCTGCAGCGCCTAGTTGCTGTAAGGAGATACCATTCACGGCCATGGTTCCCCCGCTGGGTTCAATAAAACGTAATAATAACTGGGCAATGGTGGTTTTGCCAGCACCACTGGGACCCACCAGTGCCACCACCTGTCCGGGCAGCAGTTCAAAGGAGCATTCCTGTAAGGCTGGTTGGTCTGTACCACTATAAGTAAAACTAACATTTTGCCAGGAAATATGAAGCTGTCCGTTACTGGGGCAAGCTTGCTGCCCTAGCCCTTCAGTCACCGGCAGGGGCAGATCTAACACTTCAAAAATGCGATTAGCTGCATTCACCCCGGCCATAGCTGCATGAAACTGGCTGCCTAAATTTCTCAGGGGTAAATAAAACTCTGGTGCCAACAGCAAGAGAAAAAAGGCCTCTTGAAAGGGAATTCGGTCGTATACCAAACGTAACCCCAGGGCCACTGCCACCAGAGCGGTACTGATAGTGGCAAGCAGTTCCAGCACCAAGGCCGATAAAAAAGCGACTCGCAGTACCCCTAGGGTCGTTTTGCGAAAATCATCACTGATCCTGGCAATTACGCGAACTTGGTCTTTGCTGCGTCCAAAGATTTTTAGGGTAGTTAGGCCCTGTAGCACATCTAAAAAATGAGCACTCATCCGGCTCATGATATCCCACTGTTTTTTCGTCAGGTGGTCCGCCCATTTACCAATGAGAATCATAAAGAAGGGTATTAAGGGAGCGGTAAAAAGAAGGATGATGCCGGAGGTTAGATCAATTGGCAACACAAAGAACAGGATGAGCAACGGAATAAGAGCAGCTAAAGCCACTTGAGGCAAATAACGGGCAAAATAATCCTCCAGGGCTTCCACACCCTCGGTCATCAGATTTACCAGCTCACCAGTACGTTCCCCCCGGGCATGTACTGGACCCAGTGACAATACGTGCTGGAGAAGCTGCATCCGTAAGGCACTCTTAATTTGAGCAGCGGCCCGCTGGGCTATTACCTCGGTAAGCCAGCTTACTAGTGCCCTGAGAAGGATCACACCTAATAAAAGCAACAACCCGTTCCAGACCTGAGAAAGTGTCTGGTGGTTTAAAAAAACCTCGCTGATAACTTTGGCCAGGGTTGCCGCCTGCAAAATAACTAGTAGCCCAGTACAGAGTCCCAAACTAATTGTCAGTGCCAAATACAGGCGAACCTTTTTGGCTTCTCCCATGAGTCGCTTATCAATCATTGAAGTTTCCCCCGTAGTACATAACAAACGGGGCAAAGTTAATACTTGCCCCGCTTAGCTTAGCTCTTTCCCTATTATACCTAGTTTTCTAGTTGTTGATAAGTCTGCGCAGGCAAACTGAGTATAGATTGTGCTTTCTAATAATGGAGATGTTTATCTGTTACCCGGTGGCGGAACACCCAGTAGGTCCAGGCTTGGTATAGCAGGACAATGGGAACCATGGTGAGAGCTACCACGGTCATGACCTTTAAGGTGTAGGGACTGGAAGAAGCATTATAAATGGTTAGACTCCAGTCGGGGTTTAGATTGGAAACCATTACCCGGGGGAATAACCCCCAGAACATGGCCGCAGTAAAGCATACAATGGTTAATCCGTTGGCAATGAAAGCCCAACCATTGCGACCGCTCTTAAGCAGCAGCCAAGCTAAAACCAGAAAGACAGCGGAACCCACAAAGACTACCGCAGCACCAGCTTTGGTAAACAAATCGGTATTGACGTAGGTTAAAAGTGCCAACACCAGCACCACTGGAATGGTCACAAGACCAACTCTGGTTGCAACTCGACGGGCACGCTCTACCATATCACCTTCGATCTTCAGGGTGAGGAACAAGGCCCCGTGCAGAGTAAAGACCAGCAAGGTGGTCAAGCCGCCCACCAAGGTATAGGGACTCAGCAAATTCCAGAAGCCGCCTACATATTGCATGTTGGCATCAATGGGTACTCCCTGCAGCAGATTGGTGACCGCCACACCCCAGAGCAAGGCAGAGAGAAAACTTCCGACAAAGATCATCCAATCCCAAAGATTACGCCAGGCGGGATTGCGGTCGCTGCTACGAAACTCAAAGGCTACGCCACGAACGATCAAACCAACCAAGATAACGAACAATGCCAGGTAAAAACCACTGAACAGTGTAGCGTACCAGTTGGGAAAGGCGGCAAACAAAGCACCGCCGGCTGTTATCAGCCAAACCTCATTACCATCCCACACCGGACCAATACTATTGATAATGACCCGTCGTTCGTTATCGTTTTTACCGAGGAAGGGCAACAACATACCCACGCCAAAATCGAACCCTTCGAGAAAGAAAAAGCCAATGAACAGGACTGCCACGAGAATAAACCAGAGGATGTTTAAGTCCATAAAGACACCTCCTTCGGGGAAGGTTTCTGAGCACCCACAGTTACCGGTTCATCCGGTCCTTGTTTGATAAATTTTACCAGCAGGTAGAAATCAGCTACAGCCAGCAATCCATAAATCACGGTAAAACCAATCAGGGTGGTCAGAATTTCTCCCGCAGATACGGCAGGGGATACAGCATTCTCCACCTTTTGTAGTCCATAGACCATCCAAGGCTGGCGACCCACTTCGGCCATATACCAACCTGTGAAATTAGCCAGATAGGGAACTGGAATGCTCCAAAGCAGTGCCTTGAGTACCAGAGGTGTACCTTCCAGCTTACCGGTTTTCCACAGATATAAGGTTAGCATGGTTATCAGTACCATCCAGCCACCGGCTGCCACCATAATGCGGAAGCTCCAGAAAATCGAAGTTACCGGAGGAATATAGTTCCCTGGGCCATACTGAGCCTCGGCTTCAATCTGTAGATCCCGTAAACCTTTTACCTCACCACTAAAGCTATTATAGGACATGAAGCTCAGTACTCCGGGAACGGAGATTTCAAAGGAGTTCTTCTGGTTTGCCTCATCCACCACTGCCAGCACGTTAAAGGGTGCGGGATCGGCGGTTTCCCAATGAGCCTCTGCCGCAGCCATTTTCATAGGCTGCGTTTTTACCAGGTACTGCCCCTGGGTGTGACCGACGGTGGTCACCAACAGAACGCTGATAAAACCGAATACCAATGCGATGTTAAAGGAGCGTCGGAATAAGTCTACCTGGTTTTTGCGTAATAAATGATAAGCACTGATACCCAGGACAAAAAAAGCACCGGTACAAAAACCACCTAATACAGTGTGTGGAAATTGATAAAATACATGAGGATTGGTAATCAGAGCAAAGAAATCGGTCATTTCCGCACGGCCGTTGCGCAGGACATAACCCACCGGTTCCTGCATAAAAGAGTTAGCAATTAGAATCCACAGGGCAGATAAATTGCTGCCAATGGCTACCATCCAAATACTCAAGGCGTGCACTTTCTTCGGCAATTTATCCCAGCCAAAGACCCAAATCCCCAGAAAGGTAGACTCCAGGAAGAAAGCCAACAGCGCTTCAATGGCCAAAGGAGCACCGAAAATATCGCCCACAAAACGAGAATACTCCGACCAGTTCATCCCAAAGTGAAATTCTTGGACAATACCGGTGACCACACCCATGGCAAAGTTAATGAGAAACAGTTTGCCAAAGAATTGGGTCATCTTTTTATAGGTTTCGTTCCCTGTCCGCACATACATGGTTTCCATGATGGCCACCAAAACGGATAACCCTAAGGTAAGTGGAACAAAGATAAAGTGATAGAGCGAAGTAACACCAAACTGCCATCTGGCCAGTAATAGTTCACTCATGGGTTTCCCCCCTAATGGTTAATCAGTTATTAAAATAAGTTCTCAAGCTCCGCTGCCTTTTACACTTTCAGAAAGTATAAAATTTCCATTGACGAAAGTATAAGAAAAACTAAGTCTTCCGCCTACGTCTAAAGACTCTCGTGCCCTTTAGGGTATGGCGTAAGCCGAGTTTTTCTAAAAGTAACAATTCGCAACTTGCCTCCTTTCAGCTTGTCCTTTAGTCTCTAAAGTATCACGTTCATTTCCAGAATAAAAGTAAGTTTATGGTTTAGTACCCTTTTTGTAAGATATATTTAATCTATACCTTTTTAGTATACATTAAATATACTCCCCCTAATACCATCTGTCAATTACCATCAGCCATGGGAAACCTTACATTTTTATTACATCACAAATACATAAAATTAAAACAAGCAGGGTGCTGTCGATTTGTCTGACAACACCCTGCCTTTGATATCGGCTTTATTTCAAGTCAACCACCGTAGCTCCGGTACCGCCTTCCCCAGTCTCTCCCAGTCGGAAGGATTTTACCCGGGGATGATTTTTTAAGTCCCGCTGCACTGCCGCCCTAAGTGCCCCGGTACCTTTACCATGGATTAGAATGACGCGGCTGAGGCCTGCCAAAAAAGCATCGTCCAAATATTTTTCAATCTCCAGCAGTGCTTCATCACCAGTCATTCCCCTAAGGTCTAAACTGGTACCGATGCTCTGGGCTTTATCCATAAGAACCTTGCCCACTTTACTCTCCCCGGTGGTAACTCGGGCTTCTTTTACGATGCGAAGTTCCTTCAAGGGCACCGTCATCTTCATAATGCCCACCTGCACCTGCACATTGCTACCGGAGACACTAACCACATAAGCTTTCTGGTTGTATTTCGGCAGGAACACCTCTTCTCCGGATTTTACCTGCCGAGGTATATCGCCAGTACCTGTCCGTTCCGGGACTTTGGCCGCAACCTTTGAAGTAACCTGTTGCAGTTTGTTGCGTGCCTGATGAATGGCTTCCTCCCGGCTCTTGCCGCTTTCCTCGGCCAGCTTGGTTCGTAACTCCTTTACAGCCTCCTCGGCATCCAAGCGGGATTGTCGTACCAACTTACTGGCCTGTTCCTGGGCCTTGGCCAAAATGCTCTCTCGCTTGACCCTCAGTTCTTCTTCCAGTTTACGGTATCTTTCCTGCAGCTTCTCACTGTCTCGGCGCAAAGCTGCCGCTTCTTCTCGATCTTTATCCGCTGCCTGCTGGGTTTGTTCCAGCTTGTTGATTAAATCCGCTACCTGTACCTGCTCGGTGGTCAGGAAGTTTCGGGCTTGGTCGATGATATCCGGGGTTAAACCAAGTCGTAAGGATATTTCAAAGGCATTACTACGACCGGGCCGCCCAATAAGCAAGCGGTAGGTTGGGCGCAGCGTTTCCACATCGAACTCCACACTGGCATTCTCCACACCGGGTGTGGTATAAGCATAGTTCTTTAATTCACTGTAGTGGGTGGTGGCGATGGTGCAGGCTCCCCGGCTATACAGTTTCTCCAAAATAGCCCGGGCCAGGGCAGCCCCTTCGGTAGGGTCGGTGCCCGCGCCTAACTCGTCCATCAGCACCAAAGATCCTTCACCAACTTGATCGAGAATCCTCACAATATTGGTCATATGGGAGGAAAAGGTACTGAGGGATTGTTCAATGCTTTGTTCATCGCCAATGTCGGCAAAAACTTGCCGAAAAACACCCATTTCCGTACCTGCCTCGGCCGGAAGATGCAGACCAGCTTGGGTCATCAGCGCAAAAAGCCCCACGGTTTTCAATGTTACGGTTTTCCCCCCGGTATTGGGTCCGGTTATTACCAGGGTTTTGAAATTCTTACCCAGGGAAATGGTGGCAGGCACTGCGTCACCAGGAAGTAGTGGGTGACGGCCCTTTTTGATATCTATTTTAGCCCCTTCGATAATTCTGGGACTCCAGGCATTTATCTTTAGACTATAGCGGGCTCGGGCCATAATAAAATCCAGTTCGCCCAGCGCCTCCAGGGCGGTAGCAATTTCTTCGGCCACCGCGCTGACACCACTGGATAGTTCCGCCAGAATCCGTAGAATCTCCTGTTTTTCCCTGGCCATCAACTGCCGTACTTCGTTGTTGGCTTCCACCACCGGCATGGGCTCAATAAACAGAGTGGCACCACTGGCCGATTGGTCGTGGACAATGCCGGAAATTTGGTTGCGGTGCTCCTGTTTTACCGGTACTACATAACGGTCATTACGAATGGTGATAATGGGTTCCTGTAAATATTTTTGGTTATCGCTGGAGCGGATAATACTTTCCATGCGTTCCCGGATGCGGTTTTGGGAGCGACTGATCCCCCGACGAATCTGCTGCAATTCCGGGGAGGCATCATCAGCAATTTCACCGCCGGGCAAAATGGCCTGAAGAATGTTTTTTTCCAACTGCGCTTGATTAATTAAAGCCTCGGCAATCTCGGCCATTAACGGGTAACGATCACTCTTTTCACTAAAAAACTTCTTTACCTGGCGGGAAGCTGCTAGGGTTTCTCCTACAGCAAACAGTTCCTCCGCTGAGAGCACAGCAAAGCGGGCAGCCCTCTTGAGGGCTCCCTTGATATCATGCCAGCCGCTTAGTTCCGCCAGTGGTTCTAAGCGCAGCAAGTCTCTTCCTTCGGTGGTTTCAGCCTGCCAGCGTTTAATTTGCAGCGGGTCGGTGCTGGGCACCAGTTCCAAAACCCTTTGCTGTCCTAATTCGGACTGGGCCAAGGCTGCCACCCGTTCTAATACTTTATCAAATTCCAAACGTTTTAAGGTACGTTCCATATACTAGCTCCTTATAGGACTCCCCGGTAATAATGTCCTTTGGTGATGCCGGCGGTGCTAATTCCGGCCAAATCTTCTTTGGCCTCTTTATCTTTCCGTTCGTCCCGGATACCGTGTTGGTAGCGGTTGATGGCTTTATGGTAATAATTCACGGTTTTGGCTACGTAACCATGATCGTTATTTTTGGCCTCGACGCGCAGCACCGAGATGCCTGCTTCCAGCAGGGTCGGCACATCTTCAATGACGCAAAGTTCCTTGGCATTAAACAAGTGCATCCGGCAATACTGATCCACCTCAAGGGGGAATACCAAACCCATCCGGTCCTTTAGACCACAGGTTTTGCTATGACAAGGCCCGGAACATCTTTTCCCGGTGCTTAATCCCCCTAGGATACTGCCCACCGGACAATATTTGGTGTTCATAAGTGGTAGTGCCCCCTGCACAATAGCTTCTAAAGGCATCGGTGTGGTGCCCGCTAGCTCCTGAATTTGTCGCATTGTTAATTCCGGGGATAAAACCGCCCGCTCCACTCCCTGCTCTTTTAAATAATGCAGGGTGGCGGAATTAAAAACATTGAGAGTAAAATCGCCAATCACCGGTTTATCGCTGTAATCTTTAAGCAGCTTAAGCAGCCCCAGATTTCCCACCAAAATTCCGTCCAAGGGTAGTTCTTTGACTCCCTCCAATAGGGAGGTAAAGGCCTTTAGTTCCTGATCATGGAGGATTCTCGGAGAGTTCAGCACCAAAGCTACACCGTTTTTCTGGCAAAACTCCAGCCCTGCTTCCAGTTCCTTTTGTTTTAAAATTCCTTTGGAACGGTAACTTTCTCCGCCAAAATAAACGATATTAGCACCGTAGCTAACCGCAGCCTCCAGGGAAGTAAAATCGGTTACATTGACAGCCAACTTAGGCTGAGTTTGTTTCGGTTCTGCCATAGTGGCAAGCTCCCCTAAGGAGTACTGCAGGCGCTCCCGAAAAATATGTTCTGCCACACCAGAACGCCGCTGGTGTCTTGCTCTCTTTTGTTCTAAATCGGCTAACACGCTGCGGCGCAGTTCGTTAATTTCCCGCATCGGCAGGATTACATTACCCTGTAAATCAACTTGCAGTTCTCCTAGGGCAAAGGGCGTGTTCCCCAACCGATCCAATTGTTCCTGCAAGAAATCCCTGGTTAAGGGTCGTTTCACTGCTTCCTGCCCTACCTCATCGCTGTGACCTTCAGCGGTTAAGCCAGTATCATCGGTAACTCTCATATACATGGGTTCGTCGATTTTAGCCCTGACGAAAAATTCCAGGGGAATTTTTTTGGTTTCCCGGCTGGAAGTAAAGGTTTCTCTGGCCCGTTCCATTAACGCAGCATCGTGGGTTTTAAAAACTCGGTCACCGGGTCGGATTTTACCAGGGATGGCTAAGCCAACCAGTGTACCGGCTTCGGCATATTCAGCGGGTTTGCCGTATACCAGCATACTGCTAACTTCAATGCCTGTACGACCACCTTCGCTAACCCATACTTCGATACCATCTCCCAGCCGCAGGGGTTCCTCCAGCAGGATTTCCAAGGTTTTATGCTTGGCGTTAAAGCCTTTGACGCGCCCTAGTCGCACGCCACGGTTATTGGGCCGTTTATAACTCATCAAATCTTTACCGGGGTTACCAAGGAAATAGCCGGGGCTAAAATCTCTGTTAAAGATTTGGGCTAGTTCTCTGGATTCATTCTCCTGCACAAAGAAACCTTCATTGTCTGCCAAAGCTCGGTCAATTAAATTCCGATACGTGCGGATTACCGTAGCCACATACTCCGGTCTCTTCATACGCCCCTCAATTTTGAAGGAGTTAATCCCCGCTGCCATCAGCCGGGGAATCTGAGCACTGGTGTTAATATCCCGGGGACTTAATAAATACTCGCCTACCTGGGCGGGGTCTGCCAGGTTACGCCCCCGCTCGTCCACCAACTGGTACTGCAGCCGACAGGGCTGGGCACACTTCCCCCGATTACCACTGCGGCCGCCGATCATACTGGACATCAGGCACTGACCGGAGTAGCAGACACAAAGAGCCCCATGAATAAAGGCTTCTAAATCTGCTCCGGTCTCCCTTTTAATAGCGGCAATTTCTTCTAGCTCCATCTCTCTGGCTAAGACGATACGGTCGAAGCCAGATTGCTGCATTAATTGCACACCGGCGGTATTGTGGACTGTCATTTGGGTGCTGGCATGGATGGTCAATTCAGGAATCGTCTCCTTGGCCAGCTTGGCCAAACCCAAGTCTTGGAGGATGGCAGCATCCACTCCGATATTATGCAGGAAGTGGAGGAAGCCCAGGGCTTCCTCCAGCTCATGATTCGCTATTAAAATATTGACGGTGACATAGATTTTGACCCCGCGGATATGGGCGTATTCCACTGCCCTTGCTAGCTGTTGATTATCAAAGTTGCTGGCTGAATGCCTGGCATTGAACAGCTTACCACCCAGGTAAACAGCATCAGCGCCATTTTGCACCGCTGCCACCAGGGCTTCCCAGCTACCTGCCGGCGCCAACAACTCGGGTCGTTGGGTCATGGGGGTACCTCCAATCAATTGTAACAATCGTAGTTATCTTTGGATTCTGGTTAGGCCGGAGCAGGTGAGGATTTCTACACCTTGCTTGGCAATTTCGTCTAATAGTAAGTTCATGCCCAGGGAATCACTGGCCATATGGCCGGCTATAATCACATTCACATGATGTTTCTCCGCTTCTTTGCGATGGTTTTCGCCGATATGCATAACCACCAGGGTACCGACTCCGGCTGCAGCTAGCTTAGCATAGGCGTCTTGGGAACCGCTGGTACCACCGGTCATATCGACAAATACTTTACCTGCCCGGCGATCCTTGGAACCTACCACAATGGTAGGACCTGCCCCGGTTTTGACAGCCTCGGCATATTCGGGAATTTCTTTTAGTACCTTGACGATATCACCCAGGGTATCGGCGTTACTTTCATCTATTTTCTTTTGCACATATTCGGTTACCATATTATCCGCTGGCGTATGGCAGCACATAAAGGAAATATCCAGCAGTTTGGCAGCATCCACCGCCCGATTATGGTTTAACGGCATCAGTCCCCGACGCACTTCTCCAATGCGGGAAGCCATAATTCCCTCGGCCACGTTAATGGGTACACCCAGTTGGTACAGTAAATCCTCCTGCAGGTGCATAACATCATAGAGTCCGGCGGTGGCTTTACCTTCGGGGTGGTGAGCCATAATTAAATCGATTGGCCGCCCCTTCTCGCCCAGTCGATCCGCCAGCACGACTTCCCCAATTTCCATATCTATCCCTACGAGAATTCTCTTAACCTCACGGTCTAAGTCACCGTAAAGCACTCTGGTATCAGAGTAGGGGTTAAAGTGGCGGTCGGGATCCACTTCTTTCTTTTCATCTTCCTTTAAATCTTCAATCTTCTTTTTCTCTTTAGCCAACTGTTTTTGAACCGCTTCCTGGCCTCTGGGATCATGTTCAATACCCATTTTTACAATAAGATCATATATTTGCTCTAGCTTCATCATAGTAATCCCCTTTCTGTTTCCTTCTTTAATTACTTGTGGTTAAGGATATCTGTCATTGGCCTTTAGCTTTTTGATTTTTATTTTTAGGCCAATGGCTATTTTTTAGAGATAAATTTATTTCCCTGAATATAAAACCGCAGCGGCAGTTCTGCACCTTCTTTAACACCAATCCTGGTGGTAATAAAGATTTCCGGTGGCGGCTCCTGAGCGGCTGCAATAAACAGCGGCCCATTGGTGAGGTCGGCTTTGTTGTGCTCTTTGGTAATGCCAAAGGCTTGCACCAACCGGGCCGGGCCCGCACATAATTCATGAAGCCGCTCTCTGCCCCGGCGCTGGCGCATTAGCTCCAGTCCCTCGAGGGGTTCCACGGCTCGAATCAGCACCGCTTCTCCTACTCCTGCGGGAGCGGTGACAACATTAAAACAATAATGCATGCCATAGATAAAATACACATAAACCCGACCCGGTGGCCCGAACATCACACTGTTGCGTGGTGTCATTCCCCTGGCAGCATGACAGGCGGGATCTCCCTGCAGGTAAGCCTCAGTTTCCACAATTTTGCCAAAGGCCAGGCCCTCCGGGGTATTATGCACCAGCAGGGTACCGAGCAGGTCTTTCGCCACCTGGGTGGTGTCTCTGGCATAAAACTCTACAGGCAACGGCTTTAACATTAACGCAGCACCTCGCGCAGTTCATCAAGTTCAAGGGTATTTACCACATCCTGGGGTTCCAGCCAGGCTCGCCGAGCCACCGCCACCCCGTAGGCCATTTCATCCAAACGTCTGATATCATGGGCATCGGTATTAATGCTAATTTTAACCCCGGTATCTCTAGCCAAGCGGGTATAGACTTCGTTAATATCCAGTCGATCCGGGGAAGAGTTGATTTCCAAAATGGTACCTGTTTTAGCAGCGGTTTCAATTAAAGCTTCCACATCTACGGCATAGGACTCTCTACGTCCCAGGATACGGCCGGTCAGGTGGGCAATGATATCCACATGCTCATTTTCCATGGCCTTGGTAATACGATGGGTTATCTCCTTTTTACTCTGCTTAAAGGCAGTATGGACCGAACCAATGACCACATCCATTTGCTCCAGTATTTCATCGGGGTAGTCTAAATCCCCGTTGGGTAGAATATCCATTTCCACGCCGGTGAGCAGGGTAAAATCCTTGAACTCTTTGTTCATTTCCCGAATGATTTGGTGCTGTTCTTGTAGGCGGTTCAGTTCTAGGCCATTAGCGATCTTTAAGGAACGAGAGTGATCTGTGATGGCAGCATAGGTGTAACCCTTTTGCCGGCAGTGTTTGACCACGTCTGTCAATTCCATAGCAGAATCGCTCCAAGTAGTATGTATATGCAAATCTCCCTTAATATCTGACACTTCAATTAGATTCGGCAGTCTATCGGCTAGGGCAGCTTCCACCTCGCCCCTGTTTTCTCTCAATTCTGGAGGAATGTAGGACATCCCTAGGGCATCGTAGAGATTTGCCTCTTCTTTGATAGGTATTATTTCACCAACCGCATTTCTAATGCCGTGATGATTAAGGTTTAGTCCTTTCGCTTGGGCAACTTCCTGTAATCGAGCATAATGCTCCTTGCAGCCAGTGTTGCGGTGCAAGGTAGAGATATATTCCTCGGGTGGCACCACCTGTAAGTCCACTGCCAAACCCCACCAGGTATATACTCGGATACGATTACTTTGCCTTTCGATTACGTCCTTTACCCTGGGGTGAGTCGCCAAAGCGTCCAAAATCAATGCCGGCTCCTCAGCAGCTGCTACCAAATCTAAATCTTCTACAGTTTCTCTCCAGCGCCGAGTACTGCCAGCCACTTCCACTTGCCGCACCCCTGGCAACAACTGGAATATAGCCAACAGTTCTGCTGCTAATTCCCGCGCCACGGAAAGTCGGGTTCTTCCTTGGCGGTTACGCACCATCTCAATGCCGTTTAGAATATCCCACTCCAGTTTAGCACTAAAGCCCTTCAAACTGCGTACCCTGCGTTCCTTTGCCGCTTGTTCCAATTCATCCAAGCTCGTTATACCCAGTTCTTGAAACAACACCCTGGCACGGTTTGCTCCAATGCCGGGTAATTGCTTAATGGTTAGTACTCCTGGCGGAATTTCCTTCAGCAGTTCTTGGTGTTTTGACAATTGACCGGTATCTACAAGTTCTTTAATCTTTGCCTCGATGGCTTTACCCACTCCGGGGACTTTAGACAAAATACGCCGTCGACAAAGCTCTGCGACCGGAACTTCAAGGTTAGCTAATACTTGGGCCGCTCGACGGTAAGCCCGTATTTTAAAGAAATCTTCTCCTTTAATCTCCAGCAGATCGGACAGTTCGGTGAAAATCCAGGCCATTTCTATATTCTGCATTGACAACGCTCCATTTCTTTATTCACCCTTATTGTGACCCAATCATTGGGAGATTAGCCCAAAAATAAAACTCATGATTTTGCTCATGAGTTACTGGAATCTACATTGTCCGGATCCATCATTTGCAACAGGTTATCATACTGCTCCTTCAGTTTTAGGAGCTCATCCACCAGATTCACCGCTGTTAAAACAGCCACATTGTTGATGGATAGTTTTGGATTTCTCTGCGTTATTTCCTGCATCTTCTTGCTAACCATTTGTGCTACCATGCGCATATATTCTGGGGATTCGTGGCCCCTTAAGGTGAAGTATTCACCAAAAATCTCGACCTCCACCCTATTTGGCTGCTCGGACATTGTCGCCCCCCCTAAAACCCTTTGCAGTTTGCTATTCGCTATAATTTGGCAAAATCCTTCATGTTGGTGCGATTTACCTGTGGATTAGAGAAAAATCTATGAAAAATGGGCGATATGGGTTTATAATAAAAACCTACAAAGCCTAATGCCAGTCCGTAGGAGGTTCTTCTCTTTGACTATAAATAATAACAATCGAGTCGTTTTCCAGGTAACAACCTCCGAAACAGGTATCTTCATTAAAGACTTTCTTAGATCGAAAGATATTTCAGAAAGAGCCCTCAAAAAACTACGCAACAACGGCAAAATTCTCTGCAACGGCCAAACAGTTACTTGGCGTAAGGTAGTGTCTACGGGTGATGAAATTGTCTTGGTTTACCCTACTCCGGTGAAAAACCGATACCTGCAACCAGAATCAATACCCTTAAAAATCATCTATGAAGATGCGGATATCGTTATTGTCAACAAACAACCGGGTATTTGTGTTCATCCCACCAAGGCCCACCCCACAGCTACCCTGGCTAACGGTCTGATGGATCATTGGTTAAAGAATAACCCGCAGGCCAGTTTTCATGCTGTTAACCGAATCGATCGCAATACCTCCGGTCTGGTGCTGATAGCCAAGAATAGCTTTAGTGCGCAAAAACTATTTTTACAAAAACAACAGCAGATGTTGTCTCGCTCCTATCTGGCCTTGGTACAGGGGAAAGTAGTCTCTAGAACAGCTCGTGTGGATCTGCCTATTGTTAAATGTGACGGGCAAACCACCAAACGTCAGGTGGCTGCCAATGGACAGCGGGCCGTGACCTGTTTTGAAGTTTTAGATTACTTCAGGGACTGTACTTTGCTCCGACTAAACCCCGAAACAGGTAGAACTCACCAAATTAGGGTTCACTTGTCCCACGTAGGTCATCCCTTAGTGGGAGATGAGCTTTACGGTGGTTCAACAAAGAAAATAGGTCGGCACTGTTTACATGCCAACCAATTAAGTTTCTTTCACCCCCGAACAGGTCAAGCCATGATTTTTGAATTACCCTTACCAGCGGATATGGCTCGGGCTAGTGGATAATTATCGGGTCTTATCGAAGTATTGAAATAATATTCCCTTCAGAGCCTTTTTTTAGATGAGCATCTAGGTATTCAGCCTTAACCGAGCTTAAACCATTTTTTAAAGTAGTAAGCATTTCCTCTTTCTTTTCTGGTAACATCCCGTAAACCGGAATTATATTCGATACATGACGGCCATAGAAATAGCTACCATTTAAATCAAGTCCACTTAGCATTAGAATTTCTTCTTCGACATTTTGACGCAAGGTATTTTCTTTAAAAGTACCCTTTTTTAATTCTTCTTCAAGGGGACTGCCTTCATCTATGTGTAAAGTGGCGATAAATATAAGATACGGCTTAATTTCATTGAGAAATTTGCTATTTGCTATGGCATTGTCATAACTTTTTTCGCTTCCGGCTGCTCCGATTATAATATTAAGACTAAAGTCTATGCCCGCATTGGTTAAGCGATTTAATTGTACCTTTGCTTCCTCAATGGTAAAACCCTTATTGAAATGCTCAACGACTTCTGGCATAGCCGACTCTACACCGATATTAAGCTCATTAATCTTTAAAGCTCTTAATTCCTTTAGTTCTTCATCGGTTTTATTGATTATGTTTTTTATGGAAGCATACATAGCTATCGTTTTGACTTCAGGTAAGATTTCATTAATTTTAGTTGCTATTAATTTTAATTTATTTGCACTCAGGACGAAGGGATCTGCATTCACTAAAAATATCCGGTTTACTTTAGGATACGTTTTTCTTGCTTCTACCAGATCTTTCTCGATTTGTTCCATTGATTCGGTCTGAAAAGGAACATCCTGATACATTGTACAAAAGCTACATTGATTATGGCTACATCCCACTGTAACTTGTAATAATAATGAATCGGCTTCAAATGGGGGACGATAAACAGGATTCGTATATTTCATTTTCATTCTCCTTTCCAGAAATAAATTGATAATAAATGCTATAAAGTACTAAAAACCCAAACCTTCGTAAAGGAAATTCAATTGCCTTAATGGAACCTTACAGCCACTAATTAATTTGTTATCTACTATATCTTAAAGCTTACACCTAACTGAAAGTCAATAGTAATTTTTGCAGTTGCCACTTATGCATATCGAACAGATATGCCATGCTAAAAGACCCTAAGCCTCCTGGCCTAGGGTCTTCATTATAGCTATTTTCTTAACTCTGCTCCTGTCTGGGCGGTAAGAGACTTGATGATGCGTTGCATTTTGTCGTTTATTTCTTCATCCGTAAGGGTTCTGTCCGGCGCCTGGAATTTCATGGAGAAGGCTACGCTTTTAAAGCCTTCGGGCACCTGGGTACCCTGATACACGTCAAAAATATCCGTGATTTTTAACAAATTACCTCCGGCCTTGGCAATGATAGCCAGCATTTCAGAAGCTGCTACTTCCTGCTTTACCAGTACGGCTAAGTCTCGTTCTACGACAGGAAATTTGGTCAATCCCTGGTATTGTTTAACCGGACGATGGGTGGCTTGCAATACTTTCAAATCCAGTTTCATCGCCACGGCACGACCTGGCAGATCGTAGTTCTCATTAACGTTGGGATGCAGTTCTCCCACTACACCCAAGAGTTCCCCATTTACTTCAATTTTAGCACAGCGTCCGGGGTGGAAGCTGGGATCTTGATGCCTACTAAAGGTTGCATTGATCACACCCAGTGATTCCAATAGTTGCTCTGTTACTCCCTTGATATAGAAGAAATCCATCGGGCGAGCAGGCTGGTTCCAGGTCTTTGGGGTGCTGCCAATGGCCACTGCGGCCAAGACAGGTACTTCCTCCGGCAGCGGTTGACCCTCTACGGGGTAGAATACCCGAGCAATCTCAAAAATAGCTCCATTCTGTACCCGGCGATTCAAGTTACGCTGTAAGATTTCCAGCAAGCTGGGAACCAGCACAGTACGCATGACAGATTGTTCTTCGCTAAGGGGATTCTGCAGCCTGACAACATTACGGAACTTACTATCCGCCGGCAGATTCATTAAATCAAAGACTCGGGGATGTACAAAGCTATAGGTAACTACTTCGTAGAAGCCACAGCCGGTCATCACTTCCCGCATGTGCCAATTTAATTGTTGCTCTGCAGTGCGGGCACCCTGGGTAGAATTACCCGTCGGTAAGGTCTCAGGAATCCGGTTAATGCCATAGAGCCTCGCCACTTCTTCCACTAAATCCCACTCCCCAGTAATATCCGGTCGGAAGGTGGGAACCGTGACCAACAGATCTTCGCCCTGTTCCTGTACCCGAAACTGTAGACGCTGCATAATTTCCAGCATATCTTGCCGGGAGATCTCTACCCCCAGCACCCAATTAACGCGAGCGGGACGCAACTGAATAGTTTTTTCGGTAATAGGGCCAGGGAAATTATCGATAACCCCGGCAACCACAGTACCACCAGCCAATTGCTGCATTAACTGAGCTGCCCGGTTCGCTGCCCTCAGGCAACCATTAATATCGATGCCCTTCTCAAAGCGCATAGAGGATTCAGAACGTAAGCCTAAGGCTTTTGAGGTACGACGAACATTAATGGGATGGAAGTAAGCCGCTTCTATGAGTACATTCACCGTGTTATCGGTTACTTCACTATCCAAGCCCCCCATGACACCGGCCACAGCCACCGGGCCTGCTGCATCGGTAATGGCCAGCATATCGGGACTTAGGGTACGCTCCACGCCATCCAAGGAAACAAGCTTCTCATCCTCCTTGGCTCGACGAACAATAATATGATGATCGGCCAGCTTATCGTAATCAAAGGCATGAAGGGGTTGACCCAATTCCAGCATCACATAGTTGGTAACATCCACAATGTTGCTGATGGGGCGAACACCCGCTGCTCGCAGACGGTTTTGCAGCCAGATAGGAGAGGGCCCTATTTTAATCCCTTTAACCAGCCGAGCCACATAACGACGACAAAGTTCTGGGTCCAAAATGTCCACCTTGGCCAGCTCTTCTACCTTTTCCTCTCCTTCGGTAAGCTCAGGTACAGGAATTTTTAATTCTTTCTTGAGGATCGCTGCCACATCCCGAGCCACACCAATCATATTCAGGGCATCACCTCGGTTGGGGGTAAGATCCAATTCTAGCACCGAGTCGTTTAAACCCAGTACCTCTTTGGCATCCAGGCCAATGGCCACAGTCTCGGGCAGGATCAAAATACCATGCGCCATATCCGCTGACATCAGTTTGCTCTCCATGCCTAATTCCTGGCCGGAGCACAGCATACCCCGGGATTCCACACCCCGTAATTTGGAGCGCTTAATTTGCAGACCTCCTGCCAATTTAGCCCCTTCCAGTGCCACTGGCACCACATGACCCTCTTTTACGTTGGTAGCTCCGGTAACGATTTGCAGGGTTTCCTCCTGCCCCACGTCCACCGTGCATACCACTAATTTGTCGGCATTAGGGTGTCTTTCTATTTTGAGAATACGTCCCGTGACGACTTTCTCAATTTCTGCCCCCAAGTCCTCCACCACATCCACGGCCAAGCCAGCCAGAGTTAATCTGTGGGCTAACTCTTGGGGATCTATGTCAATCTCTACATAATCTTTAAGCCATTGATAGGAAACGTGCATGGTTCTATAAACCTCCTGAAATGGACTAAAATTGAGCTAGGAATCGTAAATCGTTATCAAACAACAGGCGAAGGTCATCTATACCATATTTCAGCATAGCAATCCGCTCAATCCCCATGCCAAAGGCAAAGCCCGTTACTTCCTCTGGGTTGTAACCGGACATTTCCAGCACCCGGGGGTGTACCATACCGGAACCCAAAATCTCCAGCCAGCCACTGCCTTTGCATACCCGACAACCGCTGCCCTTACACATCACGCAGGAAATATCCACTTCGGCACTGGGCTCCGTAAAGGGAAAATAACTGGGGCGCAGACGAGTACGGGTATCCGGGCCAAACATCTGCCGGGCAAAGGTAGCCAATACGCCTTTTAAGTCGGCAAAGGTAATATGTTTATCCACCACCAAACCCTCCACCTGATGAAACATGGGGGAGTGGGTGGCATCGTCGTCCCGGCGGTAAACCCGGCCGGGGCAGATGATTTTCACCGGCACCTGTGGAACGGTTTTTTCCATGGTTCTTACCTGTACCGGTGAGGTGTGGGTACGTAACAACACCTCAGGATTGATAAAGAAAGTATCCTGCATATCCCTGGCGGGGTGATCCTTGGGCAGGTTAAGTGCCTCAAAGTTGTAATAATCCAGCTCAATCTCCGGCCCTTCGGCAATGGAGAAACCCAGACCCAGGAAAATACTTTCTATCTCTTGCTGTACCTGGGTCAGCGGGTGAAGTTTACCAAGGTTAAATGGTACCCCCGGCAGCGTCACATCCAATGTCTCTGCTGCCAGCTTGCGGGCTTTTTCCGCTTCCTTGGCCTGTTGGTTTCTATTTTCTAAGGCCGCTTCAATTTGTTCTCTAACTTCATTGGCCATCTGGCCTACACGGGGACGCTCCTCAGCAGAAAGCGCACCCATACCTCTTAAAACCTGAGTCAGCTCTCCCTTTTTACCCAGGTATTTTACACGAACTTCATTAATCTCTTCCGGGGAGTTGGCACCCTCGAGAGCTCCCAGGGCTTCCTGGGCCAGTTGTCTTAACCTTTGCTCCATAACAATCCTCCTGTGTCAGCATGAACAAAATAAAAACCGCCCCCTAAAAAAAGGGACGGAAATATCCGTGGTACCACCCAAATTGTTCTCTTAGACCGCAAGAACCACTTACAGGGCAAGCTCACTTACCCACTTCTGATAACGGTAGAAGAACCGGCGCACCTACTGGTATGTTATCATACGTTCAGATCGCAGCTCGGGGGTGAATTTCCGCAGCTCTTCTTTAAGAGGGTTTCCAGTCACGACCCTCTTTCCCTGGAAAGAAACCTACTACGTACTGCTCCCCTTCATCGCTTACAATATATTAGTGTAAAACCAGCCTTCTATACGTCATATAAGCATTGACAGACCCAGTAGCCTCGAACAGCCTCCAAAAAAATTCAGCGGTTAACAACAACTAACCACAACCTTTCATTCTTTTTTGGGGACCTTTCGACACTGATTATACCACATGGCACTGTTCAAAACAAGAAAGTTTACTGAATTTTATGCCGTTGACGTACCACCTCATATAGCAGGATGGCGGAAGCCATGGCTACATTAAAGGATTCCGCCCGTCCTGGCATGGGTATCGTAACCTTGCTGTGACGGTACTGAAAAATCTCCGGCCGGGGACCGGCACCTTCATTGCCTACCACCAGCCCCACAGGAATTTTGAGATTTGCAGCAAAAACCGGCACTCCACCAACAGGTTCTCCCACCACCAGGGTAATTCCCACAGAGGTGAGGTATTTCAGTGTTTCCTCAACATCCTCTACGGTCACAATGGGTAGGTGAAATAAAGAACCCATAGTTGAACGAAGGGTCTTGGGATTATATAAATCCACCGTACCCTTTAGCAACACCACACCTCCGGCCCCGGCGGCATCTGCAGACCGGATAATGGTACCTAAATTTCCTGGATCTTGCACCCCATCCACCACCACCACCAACGGTTGCCGGCCCGGCGGCAACACATCAGCCAGAGCCATATCCGGCTGCCACAGGACCGCCAGTACCCCCTGGGGAGTTTCAGTATCGGACAGTTCCTTCATAAGGCCGGGAGATACTAGGTAAACTTCAACCCCTTTTTGTACAGCCAGTTCCAGAAGCCTCGCTCCTCGTTCTCCCAATACCCCTTCTTCTGTATAGATAAAGGTTTCCGTTCTCCAATGACTGGCCAGAGCCTCTTCCACTAGACGGATACCTTCCACGATCAGTTTCCTTTCTTTCTGGCGGAAACTTCTCTGGGCTAATTTCCGTATGTATTTTATTTTTGGATTTTGCGACGATGTGATCATCCTATCTCAACCGTTTCAAATTTTTGTAGTCGGTCGTTCTTACCAATAACCACCAGTATATCATCTTCGACCATTCTTTCCTCTGCCCTTGGTGAAATAATCACTTCGCCTCCCCTACGGATGGCCAGAATACTGACGCCATATTTATTTCTGGCCTGAGATTCCACCAGAGTCTTATTAACAAACTGCGGCGGCACCACCATCTCCACCAAACTGAATTCTGGTGAGAGGGAGATTTGCTCCATGATGTTCTTGGATACCAGAGCATGGGCCACTCTCTCTCCCATATCCCTTTCTGGGAACACCACTTTATCTGCCCCAACTCGTTCTAGCACCTTACCATGTAAAGCATTCTGAGCTTTGGCCACAACATATTTGACACCCATTTCCTTCAGCATTACTGTAGCTAAAATATTAGACTGAATATCTTGCCCTATGGCCACTACCACCACATCAAAATTACGAATACCCACCGCCTTTAGGGCGTGTTCATCAAGGGCGTCTACCTGTACTGCGTGGGTGACATATTCCACGATCCCATTTACCCGTTCCTCGCTTATATCCAGGCCAAGTATTTCATAACCCATTTTAGAAAGTGTAATGGCCACACTGCTGCCAAATCGCCCCAACCCAATGATGGCAAATTGTTTCATAACAGGGTGCCTCCTAACCAATAATGATTCTCTCTTCGGCATAACGGAACTGTTGTTTTCTTCTTTGTCTGGTCGACAGAGCATAGGCCACTGTTAGTGGGCCCACACGCCCTAGGAACATGGTTATGATAATAACGATGCGTCCGGTATCTGAAAGAGTCGGTGTTAAACCAGCTGTTGAACCCACGGTGGCTAGGGCAGAAACCACCTCAAATAATATTCTAAGAAAATCTGCCTTTTCTACAACATCTAAAATTAGAGTAGCCAAAACAACCCAGCTTACAGCAAGAAGTATAATTGCTAAACCCTTATATACCTGTTCCTTAGGGATTCTACGGCCAAAGAGTTCCGCATCCTCTTTGCCCCGGGCTAAGGAAAACACCGCTAGTCCAGGTAAAGCGAAAGTGGTGGTTTTAATCCCGCCCCCGGTGGAACCGGGAGATGCTCCGATAAACATTAAAATTACCATAAAGAAAAGTGTTGCCGGGCGCAAAGCTGTCAGATCGAGGCTATTGAACCCCGCCGTACGGGGAACCACTGACTGAAACCAACTGGCCCAAAGCTTGCCACTCCAACTTAAAGGTTGCAAAGTATTATGAAACTCCAACAGGAAAATGACAAGTGTCCCCACCAGCAGTAATGCAGCTGTTACCAATAGGGCTAACTTGGTATGTAAACTTAACCTTTGTCTCTTTCGATACTGGAGTAGATCTGCCATCACTGTAAAGCCAATACCACCTAGGATAATATCAATACTAATAGCAAAGTTAATGATCGGATCTTCCACATATCCTGTTAGGCTACGAAACCCACCCATTAGGTCAAAGCCTGCGTTATTAAAACCGGAAATAGCATGAAACAAGCTATACCATATCCCTGTAGGGTAGCCAAAATCAGGGATAAACCGTAATGTGAGCAGCAGGGCAACCACTAATTCAATGATCAATGTTAGTAGAAGTACCTTTTTAGCTAAGCGAATCAAACCACTAAGATCAATTACATTAAGGGATTCCTGAATCAAAAGTCGTTCCCGCAAAGTAACCCGACGTCCCATGAGCAGCCAAAACAAAACCGCCATGGTCATAAAACCCAAACCACCCACTTGAATTAAACTAATGATAACAACATGTCCAAAAGTGCTCCAATAGGTTCCCGTGTCCACTACCACCAGCCCTGTTACACAGGTCGCTGAGGTGGCTGTAAAAAGAGCGGTAAGAAAACCCGTAGGCTGGCCGCTTGCTGAGGAGATAGGCAACATTAACAAAAAAACTCCTAAGAGAATTACAGCGGCAAAACCCGTCACTAACACACGGGACGGGTGACTCAAAAAACCTGCATGGGTTTGCAAAAAAGACACCTTCTTGCCCTAGGATACAAGCTATATTATAGTAAATCAACCTAATAAATACCACAAAAATATAGTAAAGGCATGGTACTGTAACCATGCCTTTAGTTTAAATGCAGCTTTATAAATTTATACAAAAATTAAGCTAGGTTGGACTTTGCTACCTCTACCAGCTGATTAAATGCTTTCGCATCATTTACAGCCAGATCGGCCAGCATTTTACGGTTAACCTCTACACCAGCTTTTTTCAAACCATTGATAAAACGGCTGTAGGATAAACCGTTGATACGGGTAGCGGCATTAATACGTGCAATCCAAAGCTTGCGGAAATCACGTTTTTTCTGACGACGGTCTCTGTAAGCATAAAACAGAGCCTTCATAACGGCCTGATTAGCTACCCTAAACAGCTTGCTGCGGGAAGCTCTATACCCCTTAGCTAGCTTTAAAACTTTTCTGTGTCTATTGCGTGAAACCACACTGCTTTTAGCCCGTGGCATGATGATTACCTCCTTCTACGAGTACAAAAATTCTTAGTTTAGTAAGGCAGCAGCCTTCTCAGTTGAACGGCATTTGCCTCACTGACGATAAGAGACTTGCGCAGATTACGTTTACGTTTAGCGGTTTTCTTACCGAGAATGTGGCTATGGAAGGCATGCCAACCACGGATTTTGCCAGTACCAGTCTTTTTAAATCTTTTAGCGGCCCCACGGTGGGTTTTAATTTTGGGCATCTAGGGCAACTCCTTTCTAGTCTTGTCTTTCATTTTTTGGAGCTAAGATCATAATCATATTTTTACCTTCGAGTTTAGCGTGTCTTTCAACAGAGCAAATGTCTTTCATATCGTTAGCCAGGCGTTCCAGTAACTTCCTACCCAATTCGGTATGAACAATTTCGCGGCCTCGAAACATAATGGTAACCTTTACCTTATCGCCGTCTTTCAAGAAACGTTCGGCATTCTTGGCCTTAACTTCATAGTCATGATCCTCAATACGGGGACGCAGCTTAACTTCTTTCACCTGGATAATGCGCTGTCTCTTTTTAGCTTCTTTATCCCGTTTGCTTTGCTCATACTTGAACTTACCAAAATCCATAATACGGCAAACCGGAGGCTTGGCCTGGGGAGCTACCTCAACCAAATCCAGTTGTTTTTCTTCTGCAATGCGGAGAGCATCTTTCACAGACATAATACCCAACTGGTTGTTTTCAGCATCGACAACCCGTACCTCCCGGGCTCGAATCTCTTCATTAATGCGTTGCTCCTTGGAAATGTATACTCACCTCCTTAAAAATATTGATAAAATAATAAAAGCGGGTGTACAGACACCCGCTAATAAACGCAAGACAATAAGAAATATTGTTTACATTGGTAACCTTACGAACTGTGGTTGTAAGGTGAGAAGCGGGAGGCTTCTACTTGACTGTAAAAGTATTTTGTTTTTAACACCTTTGCTATATTACCACAGTCTGGCTGCGGAGTCAAGGTTTTGCTACTTCCCTAAAAGATAGTCTTATTTTTAATATCAGCCTGCACAGTGTTAATAAACTCCTCCACCTGAATAGCACCGATATCGCCCTTACCGCGCTGGCGGACGGCTACGGCACCTTGTTCCATCTCCCGGTCACCGATGACCAGCATATAAGGAATCTTTTGAGTTTGTGCTTCTCTGATCTTGTAGTTGATCTTTTCATTGCGGGCATCCAATTCAACCCGGATATCCAGTTCCTGCATCTTTTTCACCACAGTGTTAGCATATTCATGATGCTTGTCGGTAATGGGCATCACCCGTACCTGAATCGGCGCCAGCCAAACCGGGAAAGCACCGGCAAAGTGTTCCGTGAGAATGCCAATAAAACGCTCAATGCTGCCGAAAACCACCCGATGAATCATGACCGGACGATGTTTCTGACCATCTTCACCCACATAAGTTAGCTCAAATTTCTCCGGCATCTGGAAATCCAATTGAATAGTACCGCACTGCCAGGTACGGCCTAGACTGTCGGTTAAGTGAAAGTCAATTTTGGGTCCGTAGAAGGCACCGTCACCCTCGTTGATTTTAAACTTCACCTGCTTAGCTTCCAAAGCGTCCCTTAAAGAATTGGTGGCCATTTCCCAGATCTCATCGGAACCCATGGATTTTTCCGGGCGGGTGGAAAGTTCTACATGGTATTGTAAGCCAAAGGTATTATAGAAGTAGTCGAACAGATCAATAACCCCAATGATTTCTTCCTTGATTTGACTGGGCAGCAAAAAGATGTGGGCATCATCCTGGGTAAAGCAGCGTACCCGCATTAGACCATGCAAAGCACCGGATAATTCATGCCGGTGCACCAGTCCCAGTTCACCCCACCTTAGGGGCAAATCCCGGTAGCTATGCATTTTGGCTCTATACACCAAAATACTACCAGGGCAGTTCATGGGCTTAACAGCATAATCTCCCTCGTCAATTTTGGTAAAGTACATATTCTCTTTATAATGGTCCCAATGACCGGACTGCTCCCAAAGCCCTCTGTTTAAGATAACGGGTGTACGAATTTCTTGGTAGCCCCGTCTTTTGTGCTCTAAACGCCAAAAGTTCTCCAATTCGTTGCGCAAGATCATCCCTTTGGGATGGAAAAAGGGAAAGCCAGGGCCTTCTTCTTGGATACTGTAAAGATCTAATTCCGCTCCCAGTTTGCGGTGATCCCGACGCTTAGCTTCCTCAATGCGGAATAGGTGCTCATCCAGCAGTGCCTTCTTAGGAAAGGAGGTGCCATAAATGCGCTGGAGCATTTTATTTTTCTCGTTCCCCCGCCAGTAGGCACCGGCAATACTCATTAGCTTGATGCTCTTTAAGCGACCTGTGGAAGGGACATGGGGCCCAGCGCAAAGATCCTCAAAATCCCCTTGCTGGTAGCAGGAGATAACAGCATCTTCCGGTAGATCATTAATTAATTCTACTTTATACAGTTCCTCTTGGTTCTGGAAACGGCCCAAAGCCTCTGGCCGGGAGATTTCCAGCCGCTTAAAGGGAATATCCTCTTTAATAATCTTGTTCATTTCCTCTTCAATTTGCTCCAATTGAACTGGAGTAAAGGGCTGCGGTACATCAAAATCGTAATAATAACCGTCCTGAATAGCAGGTCCAATGGCCAGCTTAGCTTCCGGGAAAAGTCTTTTCACAGCCTGCGCCAACACGTGAGCCGAACTGTGGCGGTAAACCGCACATCCCTCTTCGTCATTAAAAGTCAGTAATTCCAGTGCCGCATCTTCCTGCAATGGGTAGTTCAAATCGACAACTTTTCCGTTTACTTTGCCGGCCAACGCCTCCCTGGCCAATCCCTGACTGATGCTCTTAGCCACTTCAAGCACAGTGCTACCCGCAGGGTACTCCCGGACCGAGCCGTCCTTAAGTCTTACCTGTACCATAATCAAATCTCCTTTCGATTGTTAGACAAAAATAAAAAACCGTCCCTGAAAAATCAGGGACGGGATGTTTCCGCGGTTCCACCCTGGTTGGAGTTTACACTCCCACCTCTAACGACAGTAACGGTGTCTCTCCGGCTTGCATACTTCATTTCAACAAGCTGCTCCAAGGTGGTTTTTCATTCAGCCACATCGGGAAATGCTTACAGCCTACGGCATTTCCTCTCTGGACGAGTATACTGAAGTACTTTTCCTTTTCATAGCAAAATATTTAATTACGAAATCATTATAGAAAAACTTATAGGTAATGTCAAGTTGAGAGATACACAATAGTCACTTGTACCAGACCGATCAGAAATCCCAATATCCCACCGATAATTTCGATGTGTTTCAATTCACGGGCAGCCACTGTCACGATAATTTTTTCCAAATGCCTAATATCATAAGCATTCATACGCTCTTCCACTAGTTGGGAAAGTTTAACCTTTTCAACGATGCTGCCTCCGGCCTGATCTATAATTTGATTAATCACCTGGGGCATTTGCTTCTGCAGCATGTCCCCCATCATTTCCAGGATTACCGTGCGAATGGTAGTGGGCACCCACATGGGAATCCGCTCAACTACCATGCCGCGAATGGATTCGCTGGCAGATGAAGCAATCTTATCTAATACTTCCGGAGACTTCATTTGATGGATTATATCCTCCATCTTAAGCAACTCATTTTCTACCACTTCACCGATACTTCTGGCCAACTCCGCCCTTCTCTTAGGCACCACACCTTGAATTGCCCAGGGTAAACCAAACAAGCGCACCGGTTCATAGGGTTTAAAAATGGCTTTTACCGCAATCAAGTTAGTTATCCAGCCAATAAAGGCACCAATGATTGGGATCGATAATACTGTCCACCATTGCACCGAGCATAACCTCCGTTTGTCGATTAACGACATTAACTATACCAAATTGGCGAAGGAGGTGCAATGATAAAAAACCGCCTGGTAGGCGGTTAGTGTTGATTCTCTATTGCTGATGCTTTTGACATAATTTGCAACCACTACATTCACTTACCTTATCTTCAAAAACATTCTTGATGGTATCCAGGGTTGAATCTGTTCCAGGCTGCACACCATAATGAAAAACAATCTTATTAGGTGCAATGGTAATTAAGGCGCTAATTAATAAATCTTCGTAATTAATTTCATTGTCCATTACATCTAGGATGAAGCCTTCTAAAAACTCACTGTCGATGGGATGATGATTTTCATCATAGAGCTTATAAGTTCCCCTTTCACTGACCAAAACATTAACTAGGGGTACTTTGGAGTCCTGAATTTCCACAAAATATTTTAGCAGTTGGATAAATTCCCGGTATTCCCGTTCCATAAGAAATTCGTCTACAGCCTGGTCCACTGCTTCTTTAATTTCATTAACATATTCTTTTAACCGAAAACGAACAAAGCCGTCAATAACAATACTATTGTTTTGCTCTAAAAATTCTACCAGCCTCTTAATAATGAAATGCTTGCGATCCCGGCGGTCCATTTTTCCCGGATACATTTTAACACCATTAGTATAATCCAAGGTATATTGCAGAATGGTTTTCTTTTCTTCCTCATTGAAATAATAATAAGTCTCACGAATGATATCCTTTAGCAGAGCCCTTTCCCATTGATTCATGATGATATCGGATAAAATATCTGCTACAAAATGCTTAAATAAGATTTCTTCATCCTGATGTCTCCCACTGCATAAAATTCCGTTGAAATCACAGGATAAAAATGTGATGTTACCGGCAGGATTTTCAGTCATTTTGATTCTAATTCTTTCACCCTCATCGACTCTCAATTCTCTGCCAAGCCGGTCCTTCAACAAATCTATATGCTGGGTGGCACCAATAGAGAGACATTGATTCATCTCCTCTATCACCCCTTCCTTCTACTATTAGTATATGAGAGGCAATTCTTTGTATACTGGTGCAAAATTGGCGAAAATTTTAAGATACCTTCTTCTACATGCATTATAAGCAGAAATCAAGGGTGCTATCCCATGTAAAAATTATGGATCAATCCTGTGGTTGGAGTAAGTAGATTATTTTTGCAATAGATAGACAACCACCACCATGATAAGAGCTAGGAATGCCAGAATAGACAGCCAATTGCCGGAAGACTTTTTTTCCACGGTCGACTGCGATTTCGCCCTGGCCAAAGTGTCTGTTCGTTGCAAAAATGGTGGTGATTCCAACATCTGTTTTGTAGACTCCACAATACAGCTTTTAGGAACAAAGGAAACTCCTTGGTTCTTTTTTCTTTTATTACTTTTTAGCGTAGGACCCAGGATATCCGGGGTGTTGGGACGCTCTACATAAGTGTATTTTATAATTGGCTTTTGATTTGGTTTTGAAAATGGTTGAGAAACTGTCCGGGTGATGCAGGAAGCAGGAATAAAATCATTTGAACTTTTTTGCTTAGTACAACCTCGTTTACGCTCACTGATAATATCTGGTGACAAGCTAAGGGGATTCGGGTACGGATTGGTAAAGACCAAAGGCTTTACTCCCAGACTAAAATGGTAAACCGGCGTTGGACACTCTATAATACAGCTCGGGGGAACAAATACCGAAGAGTTTTTTCTCCTTTTCCGTGGCTTGCTATGCTCTAAAAGGATTTGATAGCAAGGTTCCTCTGGTTGAGGCAAGCTTTGTTTTACCGATTTATTTATTTGCTCTTCTGCATAAGGTAATGAAACTACCTGCGTAACACAACTGTTTGGTACAAACGCTCCTTGAAATTTCAAATTTTTCTTCTTATGATACTTTCCAGCTACTGGTAACGTAGTTTTGCTACAGGTATCGCCACAAGCTAATGGCAAAGAAATCTCCGTTTGAACACTACTACTGTCCACAAATAAATCTCTCATTCCCGGAGACTGCTTCTTTCCACGATATACAATATCCGGTACTCGAACCGGTTCACTGGCTGACGTAAACAAAATGATGTCTCTTTTTTTCTCCACTTGAACAAGTTTGCTGGTTTTTATATTTTTCTTCTTCTTTCTAGCCAAAAAACCCACCCCTTTTCTTTGGCCTTAACAATCTTTTAAAAAGTATATTAAGCTTCCTCCAGAAAGATATTAACTTTTTGAATTTTCTTAGAAAAACTAAGCCTCCGCCAAGTCTATAGACACCGGCGGAGGCTTAGTTTGCCCTTAGGCAAACCAGAAGCTTTTATACTTTCTGATTTGCCTAAAACAAGATTTTATCTTTTATACCTGGTAAAAGCACCATTTTTAGGATTGGCTAATAGTATGGAAAAAAAGGTAGGTGCTTCTGATGCTTAAAGAAATCGAAGAAATAAGGCTTGAATCGGAACGTGCGATTAAAGAGTTACGTCAGCATATTTACGGGCTTCAATCTAATTTTTTTATGCGCTGGGATGCCAAAGCCACCATTAAAAAGGCAGAAATGAAAATCGAAATGATTCAACAATTATTAGTAAAATTAGAAACTCTGTCCGAACAAATTACCCCGGTAGTTAACGATTTAAAATCTATTATTGGTTTCAGAATGGTTAATTCAAGAAAAAATAACATCTAAACAATGAAACCGCCTGGAATATCCGATTACCAGGCGGTTTTAATGATTTGATTATTTAATTAGAAATTCGTTTATAAATTTCGTTTATAAATTATGAGGCCATGGTTACTTTACGTAGGGTTATACGACCTTGGTAAAATAAATACAGGCTGCAATTAATAAAAATCCCATACCAATAATAAATTTAATATCAACTTTCAATTTTTTCACCTCTAGACATTGTGTTTTACTACTATTTTGCCAAATAGTGAACAAATAGAAAAGAGGTTTTTTTAGAAAGCATATCGAAACCTTGTGGTACGAAAGGAGGAGATCCTATGGACTTAACCAGTATTGGTTCTTTTTTAGCCCTAGGTATTATCGTTTTTATCGTATTTAGAATGCTTGGCAAAGGCGGCTGAGGCTGCAGATAATTTGTACCGTGTGTACATATTTAGGAAACTATTTGAACTTTTAGGTATCCCCCTAAAATTTATACTTTATTAATCCCTTAGTTTGCCCTTCTGTAAATTGAAAGTTTTGATACTTTCTGATTGATCCCCAAAAACACCCCACAGGGTGTTTTTGGGGATTTTATGCTACCTTTTTATTGTCAGGTGAATCTGCACCCTTAGCTATATGTTCCAGATATCGCTTGGTTTCCAACACCACCACACCGGAAAGTCCTAGCAACGCGATAAGGTTTGGTATCGCCATCAAGCCGTTGACGATGTCCGCCAGCAACCAGATGGCTTCCAGTTTCACAAAGGCACCGGCTGCTACTAAACCAATGAAGATGATGCGATAGGGCATAATACCTTTAACACCCAAAAGATACTCACAGCAACGCTCTCCGTAATAATTCCACCCCAAGATGGTGGTAAAGGCAAATAACACAATACCCACCGTTAAAATCAGCGGACCAATGCCTGGCAATGCTGCAGCAAATGCTTCCTGGGTCATGGCAGCCCCTTTGGCATCCCCTGCCCAGACCCCGGTAACCACCAGCGCTAACCCAGTCAGAGTACAGATAATAATGGTATCAATAAAGGTGCCCGTCATAGAAATAAGTCCTTGTTCTGCAGGCCATTTGGTTTTAGCTGCTGCAGCAGCAATGGGTGCACTGCCCAAACCAGATTCATTAGAAAATACCCCACGGGCCACCCCGTTCCGAATGGCCATCATGACAGTGGCACCTAAAAAACCACCCGCAGCAGCGGTGCCGGAAAAGGCGCTACTAATAACTAGCTCTATAGCCCCGGGTAGCTGATCAGCAAATTTAACTAAGACATAACCACAGGCTAGCAAATAGAAGAGGGCCATAAAGGGAACGATTTTGGAGGATACCCTGGCAATACTCTGCAACCCACCTAGGGTGACCAAAGCAACCAATACGGTAATTACAATGGCTGTGACATAAGCCGGGGTACCCAGGGTTAATTTACAAGAATCCACAATCGAATTAACCTGGGCGAAGGTCCCAATACCAAAGAAGGCAACCAGCACACCGCTGACAGCAAACATGATGGCCAGAGGGCGATATTTTTTCCCCAACCCCCGCTCAATATAGTACATGGGTCCCCCGGAAATCTGGCCATTGGCATCGACAGAGCGGTATTTAACGGCTAACAAACCTTCTGCATATTTAGTGGCCATGCCAAAGAAAGCGGCCACCCACATCCAAAAGATTGCCCCGGGTCCCCCAGCCTTCACCGCTGTAGCCACACCCACGATGTTACCAGTCCCTACTGTGGCCGCCAGAGCGGTACACAAAGCTCCAAAACTACTTACATCACCAGAGCCATTATTCTTGGCCGTAAATATTAACTTTAAAGCCATTGGCAGACGGATCACCTGCAGTAGTTTCAGCCGTAAAGTTAACAAAATCCCCGTTCCCACCAACAAAAATAATAATGGTGGTCCCCATATCAAACTGTCCAATTGATCCAAAAACGTAATGTAATCCATTCCATTCGCTTCCTCTCTGTACGTAAATAAAATAAAAAAGAGCCAAACCAAATGATTTGACTCTAATGACCATAAAAGAAGTATCGGAAAAATATAGCATCCGTGCAAGAAACACCTATATTAGACCCATAATCCTCCTCTGTCCTTTTGCCTGAGAGATTTAACAGCAATTTGTATTGCCCCTTCGGCGCCCTAAAAACGGGTCTCTCCAGAGTCCTGTCCGCTTGCGGTTCCACTTTATTCAGCAAAGACTTAGCGTAACTTCGTCTTTCTACAAAAGCACCTGAGAGTATTACTCCTTCGGTGGGCCGTGGGGCCACTCTCCCGCAAACATCATCCAATCCTTTATTAAATTGTGCAATTATCATTGTACATCTTTTTAGACATTGTGCAATATGTTAGTTTAAAGTTTATATATTCAAACATTTGTCCATTCCAGATGGATATTGTAATTAAAAAAATTTGCAAGGCTAAAAAAATGATATTTCACAACATGATCTTACAAAAACCAAGACCGTCTGAAGCCTTGAAAATAGGGGCTTAGATCAGAGTCTCTGGCCAATCCCTGTTTCAAGCTAGGATAGGCAAAATTTAGTTAAATTGCATTGAACGCCTTCATCAATTCAAGTCCTTTTTTGTAATAGGAATCCATTTCTTCCCTGCTGACCATGCTGCCCCCTGTAGCCCAGGCAATATGAGAAGCGTTATGCATCTTATCGGTCAAACGGTGCTGCTCGAGATACATTTTTCCTGCATCCTCACTTAAAAGCTTGACAACTCCGGGCAGTCCGGCCAAGGCGGAAGGCTCGAGGAAAATTTTTTCGCTGTCCGCCAATGTACAGAGAAGGATATATAATTGCTCATCCTGCACGGTGTAAACTCCGCTGATCAGGTTTTCCAATGTCCTGCCGACAAAGCCGGAAGGTCTTCCCACCGCCAGGCCATCGGCATCGGTAATATTGTCAATTCCCAGATCCTGGACGCATATTTCATTATGCATTCCTGTCATTAAGCCCAACAGCATGCCAGCGGAATGAGTTGGCTCGGCAAAGAAGCAATGCACATGGTCCTGAAACATTAGTTTTAATCCGAATGTGATGCCACCCGGCGCACCGCCTACTCCGCATGGAAGATAAACGAATAGCGGATGTTCCTCATCTACGGTGACACCCATTTCTACCAACTGCTTTTTCAGCCTGAAGGCGGCTACGGAATACCCTAAAAACAAGTCCCTGGAATTTTCATCGTCGATAAAGTAATTATTCGGGTCCGATTCGGATTGCTTTCGTCCCTGCTCCACCGCAATGCTGTAATCAGAAGCATATTCTACGACGACGACTCCGCGGCTTCTAAGAAGATCCTTCTTCCACTGCTTTGCATCGGCCGACATGTGAACGTAGACACAAAATCCGAGTTTTGCGCTGATGATCCCTATGCTGAGGCCAAGATTTCCGGTAGAGCCCACAGAGATAGAGTAGTTGGAGAAAAATGTTCTGAATGCATCGCTGTTAAGGATGGAATAATCATCGGTTTCCGCCAGCATATGATTTTTAATTGCCAGCTCCTCTGCGTGCTTGAGCACCTCGTATATTCCGCCCCTTGCTTTGATGGAACCTGAAACAGCCAGATGGCTGTCCGCCTTTAAATAGAATTCTCCTTTGATTTCCTGCGCAAATATGCTTTCCAGCCTGTATTTCATATTCTCAATGCAAAACAGGGGAGATTCGATGATTCCGTTGCTGGCCTGGGTTTCAGGAAAGGCTTTTGCCAGGAAAGGCGCAAACCGTCTCAACCTGTCTTCTGCATCTCTGGCATCTACTTCCGTCAAGGAAATCTTTTGCATCGCGTCCTCATATTTTTCGTACTTCGAATTTATCCATAAAATCTCTTCGGTTGCCATCAGTTTGCTCATTAATGGGAAATCCTGTTTTAATGCCGCTATCGTTTTTTCACTTAGTTTTCTATCGCTCACCAAATCGACCCCTTCTGCACAATTTTACTTATAACAATATATTGAATATTTCAAAATAAAGTTTACTGTCGGCAGGCCATTCTGTCAAAGGCTATAGCCCCTGGTAGCCGATTAGCCAAAAAAGCAAAAAATCTTGCAAAAAACAGATAAAAAGTTCATTTATATATTGACAAAATAAAAAAACAACGCCTTTGTTTGGCGTTGTTTTTTTATTTATCTTCTCTTTCAACATAGAGATAATGAAAGGCATAATCTGCATATTCAAGAAATTCTTGGAATAATTTGCGCATATATTACACTTCCTTTCCGAGGGGTATTTTTTATCTTGAATAAATCATACCTCTCTTTGGAAAAAAAGTAAAACCACATGTACCACTGAATAAGACCAAATTTAGACGAATAATCATTTTACAAGCAACTTCTCTGCTACGCTCTGAAATTTTCGATAATATTTTTAGCTTTATACTCTTGACTATATTTTAAAAAATTGATATAAAATAGTTTTACCTTGTGAAAAACATTTCTTTCTTAAGTAACCCCCCAGAGTTTTTGGCAAAGGCTACTAAGGGCAACTGTTATATAACAAAAGACCTGTTTTCCATAAAAAAAGACATATCTCCCCTCGGCGGAAGATATGTTTTTTCTGGTGGGACGTACTGGAATCGAACCAGTGACCTCTGCGATGTCAACGCAGCACTCTAACCATCTGAGCTAACGTCCCATTATTTACTTGCGGTGCATGTTATATTATGCTGGTTTTATTATAAAAAGTCAAGGAAAATTTAACTTACCCGCCAAAAATCCCCTTCCTAAGCTTTCCATGCTTGCGATAAAAAGGGCGAAGGTGGGGGTGAGTTCACTAAAAAATGACAAAAGCTTTACCCGCCTTTAGGTACTGCTTTTGTCATTGGAATCTATAGATTTTTAATTAAATAGCCTCTTAAACCACGAAATTCTTTTAATATCCTGATTTGCCACCAAATCTACCGTAGCAATTTCCTTTCCTTCCACTAAGTAGGTGACGGTTCCCAGTTTATGACCTTGTTTCACTGGTGCGTTGGGTGTTGGATATAAATTGATTTTACGCTGGATTTTTTCCACTTGAATCACGGGTAGATATATCTCTAGCTTTTTAGCTGCAACTAAGGTTACCTTTTGCTCTACACCTTCCGCCACCTTTAATTCTGCTATTACTTCATCCTTTTCCGCCAATACCACAGGTTTCACTTCATTAAATCCATATTCAAGCAAATTTGTGGCATCGCTCCAACGGTTATCACTGTTCAGGATGACTGCTACTAACTGCCTACTTCCCTGGGTTGCAGAAGCAATTAAGCAATTACCTGCCCGAGCAGTGGTTCCGGTCTTTACCCCATTAATACCTTCGAAATCCGAATCTAGAAGCCGGTTGGTATTTTGCAAGAGTCGTTGCTTAAGGGGTTCTTTCTGTGTATCCTGGGCGGTTTCGATTTTCGTCTGGACCCTAGGTTGCCAGGTTATGGTAGCCTCTTTGGTGGCTACAAATCGAGCAAAGGTCTTATTTTTTAAGGCATAAGACGTGAGAATAGCTAGATCATTGGCGGTAGTATAGTGATTAGGGTGATGAAAACCATTCGTATTGGCAAACTGGGTATTCTTCATACCCAATTCCCGAGCCTTATTATTCATCATTTTAACAAAGTCGTCGTGATTACCAGCAATATGTTCCCCAATGGCTACCGTGGAATCATTAGCAGAATACATAAGTGCCGCCTTTAATAAATCTTCCAAATATAAACGATCTCCGGTGTTAAGTCCAATGTCCTGGCCCATCGAAACAGCAGCAGCTCTTTTTTTCACAGTGACAATATCCTTTAAATTACCCTTTTCAATGGCTAAAATTCCTGTCATGATCTTTGTTAAACTAGCCGGTTCTCTTCTTTTATCTCCCTCTTTTTGATAGTAAATTTGTCCACTGGACACATCCATTAAACAAGCAGCCGAGGCTGTAACCTTCGGTGGCTTACCATCAGCTGCCGGAGCGGCTCTACCCTCTGTGGGTAGTAGAAGAATCAGGCTAAATAAAACAAAAACTATTCTTAAGGCCGATTTCATTATGTTGCCTCCTTCCGCAAGTATTTTTTCACTAAGTACCCTATTGAATAACAGGAAACAATTAGAATTTTTTAGGTCTTTGGAAAATATTTAATAAATTGGCTAATTGTTACCAAAAATTACTCATATATTTGAGCAACGCAAAATACTTATAAGACGGAGGTGTATAGATTGAAAGTTTATATTTTTGATTATCGAAAATTTAAAAAACAACTTATTTTGGTATCCACCATAGTGCTCTGTGCTTTAATCTTCTCTGCCCTTATTTATCAACAGCAGGCAGTAACCACAACGGCTAAAAAATACGCCATTTATAAAGTTAAGACGGATAAAAAAGTGGCAGCCTTAACCTTCGATATCAGTTGGGGTACCAAAGTCCCCGGTCCGGTGTTAGATACTCTAAAGGAGCATAACATTAAAAGTACCTTTTTCGTTTCCGGCCCCTGGGCTGTGAAACACCCGGAGTTTCCTAAACGAATCGTCGCCGAGGGCCATGAAATTGCCAGCCACGGTGAAGAGCACGTCAATCTTAGTGAATATCCAAAGGAAACAGTCAAGAAAAATATCCTGACAGCCCACGGAAAAATTAAAGAAGTTACCGGGGTGGAACCTCTTTTAATTCGTACCCCCAACGGTGATTGGAACGACATGGTACTAACCACGGCTGAGGAATTAAACTACAAGGTAATTCAATGGAGTACCGATTCCTTAGATTGGAAAAACCCCGGCGTGCAAACTATTATTGACCGCGTTTTAAAAAAGATCGAGCCCGGAGATATCATTCTGATGCATGCCAGCGACACCTGCCTGCAGACACCGGATGCCCTGCCAAAGGTGTTAGAGGGATTAAAACAGCAAGGCTACCAACTTGTTACCGTTTCAGAACTGTTAAAAATGGGTCCCGGAACGATAGACTAAAGAAAACAGCCGTTGACGTAATCTGTCAACGGCTGTTTTCTTTAGTCTACTAGACATAGCTATGAGCCCCAGGGAGCAACAAGGATACACCAAATAAGGTAAATAAAACAACAATGAAACCAACAATGGCCATAATGGCGGCCTTTCTGCCCTGCCAACCATAGGTCTTCCTGGAATGCAGGTAACCAGCATAAATGAGCCAGGTAATGAGAGCCCAGGTTTCTTTAGGATCCCAACTCCACCACCTACCCCAAACCTCCTCAGCCCAGACAGCGCCAGTTATGAGTACCAACGTCATAAAGGGAAAGCCGATGGCTACAGACCAGTGCATGACGCTATCCAGCTTTGTTACAGGAGGCAGGGATTGTCCCAATCCCTTGCTATCGGCTTTTTCCTTGATTAGGTACAGTATGCCTAAGCAACAGGATAAACCAAAGGCTCCATAGGCTATGATAGCTGTCACCACATGAAACTCAAGCCAGATGCTTTGTAATGCGGGCATTAAAGGCCGGATGTCCGAGGGCAGTGTGCTGCCATAGGATATGATGATAATAGCCATTAAGGCTCCAATGGCGGTTAATACCTCAGAAGAAAATTTTATCTTTAATAACAGGATGAAAAATAGTATCCCCCAGGCAAAAAGGAACGTGAATTCATACATGGTGGCAAAGGGTAGCCTACCACTGGCAATACTTCTCTGAATAAGAGCCAGGGTAAGGCTGACAAAGGCAAGAGCAGCAAACCAGAAGGAAAGCTTTTTGAGCAGTAGATTACTTTTCCATAAAAAAATCAAACTCGTAATTACCGTAAGATACAGTAAGGTATAAGCTGCCAGATTAAAGTGTGCTTCCAATTATTGCACCACCTCACTTACTTTTGTCCCCGGCGGGGGAGTTAGGTATCGGCAGGCCAAGCCTAAAAGCATTAGAAAAAATCCCCCGTAGACCACCTTGACACCGGGGTCCTTTTTCACTTCCAGACCGGTATAATAGCGATAACCATCAAAGGCAATTGTTACGTCTTCTATCTTTTGTGTGTCCCCCTGAGAGATTATCTGAACATCCAATAATTGTTCTCCCTTAATCAGGGCACAGGCTAAGTGGGGATTGTTGGGCAACGGAGTTTTCGATTGTAGGTTGCCACTGAGCGGATCAAAGTCTGGTACAAAAAGAATCTTCAGGATTAAACCATTGGCCAGTTTTAATTCCTCACCGTTAATCAGTTCAAAGGGCTGATCTCCTTTTTCACCAATAATCCGTCCCTTGGTCATCCAACCATAGCTATTTTGATAAATAGTTAAACCTTCTGTTTTTAGTGGATGATTAACACTGATTTCATCAACAATTCTGTTACCCTTAGCATCCAGCAATAATACTGAACTGGTATATTGTTTGGGTTCCCAGGTATCATAATAGTCAATTTTAAAATCCTTTACTGTCAGGTGATAACCAGGAAAACCGATAGTGGAGAGATCAGCTGTGTCCGCTACATCAATTTCTATGTAGGCGCTTTTACCTGCCATACCAGATAATAAAGAGCCTGCAAATACAACCAAAATACTAAAGTGCAGCAAGACCGATCCTGCACTTCGTAAATTCTTAACATTTTTTACTCGTTGCATAGAACAAAGTAAGATGTTACACGCAAAAATTACGCCAAGCAGGATGAACCACCAGGAACTATACAGCTTATCAAAGGATAATAAAAGTAAAAAACTTCCCAATAGTTCCCCGTAGTGTGCCCGGTAGAAACTTACCTGCTCACCCTGGGGGATTAAGCTGCCCAAGGATGACACTGCACCAAGTAACAGCAAAAGAACAAGACCCGTTTTCATAGAGGAAAGGGATCGTAAAATCCCTTTCCCCTCGGGTCCTACATGAAACTGCTTATCATTCAAATCAATTCACTCCGTGTTATCTTCTCGTTAGCTAGTCTTTTTCACAGCTTCTCTGGCCAGTTGAACAGATTTATGAGCATAGTCGATGGCTTTACTCAGGTTGTTAATCGACTCGGTAGGATTATGGAAACCGTAGCCGTTGGTAACCATGACATAATCTAGATACCACTGACCCTTACGATGCATTTCTTGAGCCTGCTGGAGTAACTCTTGATTCACACCAGGAGTGTCCTTTGCCACCTTTAACTCATTAATGGCTTGCACCACAGCTTCACCGGCAATGTCCTGTACTTCCTTGGTTTTAGCCTGAATATCTTTCACGCGGGTCTTGAGCCAGTCAACACCCTCCCGGTGGCAAACGGTGCAGCTTTGTTCGATATTGTTCAAGGGGCTTTGCCAATTATGGGAGCTAACCTTAACATTTCCCTGCTTCACATAGGGCATATGACAATCTGCACAGGCTAAGCCTGCAGACTGGTGGGTGCTGTCCATAAATGTTTCATATTCAGCATGTCTGGTTTTCGCCAGTCCAGTGCCTGCATCTGGATGATTCCATTCGCTAAATTTCTTTTCATCAAAATATGCCAAAATTTGGTCAGCTTTAACCCCCTTATCCCAAGGGAAGGTTAATTTCTTTGTATTTGGTTGGAAGTAATAGGTAACGTGGCACTGGGCGCATACCAAGCTCCTCATTTCCTGCCTAGTCGCCTTGGTAATATCCTTACCTTGCCGCTCAAAGGCTTGAATAAGAGCCGGTCTGCTGATTCTCAAATCCATTGTTTTAGGATCGTGACAATCGAGGCAAGCGATGGGGTGTTTTAATTGAGAATTTACTTCCTCGAAGGATTTCAGATAGTAGTCCTCACCATATTTATTGATCATCTCCGGGATTTGAGATGATTTACAAGTATTACAGGCGGCCCCGGTCTTATAACGTGTGGGATGGACCTTTCGGATATCCTCCAGTGTATAAACATGGCCTCGCGGTTCGTTAAACTCTTCTGCAAAACCTAGTCCTGCATAGATTTGTTTCATATAGGGTTTCGTTTCAAAGTGAGAGGGTTGTGCAGTGTTTTTAAAATTTTCCAGGTAGCTGTCATAGTGCTTGGGATAATAAATACCCCATACAGCAGGGTCAGCTTCATTAGCTGCAATTTCACCCAGGGGTTTTTCTTCAAGGTCTTTATTGTGGGCATTAAAAAAATAACCTCCTGCTGCCCCTAGGATGAGCACTATAATTAATGAAAAGAATGCCAGATTACGATATTCCTTAGGAATCAATTAAGTAACCACCCCTTTCATTATTTCTGGTGCGGGGTACTCCGGTGACAATCAAAGCAATACTTTCCGTCATTTTTCCTGGTATCCCCCACTTGTGCCAAAAATTCCCCATGACACCTTAGACAGTTTTCCTGCAAGATGTCTTGCCCCAGTTTAGTTACACGAATTTCTTGGGGAGTTGTATCTGTTAGAACAGCTACAACATCACGGGTACCCGTATAAGCCTTATAGGTGGCACCGTACACCAGACCATGGGGAATATGACAATCCCCACAGGTTGCGCCCAATCGATGGGCCGAGTGCAAGTATGTATCCACCTGCTCATCCATCGCGTGGCACTGCCCGCAAAATTCAGCCTTGTCTAAACCAAGGGCCGGTACTTTGGTTAATAGCATTAAGGCAAAACTGACAAAAGCAAAACCAACCAGCCACAAAAGTTTTTTCTTCATTCCCCCCGCTCCTCTCACCTCCCTTTCTACGATAATAAGATAAATGGTTGCTATTTTCCAGGAAAATTTTTACTTTTATTGAATATTTAAAAAATAATTTAGTTTGTTATTTTGAAAAAATCTTATTTCGCCTATACTTATTTAAAAGCTTTTTATAGTTTCAAAGATTTGGGGTATGGTAATAAAAAAATCCAAGGGTGATTACATGAACCAAAGTGTAGATTTCCGCAAAACCATCTATGAGCTGGTCAAGGAAAACCCGGAGGTGGCCAACATTATGCAAGAGATTGGTTTTAAAGATATCACCAATCCCGCTATGTTAAACACCGCTGGCCGGGTAATGACCATTCCTAAGGGTGCCAGTATGAAGAAAATCGATCTAAACACCATTAAGCAGATCTTTCGTGATCATGGCTTTGAGGTAGTAGAATAAGGAGGGATTCTATGTCAGGACAACATTATATTAAAAACATTGATTTTGCCAAGGTGGTGGAACTTGCTGCTCTGGTGGATTACCAAGAAGGTCGGGTGGTCAGCCGCACTTTATCCCAGGGAAAACCGGTTAGTGTGACACTGTTTGCCTTTGATCAGGGGGAAGAAATCAGTGCTCACTCCTCCCCCGGCGACGCAATGGTGTATATTTTAGACGGTGAGGCGGAGATCACCATTGGGCAGGAGAAATTTCTCGCCAAAAAAGGTGAAGCCATCGTTATGCCTAACGGAATTCCCCACGGCCTAGTGGCTAAAGAAAGATTTAAGATGCTTTTAATTGTCATCTTTAGTTTGGAATAGATATGACTCATGACCCCCCTGGATTCCTGGGGGGTCACATCATTGCGTAAGCAAAATCCAAACCAAGGTGAGAACATTCAGCGCTTGTTCACTAAGCTTTACGGAACCACAGTGGAGTGCCTTCTAAGGCGTAATGAAATTTTTTCCAATACTTTCTAACATATAACAGGTGATCTTAATAATATATACTATCTTGATAACCTTTTTCTTTTCAAAGCTCCGGTGTTTTGGTATAGTATTTCTGTGCCACAATCCTTAGATTGGGAGATTTATATGGTGAAAAGACATGGTTTAATTTTTACCCTTATCTTGATAGTTGTGGCATTGATCCTGTTCTTTAGCCTGGATCTTTACCATCACCCCATCTGGCGGGCTGTGTCTTTTACCGGTCCTGAGCAGTTGGCGGAGTATTTGCGTTCTTTTGGTGCTATGACTGTACTGGTTTGCCTATTTTTAATGGTCTTACAAACACTTTTTACCCCATTGCCTTTATTTTTGTTAGCGGCTACCAACGGATTTATTTTTGGTTTATGGTATGGGATTCTCATCACCATGACCGGCTCGGTTTTGGGAGCCTCCATCGCCTTCTACCTGGCCAGGGGCTTTGGTCGGGGACTCATAAGTCGTTGCCTAAAGCAAACCTATATGACAAAAGTCGATCAAATGAGTCACCAAGATGGTCCCTGGATGGTCTTTATGGCAAGACTCATTCCGGTGATTCCCTCCAGTATTATTAGTTATGTGGCAGGTTTGAGTAAGATGACCTTTAAGGGTTTCTTTATCGCTACCGCCATTGGAAAACTGCCGGAAATTGTTATTTACACCGCCCTGGGTCATAGCTTTAGCCAAGCCGAAGGAATGGCCACGAAAATTACTCTCCTCATCATTCTAGTAACAGTCCTAGCCTGGCCGTTGTTTTCGCGTCGGTTTAAAAAAAAAATAGCCCATAACAAACCCCCAGGCTACTAACCTGAGGGTTTTCCTATTGCTATCTTTTACCCTTTATTTTTCCCCAAAAATAATACAGCAGCAGCATTCCTAAAAGAGCAGCCACCAAGAGATCCAGCCGATGAAACCAGGGCTTAATGGCCTGCCAATTTTGTCCTAGGGCGTAACCAACATAAACCAACAAAATGCTCCAGGGTAAGGAACCTAAAAAGGTGTATATAACAAACTTTTTAAAATTCATACGGGCAATACCCGCCGGTAATGAAATAAACGTACGAACAATAGGCAATAGCCTGGTAAAAAACACCGTTGCTTCACCATACCGTGCAAACCAGTAATCAGCTAGTACTAGCTTTCTCTCACTAATTCCGATATAACGGCCATATTTATGTAAGAATGGTCTGCCACCTTTACTCCCCAGATAGTAGGAGCCAATAGAGCCAAGGGTCCCCCCCACCGTGCCCGCCATCACTGTACCCCAAAAATCTAATCGCCCGGCATAAACCAGATACCCCCCAAAGGGCAGTATCACTTCACTGGGCAAGGGAACATTGGCACTTTCTATAGCCATACCAATTCCTACACCCCAATAACCCATGGCAGCAATAATAACGGTAACTTGTTGCAAAAAAGGTTCTAGAAAGTCCAGGTAATTCTCCTCCCTTCCGGTACTGTTCTAGCATATTCAAGGAGGAGGGGGGAATATGACTTACCATCGGTCAAAGCCTAAAGAGCCGGTGGCTTATTCCTGAATTCTTATATCTACCCCCAGCAGGCGTAAATCTTCGGCCGCAATATAGAAGTAGCCATTAATTTGACGCAAGGGGTGCTTTAAGCTGTTATTAGGTAGCTGCCAGGTTTTGTTGCTAGCCTTTACCATAATGTGGTTGATTTTATCATCCCACTTTACTTCGTACCCCAAAGATTCCAGGGTGAAGCGCAGCGGCACCAGCTGCTGGCCCTTTTCTTTAAGGTACCCTATCGGTAGGTTAACGGTATCTCCCTGGGTCTGGATGGTTTTCTCGGCAGTATAAGTTATTTCCGGTGCTCCAGACAGGAGAATTTGTTTAGCTGCTAGTAGTTGCAGCTCCGGTGTGGCAATAGCGCGATCTGGCTGTAACCCTTGGCCGTCAATGCGTTGCCCCTTGGGAGTTAAGTAAAAGGCTGTGGTCATCTTTAAGGCACCACCATTGCCCAAGGGAAGAATGTCTTGCACCGTTCCCTTACCGTAGGTTTTGGTGCCTACCAAAGTAGCCGTTCCATAATCCTGCAGTGCACCCGCTAAAATCTCTGAAGCACTGGCACTATGCTCATTCACCAATACCACCATCGGTAAGGGATTTATTAAAGAGTCTAGCTCGGTGGTGTAAGCTTCTTGGTATTTTTCCCGGTCCTCGGTGAGCAAAATTATTTTATCTTTCCCTAGTAGATAACCAGCCATTTCCAAGGCGGCATCTATATAGCCACCGCCATTATTCCTGAGATCAATAATGAAAGCTTTGGCACCGGACTCTTTTAATTGAATGAGGGCATTTCCGAATTGCTCACCGGTTTCCATGCCAAAACTTTCCACGGCAATATAGCCAATTTGTCCTTCCAGAATTTTCTCGTTGACCGTAGGCATATTCACCGTATTTCTTGTTATTTCCAAAGAGAAGTCAGGCTGCCCAACCCTTCTCACTGTAATCGTAACGTTGGTTCCTTTTTTACCGCGTAGCTGTTCTACCACCTGCGTTAGCGATTGCCCGGTAAGCGTTTTGTTATCAACCGCTACAATAATATCACCACTCTGTAGGCCCGCCTGCTCAGCCGGTGAACCATTAAGAACCCTCGTCACACGGGGAACTTCTTCCTTAATCTCCAATTCCGCACCAATTCCCTCAAAATCCCCGTTTAGTTCTTCACTAAACTCATCCAGTTCTCCTGGTGAAAAGTACACCGTATAGGAATCCCCTAATTGATCCAGCATTCCTTTAATACCAGCATTGGTTAACTGGTCAATATCGGGCTGTTTCAAGTGATAATTAGTGATATACCCAAAAACTTCACCGATAGTAGCAGCGTTGGTCATGGCTTTATCTTCTTCAGCCCAAGCCGCTGGCGACCAGAGTAAAGTAACAAAGGAGATAAGTACGACTAGTCTTTTAAACAATTGATCACCTCATATTATTATCTATGCTTAGATAAATTCGAGGTCATTTCTCCAGTTCCTTCCTGTTGAAACCCTTCGATTAAAATTAACAAATCCTGCAGGTATTTTGCCTTGCACTGCTGAAAATACTAAGGATGCTAGATAAGGAAGGTGCTTATTTTGTCCCTAGATACCCTTATTGTCATTGATGGCAACAGTCTCATTCACAGAGCCTTTCATGCCATTCCCCTGTTGACGAATAGTCAGGGGGTTATTACCAATGCAGTTTACGGTTTTACCAATATGCTGTTGAAAATATTGAATGAACAAGAGCCCGGTCTGGTGGCAGTGGCCTTTGATAAAGGTAAAATTACCTTTCGTCACCAAGACTACGCCGATTACAAGGGCACTCGCAAAGCCACGCCCGATGAATTACGACCTCAGTTTATCCTAGCTCGGGATGTACTTCGGGCTATGCGGATTCCCTATTTCGAATTAGAGGGTTTTGAGGCCGATGACTTAATTGGTACCATTGCCAGCCAGGCCGAAGCCACCGGATTAAATGTGCTCATCCTGACAGGCGATCGGGATGCCCTTCAGTTGGTATCTCCCAAAACGAAAGTTCTGCTAACCCGTAAAGGTATTACTGAACTGGAGATATTTGATGAAGGTAAAGTGTGGGACAAATACGGTGTAACCCCATCCCAAATTATTGATCTCAAAGGCTTACAGGGAGACCCCTCGGACAACATCCCCGGTGTTCCCGGCATTGGGGAAAAAACAGCTACTACCTTACTTAAGGATTATGGCCATGTGGAAGAAATTCTGGCGCAACTGGATCATTTATCACCCAGGTTGCAAAAACTACTGCGGGGTAAAGAAGATATCGCTCTTCTTTCTAAAAAGTTAGCTACCATCATTCGTGATGTGCCCATGGAATTGGATTTATCAGAGTGCTCCTGGCGAGGTCCCGATCAGCATAAACTTTTAGAGCTTTTTAAGGAACTGGAATTTAAGAGTCTGATTAAACAACTTACCAATAGTCCTGCGTCCAAAAAAGAAAAAACATCTTCAAACAAGTTGGTAAGTAACTTACCCGAATTGGAAACCTATCAGGTAGGATACCAAACCGTCACTACCCAGGAAGAGCGGGACGAAATTTTAGTACAGGCTAGCCATAGCGGTAAAGTGGCTTTGCTGCTCACAGGGGTTCGGGGCCAAGGGATTGCCGCCTTTTATTTAGCAGTACCTGACCAGGATATTTACCTGCTGCGGGTGGCAGATGATCTCGATAGTAATCTTACCGTCCTACGTGCCCTCTGTGAAAACTCAGAAATTAAGAAGATTTTCCACGATGCTAAGGATGCCATCTGGCTCTTGCAGCAGCAGGATATCGTATTGAAAAATCTATACTTTGATACCATGGTGGCCGCCTATTTGCTAAATCCCACCGCCGCCAACTATGACGTAAACGATGTCGCTCTGGAGCATCTGAATATTATCCTGCCAGCGGAAGGGGAAACAGCTCTGGCCGCTCAAGCAGAATCCATCCTACGCCTGGGAAAAGTACTCTACGATAAGCTTGCAGAGCGGGACGAAGACCGCCTGTATCAAGAAATGGAACTTCCCTTAGTGCAAGTGCTGGCAGAGATGGAACTGGCCGGGGTAGCGGTGGACAAACAAGGGTTAAAGGATATGTCAGCAGAACTGTACCAAGCCATTGAAACCCTGTCTGCCAGAATACATGAACTGGCTGGCGAAAATTTTAATATTAACTCTCCGAAACAACTGGGACAGATTTTATTCGAAAAACTGAAGCTTCCGGTATTTAAAAAGACGAAGACTGGTTATTCCACCGACGCTGAAGTGTTAGAAAAGTTGGCAGAGGAGCATGAAATTGTTGCTCTCATCTTAGAGTACCGCCAATTGGCAAAATTAAAATCCACCTATGCCGATGGTCTGGCCGCTCTGGTGGATGCAAAAACCGGCCGGCTGCATTCTACCTTCCATCAAACCGTGACAGCTACCGGCAGATTATCCAGTGCAGAGCCGAATCTGCAAAACATTCCCATCCGTTTAGAATCCGGACGGCGCATTCGTAAGGTGTTTATCCCTCGTCAAAGGGGTAATCTACTCTTAACGGCTGATTATTCGCAAATTGAATTACGCATTTTGGCCCATATGTCCCAAGATAACAGCTTTCTGGAAGCCTTCCGTCTAGGCCAGGATATTCATACAAGAACCGCTTCTGAGGTGTTTGGTGTGCCCCTTGATCTAGTAACTTCAGAAATGCGCAGTCGGGCGAAGGCGGTAAACTTTGGTATTGTTTATGGCATCAGTGATTTTGGACTGGCCCGAGATTTAAAGGTTAGCCGTCAGGAGGCCAAGAGTTATATTGATAACTACTTTGCCCGTTGCCCAGGAGTACGCAGGTATATCGACCGCGTTATTCAAGAGGCCAAAACACAGGGTTACGTGAACACCCTGCTGAACCGTCGCCGTTATCTGCCCGAACTGTTTAGCAAAAACTTTAATATTCGAAACTTTGGTGAGAGAGCCGCTATGAATACTCCCATCCAGGGAAGTGCCGCTGATATCATTAAATTGGCTATGGTCAAGATTAATAAGGAATTAAAAGAACAACAGATGCAGGCCCAAATGATTCTGCAAGTACACGACGAACTCATCTTTGATACCCCAGAAACTGAAGTTGAAACATTAATTAAACTGGTTCGAGAATGTATGGAAAATGCCCTTGTGCTGGATGTACCATTGGATGTTGATATTAAACTCGGATTAAATTGGTACGAAGCAAAGCCTATTTAACCCGAAGCACACAACAAATGCTGGTCTTTTCCTGGAGGTGTTAGTATGCCTGAATTGCCAGAGGTAGAAACGGTGGTTCGCTCTTTAGAAGCGCACTTGGCTGGTCTCACGGTCACCGGTGTTAATTTATTAAAACCTGAAGTTATCCGTAGCCCCAAATCTGAGGAATTCATAGAGCTTCTGATCGGCAAAGCCTTTCTAAAAAAATTGGGGCGTCGCGGTAAATACATCTTACTCCACCTCAGTGATAATCTTACCTTGGTGGCACACCTCCGCATGACAGGACGCCTTATTTATTGTGAGGCCGAATTTCCTTTAGAAAAACATACCCATGTGATTTTTCTGCTGGATAATGGGAAACATTTGCGTTTTGCTGATGTGCGGCGCTTCGGCCGTTTACAATTGATTGCCACCCCGAAAATAATGGAGTTGTCCGGTATTAAAGACCTTGGCCCGGAGCCCTTGGAACCGGAATTTACCAGGGAATTTTTTAAGCGGGAAATACGTAGGCGTCGTACCCGCATAAAACCCCTGTTACTGGACCAAAGTTTTATCGCAGGCCTGGGGAATATCTATGCGGATGAAGCTCTGTTCCGCGCCAAAGTCCATCCGGAACGCTTGGCACCAGATCTTACTTCCCGGGAAGCCGCCGGTCTGCACAAGGCTATTGTGGAGGTAATTAGCGAAGGTATTGAACATCGGGGTACCTCCTTTCGAGATTATGTAGACGGTGAGGGACGTTCCGGTAGTTTCCAAAATCACCTTAAAGTTTATAACCGGGAAAATCTTCCCTGTTCTCACTGCGGCAAACCTATATCCCGTATCAAAGTGGCCGGTCGCAGCTCTTATTACTGTAGTTCCTGTCAAAAAACCAAATAGTGTAAATCACCCCTGCTTTGCCCCCCTCATACTCTATCATGTAAGAAGACGCAATTGGGGGGAAAGACATGGAACTGCTTACGCTTTTTGCCTTTGCCCTAGCCCTGAATATGGATGCACTGGGCACAGGGGTGGCTTACGGGATTAGAAAAATTCGTATCCCGTTCACTTCACTGCTGATAATCAGCGGTATGTCGGTCCTAACAGTACTCTTCTCCATGCTGGCGGGCCAAATGGTCAGCCAACTAATCTCACCTCTTTTTGCCCATCGGCTGGGTGGCATCATCCTACTGCTGGTAGGACTCTGGATTCTCGTTCAATCCATTAGAGATACCAAGGGAGATCAGGAAGAAGTAAAAGCAACGGTCATGCAAATACGGATTAAGTCTCTGGGTCTGGTAATTCAAGTTCTGCGTGAACCCTCCAAAGCCGACCTGGACTCTTCCGGTGTAATTTCCTCCCGGGAAGCTCTGTTATTGGGAGCCGCTCTGGCGATGGATGCCTTCGGAGCTGGCTTTGCAGTTTCTATGTTCGGCTTTAGTCCACTTTTAACAGCAGCGGTGGTGGGCATCGGTCACATTGTTCTTACCATTATCGGACTCTGGCTGGGTAAAACCTGTGCCTGCAGTACCCTCGGCCGGCAATTAGCCATGTTGCCAGGCTGCATTCTTATAGCCATGGGCATTTTTAAAATCAAGTGACCACCTCCTCAAAGGAGCATGATGAGATGATTATTGGTTTGACAGGTGTTATTGCCAGCGGTAAGAGTTCTGTGGCAAAATATTTACAAGAACTGGGGGCCACGGTCATCGATGCAGATCAAGTGGCCCGCCAAGTGGTATATCCCGATACCCCGGCCCTCAAGGAAATTGTAGCTTCCTTTGGATCGGGTATTTTACATCCAGACGGTACCCTAGACCGGCAAAAATTGGGAGCCATGATCTTCGCAGATGCTGCTGCCAGGAAGCGATTGGACGCCATTATCCATCCTCACATTGAGGCAGCCCTTGATGAACAAGTGACTGCGTTTAAAGAACGTAACCCCAGTGGTAGTGGCCTTCTAGTTTTGGAAATACCTCTGCTTATTGAGGTAGGCTGGCAGCAAAAGGTGGATCAAGTGTGGTTGGTTACCGTGGATGAAGAGGTGCAATTAAAGCGCTTAATGGAACGGGACAAGCTTACTCTGTCCCAGGCTCAGCAGCGTATAGCCAGCCAGATTCCGCTGCAGGAAAAGAAAAAGTATAGTGATATCATTATTGATAACAGCTACACACCTGAAAATACCCGCCTTCAGGTGGCAAAATATTGGCAACAAATTACCTCTTCTTAGAAAAACTTGGCTCGCTTGCCTGCCTGTGACCTATAATGTTATGACCTTTAGGTTATGCCCTACAGGGTACGAGTAAGACTTAGTTTTTCTTGTACTTTCTTCAATAGAGATTTATACTTTCTGAAAGTGATAAAAACCAATTTTTGGCATAGAATAAGATGACACCTATTGCAGGAGTGATTGTTTTGTTTTTACGAAGAAAAAAGAAACCCCGTTTAAAAAGAAAGCTCCTGCTGGTTCTCCTGCTACTGATATTGTGGCTAAATCACAGAGCAATAGCCGAAATGGTGTATCCTCTGCATCATCAGGAGGTAATCTACCATTATTCCGAAGTAAAAAACCTGGACCCCCTGCTGGTAGCGGCAATCATTAAAACGGAGAGCAACTTCCAAGCCAACGCTACCTCTCCCAAGGGAGCCAGAGGGTTGATGCAACTTATGCCGGAAACGGCCAGTTGGGTTGCCGAGCAAACAGGCAACGGACCGCTAAATACCGAAGCATTGTATAATCCAGAAACCAATATCCAACTGGGCACCTGGTATTTAGCAGACCTCTTGGAACTGTTTGAAGGCGATGTGGTACTGGCCACTGCCGCCTACAACGCAGGCCGTGGTAACGTAAAGAAATGGTTGGATCAACAGCATTGGACCGGTCAACGTAAAACCATCGATCAAATCCCCTTTGTGGAAACCCGGCAGTATATCCGTCGGGTACTGTGGAATTACAAGGTCTATTATTATCTGTACGGAGAAGGTCAGGCGAGACGGTATGATATTGATTGATTGTCGTTATGCTTTAGAGGATAGAAGGTATATCTATCACAAAGAGGCCAGCCAAGCTATGAAGCGCTTGGCCGGCCTCTTCTATTGCTGTTGTTCAAGTTACTTCCCCAACAGATTATACAGTACTTGCGCCATCTGGGCGCGGGTGGAGCCGCTGGTTGGGTCGAGCTTACCGCCGCTACCGCCAACCGTGCCGGATTTGACCAGCGCGGTCATGGCATCACGTGCCCAGCTTGCGATATCGTCGCTGTCGGTGAAGTCAGCCAGGGTCTTGCTGCTATCAGCGATGGGCAATTTGTCTAGCACTTTGAGTGCGTTATACAGCAGGGTGAACATCTCCTGGCGGGTGATTTGCTTTTCAGGGGCGAACATATTGTCACCCACGCCACTCGCGATACCCTTGGCCTTGGCCGCTGCAAGGTAGCCGGTGTAGTAGGTGTTGCCCGCATCAGCAAAGTTGTCGGTGGGGCTGGCCAGCGGCGCAATGCCGTAGGCGTTTAGTAGCATGGTGATGAATTGGCCCCGGGTCAGCGTTGCCTCGGGGCTGAATTTGCTGTCGCCCGTGCCGTTGGTAATGCCTTTTTCTACACAGAAGCTCACTGCGTTATAGTACCACGCACCGGGGAGAACATCACTAAACTGTACCTTTGGCGCAGTTGGAACAGTCGGAGCAGTCGCCACCTTGTAGCCTACAGCATAGTAGCTGAAATGGGTGGTTTGGAAGACAACCGCTTTGGCCTTGGGATCGTACTTGGCACCGACCATCTCGGTGAGGTTGCCTTGATTGTCGATGTAGTACGCTGTGATGCCCTCGGGGTTAGCAAGTTCCTCGGCTGTCGGTAGATAGGGAATGCTTATTGTAACCGGGGCTTTTGGATTGTTCCAGTCGGTGACTTTGTTGTCAATCAGTAGATTGATAGAAACGATCGGGCGATTACCGATAAGCGCTTGTGCTTCCGCTGTCAAATTGCTGGGGTGCACGGTGGTCATCTTGACTTCTGCGTTGGCATCCTTTGGCGCATCCAGATTGCTGAGCATATCGGAGGGCAGGGTGACTGTACCGGCACTCAGGTTTACCGTCGTGTCAGATTTTTTGCCTTCCGAGAGATCCTTCACCGGGATGGCTGTGGTTGTGCTGCCAGAGCTTCCGCCCGAGGACGAGCCTCCTCCACCGCCTCCTGTATAAGTCCAGTGAGCGTAGATGGTGGTGTCAGCGGTAAACACAGTGCCTGTCGTCACTACTGTACCACCAGTTGCCGCTGTAAACCAGCCATCAAAACGGTAATTACCAGAGCGGGTCGGAATAGGCAGCACAGCTAACTTGCCGTCTGCACCGGTGGTCAGGGTACCGGGGGTAAGAGCATTTCCTTCGTTTGTGTTAAAGGAAATCGTGTAGATTTGCGCACCCATCGGTTGTATCCACACATATTTGCTGGCGGTGAAGGTCGCTGCGACCGGGCTTGGGACTTCCACAGCCGAGGCTGCGTTCTCACCGGCGAATACTTGGTGTGCATAAGCTCCGCCGAAGGAAGGCTCCGTACTGAAGGCAAAGTGACCGGCTGCGCCTTGCGTCTGGGCAGCGATAACGCCGCCGTTAATTACGATGCTGCTGCCTTTCAATCCCTTGGAATTGTAGGAAGTCAGATTCAGACTGCCTCTTTCGACGGTGAGCACGCCCTCTGTTCTCAAGCAACAGGCCATGCCCTCCGCTCCATATTCCTCCACAATCAGGTTGCCACCAATGTCTACTGTGAGATTGTCAACTCCCAAAATACCTATGACAGCGTCATATACGGTCAGGCTACCTTCACCTGTGATGGCAAGCGTTTTTTCGCTGCCAATACCCATTTGCACATCGTAGTCTGCCTCATTCGCCGGATTGGTTGGTGCTGTGCCTATCCGGTTCTGACCCACCAGCTTGACGGTCAGGTCGTCTTGCGCAGATATGGCATCAATAACAAGTGCAGAGGGAGCGATGACTGCGTTATTCAGAGTTAGTGTCTTGGTGGCCGGGTCGTAACTGACTCCGCCGCTGATGCCCTGCCCGGTGATGCTATCCTTGTTGGCATCCGTAACGGGCGTATCAAGCACATAAAGATAGGCGTTCGTTGTGCCGCTCCCGGTTATGGTGCAAGTGATGTCCAGCTTGCCTTGCACCGAGTCTATCGTATAGGTGTTGCCCGTGCCGTTGATTGGGTTTCCGTTATGTGTACCGCTCCAGGCGTAGGTGTAGCCGGTGGCACCCTCGCCGCTGGCGGTGAAGATTGCTTTATCGCCTTTTAAGAAACGTAGCCAGCCGGAATAATTGCCGCCATAGCCATCTTTTCCATTGATTGTTATGTCAATTTTGCCGCCTTCCGCCGTATCCTGCGGAGTGGTGGCATAGTCGGCTCTATACCAATCCAATACTGCGTTGGCATCCCCGTCCGCTACGGTGATATCTACGCCGGTATAGGTGTCATAGGTGTCATCCCAGCTTATATACACCTTCCATATGCCGTTCTCCACACTTGTCGTCCTTGTTGCGCCAAACCCGGTCATGGGGACAGTTTTTGTTTCGTCGGTGCTGAGTTTGAGCCCATAGCCGCTCATCTCGCTAGGATCCGCTGCTCCGTCAATTTGTATATGCAGCGTGGCGGTGTAGGTGGTGGGGATACCCTGCGTCATATCCAGCGTATAGGTGGCTGAGTTGTTATACTCCTTGTCTGCGCCAAGACCTATAGGGTAGGTGATGGAGCCGCCACTCAATGAAATCGCTTTGATATCTCCTTTGGCAATAAGCTTGCCGGTCAGCGCGCTGAGATCTAAGTTGCTATTTTTACTGAAGACAATGCCGTAAGCGCCAGACGTGCCCGCTTCGAACGTTACCGTTCCGGAGGTGGAAATCACTAAGTTTCCGAAAACCCCCGCCCCCTTCCGGTCGTTAGCGCCCTTGATGGTGGGGCTGCCGGAGGTGATGTAAAGGTTCCCACCCGTACCGTTGAGGGTTTGGACAGTGACTCCATTCCCACTACCGCCACTAATGACAGGGTCGCCGCCGGCAAGCGTCAGATCGCCATCCGTCACAAAGATACCATCACCATCGCTGTAATTGCTTCCGCCCGTTATCGTCAGGCTATCGCTCGCCGTAACGGTCAGGTCGCCACCGGAGTACACACCGAAGCCATCGACATTATTATTGGCGCTGCCTCCGGTCAGGGTTACATTACCAACTGTTGTCAGCGTACCACCTTGGACGAAGTAAACGGCAATATAACCGTCGCTCTGCTTAACCGTGACACCATCTAATATCAGGTCGATTGGGCCGTTGCAATTGATTCCCCCGTTAATGGTGCTGCCATTGCCGGTAATGGTCAGTCCGGTAACGGCGGCCGGGATTCTCAGGTGGCCGCTTAGATTCCCGCCGCTAGGCAAAGTGATTGTAATGTCACCGCTCCATGTGTTGATGGTGTCACAGATATCCTCCCACGCAGCCTGATCGTTGACGTTATACACGCCATCAGTCACGCTGAGCGGTGCAGCAGAACCCTGTGCTGCGGCAAATGCCGCCCCCGGCAGCATTGTCAATACCATGCACAGTGACAAAATCAGGCTGACGATTCGTTTCCATCTTTGTTTCATTCTGAAAGACCCTCCTCTTGATCGGGAACTGACAGCATGAGATGTGTCAGTTCATCCTCGCTAATTCGCAGAGTTTTTCCACCTTCGGCCGTGCCGAAAACCAGACTCTCCCCAGCCGCCCTGACAGAGCGGAACAGTTCCTCGTTCTGTAAGACCCTGTAGCGGTTGGTGCGCCGATGGTTCTCCAGATTCAGAAGCAGCACGCTGCCGGTTGCCATCTCCAGCCGGATGCAGCTATTTTCCAGCGGCTGCACCTGCAGGAAGACGATGGGATCGTGATACCGCTTCCGCAGCGCCATATTCACCGCCTCCCTTGGAAAAATATCCGGTGTGAATACGTCGTCTGGGACAAAGATAAGCTTATCACCATCGGTGACTACGGCTCGAAACACTTCCGGTTTGTTCAGGTTGTAGTAGCGGTTGGTACGCATACAATGCCGCATATCCAAATCCAAAAGGCTACCGCTGCCAAATTCGATATTCAGTCGATGGTCTAGGACAGGCACTACACTTAGAATCTCAGGAATTTCCGCCATCAGGCCTCCTCCCTTCTCATTTGGGGATAAAAATACACCCTACAGTTTTTAGTGTAGGGTGCAGAATTAATTTTTTATATGGTACAATGTACTTTTATTTTCCGTCCGGCAAGGTCTTGAGCTGTTCCCTCGAAGCAAAGCCGCACTTTTCCAGCATACCGCTGATGACATTGCGGATGGTATTGGGGGATAGGTGCAACCGCTCGGCAATTTCTTTGTTGGTTAGGCTCATTTTAAGCAGTCCTAAAATCTCCTTTTCACGAGGGGTCAATTCCTTGCGTCGGAAAGAAGCAAGCCCCTGGGTCAATCCCTGGTGCAGGGTTGTTATTTTTTCGAGGGCACTCTCGGCACAAGCGGTGTCGGACAGCAGCTTTTTGATGCCATCGTAATTTTCCGCCAAGGGTAGTAGCATCCCATCGGGCAGAGCGATATCCAGTGCGCTTTGTAATGCTTCGATTGCCTGCGGGCGATTACCCAGCGCCAGAAATGCCTGTGCTTGATACAATTTTATGTAGAGCTGGGGCAGAAGATTGGGAAAGATGGTGGAGAGGCCCAGTCCAAATTCACTCACGCCGAGCAGCTTCTGATATTCGCCACGCTCCAGCAGCAGTCTGCCATAGATGATGTGGGCGAAGGGCTGCGTCATGATGACCAGCCGCTTGTCGTTGATTTCGCCCGCAGCAAGCCACGGGGAAACCTCATTACCGCGACCCAGCAGCATGAAAATGAAGCCTTTGACCAAATCCAGCGTATAGCGGCACAAGTCCTCAATGTTTTGGCGGGAGCGTTCCTCCATGGAGTGGAGAGCGCTTTGCAACATGGTTTCGTCCCCGCGCAGGAGAGCGATCCGCGCCAGCAGAAACAGCCCGCACTGGTAGATACTGTTCTGCCGCCTGCTGTCGGCAGTGAACATCGCCTTGTGGCAAAGGATTTCCGCTTGGTCAATTTCACCGCGCAGGAAATGCGCTTCCGCACGCATGATGATTTCTGCGCCGCTGCCATGCCCTTTGGTGAGCGTATAGTAAATCGGCATGCACTCGTCCATCTGTCCCAGTTCCTCGTCCAGCTTACCACTTTCCCGCCAGAACAGATACAGCACCGAGGGCGAGCCGAATGTCCATGTGCTTTGGAGGTTAATCAGCGTCGCAGGGCCACCGAGAAGCTCCAATGCCTTGCGGTGTCCTACACTCATTGCATCAATGCGGTTATAGGTCAAAAAGGAGTACAGCAGTTCCATCTCGCCGGAGAGCGCATTCTTTTGGATTTGCGAAAGTTCGCTCTGCTCAATGACCTGCCTTATTTCCTCCCTGAAACCGAGCAGTTTCTGGCTTTCGTGGAGGAAAAACAGGGTGAAGGCCAGCGGCACCATCGCCGTCGGGTACTTCCGTTTGGTTTCAAAGGGGGTGTTCTCCATGATATCCAGGATCATGGGCTTTGTGAAATCGTCCACCACGTCTGCAATCTCATAGCTGGTCAGTGGCAGGGCAAGCAGTCGCTCCCATTCTCCCGATAGATAATAGAAGCGCAGCGTGTTCACCCGGTCGCCGGCCTGCTCCGCCAGCTTACCTCCTGCGAGGTAGCTTTCCTTTTGTTTTGTTTCCGGCAGCATCTCAAACTGCTCGGCGAGGAAATTTTGAAACAGTGCGTGAAGATAGAAACGGCGTGCATCCCTGTCAAAATGTACAAACACCCGCTTTTCCCGCAAAAGCTGCTCTGTTTCCACAGCGCTCCTGCCAAAGAGTGCCGTGGCCTGAGTTAGCGAGAAGCGGGGGAAGATGGAAACCGCGAGCAGGAATTCTCGCTCCGATTCCGGCAGTCGATTCCATAGGGCATTATGAATCAGATCCTGCATCCCGCCCCTCTCGAATTGCCCTGTTTCGATGATGGAAAGAAGCTGGAGATAGAGCACCATAATCCAGCCGCCCGTGATTTGCTGTAGTTCTTCAAGCTGCACGGCAGTTAGGGAAACACCAGCCTCACGGTAATACGCCTCAATGTCCTCTGCGGCAAAGGTCAGCACTGCCTCTTGCAGCAGGAGGAAACGGATGCTCGGCAAAAGATGATTACGAGTCTCCTTTGATAAAACTAGTGAAGCAACCACCACATGAAGCCCCTTGCCACTATGCTCGGAAAGTGCCGACAGGAACACCCCTGCATTTGGCAATTTCCAGGCAGCAAAGTCATCCAGCACCAAGTAGGTTTCCTCCGTGCAGGCAATCTGCCCAAAAATCTCACGGATTTCTGACAGGGAATCTTCACTGGGCGCGCCTGCTGCGTTCAATCGCTCAGCAGCATCTTCATCAAATGCACTAATGCAGGCACAGAAGGATTTCCACGAAGTGTTCGGGGATTCAGGGGAAAAGGTGCGCCAAATAACCTGTGCTGTTTCTGAAACCTGTGTATCACAAAAATGCCGCAAGGCGGTAGTCTTGCCAAAGCCGGAGGGAGCTTCGACCAGTGTCAGAGGAAAGGCCTTGATGGACGCCAGGCGCTCCATCAGTTTTTTCGGAAAAAACAATGTTTCAGGCTTGATTTGTCTGGTTCGTGCCATCTTTATTCCTCCTTCGACCCTCTATACGCCTGTTGGTGCAGTGATGGTATACCTTTCGGGCGGTGAGTCCCCATTTGCTCGCCGCTTCTTTTGCGCTGATATAGTCCATAATAAGTTCCTCTCACGTTCATTTGCTTTTAACCACTGTACTTTTATTGAAGGAAATAATCAATAGAAATGTGCTCAAAGTTAATAGCATTATTTATCGTATTTAGCAGACCTCCTAGAACTTTTTGAAGGTGATGTAGTACTAGGCCGTGGTATCCTCACCTTACAATCGGTGAGGATTTTATTTGGAAATATTATCTAAATGCGCAGGATATTCTGTTTAATTGTCGAAATTATATTGCAAGTAAAATGCCGGCAAGGAAAGAAGAGGGATTTAATCATGAGTTCACGGAAAATTGAGGCACTAAGTGAAGTATTGGATCTGATCAAAGATACTTTTCCCATGGATTGTATGATTACTATTACGGATAGAGAAAGGTATCTAAAGTATTTACCCGGTAAGAAGATTGACGTAAAAGTAAAAGCCGGAGATCTGCTTGCCCAAGGTGATGGTATTGATATGGCGTTAAAAACCGGTCAAAGAAGTGAAGCAATGGTTCCTAAAGAAGTGTTTGGCTATCCCTTTAAGGCTGTTGGTCTACCCATTATTGAAGACGGAGCAGTGGTTGGAGCCCTTGGTATCGGCTTTGACATTTCCACACAGGAGGAGATTGCCAGTATTTCTGAAACACTGGCTGCTTCAACCGAGGAAATCAGTAGTAGCATTGAACAAATGTCTGCCTCCGCCCAGGAGCTTACAGCAATGCAAAACCAGTTAACCAAGGTAGCCCAAGAGACTGAAAATAGGCTGCAAAAAACTGATGAAATACTGAAATTTATCCGAGATATTGCCGGACAGACTAAACTCTTAGGTTTAAATGCCGCCATAGAAGCTGCCAGAGCAGGTGAGGCTGGACGAGGTTTTCATGTTGTTGCTGATGAGATCAGAAAATTATCCGATAGAAGTGCTGTTTCCGTTAAAGATATTGGGGACATTGTTAAGGAAATACGAGATAACACCGGCAAACTAATGGAATTCATAGAGCAAACCACCGAAATAAGTGAAGGTCAATCCGAAGCCTCTCAATACATTGCTAAAGCCATTGAAGACAACGCTAGAATCTCTGAAAAACTAAGTATTGTCGCTAAAGATATTCTTTAATAGCATAGAAGAAAACCGGTCCTTCAACAAGGTACCGGTTTTCTTATTTTTACCCTAGATATCTGCAATCAGCTTCTTGATGTCTATTTTATTGGTTAACATATCATTCTGCAGTAGGAATTCTTGGGTCTTTTCCAGGTCTACTATATCTTTGTCCGTAATGGCGGGGTTGAAGTCATACCAGCCAACCATTTGTTTCACTTCGGCTAGGGAAATACCCGTTTCCTCTGCAGCCAACTGGTATACCTCCTCTGGTTTTTCCTGCATATACTGCAGACTGGCCTGATGCACCTGCAGGTAGCGTTTGACTAGATCAGGATGATTTTTTAGAAAATCACCGGATACAGCAATGACAATGGTTGCATCTAAAAGACCTTCCCCGGTAGTGAGAATGCGGGCACCGCTCTCCAGGGCTTGGGGTACGGCCGGCCCGGCAATTAGTGCAGCATCCACGTTACCTGCCTGCATGGCAGACACCGCTGAGGGGATGGGCATATTAATATATTCTACTTCATCGGTCTTTAAATTATTTTGCTGCAGACTAGCCAACAGTAATTGATGCAGAATGGTTCCTTTAGGACCAGCCACTTTTTTGCCCTTGAGATCGGCTACCGACTTAATTTTCGGGTCCTTAGCCATAATGGTAAAGGCCTTCGGTGCCCGGCTATACATGCCAATAATTTTGAGATCAACACCATTGGCCGCGGCCAAAATGGCTGAAGTGCCACCCAGTGCATTACAGAAATCCAAAGAGCCAGCAGCTAGTGCTGCAGTCATTTTCGGTCCTTCGGTAATTTCCGGGAAGGTCACTTGGATGCCATCCTTGGTAAATTCTTCTTCAAATAGGTTCCGTTTCTTTTCTACAATGGAGGGTACATTTAAGGGCAGCTTAACATAGGAAATTTTTAAGCTTGTCACCTGGGGGGCTTTTGCTTCTTCCTTTTGGGGTTGGGGTTCACTTTTCTTTTCGCCGCAAGCGGTTAGCAGTAGACAGGTTAAAACAGTCAAGATTATAACGCTCAAAATTCTTTTCATTGTGAATAACCTCCTATCTTGGTGGGCTTCTCGCCCATCACCACAGTTAAAATCTTTTCTCTAATTTGGAAAAATTCCTGCTGTAAAGGGTTACGGGGATAGCTCAGGGCTACCGCCACATCCTCCAAAATTTTACCCCCCTCCAAAATCACCACCCTTTGGCCCAAAAATACCGCTTCATCTACATCATGAGTAACAAAAACAATGGTTTTTTTCTGGGTTTGAAAAATATCCACTAACTCTGCTTGTAGGTTTTTTCTGGTGAAGGCATCCAGTGCTCCTAGGGGCTCATCCATTAAAATAACGTCAGGATCGTAACACAGGGTGCGACCCAGAGCTACCCGTTGGGCCATCCCACCGGATATTTGGGCTGGGTAAGCATCTCTGAATTTCTTTAATCCTAACAATGCCAAAAAATGAGTCACTGTTTGGTTAACCCGCCTCCGGTCCTTTTCTTTAAATAAAGGCAAGGCCATGTTTTGTTCCACCGTTAGCCAAGGCATTAACCGGGGTTCTTGAAAAACAATACTGACTCTTCCTTTGCCTTGAACCACCTGTTGCTGCTGGTCTAAAAAAGTGATTTGACCCCGACTGGGCTGCTCCAAGCCGCACAGCAACCGCAACAGGGTCGTTTTGCCACAGCCACTCTTCCCCACCAAAGTAACAAAACTGCCGTCCGGAATGGTTAAATCAATTTCCGCCAGTGCTTTTATTTGCTCATTATGAATCGTGTAGTATTTGGAAAGTTGTTCAATCTTAACTCCGGCCATAGTTCACCCTTTCCCCGACCCAGGGCAGTAAGCGGTTGGATAGTTTAAAGAAACAATAGTCAATGATATAACCAAAAAATCCAATGGTTAAAATACCCACAATAATAATATCCGGCCGGGAAAGCTGCTCAGCATCAATAATCATATAGCCGATACCCGAAGCGGCGGCAATTAATTCAGCGCCGATTAGGGAGCGCCAGCTATATCCCAGCCCCAGCCGAAAGCCGACAATGATGGAAGGTAAGGCCGCCGGCATAATGATACGCCAAAATTTATCCCTGGCCCGAAAGCCAAATACTTCTCCTACCTCCAGCAGTTGTTTGCTGCAGCTTAAAATACCGTTTAGTGTATTTAAGAAGACGGGGAAAAAAGTGGCCAAGATAATGACCGCCAATTTAGAAGTTTCCCCAATACCAAACCAGAGTATTAACATGGGAATACAGGCAATAGGCGGAATATGACCCAAAAAATCGAGTACTGGTTCAATGTAGGGTTCCAATTTCTGATTCATTCCTACCAGCACCGCCAAGGGAAAGGCAAAGAGAACCGTCAAAAAGAAACCTGCAAAAACCCGGTATAGGCTTATAGTAATATGTTTCAGCAAAACTCCGCTGGCTGTCAGATCAATGGCGGTTTGCAACACCTTTGCAGGCGGCGGGATGATGTATTGATTAATCATTTCCGTGGCTGACCCAGCAATCCAAAATAACAAAATCACCAGAGGGATGACCATTCCCTTCAGTTGCTTCATAGAATCCCCCTTAGAAAAATGTGGCTCGCTTGCCCTTAGACCTGGCGAAAGACTTTATACTTGTCCAACAGAACAGGCCAAAAAGAAAATAGCCCTCACAGGGCAGTTTGCTAAAGGACAAGTGGGAGGTAAGAATGGCTATTCCATACTATCTACAAATTGACACCTAACAGCCCATTCGTTACTATCTCTTCTAATTATATTCTTTTTTGACATTTTGGACTACCATTGTTAGCAAAAATATCCTGCAACCTTTATTTTATTGGCAGCCTTACATTACCCGGAGGTATGTCGAGGTTTATATTCCCGACATACCAGGAAAATTAGGTGGATTGATCCTTTGCTACGATGCCATATAAGAAAGTGTTCATTACCGTCTTGAAGGTTTCCTCGGGAGTTAGGTTATTCTCCATGATGAAGGTGGGGTTAACCACGGCCCTCACAGTGGCCAGCAAAGAAGCCGTCACCACGGTATGATTGATCTCTTTTAAATAGCCCTGTTTGCTACCTTCTATCATGATACCAGTGAGATAGTTAAGTTTTTCCGTGCGAAATTGTTCTACCTTTTCCCAGATCTGGGGATAGTGCTTGGGCAAATCCCCGATGAGTACTGGCGTGAGGGTTCTTAATTTTTGAGCCACGATCTGGATAAACAAGGTTAGTTTTTCAATGGGATTTTCTATCCTATTTAAGGTAGCAAATACCTCCCTTTCAGCTTCCTTCATGAAGCTATCCATCACTGCCTCAATGATCTCCTCTTTGCTTTTGAAATAGCGGTAAATGGTGCGCTTGCTCATGTTATGACGGGCAGCCAATTCATCTACAGTGGCGCTGTAAAAGCCCTTTTCTTCTGCTAACTTGCGAAAACCCAGGATAATTTTATCTCTGGTCTGCATCCTTTCACCACCTGTACACTTAAGCAATTTTTTTCTTAAACCTCATGATACTAATTCCCATTAATATCACAGTAAATACCAATAGAGCTGTCACCTGCGGTACCAGATAGGCAAAACCAATGCCCTTTAATACGATGCCCCTGATGATCGTCAGGTAAAAGGTTAGAGGAATAATGTTACTAAGGGCTTTAATAAACACCGGCATGGCCTCCCGGGGAAACATAAAGCCGGAGAGCAAAATACTGGGCAAAAGTATGAAAAAGGACATCTGCATGGCTTGCATTTGATTTTTCGCAATGTTGGAGATCAACACACCAATGCCTAAGGAGGCCGTAATAAAAAACAAGGTTAATAAATAAAGTTCCAGCAGACTGCCCCGGATGGGTACATCAAAGACAATGGCGCCCACCAACAGGGCCACAGTAATTTGCAGGTAACCCAACGCAATATAGGGGATTATTTTACCAATCATCAGCTCGTAGGACTTAATGGGGGTTACCATAAGCTGTTCTAAGGTCCCCCTCTCACGCTCCCGAACAATGCCCATGGAAGTCATCATAACCATGGTCATGGTCACAATAATGCCTAAAATGGCTGGCACCATGTAATAGGCTGTAATCCCATCGGGATTATACCAAGGTCGCACCCGAATATCATAGGGAGCTTTGAACTGACCCACTTTTTCTGCCAGCACCTGTTGGGATTTTAAAAGACCAATGGAGTTAGCCGTGGCAATGGCGGAATTGGAAACCATACTGTCGGTGGCATCCACCAGCACTTGGATCGCAGCGGTATCACCAGACCTTACCTGCTTGGCATAGTCCGGTGGGAAAATAATCCCCACCTTCACGGTTCCTCGATCAATTAACTGGGTAACCTGCTGGTAGTTACCGGTCGCTGCAACCACATCAAAATAGCCTGATGCTGTGAAAGCTCTTGTTATTTCCCTGCTTTCCGGTGATAGAGATTGGTCAAATACCACCGTGGGAATGTGCTTTACCTCGGTCTGGATAGCATAACCAAACAACAATAGCTGCACCAGGGGCAGCATGAAGATTAAGCCAATGGTTAACTTGTCCCGCTTCATCTGCAGGAACTCCTTATACAGCACCGCAAGGATTCTACTCATGCTCCCTACCCCCTGTCCCTTTTAGCCAGCGTGATAAATACATCCTCTAATGAAGGCGTGATTGGGTTTACTTCACTGTTGGTATAAACCCTAAGGTCTGCCATCTTATTTTCGTGCTCCAACAGCACATGTAACAGCGAACCGTGCAGGGAACACTCCTTGACATAGGGCAAATTTTCTAATTTTGCTAGCCATTGCATGGGTTCCGCTACCTCTACCTCCACCAGTACCCCGGACAACACCTGATTTCTTAACTGATCCGGTGTGTCATTGGCGATTAACCTACCCTCAGAAATAAAAGCAATATTACTGCAGCGCTCCGCCTCATCCATAAAATGGGTAGTAACCATTACTGTGGTACCTTCGTTGGCTAGGCGCTGAATGATCGTAAAAAACATTTTACGGCTAGTGGGGCTGATACCACTGGTGGGTTCATCCAAAAACAAGATAGATGGCTTGGCCACGATAGAGCACCCCAAAGCCAGCCGCTGCTTCCAACCCACACTGAGGTGAGCCACCAAATCCTTCTCCCTGCCGCTAAGGGAAGCCAGCTCAATCATTTCCCCGATGCGGTGCCTGCGCTCCCGATAAGGTATACTATAGACCCCGGCATAAAAATCTAAGTTTTCGTAAACCGTCAGGTCATCATACAAACTAAATTTTTGGGACATATAACCAATATGGGGTTTAATCTTTTCCGCCTCGCTAGCCAAATCGTAACCTAACACCTGCCCAGAACCGGCGGAAGGTTCCAAGATACCGCAGAGCATGCGGATGGTGGTAGATTTACCGGAACCATTAGGTCCAAGAAAACCATAGATTTCCCCGGGAGCAATGCTTAAATTCAACCGATCCACCGCCGTGAAATTACCAAATCGGCGGGTTAGTTCACGGGTTGTGACGACATACTCCACTCTACCACCTCTTTTTCAGCCAGCGCTACAAATACATCTTCCATCGTAGGTTTTGTTTCTTTCAGGCGGTACAATGGAATATCCCTGCCTTGGAGAAACTCCACTACCGCCGCCTCGGCAATCTTTGCTTCCTGCACTACCAGTCGATATTTATCGCCATAAAAATTGCTCTCCAAAATCTCCGGCAGTCCTTGGAAAATTTCCGGTTGTCTCGAAGCACATTTGATTTCTAGGATTCTATAGGGATAGCGACTTTTCATATTTTTGGGTGAATCCACTACCACTAACCTGCCGTTATTCATAAAACCTACCCTTTTACACAACTCCGCTTCATCCATGTAAGGGGTTGAAACGAGAATTGTCATGCCCTCTTGGTTTAACTGATAGAGAATTTTCCAGAATTCCTTGCGTGATTCCGGGTCGACACCAAAGGTAGGCTCATCCAATACCAACAGCCGGGGTCTGGCCAACAAGGCACAGGTAAGTGCCAACTTTTGCTTCATGCCGCCGGAAAGATTATCCGCAAACCGCTGTTTAAACCGAAAGAGGTTGGTTATTTGCAATATCTCATCGGCTCTCTGGTTAATGATAGTGCCGTTTAAGCCATACATCGCTCCAAAAAAGTTTATATTCTCCATTACTGTCAAATCCCCATAGAGACTGAATTTCTGGGGCATATAGCCAAAGGAGGCGCTGCTCTCACCACTCGCGGCATTATCAACCATTGTAATACTGCCGCTATCCGGCGTAATCAGACCGCAAAGCATCCTAATAAGAGTGGTTTTACCGGCACCGTCCGGTCCCACTAGGCCAAAAATATCTCCCTGCTGCACCTGTAGGGATACCCCTGCCACCGCAGTGATAGAGCTAAATTTTTTGGTAAGGGTCTCTGTGAAAATCATTGCCTCACCTCTATTCAAAGATCACATCCGCTGGCATACCCGGTTTTAGTGTACCGTTTTGCTGGTTTATCCTGATTTTTACCCCGTATACAATATTTGTGCGTTCCTTTTTGGTTTGAATGGTTTTCGGGGTAAACTCCCCCTGGGAGGCTATTTCTTCGATAACCCCTTGGTACTGCTGCTCACTGCCACTGACAGTGCAGCCTACCGATTGGTTTAATTTTATCCGGGGCAAATCGTCTGTTGGTACATATACGCGAATCCACATATCTTGTAAATCCGCTACCGTAGCTAAGGACGTACCCGCCTGAACAAATTCTCCGGGTTCCCGGTTGGTGGACAGTACGGTGCCATTGATAGGAGAAATGATTTTAGTATCTTCCAATAATGCCTCGGAAGCCTTGAGCACCGCTTTATTACGTTCCACTTCGGTTTGGGCCGCTCGAATGGTCTCAGGACGGCTCCCCTCTGTGAGCAGACTCAATTTTGCCCGGACAGACTCTAATTGGTTTTGTTTTACTTGCAAATCAGTGGTCAATTTCTCATAGGAATCCGTGGTAATGGCCCCTTCCTGGAGAAGTTGTTCACCCCTTTGAAAGTCGGTTTGGGCCTTCTCAACATTGGCCAGTGCAATGTTGACCATGGCTGTGGCCTCTTTAATCTCCTGAGCCCTTGCCCCTGAGGTGAGGTCCTTTAGCTGGGCTTCTGCCTTTAATACCCCTAGGGCATCCCGTTCCTTCTGAGCCACTAAATCATTCCTAAGGAGTTGTCCAACCAGTTGGCCCTTTGACACTTGTTGGCCGGCTTTGATATTTAACTGTGTTAAGGTGCCCTGAAGTTTGGCATTGAGTTCTACGGTGGTGGCTTCGATGGTGCCGCTGGCGGTTAACTGTTGATCTGCTGTTGGAAAAAACCGATGATAGCTGTAGACTGCCAACGCCACCACCAAGACCAGACCGACAACGATAAGCCTTTTCTTCATCCCCGTCCCCCCTTGGTGTTTGTACAATGTTGAAAATAGCTTCGTTTGCCCTTTTGCATGTCGGAAAATTTTATGCTTTTCGATATGCCAAGTAAACTAATTATACTATTTTAGTTTACTTGGTTTTAATCCTATCACCATCAAGCATCATTGACAAGATCTTAATGATAGCTTGACTAAGTTTTCAGAAAAAACACTAGGCAAAATGGCTGCCATTCTTCATAATAAAGAGAAGAGAATCGGAAAGTGGGGTGTTCTTCATGGGATTAATTTATACCGGGGCCAAATGCCGCGACTGTTATCGCTGCGTTCGTATTTGTCAGTTAAAAGCCATTCGCATGACTGCCACGGGGGAGAAACGCAAATTTCACGCCGAGGTCATCGATGAGCTGTGTGTGCACTGCGGCCAGTGTATTTTAGCCTGTCCCCAAAAGGCTAAACGACCGGTTTCAGATCTTAGGCAGGTACAACAATTACTAGCCGAAGGTACCCCGGTTACGGCTGTGGTTGCGGCCTCCTTTGTCAGCGCTTTACCCCTAAAGAACCCTGATATTTTACCCTCACTCTTAAAAGAATTGAACTTTGCCGAAGTGCAGGAAACCTCCACCGGTGCCAGCCTGGTTACCAAAAAGTATTTAGAACTGGGTTTTGAAAAACCTATGCTCATCAGCTACTGTCCGGTGATCGTAAATCTTATCGAACGACATTATCCAGCTCTAATTCCCATGTTGGCACCCGTAGTATCTCCCATGATTGCCCAGGGCCGTTTAATTAAAAAATCGAATCCCGAAGCAAAAGTCGTCTACATCGGCCCCTGTGCCGCCAAGCGGGACGAAGCCCATCTATTGGGATTACAGGACAGTGTAGATTATTTCCTTGGCTTCAATGAACTTTGGCAGTGGGCCAAAGACAAAGAAATTGATCCCGAAAGTCTCTCCCCTAGCCAATTTGATCAATTTTCCCCCAGGCAAGAACGGATTTATCCTGTGGAGGGGGGCATGATTTGGACGGTGGCAGAGGAACTTGGAGCGGCCGGGGAAGGCTTTATCACCCTGTCCGGCCTGGACAATTGCCTTGATTTTATTAAATATTTACATGATGGTGAGATTAGCAACCCGCCCAAACTGATGGAACTCTGGGCCTGCAAAGGTGGCTGTGTCAACGGTCCGTTGTCCCTTTGTCTGGAGGAAAGTGTGTTTATGCGCCAGCGAAAACTGCTGGACTATTTCCATTCACTCTCCTTAGCCAGCCAACCCAAACCACCTGTTTCGTTACCGGAGATTTCACTCAGTCGGAGTTTTGACAATAGAAAAGTTGAAATGCCGTTACCCAGTGAAAGTGAGATTAAAGCTATTTTGGCTCGTACCGGCAAAGTTACGCCCGGACAGGAGTTTAACTGCGGCAACTGCGGTTACAATTCCTGCCGAGACAAAGCTATCGCCGTGTATCAGGGAAAAGCGGAAGTGGAAATGTGTATCCCCTATATGAGAAAGCGCGCCGAGTCCATGTCTAATCGGGTTATCTCAGCTATGCCCAATGCCATCATCGTGGTGGGCAAAAATTTAGATATTTTAGAGATCAACCCAGCGGCAGAACAACTTTTCCAATGTGCCGCTTCGGAAACGGTAGGCCAGAGACTGCTGGCATTAATGCCTGCGGGTAATTTTATGAAGGTGATCCAAAGCGGTGAAATGCTTCATACCACCGGCAGTCACCCGGATCTCGGCATTATCACCCGGGAGATCATCTTCCCGGTCAAGGGTACCGATGCAGTGGTGGGTATATTCCTCGATATCACCAGTGAAATAAAGCAGCAGGCACAACACGAACTCTTAAAGAGCCAAACCATTCAACAGGCCCAGGAAGTCATTGAAAAACAAATGATGGTGGCCCAAGAAATTGCCGGCCTGTTGGGGGAAGCCACCGCCGAAACGAAAATTCAGCTTGGTAAATTGATTAAATTAATGCGGCAAGAAGCCCTTTAGGAGAGGAGTGCCGCCCGATGAGAATAAGTTTAGATATTGGCGTACATCAGCTAAAAAAACACGGTGAAGAATTATGCGGTGACAGCGTGGAAATTGTCCGCACCGGTCAGGCCGACCTGGTGGTGGTCTCTGACGGCTTGGGCAGTGGTGTAAAGGCTAACATCCTTTCCCGCCTCACCGCCAAAACCGCCGCCACCATGCTGCGTATGGGTGGTCATATTGAAGAAGTGATTGATACCGTGGCCAAAACCCTTCCTATTGATCGGGAAATTAATGCCGCCTACAGTACCTTTTCCATCTTGCAAATCCAGAACAACGGTAAGCTGTACCTGGTGGAATACGATAACCCGCCGGTTTTTATTGGCAATCGTAATAGTTTATTTGCACCTCGCCGGGAGGAGCGTCTGATTGCTGGAAAAAGGATTTGTGAATATGAATTTGAGGTGGACGACCAGGACTGGTTGGTACTCACCTCGGATGGTGTTCTAAATCCCGGTACCAACGGACATATGAATGCCAGTTGGGGCTGGGAGCGTATGGCCAGCTTTATTGAAGAGTCTTATGAGGAAGAAAAAAGTGCTACTGATTGGGCGGAGGAAATTGCCGGCTTGTGTTACAATCTCTATGGTGAAAAACCAGGTGATGATGTTACGGTAGTCGCCGTGAAGGTGCAACAACCCCAGCATGTAACCATGCTCATCGGTCCGCCACAAAATAAAGAAGATGACAGACTGGTGGTTAGAAAACTCATGGAATCGCCAGGAGCCAAAGTGGTGTGCGGCGGCACCACCGGGGAAATCGTGGGCCGCATTCTCGGCCGCAAAGTGTTTATCGACCTCTCTTCAGTAGCCGAAGGAGTGCCGCCGGTGGGCATGCTGCCAGGTATCGATCTAGTAACTGAGGGGGCTGTGACCCTGGTACAAACTTTGGAGCACCTCAAGACCAACAACCGCTCGAAGGAACTAAAGCAGGCTCGGGACGGTGCCAGCCGCTTGACCACCCTCTTACGCAATGCTAACAGCATCCACATCATGGTCGGCACCGCCAAGAATGATGCCCTAACTCCCATCCACTCCGACGCTCCTGTTATTTACTCCTACAAGCAACACATCATCAGGGATCTCATCAATACGCTGCGGGAGATGGGCAAGGATATTAAAGAAGAGTATTTTTAAGCGAAATAAGCAACGGTTTTGTGCTTATATACTATCTTATTTTGATGACTCATTCCCCATGTAGTGACAATGTATTTACATCATCTCTGATCTGGGTATAATAGATGTAAAGGAGTTGATCGGTATGAGGGCCAAAACCGCCACCTTCCAGATGCGGATTAATCCTGAGATCAAGCAGCAGGCCGAGACTGTTTTCGCAAGATGTGGCCTGACGCTGACAGACGCCGTTAATATATTTATCCAACAATCATTGAATGCAGAGGGGCTTCCCTTCCTGGTCTCAAAAGAGAACGCAGAATACCTTAAAGCAAAAGCGATGACACAACTTGTTAATGAGGTTGAGAAAGGCTGGAAGTCTGTCAAAACCGATACAGATTGGATCTCAGAGGATGACCTATACAATCGTCTGGGAGTTGATAGATGAAAATAAGATATACTCCTAAGGCGCTGAAGGATTTGCAGGAGATGAGTGACTACATCTCAAATGTCCTTTACAATCCGCAAGCAGCGGCAAGCATCAAAAAAAGCATCCTTGATACTTGCGGCCATCTGAAGGTGCAGCCTTTTTTAGGAGTTTCCGTTCAGGAAAAGACGGGCTACGAGACTGACCTACGCTTTCTAGTCTGCGAAAAGCATCTAGCTTTTTACCGTGTAGAGAACGACTATATCTCAATAGCCCGTATAATTAATGGAAAGCAAGATTACCTTCGCATACTTTTTGAGGATGTCAGGGAATAGCCAACCAGCTAATAAAACAGTAACAAGCGTCTAGGCAAGCACATCCATACTGCGCTCCCTAGACGCTTGTTTTTATTTTTGTTACCTTGTCTGTTTTACTCTAAATGCTTTACAATATCCCGTGCTATATGCACACCGCAAGCACCGGCTTGGGCCAAGCCCCGGGTGATACCGGCACCGTCACCACCGGCATAAAGGCCGTTAATTTCCGTCTCAAACTTTTCATTTAGTTTGGGGCGGGAGGAGTAAAACTTAGCCTCCACACCATAAAGCAAGGTATGTTCCGAGGCAATTCCCGGCGTTACACTATCCAAGGCCTGAATCATTTCAATAATACTTTTCATGGTGTTATACGGTAAGACCAAACTCAAGTTACCGGCCACAGCTTCTTTTAGGGTGGGTTCTAAAAAGCCCTCTTGGATGCGTTTCTCGGTGGAGCGGCGCCCCTTAATGATATCGCCGAATCGCTGAATTAAGACACTGCCGTTGGACAAGTCATTGGCCAGACGGGAAATAGATTTCGCATATTCAATGGGCTTGTTAAAGGGATAAGAGAACTTATGGGATACCAATAAAGCAAAGTTGGTATTCTGGCTGCCTAATGCTTTATCCTGATAAGCATGTCCGTTAGCCAGCATGACTCCGCTATGGTTTTCAATGACCACATGTCCGGAAGGATTGCTGCAAAAGGTCCGCACAGTGGTTCCCGTGGAAGAACGGTAGATGAATTTTCCCTCGTACAAGTGTTCGTTAATTTCTTCCATAATGGTATCCAGGGTTTCTACGCGCACGCCAACATCCACCTGGTTGTTGGTCATCTCCAAATCGTGTTTTTTAAACAGTCCATCCAACCATTCGGAACCATCCCGGCCAGGAACCAGAACCACCTTTTTAGCAAAAAATTCCTCTTCCTTTTTGGTGGTAATGCCGTTAATATAATAGTTATTATCTTTTTGTTCGAGAAGAATATCTTCTACCTCGGCCTCAAATAACATGTCAATCCGTGTTTTGAGGAACTCAAAAATATCCTTCAATATTTTCAGGTTTTGCTCGGTACCCAGGTGTCTTACTTCTGCCCGGAGCAATTTTAGACCAGCTCCCAAACCACGCTTTTCAATGTTCTTCACCGCGGGTGTGGTAGGGTCGGAAATAATCTGGGTAGCACCATGTTTTAGGTTAATTTGATCAACATATTGAATAAGGCCCAGTACTTCCGAGGGAGGCAAGTAATCCGTCATCCAGCCGCCAAATTCAGTAGTAATGTTGAATTTGCCATCGGAATAAGCCCCAGCACCACCAAAACCGTTGGTTACGGAACAGGCCGGCATACAACCGGCAGTTTCTTTCTTTACGGTAGGCGGTGGGCATTTGGTCAATCTCTTTTGCAATATCGGGCAATGCCGTTTATAAATATCGCGACCTTTATCAATTAGCAAAACTTTAAGGTTGGGCGCCTGTAAAACCAATTCATAACAGGTAAAGATACCGGCCGGACCGGCACCAACCACAATTACATCGTAATTTTTCACGGGTATCACTCCCTAATTCAAACATAATCTTTTAAGCAAACATATTCATTTTGTACCATTTCACTTAAAAGATCAATAGCTAATTGCTACCATTTATGATAATGAGAAGATTTTGGAGCATAGAAAAAGGTTCTGGCCCGATTAGGGCGAGAACCTTTCATGGTTATTATACGTAAGTATTTACTTTTTCCTACTGTAGATAGTTTCACTCATAGGCAGGCTGGTTCTGAGCTTGCCATCCTTTCTATAATAGGCACCGGCCACTGCCGGGGCGGTAGGGATCGTGGCAATTTCGCCGATACCCTTGGCACCATAGGCCAAAGGCACTTGGTTCTTCTCCACAATAATACATTCAATCTCCGGCATATTGGTGGCACGGAACAGACCCAGAGTACCAAACTTAGCTGTGGGCATACCCTCTTTTAAGGGAAAATCTTCGGTTAGGGCATATCCTAAACTCATGGCTACCCCACCCTCAATTTGCCCTTCTACACCGGTGGGGTTAATGGCCCGTCCCACATCATGAGCCGCCACCACTTTCACTACTTTACCCTCTTCATTTAAGATTGCCACATGAGTAGCATAGCCGTAGGCAATATGGCTTACCGGGTGAGGTTTATTGGCGCCGATAGGGTCGGTTTGGGCCGAAAATTCACCATAATACTCCTTCCCTTCCAATTCCTCCAAACTGTGCGTTGCCAAATCCTTTTTGAGATCCAAAGCTGCTATCCGGGCTGCTTCACCGGTAAAGAGGGTTTGCCGGGAAGCTGTAGTGGTACCGCCGTTCGGGGTGGTGTAGGTATCTGGATTACCCGTCTCCAATTGCTTGTAATTTAGCCCGGTGGTCTCCGCCACAATTTGGGTTAATACCGTGGACAGGCCTTGTCCGATACAGGCAGCACCGGTTAAAATCATGACCTTGCCATTTTCGATCAGTAATCTCATGCGCCCCACATCGGATAATCCCACGCCAATACCGCTGTTCTTCATAGCACAGGCAATACCCGCAAGGGGACTACTTGCAAAGGTATCTTTAACTGCCAGCAAAGTTTCCTTAAGGGCTGTACCTTCATCGGCAATTTGCCCGTTGGGAAGTACCCCACCTGGTTCAATAGCGTTACGGTAACGGATTTCCCAGGGGGAAATCCCTACCTTCTCGGCCAGCAAGTTGAGAGTGGATTCCATGGCAAAACAGGATTGGGGTACGCCAAAACCGCGGAAAGCCCCGGCAGGTGGATTATTGGTATAGACAGCAATACCAGTAAGATCTACATTGGCAATCTGGTAAGGCCCTGCCGCATGGGTACAAGCACGCTCGGTCACCGGTCCACCCAAGGAAGCATAGGCCCCGGTATCTGTAATAATTATCGCTTTCACTGCGGTAATTTTACCATTTTCGTCACAGGCTACGGTGTACTCCATATCCGCGGCATGTCGTTTGGGATGTACCCGGATGCTTTCCTGGCGATCCCAAGTCACTTTTACTGGCTTTTTGGTATGCCACGCCAATAAAGCTGCATGGTGCTGCACCGACAAATCTTCCTTACCACCAAAACCGCCCCCCACCATCTTGCTAATAACCCTTACCTGCCGTTCTGAAACCCCCAAAATCTGGATAATACCCCGGTGGTCGTCATAGACATTTTGGCTGCCCACATAGATGGTTAGGGTCCCGTCTGGGTTGGGTGTTGCCAGGGCACTTTCAGGCTCCAGGAAGGCATGTTCCGTAGAGGGTGTGGTGTATTTTTGTGTTACCACATACCTGGCTTTGTTAATGGCTTCCTCCACATTCCCTCTCTTTACCTTAGTTGTCCGTAGAATGTTACGATCTACCGCTTGATGAATCTTGGGAGCACCCTCAGCCATGGCTTCTTGAGGACTTAACAGGGGTTTTCTTTCTTCATATTCCACTTCAATTAAGGCCAGTGCTTCCTTGGCAATCTTGCGTGAGGTAGCTGCCACCAAAGCCAGGGCATCTCCCACATAGCGGGTTTCCTCCCCTTCTGCTATCATAGCTGGCCAGTCATGCACAACATGCCCCTCAAAGCGCTCTCCTGGGACATCTTTGGCCAACAATACAGCAACCACACCAGGATATGCCTGAGCCTTGGCAATGTCAACGCGTTTTACCAACGCACGGGCATATTTACTCCTTAATGCTGCACCATGTAACATACCTGCCATTTGCATATCATCAACATATTCTGCCGTACCTAGGGTTTTACCCTTGGCATCCACCCGGGGCATCCGATCTCCTACGCGATAATTGGCTTTGATTTCAGGATCATAACCCTCTCTGAGGGCCTTGGCAGCCATCGCAATGGCCTTTTCAATCTTGACATAGCCCGTGCAACGGCAGATATTGCCATGTAAAGCCTTTTTAATCTCGGTAGGGGATGGATCAGGATTTTTATCGATCAGCCCCTTGGCACTGATCACCATGCCTGGAATACAAAAGCCACATTGTACGGCTCCTGCCTTCATAAAAGCCCAACTGTAAATATCCTTTTCTTTTTCCGATAATCCCTCCACGGTGATAACACTTTTGCCCGCTACCTTCTCTAGGTTTAAAATACACGCCCGCATCGCTTTACCATCCACCAACACCATACAGGCTCCACAGGCTCCTTCACCACAACCGTTTTTTACAGAGGTTAAGTGGGCTTCTTCTCGCAGGTACTCTAACAAGTTTATATTTTTCTCTACGGTTACCCTATGGCCATTAAGAGTTAGTGAATACATCTAGCTCAGCCTCACTTTATAAGGAATTTTTTTGTTATAATAAGTATGTTCCAATCAGGCTTTTAAAAGTAGTCAAAAGCCAAATACAATTATTTACCACCATTTTGCTATTCTTTTCACATCCATACGGTAAAGTGAACAAGTCAACCGAAACTTTTTAAATGACGGGCAATATAATGTCAGGTTATGGTTTTATTGATTCTGCAAAGGTTTTACAACAGCTGATATATTTCGGGATTATTCAACAGGCAATGGATAGGTTCACCCAATATGGCAGAAAATATCTATGATTCATAAATTGGTGATACTCTGTTTAAAAAGAATTTCCAAGTGAAAAAATCTTCTTTGATACTACTTTCACTCTCGAGAATTAGTATGTTAAAATGACATTATGTTAATGAAAGGAGTTTTCTAGAAATGTATAAAGCATTAACCATTGCCGGTTCAGACAGCAGCGGCGGAGCCGGGATTCAGGCAGATTTGAAAACCTTCCAGGAACTCGGTGTTTATGGTATGACCGCTATTACTACCATTGTTTCAATGGATCCAAATACTTGGAATCACAACGTTTTTCCTCAGTCAACAGACATTTTAAAATCTCAATTAAACACCATTCTTTCTATCGGTGTAAACGCAATGAAAACCGGTATGCTAGGTTCTACCGATATTATTGAGCTAGCTGCCCGGACCATTGATGAGTATAAATTGGAAAATGTTGTAGTAGACCCAGTGATGATCTGCAAAGGCGACGATACGGTATTAGACCCGGATAATGCCAAGAGTTTACGGGAAGTTTTGGTTCCCCGGGCCACTATTGTAACACCCAATTTATTTGAAGCAGCCCAACTTAGCCAACAGGCTCCTATTAAAACTCTAGAAGAAATGAAAGAAGCCGCTAAAAAAATTCACGCCCTGGGTGTTCAATATGTTTTAGTTAAGGGTGGCGCCCGTCTGGAACATGAAAAGGCCATCGACCTGCTCTATGATGGGCAATCTTTTGAATTACTAGAGGGTGAACGAATTACTACCACCTATACCCACGGTGCCGGTTGCACCTATTCCGCAGCCATTACCGCTGAACTGGCTAAGGGCAAGGCGGTTAAAGAAGCTGTGCTGGTGGCTAAGGAATTTATTACAGCCGCCATTCGCCATGCTTTCCCCATTAATCAGTTTGCTGGGCCTACCAATCACGGTGCTTACAGGAACTATAAGCAGTAGTTTACTATTTTTGCATTGGTATATGCTAAATAGCCCTTGGCCAGTTAAGGCCAAGGGCTATTTGATAAAAAGAAAGCTAACGGGGTGAATACAAAATGACTTCCATCAATCTCACAATCTTCTCCGACTATGCCTGACCCTTTTGCTATATCGGCAAAGGTATTGTCGAAAAACTTTCCCAGGAATACCCATTAAGGATTACCTGGTTTGGCTATGAATTACGACCTGAAAGACCGCTGGCAGGTGAAGATTTAGCCAAATTATTTCCGGATTTCGATCCGGTGGCTGCGAATGAACGGTTTAACAAAGTTGGCGCGGACTATGGACTCACCTTCCAGCCGGTTAGCTTTCTTCCCAATACCAATTTAGCCCTAGTGGCAACAGAATACGCTAAAGATCAGGGACTATTTGAAGAATTTCACGCTGCGGTGTTTAAGGCCTATTTTAGTAAAGGGTTAAACATTGGCTCCCAGCAAGTGATGCTCGATATTGCAGCCTCACTGGGTTTGGACACTGCCAAAGTCGCCGCTGCTCTGATTGATCCCCACTACCAAAAGCGACTGGAAGAGAATCGGCAGGCCGGTCTCAAGTGGCAAGTAACGGGTTTACCCACCCTTATTGTACAAGATCAACAAAGAATTGTCGGTGCACAACCCTATGCTGCTTTCCAAAGGGTATTGGATCCGTATCTAAAGTAAATGACTTTTTGTAGGCAAAAACTTCATAGACGCTAGAAAAAAAAGTGACCCGGGGAAACTTTACATCCCCAGGTCACTTTATTATTACACTACAGCGATTGCTTCTATTTCTACCAAGACATCCTTGGGTAGTCTGGCTACTTCCACGCAAGCTCTGGCGGGAGCTTCACTGTTGAAGTATTCCGCATAAACTGCGTTGATTTTTTGAAAATCATTCATGTCTTTAATAAATACCGAAGTTTTTACCACACGGTCCAAGCCCAAACCCTGGCTGTTCAAAATGGCGGTTAGGTTTTCCAATACCTGTTTCGTTTGTGCCTCTACGCCACCTGCCACAACTTCACCAGTGGCCGGGTTAACGGGTATTTGACCGGAGACAAAGATGAAGCCGCCTGCTTTTACAGCTTGGGAGTAGGGTCCAATGGCTGCGGGAGCTTTCTCGGTGTGAATAATGGTTTTCATGATAACATCCTCCTTTTTCAATAGCACGGGCGATACCAGCTTCTGGACAGTAAAGGCTTCCAGCCTCGTCAGTTAACTGGCCGTTTATTCTGGCACCACCCCCGGCATGGCCGCAAGGCCGTACTAGACGTGGTGCAACCCTCTGGTTGCTCACAGAGAGGTGAGTCTACATCTTCCTGGGATACCTGCCGGCCCTGGAAGACATTCTCCCTCGGCAATGTAGTGTATTTTTTAGTAATTACCTATTTTGCCTTAGCCATGCTTCCTCTACATTACCCGTTGAGCCCAGTAACCCGTTGATATTTTACTTGCCACGGTTATTAGATTACCATTTATAGTCATTGCATACAAGCTTAAACTTTTCTTGTTGGAAATGGTTTGCGGAAAAGGTACTGCCCTTGGGGTTCCTTTGAACAAAGCTTACCCTGTGCTACAACCTGCTGCCCCCGCAAGAATACTTGCTCTACTTTGCCTGTCTGGGGCAAACCTTCATAGGGGTTATAATCTACCCGCTGGGTTTGCTGACTAACGGTGATGGTACTGCTTTGGCGGGGGTCCCACACCACAATGTCGGCATCGCTGCCCACCGCCAGGGTTCCCTTACGGGGGAACAGACCAAATAATTTGGCTGCATTGGTGGATGTAAAAGCCACCCACTGTTGTAAATTTATCTTGCCTGTTAAAACACCGTAGGTATATAACAAGCCCAGCCGGTTCTCCACACCGGGTATGCCGTTGGGAATTTTGCTAAAATCCTCCCGTCCCAATTCCTTCTGTCCCTCATAATTAAAGGAGCAGTGATCTGTACCAATCGTATCCAAAGCACCGGTCCGTAAACCATTCCAAAGCACAGCTTGATCATAGGTACTGCGCAGGGGGGGTGACAAGACATACTTGGCTGCACTAAAGTCTTCTGTATCGTAGCAAGATTCATCTAAGATTAGGTATTGGGGACAGGTCTCTGCATAGACCTCCAGCCCCCTGGCTCTGGCCGCTATCACCTCCTGCAGGGCCCCGGCACAGCTTAGATGAACAATATACACCGGTGCATCGGCTAATTCAGCCAGGGTAATCACCCTGGCTGTGGCTTCTCTTTCTACTGCCGCAGGTCGGGTTAGGGCATGGAAGCGTGGAGAACGTTTTCCTTGGCTGCGAGCTTCCTGAATAAGAACATCAATTACATCACCGTTTTCACAGTGAAAACCAATGAGTGCCCCCACTTCCCGGCTACGCTTTAGTGCTTGGAGAATGATCCCATCATCCACTTGCAGGTTGTGTTTATACGCCATATAAAGTTTAAAGGAGGATATGCCGTCCTCTACCACCAGCCTTTGCATTTCCCGGCAGACTTCCTGGTTCCAATCGGTGATGGCCAGATGGAAACCGAAATCGGCAAAGCATTTGCCAGCAGCCTTGGACTGCCAGTTAGCCAAGGCCTGGGCCAAAGTTTCCCCTTTGCTCTGGGTGGCAAAATCCAGGATGGTCGTGGTGCCCCCCGTTAAAGCCGCAGCAGTACCACTGGCAAAGTCATCGGCGGTGGTAGTTACGCCTTCTAACTCAAAGTGGGTATGGGGGTCGAGGCCGCCGGGCAACAAGTAACACCCCTCCACGGTAATCACATTATCCTCTGCTTGGCTGACATCTCTCCCAATGGCCACAATTTTTTCTCCTGCCAGACGAACATCTGCCTGGTAGCAATCCACCGCGGTAACAATGGTTCCTCCTGTTAGTACGATTCCCATAACATTTCCCCCGTGGTTTCAGTTTAGCTTACAGGGACAGTGCACTTTTGGGGCAACGGGTTACGCAAAGACCACAGCCAAAGCATTTAAGCGGGTCGATTTTTAGTTGCTCGTCCCTAGAGATGGCACTATACATACAGCTAACTTCGCAAATGCCACACTTGGTGCAGTTATCATGATTGACCTCCGGAGCTATGGATTCAGCCCGATAAGCTCGCTCAGCCATTTTTTTGAGAGTGAGACCTTTAATTTGGGCAATGTCGGTATAACCGTGGCTATCTAAGAAATCATTGAGTTCCTTGGCAATTTTCCCGTAGACATTGGGTCCTTTGAGAATTCCTTCGGTGCAAACCTGTACAGCCGAAGCTCCCGCCATAAACATCTCTGCCACATCGCGACCGCTGGTGACGCCACCCACACCAAAGATGGGAATATTGACGACCTGAGCTACATCATAAATGCAACGTACAGCCAGGGGGCGAATAGCGGCACCGGAGAGCCAACCGTAACCGGTTTTGCTACCCATGAGGGGCAATCCGGTATCCACATCAATCCCCATGCAAGGACCAAAGGAATTGATCATCACCAAACCATCTGCGCCAGCTGCTTCTGCAGCTTTGGCTATTTCCTTAATATCGGTGTGAGGACTCATTTTCAAAAATACCGGCACATCCACTGCCTCTTTGGCAGCTTTTAAAGCATTTATCATGGGAGCTACATCGGTGCCCACATAGTGAGTAGACAGTTCCAAGGCATCAGCGTAGGGTTTTACCAGCCTAGCCAATTCACTAATTTGTTCTGCCGTGTAGCCTAATCCAATAATTACCGGCACACCGGTTTCTTTGACCATTTTGTATTCTTTCTCCAGCCATTGCTCCTTGGGTAGTTCGGACCACAGTTCGGTGTTCAGGAAACCACCCTTCACCTGGGCCATGCAAGGACGGGGAATCTCGGCGGGTTTTACTGAGATCGTTTTGGTAACAATGCCTCCTGCACCACCCCTAGCTGCAGCTTGACACATGGCTCCATCCTTGGAACCGGGGCCAGCGGCGGGCATTACAGGGTTAGGAAATTCCAGTCCGCAGATATTTACGCTAATTTTAGCCATCAGTTATTTCTCCTTTATTGCAATTTGTTACGTGTTAATGATGGAGGCTACGTGACTTTTAGTGGGTTTGGTAAGCAGCAGTTTCAGCTTCCTCTGCTTCATCCGATTTTTTTCCGCTTTCATTAAAGAAATAATTCAGTGTAATGGCAACTAAGCTACCGGCGGTAATACCGCTGTGCAATATGAGCTGTGCCCACTGGGGCATATGATGATAGAAAGTGGGAACAGCCAGAGGAATTAGGCCTAGACCCAGGCTCACGGCCACAATCATGGAGTTATTGGTGCCATCAAATTTTACTTTACTTAATGTCCGGATACCACTGGCCGCCACCATACCAAACAGGGCAATCCCTGCACCCCCCAACACCGGTTGAGGAATGGCAGCCACCACAGCGGCAGCTTTCGGGAACAGTCCCAGTACAGCCAGAATAATACCTGCAGCCACCACCACAAAACGGCTTTTAATACCGGTAAGGGCTAACAGCCCAACGTTTTGGGCAAAGGCTGAATGGGGGAAGGTGTTCATCACACCACCCAGCATGGTGGAAAAGCAGTCCGCCCGTAAACCTCTGGTTAAGCCTTCCCTGTCCACTTTCTGGCCAACAATTTCACCCACGGCTACCATATCGCCAGTGGTCTCTGTCATAATAACGAGCATGGCCAGGGTCATCGCCAAAATGGACGTTATATCAAAGATGGGCATGCCAAAATGGAAGGGGATGATAATTTGCACCCAAGAAGCGGTACCTACCTGGGAAAAATTTGTCATTCCTAAAGGTATGGCAATAATTGTGCCAAAAATTAAACCTAAAAGTACTGCAATACTTTGGTAAAAACCAGTAAAGAATCGAAACATCATAATAACAAACAACAGCACCACAAGGGCCAAGCCAATATATTTCAAACTACCGAAATCGGGTGCTGTTACTACACCACCGCCAGCCCAACGCACAGCCACCGGCATAAGAGAGACTCCTATGAGGGTAATAATGGTACCTGTTACCACAGGTGGGAAAAAGCGAATGAGTCTACTAAAATAGGGACTAATCAGAAATCCGATGAGACCAGCAGCAATGGTGGCACCAAAGATACCCCGCAAGCCATGTTGAGCACCCACCATCACCATTGGTGTCACAGCAGCAAAGGACACACCTTGCATAATGGGGCTTTTAATCCCCAACTTCCAGACACCCAGCGACTGGATAATGGTTGCAATTCCACCCACCAACAAATCGGCATTAATTAAATAAATTAATTCTTCCTTTGATAATCCCAGAGAATTGGCAATGATGATTGGCACCGCCACTGCTCCAGCATACATAGCCATGACATGCTGCAAACCAAAAACAAATAGTTTTTCCTTTGGTAACATTTCATCAACGGGTGCTACAACATGATCTGCCATTTGTTACCACTCGCTTTCGTTAGATAAATTGTGATGTGCTTTCTAGAATCTCTCCCATACTTTATGAGCTAATTCCCTTGCTTTAGCATAAATTTGCTCTTCGTCTATGCCCTGTAACCGGCGGTTGTGCATAACCACCCGTCCATTAATGATGGTGGTGTCCACCGCCCGACCCGACATACCAAATAAAATGTGGCCATTGAGGTTATCGGTGGTCATGGGTGTGGGAGGGGTGTAATCTACGACAATGACATCGGCATAGGCACCAGGCTTCAGACAACCCAATGGTTTGTCGAAGTATTCTTGGCAAATCACCGGATTGTTCTTAAATAGCATGGTGGGAACCTCCACCCAGGCTGCACTGGGGTCCTGTTGGGTATGTTTGTGCAGGATATTGGCCACTTTAAAGGATTCAAACATATCACTGGTGTAACCATCGGTACCCAAACCAACGAACACACCCCGTTGCATCATTTCCATCACCGGAGCAACGCCCACGGCGTTCCCCATATTGGACTCCGGGTTGTGTACCACTCGGCTGCTGCTTTGTTTTAATAAAGTCATTTCTTCTTCATTGATGTGAACACAGTGGGCTGTGATGGTTTTGGGTCCTAGAATGCCAAAACTGGCAAGACGTTCTACCACTCGCTGACCATATTTCTCCTGGGCATCTATAACATCAGCCAAGCCTTCGGCGGTGTGCACATGATAGCCAACACCAGAACCGGCATTTGCCTCACAGCATTTGGCCAGGGTAGCATTACTGAGGGTTAGGGAGGCATGCAGCCCAAACATTCCCTTGACCATCTCATCATCGGCATCCTTGTTATGCCGGATGAAGTCCATATTTTCTTGGATACCCTGTTCCACAACCTCGTCACCATCCCGATCGGATACCTCATAACACAGGCAACTGCGGACACCCATTTCTTTGGTAGCTTTAGCAATGGTAAACAGGCTTTCCTTTACTGCCCCAGGGCTAGCATGGTGATCAAAGATGGTGGTGGTACCATTTTTAATGCAATCAACCAAGGGCAGCATAGCACTGTAATAGACATCTTCCAGGGTAAGGACTTTGTCCAACCGCCACCACAGACGTTCCAGTATTTGGAGGAAGTTACCGGGGGGAGCATCCTTCAGGGCCATCCCCCTGGCAAAAGTACTGTATAGATGCATGTGGGTATTGATCATACCCGGCATAATAACTTTACCTGCAACATCTATATATTCTGCCTCGGGGTATTTTTTTCTCAGCTCCTCCATCGTTCCCACTTCAGCAATTACATTGTTCTGTATGACCACGCAGCCCTCCGGCAAGTAAGGCTTAGCGGCATCCCTTGTGATCACCTTTCCATTACCAACCAGCAGCATCTCGCCACTCCTTTATTTCACACGTTTTCTCAGCACTTTACCGGCTAACAAGGTGTGATACACACCCTGTTGGATAACGGCTTGACCATTAATAAACACATGTTCAATCCCTTCGGGATATTGAATAGGGTCCACAAAGGTGCCCTTATCAATGATGGTATCCGGGTTAAACACCACAATATCGGCATAATATCCGGTTTTTAGTGCACCTCGCTCTGCAAAGCCAAAAACTTCCGCTGGTCGCGAGGTCATTTTGAAGATAGCCTCTTCCAGGGTTAAGGCCTTTAATTCCCGCACATAACGTCCAAGCACCCGAGGGAAGGAACCATACACCCGAGGATGAGGCTTACCCGCCAGCAATCCGTCGGTACAAACATTTTGCTCCGGGCGGGTCAGAAAAGTAATGACGTGTTCTTCTTTACCATAGAAATCCACCATACCCACAGCATTTTCTTCTTCATACAGTAAATCAAAGGTGGCTTGATAGGGATCTTTGCCGCGAAGCTGACCAATTTCGACTAGGCTCTTACCAACCAGCTCCTGGTTTTTTGCTGTTTTGACGCTGGTGACAAAAATTTGATCTAAGCCAGCAAATGCCACAAAATTATCCCAACCAGGAATACCATGCTCCATGTCGTAAATCATCTTTTCCCTTTGCTCAGGATCTTGTAAACGTTTGAGCAGCCTATCGGTACCTCCGTCGTGGGCCCAGGGAGGTAAGATAACGCCCAACATGGTACTGCCTGCCACATAGGGGTACTGATCATAGGAGATCCGGATGCCCTCTGCTGTTGCTTGATCTAAAAGTTCCAACATCGGTTCAATGAAACGCCAGTTTTTACGACCACAAACCTTAAAGTGGGAGAAGTGTATCTTGACCCCGGAACGGCGGCCAACTTCAATGACTTCGGCCATGGACGGCAGAATGGTATCCGCTTCACTGCGCTGGTGTACCACAAACACGCCGTCAAATTCCGCCACCACTTTGCATAATTCAATAATTTCAGGGGTTTCTGAATAAGCACAGGGCATGTAGATAAGCCCGGTGGACAAGCCAAAGGCTCCGGCCTCCATTTCCCGCCGGGTAACATCGCACATTTTTTTGATTTCTGCAGCTGTGGGTTGATGGTTACCTAACCCCAATACCTCCATCCGAATATTGCCATGGGGCACCAGATAGCTCTGATTGAGTCCCACTCCTTGCCGTTCCATCAGCTTTAAATAACCGTCTGTTGTCTTATAATGCCAGTCGATGTCGTCACTGTCGCCATCCAAACCCGCTAAATTCTTGCGCCAGGGGCTGATATATTGTTCTGGCAGCGGTGCCATGGAGATACCATCCTGTCCCAGTACCTCGGTGGTTACCCCTTGACGGATTTTCGGCTCGATATAGGGGTCCACCAACACCTTAAGATCCGAGTGGCTGTGCGTATCAATGAACCCCGGCGCCACTACCAAACCGCTTACATCAAGCACTTCATCATTGTCCTGCTCTGGAATATCCCCAATGGCAACAATTCGTTCTCCCTCAATGGCCACACTGCCGTGGAATCTTTTTTCACCGGTTCCGTCGATAAGTAAGCCGTTTTTTAGGATAGTTCTCATTAGGTTCTCCTTACCTTTTTTTAAGTACTGACTTGATAATGGCATAGTACCCTGCGGCACCTTTACAGAGTTGATCTACTTCGATATATTCATCAATGGTGTGGGCCAGATTTTCCCTGGAGGGACCAAAACCAATGGTTTTAATGCCCTTTTCCCCGGCATAGTGACTGCCGTTAGTGCAGAAGGAATAATGGGTCACTTCCGGGTTTAAACCCACTTCTCTTAAACCTTTGAGGGCTGCTTGCACCAATTCATCCTGTTCGTCGTAAAGCCAACCAGGGAAAAAGCGCTCTCCTTCGATAATCTCACCGGTGTAGCATCTTTCTGTACCCACAGCAAAGGAAGCACGAGCTTTAAATTCGGGATCTTGCTTTTCCATTTCGGCAATGAGTGCCTTAATGGGGGCCAGTACCGATTCAGGAGTTTCACCCACTAGCAATCTTCTGTCGTAGGTTGCCCGGCAGTGATCGGGAACCACCGAGGCTCCAGGATAGGGAGAGGACTTAATATCGGTCAATACTAAGATTCCTTTGCCCAATACCTCTTGTTCCGGGGTGTCCAGCCCCTGGATACGGTCAATTAACTTGGACATTTTTAACACTGCATTAATACCCTTTTCGGGGTTGGCAGAGTGGGCAGGCTTACCAAAGGTTTCTACCACAATTTCCGCCCGGCCCCTTTGGCCACGCTTGAGGTTAAGCTCCGAGGCTTCACCGATAACCACATAATCTGGTTGTACTGCTTCACTGATTTTTCTAGCGGCAATACCTTCGAAGATTTCTTCGTGCACCACCCCGGCCACATAAATGTCTCCGGCAAAGTCCCGCTGGCTATCTTCAGCAAAATAGGCTGCCGCAGCAATCATGGCACTAACTGCCCCTTTCATATCCGAGGCACCACGACCATAGATTTTACCATCAACCAGTTCCCCGCCAAAGGGCGCGTGCAGCCACTTAGAATCATCTGGTACCGGAACAGTGTCTATATGGCCGTCGAACAAAATGGTTTTGCCGGGTTTGTTTCCCTTAATGTGGCCAATGACGTTGCCGTAGCTGTCCACAAAGTAGTCATCAAAGCCCATTTTTTGAAAAGCTTCGGAGATGCTCTTGACGACTTTGCCTTCTTCGCCGGAGTAGCTTTGTTGGCGTAGCAATTCCTGGCATAATTCGATTAGCTCTTTTTTTCTTTGTTCTGTAAGCATTTTTCTACCACCTCTGGATTGGAGTTTTGCTGGCTTGATAATAACTGGCTAACACCATAGCCTGCGACAGCTTACGTCTTGTACAATCTTGTGAAATCAATTTTAATGGGTTGCTCTATTTATAACTAGGATTCTTACCATCCCATACAATGCTACGGTAATGATCCGGGTCGGTATCTCCTTCGGTGCTAAACAAGAGAATCTGAGAATCTTTCGTCAAACCCAATTGGGCTTTCGCTTCTTCCATATCTTTGCATTTCATTAGTTCAAACAACAACCCAGAGGTTACAGCACCGGACTCGCCGGAGATTACCCGCAAATCCTCTCCGAGAGGGTTACCCAATACACGCATGCCCTTGGCTGCCAGCCAGTCGGGGCAGGAGAAAAACATATCGCTGTAGTCTCTCAAGACACGCCAACCAATGGTATTGGGCTCCCCGCAAGCCAGGCCGGCCATAATCGTCTCCATGTCACCGCCTACCACTCTGGGTTTGCCGTCGTTAGCCAGGGCCGACTTATAGAGGCAATCTGCCTTGTCTGCTTCCACAATGATAGTTTTGGGACGCCCCTCCCCAAAGACCGCTGCAAAATAGCCCTGTACGGCACCCGCCAGGGAACCTACACCGGCCTGGACAAAGATATGGGTGGGTTTTTCTACCTGAAATTGCCGCAATTGATCCAATGCCTCGGCGGCCATTGTTCCATAGCCCTGCATAATCCAAGTGGGAATTTCCTCGTAGCCCTCCCAGGCTGTGTCTTGAACGATCACCCAACCGTACTTTTGGGCATTCTCAGCTGTCATCCGTACCGCATCATCGTAATTCATCTCAACGATGGCGGCCTCAGCACCTTCGGCACGAATATTTTCCAGGCGAGTCTGGGAAGAACCCTTCGGCATATACACCACAGACTTTTGCTTCAGGCGATTAGCGGTCCAGGCCACGCCACGACCGTGATTGCCATCGGTGGTGGTGGCGAAGGTAATTTCACCTAAGTTGCGGCGGGTTTCATCGGAAGTCAATGTATGGTAATCCAACGAACCGATATCTTTACCCAGCTTTTGGGCCAGATATTTACCCATGGCAAAGGAACCACCCAGCACTTTGAAGGCGTTTAAGCCAAAGCGATAGGATTCATCCTTGACGTAAATACCGGCTACACCCAGGAATTTAGCCAAGTTATGCAGGCTACGTAGTGGGGTAATACTGTACTCAGGGAAACTCTGATGAAACAGCTTGGCCTTTTGTATTTCTTTTTCACTTAAAAAATCAGTAGATACTTGCTGTTTTCCCATCATCCTATTAGCTTCCCATTGAATCTTATCCATAGCGCACCTCTCCTTTGACATTATGAATATTTATATTCGCAACTATCATGCCAAAAAACAGCTGTAAATATTGGTCCTAAAACAAAATAGAAAGGTGAATATATGAGATAGCCACCCCCTCAGTTCTATCCTGTAATAATTACAATTTTTACATACTACACTGAGCTTGTTCAATGTACCTTTTTTAGAATCCATAGGCTTGACATCTTGTCACCGGGCTTTGATTGTTTTGGGTATAGACGCAGTGTATAATTTAGTCAGGATATAAGATTTTAGGCGGATTAGCATTGAAGATAGGGAGACAATTATGAAACTGATTGTTAAGCGTTTTGAGACTTTGACAACACGCGAGCTATACGACTTGTTACAGGTGAGGATATCGGTGTTTGTGGTCGAGCAGAACTGTCCCTACCAAGAATTGGACGGCAAAGACCTTTTTTCCTATCATGTCTTTTATAAAGAAAATGACCATATTCAGGCTTATCTTAGGGTAGTAGACCCAACTCAAAGCTGTGACAAGGTTTCTATCGGAAGGGTTCTGACAGTCAAGCGGGGAAGCGGTTTAGGCAAAAAAGTCATGGTAGAGGGGATTCGGGTGGCGAAGGAAAAGATGGGCGCTGACAAGGTTTATATAGAAGCCCAAACCTATGCTAAAGGGTTTTATGAGCAACTGGGCTTCCAGCAAATCTCAGACGAATTCTTGGAGGACGGTATCCCTCATATAAAAATGCTGCTAACGCTATAATTGACTTTCGAGTTACCGTGAAAGGACATCACATGATTCTGGTTGATTAGAGGGGGAATTATGATGAAAAAAACGATTTGGGAAAAGTGTGTGGCATTTCACGGACACGAGTGCGGCGGCCTGACCATCGGCTATAAGGCTGCGCTGTATACCATGGAGCTGTTGCAATTGGCTCCGGGCGACAACCAGCACGATATCTGTATTTCTGACGACGAACAGATCGTCTGCATTGCTGAGAACGATGCCTGCGGCGTCGATGCCATTCAGGTAATCCTTGGTTGCAGCATTGGCAAGGGAAATCTACTGTTTCACCTGCGCGGCAAGCAGGCGTTCTCCTTCTATAACCGAAATACGGGAAAATCCGTTCGGTTGGTTTTAAAGAAGAAACCGGGTGGCATGACACGAGAGGAATCCTTTGCCTATTATCAGTCCTGTGAACCGCAGGATATGTTTGATATCAAGGAAACCAAACTCCGGCTGCCGGAGCCGGCGCGAATTTTTGATTCCTATGCGTGCGAGTGCTGCGGGGAGACTACCGGAGCGAACTGGATTAGGCTTCAGAATGACAAAAAGCTTTGCTTGGACTGCTATAGCTCTTATTCCCGCTTCGATGTTTAAAGGAGAAAGGAATAGACACAAAGGCCCAGACTTTGACAAAACGAAAGTCTGGGCCTTTGCTAACCTAGCATAATAAAAATAGAATTATAAGCATTATGCTCATTCACTTGAGCAATTCAATTTTGCAATTTCAGGATACTGCTCAAGTAGTTTGTCATTGGCAAGTTCCATTTGCCTATAATATTCAGCATAAGAAGCACTTAGCCTTTTCATTGCAGGAATGAAAACATCATAGTAGCCACTTGCACGATTAAATTCTTTAAGTAAGTTTTGCATAGTAAATATTGGAGAATTTTTATATTCATCTGACTGCTTGAATGCTAAATATTGTTCCAGTATCTCCTTATTCTCTGATAAGAATTTATCTGGATCTTCGATGGATTGCTTTGTATTTTCAATCATATCAATAATATTTTGGCTACTACTATGCTGTGTATATTCAATCAGGTAGTCCTGCAACTCTTTAGCAAAATGTAGAGACGGAATATTATCCAAAAATTCCAAAATTTCTTGATATGCCACTAACTGTTCCTTCGTTTTAATCGGCTCATTCAGAAAACGCGCAAAATGCAAACAAATAAATCTGCCATAATACCCTGGAAATGCATCTAACAATCTATCCGTAATGGTTCTTCCTTGTTCAATTGCCTTTAGTTCTGCTACTACATCGGAATAGCTTTTACCACAAGCAAGTTGGTCAAGTATGTTTTTCCGTACCTGCTCCCTTTGTATGGTCAACTCTTTCTGAACCGAAAGCTTTTGTAGTGTACTGCCAGTTTTATCTGCAAAAACTGTTTTAATTTCCTCTGTACTAAGTCCTAATTTTCGAAGAATAGAAATCTTGTTTAAGCATTCTACATCGTTTTCACTAAAATCCCGATATCCGTTGTCTAAAATGGCCGGAGAAATTAAACCCTGTTCTATATAATATTCGATTGCCTTTTTCGTTAAAATTGTTACCTTGCTTGTTTGGTTAATCAACATGTTTCTCACCTCGAAACAATCATAAGCTACTACCCAAGGTGATAGTCAATAACTTTTTCGAAGAAACTATAATTTAGCTTTGTTTAGCTTGATCACTGGCTATTTCCACGCAACCGTTGCCACAACTTCTGCATCTGACAATATTCTTCCGGCGTATCCACATCACCAAAAACCTCCGGACTGGGCAAATCGACAAATTCGATACACTGCGGGTTGGCTGCCAGAATTCCTCTGGCCCCTTGATCTCCTGTCAATTGCAGCAATTCACTCCGCCAGCGGGTAAGATCAAATAAAACTGGATTACCACGCTGATTTTGCCAACGCGGAACTACCAGGCTAGCACCAGCCCTCCGATACTTTTGAACCAGTCTATTAAGCAGTGCTACATCCACCAGCGGCTGGTCTGCCAACAAAAACAGCACCGCTTTCGCCCTGGCATCCAATGCCGTAACTGCCAGCCGAATCCCGCTGGCCTGACCGGTTTGCCAGTTATCATTGTGGACAATCCGTAAAGGCAAGCCGGCCAACGCCTGTCCCACCGCTTCCCCAGCAGCCCCGGTAATCACCACCACTTCTAACAAATCCGCCCCACAGGCCGTCGCTGCAACCTGCCAAATCATCGGCTTATCGCCCATTGGCAGTAATTGCTTCGGCTTTCCCATTCGCCTAGCTTGTCCCGCTGCCAGCAGTACCGCAGAAACCATACTATTTACCAAAGGGGCAGTGGGGATAACTGCAGGTTGAACAATTGCTGCATAATCCTCCGTAGCCCATGGCTGCAATATCTTTTCTGGTTAGGCGCTCTCCAGCCAGAATATGCGGGAAAACCAAATCGAACACGGTGGTTTTGGCAAACATACCGCAGGCGGGCATTCCGATAATAGCCGTATCGCCTAAATAGGCCAGCATAAACATGGCTCCGGGTAGCACCGGGGTGCCGTAGGTGATAACCGCCGCTCCGGTAGCACGGATGGCTTCAGGGGTTACATCATCCGGGTCCACGGACATGCCCCCCGCAGCAATAACAATATCGTCTCCCTGTTTGATATGTTCCAAGATGGACTGGGTAATGGCCTCTGGATCGTCCGGCTGGTATATGACATCCCCCAGTGTTGCACCATAATAGTGGACCTTATCGGCAATGACCGGAGCATACTTATCCTGTATTCTGCCATAGTACACTTCGTTACCAGTGATCACGATACCTACCTTCAGTGGGGACAAGGGAAGCACTCGGACAACTTCGCCGTACCTTGCTACCTTTTCTTCCGCCTCCGTCACCGCTCCCCCCTCAATGACCAAGGGTATAATTTTTACAGCAGCCACCAAGTCGCCGGGTTTCACCAACCGATCAGAATGTTTGGTGGAAAAAGCTATATTTTCTATTTCATTTAATTCTGCCACTGCCTGCCTGTTAATCTTTAACAAACCGGTGGATGTAGCGGTCAGATTTACGCGTCCTTCGGATGGCGCAGCAGTTGCTACATTGGTGCCGCACACGGCCTGGGCGATACGAGCAGCGGCATCATTTTCGTGAAGCTGCCCTTCTCCCATTTCAATAAGGTAGATATGTTCTTTGCCTATGTCCTTTAGATGAGGGATATCTTCCTCTCGAATGATATGCCCTTTGCGAAAGGCCGGCCCTTTATAGCTTCCCGGCACAATCTTGGTTAGTTCATGTCCCAGCACCATCCCTACGGCATCTTCTACCCTTACTTTTTTGATGGTCATAAGATCCTCCTGGTATCCATAACTCTAAAAAATTCTTGCCTTGCTAAACTACCGACAACAACGTTTTGAATTTGGGCGTGTTGCCTAGACAAAATACCTTCGGCTAATTGCTGAGCCTGTCTGAAGCCTAGGGAGTCTTCTACCTTGTTGATAAAGGGCAACACTTGGCTGTTCGGCGGACATTGGCTCAAATAACCCTCGGAATGAAACAATAATTGTAGTACCATCTCAGTGGTGATAACGGTTTCTGCCGGGGCACCGGTCATTTGCGTCACTCGCTCGGGGCGGTGCACAAAGTGGCTATTCAAAGGGGCCCCCAGTATATCAATACCGATAACCGGAATCACCAACCTAGTACTAGCGGGAATCACCGGTTCATGGGACAGATGACCCTTGAGGGAGCGGCCGGCGGAACCGTCTCCCTCCACCAAAAAGATGCTCTGGGGAAACTGTTGGGCCAATTGATCCACCCATTCCCTCGGAATGCCCATCATTTTTTCGGGGTTGTTGTGATCCTTCCCGTACACCAGTGTAACAGCTGCTTGCTCCTCAATCCTATTCCTCAGCAACTCGCAACCCTCTGTGATACTGTGAATCTCGATAAATCGACTATCCCTGCGTAAAGCGGATAGCTTGGTTGTCGTCGCTGCCACCGCCCGTATGCCTAAAGAATTCAGGTGATTCACTAAATAGTACAAAAGTCCGGTCTTGCCTCCCCCACCGATGAGGGTTACCACTGCGGGTGATGGTAGCTCTTGGAGGATTTCTTTCCATATCAAGGGTGTGTTCATCAAGGGCATGACGACCCGGGAAACACTTGAATGAACACTTCCATGATGCCACCACAGACCATCCCTTCTTCGGCAGCCACATCGTTCACCATATTCACCCTATGAATGCAACAAGTCTGTTCATCCATAGCCATTAACGCTCGCTGCTTTACCTCGGCTTCTCCACAACCACCACCGATGGTCCCAAAGGTTCTGCCCGTACGTTCCATCAACATCGTTGCCCCGGCCTTACGTGGGGTGGAACCTTTGGTGGAAAGGATAGTCAACAAGGCAAAGGGAATCCCCTCCCCCATTTGCTCTAGTTCACAGATCCGCTGCAAGATTAGTTTATCCATTTCTCCGCCCTCCCAATGAACGTAACGGTAGATACCGGCCACCCTTAAAATGAGCCACTATTTCTGCCGCAATGCTCAGGGCGATTTCCGCCGGACTCTGGGCACCCAGATCTAAACCAATGGGAGTTTTGAGAGCATTCAGCCATTCTGTAGAGACTCCCTCTTCTTTTAATAATTGCAGTACAGCCTTTACCCGCCGAAAGCTGCCAATCATGCCCAAATATCCTGCCCTTTGACCGGCAATACTTCTAAGACAATCCAAGTCGTAACGGTGACCCCGGGTAACAATGATAACCGCTGTGTTGTTATCAAAGGAGATCTGCTCCAGGGCTTTGGTAAAATCTTCACAGATAATGTGTTTTGCCATGGGAAACCGCTGTCGGTTGGCAAATTCCGGTCGGTCATCGATAACAGTAACTTCATAATCCAGTTGGGCTAAAAACGACGCCAGGGGTTGGCTAATGTGCCCTCCACCTAAAATAACTGCTCGCATTTTACTGGTCAGGCAATTCCAAAATATCCGGTATTCCTGCTGGTCGTAGGAAATGGGCATCACCTTCGGCTGATCCCACTGACAGGCCTTACTTTGCTCTAGCACTTTTTCAGTAAAACGGGTATCCACCAATAGGCCCTCTGCTCTACCATCGGGGTAAAGCACCAGCATTTGCCCCAGACTAGCCCTGCTCTCTTCTGGTGCGCCCACCAGCGTAATCATTTGTACAGCCTCACCTCGCTCCGCCGCGGCCAAAAGAGCTTTAAAAAGCTTCATCCTCTCACCTCTATCCTTGATGTTCCCTGGCAGCATGGTAAAGTAACGCCTCTAACACCCCGCCACCAATGGATCTAGCTTTATCCGAGATGGTAAAACAATGCTCCGGCTGGCAGCGGGGATCAATATCCCCTATTTTCATACCGGCTTCTACCATAAGACCCTCTTGCAACAGCCCCCTTAATACACCGGAAATGGCTGCCACTACTGGCTGATCACTTACCCAAGCCACTGTTTCTCCAACCGAAACTGCGCTTCCTATGGGTCGCTCTACCTGAAATACCCCCGCACAGGGAGCCCGCAAAATTCTTTCTTTTGTATAGCCCCCAATATCACCCGGAACACCCGTGTTCTGGAGTGCTTGCCCGTTATATATGACCCGCCCCAAATAATGGCCTCGCATACTCTCTACCACGGCATGGACATCCACCCCAGCCACAAACCCAGGACCTACCCCTATCACAACAGGTGCATCGTTTATTTGAGTACCAACGTTTCGCTTAGCTAAAATGGCATCCACCACTGCCCAGGGCCGAAGTTGTTTGATCACTGCACCGGCTGGGTCAACCACCACCGGAATTTTCCCTTCTTCCACCACCTGGAGAACGCTATCCGGCAATGTCTTCACAGCCGTGACCTCTTCCACCACCACACGTCCAGTATAAACAGCCTCGGCAAAGGCCACCGTACGGCGAATCACCGTTGGCTGGAAAAGTTCCGTGGTTACTACTCGAAAACCACTGCAATACAAACGATGGGCAATGCCGGTGGCAATATCCCCTGCACCTTTGACGATGACCAATCGATTCATGTAAAACGTAAAACCTCCTCAACCATACCTTAGAAGAACGTAGCTTGTTTACTTGCCCGTGACCTATAAGGTTATGCCCTATAGTATGTATTTAAAATAATTCACATTTCGAGAAGAGTCTGTACTAAATTTTTTCAAGCCTCTCTACGGTTCTTTCATTTCGTACCTCTCCAGTATTTAACGTTGTTTTTGCTTCAATTAACATCACATGTACCTCTTCTTCAGCAACAGGCATATGTTCAATTCCTTTTGGAATAATAAGAAATTCTCCTTCATTTAAAATAACATCCTTATCCCTAAACTTAATAATCAATAGTCCTTTTAGAACAAAAAACATTTCATCTTCATTTTCATGAATATGCCATAAAAATTCACCCTTGAATTTAGCAACCTTCACATATGATTCATTAACTTCACCTAAAATTTTTGGACTCCAATACTCATTAAAAAGATTTAATTTCTCAAAAATGTTAATTTTATCCATTCCGCTTTCCCCTATTGATCTAAAACATAAATTTGTTCATCTCTTTACATGTAACAGGAAAACCCCGTTGGTACCCCAAATCTCGTGTTTCTATTCTTTTACCCTTATTATTGTAACGCTTCCATACCAAATAATTGGCTATTTTGTGGAGATAGTCTTGACGTTGATGGCGAATTCTTTCGTGTATTTGGGCTAGTCTTTGCCTTGCCTTTTCTCTGTTTTTTGAACCTTTTTTCTTACGGCATAAGTCCCTTTGGGCACGCTTTACCTTTTTCTCTGATTTCTGTATAGGTTTAGGGTTAGGGATTTGCTCGCCGTCTGATAAGGTGGCTAGTTTCTCTATCCCAACATCCAGACCGGTTTTTTTCCAGTTCGGTGAGTATAGTACTGGGTATCCTTCAACCGATAGCACTGCATACCATTTGCCGGTAGTCTCTCTCTTGATGATGCAAGTCTTTACTTTACCTGGTATTTCCCGGTGTAGTTTGATTTTTAATAAGCCAATCTTGGATAGAGCTAGTTTTTCTTCTTTGAAGTAGGCTCCGCGGCCATCGCCAAATTGGGTATAGGTCAGAGAGTTATACTGCCCCATACCTTTGTATCTCGGGTAGCCCGGATTCTCTCCAGCCTTTACTCTGCGGAAAAATGCCTGATAGGCTTTTTCTACCCGAAATAGCACTTCTTGTAGTACCTGGGAGTGGACTTCTTTTAGTTGAGGGTGTTTGTCCTTATCCAATTTCAGGGTTGTCTGCTGTTTTGTTCTGGTTAGACTGGCTTTGTTTCTTAGGTAGTGGTTTTTCCTGTCCACCAAGGCTGCATTATAGCAGAGACGGCAAAGTGTTAACCAGTTTGTCAAGGTTTCTGCCTGTGTTTTAGTTGGGTATATTCGAAACTTGTAGTTCCTATGTTCCCTGGGATTGTACATAGCAATTTCACCTCACCTATAGTTGCCATGTATATTCCATATTCTTATTATAGTAGTATAACCTGGCCAGAACAAGTGTTTTGTATGTCTATCCTCATTCTGCCCCGCCATTCATCCCCCACCTTCGCCTTTGTTATCGCAAGCATGGAAAGTTCAGGAAGGGGACTTCTGACGCGGGTAAGTTAAAATTACCAAAATAGAGTAGCATAAACCACGGTATTTTGCTATGGAGGATTAAAGTGAAATATAGTGCCACTGGTCCACTTTGGAGTGGACCAGTGGCACTATATTTCACTTTTAGCGGCGGCCATCAGGCTTATTGGCATACATTTTATCATCCGCCTCTTTAAATAACTCCAGCATAGTTTTTGATGCATCTAAGCGGATGGCCTGGCCAATGGATAAACCCATGTTTATTTCATTTTGAGCGTTATACTCTACCACTTTAGCCTGAATTCGCTTACTGGAGGCAAGTACTGCTTCCGCAGAGGTTCTCGGTAACAGTACAGCAAATTCATCTCCCCCGATACGGGCTACCACATCGCTTTTCCGAAAACAGGATCGAAGTAATTTGGCAACATCTTGAATTAGTTTATCTCCCATTAGATGACCCAAACTATCATTAACAGTTTTTAAACCATCCATATCAATGATCAACAACCCCACCGGATTGTCGCGCATATTATCCAATCGCTGCATTTCTTCCTGAAAGTAAGCACGGTTGTAGAGATCGGTCAAAGCATCGTGCAAGCTCCTGTACCATAAGGTCTCTTCTACTAGTTTTCGTTCAGTAATATCCTCTGCGATACCTGCTGAAAATTGGACTTGTCCTTTTTCATCGTGGACAGGAAAGGTTTTGGATAAAATCCAACGAAGAGTGCCATCCGGTCTTATTATGCGATATTCTTCTCTGATATAGCCAATCTTTTTCACAGCCCGCTCCTGAAATGCCTGAATAATTCTTTCTCGATCCTCGGGGTGAATAGACTCTAAAAAAGATTCCGGTGATTGATATAAGCTTTGGCAACTACGTCCCCAGATTGCTTCATAGGCGGGACTAACATAAAGAAATCTATCGTGAGACTTTAACCATAACACCTCGTTGATATTGTCAGCCAATTCTTTGAGAAGAGAGTAAATGTTAAGAGAAGAGCTTGCCGCCTCTCTTGCTATCTGCTTTAATATACTTTCTGTACTTGTACCTTCTTGCTTCAAGTCAAACTCCCCCGACATCAACCACATTATAAAACGATATGATTAAATCTTCCCTTTTTCATTGTTTAACCTAACAATTTCCGAAAGAGGCACTATCTTAATTCCTTCTTGCTGAATAAAAGGAATAGCCTCTTTAACGGCTCGGGCAGTTACTTCTCCCCCATGGCCTACATGTCCAATAACCACTGCATAACCCTGCTTTTTAGCAACCTGGCAGCCTTTTTTCATTTGCTTTGTAATATATTCCACACTTTTAATATCATCTAAAAAAATATCTCGCTTTGCCCAAGGAATCTGCAAAGCTTTAGCGGCAGGAATTACCTGAGAATTTGGCGTAGTAATGCTATCCAATACATACAATCCCTTTTCCTTAGCCACTTCCAACATAAACGTTATTTTTTCCCGGCTGCTGGTTATTTTGGAACCAGTATGATTATTAAAACCACTGGCATGAGGGACAGATTCCAAATTTTTCACAAAGGTAGTTTTGATTTGTTCATCACTCATATCATATGTGATAGCTCCGGGTCCTAGCCAAGACTTCTTTCCTTTTACAGGTTCCATCGGTTGATGCAAAATTACTTCATACCCTCTTTGATGGGCTTCGTTACTGTGCTCTATCGAATGAAGCAAATTGGGCATAACTGCCACGGTAATGGGCACGTTCATGTTCATGAATTCCGCCACACCATGAATGTCTGCTCCACCAAAATCATCAATCACAATAGCTAAAACCGGTGGATGTTTTTCTTGTAATTCCTCCCCGGTAGCTGATAAATTATGGATAAACGCCAAGAATACACAGCCAAAGAGAAAGGCCACCCCAAAAATAAGGCGTAAGTTACATTTTCGAACCAAAATTAGCTCACCTTCTTCTGTAGATTTTTTAGCAATGTCTCTCTATTCTTGTCTTGAAGATAATCTAAAATTCCCCGAGCAATGGCTTCCGAAATCTTTTGTCGGTATTGGGGTTTTAAAAGCTTTTGCCGTTCTTCCGGATTATTGATAAAACCGGTTTCTACAATAACACAAGGAATCTCTGTGTGTGTCAAAAGATAATATCTACCGGTTTTTATCTGTCGCTGATTAATTCCTGGTATTTCATGTAATTCTTTCTGAATATTTTCAGCCAACAGCTTACTAATGGTATCTTTGGGGAGATAAAAAGTTTCGGGACCAGAGCTTTTCCGACGACTTACATTAACATGAATACTGATCATAGCATCTGCATTAAAACCTTTGGCCATCTCAATTCTTCGTTCGAAATCATATCTTTTTGCCTCTTTACCATGAAGTCCTACCACGGCATGATTATAATCCCCTTCTCTGGTTAACAGGCAAGCAACTTTTTTCTCCATCAGTATTTTTTTTATTTCCTTGGCAATCTCTAAATTTATATCTTTTTCTGCAACCCCTTTTCTTATAGCGCCGGGATCGTACCCACCATGCCCAGGATCTATAACAATTCTCCCAAAACTCTCTGCTGCCCAGCCAAATTTAGGAGAAGCTAAAAAAAATACAATCAAAAGAATTCGCCAAAGCACTTTCATCACCTCACAGGGATTATTTTGTCCTTAAAAATCGGAAATATAAATGTTTTCAGTAACCTAAAAAAAGGTTGTAGTTACTCCTTTTCCATTGACGTAGCACATTGGCCTAATAAGGAAAATATGTTAAAATAACCAACAAAAGACAAGCAAGGAGTTGACTAAATGTCCCTAATTAAGGAAATAGATCTTCCGGGCATTGGCAGAAAATTTCAAGTTAATGCCCGCAGTGGGGATAAGCTCGTCATTGTCGTACATGATGATGGCCGTCGGGAAATTCACCACTTTGATAATGATGATCCAGAGGAAAGTATTTCGATGGTGACATTAGATGATACAGAAGCTCGCCGTGTTAGTGGTATTATCGGCGGTATGGCCTATATGCCGAAAGCACTGGAGTCTGTAGATGTAGCCTTTGATGAAATGGTATTTGAATGGTATAAGGTTGAGAGTGGAGCCAAAGCCATTGGCAAAAACATTGGTGAGTTGCACATTCGCAAAAAAACCGGAGCAATGATCATTGCTATCATTAAGAAGGACAAAAGAATCGTTAACCCGGGACCAGATCAGGTGATACCAGAAGGAGCAACTCTGGTAGTTATTGGTGATCGGAAACAGGTTAAGAGTTGTAAAGAGCTCATCCTGCATGGGAGTCTGTAACCATGGAGGGTCATATATTATTTGAAATTGGTTTAGCCTTGATGGTCGTGGCGGCGGCTGGCCTTCTGGCAGCACGCTTTCGAATTTCCATCGTACCTTTTCTAATCCTGGCCGGTATGGTTGTTGGTCCTCACGCACCGGTTTGGGGCGTGCTTGATTTTCGCTTCATTCAAAGTGCACCCCTAATACAGTTCATGGGGCGTTTGGGTGTCCTTTTCCTGCTGTTCTATTTGGGGCTGGAATTTTCCGTTGGTCGTTTATTAAAAGCAGGTAAATCCATCTTTCTGGGTGGTACCACCTATATGCTGATCAACTTTTCCTTGGGAATGGCCCTGCCTTTTTTGTGGGGTTGGCCACTGCGGGAAGCCTTAGTGGTGGCCGGTATCATTTCTATCTCTTCCAGCGCCATTGTAGCCAAAGTTTTGGTTGATTTAAAAAGAACCGTTAGAGCAGAAACAGAGATGATCCTAGGCTTGATGCTTTACCAGGATGTGTTCGTGGCCGTTTATCTTTCTGTGCTCTCCGGTTTAGTACTAAGGGGTTCCAGTTCTCCCTTGGAGGTCTTGAAAGCTGCGAGTATCTCCCTTGGTTTTATGCTGGGCTTTATTCTTATTGGGCGAAAGCTAGCGCCCAGGATTAATCGGTTGTTGAATGTTCCTTCGGATGAAATTTTTATGTTGATTGTCTTTGCCCTGCTTACCGTAGTGGCCGGTTTTTCTGAAACCATTCATGTGGCAGAAGCAATCGGTGCTTTGCTGGTGGGATTGGTGCTGGCAGAGACAGATCATTTCGAACGTATCGAGCACATTGTAGTTCCCTTCCGGGATTTTTTTGGCGCCCTCTTTTTCTTTAGCTTTGGTTTGAGTATAGACCCCACTTCACTGGATGGCGCTATTTGGCCTGCCCTGATTGCGGTTGTGGTGACCCTATTAGGTAATTTTATCGCCGGTGTCGTGGCCGGTCGTAAGGCAGGGTACTCCTATTACGGCTCTACGAATATAGGTTTAACCATTACATCACGGGGTGAATTTTCCATTATTCTGGCCAATTTGGCAAAGGCAGGCGGCTTACTGCCCTTGCTACAACCCTTTGCAGCACTCTATGTACTGCTGCTTGCCATAATTGGTCCACTATTAACCAAAGAATCCAAATGGATTTATAGTAAATTGGCAGTGGTTTTTAAATGGCCTGCCATTAAAGAGAGAAAACAAAGGAAACAAGCTATGGAAAGCTAAATATGACAAGTGGACCTCCTACAGGAGATATCCGCTTGTCATATTTTATCTAACCATCTACTTGTTTCGAATTTTCTTGCACAATTGGTATTCGAATGGTGTTTTCCATGTTCCGTATTCTAAGATGCCATTTATAGATAATAGAAAAAATACGTAACAGGGTAGTAGCCAAGAACAGTATATACAACTGTACCGGATTATCATTTTGAATAAAACCAAAACCCAGCATTAACCCTGCAAACATGGCCCATACAGCATAAATCTCTTGGTGCAAAACCATCGGTCTACGCCGGGCCAAGACATCCCTCAATATTCCACCGCCAATGCCAGTAACCACCGAGCAAAGGATAATCCCCCCTGGAGGAAGTTTTAAGGCGATGCCATAGAGCGCCCCTTGAATGGTAAAGGCAGCTAAACCGATGGCATCAAAAAAATCATTCCAACGGTTCCAAGATTTAAGCCATCTCTTCGGTAGTACGTAAATAATGGTAATGGAGATTAAAGCGGTTTTCAGTAAAATTCCTTGTTCCCATAAAGGAATTACCGGGACCCCGATAAGAACATTGCGAATAATACCCCCTCCAAAGGAGGCCGCTAATCCCAAGACATATACACCAAAAATATCGTACTTTTCCTCCAAAGCCACAATGGCACCGCTAAAGGCAAAGGCAATGATGGCGATGATGTTAAAAATATCCCACTCCACATAAGTCACCCTCTAAGGCTTATTAAGACATATAAAGTATATGTCAATGCTCATTATTTTTCTATACTTTCGATTATTGTTTAAACTTTTAGATTAAAGCAAAATCTTCTAATAAAAAGACAGCCCCTATTTTTTGTCAAGGGACAGTAAAATAGGGGTGTTTGTTAGTTTAAATTTTACATAAAACGTTGTTCCTGCTGATCCAGTATCAACATCAATTTTAGCATTATTCCGTTCCGCGATACTGTAACAAGTAGCTAAACCTAATCCTGTACCATTTTCCTTCGTAGTTAGGAATGGCGTACCCAGATTATTTAGTATCGAAGCATCAATACCATGGCCTTCGTCGCTAATTGCTAATACAATTTCCTGCTCAATGGTGTACGTTTTGATTAAAATGGAGCCTCCCGGGGACATTGCCTCTAAGCCATTTCTTATCAAATTAAGTATTAACTGTCGTATTTCTTTTTTATTAAGTAAATTATCCGGAACGTTATCTAGTTCCAATAAAATATTCTTATCCATATTCAAAGCATCGGCCTGCAGTAATGGAAAGAGTTCATTGATGATTAGATTTAGGTTGTGCTTAGCCAATTCACAAGGTCTGCACTTGGCCAAAGATAAAAACTCCGTAATAATTGAATTAGCCCGGTCTAGTTCACTGATCATTAGGTCGAAATAATCCTTCTCCTCAGCAAATTTTGGCTTTCTACCAAGCATCTGAAGAAAGCCGCGTACCGTTGTCATGGGGTTCCTTACCTCATGCCCAATACCAGCAGCCATTTTACCGATCATATTTAACCTATCTAAACGTGCAATTTCTTGTTGCGTGTTTTTTCTTTCCGTTAAGTCTACGGCTATTTTTACAGCTAAAGGTGTACCATCAAGATCAAAAAACGGGTTTTCATAGATTCCATAGTTAATACCGTTACTAAGGGTACCTTCCCAATAATTTGAAACTTGATTATTAAATACCTCTGTCGTGGGACATTCCTCGCAAGGTTCCTCCCTGGCAAAGAATATTTTATAACAAGGCCTGTTATCTGTGTTGCCAAATACTTCTTTGAACTTACTATTCGCTAATCGTATGGAATAGTCCGGTGCCAGTATGTAAACTAATTGCGGCATACTGTTTATTAATAGATGCAGCCGTTGGTGTTCAAGTTCTTTTTTTTCTTCGGCTCTTTTTCTATCCGTTATATCCATAAGATAAACAGCTAAACCTTCCCGGGAGGGGTAAATGTTTACTTTCAACCACTTCCCGGCATAGGGCGCGAAGCTTTCAAATCTGCCCGGTTTTCCGGTATTTTTTGCTTCATGGTATTGTTCATAATAGTTAGTCTCAACTAAATTGGGGAACACTTGCCATATATTTTGGCCGAGTGCAACTTCAGGATAAGTCTCTCGTGCAACTTTGTTAAGATAAGTAAAATTCCAATCATTATCCAAGGTATAAAAAATATCACTGATGCTTTCCAGGATTCTTGTTATTCGCTTATTTGATTGCTCAATTCTTTCCTCCATCTGTTTTCTGATGGTAATATCCCGGCCAACATAACAAAGTACCTCTTGGTCTGAGATTAAAACATTTGTCCATTCAATCCATTTATAGAACCCCTTTTTACTACAGAAACGAATAACAAATTTAGTATTGGGTGTATTCTGCAACAATTGAACAGAGTCCTTTGGGAAGGATTTAAAATCTTCTGAATGGATGTAACGTAAAATCTTCGTCCCAATAACTTCATTTTTTTCATATCCTAAAGCAGTTCTAAAAGCCAAATTAGTATGTTTTATCACAAAATTATAGTCTACTATACATAGCAAATCCTGCGATAGTTCAAAGAATTGCTCTAACTCAAGCTCCTTTTGCCTATGCTCCGTAATATCAGCAAGCGTTAAAATTAATATTTCCACTTCATCATGATCATTGGTAATCGGTTCCAATGTCCAATTCCAGTAGGTGATACCTCTTTCGGGATTGTGGAAGTAGATAAAGGCACTGTTAAAAATTTGATACGTTTGTTTCGTCTGCACAACCTGCTCGAAGATAGCTTTAACATTATCATTAGGATAATATGTAAAGTGGTTATAACCCGGAAAGTCATCTACTGAACGATTATCCACCTTAGCATATAGTTCGTTAACTTTTATAAAATTAAAGTTCCTATCAAGAATAGCCATTGCCGTATGCGCATTGTTAAAGATTTTTTCCAATAAGATTGAACTGTTAAGCAAGCTATCTTTCTCCTTTTAAAAAATGTTATTTATATTCTGTCAATTGTTCGTTTATTACTTTTAAAATTCCTGCTATGCAAGCATATTTAAACTTTTGTTTACACTTACATTCTATTTTGACGAAAAGCACCCATTAGAATAACATTATCATCTCCAGCCAACTAATAAGGTTAATGAATCTTCCCTTTGATTAGAAAAACTAAGCCTCCGCCAAGTCTTTAGACGCCAGCGGAGGCTTAGTTTGCCTTTATGCAGAGATAAACGAGCCAAAGAACTGATGGAACAATTGCTTTTTACAGTAGAAAAAATATTTAAGATTCACTTAAGAGTAATGCTTTATTTTTCTTTTCTTTGATAAATTGCATGAAGTTTTTGTTGCACCTCTCGGATGGCTCCAGTAGAGCCCTTGGAAGGTGCATAGACAAAAGGCTTCCGGTGGCGCTTACACATCACCTCTACATCGGGTAAACGGTGAGACATCATTTCTGTTACAATCACTACAACATCTGAATTTCGTACTTTAGACTCGATGTTACGTCCAGTACCGCCCTGAAACCCAGATTCCCAGGAAAATATCGCTCCTCTTCGTTCAAACATGCGTTGAAAGGAATCTTTATATAAGTCAGCCCCAACAACTAGGATTTTGCGTCCTTCTAAAAGAGGATCTGCAACATCTATGAGTGGTTTTGTTTTTTGAATTCGTTGTTTTGCTTTGTTGCCAGTCACCTGATCCAGCGTTTGTTCTTCGAACACCCAAGCAATCCGGGCTTTGTCTATTTCACCCTGCATATAAGCGACCTCTACAAGCCGCCCTTCCCGAAGCCTTAAGGCTGTCACTTCACGGGAATTCAGAGTTATTGTGGTTTCTTCCTCCGGGTTGTAGACCATCCATTCTCCTGCATGATATAACAATGCTGCTATAACCGCCATTCGTTTAGAAGGGATTTTTTGGTTTCTACGCTCCATAACGGTAAACTCGTATAACATACTCTCATCAAGAATTCCCAAAGGATCAGCAGCCATCCAATCTCCGTGCTCTATTCCCAGTCTTCTAACCCAAATTTCAGGCACAAAGACCTCCGAATCCTCACCAATTATAATACCGCCTTTAGCAATTCGAGAAAAAGGACCTAAAACTCTACCTTCCGGTTCCTCTTCAAAATCCTCATAAGTAGACAAAATGTTTATTTTATTTACATCTTCTTTAGATGACATGTTTTAAGCAACTCCTTAGGAAATTTGCTTAATTATAAATAAGTAGTTTAATTAAGTAAAGGATGTTGCAAAGGAATAGATCATAATTTTTATTTATTTAGCTAGCCTGTTTTTTATTCGGCATAATCCTTGTTGAGAAACAGCTAATTCTAAAGTTCAAATCTCTTTACATATTTTTATTAAGTATAATATCCAAAATTGCCCTATCCGCTGAAGTAGAACTAAGCCTGGAAAGTTTGCCCAGATTATCTACCGTATTCTCCACCTTCTCCTCAATGATGCCATCGGTAGCCCGGATGGTGATGTTTTGCAATGCTAAAAATGCTGATTGTACTGCAGCAGATGTACAGGTTGCAATCTTCAAAGCACAGCCCGACTTGGCCCCGTCACACAACATACCCGTCACATTTCCCAGCATGTTCTTGATGGTAAATGTAACTTGTGCCAAGTTACCCCCAAGCAGATACACAATACCACAACTTGAACCAGTAGCAGCAACAGTTGCACCACACAGAGCGGATAAGCGCCCAAAGGAAGCCTTAATATAAATAGTAATCAAACAACTCAAGGCAACGGCACGAATCATTGATTCTTCATCTTTATTCAACCTTTGGGCAATGGCTACGATAGGCAGAGAAGACTGAATCCCCTGATTACCGCTACCTGAATTAGCATAGGCCGGTAAAGTACATCCTGCCATCCGAGCATCTGAACCCGCAGCAGTCAAGGCCATAGCATAAGAACATAGATCGTTTACGTAAAAACCATCTTTTATGCCGTTAATGATACTTCGCCCAACTGCCAGCCCATAAGGATTCTTTAAGCCCTCTTGACCAAGCCGTGTGTTAACCTTGATTAGCTGTTTGATCATCTCAAGTTTACTTATTTGTATATTTCGGCTAAAGTCCCAAATTACGTCCGGGGTGAGTTCCTGCTCCAAACGGGTAATATAGTTACTACCCTCTGAGGGAAAATTGTCTACTAAAATTTTCCCGTTAACCACCAATCTGGCCACATGGGTATGATGGCCGGCCAAAATAACCGTGGCCTCACCTTTATCCGTTCTAACAGTCGCGGCAATATAAACCTTATAAGGAGTATCCGCAATCTCTACCGTTACACGCCCTTGGCGAATCAGTTTTCTCGCCTGATCGTGATCTGCCGCTGTCAATTCAGACAAAACCTCCAGCTTTTTTGAGGAACGTTTACTCACCGCTCCCAAAGCAGCAGCTAAATCCATGCCACATCCGTCCGTGCCCGGAATCGTAACGGCTGCAACATTTTTTATGATATTAATGCTGGCAGATACTTCTATCTGATCGATAAAACAACTGGCAACCTGCTCACAAGCTAAGGAGGTAGCATAGGCCACAGCACTGGGTTCAGTGCAGCCAAGAGCGAGTACAAGTTCTGCATCCAATATTTCAAAAATAGCATTGTTCTTCACAACATATCCTCCCCACGGTTTTTCTAACAAATAATCACGCAAGAACTATACCAACCTTGAAGCCCGTGGCAAAGGACATTTAATTAACAATGGAAACCATATTTTTCTCAGAAGTAAGAAAAGTGTTACAGAGTTAAAAAAATGGCATTGGCTCAGGCCCCTGCCATTTTCTCAAAATTGATAAATAAATTCTTCCTATTGAGAAATATTGAATGTTGTTTTTATCAACCTAGATTATATTTCTCTAACTTACGGTATAAAGTTGCCAAACTAATTCCTAATTCTGAAGCTAGCTGATTTTTTTCTGCAGTAGAAGCACCCTGCTTTACTTTTTCCCGCAGAAGCTTCCCTTCATAATTTGCCAATAATTTAGCTAACGTAAGCCGTTCAAAGGCAAATTGGGTTTTATTCTCTTGAAACTGTTCGGGAAGGTCCTGAATACTTAAATAACTGCTGTTGCTCATATTGATCATATATTCAATAACATTCTCCAACTGGCGGATATTTCCTGGCCAAGGGTACCTTGTCAGCCAATCCAGCAAAGCCGAATCTGCTCCCCGTATTTCCTTATAAAGAAAGCAGTTGTATTTCATTATAAAATGCTGAACATATAAAGGTATATCTGTAGCATGTCTGCGTAAAGGTGGTAAAAAAAGGGGAATAACATTTAAACGATAGTATAGATCTTCCCGAAATTCCCCTGAGGACATCTTTGCTTCCAGGTTACGATTGGTAGCGGCGATTATCCGTACATCCACTTGAATTGATTTCTTGCCTCCTACCCTATCAATAGCTCGCTCTTGCAAAACACGCAATATTTTGGGCTGTAAAGCTAAAGACATATCACCCACTTCATCTAGAAAGACCGTTCCTCCTTGGGCCAGTTCAATCTTTCCTGGCTTCCCTTTGGGATTTGCTCCAGTAAAAGAACCTGCCTCATAACCAAAGAGCTCGCTTTCTAATAAAGCTTCCGGTATGGCAGCACAATTTATGGTAACAAAGGGCTCTCTACAACGACAACTCTCACTATGAATGGCCCGGGCCAGCATTTCTTTACCGGTTCCACTTTCGCCACGAATAAGCACCGTTGATGCACTTGAAGCTACCTGTTTTGCTTTCTCTAAAACCTCTCTAAAATGAGGATCATTTCCCAATATTTTGCCAAAAGCATTTGGCTCATTTGCTGAAACTTCTTTTACTCTGTCCTGAAGATATTGATTTTGTTTCAGTAAAAGCAGCTTACTTTCTAAAAGATTACTCATGTGTTTTAGAAAATTCCATAGTTTTGGAGATGTATTAATCAGTTTCTGTCGTTGCTCCTCAGTAAAGGCACTAATGCCAATGATGCCAATAGGCTGGGAACGGGCAAAGAGAGGAAATCCCATGGTTGCTAATTCCTTGCAATGCCCAACCAAGGTACAAGTACTACAAGAAAAAGTTGTCCTCATATCTTCAATAACACCAGGGTTACCGCTGGCCAGTACAGATCGAAAAAAAGAACCATGCGGCACCTCCTGACATAGACTTCCTTTATGAGGACCGGTACCAGCAATACGTATACCTTGTTCATCAACGATTGTCACATCCAGCTCCAACACATCGGAGATTGTTTCAGCATATTCCTGAACAAAATCCTTGATTCCCATAAGTATGGACACTGATTATCATCTCCGTAACACGCCAACTTTTAAGCAGCATAACACTTGTCTTTTTTTTATGTCAAGGTAAGAAAATTACCCCAATAAAAAACTCGCCCTTGTAACTAATTTGTAATGCAATATAGATTAAAATGGTAAGAAAATCCTGCTATAATTTAATGTATTACAAATCTCGGGGGAGGGCTACAAACATGCTTCCTAGCAATCAAAGCTCTTTAAATTACACTGATGAAATTGGAAAACTTGCCGGGTCATTCATGACCATGCGGCAAAATCTGCGAGAGCTAATTAGTCAACTAGCAGAAAAATCTAACCAGACTAATGATTTAGCCAATACCATGTCCCAAAGTACCAGCCAGGTATCAGAAGCATCCTCCTCCACGGCCGCTACCATTATGCAGATAGCGGCAAATTCAGACAATGTTGCCGAACGAGCCCAGGAAGTCGCTGTTAAGGCCAGAGAATCGGCGGATTTGGCTGATCACGGAGCCCAAAATATGCAGCAAATGACTGCTCAAATGAACTCCATAGCCACCGCCTCCCAGGACGCCGTGGCAGCAGCTCATCGTTTAAATGCTACTTCTACCAGAATAAACCAAATCCTGTCGGTTATTGGCAATATTGCCGACCAGACCAATCTTTTGGCCCTAAATGCTGCCATTGAGGCTGCCAGGGCTGGAGAACATGGCCGGGGGTTTGCCGTAGTGGCAGACGAAGTACGCAAACTGGCAGAGGAATCAGCCCAGTCCACCAAGGAAATCAGTAACTTAATTAACGGGATTCAAGTAGAAATTTTAGAAATTGTCTCCAAGATGGAAAGCACCAGCCAGGAAGCTGTTAAAGGAAGTGAAATTGTACAGGTAACATCTACCTCCTTTGTACAAATCCATGATGCCGTAAACGGAGTTAGCTCCCAGGTTGAGGATATGGCCTCAGCTACCCAGGAAATATCCAGCGGGGTACAAAATATTGCCGCAGCGGTGGAAGAACAGACCGCAACCCTTGAGGAAGTTAACAGTAATATTGAAATATTGGCCAGTGTATCCGATGATCTGCAGGGTATGGTTAAAAAATTCAAGCTATAAAGCGGAGGATGCTATGAAGAATTTAAGCTTAAAATGGAAGGTGTTAATCCCACTTATACTCGTGTTAGCCACCACTGTTTTGCAAATCAATCTCATTATAGCTATGAACCGTGCCCAACAGGAGGATGCTGTACGGGTTAACGTTGCAGGACGGCAGCGGATGCTAAGTCAACGCATGGCCAAGGATGTGTTTGGCTTTGTTTTATCAGCAAATTCCCAACACCAAGAGGACTTAAAAAAGGCCATGGATATTTTTGAAGAATCCCTTGGTGCTTTAAAAACAGGTGGCTCCTTGGAAGTAGGGGGAACCAAGGTAGAGGTAACGAAAACAAAAAACACAGAGATTGTAAAACTTTTGGTGGAAGCAGAAACAAACTGGCAAGGCATTAAGTCTGATATTCAGGGAATTAGCAGCATCACTGCTGATGCCATAGATCAGGCGGAGGCTGTTAATGTCAAGTTAGTTAAGATGGTAACCACCTTTGATCAAGCAACCAAAATGTACGAAACCGCTTCAGCTGTTACCGTTAAGGAAAATATGACTGTCATTTATGCCTGTGCAGTGGGCTATTTGTTACTGATACTCTTTTCCTGGCAGATTACTAACAGGTATATCATTAAACCTGTAACAGTATTGCAGAAGGCAGCGGAGGATATTGCCAAAGGAGATTTATCGCTTAACGACAAACACTAATTTTTTCAGCGAGGTCCGTGTTCAATAATGCACGGACCTGCGCTATACCAACTGGTGCCCCGTTTTTGGGAGGTAACGGTGCCATCTGGGTATTCTACTGTAACCCAAGATCGTACAACCAGCCCCTCTTGGCCGGGCATCATTATTTTTTCTTCTCCCGGTAATAAAGCAGGGTTTAATCGTTCCACTATCCAGTAATTTAATCGTTTAGTAACCACGTGGTGCCAGGTAACTTTGGGGGGGCTTTGTTGGCCGTAAAAGGCCATGTAAACGCTATTATCGACCTTCTGAGACCAAATTAACACCGGGCCACTGGTGTTATTTAAAAACCGTATGTCCTTTATACCATAAAATACCGTGGCATCCTGCCCCGGCGGCACATAAGGTACAGTCATGGAGTGTGGGCTACGTAAAACTATCTTTAAATTGCTAAAGGTAGCTACATTGTAAAGGAGTGAGGCAATCTTACAAACGCCGCCGCCTACCGTAGTGGTTACATTACTACCGGAATAAGTCGGCCCAGCCTGGTAACCCCGGTAAGAGGTATAAGGACCGATGGCACCATTCTGGGAGAAAATCTCACCGGGCTGTACTACCTTACCCGATAGTTGGCTTGCAGCCAAGCCTACGTTGTACTCTTCACCGGGTAACGGGTCGTGCAGGGTAGCCTTATAAGCTGCCATTTTGATAGGGGTATTATTTTTTGTTAAGGTAGCTTGAAACAAGGGGTCGCCTTCCCAGGGCAACGGTCCTTCATAAGATCGATCCATATCAGGAAATTGTTGATAAATATCCTCCGCATAAACCTCCTGCTCCGGCTTATCTATAGATATTTTTTCTTTTTCCACAGCATAAACGGGAATCTGGCAGAAGAGAGTTAGAAAAATTAGTAAGAATAAAGCTGGATATTTTACCATTGTTAGCCCCCATTTATCCGATAGTAATAAATTCGTAGCAATACTTTATTATGTTCAAACTGTTTTTTGTCATCCATCATCTCCAAATTTCCATTGTCCAGTGCCAGTCTATTATAAAAATAGACATATTTAAGAACAATAAATATATTAGCAAGATGTTACATAGCAAACGGTCTTGCTAACGTGGCCGCAGAAAAGGTAAAATTATCCTCGCACTGACTATTTTAGCAATATTTGGCGGAATAGATAACGCAGAGAAAGTAGATAGTTTCTAAGAGGTGATGGCATAGCATGCACGAGATTACAACGATCCTTCTCCAAAATATATATACGATCATTACAATCCTCAATATTTTTCTGGCCATCATTGTCATTTTTATGGAGAGAAGAAATATTGCAGAAACCTGGGCTTGGCTAATGGTTTTGCTGTTTTTGCCAGTGCTTGGTTTTATCCTATATTTAATTTTTGGTCAAAATATGAGCAGAAGAAAATTATATAAACTCAAAGAAGAAGAACAAAGCATCGTACTTAACATCCTGGGTAGCCAATGGGACCAGTTTTCGCAAAATCAATACCCCTTCTGTGACCCAGAGGCAGCGGCCTACCAGGATATGATTATGATGAATTTGAGCAGTGGAATGGCATTGTACACACAGGATAATAGTGTGGATGTTTTTACAGACGGAAAAGAAAAGTTTGAGGCGTTGTTTAAAACAATTGAAGAAGCCAGAGATCACATTCACCTTATGTATTACATCTTCATTGATGATGATATTGGGAGACGATTAAGGGATGCTTTGATTAGCAAGGCCAAAGAAGGTGTCGAAATTCGTCTTTTATATGACGATGTTGGCAGTGCTAACTTATCTAATCAATTTTTCCGTCCTTTTAATGAGGCAGGAGGAAAAGCAGCCGCTTTCTTTCCATCAAAAATCCCTTATTTAAATATTCGGGTAAACTATCGTAACCACCGTAAGCTAGTCATTATCGACGGACAGATTGGTTTTCTTGGCGGGTTTAATATTAGCAATGAGTACCTGGGATTAGATCAGCGTATTGGCTATTGGCGAGATACTCATTTACGTATTTGCGGCAGTGCCGTTCTGCAGCTTCAGGCTCAATTTTTTCTGGATTGGAATTTGGCTTCGTCTGATCCACTACAGGCCGCCCCGCGGTACTTTCCTATGGAGCAATCCACTGAAGCTCCCATTGGTCAAATCGGCATCCAAATCGTTTCAAGTGGACCTGATAATGAGAGAGAACAAATCAAAGATGCCTACATAAAAATGATTTACAAGGCAAAAAAATGCGTCTGGATCCAGACGCCCTATTTTATTCCAGATGAGAGTTTACTGAATGCCTTACGATTGGCCGCTTTATCGGGTATAGACGTTCGTATCATGATTCCGCGGGTTCCCGATCACAAGATGGTGTATTGGGCCACTTACTCCTATTTAGGAGACTTATTGCCATTAGGCGTTAGATGCTTTTTGTATGAAAAAGGCTTTCTCCATGCCAAAACCATTGTCGTGGACGGCCTAGCCACCTCTGTGGGAACAGCCAATTTCGATATTCGCAGCTTCAAATTAAATTTTGAGACAAACGCTTTTCTATACAATAGAGAAATCGGTACCCGGATGTTGCAAATTTACGAAAAGGATATCGAGAACTGTTGTGAATTATCCTTAGATGAATATGAGCAACGTTCACGATTCCAGAAAGCAAAAGAGTCCTTTACTCGATTGTTGTCGCCGATTTTGTAACCAGGATCAGGTAATCTACTATGAAGGAGTTTCTGTCATGCGTGAAACCTGTATTGATCAGACAATGAAGGAATGGACTAAATTTTTAATTACCTATAAATTTGCCTTAGATGAAATGCGAACAAAGCTTACTATTTTAAATGAGGAATTTCAGATTATGCATGATTACAATCCTATCGAACATATTAAAACTAGATTGAAAAAGCCAGACAGTATAGTAGGGAAATTAAAAAGTAAAAGTCTTGCCATTTCTTATGAAAATGCTCAACTACATATACGAGATATCGCTGGTGTACGGATTATTTGTTCCTTTACAACAGATATCTACAATATTTTAGACCTGATTTGTTCACAAGATGATGTTCGAGTACTGGAAATAAGAGATTATGTAAAAAACCCCAAACCAAATGGGTATCAGAGCCTCCACGCAATTATTGAAATTCCCGTTTTCTTATCCGGTGGAGCAAAACATCTTGCTGTAGAAGTTCAGATTCGAACCATTGCCATGGATTTTTGGGCTAGCTTAGAACATAAAATTTATTATAAATACAATAAAGGCATACCATCCAGCATCCAACATCGTCTGAAAGAAACAGCTGATATTGTTGCAGCGTTAGATTCAAAAATGTTAGCCTTGCAAAATGAAATTGAAAATCTACCCTAAGTTTCATTTGATATTGCTTACTGCTAAATCTTACTATTCCCAAACAGGCGTAATTTCCGTATAATTCATAAGGTAGATTTATCTAAAATAGGTAAAACTGTGTAAGAAAGGGGTGACGTATTTTGCTGGCAAGAGAGTTTTGGGACATAATTAATCGATATGATAAAAAATTTATAGCTTTTACCGAAAAGCAGCCAACACTAACCTTTACCCAAGATATACCGGAGTATTCCACCGGGCTGGAAAACGGTATGATGGCTGAACTGACCTACATTTCTGAACAGCAGGACATGCTCCATGTTGTTTGCGATTTGACGAACTTTAAAACATATAACAAAACATTTGAAAAACCGATCTATGAGGGAGAAAATGGTGCGTTTGTCAAGTGGAGTGAATCGTTCTTTTATCCTGAAGATAACATCGTAGAGTTCTTTATAGAGGCTAAAAATGAACTTCCCTTTGAAGTAGGGCAAAGCAATGGGTTATACAAAGAATACCTGGAAAGTCAATCTAACCTTACATACATAAAATGGCTAGAATCAACTTTGTTACAACTGAGGGAGTCCAGTTAAGGCGTTAACACCTCTGTCTTGGTTGCCGACCGGATGTACAAAAAGAGTCAGGGTACCATCCCTGACTCACCCTAACTCGTTTATTACATTGATAAGGTGCGTTTTAAAAATTCCCTGGTACGTTCTTGTGTTGGATTATTAAATATTTGCTCCGGGCTCCCCTCCTCGGCAATAACCCCTTTATCCATAAATACCACACGGTCCGCCACATCTTTAGCAAACCCCATCTCATGCGTTACAATTAACATTGTAAGACCGGATTCGGCAAGTTCTTTCATAACTGTGAGAACCTCTCCTACCATCTCTGGATCAAGGGCTGATGTTGGTTCATCAAACAACATCACATCCGGTTCCATAGAAAGTGCCCTGGCGATCGCCACGCGCTGTTTTTGGCCACCCGATAATTGTTTTGGCTTTGCATGAATATATTGATCCATCCCAACAACTTTTAAATATCTCATAGCTACTTTTTCGGCATCTGCTTTGGAGCGCTTTAATACTTTCATTTGTCCTACAACGCAATTGCCTAAAACATCATGGTTATTAAATAAGTTGAATTGTTGGAATACCATACCTAACTTGGTACGGTAGGCATAGATATCATGCTGATCATCTAAAATATTTTCTCCCTTATAAATGATTTGACCACCACTTGGTTTTTCTAACAGGTTAATGCAACGAAGAAGTGTTGATTTACCCGATCCAGATGAACCAATGATGCAGACTACCTCTCCTTTATTAACGGAGAAATCAATATCTTTTAGCACTTCATGATTACCAAAGGATTTGCTTAGATGTTGTATGTCAACCACTTTTTCCATAGTACTCATCCTTCGTTTATTATTATTTTCATCACGGTTTTGTTCTTCGCAACATATCTTCAGGTCTTTCTACTTGCATTTGATTACCACACAAGATGTAATTTTCCGGACCATCTAATTTCTTTTCGATAAAACGTAAAATTCTTGTTACTGTAAAGGTCATTATAAAATAAATAATACAGGCCACGAAAAAAGATTCAAAATACCTAAAGTTATTGCCAGCTACCGATTTTGTCTGGAAATATAATTCTGTTACAGAGATTACGTTAAGTACTGAGGTGTCTTTGATATTAATTACAAATTCATTACCTGTTGCTGGTAAAATATTCCGAATTACTTGTGGTAACACAACGTTTAGCATTGTCTGAATGTGATTCATGCCAATCGCATGAGCCGCTTCAAATTGTCCTCTATCGATGGAAATAATACCACCACGAACAATTTCTGACATATAAGCCCCTGTATTAATCGATACGATAAAGATAGCTGCAACTAATCGGTCCATATCCCACCCAAAGGCTAAAGCGGAACCGTAAAAAATAACCATCGCTTGCACAATCATAGGTGTTCCACGGAAGAATTCTATATAAGCAGAAAGAATAGCATTGGTAACTTTCAGAGCTACTCTTTTTGATCCCCGTTCAGGCATTGGCATAGTACGTATAACACCTACTATTAAACCAATAAGGGAACCTAAGATGGTACCAGTAATGGAAATTAAAAGGGTAATACCTGCGCCACGAATGAACATTGGACCATTTTCTAAAATAATTTTGATTATCCACTCAAAGCTCATCTTAGTCCTCCTTTAATATCGTTATAAAACCGGGTGCTTAAGGCACCCGGTTTTACATAATTATTATTTAGCTGCAGGTTGATTCTTGATAGCAGTATCCATAATACTTGTACGTTCTTCCTCTGAGATGCCTGCTAAAATTTTATTAATTTGTTCAGTTAAGGGGCTCCCTTTTACCACACCCACGGCAATTGCGGTATCATCATCGGAGGTATTGAATCCCTCTTTAAATTCTACCATGGCAAATTTGTCGTTAGCGGCTGTTGCACTAACACCTTCTGGGCGTTCTGAGACATACCCATCAATAATCCCCGATTCAAGAGCAACTCTCATCACTGGGAAATTATCCATAGCCGGCTGTTGGGCTACACCTTCAATTTGTTTAATTACTGAATAGTGGAATGTATTTAATTGAGCCGTTATTTTCGCTCCTTTGAAATCTTGGATAGCAGTAGCTCCCTCATATTTTCCACCTTTTTTAACAACCATAACTAAGTTTGATTTATAGTAGTTATCTGAGAAGTCAATGGTCTGCTTACGTTCTGCGGTAGGTGACATACCTGCGATAATGGCATCAATTTTGCCTGAAGTTAATGCCGGTACCAGACCATCCCATTCGGTCTTAACAATAACTAATTCTTTTCCTAAACCTTCAGCAATCTTTTTAGCGATTTCTACATCGTATCCACCTGCATATTCTGCATTGCCATCAATTTTAACACCACCATTGGACCCATCCATTTGAGTCCAGTTGAATGGTGCATAACCACATTCCAGACCAATCTTAAAGGTTCCACCCTTGGTGGCTGCTGGCTCGTTTGCCGGTTCTTTTGTCGGTTCTGGACTGCTACTTGACCCACACCCGGTTAATAGCATAACCGCTGATAGAGCCATTACTAAGAATAATGACAATTTCTTTCTCATACTAACCCTCTCCCCCACAATAAATTTAACATGTATTTTGGAATTATAATGCCGACCCCACTTGGTACTTAATTGATTGAAAACTGTCTAAGCTTGTCAATTCAACTTAGTAATTTTATCATTTTTTCCAAGTAGTTTCAAGAATAATCTGAGTAGTTTCACTTGTGAAGCCCTTTTCTTCTGAGGAAAAGGGCTTCACAAGGTTGCTTAAAAACAGGAGGATTATATCTATTGATTTTTGATGTTCATCATCAATGCCAAAACCCATCGAGACAGCGATATTACCACCAAAAAACCACCGACATCTAAACAATAAGCTATTACTGATGACCATTGCCTAGGATAAAAGTATCCTAACCAGCCCATTATTATTTCAAGCCCTAGAAAAAGTCCTGCTGTAAAAAGGATATAAAGAACCCTTTGCCAATTTTGGGAGGGATAATGATAAACTAGTATCATAGCAGCAGGAAATGCACTGGTCCAATAAAATGTGGGCAAGCCAACTAATTTATATAATAATGTATGATCTGTCCTGTAACTAATAGCTCCCAGCTTGATTAATAATATGTCAATGAGATATAAAAGGATTAGGCCAACTATGCCAGCAGGCCACAATTTCCTCCACTCTTTTATTGGTACTAATAATAACGCCAGCAACCAGGCCGCAAAGAAAAATACTATCCAGCCCACGGAATCTCGTCACATCCAACGGTACAGTCAAATCCGGCAGAACCTGTCCCAATAATGGCCATACTTATTCCCGCTTTCTTATAAAGAATAACATTTATTATGTTCAATAGCCAAAGGTACTATACCTTCTAACAACAAGCTGGATAATAATTGCATTGACGAATGGTTACCCTCTACTAGGTACATGCCAATTTACAAAGAATCTACCATGGTCTTTACTTCTCGGTTTATATCCGCAAAGTTCTTGTTAACTCCTTCATGCCATCTCTTGTCTTCAGCATATTTATGATTAATCCAAACTATTGGATCTATTGCTTGAGGTCTATTCTTACTGAGTTCTACCACAGTTCTTGCAGCAATCCTGGCTGAATCAAGAATATCCGTGTTATAGACTTGCCAACTGCCAAAAACATTAAATGGATTATTAGCAATAATGGCTGCATTACTGTGATTTTTAGGAACATAGGCTTGTTCCTGACCCGTAATCGCAATTAATAGTAATGGGTTAACATCCAGTTCAAAGGAAGCTTGAATGATTGCAGAAATATATTTTTCTTCGCTTAGTAGGGAGTTCTTCCTTACTAAATATGTAACTAAACTATCTTTATCGACCTCCCTATATCTTAAATAATTAGGCAAACTACTGTTACTTATTTGTTTTCCAGTGACCTCTTCCGCCTGTGCATTTTTAGAATTATTTTGTTCTAAAAATACATCATCCATATTTCCAATGGCTAAATAGGTAATAAAAACGGTTGTTATCAAAAATGAAGCAACTACCCTAGAATAAGCTAGCTTTCTAGCAGTAATTTTTTGCTTTACATAAGTATAAGTAACATGAATCCTATCTAGCAATTGTTGCAGTAACAATACCTTGTTTTTAAAGGTCCCGGCTCGGCCTAGGTCATATTCTATCCATTCGTCAGAAGAAGTGGACTGCCTGCGATACAATTGATCAAGATATTCCTTTTTAATGGAAGAATTACATTTGTTATTCAGCCAAATGACTAACGATTCTTTAAGCTCCTCTTCCGTATCTTTTAGAGCAAGACAAGCATAAAAAATATCCGTTCCCTTGATATTGTAATTATCTTTCATTACAGCTCGTTTAAGAACCTCATGTTTAACCCTATCCCTGATCTTTGTATCAAATTCTTCGATATGCTTATTCATTGCTTTATAAACTGCATCGGCTAAGATGATGGATCTCTCTTCTGGACTAGCCGTAGGAAATTTTTTCTGGATGTAGTTTCTAAATAATGTAACATGATTACTTTGCAATATCTCAATCTGTTCTAGTTTGGCTTCAAATTCCACCAGACTCACCTTTTAAGACTATATTTAACCATTCTACATAGAATAATATAATTTTTTATCCTTGACAAGAAACACAAATAACACGATTAATCAAGTGGGGAGATTACTATTTTGGCATTCTCCAACTATATCGTGACAAACTCCCCAATTCTGGCTTGTTTAAGAATTTCTTTACTATTGGTTTTTACTGCATCGTTTCTAAAACCGTTATCTTTAAAAACCACCCGCATCTTTTCGGGGGCTAGTTTATCCTTAAGCTGAATGATACTATCGATTAGAGCTGTGGTAATATCATCGTCCAGGCAAATCACCAGGGAGCCAAAACCTAGGGAATAAAGTTTTTTGCCGTTAACATCATATTCCTCCATTGGGACGGCGAGATCGATGCCATACTTCAGCATAATTTCATAGACCACATCCATTTCAGTCCGTCCCTGAACGTAGTTTGAAATCATATCTTCCAGGCTTGTTTGCAAATCGGCCAAATCGGGGTTCCATTTTTTAAAATTGGAACTAGCCAGCTTGAATACTTTAAAACCTATGTCCAGCCCCTCCACTGCACTCCCTTGTTCTGCTTTCATTTTTGCCCCTGCCCGACGAATACGTTCTTTGCCTATTTCACAGATATTTTTATATCCTACCTTGACAGCTTCTGAAGTCAGAGCGCAGGGTTCGGGCAGTTGCGCCATGATAAATCTTCGGTTACCCCCATCTTCAGCGTTTAGCTGCAATACCGCTTGGGCTGTGGTGGCAGAACCTGAAAAGAAGTCCAGAACTACATCATGCTGACCAACATTAAAATTCAGAAGATATTTTACTAGGCTGACAGGTTTCGGATAATCAAAAACTTTAAAGCCAAATAATCGCTCCAATTCCTTACTGGCCTCTTCATTGGTTTTTACGTTGAAGCTTCGATTAATTAAATTCCAGGGAACCTCAGGTTCATATTCCTTCTTTTCATAAGAGGGCGAGAATGCGATGGTCTTAATCGAAATTTTCGTCCCCGCCTCTATTTCCTTATTTAATTTATCCTGGCCCCACTTAAAATTGGCTTCCAAAATGACATCCTTAGTGAAATACCCGTCTTTAACCTCTGTGTCCTCCAGTAAGATTATCTTGTAACTGCTGGTACCATATTGGCCAGCCTGATACACCCCATCTGCTAAAGAAGTATCTACCACCTGCTTAGGAAATACTAATCTTTTCACCGCATTGCTTTGATTCAGCAGTCCGTTACTACTTTTACTTTCTTTTCTCAATCCTTTGAACTTGTGGTCATTTTTATTTTTTTCATAGCAAAGGATATATTCCACTGCCTTTTTGGTTTTTTTAGACAGGTTGGCAGGGGTCTCCGTTTTAACCCAGGAGAAGATATCAATAAAGTTGTTTTCTCCAAAAACTTCATTGCAAAGCTTCTTTACGTTATCCAGCTCGTTATCATCAATACTGATAAAGATCACGCCATCGTCTGTCAGTAAATTCCTGGCTAATCGTAAGCGTGGATACATCATATTTAACCAGTTGGTATGATAGCGACCCGCTTTTTCACTATTGGTAGAAAGCTTTAAGCCATCCTCCGTTTTTTGCCCGGTCAGGCGTAGGTAGTTTTCTAGGTTATCTCTATAATCATCGGAATAAACAAAATCATTACCTGTATTATAGGGTGGATCTATGTAAATAGCTTTCACTTTATTGTGATAGGCCTTTTGCAACAGTTTTAAAACCTCTAAATTGTCTCCCTCCAGATAGAGGTTTTGTGTGGTATCCCAGTCCTTGCTCTCCTCCTGGCAAGGTAGCAGCGTCCCAGTGGACGGAGTTTGCGATAATCGCAAGGCCTGGACTTTACCTTGCCAAGTAAAACTATACCGTTCATTAGCATGATCTATATGTTGACCTAAAACTGCTTGCAGCATTGCAAAATCGATTTTATCCTCAGTCACAATTTCCGGGAAGAGTATCTTCAGTTTCTTTACATTTTCTGAAACCAGGTCTAAACTCGTGCCATTAAGGGATGCTTCCAACATATTGTTGTCCTCCTCCAAGTGAATACCCCCCATACTCCTGAACCGCAAACTATTGAAAACCATTCCCTACACTTCTTCGATAAATGTCTTAAAATTATCTACATCTTTAAATGCTACACCATGCCCCAGTTCTTCAAAGTGTTTATAGCCGCACTTCATTTTTGCATACTCCGTAGGCCTTAGTGCCTCAGGTAAAATAGTAGCCTTGGTTTCCAACACAAAATAGAGCTTTTGCTCACCATTCTTTTCAATTAGCACCGCCCAATCGGGGTTATAACTTCCCAGAGGGGTAGAAATTTTAAACCAATTTGGTAGCTTGGCATAGAGTTTAACCCCTGGGTTATGCTCAAACCTTTCGGCAAAACCGGCTTCATTGGCGGAATCGTAAATCACATACTGATAAACAGATTTAGAACTCTCCAGCATATTTTTTGAGAGATAGCCGAAGAGCTCCTTATCCTGAAATAGCTCCTGGGCGTAATATTCTTTATCACCAATTTTGGTGTATTTGATACCATCCACAATAAACAACCGCATTTGTGTGGAAATAATTTTGGCTACCTTATCCATATATTTTTGAGGATTTTTCTTAAACAGGTGCAACGTATTGCTTTTTAGTAAGATATCTACGATGGTCCTACGGGTAAGGCTGGTTTCATTTTGCAAAAAGGAGATAATGTCCGGCAGGGTTTCCCGCAGGTTGGTAGTCAGCACCGATTCTCGTTTTTTTTCAGTGGTTGCAACGCCCCCGGCGGCAATATCCAAGGTTGCTTTGGTATAGATGAGCCTGGCTGCTTCAACGCGTACATTGTTTTGTATTTCTCCACAGCACTTGTCGATAAGTTTCTTGCTATCAAAATCAACAGCATAGGTGGTTTTATACTTAATTTTATCCCAAAGTAAGTTGAATTCTTCGCTCAGGAATACCTGCTTATTCAAACTGACTTTCTGTCTGTCGGCGGTATTTTTAATAGGTAGGGTACCGCTAACCTTCTTAACAAGGGTTACAATGTCAGTTCTGGCAGATTCGTACGCCTTGGGCAGCTCCAGAGCGTTATTTTTGAGAGCCGTTTTCAACTTATCCTGCACTTTTCCCCGGACATCAATATATTCCCTGGCCACAAAGAATTTGTATAGTTGTTCCGATGCTTCCCGACCTAGATAGATAAAGTCTCCCTCTGGCTGCCTGAGAGAAAGGTTGGCAAAGAAGTGGGTTTCTATCACGCCGAATTTAATGCCTTCTTCCCTTTCAATCTCTTCCTGCAAGCCTTTGGCAAAACTTTCATAGCTTTCATTGGCCATTACCGTTAAAATGTTTATTCCAAAGCCACGCAGGCGCTCGCCCTGCTGATTGACACAAAGGCGCAACCCCCGGCCAATTTCCTGGCGTTTTTTTACCTCAGAGGAGGTTTCATTGAGGGTACAGATTTGAAATACATTGGGGTTATCCCAGCCTTCTCGCAAAGTTGAGTGGGAGAAAATAAAGCGCAGCTTGGTAGCAAAACTTAATAATTTTTCTTTATCCCGCAGGATGAGATTGTAGGCATCCTCATCGGCTTGGCTTTTCCCACTGGTATCCTTAAATGTCCCTTTCTTATCCTGGGAAAAATAACCATTATGAACTCCTGCCAGGGCACTATCTACATCAATATCCCCCAATAGTGTACGATACTTGGGCAAAGTAATTAAATCCTTGTATTCCTCTTCAAAGATGATGGCGTATTTACCCTGCCGGGGATTCCCTTGTTCATCGTAATAGCGGTAGTTAGCCACCCGATCGATAAAGAAAAGACTAAGAACCTTGACTCCCAGATCCTTAAAACGTAGCTCTTTATCTAAATGTTCTTCAATAGTCTTACGGATTTGCTGACGCTTGATGGCTAGGTCATCGATATCCCCCAGTGATAAACCGATGCGTAAGATTTCCTGTTTGCTGGTAAAATTAACATATTCCTGGCCTGGGACACAGTAGATTTCATTCACGATATAGTCCTGATAAACATCTCGACTGCCGGATTTCTCGTATAAATTATCTCCCTGTTTTACCGTGACGGTTTTACGCTGAACCTGGCCTTTCCTGTGCACATCAATTTCGATTTTAGCCGTAATGGGGGATTTTTTATTATCCACACTGACCAGCTTTAAATAGGCGTTATTATGATAATCCTTAGATTCTAAGCCGGCTACCTCGATTTGTTTGACTAAGCCCAGTTCATAGGCATCTACCGAATCCAGTTTGTACACCAAATTATGTTTATCCACATGAGTAGCAGAATAGCGTAAGGTACACAGGGGATTGAGGGATTTTATAGCTTCTTTGGACTTGGGTGTGGTGTCCACCGATTGAGGTTCATCAATGATCACGATCGGGTTGGTCTCCCGAATTAATTCAATGGGTTTCATACCATTCATGCGATCGTTTCTACGGTGAATGATATTGGCCTTACTTTCTTTACCGGTATTCTCAAAACTTTTACGGAAAGCATCAATATTAATGATCATGATCTGGATATTGTCACTAACCGCAAAATTACGCACCTGCTCCAGTTTTTCACTATGGTAGATAAAAAACTCATAGATGCAATTATCGTAGAGGTCTTTAAAATGTTCCTTGGTAACTTGCAAAGATTTATAGACCCCTTCTTTAATGGCGATGGAGGGTACAACGATAATGAACTTGGTAAAGCCATAGTTCTTGTTCAACTCTAAAATGGTGCGGAGATAGACATAGGTTTTCCCTGTGCCGGTTTCCATTTCCACAGCAAAGTCGTATTTGCCTTTCCCAAGCATTTTAGTCTGGGCTAAACCATACCTTAATTGCACGGCTTGTAGATTTTTTAGAATAGCCGCTTCATCTAGCTCCCGCTTATTGCCTACACCATGACCGGTGTCTAGCATACCAATTTGTTGATCCCAGTCAGTGACCGTAAAGTTAGCTTGCATAAGAGTTTGTCCTTTAAATAAATCCACTACCGCAGCTACCGCTTGTTTTTGATAGGATAAATCCTTGTCAAACTGTAGTTTCATCTTTTCACCTATCTCTCGCCTGTAAGCAACTTCTAAAATTTTTAACCATTATCTTCTTGATTAGGTACTCAATTTGCAGGCATAGCCTATTTACTGGCGCCATCATCTTCGTTCATAATGATCTCGATTAAAAGACTTGCAACCTCTGGATCAAATTGGTTACCAGCGTTTATTTCAAGTTCCAGGATTGCTTCTTTGACAGTCATGGCCCTCCTGTATACACGGTCGTTGGTCATGGCATCGAAGGCATCCACCACCGCCAGAATGCGGCAAACGAGAGGGATTTCTTCTCCTTTTAATCCACGCGGATAACCTTCTCCGTCCCAGCGTTCGTGGTGTGAAAGGATAAAGTCTGAGACAATTGCCAGATCGGGGGTCGCCTGGGCAATACGATAACCGATTTCAGGGTGCCGTTTCATCTCGTCCCATTCTGCAGAGGTAAGAGTACCGGACTTTTGCAAGATATTTGGATTAATACTGACCTTCCCGATATCATGCAGGAGAGCAAGCAAGGAAAGCTCATCCATCTCTTTTGAAGAAAGCTGAATCTTTCTTCCTATGGCATGACAGTATTTTTCTATCCGCTTTGAATGACCCTCAGTCTCATTGCTCTTTTCATAGAGTGTAGCAAGCAAAGTACTGATGATTGCATTCCGATAGCTCTTGCCGTCTAAAAGCTTCTGGTGATACATATATTCCTCAGCTTCCTGTATGGCAGCCTGGATACTGCTTTCCATCGTACCTTTGCTGGCGCAGCCAAGGGATAGGCTAAGGGACAGGTTGCTGCCTTCCATGGCGATATGAGTATTTTTAATTCTGTGAATAACTGCTTCCGCTGCTTTTAAGCTTGTCTTGGGCATTAAAATAACGAATTCATCGCCGCCCAAGCGAGCGATTAAATCATCCCCTTTACAGTTCTTTTCCAATAGCCTGGCTACATTTTTCAGCAAAACATCTCCGGTTCTGTGTCCAAATACATCATTTGTGATTTTAAGGCCGTTGACATCCCCCATAATTACAGAAACTGGCAGATACTCTGCCCTATCCAGTCGGATCATTGCTTCCTCTATGTAGCGCCTGTTGTAAAGACCGGTCAAAGGATCATGATAGCTTAAAAACTTAATTTGCTTACTATGCTCTTTTTCACTGCTGACATCACGGAATACCATCACAACGCCGTTAGTCTGTCCATCTTTTGTTTTTATGGGTGCAGCGTTGTCGGCAATTGGGAGGCACTGTCCATGACGATTTATCAGCTCTGTGTGATTCGCAAGACCAACAATTCGACCTGTTTCGAGTACCTTTTGGATTGGATTCTCTATCGGCTGCTTGGTATCTTCATTTTGCAGGATAAATACATCGCTAAAAGGCCTGCCAATCGCCGCATTGTTATCCCAGCCCGTTAATTCCTGGGCCACACCGTTCAGGCTGGTGATCATGCCACCGTTGTCCGTTGTGACTACGCCATCTCCGATTGACCGCAGCGTCGTCTCAAGCAATTCCTTTTCCTTCATTAGCTCATTACGATACATTTCTCGATCCGTCGCGTCAAAAATAATGGAATAGAGTAGTTTACTTTCCCCGTCAATAATGGGGCTGGAATAGACATCCAACAGCCTAGTCTCTCCGCTTTTTAAGCGATAGGGGACAGCAGAACAGTGGTTTTGTTCATTTAAACTTTGAAATCTTTTCTCAAGCTGATCGGATGGAAGCATATTAATATCCGAAATCTTTAGGCTGAGAAGCTCTTCTCTGGAATAGCCGTAAAACTTGCAGGCCGCAGGGTTTGCGTCCATGATACATCTAGAAGCAGGATCGAAAATCAGTTGGATTGCATTGTGCTGATTGAACATGGCCTGAAGCCGCTGGGCCAGCATAACATAGCACCGCTGCGCCTGTTCCAATCTTTTTCTGCTGGAAAGAAGCATGATAAATACAATGCAACCTACCACGGTGGTCAGCAGGATGGATGCAATGCTAGTACCTACCACATCTTTAAAGATACGCTCCGAACGCAACAGTACGTCCGGCCCCCGCACAAAGGTTACCAGATGCCAATCGTTATACTCCAATTGATCCGCAGATACGAAGTAGGTTTCTCCCTTGCGGTTGAATGTGGTGCTGTCCATATCCCGGCTACTGATGATGCTAGCAATTTGGTTCACTTCCGCCCGAGTCAGGCCATATTTTCCTAAATCGGTGAACAGGTTGCCTTTTTGGTTCGGTTCATATGTGTTAAAGATGATGCGCCCATCGGAGGTGACTAGACAGCTTTGCACGTGCTTGTAGACGGCGCTATCGGAAATCTCCGGGAGCAAGCCGTCCGCCTGTATGCGGGTATATAGAGCACCCGTTACTCCGCCATCCTCCAGCAGCGGCGTAATCACGGAAAAATAATAGCCCGCCAAGGGTTCGTAATAGCGTATGTCGCTCACCACGGTTTCACCCCGGTTCAACCGCTGATAGGTTTCCCTTTCCAAAGCACCCGCCACCATCTCCTCCCGGGTGATATATTCGATGGCATGGGTAGGGTTCATGACGTTTATTTGCTCTAAAAATCCTTGGGACCAATGGCCGTCAATAAACCGGGGCATGGCTTCCGCCGCCCGTATGGTGCTGCTTGCGTCCGTGATAACCTGATTGATCCGAGCGGCGTTGTTGTGGGTATGAATGTTTAGGCTGCTGGTCACCATGCTTTCGAACTCCTCATTCAGCCTCTGCTTTTGCTGCATGAAAAGCAGGATGATGGAAGACACAAACAGAAGACTGCACAAAACTAACACCAGAACCGACTTTTTCCCCAGCACTGGCTCATTCTTTTGCTTTATATCCTTCATCTGGCTCCCCCCTTCGCAGCACCTAATCGAATGTTTTATTTGTATGGATTGTAATAAAGAAGGTGCCGAATAAGCCCCCTCCCTCTGCAAAGTGGTTAGGCACTTTTCCAGCACCAACTGTCGAATGTAGTGATCAGTTGATTTAAATTTATTTTGACACGGCAACTGAGCGTTTTTCAAGACTTATTGATAAATTTTGGCAGGAATCTTTGAAACTCTGCTATGGAATGGTGTTATCTGAATTGTCAAATTTAGTTTCGCCCGTAACACACCCTAAAAGTACTTTGGAATGAGTTCAAAAATGCCCTAAAAATAGAGTATGTCCTGCGTTTTTCACGCAGGACATACATTGTGCAGGTTAATTTCTGAATCAATGATGGAAAAAGATTTTACGAGTTCACCCGACATTCCTTACAACCTGCAGGCAAATTAGAATTCAGTTGCTTTTAGCAGATGGTCGTGGCTAGCGGGTCAGGTGGGAAGGATAGCATGTTCTTGGATCCAACGCGAGATATATTCCTTGGATATTATACCCTCTGCAATGGCAAAACCTAAATCCACCAGTTCATCCTCGTGAAATTCGATGGGGTAATCATTGTAATCCAGTAGAATTAACATTAAATATATCCCCAGCCGCTTGTTGCCATCCACAAAAGGGTGATTGTTTATTACACCGTAACAAACAGCCGCAATTTTACTTTCGATATCGGGGTAAAGATCCTGCCCATCAAAGGTAGCTTGGGCGTTATAAATAGCCGATTGCAGTAAACTAATATCCCTGAGTCCTGTGGCCCCGCCGGTTCTCTGGGACATTTTTCCATGTAGCTTAAGAATATAATCAATCGAAAGCCATTTCATTCGGCTAACCTCTTAAAAGCGTTTAGATTCTTTTCCAGGATTTTATCAGCGATGATATCCAGTTTCTGTTCCTCAGCCCGTTGGGCTTCGTAATCCTCAAAGTCTATGATCAAATATCTTGGCTTGTTATTTTTCATGACAATAACTTTCTTTTTTTCATCTACCAGCCGGGCCACTTTAGAAAAATTCTGGTTCGCATCGGAAATGCTTACAATACAATCGGTATTGATATTCATAGCAGCACCTTCTTTATTTTTTATTTACAGTATACTATATTTAGGATTTATTTAACCTATTATTTTAGGTGTTTCCCCCTCTTTATGCTCAATTATGTCTTTCTAATAGAAAAATCAGCCGGCCTGCAAAAAGAACTAAAAGAAACTGAAAAATGGCAATTCGTGAGGCTTTTCATCAGAAAGATAGAATTTAACCCAAAGACTACCATTAAATGGTTCAGTGACCCGCTAAAAAAGCATAAAGGGGATGTAGATTTAAACTACATCCCAATATGTAATGCCTTGGTGAGAATGCTCATAACGACAAACTCGGAAACCCATGTAAAATAGGGATTTACGACCACAAGCAAACAGATATTCCATTGTGTTTGCACGCAAACGTGCCTATCGAGACAAGACGGGGATGCTTAAGTTTGTCGGCTGGTTCTTAACAATATATAGAACATGAGAACAGGGAAACCAGCTGGTTTCCCTGTTCTCATGTTCAAACGCCCGGTAGTTTCATTTCACATACCTTACACTATTTCAATCCACAGCACATAGCTGACTTTCTAAGATTAGCATATACCAGTTTCGTATTTTATAGAAGTGTCTGTATTCTTTCCAGGCTTAAATTCAGTGTTAGGTAGGTGAATACTTTCGACTAGCAAAGAATAATATGTAGTGAGGAGGTGAGAAAAATTAGGATTCGCGCATCGCCAATACTTTGTGTGTGTTCCTAGGAAAGTTAGACATAACAGAAGGTCGTCGATAAAAAATCGACGACCTTCTTCTTATGGTGTCGAAGGCGGGACTTGAACCCGCATGGTCTCCCACACGCCCCTCAAACGTGCGCGTCTGCCAATTCCGCCACTCCGACATGTCTTAATCGCAAGTGTTATTATAGCATGACAGGTATTGTGAGGCAAGAAGTTTAAATAAGAAATGTGTGGTTTTTATTAAATTTTTCGGTTTTATTTACATAGAAAGGAGTACTGGCTATCCCTTAGCATTTCTTTTAGAATCTTCTTAACGCTTTGCCCGTGTAAATCTTCATTCATTTTGTTTTGTATCTTTTTAAAGGTCCACTTTGATAAGGTTTCGTCTTTTAAGTCCCTTTCAATTGCTAAAAAGGCATCCAAAAAAAATTTTCGCCAAGCATTTTCTAAGGAACTTTTCTTCGTCAATCTAAATAATGCAGGATTAGCTAGGTGTTCCCTTCTTTCTTCCATGGTTGCACCAAGAAGCAGTAAGGAATCATTAATTTTATTTTTTACGTTACTTTTCAATTGTTTATCTAATACGGTTTCTTCCAAAGAAGATAAAATGATTTTAACTGCAACTAAAAGAGAATCACTTTTATTCATTGCCTTGGGAAATAGAATAAAATAGCAATGGTACATGAAAATTATTGGCAGGAGCAAAATGATGGCACAGATATAGTTTTGCCAATTCGGATGCTGCTCTAGATTTTGAGCAATTATCGTTACGGTGATAATACTCAAAAAGATCATACTGAGGTACTTTTTCATAGGAACACCTCTATTTGATAAGAGCTTTTAAGTTTTTCGATTATACTATGTATTAATTGCACAATCATTTTACCATAACTTTTATAGGGAGAAAATATCTTAATCATATCTACGCTAGGATTTGTAAAAATAAAGTGATGGGCTAAGTCACCCATCACTTCACTCATTCTTCTGTTTTTTCCGTTTCCTTATTAAAAGGTTCTACAAAGGTATTGTTGTCCACTGGAAAAGGTGGTACTAGTTCCTCGATATATTCCTTGGGCAGAGGAATGGTAGACTCTATCACATTGCCTGCTTCATCTTTTTTTAGGACCACATATTTTTCACTTTCGTAATTTTTTTCGTTCACCGTACCCCCCCTTTATTTAATGGGTAATTGTTGTTGGTCATTATTGTAACCGTCTACGAAGAATTTCAATCGGAACCCCAAAAGAAAGAATTTTTTTAGCAAATTAGGGTCACCTTATAAAGAATACTGCATAATACTACAGGAGGGATAGCATTGCCGGAGCAGGAGAAAATTCGTTTAACTACTTTGGATGAGTTCGCCCAATATTTGAAAAATATTGGAACAGGACAATTAGCTTTTACAGCATATCCTATTTCTGGTAACCCCGAAGCGTTCCACTATGACGGTTATGAACAGTTAGTAACCCGGGTGTCAGACGGAAAATCCTTTGATAACGTAGAAGATTTTCTATGTTACGCCTTTCAATGCGACCAGGAAGGCTACACCCACACTGAGTATGTAGATATTACCGTACAAAGCTGATAAAACCCCTGCCGTCTCGGCAGGGGTTAGCTTTAATAATAAACTTGCACCAGATGTAACCCTTTGGCTGCCGCTGTGGGGCCAGCTAAGTTTCGATCTCTTTTCTCTAGAACTTCTTTGAGTTGAGTTGGTTTCATCCTGCCCAAGCCCACCTCCAAGAGAGTGCCCGTGATGATACGGACCATATTATGCAAAAAGCCGTTACCACGAAAGGTTACTTCTACTAAGCACTCTTCCTTTGTTATATCAATACTGTATATTTCTCTTATGTTAGATTTTTTCTTGGAGCGAGAGGATACAAAAGCAGAAAAATCATGTTGACCTAACAGATAAGAAGTAGCCAGCTGCATCGCTGCCAAGTCTAAAGGTTCGGAAATATGCTCCACATATTTCCGAAGAAAGGGGTTATGGTAAGGGGCATTCCATATTTTATAAATATATTGCTTCGCTACAGCATGGTATCTAGCATGAAATCGCTCGTCTACTTCCTTTATATCCGTAACAACAATATCCTCGGGAAGGTAGTGGTAAAGGTATTGCTGTATTTCAGCAGTTCTTTTGGTGCTGCTGGTTTTAAAATTAGCCACTTGACCCTGTGCGTGTACCCCCACATCGGTACGGCCCGAGCCAATGATTTCAATTTCTTCCCCAGTCATTTTGGACAACACCTGCTCGATCTTACCTTGCAACGTGTTATCAGTGTTACCTAATCGCTGCCAGCCCTTGTATCTGGAGCCATCATACTGAATGGTTAATTTAAAGTTGCACATCCCTAGACTCTCTTTCGGTCAAAAATTTGTGTGGCATAGTTTCCTCTTTAAGGTAGAATAGTATTATCGTGTTGTTATTATAACATAAGGAGATGAAATCATGCCTCAGCTGTTATTAAGAGGTGTCGAGACTGAAAAAATTCTGCCCGTCAGTACCGAAATGTTGGATGAACTGCAGGGAATTATTGGCTGCCCCCGGAGTGATTTAACGTTAGAATGCCTAACGTCCACTTTTATCTTGGATGGTCAACGATCCAAGGGTTACCCCTTTGTCGAGATCGCTTGGTTTGATCGGGGGCAGGAGGTGCAAGATCAAGTGGCATTGGCAGTAACCAAAGCCATGCAACGAGCGGGTTATGAAAGTGTGGATATTATGTTTACTCCTCTGGAAAAAAACCGCTATTATGAAAATGGACAACATTTTTAAAGAAATCAAGGAAATGGAAAATTAGCTCTTTTTATCTCTCAGGCAGTTGGCCTGGGTTTATTTTTGGCTGTCCTTATTATAAACAAAGTTTCCTGCAACAGGGAAAATAGTATATGAGAAGAACATATAACATAGAAACAGTCCGGGTGGTACTAAATTGAAAGGGTGTTTGCTATGTATTTAAATAATTTATTTGTTTTTGGCACCTTACTTCCTGGTTTAGAGAACTACCAGCGTTTTGTGGAAGCGTATAAACCCCAGGTCCATGTGGCCCGCACCAAAGGAGCTATGTATTTTCTGCCGGAGGATGGCTATCCGGTTGTAACGGATAACGGTGAAGGTGAAATTAAAGGAGTCCTGTTTGTTACTAGGGAGATGCCTATCATATTACCCCAAATTGATGAGATTCAAAAATATACGGGAGTGGACAGTCAAAGCCACTTGATTCGGGAGATTAAAGATGTGGAATTGATAGAAACAGGAGAAGTGGTAAAGGCCCATATGTACCTGTGGCCTCGCTCCAAGACAGCATGGCTAAAGGAACATGGTGTTGTTATTCCGGACGGAGATTGGGCCAGATTTTTACATGAGCTAAATCGAGTAAAAGAGAGTGACTAAATAGGTTATGCCCTATACTATAAGACGTTGGTGGGGGCCAGTTTGTCGTTATACAGGAGTATCCTTTTCTGATATGCCAAGCAGAAGGGCTGCATAATTAGCAGCCCTTCCCACAGAATCAGCCGTGCAAAATCCCACAATAGATACTTCCTTACAGACCTCTTTACAAAATACATGCTTAAGTTGCCTAAAACTGACATTAGGGTATCCATGGATACCCTAATGTCAGTGCTTTTTATTTGATGATAGACTTTAAGTTCTCGGTGGCAGCAAATAGCTCCTCGGAAGAGGCGGTGATTTCCTGTGCCACCCCTGCGGATGAATTGGCTAATTCCTGTACCTGTATAGATTCATCGATTAGCTTTTGAATGAGTTCGTCCAGTTCTCTTTGGTTACCGTTTACTTCAGACTTATACATATTTACGGATTTCAATTTCTCGTGAGTATCATTAGATAGCTTCATAACCTCTCCAGCTACTACGGCAAAGCCTCTGCCGTGCTCACCAGCCCTAGCTGCCTCAATTTGAGCGTTCAGACTTAGCATCTTCGTTTGATCGGCAATGCCGGAAATGTTATCTGCCATCTCAGAAAAATAGCTGAAAGTTTTAATGACTGTATTAATTTTTTCCTGCAGTTGCTTAATCTCCTCACCATGCAGGGTAATATCCCCTAAAAGACGGCTGGACATCTCAGCATTCCTTTGGTTGCCCTGGACAATTTCATTAGTGGTGGCAATAAGGGCTTCCGTGTTTTCTCTCACAAGTGTGTTTACTTGTTTAGCCTCAGTATGTAGCTTTTCTGCAAGGTCCCTCTGGTAAACGATGCAGCCGCCAGGTTTGTTTTCCCCATTGAATACCGCCACTGCCCGTTCACGGCAGGTTTTATAGCCACAGGCTCGGCAATTCAATTCATCTTCCCGACTATACTTACCGTCCTGCTCCAGAATCACTCTTAGTTCCGCGTCGCTGGGTATACTTTTATGGTAACATCTATTATCCCAGGTTCTGGTAAATTGATTATTCTTTATCAGTTGCTCAACCACATCAATCCAGCGTTTAAATTCAGGAGCTTCCACGGTATTTTTAGTCAGGAAGCGATACCCCTTGTATTTTTTAAATAGACCTTGCTGCTGTACTTTCTCAAAGCGGCTCTGGGTATACTCCGATACAATCCTCTTATGCTCTAATAAGTTACCCTTCACACCCATTGCCTTCCCTACGATACAACCTTCACAATATAAAATATCAATGAGGGTGGGATAATCTGCAAGGGTTTTATCCCTTTTTTTATCTGCCGCCATGTGTCTTAAAAATTCCAGGCTTCTTTCTTCTCCCTCCAGGATAAGGATATCATTACCAATAGGATTTAGTTCTAACCCTCCAGAAAACTGTTCCAGGGTTTTAGTTAATCCTCCGGAAATTGGGAATCCTGCACCATACAGGGCTTGCATACCATCAAATTCTACTTCCTCCAAGCTAGCCGGTTTAATGCCAGCCTCATCGAACATTTCAATAATTTCTTCAAAGGTAAGTACCTCTTCAAAAAGTCTTAGCTTGTCATCCAATAACTCCGATTTTTTTGCTACACAAGGACTGGCTCCAATGATGGAAATATTCTCTTTATTCCAGTGCTTTACCAATACAGCTTGGGCTGCCATAGGACTCAGTATTGGAGCAAATTCCTCGATGAGCTCTGGAGTATGTTTTTCAATAAAATTCATTAAGGAGGGGCAAGGACTGGTAATAACATGAGTATGCCCTTTACCCTTTGTCTTTACTAGTTGATTAACGTAATCAAGATAAACCTTGGTTACGATATCCGCACCAAAACTGGACTCGTAAATCAGCTTAAAACCTAGTTTCTTTAAAGCACCGCAAAATTGTCCTGGACTGCAGTTATATTTTTTTCTGGCTACAATTATATAGGAGGGTGCCAGCACAACAGCACAATTTCTGTCTAAGAGAAGCTGTCTGACATTGTTTACACTCTTTCTATATTGTTTTGCCTTCTTACTACAAACACCCATGCAAAGCCCACAGTTTAAGCAACTATCCTGGATAATTTCGGCTTTACTATCTTTAATTTTAATGGATTTAGTTGCACAAACCTGAAGACAAGCGGAACACTCCCTACATCTTTCCTTGTCTGTGTACACAATGCCGTTTAACACTTGGAAGTAGCCCCCTATTGTGAATTATTATCAATGGATTATATTGTCATTTTAACATAGTTTTTTGTTGTTAGTGTATGAAAATTGTCACATTTTCGGTCATTTCTTAGACAATATTTTAAAACAACTTTCTAATAACCTGACAACTTAAATAATTACTTTTATAGGCATAGGTCTCATATTTCTGTTGTTTTCAGTAATACTAGATATAAGAGTATAACAAGTTGAGGTGACAATATGGGCTGTAGATTTTTTAAACTGACGACCGTGCTACTTCTTGTATTTCTAACAACTCTGATTACCGGTTGCCAAGGAAAAAAGGAACCCCAGCAGAAACCAGATTCTCAGGAGAAAATAAAAATTGGTGTTAGCCTGGCTTCCATGGAATTTGACGGCAACGTCATGATTAAAAAAGTGATGGATGAACGAGCCAAAAAAGAAAAAGTTAAAATTACCTGGCTGGATGCCAAAATGGAACCCTCTCAGCAAGAAAAGGATATCGATACATTAATTCAACAAAAAGTACAGGCTATTATTTTACAGACTGTGGACCCACTGGAAGGAGGCAAGCTAGTAGAAAAAATTACACAGGCCAATATTAAAGTGATCGGTTTAGAAACACTTCCCTTTAATGCACCGATGGACGGTTATGTGGCGGCGGATCATACTCGGGCCGGAGAATTAATGGCTCAATTTGTTTTGCATCAAATGAATGGGCAAACGGAACAAACCCAAGGGAGTCAACAGCAACCGTCTGCAAAAAGTAGTTTTAAGGTGCTGGTGCTAAAGGGTGATCCATCGGATCCAGTTTCCGAATTAATTGCTACAGCAGCTAATTCTACCTTAAAACAAAATAAAAACACTGAAAAAGTTCAGGTTGCGGAACATCCCCAGGGGAACCCATTGATGGCCCAGATGACTGTGCAAAAGGCACTACAGGAAAGCACGCCTGATGCCATTCTAGCCACCGACGACCGGCTGGCTGATGCAGCTATAAAAGTCCTGCAAAAGGGTTTTCTAGATAGCAAGGTCTTAACCGTAGCCGTGGGTGGTGATCAAAAAATTACCCAAGCACTTTCTGGTGGAGAACACGATGCCGAAATAGATATCATGCCAGAACAGTTGGCTGGCTTTGCATTGGATGCAGCCTTGGATTTAGCACAAAAAGACACCTGGAACTATGATACCAAAATTAAGAATGGTAATTTTGATATCCCATCTAAAATAATTCCCGTTCGTCTAATCACCAGAGAACAGGTTCATCTATTAGAAGCCCGTTGGGACAAGGGTGGTAAACAGGAAGATAAAAAGAAGAAGCCAGACCAACAGAAAGAACAGAGTGATTCGGAAGAACAATCCTCCGGTGGTGGTGAGAATTCCGGTCAGGAACAAGGTGGTCAAGGTGGCGAGCAGGGTCAAGAGCAGGGTAAGCAAGAAAAGAAAACTAAATTGAAAATTGTAACCCAGGACGGCAAAACAATGGAAGTTGAAGTTCCAGGGGAAATTCAAAAGATAGAACAACAAGATGGTGGAGGGAGCCAAAGTCAGCAAGAAGGCGGCCAGGGCGGTGGTGGTAGCCAATAATTATCAATAGGAGTCGGGCCGTCAGCTCAAAAAGCTCATGGCTAAAAAAGGAAGTGGCGCAAAAATAGTTTTGCGCCACTTCCTTTGGTATGTGCCCTTACTGCGTAACGGTTATCTGTTTACTGTCATCATACTCCACCTGCACACCCAGAGTTTCGCCGACAAAACGTAGCGGGACAAAGACGCGGCCTGGCGGCAATATTGCCGGGGCGCAGTCGATGGCTTGCGACTTGCCGTTTACCAGCACCTGGCTGGAATCTAGGGTGAGGATCATTGTCCTGCCGGTATCTTTAACAGTTACCTGCCGGGCAGTGGAGTCCCATGTTACCTGCGCACCCAAAGCTTCGCTTACAAAGCGGATGGGCACCAGGGTGCGATCATTTACGATTTGGGGAGCTGCGTCCAGTGTATAGGAACTGCCGTTAACGCTAGCGGTTAGACTATTGATGGTCAGTTCGATAACCTGCCTCAACGTTGCCTGTTTTGACCGCATGACGGTATACAGGCTAAATTTATCCGTGCTAAAGGTAAAAGTCTTGGTGGCTGGGTCGTATTTGCCACCTAAATTTACCGGCACCAGGTTGCCCTGTTCATCCTTTTCCAGTCGCACACCGGTCAATTGACTAATTTGCTCCGGTGTCAAATCTCCTAAGTGGGATAGGTCGATAGTGACATCTACGGGTTTGCCGAAGTTCTCAATTCTCTGTTCAGTACCTGCAGCAGTTTTCACCAAGGCGGTGAAGTCAAAAATCTTACCGCCGATTTCAAACAGTCCGGTACTTTGTCCGGCAGGCACTTCGGCCAGTATCTCATCCTTTTCCGTTCCGGTTACTTCCCTGGCTCCTATTTCCACCTGGGTCCCGCCTGCTGTCACTTGATCACTATCAAAGGAGCCGGGGGCGAAATCCAGTCGCACACCAGTGTTTTCCACCGAGAAGGGAATTTTATGCTCTGCCAACTTGTTAATTACGTCACTGGATAATTGTGCAGTAGCACTGCTACTATCGGCCAGTGAAAGCACAGCTTTGTTATTGTCCTTTATTGCCTGGTCCAGAGTCTTATCTCCGGCGGTTTCAACCACATCACTGATAACGGAACTTCTTTGCGCCGAAGAAGCCCCCCCTCCGCCACCTCCACCGGTGGACGAAGATGACGTTACCGTCAAATTGTTCGTGTTCGTGGTCTGTCCGTTGCAGCTTACCGCTATCGGCTGGTTGTGGTGAGTTACCGCCGACAGGACCGTTCCATTAGCAGGATTGGCTGTGATATTCATGTAGCTAAAATCTGAATAATCCACTTCCCGGGTGGAACTGTCGTTATAGGTGAGGGTTACCACCAAACCGCTCAGGTCAAGAGTTTCCCCTGCTGAGTAGGATAATTTGCTTGGCTGAGTCTTCACAACTATGCCCGTTACCTGCTGGGCAGCTGCCGTTACCGTCAAATTGTTCGTGTTCGTGGTCTGTCCGTTGCAGCTTACCGCTATCGGCTGGTTGTGGTGGGTCGCTGCCACCAGGACCGTTCCGTTGGCAGGATTGGCGGTGATATTCATGTAGCTAAAGTCTGAGTAATCCACATCCAGAGTGGAACTGTCGTTATGGGTGAGGGTTACCACCAAACCACTCAGATCCAGGGTTTCCCCGGCGGTGTAAGTTAAATCAGATGGCTGGGTCTTAATAGCTATGCCAGTTACCTGCTGGGCGGCTGCCAATACCGTCAAATTGTTCGTGTTCACGGTCTGTCCGTTGCAGCTTACTGCTATCGGCTGGTTGTGGTGGGTCGCTGCCACCAGGGTTGTTCCGTCTGCAGGATTGGCTGTGATATTCATGTAGCTAAAATCTGAGTAATCCACATCCAAGGTAGAGCTGTCGTTATAGCTGAGGATTACCACCAAACCGCTCAGGTCAAGAGTTTCCCCTGCTGAGTAGGATAATTTGCTTGGCTGAGTCTTCACAGCTATGCCCGTTACATGCCGACCCTTAACCCAGACATTATTGCCGATGTTATCGGTATAGGTGAGGTATCCTTCCTTAGTTGTGGTTTGCGCGTAATCGCCAATGCCCTTCACACTATCTCCGACCTTGATATAGATCGTCGTCGTCGTCAACGTTCCCTCGATCGTCACTATGCCGCTGTTTACGGCTCTGGCTCCATTATCACCATCTACATTACCGCCGATGTTAACCGTGCTGCCATTGGAGTATACGCCAAGGCTGTCGACATCATAAACGGTCACATTGCCGCTTACTGTGACAGTGCCGCCACCTCCCGCGCTGATTCCTTCGGCTTCCGGGCCGCTTGCCGTGACATTGCCATAAACAGTCACCTTGCCGGATTGCGGCATTCCGTAAACCGTTATGCCCTTTTTACCTGCCAGGATATCGCCGGTTATCTGTACCTCGCCGCCGTTGTTTGCGTTAACACCCGTACTATCTGTATCGGCTACCGTCACGCCACCGCCCACTTGCACAAGGCTGTTGGTGTAGGCGGAGAATACCCCCGTGTTGTTTCCGCCCAGGCATTCTACCTGACCGCCGATGGTTATCTTGCTCCCATCGTAGGCGACCGCCCCGTGGCTTGCGGCGCTGGTGCAATGGACATCAGAATCTACGATAATCGTACTGCCACCACCGGTGCCGCCGACAGCCAGCACGCCCACAGCACTTTCGCCGGTCGCTGTAACGTTGGTAACACTGACGCCGCTTGCAGCCTTGGCGTGTACGCCACAGCTATCGCCAACGATATTGAGGTTGCCACCGCCTGTGTAGTTCACGCTACCGCTGTTTTGTACCGTCAGCGCGGTGGAATCGACCACAGTACTGCTATCAATCGTCAAGTGCTGACCACTGCTGATGTTGAAGGTGATTTTCTTCCCGTCGATCACGACCGGAGAGGTGTGAGTAATGGTTTGCAGTAGTTTGATGGTCTGTCCGGTCGTTACCTCTGTCAGCGCCCGGTCAAGGGTAGCGTAGTCGGTGCTGCCGATTTGGCAGACACTGCCGCCCGGTGCCTCTGTTACCGTTAAATTATTGGTGTAGACGGCATAAGTATCATACTTCACTACCACCGGCTGGTCGTGGTGAGTCGCTGTTGCCAGTGTGACACCGTGGGCCGGGGCGGTGGTTATGCCCTTAGCTGCAAAATTGTCGAAGGCTACATCTTCGCTGGAGCCACCATGATAGGTGAGGGTTGCCACCAGACCGCTCAGATCCAGAGTTTCCCCGGCGGTGTAAGCCAATTTGGTTGGCTGGGTCTTCATAGCTATGCCGATTACCGCTAGGGAGGACGCATCCGGGGTCCTTACATCGATCCTAACCGGATCGGTGACGTTATTGGCTGCATCCTTGATGACTAGCCAGGCGTCGTAATCCGTGGCATCCGCCGGCAAGGTGGCGGTAAAGTTATGATCGCTCGTGATGTCCGCCTGGCTGCCGGCAGCAATGGCCGGTTGACCTGTACTGTCTTTTTCGGCCATAATCTGTGCAGCGCTGGGCTGGGCGGCACCATTCGCCACCACCACATAATAGGCGGTCACAGTTTCATTTAGAGGCTTGACTGCCAGTTGCACTTGTTTGCTGCCAGGTACTTGGTCGCTGCCGGCTTGGGGATAACCGGCGGCAAATTCCACCCGTTTATCCAATAAAGTAAATACAGCTGCTTCACCTATTGCCATAAATTCATCTGTCCCATACACGGCATCGGCCACAGCAGGACTGATGGCAATAGTCTCTGTACCGCTGGGGGGCCCTCCGGTCAGGCCTATAAAGAACAAGAAATTCTTGTTTCCCGGTGCCGGAACTCCATTACTACTATTATTAATAGCGTTAATTACAGCATTAGTCACTGCCCCCCCATTACTGTTTACAGTGAGGTCGAAATCATCTTTGCTTACAGCACTGCTTTTATCCGCATCACCATAGATTCCTTCACTAAAATTAACCAACGCCCGTATATAATTGGGCCCCAGCAAATTATCCATCTTAGCATTGGTAATTGTCGGTGCCGCGTAAACAGCTCCCGGCCACAACATTAGCAGCATGGTTATCGTAAGCAAAATGGATATAGCTTTGGATTTTCTTTGAAAAGCCATTTTACCGATTCACTCCTTTCCCATTTTCCTCGACAAATTGGCCGGCCTCTCATAAAAACATCCTTTATTCCCCCTTTTAAGCTAAGGATATAAAATCTAATTTTGCTTTTATCTTTCAATTTTACGGTACAGCCATCAAAAAAATATAAAATAGAAACAGGGCCCCACATATGCCGGAGCCCTTGAAAAATCAACAAAAAAATTCGTTTTACACGGGATTTTCTTATGGTAAGATAAGTAAAAATATTTTTAATATTTTATCATGTTGTTGAAATTATCTTGTACTCTGGACCTAAGGAGTCGATGGTGGGATGAACAACATAGTGGTTTTAAAAAGCAAGCTAATTATGCCGGAACTGTCCGGAACCTTTTTGCTGACAGACCGACTGAAGAGACTTCATGAAAAAATGGATTCTTGCAGGGCCATTACCCTATGCGCTCCTGCCGGATACGGTAAAACAACTCTTGCAGTTTCCTATTTAAACTGTCAGGCAGCTATAGCTTCCAGGGTATGCTGGTACCGCCTGGACCCGGAGGACAAAAACCTGGCGGTGTTCATTACTCACGTTGCAGAAGCATTATTCCCACCGGAAGCCGCTGCGTTTGCAGAAACCAGAAAAGTCCTTGAAGACCAAGCAGCCAGACAATTACAGCCGCACCACATCATTTCCCTGATCTGCCGGGAAATGTGGGCGCAGCACAGCCGAGCTGGTGATACCAGGACATATATTGTACTGGATGATTTTCAAAACGTGGCAGAGGTCCAGGATATCCGCGATATGACAAGATATATGCTTGATAACTTACCGCCATCCTGTACAATTTTTCTCTTAAACAGGACCAACCATAGTGTTTTAACTGAAAAACAAAAACTTGAAAAAAAGGTTTTAAAAATAGGTGCCGAAGACCTTGCTTTCAGCCATGCTGAAATAGAGGATTTATTGCTCAGTATGGGCCAAACTGCTACAGATAAGCAATTAACGCAACTCATTGCTAAAAACACCGAAGGTTGGGTAGCCGGTATCATCATCTTATACCAGGCCGTCAAAAGAAAAGGCCCTGATACCCCATCAATCGAACCGGGTAAACTAGGCCATGATGATGCCGTATTCCGGTATATGTCCCTGGAAGTCCTCAAATCCGTTGCAGATGATCAGCAGGAGGCCCTGGCCAAACTGGCACTGCTTCAGGACTTTTCCGAGGCTGAGGCAGCGGAAATACTTGAAATTAATAATCTAAAATTATTGATGGAGCAGTGCCTGGAGTTCGGTATGTTCATCCAGAGGATTCCTGGAGATCCGGTTGTCTACCGTTTCCATTCTTTATTTCGGGAAGTTCTGTTATATATTCTAAAAGACCGCTATCCTCACGAACAGATTGCCGAACTTCACCTAAAAGCCGCCGGATATTACATGGACCACGTAACCTATGGCCGCGCTGCGGAACATCTAACGAAATGCGGCAATGCTGCTTCTGCGGTGGATATGGTGACAGAAGCAGGCTTTAATAAGTTCATTATCGGAGAGACCGGGCAATTGAAGCTGTGGCTGGATTTGCTGCCGGAGGATATGATCAGGGACAATCCAGTGCTATTACTGTTTAAAGCGCAGCTAATGCCAAACAGCAAGCAACCAGAAATGGTAGACACCCTGAAAAAGGTTCTGCATCTATCACTGCTGGATAACAACCTGGCAACTTATTATGATGCAGCCACTGTCCTTATTTATATTTTAATGTGCAGTAACGACATGAACGGATTAGTCGAAATGACGGCGGGCCTTCCCCAACAGCCACAAAATATTTCAGCAGAGCTTAGAAACACATTGCTCATACTTGACATGGTGCGCTCCATCGGGGAAGAACGGTTTTCCCTGGCGGAAACGCAAAGCGAAAGCATTCTGTATGCTCTACTTCCCGAAGACAGTAAATGGCTTTATTTAATCCTTTCCTGTATCAATTATTACTGCCTGGGCAAGCTCAATCAGGCAGAACACTGCATGGAAACAGCGTTATTACTGGATAAATTTAAAAATATCGAGCCCGCCCGGGGGTTTATCCTGCTGTTTCTTTCCATCGTATTGACTCTAAAAAACGAAAGGGAACCTTTGCCATCATACATGGCTGAAATCCTCGCTATCGGTAAGAAATACGATTATGAATATTTGTCGGCCCACGGGATGCGTCTGGCTGCCTATGAACGATATCTTTCCTTTGATACGGCAGCCTCCGTTGAAATGCTCGATCGTGCTGGTTTCCACTTCCAGCAAATAAACAATAAGGCCATGGCCGCAGCATGCCGATTGCTCTTGCGTCTTTGGACACTACAACCCAACCATGCCGCGCCGGAGAGCCTCGTCGAAGCTTATAAGGATGTAACGTTAATCCAAAAGGCACGCCCTGGTATGATGGTCTATGAAGTTTCACTGTCCGTACTGGGAGCTATTGCCCGGGAGTCCGGTGATTTTCACCGAGCAGAACGTTACCTGCTTTCTTCGATAGAAGAAGCCAAGGCAAAAAAGGGGTATCAGGTGCTCTGTGGCTCCTGCTTCCACCTAGCCCGACTGTATTATGCCAGCGACGATATGGAACAGGGACACCGCTATCTGAGGCAAGCCATGGATTTAGCGGCCAGCAACAGGTATTTCATGTTCTGGGATATCCATCTCCCCACTCTCGTTGAAATGGTGCTCCGAAGTATACGGTACGGCTTTTGTGCCGGTTATGCTGAAGAACTGCTGTGTAAATTTTATGGTCATAAGACGGTAAAATACTTAAGCGAAAGGGTAAAAACCTTAGATGAAAACCGAATAACTGCTTTTAGCAACGATTTTGTCTTCACCCATCACGAAGATAGATCCGAAGAACAGCTTTATTTTGTTAAGGCATCTCTGTTTGGCCAGCCTGAGATTTCAGTAAATGGCATAAAAATTGCCAACACTGAATGGAAAACCAAAAAGGTCAAGGGCTTACTCGAATATCTTTTACTCAACAGCGGCAAAACCATAGCAAAAGAAATTTTGGCGGAGATTTTTTGGCCCGGCTCGGACAGCAGATCGGCAATTGCTTCACAGCGGACGGCACTGTATTATCTTAGAAAAACACTTGCTAAATATAACGCGACCGTTACGGGACACCATGCCTTTCTCTACGAAACTATGGAAGGGCTGCAAATAAAAAAGAACGATACATTGGAACTGGATATACATGAATTTTTAGACCTTTATAGCCAATTGTCCGATACTTCCCAAACAGAACAAAAACAGGTGGATGTTTTGGAAAGAATGATCTCTGTTTATCAAGGGGACTTGCTGGAGGGAAGTGATTACGGAGACCTGGTATTCCATGAGAGGGAAAGATATAAATCCATCTTTCTAGAAGCATGTCAAAAACTAAGCTCAATTTATATAAAGCGTGAAGAATTACGGCGGGCTGAAGAAATTCTCAAACATGCCTTAGCAACAGAACCATATAACGAAAACCTATGTCTGGAACTACTTACACTATATCTGTTGCAGGGGAGGAGAAGCAAAGCCGTCAAACTTTATTACAGCTTTAAAAAACGTTTCGAGCAAGAGCTTGCTATCAAAGTTGACAAAAGATTAACGGAGGCAATCAGTACTAGGCCTAAAAGGTAAGAGGACCTAACTGAATAATTACTTGTGTTTACCAAAACAGGGAGTGCACCACTACATAGTTTGGTGACACTCCCTGTAACATTTATTGAATAGCCTTTTCTAAAATCTGATTCATCCGCTGCACAATGTTCCTGGGATCCACAATTAAACCGGCAGCAATTAATGCATTATCAAAGAGTTGTTCCACAGCCACTTTGGCGAAGGGATCATCCTGCTGGCTTAAAACACTAAGCTGTCTAATAATAGGGTGATAGGGATTAATCTCCAGTATCTTAGGCCCAATGGACTGTAAATCCTTATTCATGACCTGCATCATCCGCTGCAGACTGCCAGTCATCTCATCGGGATTGAGCACAAGCACGGGGCTATCAGACAACCGTTTGGATTCCTTCACTTCCGATACCTTGTCTCCCAGCACTTCCTTGAGCCACTTCAGTAAGTTCTCTAACTGCTCGCCGGCCAGGGCCTCTCCCTCCCGGTGTTGGTGCTCAGGAACTTCCAGATTGGCTTGATCGATGGAAACGATCTTTTTCCCCTCGAACTCACCCACTTGGCTCAGAATATAATCGTCCACCGCTTCGTGAGTGTACAGCACCTCTATCTTCTGACCCCGGAAGGCTTCCAAATAGGGGCTTACTTCGATGGCCTCTTTGGTAGGTCCGTTGATAAAGTAAATCTCCTTTTGCTCTTCTTGCATCCGCTCCAAATAATCCTTTAAGGAAACCAGTTGCCCCTCCTCCACCTGAGAGGAAGAGAAGCGAAGCAGCTTGACCAATTCTTTCCGATGGGTGAAATCAACGGCGGCACCTTCTTTAATGAACATACCGAAATTAGTCCAAAATTCTTTATACTTCTCCGCATCAGATTTAGCTTGTTCCTGCAAAAATTTAAGGAATCTACCCGTAATGACCTTACGCAACTTGGCAATAAGTGCACTATCCTGCATGGTCTCCCGGGAAATATTCAAAGGTAGCTCTTCGCTATCCACCGCCCCCCGGACAAAACGCAGCCACTCCGGCAAAATATCCTTGTCCTGCTGCTGAATTAGCACTTTCTTGCAATACAGATTGACCCCGGGTTCCAGCCTGCCAAAACCAAACCGCTCCATGTTATCCTTAGGCACAAATAACAGCGCATTGACGTTAATCGGAGCATCCACTGAAAAATGCAGACGTAACAGGGGTTCGTCATAGGCATTGGCTACATATTTATAAAAATCGTTGTATTCTTCTTCGGAAACTTCATTCTTATGCTTGGTCCAAATGGCCTGGACGGTATTTACCTTTTCACCATTTACCAGAATGGGGAAAGGCACAAAACCCGAATACTGTTTAATGATCCGTTTAATAACCTCGGGCTTAGCAAATTCCTGGGCGTCTTCCTTTAAAGCCAGTGTAATTTTGGTGCCTCGTGTGAGCCCCTCGGCCTCTCCGATGCTATAATTGCCCGTACCTTCCGAAGACCACAAACTCCCTGTGGTATCTGGCTGGAAAGACCGGGTTTCTACGGTCACCCCGTCAGCCACCATGAAGGCGGAGTAAAAACCAACCCCAAATTGTCCGATAACATTAACATCTTTTTTGTCCGTTTCCGCTAAATACTTGAGAAATGCCTTAGAACCGGAATGGGCAATGGTACCCAAGTTTTCCACCAATTCTTCTCTGGTCATACCGATGCCAGTATCCGTAATGGAAAGGGTGTGTTCTTTTTCATCCACTTGAATAGAGATCTCCAGTGGTAGGTCGCCACCTAAAATTTCTTTTTGGGTCAACTTTTGATAGCGCAACTTTTCCAGGGCATCTGAGGCATTGGAAATCAATTCCCGCAGGAATATTTCCCTGTCAGTATAAAGGGAGTGAATGACAATATCGAGTAATTGTTTTACCTCAGCCTGAAATTCCAATTGTTCCATTTTAGTTTGTTCTGCCATTTAATTACCTCCTACTGATAGTGAAATGTTTCCATATAATACTATAGTTAGGGGACTTCTTCTTGTCAAGATTGTACCATTCCCAACTACTTTTGGTTGACACTGGAGTTGTCACCATACTATAATTAGTTAAATTACAAATTGACTCCTACGTGTTGTACTAAAAGCTTTGTATGTATTAGTACAAGGATTTGAGCTAACGGGGGGGGTAGCTTTTTTAAAAGCTGCCCTCCTTTTTTGTTTTTCCATTTTTACCCTGTACCTGGAGGTGAGTAAGTGAATTCTATTTTGCACCAATAAATCACAATATTTTTTTTTAATTTTGGCAACCTTATTTACAGAAGGAGATGGAATATGGATAACTTTACTTTGTCTTTAATAATTTTTGTCATTACCTATGCCTTTATTGTATCTGAAAAGCTCCCTCGTACCGTGGTAGCTTTAGCAGGTGCGGTAATTGTTCTTTTCAGTGGTATTGTTACCCAGGAGAAGGCTATTCATTATATCGACTGGAACACCATTGGGCTGTTAGTGGGTATGATGATTATGGTTAACATTACCCGGCGGACCGGCGTATTTGAGTACCTGGCTGTCAAGTCCGCAGTAGCCTCTAAGGGTGACCCCATGAAGCTACTGGTGCTGCTGGCAGTGATTACTGCCGTACTTTCGGCCCTCTTAGACAATGTAACAACTGTCTTATTGGTTGTCCCCGTTACTTTCGCCATTTGCCGTCAATTGCAAATTCCTGTGATGCCCTTCTTAGTCACGGAGATTATGGCCAGTAACATCGGTGGCACCTCGACTCTGATCGGTGACCCACCGAACATTATGATCAGTGGCCCTGCTGGGCTATCCTTTATGGAATTTATTTATAATTTAGCCCCGGTGGCAATTGTGGTCTTCTTAGTAACCATACCGATTTTGCGCTTCCTCTACCGCAAGGATTTAAAAGCAGATCCCAAGCTAATGGAAGCAATTGCCTCCATGAATCCCAATGATGAAATTAAAGATCCTGCCTTGTTGAAAAAATCTTTCCTGGCTCTGGGTCTAACCATTTTAGGTTTTGCCCTGCACAGCGTCATTCATCTGCCCACGGCCACCATAGCCATTGCCGGTGCAGTGTTATTGCTTTTAATGACCCGGGAAGAACCGGAGCACGTCTTGGAAACCGTGGAATGGCCCACTATTTTCTTCTTTATCGGTCTGTTTATTGTCGTGGGTGGTTTAGAAGAATCCGGTGTTATTCACTGGGTTGCTGAATCGGCCTTGCACTTTACTGGTGGGGAAATTATGTCTACAGGCTTGCTAATTCTTTGGCTCTCTGCCCTGGCCTCCTCCTTTGTGGACAACATCCCCTTCGTAGCCACCATGATTCCATTAATTCAGCAAATGGGCCAAATGGGGGGTATTACCAATCTAGACCCCATCTGGTGGTCTCTGGCTCTGGGTGCCTGTCTGGGTGGTAACGGAACCCTGGTGGGCGCTGCTGCTAACGTAATTGTAGCGGGAATGGCCGAAAAACGGAGTACTCCCATCAGCTTCCTGGGCTTTATGAAAGTCGCTTTTCCGCTGATGATTCTGTCCATCATCATCAGTACCATTTATCTGGTCATCTTTCAATTAAGTTAGTTGTAAAGGCCAACGGAGCAGAGGCTCGCCCTGCTCCGTTGTTTATTTTCATTAAACAGAAATAACTGGTTGTCCGCTTTGATATTTGTCGATGGCACTCTGTACCGAAACAGTGATATTGGCGGGAAGTTGGTTAATATCTACCCATTTCCATTCAATCATTTCATGAGGTTCTGTGAGTACCGGGTTTCCCTCGCCCCTGGCCAGCAAATTAATAAACACCACATGCTTGTTTGCGGTGGTTTCTGCAACTATACCAAGGAGTCCCACAACCTCAACTTTTAAAGCAGTTTCTTCCCACACTTCCCGGCACCCACACTGGGACACAGACTCTCCATAATCCAATTGACCACCAGGGAAAATCCAATGGTTAGCATGGTAGCCCTTCCGCTTTAACCCCAGCAATACTTGTCCCAGATTATTCTCAATCATGACTCGAATGGAAAACTTGATGTTTTGTGCCAAAGCATTCTGCAAAGGAGCTGCCCCCTCCTAGTTATACTTTATATTACATTACTAGGCGAAGGCACTTCATCCCTGCAACAAAAGTAAAAATAATCTGATTTTATACTATTTTTCATTTAAAACGCAGACAAATATTTGTCTGCGACATAGGACAATAGTATCTACTAATCCACTTTATAGGAACTCATTACAGTATATTTTTCAATGTTAAGGCTTCCTTCTCTGGTAAATGAAGAATCATCAGCTTTAGTTCGGATAATTGAGCCAGGGACATTACATTGTCTTTGGTGGCAATGTATTCCTTAAGTTTGGCCAGAGCGAACTCAATGTTGTCAATCTCCTGATGATCCAGCACCATCGGCCACCAAGTACCAATTTTTTCCCATTTCTGCTCCAACTCTTCTACATGCTTATTGGCTTCCTGCCAATTATCTTGTTGTACTTCCTGGGTCACCTGTTTGATATTCCCGGTGAGTTCTTGGGAAGCCTTATCCAGAGCATGACTCGTCCATAAACCAAATGCTAAGACCAATACAATCATGACAAAAAGTCCAGCGAGTAACCTCATGGCAACCTCCAGTATACATCATTATACAGTCCGGCTCTTAAGCTGGTAGAATAAATTCCCTTCGGTATCCAAACTGGCCAATAGTACCTGTTTTACATCTTGGATGCCAAACTTCCCCAACTCGCCCTTTAGCCAGTCTTTGGTCAGGTTCACCTTGCCAAGATTTTTCTCAAAAACATACCCATCGATAATTAAAGTCATGGGAATTCCCTCATATTTTGTCGGAATATTAAGGTCGGCAGGATTTATCGGGCGCTTCTGGGATTTAGGAATAACACTGATCTCACCGCTGGTTTCCAAAATAGCAAATTCAATATCTGCCACATTGGGAAAATTTTTTGCCCTCAGTTGCTCTAATAAATCGTTAATGTTGTAGCGCAATCTGGACATTTCCTTTTCTATAATTTTACCATTTTCGATTAATACACTGGGCGTCCCGCAGACAAAGCCTCTTATACGTTCACTCTTTAAGGAAAAATAGGAAATTGTCACTTCAATAAACAATAGAGTAAGAATGGGTATTACGCCACTTAAAAGAGGGATGCCGATGTTCTCCATGGGTATTGATGCCAATTCGGCAATCATGACAATAATCACCAATTCATAAGGCTGTAGTTTCCCAACTTGCCTTTTTCCCATAATTCTGATAGCTACTACTACCACTAAAAATAACACCAGAGTACGGATTAAGTTAAGAATCATTTGAACACCCCATAAGCAGAATTACTTCCATTATTTCAAGTACCTCCCAAGATTATGCACCCGATTAAATTAATTTAATGTAGTAATACCAGCAGCTTCAATTTATTCCTTGAACAAGAGTATAAAACCCATTTAAAGGGTATGATAGCTTTGCAAAATATCATGATTTGGGGAGGTATTTCTTATGACAGTGGCATCTCAAGTTAAACAAACCCTAGCCGGTTTGAAAAGTGCTCAGTCCAGTCTGGAAGGCTATGCTTTGCAAACTCAGAACAAACAGGCCAAAGATCTGTTTACCCAAGCAGCTCAGCAAACCCAATCGGTCATTGATAGTCTGGAACCTAGAATCCAGCAGCTGGAAAGTGAAGAACCCCAATACAAAGGTTTCTAAGGGAAAGAACCGGGTCTTAGATCCGGTTCTTGTATCTCCTTTTTTAGTTACTAGAAAAACTTGGCTTGTTTACCGGCCAGTAACCTATAGGTTATGCCCTTCAGGATACGCCAAGCCTTTACGCCGGTGGAAGCCTAGTTTGCCCTTAAGCATATCAGAAAGTTTATATTTCTGATATGACCAAGTAAATCTATCAGAGGTACGGTGATTCATATTGACAGTTGCATCTCAGGTTAAACAAACCGTTGCCAGTCTTAAAGGCACCAAAGCCACCTTAGACGCCTTCTTTACCATTGCCCAAGAGGAAGAAACCAGAGAATTGTTAGGCAGAAACAATGACAAGCTCAATAGCATTATAGATCATTTGGAACAACGGGTAAAAACCTTGGAATTTGAAGAACCACAATATAAAGGTTTCTAAAGTTTTCATCAAAGGGGTAATCCTTATGCCGGATTGGTATTTGACAATTCTTCGCTCTCTGGGCGTTTTTGCCCTCACCCTGCTGTTAATACGATTAATGGGTAAACGCCAAACATCGCAACTCACTCTTTTTGACCTGATCACCGCAGTAACTGTTGGTGTAACCGTTGCAGTTATTTCATTAAATCTCATGGACAATCTAGCCAACGGCCTAGCGGTATTGGCGGTGTGGACAATTCTGCCCATCGCCCTATACCTTTTAGCCCTAAAATATAAAACTGTGCGAGATATTTTACAGGGAAAAGAAACGGTTCTCATTAATCATGGCAAGGTTCTGGAAGACAAGCTCCTGGAGGTTCGCTTTACACCAGAGGATTTATTAAGCCAGTTACGCCGAAAAAATGCTTTTCAGGTGGCAGATGTTGAATTTGCTATGTTAGAACCCAATGGAGAAGTAAGCGTCCTTCTCAAAAAAGACAAACAACCGGTCTCAGCCAATACACTGGGTATTCAGGTGAGTAACCAGAGTGTCCCGCAAACTGTGATGTTAGATGGTGTGGTGATGGACGAACCCCTTACCGCTCTCGGATTAAATCGCAGTTGGCTGCATACGGAGTTAGAAAAGGTCGGTGTGGCACCGGAAAATGTTTTTATCGCACAGGTAGATGCGCTCGGTCAATTATATCTGGACACCTTTAACGATGCTTTGCAGTTACCTCAACCTAAAACAAAAGAGCTGGCCTATGCTACCTTGAAAAAATGCCAAGCTGATTGTGAAATGTATGCTTTGGGAACGAAACATAAGAGTGCTAAAAGAATGTATGCCGACTGTGCTAAAGAATTGGAGGAAGTAATCGGGGAGTTACAGCCTTTGCTTAAAAGGTAAGGGGGAATAAAAGGATGTCTAATAAGCAAAAGAAAAAACTGACACCCGTTCAACAGGAGTATCAGGCCTTTGCCAAAGCACGGGAACCAAAACGCCCGGTGCTAACCAATATGCTGCGCGCTTTTTTCGTAGGCGGCTTCATTTGTCTGATCGGCCAAGGTATTGCGGATTTTTTTATCTGGAATTTTGAGTTTACTGAAAAAACTGCCGGCAACCCCACCGTAGCAGTGCTGATCCTTGTTTCCGTGATACTGACCTCGCTGGGTGTTTACGACCATTTTGCCCAGTGGGCGGGAGCTGGCACCGCAGTACCAGTAACCGGCTTTGCCAATTCCATTGCCTCAGCAGCCATTGAGCATCGTACCGAAGGGTACGTGCTAGGGGTGGGCGGCAATATGTTTAAGCTAGCTGGTTCGGTCATTGTCTTTGGTACAGTAGCTGCCTTTGTGGTAGCTCTCATTAAAACTCTTCTGGGAGGTACCTAATATGTTAAAGGGGCATCAAAGCTGGGTATTCCCCTCAAAGCCCGTCATTTTATCCACGGGCACAGTGGTGGGGCCCTTTGAAGGCAAAGGGCCCCTGGCAGAAGATTTTGATCTTATCCATGGCGACCTATGGGTAGGCCAGGATAGCTATGAGAAGGCAGAAAAAAAGATGCTGGAGGAAGCTTGTGAAATCGCTGTTAAAAAAGCTGGTTTGCAAAAACAAGATATTCAATTTTTCCTGGGTGGCGATTTATTAAATCAAATAATTTCCTGTAGTTTTGCCGCCAGAACTATGGCTACCCCCTATCTAGGACTTTTTGGAGCTTGTTCCACCTCTATGGAAGGCTTGGCCCTAGGAGCTTTATTAGTAGAAAGTAAAGCAGCCAAATATCTCATATGCGGTACTGCCAGCCATAACGCTGCGGTGGAAAAACAATTCCGTTACCCCACTGAGTACGGTGCCCAAAAACCCCCCACTGCCCAATGGACCGTTACCGGTGCCGGGATGGCCGTGCTGGGTCCCCAGGGACAGGGCCCCAGAGTAATCTCCGCCACCATCGGCCGGGTAGTGGACATGGGCATCAGTGATCCCTTTAACATGGGGTCCGCTATGGCCCCTGCTGCAGTAGACACCCTCACCGCCCATTTCCGAGATTTAGATTTATCCCCCAGTGATTATGATTTGATTGCCACCGGAGACTTAGGGCGGGTTGGCCATCAAATTGCCAGTGATTTGCTGATAAAACACAACCTAGAGATTCCAGAAGAAATCTTTACCGATTGCGGCATGCTAATTTACCAGCCAGACCAGCCGGTTATGGCCGGTGGCAGTGGCTGCGGCTGTTCTGCCGTGGTAAGTTATGGCCATATTTTAAACAAAATGAAAAAAGGCGAACTAAAAAAAGTACTGCTTATAGCCACCGGGGCTTTGCTATCCCCCCTTTCCTATCAGCAGAAGGAAAGTATTCCTTGTATCGCACACGCAGTTGCCATTGAGCACATACAATAGGGGTGATTTTTTATGGAAGGATATTTTTGGGCCTTTGTGGTGGGGGGCCTTATCTGTGTTATTGGTCAATTATTAATGGATGTAGGAAAGCTAACGCCGGCTCACACTATGAGTCTTTTGGTGGTTACAGGGGCAGTTTTAGGTGGGTTAGGCTTATACGAGCCACTCATTGATTTTGCCGGTGCCGGTGCCACTGTACCCATCACCAGCTTTGGTAATTCCCTCGTGCATGGAGCCATTGCAGAGGCTCAAAGGACTGGCTTGGTCGGCATTCTTACGGGAATTTTTGAAATAACCAGTGCCGGTATCTCGGCTGCCATTATTTTTGGATTTTTAGCTTCCCTATTGGTACGATCCAAGGGATAAAGAAAAGGTGATATAAATGAAGAAACCTCTGCTATTCTTACTAATCTCTCTATTGGTAATGGCCACCGCTGGCTGTCAACCACAGAAAAAAGTTGAACAAAATCAGCCAAAGTCCACAGTTCAAGCCGTAGCTGTTGATACCCAGATGGCTGAAGAAGCTAAAAAAACAGCCAAATCGGTAACCGGTGTGGAAGAAGCCACAGCGGTCGTGCTTGATCAAAAAATTACTACAGCTATCAAAGTAACTGGTTTTAACCGGCTAAAACTATCCACCATCAAAAAAGAGGTAGCGAAAAAAATTTCGCTAGGCCATGACGAATATTCTGTACATGTAACCTCAGACAAAAAACTATTTACACAACTTCAGGAAATAGAAAAACAAATTACCGAAAAAAATGTAAAAAACAATGCAGATCTGAAAAAGAAGTTGGAAAAGATTAATGAAGCCATGAAGGGATAATTTTTATATGGCTATAGTTTTTTTTCGCTATCAGGCAGGAATATCTTAAAACCCGTGGAAAATATATGTTAGAATAGTGAAAAAACAGAGGGGTCAGGTGAGGACGATGAGATTAACCTTAAAAGAAACCTCCTACCGGACAGCCAGCCAATTTCTAGATGATACTCCTACCATAAGGGAAGAACTTTACCAAGTTTTGTTAAATCCCGCCATGGACTTATCCAGTCTATCGCGTGCTCACTTCAACCACCTGCTGAGGGAACGGTTTAAAGAAAGCGGTTGGGAAAACTACCCTTCACACTTTCACGAACGAATCAACCCCTTTGCGAAAATAGAACTAATCAAAGAGGATATCGGTTTGGAAATTGGTTTTCGTCATTCCTCTCTTATTGGCCATAACCTCTTAAAATTTCAGTTGTCTGCAGCCCATAATTCGGATACAATCAAAGTGGGCATTTTTGTAGTTACCACCACACCCTTCCAAAAGTACATGAAAAAGCAGTTTAACCAAAATTGGGCAGGTTCCATGAATTATGAAAAAGTGGAACGCTACCTACGCCACTTTAAAAATACCCTGCTTATGCCAATTTATTTATTGGGTATCGATGTGGCTTAAACTTAACATACTAAATTACAATGCCCGGACCCCTACCGGGCATTCTTTATTTCAATAGGCTTTTTCGGGCAATCTATAAACACATTACATCATCCATCATTAAAAAGAGGCGAATAAATGATGAAGCTAAAAATTGCATTGGGCCAAATGGAGATTATTCCTGGCAGACCGGACCTTAACTCTCAAACCATGTTAAAAATGATTGACGAAGCCCAGGCAGCGGACTGTCACATGGTGATCTTTCCGGAAATGGCCATTCCCGGCTATTTGCTGGGTGATACCTGGGAACAAGAGGCCTTCCTAAGGGATTGTGAGTCATATGGACAAGATATCATTGCGGCATCGAATCATATCATCATCCTGTTTGGTAATGTGGCTGTGGATTGGGAGAAAAAAGGAGACGACGGTAGAATTCGTAAATACAACGCTCTCTTTATTGCCCACAACGGCAGCTTATTAGGCGGCGATAACTTCCCTTACCCTTTCCGCATTAAAACCTTACTGCCAAATTACCGTGAATTTGATGACGACCGCCACTTCTTCAGCCTGCGTAAATTAGCCCAGGAATTGCAACAAACACCGGAAGATTTAATAAGCCCGGTCACTGTCACCATGGCTGGCGAAGCAATCAACTTAGGTTGTATACTCTGCGAGGACGGCTGGGGTGAAGATTACTCCACCCAACCCATCACTGCCTTGCAAAAGAAGGGTGTTACTTTTTATATCAACATTTCCAGTTCCCCTTTCACCCTGGGCAAAAATAATAAACGAAATCGGATATTTGCTAAACAAGCTGCTACAGCCCAAGTACCACTTATTTATGTAAATAACGTCGGACTACAAAATAACGGTAAGACTATTTACACCTTTGACGGTGCTAGCACCATTTACAATAAAAAGGGGCAAGTTGTTTATTATAGCCATCCAGCCTTTGCCCACAAGCTGGACATGTTCGAGCTGGATGTAGCCACGGGTGCGGACGAACTTGCCCCGGTGGAAGTCCCCCGGGACGATCAGATCGATTTTATCTACCAAGCCCTGGTCTATGGAATTCAAAAGTTTACCTCAGCCATTGGTATGAAAAAGGTGGTTATTGGTATTTCCGGGGGCATTGATTCTGCCGTAGCAGCGGGGTTATACGCTAAAGCTCTTAATCCGGCTAATCTATTGCTGGTAAATATGCCCAGCCAATATAACTCTGAAACAACCAAGAATTTAGCCCGCCAATTGGCAGAAAACCTTGGCTGCCTCTACACCGTGCTGCCCATTCAACAATCAGTGGACTTTACCATCCAGCAAATCGAGGGTGCCCCGGTAATAAACCCTGAGACCGGAGCTGCATATCACCTCAAACTAACCCCTTTTATGACGGAAAATATCCAAGCCCGGGATCGTTCTTCACGAATCTTGGCAGCCGTTGCCGCGGCCTTCGGAGGTGGCTTTTCCTGTAATGCCAACAAGGCAGAAACTACCGTGGGTTACTCTACCTTATACGGCGACCAGGCTGGTTTCCTGGCGGCCATTGCCGACCTTTGGAAATACCAAGTCTACCAATTAGCCCACTATCTTAACCAAGAAGTGTATCACCGTGAGGTTATTCCCCAGGGTATTATTGATATTGTTCCCAGTGCGGAACTTAGCTTTGACCAAGCTGTTGACGAAGGAAAAGGTGACCCCATCCAATATGCTTATCACGATTATCTATTTCGTTCCTTTGTCCAGTGGTGGAACAAATCCACTCCGGAGGACATTCTGCAGTGGTATATAACCGGCAACCTGGAAGAAAAAATTGGCTGCCAGCCAGGCTTGGTGAAGCAGCTCTTTACCAACGACATTGACTTCATCCAAGATTTAGAGCGCTGGTGGAACCAGTTTACGGGCATCGGTGTGGCCAAAAGAATCCAGTCTCCTCCCATTATGGCAGTGAGCCGCCGGGCCTTTGGCTTCGATCACCGAGAGGCTCAGAACGGTGTCTATTACACCAGGAGATATCGTGAACTCAAAGAGCAGCTTCTAGATAAATAAATAGAACCATCTAATGAAAAAAGGGTAGTAGACGTTTTTTGTCTGACTACCCTTTTTCATTTCCTAGTAGAATCACGAGAGCGTAATGTTGGAATTGCCAGGTTGCCAGTGTGAACTTTCTCAAAACTCTAGACTTGGCATAGGCCAAAGTTTCTTCATCAAATGTGTTTGTTCTACGCCGGGAACTGAAGGCTGAAATAGAAAATATTATGTTATTTCAATACATCAAATGTGTTAGTTTTACACTGTCACAGGTGGTGCTAATCTAAGTCTTTGGTAATTTCAATACATCAAATGTGTTGGTTTTACGCGAAATCTGCGCCCTTGGCGATGAGCTAGTAGAATTTCAATACATCAAATGTGTTGGTTTTACACTTGACCAGCAAAACCCATAGTGTCCACCTTAAACATTTCAATACATCAAATGTGTTGGTTTTACCCGGAG
>NZ_FRAR01000005.1:0-63270 GCF_900142375.1 Desulforamulus aeronauticus DSM 10349 | reverse complement strand
ATTTCAATACATCAAATGTGTTGGTTTTACGGAAATCCCTCGGTTTCTTACACAACTTCCCTTACATTTCAATACATCAAATGTGTTGGTTTTACGGATGAGCAAGTATTACTACAGAATATTCTAAAGTAATTTCAATACATCAAATGTGTTGGTTTTACCAAGAAAAATAGCGGCTTCTTTTCCTGCAAAAGTTCCCCAATGGCAGACTAACTCAAGGTTCTAAGGCTATTTTTCCAAGCAAACGCCTTTTTAAAAACTACGCTCTTAAAACCTCCCTCCTCTCTTTATTTTCAGGCGTTCGGCACCTTAGCTTGAAAACCCTGCTTGGAAAAATTAAATAATCATAGACTCTGGATCAACCCCTGGATTACCAATACTTTCCTCATGAAAGGAGGACTCTCCCATCGTTTGAATAAATGCCACAAAATCATGCTCTGGATTAATGATCTTTTTCAATTTGTTTTTAAGCTCCAAATAATTGGCTGGGGTTATATGGCCCCGAAACACAGACTTCTGATAATGCTTCAAATATTGCTTGCAAATTTTAAACACCTTGGCCACCCTTTTCTCACCCACATCATAAAACACAATGGCATAATTATAGTTTGCTTTTTTCATTGCTTCTCCTCCATATTGAAGGGGATAAACTCTTTTCCCTCTAGGATATGTTTAATCAGCTTATATCCGTCCAGACGGATCGCCTGTTTAAAACTGCACCGTCGCTTCAAGACAGGATGGTCAAAGGTCTGCTGCAACCGCTCCTCAAAAGCTTCAATAAAGGCCTTCCTCCCGGCATCATTTAATAGCGCATAATTTAGCTTTTTATCAAAATGCTTTTCTACCGTAATTTTCCGGTTATTCACACAATCAAAAATCGTTTTGTACACCAAAATCGGTTTAAACACTTCCGATAGATCAAGACTGAGGGAAAAGCGCCGCTCTGCCGGCTCGTGCAAAAAAGAGATCGTTTGATTCAAGTGAGTATGATAAATTTCCGTAATCGTTTTCGTATAGAGCAAGGTATTCCCAAAGGAGATCAAGGCATTGATCGGATTGTCAGGAGGACGTTTAACCCTTTTATTCATAGCAAATTGCTCCGGTAGGATGGACTTAAAACTCTGATAGAAGCGCGCCCAGATTTCCCCTTCAATCCTGAGTAGCGGCTTAATCGCCCCCACCTTGTCCACCAAGCGAGGGACGTCTGTGCGCAACCAGTCTAGGTACTCCTTCAGCTCACTTTTGCCATGCCGATAATAGTGATACAGCACAAAATACATATTGCGAGCAATCCCTTTCACCAGCGGACCAGCCACCTGAAAGCGATGCTCCCCGTAAGCCCTGGCCTGGGCTACGGTTAGTCGTCCACTCATTAATTGCTCCTTGGGATAAAAGGTGCCGATATAATTTTCATAGTAACCGAAAAAGTGTACCACAACACCCGCTTTTGCCAATAGCTGCAGCAGTTTGGTACTGAGGGTGACGTCATTAAAGCAATACAACTCTCTGGTATCCTTGATCGGCAGATAGAGCTTGCCCCCTTCTTCCTTGCTGAAGGCAATGGAAAAATCTTTCCAAAACAATTCGCCGGTGGAAAAAATATACCGTGTGTCGCTCATCTTCTTCTTCCTTTCCCTGCGAACTCAAATAAAACAATACTCATAATAGGCACATTTCTTGCACATTGCTTTCCTAACTGGTGATGGTGGTGGCGACTCATTCTCTAAAAATTCTTCAATCTGTCGATAAAGGTCCTTTCGTTCCACCACCTCTTCGTCAGTCAGCTCAACGGTGTGTATCGTTTTGTCCTGCTTGTTTTTTTCCAGGCACTCCAAGCGTCCTTTGCGGACAATTCCCTTATCCCGCAAGGTGACCAAGTAAAACTCCAATTGCGCTCTGGCTGCGGCCAGAGCGGCATCCGATTTCTTGATTTCTGTTACATACTCGTCTGTTAGCTTATCCAGCTTAATACCATCCATGGCCACTTCTTCCCGACCCTGCCGTTTCAGCTCGTGAAGCACCTTGCCCACTCTCACATCCTCCGAGTTATCCTCCATGTTCAATCGGTGATAAAATAACCAGCATTGACGTCGGCAATGGACATAGTAATTAACCACGGTTCCCGTCAACATCACCAAATCACCCCTCCGAAATACTTTTCCAAAGTCTTCCGATCCAAAATACCGTCTTCCACGAACTGTTCCCCACCTTCGATAAAGAAATAGCCGCCGAAGGATTCCGCTCCCAGCAGCTTTTTATCGTCGTAAGCGGTAAAGGTAAAATAGGACATCGTAAGGGCTAGGCGGGAAAGCTCCACCTTGCGCTGAGTATAGCTCATTTCCCGATTGCAGCATAACTCCTTGAACTCCTCCCACACCTGATAACCATTCAGCTCTTCCCATTGGTAGGGAATAAACATCTGGTAGGTCGGTTCAATCAGTTCCATCTTCTTCTCAACGTCTTGACAATTCAATTGCACGCAATCCTGATCCAGGTAGGCGATATTTCTACCATTGGCCTTACTGGTCCGAGTCAATAATTCGGCAAAAACCAGCTCGTAAATTTTATCAAAACTTTTCTCCTGTAAACTTTTCCGAATAACAGGATCCATGATGGAATACTGCAGCCGGGCATCACCCCGATAAATGGTCTTTGCATCGTCATAGTCAAAGAAATAGGCAACACCGCCGTCCTTCAGGAGACAGGAGCGGTTAATTCGACCCAGGAATTGTTCCTCCCCATCCGGTAGGGAAATATCCTTAAATCCGATTTCCATATCTATATTAACGCCGGCTTCAATCACCTGAGTGGCAATCAAAATCATCTTTTCCCCTTGCTGGATCCGGTCAATCACCTGTTTTCGCCTGGCTCCGTTATCATCCCCTGTGAGCAAAACGGCGTTGCACTCCTCCTTGCACAGTTCGTAAAAAGCCTGGGCAGTTCTCTTATTGATAAATTCTACCAGCACTCGCCGCCCCTTAAAGGCCAGCACCCTCTCCTTTAATTCCTCTAAGGTAATTTTTTCTTGTCTTTGCTCCAAGAGGGAGAAATCCAGATGCACCCTATCCCGGAAAAGAGGATGCTGGTAATAGCTGCTGGGATCGTCAATCAAGGTAACAAACTGTGCGTCCACCGTTCGGAGCATCTGATCCAGCTGCGGCAGGGTTGCAGACATGATGATAATTTTTATGTGTAGCAGTTTGGCATAGCACTGCAGAAAGCTAATCATTTCTCGCCAAATCCCATTCTTGTAGCTTTGAATTTCGTCCAACACAATCACGCTATGGCAAAGCTTAAGCAAGGGAAAGCATTGGTTCCGCCCGCAGCCAAATAGGGCATTGAAAAAATTGACATGGGAGGTGAGCACGATGGGATAATTATGGAAAAGATGATCGAGCCATGCTTCATCGTAATTTTCCTCTTTCTCATCCTCGCCCATCAACACCGGTGTCAGCGAATTGATTACGGCCAATTGCTTGCCAAAATAAGGTTCCAAGGCTTCTTTGGTCTGCTCCACCAAGGTATTGAAGGGAAATACATACACAATATTCCGAATTTTCGGCTCGACCTCCAACATCCGCAGGGTCAGGTTAATGGCCATATTGGTTTTACCCGCCCCGGTAGGCGCTTCCAGATAATAAATATGCGCCTCGGGCTGGGCTAGCAAATTCTTCTCGGCTTCTAAAAACATCTGAGTGCGCAGTTCGTTGATCGGATCGCCGCTAAAAGAAGTCGGATCCTTTTGATAGCTGCGAATGCTGCGGCAGAGCGTGCTCTCGTCATAGCGTTCCTTCAGCCCAACCCCGCCTTCACCAAGGACAGCAGGTTCCACTGCCTGTCCCGTCATAAATTCCTGGGTAGCACAGTAATCGCAACCGGTAATGAGGGCATACAAGAGGCGACCGAGGATATAGAAGGCTAGCGGCTCGTTCCCCTGGGTTCTTCCATGCAAGGTCTGCTGCATATCGTATTCGATACGATCAAAGGCCTCCGAGTCCAGCTCACTTCGGAAATAGCGTTCATTCCAAAGCCCTAGTTCACTAAAACCCCGGCCATTCCCCAACTTACCATGGTGCCGGCTAATGCAATAGGCAAAGGCAGCTAGGAATTTGCAAACCCCTTCGGAAGGATTTTTTAGTACCACTTTATACATGTGATCAATATACAAGTAAGCACCAGCCAAGCTGTGTTGAGATTTATCGCCCTTATGGTATTGCTTGCAAAAGTATTCATTTTCCAGAATCTTGGCCTGATAAGCAGGATTGATCTTACCCAGATCATGCAGATAAATGGCGTACAAGAACAGCAAATAGACTGTCTGCCCCTCTTCCTTACCAAAACCGCAGGCTTCGATGAGGTCATGGACAACCTTCTCCATGCCCTTTTTTTGGCAATAAACCTTATAATAGTGCAAGGTTAAGCGGGAATGGGCCAGCAACGTTTCCGTCTCCAGCCCATCTTTCCTATCCGCCACCGATTTCCTATGGGTGTGCGCCCAATAATGAGGATCACTCAAAACTGCCGGATCGACCAATTGAATCGTCGTGATACTATCAATAGAAAGCATATTGCCGTTCTCCGTCACTGTACAATTTTTCCGGCAACGCTGGTTCCGGTACTGCCTCGTTGGTAAAAACATACCGGCCGAACTGGTAAAAATGATGTTCTGCCGCTAAAGCCACCGGTGCCGTTTCCACGGACAGGTAGCTCGCATACCCTCTACCCGTCAAAGCTCGCAAGTCTCCATCATAGAGAAACAGCGAATGAATCTGGGTTTGCCGGGAGGGAGCAAGTTCCACCATAGCTACCTCTTCAATCTGAGCCGGGAAGTCGTTGCGTCCCAGATAGGGCAAATAAACGCATTGCCCCGTCAGCACACTTTGGCAGAGTTTGTCCCACAGGGCATCTGGCAAGGTCTGCTGGGCCAGTAGAATCGTCCAGCTGGGATTTTCCAGCCACTGTTCCCGCACCTGCAGGTTCCCGCCCTTTTCCTTGGAGGCATAACCTACACTGTTGTTAAAATACTGGATTTTCTTAGTAAAATAACCATTGGGGGAATTGGGCACCACCGAGGTTCCCAGGGGAGAAAGCAGCTCGTAGAATTCCGGATAAGCCCGCTCCGGTTGATTGTAGAGTTTGGCGTTGCGGTAGCCGCTCAACCCCAAAATCGCTCCTAACAAACCCAGCAAGGCCACCCGATGGATATTGTTGTACGTAAAATAAACCTGGGCATTCACATCCGGCTGGCGGAAGCATGCAGCTGGCCCAGAAAGGGTAAAGCGCAAGCTCTTCATAGCGGATCCCCCTTAATAAATGGATTGAACGCTAGCAGCCAGCTCACCGCACTCCACTGCAACCGTCGCTTGATTGATATAAAGCTCAATGTTGTCGATTTCATCCTGATGCGGCTTCAGCACCTCACCCAAGCGGTTCAAATCGTAGAGAACCTTCTCGTCTTGCTTGTGCACTGTTACATACCGATCCAGATTGGCCAAAAAGAGCCGACTACCTTTCTTGAGTTCAATAAAAAGGGCCAATTCATTTTCGCAGCCACTTTTGGAGTTGGTATTAAAAGCTGTTGTAGCCACCCTCGCCGCCCATTTGAATTTTTCGTAAGCCTCCTCGGTGTAACCCTCGAACCCGTCGGCCAGCCCTAGGAAATCGTCGTAATTTGCCGGATTAACGGAAAAACCATAGACATAGTGAGCTTCATCCGTGATAATCTTGCTTCCCATTGAAGAAGCCAGCTTGTTTTCGCTCTTTGGGTTAGAATTACGAAAAGGGGAGAGGATGTCCTGGGTCAGCACACGGGTCTGGGCAAAGCGGTTGTGCCCCTGATTGATCTGCACCACCCCGGTAATGCTGATATTCTGCTTTTTCTCGGCAAAGGTGGCACCAAAATTCATCACATCAATGGCTGAAAACAGCTTGCACAGCACTTCGTTAGAGGAAGTTTTCTCATTCAAATCTCCAAAGAGGTGGGTATACCGCTGATTCAGATCCCTGGGCTGGATTTTCTCGCCCTCTTCTTTATCTTTCATGCTTTGAAAACTTTTAATGTAAAGCACCTTTTCTCCCTCAGCCTGCCACATACGCTTCATGGGATATTTCAAAGCCTTGTCGCTGCCAAATATTTTGTTGCCAGCGGTGGTTTTAGGGTAACCAGACAGATCCGCATTGAAATTGGCCATATAGGCACCCACTGCTAGAACGCCATAGACACGATTGGTTTTTTTCATAGCAAGCAGCCTCCTTCGCTTTATTCTTTAGCTGGGGTTTCCTTTTCTTCCTTGTAATAAATAATGTTGCTGACGGCAAAGCCGTAGAACAGTGCATCTAAATTGATTGGTTCCTCTTCTACCGGTTCATAGGAGGTAACCACGCAGAGGAGATGATTAAAGCGTGGATTGCTGAGGTCAATTTCGTGACCGTATTTTTTGAAGTGTTTGAAATTCTCTCGCTTGACTTCCTCCACATTGCTAGCAGCAACAACAGCTCGCCACAACACATCGTAGTGCAGCTTTTGTGCCGCGCTTTTGCTAAAATAGTAATAAAACAGTTGCCCCACCGCCAGATAAAACTCTACCGAGCTTTGGCAGACAATATGCTCCTTCCTATTTTCAGTATGAAGTACCCGCTCTTTTAACTGTTCGTAGGTGCTTACGATGGTTTCCGCCATGTCGTTATCCCCCTCATTAAAATATTGCAAAAGTGCCAAACGGACATTCAGGGCTTGGGCCAATGCAGGAATATACTTCAGATTTTGCAGACGGGCCAGGAGTACGCCCATGGTAATGCGATCCACAGCACCTTTGCTTTTCAGGGGAAACTCATTCCCCTTCCGCAGCCAAGCGTGCATAGCAGTTCGTGACATCATCACCTGAGTGGCTAGGGCATGGGAAAGGTAATCGCTCACCTTGAGTCTGTCCTCATCATAATTGCGCACCAACTGCCCCCCATAGAGGTAAGTATTGATATGGGCTTCCACAACACTCCGTTTGTTCAGCCGATTCCCCGGATAATCGGACACATCCAGATAGTTTCTAAAGTCAATCGGTTTATCCATTTGATCCCGGAAATTGGGCAAAAAATCATAGTCATCAATGGTGAGTCCCATACCTCGGACAAAGTGAACATAGGCCGCTGGTTTGCGGGCCTGCATCTCGGTGGCGGTGTTGAGTAGTCCCGGAAGATGTTTTCCCACCGGGATATAACCGGCATACAGGGACTTCCCTTCCCGTTCCTGCCCATCCAGCCACAAAAAAAGTTTGCGCAGCAAAACCCCTTCTTCCGCGGTAATCCGATATGACACCTTGAAGGCCGTTGTCTTGTGCTCTAGGTAAGGCTTCTTAGCATTCAGACCCATATTGGCATTGGACAATCCCAAAACCTGATCGCCGCTTTCCAAATTATAACTGTTGCTGTTAAATATTTTAGGCAATAGATAGCGTCCGCTCTCGTAGGAATAAGCGTCCAGCGGTGCTGCCAAATAAAGCTTGATATAGCAGTTATCGTTTTCCTTGAGCTCCTTCTTCTCCTCTTTCTGTCGCAGCCGTTCCCTTATTTCGGGCAGAGCAGCCAAAAAGCACTCTTTACTTTGCATCACTGCTTCTGCCGACAGCGGTTCGTACTGGCTAGCCCGCAGAATATCAGCACTCTTTTGATCTGGGCTGCTTAACAGTGCCTCAAAGTAGCGGTTAATGTGCCCTACTAGTTGAGGATGAAGTTCACCTTGCTGAAAAAAAGTTTCCCGTTTGAGGAACAGGGTAAAATAATTATTGCTATGAATCTGCTTCTTTGGATCGACCGGCTTGTTCATCTCAATTAGGCTGCTGGCGAAATCGGCTTGTTTAAACCAATCCAGCAGGGGATCATTTTCCGGCAAGATGGTTTTTTTGGTAAGGTGGAGTTCATCCATAGTACCGTCCTCATGCAAGCGGAAATAAATCCCTGGTTTAAGACGGTAGTTATGCACCACCAGTGTATCGGGATCAAACTCTGGATACTGTAGCTGATGACTAATAAACTCGTTCAACATATCTTTCAGCATGTTCTCACCTCCCTATACTCCCAGCAATGCAGTAGCCAAATCCTAATGTGTTTTTTTCCAGAAGACCTTCTCCCAGCACAGTAAAGGCTAGCTGCTGTGCCCAGGGATGGGGCTTTATGCTTAAATGAAGCTTGTGTCCCAGTAGGGTTGTCCCCTTGCGCTTGTAATCAATTTTGATTGGTTTGTGATTCTTCATTTGAATATGCTCAAAAAAGAAGTCCTCTCCCTTCGGCATGGCAAAGGCAAGATCAAGTTTTTTGCACTTTTTCAAGGCATTACCCTGCAAACGCTCTGCTAACAGGGGCAACCCGTTTTCCGGTAGCCAACAGCGATTGTCCACTGTACATACCACTGGCGTTAGGGTGGTTAGTTCACTTATCAATCTTTTTTCATAATTTTTTAATTCTACGCTCACTACCTTAGCCAAACCCTTGGCCTGCGGTAAACACTGCCGGAAGGCCAGTGCCAGTTTCAAGTTGGTGGTACGCAGATGGAAGCAGTACAATCTGCCCCTACGGTAAAGCCGATCTGGCTCCAAAGGATACGGCAAGCAAAAGGTATATTGCTTAAATTCGTTCCGATGGTGTAGTTCTTTGAGTTCAGCATTAAAAAGCATACTGCTGTTAACTAGTTCTGATAGAGCCGATTGCACTTCGACTACAGGGATATCCTCGTGCAATTGTAGAGTGACTAGAATTTCGTAGTAGCAATTCATGTAGATTCACCCCCTTTTTATTCATCATTGTTTATATATGTATCATATTTTTGTTTTTAATCCTACTACCCCTCAAATCCATTGTCAACTCCAAATATACTATCAAAAATAAAAAAGCCAGAAATATTTGTAACCAAATCAAGTATTGCCTTTTGACTGTTTTGGAGATATTATCAGTGAGTACCCTACATTACCAAGTCGTTTAAATAAACTAATGTATTGAAATTTGTTTATATATGGTTATATTCCAAATTTTTGCAACCGTCACATGTCATGTTGTTCTTCCTAATTCTAAAAACCGATAACATAGCTTTGTTTAAACGACAAAACAGCACTTGTCCTTAACTTGGATAAGTGCTGTCCCATATGTAAGCATTTTTCCTAAAAAAATCCTTGACTTTGCAACAATGGACAAGTATCCTTAATTAAATTACATACGACAAGCTGATAAATATGATCGTAATTTGGGCCTGCCTCCCTCTGTTTTGCTTAGTCTTTTTTTAGGACATTTATTAATTTCTCGTTGTTATATATGGTTAAATAAATAATTGCCCTTTGGTGGCGAGGAGACGTAACTCTCACACAAGGGATGTTTAGATAGATCTGTCGGTTATTTTTAATCAATTGACTCAGGTATATTGTAACCGCTAGACCTCAAAATACTCAGAAAAGGGGGGTGTTATTATCGGCATTTTTAAAAAACTGACTGGCTGGCAAATAATTATAGTCTGCGTTGCAATTGTCGGGTTAGCTTGTTTTGCGATCCGAGAGGGAGCGAAAATAACTGTCCACGGCGGTTTTTCAATCGAAAGTCACGATGGAAAAATTAGTAATAATTAAGTTGCTACTGCCGCCCTTTGAGCATTCCAGGTTTTAGAGCCACTTCAATAGTGCCCCTAAAACCTGGAATATTTATCCCTTATTTTTTACTTTTCTGCAGATGAGCAAAACTCGTTCCCTAAAGAACCTCTGCCATTTTGTCATTCGGACGAATTCGTAGCGTGTAGCCGGAATTGGGCTGGGACTCGGCAAGCATTTCAATACATCATATGTTTTGGTTTCACGACGTTAGGGTTATTAAAAGCAATCAGGACATTCGAATTTCAATACATCATATGTTTTGGTTTCACCGTGCTGGCAGGGTTGGTCACCAAGACGGAGGCGAGATTTCAATACATCATATGTTTTGGTTTCACAGCGGGAGTCTGCTGGGTAAAAGAATCCATGAGCAGATTTCAATACATCATATGTTTTGGTTTCACCCACCAAAAATAGTGACCTGAACCCTTGGAATTGTATTTCAATACATCATATGTTTTGGTTTCACACAATCAACAATCTTGTGTTGATTATAGTCTAACGTTATTTCAATACATCATATGTTTTGGTTTCACCTGCTACCGCGTTGGCTAACCAGTAATCAGTACTGCATTTCAATACATCATATGTTTTGGTTTCACATATTTACTGGTACATCACCATACACATATTTACTCATTTCAATACATCATATGTTTTGGTTTCACAGGTATTGATATTTTCCTGCCAATCTTCAAAGGCAGATTTCAATACATCATATGTTTTGGTTTCACTAGTGGAAGTAGAACTGAATATATCAAATTTAAAATATTTCAATACATCATATGTTTTGGTTTCACCTTGCTCCAGATGGACGTAAACAGGCGTTTACTAAATTTCAATACATCATATGTTTTGGTTTCACATCAATATTTATTGCACATTAATACCAATCATAGAGATTTCAATACATCATATGTTTTGGTTTCACCCTTATAAATATTATATTTTTAATCTAATTATTTCTATTTCAATACATCATATGTTTTGGTTTCACGATGTATTTGCCATAGATAACACCATCCTTAGATTTATTTCAATACATCATATGTTTTGGTTTCACATGTTTTTTGAATTAGAAATGGCTAGACTACACTCTATTTCAATACATCATATGTTTTGGTTTCACATTTGCTAATGATGCGGTTGCCCCCGCAAGAGATAAATTTCAATACATCATATGTTTTGGTTTCACAGTAGTTATGGTGGAGTTTATGAGTTTATTGGATATTATTTCAATACATCATATGTTTTGGTTTCACCTAGAAAAATAGCGGCTTTTTTTCTTGCAAAAGTTTCCCAATGGTAGGCTAATTCAAGGTTCTAAGGTTATTTTTCCAGGCGAACGCCTTTTTTAAAACTGCGCTTTCAAAACCTCCTTCTTCTCTTTATTTTCAAGCGTTCGACGCCCTAATTTGAAAAACCTGCTTGGAAAAATCAAATAGTCATTGATATTATCAAAGCCCTAATTTGATCCCTCCTTTCAATGATTTGTTCAAACAACAAAACAGCACCTATCAGTGATAAGTGCTGTGCTGTTTTGTTTAGTGTAAGCATAATGATCAATCTGTTCATCTCTAAAAAACTTCTGCCCATTTTATCAATGGCAGTTCAAAGCAATTGGCAAAATCCTGGGCATTGGGGCGAATGCGCAGGGTATAGCCGGAAGTGCCTTGCATTAAATATATTTTGGTACCATACTGATACCTATTATCACCGCTCTCCTGGACAAGCTCCAGCGGCATCAACATCTTTCGAGCCAGACCGTGGTCACTCACTTTACCGTACACAATTTCGAGAATAATATCCTGTGGTTTAACAGCGCCCAAGAATACTTCTGCCCGAACTAACAGTTCTGAACCAACCTTGAGTGATTGGGGTTGTTCCACCTGAATGGAACAAAACTGAATCTGATGCCAATGTTCCGTCAGGAATTTTTTGTATTGTTCAACCTCGGTGGCCAATTGGCATTGCTGGGTGGTGAATTTATCGCCCCGCAAGGCAGCGTTTATGTAAAATCTTTGGGTATACTCTTTGACCATTCGCTCGGTACTGAACTGCCAGGGTATGGTAGCAAGGCAATCCTTCATGTAGCGAACCCATTCCCGCGGACTCCCATCCACTCTACGGTAGTAATAAGGAATGATAATTTGCTCTAGTAAATCAAATAACGAACTAGCATCTTCCTGATCCTGCAGTTCATCATTTTGATAATCCTTTTCCGTACCAATGGCAAAACCATTCTCCCCATCATAGGCTTCGGGCCACCAACCATCCAAAACACTACAGTTAATCACACCATTGACGGCTGCTTTCTGACCACTGGTGCCACTGGCCTCCAACGGTCGGCGAGGGGTATTTAACCATACATCTACACCCTGCAGCAAGTGGCGAGATACATTAATATCATAGTCCTCCACAAAGACGATTTTGCTGCGAAATTCTTCTTCCTTGCTTAGATCATTAATCATTTTGATAAGCTCTTGTCCAGGGTGGTCCGCCGGGTGCGCCTTACCGGCAAAAATAATTTGTACCGGTCTTTCCGGGTCATTAATAAGTCGAGACAACCTCTCTTTATCCTGTAAAAGCAGGTTGGCTCTTTTATACGTGGCAAAGCGCCGGGCAAAACCAATGGTTAGTACATTTTTACTGAGATAACCGGCACATTCCCGAATTAATTCTAACGGTTGGAAATTACGTTCCATGCGTCGGTAAATGTTATTCTGCACAAAGGTAATCATACGTTCCTTTAGTATTTGGTGCGTTTTCCACAGTTCTTCATCTGGAATTTGATAAACTCGCCGCCACTTTTTTTGATCAGAAATATTTTCTGTCCAATCGAGCCCGATATATTTTTCAAAGAGGTTTCTCATCTCCGGAGCCACCCAGGTTTCGGTATGAACTCCATTGGTCACATAATCAATGGGCATTTCCTCCAGGGGAATGCCTGGATACAAGTGCTGAAACATTTTTTTACTGACCTCACCGTGCAGCTTACTCACCCCGTTGGTAAAAGCTGCATGATTAAGGGCCAGCCGAGTCATATTAAAGCCCTGCCGCTCCTGATCCCAGCCCAGTGCCATCAGGGGCTCACGGCCTGTTTGCATTTCCTCATATAAATAGCCCAGGTAATGGTCAATCATTTCACCACTAAAAACATCATGCCCGGCGGGCACCGGTGTATGGGTGGTGAAAATCGTGTTAGCTCGCACTGCTTCCCTGGCGGTGTTAAAGGGTACGCCCTGGTGGATCAATTCTCTGACACGCTCCAGAATAATAAAGGCGGCATGCCCTTCATTAATGTGCCAGGCAGTGGGGGAAATTCCCAGCTCCCGCAAAGCCTTGGTCCCGCCAATGCCTAAAATAATCTCCTGACTGATACGATTGTTTTGAGCCCCACCATACAGTTTAGAGGTAAGGAGGCGATCTTCCCTGCTGTTCCGATTTAAATCCGTATCTAAAAAGTAGATAATAATCCGACCCACCTGCAGTTCCCAAACCTTAACAAAAACATCCCGACCAGGTAAGCGAACGGTAACTATCACTTCTCCCCCGTCTGACCGGTGGGCCGGAGTTACCGTCATTTCGTTAAAGTCCATAAAGTTATAATGGGCTTCCTGCCAACCATCCTTATTAATTCGCTGACAAAAATATCCCTGTTTATACAGAATACCAACACCCACAAAGGGTACCCCTAAGTCGCTGGCTGATTTGCAATGATCTCCGGCCAGTAAGCCCAGACCACCGCTATAGACCGGATTAGATTCATGGACACCGAATTCAGCTGAAAAATAAGCAACTAATTGATTAGCACTATTCGGATAGGTTCTCTGAAACCAGGTCTCCCCGCCCAGATAGTGATCCAGATCAGCCATTACTTGGTGGTACATTTCAAGATACTGGGGGTCTGCCGCAGCCTGATTCAATTTGTCGTTATCCACATAAAGTAATTGTTTAATCGGATTATGGTTAACCTCTTCCCACAGCAAGGAATCTAGCTTGCTATATAGCAGTTGGGCCTGGGGATGCCAGCTAAACCAGAGGTTTCTGGCCAGCTCACTTAACCGATTGATGGACTCCGGCAATTCAGGAATAACGGATATGGTACGGTACGGATACATCTTGCCCCTCCTTTAAATCTAAAAATCAACGCTGCGGAATATTGTTTGAATTTGCCTACGATTCTAACACTTTTCGACAAATAATGGAAGATAAGCCTCATAAGAATAAAAACTTCTGACTCCCCTTTACCTCCCGGCAGCTTTTGTAAGTGCTGCCAGCCTATTCTCTATTTCCGGTGTCAAGGCACCTGAACGAAAACGCCACTGCCAGTTGTTGTCCCCAACAGTACCAGGGTAATTCATGCGGGCCTCGCTTCCTAGTTCGAGCACATCCTGCAGCGGAATAATGGCTGTGTTGGAGTTGCTATGACTGGCCACCTTAATCAGCTGCCAACAGATGTCCTTTTCCACTCTTGCTGGTTCCAACTGCAAATAGGTCGCTAAAAACTCCTTATCTGCCGACATAAGTTTCTGATACCAGCCCAAGGTGGTATCGTTATCGTGAGTGCCGGTATAGACTACCGAATTAGGCTCATAATGTTCCGGCAAGAATTTCTCTTTTTCTCCCTGATGCAAGTTAAAGTGGAGAATTTTCATCCCGGGGAATTGAAACTGTTCTTTTAAAGCCACTACTTCAGGTGTAATAACGCCTAAATCCTCTGCTATCACCGGGATATTGCCCAGGTATTGAATGATCGTGGAAAAAAACTTTTCTCCCGGGCCCTTAACCCAGCGACCGTTAATGGCTGTTGTTTCTCCGGCAGGGATCTCCCAGTAGGCTGCAAAGCCTCGGAAATGGTCAATCCGAACGATATCTACTGTTTGCAGCAAAAGCTGGAATCGTTCTCTCCACCAACGATAGTGATCCTTTTCCATCTCCCGCCACTTGTAATGGGGGTTGCCCCAAAGCTGCCCTGTTGGGCTAAAGTAATCTGGTGGCACACCCGCCACTTTAATTGGCTTACCTCTTTCGTCTAATTCAAATAACTGCGGGTTGACCCAGGCATCACTGCTGTCGTAAGAAACAAAAATTGGCAGATCACCAATGATGCGGATGCCACGGTTATTCGCATAACCTTTCAGTGCCATCCACTGGTTAAAGAAGGTGAACTGCAAAAAACTTTGGTATTGAATTTCTTCCTCAAACAGCCTGCGGCTCTCCGCCATGGACTTACTCTGGCGAAGAGCCAAGGGGGCATCCCACTCATTCCAGGGGAGGCCATGAAAATGCTGCTTGAGAGCCATAAACAAAGCATAATCCGCCAGCCAATGACTAGCTTTTAGAAAGGCTTGGTACGCTGCACTGGGTTGACACTTCTTAAACCTACGATAGGCCTGCCGAAAAAGTCTTTCTTTATACTGCCTAACCTTTGCAAACTCCACCCTATCTTGGTTAAAGGAAGGTATTGCCGCCAGTTCTTCCTGGGTTAAGAGTCCTTGTTCCTGGAGCTGGTCCAGGCTTATAAGTAAGGGATTACCTGCAAAGGCGGAATAACACTGAAAGGGAGATTCTCCGTAACCGGGTAGGTTCAGAGGCAGTATTTGCCAAAGTTTTTGCCCACTTCTGGTAAGGAAATCCACAAACTTATAGGCTTCCTGTCCCAAATCTCCGCTACCGAAACGGGAAGGTAATGAGGTAGGGTGAAGAAGTATGCCACTTTTCCTGTTGAAAATCATTTTATCCCTCTTCTAGTAACAATTTTCCGGTCAGCGGCCCGAGGGAGAGTTGCAGCAAACCATCCTCAACCCGCCAGCGCTCACCTTCCTCTAATAGGTTTACCAAAGTACCACTACACCACTGCCCAACATTGATGGACAAGGTGACTTCCTTCCTTACATCAGCATTAATGACGATAAGCAAAGTACCACTTTTTTTGTTCCTGCCAAAGACATCTTTTCCTTTTTCTATCTTTCTACCGTATCCATATACTTGCCCTCGCACAAGCAAAGGGCGCCATTGTCCTGTCTTGAGGGCATCATGTCGGTGTCTTAGCGCAATAATCTTTTTATACCAGGCTAGCAGATCTTGATTTTCCTCTCCCCAGGGGTAGGCTCTACGATTTAAAGGGTCTTTATAGCCTTGCAGCCCCACCTCGTCACCATAGTAAATACAAGGAACCCCTGGGAAGGTCATCTGGATTAGGGACAGTAGTTTAAGTCTGGCAATGCCGAGTTTTGTTTGTTCCGGCGTTAGCTGATAACCTTCTTGTTCTTCTCGACTTAGGGTTTCTGTCGACGGCGCACCACTAAGCAGGGTAAGTGCCCGCTCCACATCGTGGGTGCCAATGATATTCATAGTGGAGTAGAAATGCTCCAACGGATAATTTTCATAGAGTTTCATTAACTGGCGGTGGATCTCCTGGGCACCTTGGCGACCAGTCAAAAAGTCCAGCCAAAGACTGCGGAAGGGGTAATTCATCACCGAATCTAGTTCTTCTCCCAGCAGGTATTCCCGCTGTTCACTATAGCTTACCTTATTGGAGGCATCCTCCCACACCTCCCCAATAAGCACCGACTCTGGGTCTGCTTGTTTCATAGCAGTACGAATCTTCTTAATAAATGTTCCTGGTAACTCATCTGCCACATCCAAACGCCAACCTTTGGCCCCCAGCTTCATCCAATAGTTGATGACACTATCTTCTCCGGTGATAATAAATTCCTGATAGGAAGGATCTTCCTCATTAACATTGGGCAGTGTTTCAACATCCCACCAACAATCATATTGTTGTGGCCAATCTGCAAAACGGTACCACGGGTAATAAGGAGAATCCTTGGCTTGATAGGCCCCTATAGAGGGATAATGATTCTCCCGATTAAAATACACACTATCACTGCCGGTATGGCTGAACACACCATCCAAAATAATGGAGATACCCGCTGCCTTAGCTTGGCTACAAAGCTCCTTGAACAATTCGTTATCGCCAAACATCGGGTCTATCTTTTTATAGTCACCCGTATCATACTTGTGATTACTGGCGGCCTCAAAAATCGGGTTAAAATAAATAACCGTTACACCCAGTTCTTTTAAGTAGGGCAGCTTTTTTAACACACCGTATAAATTACCGCCAAAAACATCGTAGCAAACTGTCTTGCCGGTTACCGGATCATGACCGTAACGGGGCGTGGCTTGCCAATTCGGATACACCACACAGTGTGGTTTGAGATTGAGAATTTTTCCCTCTTCATAACCATTACAAAAGCGATCTACGAAGATCTGATACATTACCGCATCCTTAAACCAGTGAGGAGTAGCCGCCGTGGGCTGATATACCGTCACTTGGTAGGATGGCGGTTCCTGCTTGTAAACCTGGCCAATACCAGCCCATTGCTCGGAATTATTGCCATAGTAAAGGGTTTCCCCCCCTTGGATCACCAGGAAATAATACCACAGCAACCCCGGCCTCTCCGGTGCCTCAAATCTGACACGATACAGCCGCCGATTCCCACTGCTTTCTGCTGCCACCATCGGTATTTTTTCTTCCTGGCTACCATATTTCCAAAGACGCAGAAAAACACGCTCCGGCTGAATTAGGCTGTTTATGGCCAAAACCAACTCGATCCTTTTGCCGCAGGGGATCGCCCCGAAGGGGTTACGAAAAAACTGATCCTGTGAATCATGAAAAAGCACTGTCTGGTTCAAACTAATCATCCTTTTTTAATCCCAGTTCCCTATATAAGTCTTGATATTTTTGAGCAGATTTATACCAACTGAAATCAGCTTTCATAGCATTCTTTACCAGCTTTGACCAGGTAGTCCTCTGCTGATAAAGGGAAACCGCTTCTTTTAGAACATGTAAAAGATCATGGGCATTGTAGTTGGTGAAGGTAAAGCCATTGCCTTCACCGGTATGTTCATTATAGGGCTGAACCGTATCCCTTAAGCCACCGGTTTCTCTGACCACAGGTAAAGAACCATAGCGCAAGGCGATCAGTTGCCCCAAACCGCAGGGTTCGTAAAGGGAGGGCATTAAAAAGAGATCGGACCCGGCATAAATATGGTGCGCCAGCCGGTTATCAAAGAACAGGTTGGCCGATACTTTATCCGGATATTTGTCGGCAACATAACGGAAAAGCTCTTCATAACGAGGTTCACCGGTACCCAACACCACCAACTGCACATCCAAGCTCAGGAGTTCTTCCCAAATATGGGCAATTAAATCCAATCCCTTTTGGCTAGCCAGCCTGGAGACCAAGCCGATTAACGGCACATCCTTTCTTACTGGCAAGGACAATTTTCTTTGCAATTCCTCTTTATTCAACCGCTTACGAGCCGGTTTTTTCCAATTATAAGGCTCACAAATATGGGGATCCTCAGCAGGATTATAAATTTTCATATCAATGCCGTTTAAAATTCCCTGTAGTACATCTTTACGCTGCCGTAACAGTCCGTCTAACCTGGCGCCGAAGAAAGGATACTGAATTTCCTGGGCATAACTCTCACTAACCGTGGTCAACAGATCGGCAAAATTGATGCCACCCTTGATAAAGCTAACCTGCCCATTAAATTCTACCCCATCCCAGGTAAAGTAACGTTCTGGTAAGCCTAGCACATCCTCTAAGAATTCAGGGGGAAATAATCCCTGGTACTCCAAATTATGAATGGTAAAGACCGTGTGTATCCCTTGATAGGTAGGGTGTGCGCCATAGAAGGCTTTGAGAAACACACTAATCATACCGGTATGCCAATCGTGGCAATGAATAATCCGTGGGCTAAAATCCAAGTGAGGCAGGGCTTCTAATACTGCCCGACAAAAAAAGGCAAAACGTTCCCCTTCATCTGGAAAGCCATAAATACCCGGTCTTTTAAAATAGTATTCGTTATCGATAAAATAAAAGGGTACCCCTTCATACTCTAAACACTGCACACCCCCGTACAGCTGACGCCAACTCAGGGGAACAGTAAAATCACAGCAGTGGGTCATCTCTATTTTAAAATGTTCGGGTATGTCACCATATTTAGGCAGCATGACCCGGACGTCCAAACCCAATTTTTTCAATTCCTGGGGCAACGAACCAATCACATCTGCTAAACCACCGGTTTTTACAAAGGGCACCCCTTCGGCAGCCACCAACAAAATGGTCATACCTTTCCACCTCGCTCTTTGCTAAATTATTGATCTTCTCTGAATCACTAAAGGGTATTGGCCATCTCCTTTGAGTTGCTTCCCCTTGGTGATAAGTATCCGTTTGTCTGCAATAACGTGTTCTAAAAGCGTATCTTCCTCAATGGTACCCCGCTGCATAATAACACTGTTTTTAACCACCGCTCCCTTGCCCACCTTAACACTGCGAAAGATGATGCTGTTCTCCACCTGTCCCTCAATAACGCAACCATTAGCAATGAGAGAGTTTTGTACCTTAGAGGATTCTGTGTATTTGGTGGGTGGACCGTCCTTCACCTTGGTATAGATCAAACCCTTAGCAAAAAACAGCTCCTGTGAGATACTAGGCTTGAGCAAATCCATGCTATGTCGGTAGTAGCTCCGGACACAATCAATCTTGGCCAGATAACCCTGATGGTGGTATCCGTAAATGCGCAGTCGATTTAAGTTCCTGATAAAACCGTCCCTCACTAAATTACATTCCCCACGAGAATGACAACGGCCAATCAAATCCATCAGCAACGCTTTCTCCATGATACACATTTCCATGGAAATTTTAGCACCCTTGGTATAGCCTTGGGTAATTTCTATATCCGTGATACGCCCATCCTGGGAAGTTTCTAGAACATGACACTGGGTCAGACCTTCCTGCAGCTGCTCGGCTTCTTTATAGATGATGGTAATATCTGCATTCATTTTTTTATGAAAAAGAAAAGCCTCTTTAAAATCAATATTACAAAGCATGTTATATCCAGCAAGCAGTACGTATCTTTGTCGACTATAATCTATAAAATCCAGATGAGAATGAAAATGCCGAAAGTCCCACTTGCTGGTGGCGGATGAAGATAAATGAACCGGCGGTAAAAAGAACAAGCCGTCTCTTTTGCGGTCCAGATCCCAGTCCTTGCCTCTGCCTAAATGGTCCATTAAAGCCCGATACTTTTGTTGAACAACCAGACTCACGTTTCTAATGCCAGAGTTCACCATATTGGAGAGTATGAAATCAACCATCCGGTAGCGACCCCCAAAGGGGATCGCTGCCGCAGGACGATGAAAACTAATTTCCTTCAGAAAATCATTATGCTCCATCAAATTGACAATTCCCATGACATCCTTCATACACTCACCCCATTACAGTTCTTTTTAATGATCGTGCCTTTTTCTAGTATTGTTTGTCCCTCAATCACGGTGATCCCTGAACAAGAATTCTGACATGTCAGACATTCTTCAGTTGGGCTACCGATTTGGCAATGGTCTTCGATAATTGCCTCTACGCCAATAATGGCTTTCTCAATTTTTACTTGTCTGCCTATTTTGACATTGGGCATGATCACCGAGTCTTTAACCTCAGCATCCTTGGCAATGGTGACCCCGGAAAAGATGATGGAATGATCCACCTTGCCATAAACAAAACAACCTTCATTAATCAGAGCCTTATGGATATTGGCAGTGGGGGCAATATAGTGGGGCGGGTGGTTAGGATTCACGGAATAGATGCGCCAATTGGGATCATTTAGATGTAAATCGGGGTTTTCCACCAACAGATCCATGTTAGCCTGCCAGAGGCTTTCTATGGTTCCCACATCCCGCCAGTAACCCTTAAAGGGGTAAGCATACAACCGCTGTTCCGCCCCTAGCATCATGGGAATAATATTTTTACCAAAGTCATTGCTGGAACGAGGGTTTTGCTCATCCTCTTCTAGATAGTTTTTTAATAACTCCCAGTTAAAAATATATACCCCCATGGAGGCAAGATTGCTTTTCGGCATGGCAGGTTTTTCTTCAAACTCTATGATTTTAGCGTCTGGTGCTGTATTCATAATGCCAAAACCATGGGCCTCCTCCCAGGGAACCTGGATCACCGCAATGGTGGCATCAGCCTGCTTTTCCTTATGGAAATCCAGCATTAGAGAGTAATCCATCTTATAAATGTGATCCCCGGAAAGCACCAACAGATACTTCGGATTGTACTGGTCAACAAATTCGATATTTTGATAAATCGCATTGGCAGTTCCTTTATACCACTCTCCACCCAATTCCTTAACAAAGGGAGGTAAAACAGTCACTCCGCCAGCTTTTCGATCTAAGTCCCAGTGACTGCCAATGCCAATATATGAGTTGAGAGCCAGGGGTTGGTATTGGGTCAGTACCCCTACCGTATCAAAGCCTGAGTTATTGCAATTACTTAACGTAAAATCAATAATCCGATACTTCCCCCCAAAGGGAACAGCCGGTTTGGCCAGCTTTTTGGTTAGTACCCCAAGTCTGGTACCCTGTCCACCGGCCAGCAACATAGCCACACATTCTTTATTCATGGTCTCCCTCCCCTGTAAAAGAATTCGTTAGATAGGTTGTATTGACTGCCTTTAAAAAGACTACTGCCAAGGGTGGCAGCCGCAGCTCAAGCAAATAAGGCTGATTATGCCAAGACCTTGCTTGAGTTACCAGATGGCCATTGGTTTGGCCAGAACCACCATAGATCTGGTTGTCACTGTTAAAAACCTCATAATATTCGCCCGGGCAAGGTACACCAAGGCAATAATTTTCCCTCACCACCGGAGTAAAATTAGCAATACAAATAATAAAATCCTGATTATTGGCTTGGCGCATAAAGCTAACAACGCTTTGGCTGTAATCATGGGGATCAATCCACTGAAAGCCAATCTCCTGGTGATCCAGTTCCCAGAGACAATTCTCAGCCTGATAAAAATGGTTCAAATCCTTCACATATCCCTGCAACCTCTGATGCATTTCATAATCCAACAGGTGCCAATCCAAGCCTTGTTGCTCGTTCCACTCAATAAACTGACCAAATTCTCCACCCATAAAGAGCAGTTTCTTACCCGGGTGAGCCATCATATAACCGTAAAGAGCACGCAGATTAGCAAACTTTTGCCAGTAATCTCCAGGCATCTTATTTAATAGAGATTTTTTCCCATGTACCACCTCATCGTGGGATAAGGGCAAAACATAGTTCTCTGAGAAAGCATACATAAAAGAAAAGGTCAACAAATGATGATGCCATTTACGGTGTATCGGGTCCATGGCTAAGTAGCGTAGCAAATCATTCATCCAACCCATATTCCATTTAAAGTTATAACCCAACCCTCCCAAATAAGTGGGTTTCGTGACCAAGGGCCAGGCAGTGGATTCTTCAGCCATCATTAAAGCGGCAGGAAAATATTGAAAGACAGTTTCATTTAACTTCTTCATAAAAGCCACCGCTGCCAAATTTTCTCTGCCCCCGTATTGATTGGGCTGCCACTGCCCCGGTTGTTTACCATAATCCAAATAAAGCATGAAGGCAACAGCATCTATTCTCAAACCGTCCACATGAAAGTAATCAAACCAAAATAGAGCGTTGGAAATGAGAAAGCTTTGCACCTCGGGCTTACTGTAATCAAAATTGACGGTACCCCATTGCCAGTTCTCGGACAAGAGTGGGTTAGCCGCTTCATAAAGGGGGCTGCCATCAAACTGCCTTAACCCGTGACTGTCGCGACAAAAATGAGCCGGTACCCAATCTAAAATTACCCCAACATTCCTTTGGTGAAAACGATCCACCAGATACATCAAGTCCTGGGGTGTTCCATAGCGGCTGGTTACCGAATAATAGCCGGTTATTTGATAACCCCAGGAGCCATCCAAGGGATGTTCCATAACTGGCAGGAACTCCACATGGGTATAGCCCATCTCTGCTACATAATCCACCAGTTGATCAGCTAACTCCCGGTAGGTTAGAAAACCACCCCCTTTGGTACGCCAGGAACCTAGATGCACCTCATAGATTACCATCGGACAACCATAGGCAGACTGTCTCTGCCTGGCTTCCTGATATGCCTGATCCTGCCACTGATAACCTGACAAGTCATACACCCGAGAGGCTGTGCGGGGTCTTTTTTCAGAATAAAAGGCATAGGGATCTGATTTATGGAATACCTCACCATGTTGGGTGTGGATCTCGTATTTGTATAAAGCCAGTTCCTTTAGTTCTGGAATAAAAAGTACCCAGAGACCGGACTGGTTAATTTTTTCCATGACATGCCCTTCACCCTGCCAGTGGTTAAAATCCCCTACCACCCGAACCTCTTTCGCCTTTGGCGCCCAGACACAAAACCGTACCCCCGCTGCTACTAGATGTGCTCCCAGCATTCGGTAGCTTTGAAAATGGGTGCCTTCGTGAAATAAATAAGCTTCCTCTTGCTTAATGAAATTTGTCATAGAAAACTCACTTTCACTTTTGAAATAAAATGTTAAATTTTTCCTTTTATGCATTCGCCACTTAAGGTTAATTGTCCTCTATTTACCATTGTATTTCTTATACAATTACTTAACATATATTTTATATCTATACAATAAAAAACCCACAGTTTGTGGTAAACTGTAGGTTTTTTATTGTTTAAGTCAGAGTTAAAAGGGTTTAAAAATAAAGATAAAGACAAGCAGAAGTCCTATCCCCAGGATTAATGAATAACGAATTAGCTTTTTTTCAATAGGCTGTAATTCAAACCACTCCTCTTCAGGACTGGCTAGTTGAGCTTGCCTTGCCAGCTGATCGGCTTCTCTAATCTTTACTTCCGCCATAATTTCAACCTCCCTTACTGCTCTTTAACAACGTAGTACTTAACCCCCAACAATGGGTGGCATGATGCCATGGTAGAAGAGCCAGGATATAAAGAGACCTACCCAGATAATAAAAGCAAACAGACAGACGGTATATACCGCTACAATGCGGCCCATACCTGCATTCCATAACTTACGAACATTGGTAATCAGACCAATGGAGAAAAAGCACAGAGCAAATAAAATAGTTCTTAAACCATTGGCTTCATCGGTACCCACTTTAGCACCTTTAATAATTTCCGGGTCGGCAATACCCCAAAGCAATAACAATAGAAAGGTAAAAGCAAAGCCAATCACAAATTTAGGAAATCTATCCCATATTTCCCGGGCAGATACTTCCCCTTTCGTAGAGGAACCACCGCCTCCCTTTTGATTTAGGTTAAACATGGACCAAAGGATGGCTAAAATAAAGGCCCATACACCAATGAATACATCAATAAATACCTTCGTTGTCGTGGCAGCCATTAGCATCCAACCCTCTTCATATTGAATGCCAGCTTCTTTCAGCGCTTTCGCCCGAATCATGGAGTCAGTAATAGCACCACTAGCTACGGCTCCACCGTCACTTTTTACCGCCAATCCCATCCAAGCACCGGCTACCATCGGTTCTTGGTACAGAAAAGTCTGAGCAAACCAAGGTAATATCAGCATTTCAACGGCCACAAAAACAATAATCACAGCGGAAAGAATCACCGGTACAATGGGACGAGAACGAATAGCACCTCCGGTGGCTATGGCAGCAGAGACACCACAAATAGAAATACCGGATGCCAGGGGAGCAGCCCATTCAGGAGTAAATTTAAAGTATTTTCGAGAGATAAAGTAAACCACAGGCCAATAAATTAAATAGGCTTCCACTACAGCACAAAGTCCCCGGATAATCACTGTGGTGGCTAAACCCATAGCCCCCAGAGTTTTAATTCCTACCGCAGCACCCAAAATAACAATACCGGTCTTGATAAACCATTCCGGTTTGGCCGCTTCTTCTAAGTATTTAGCTACCCCGGGCATGAAATTACCAATGACTAACCCAACAATCATCGCTAAAATAAAGCCCATTTCACCAAGTCCTAAGGACCAGACAATACCCAGATTGGCCTGTTTGTCTGGGGTTGCAGCTATATAAGCATTGTCACCCAGGACAACACAAAGATAGGTAATAGCAAAAATAATACTAAAGCCCACAGCAAATCTCTTGGCATTGGCTCCCATAACTCTGGCACCAATGGTGGTTATCAGTAATAAAAATAAATAAGTCAAAAATAAGGATGTAAATCCTGACATTCCCTGGTAACCCTTAGAAATTGGGGCTATTGCTTTGGAAATATCGGTCCAGGTGGCAGATTTAACCACCCAACCAAGTAGGTCGACACCAAAAATAGGACCGAGGCCCAATACGAAGATAAATAAACCTAACCAGACGGCCCACCAATCTTCGTTTTTCAACATGGGTACCTTACCGGCTACAGAGGCATTGGTATCCGAATGAATCATACTATCCCTCCTGAGAACTTGTTTGTGACCCTACTTAATTAAAGAATCCCAACTTCACCACCCCCTCAATTATATTAATTGAATATTCAGCCTTATAATACTAGGAATTTCTTAGGTAATTGTAACGATGTGTTTACTTTAGGTATATTGCTCCACCTGCCAAAATATTTCTCAAACCTCAAAAAGCTATTAACATTACTTTTATATTACTTTAATATTACCTTTTGGACACAACCATCATTGTTTAGCCAAATTAGAAAGGATTTTTTAGATGATCATGGAAATTTGAACGTAGTAATTCTGGCTTATTGGAGGTTTTGCTGTTGCGCGAGATCAAAGTATCGTTATTACAACCTGGGATGGTCGTGGGCGATACCGTTTATAGTAGCATGGGAGAAGTCTTCCTGAAAAAAGGTGTGGTTCTTACCAATAGATATATCCAGAGGCTATTAAAGACGGGGATTCCTATGATCTCTGTTGAGGATGATACCTTAACCGAAATCGATGTAGATGAGACCATTAGTGCTGAGACCAGAACGGCTGCCATTCAGCAGGTAAAAAATATTTTATTGCAAACGAAGGAATCCGGAAAACTGGTAATTGATCCCTCTGCTTTATATGGTACCGTGGGTGGCTTTACAGATAGTCTTTTAGGCAACAAATCCCTCATGGTAAATCTAGTGGATCTTCGAACGCAAGATGATTATACCTTTGCCCATTCCGTTAATGTTTGCGTATTATCCCTAATGACAGGCATTACCCTGGGCTATTCTAGAGAACACCTACAATTACTCGGCGTCGGGGCTTTACTACACGATTTAGGCAAGGTAAAAATACCAGAAACCATTTTAAATAAGCCCGCCGGCCTTACCCCAGATGAATATGTCATCATGCAAAAACATACCATTTACGGCTTTGAGCTAATTATCCAGTCCAAAGATTTAGCTAATGAACATGCTTTAATTGCTCTGCAACATCACGAAAGTTATGATGGCACAGGTTATCCCTTGGGCGTCAGTGGCAAAAATTTTCATGAACTGGCACAGATTGTCGCCATAGCTGATAAGTTTGATGCGTTAACAGCAAACCGCATTTACCGTAAAGCATACCCGCCCCATGAAGCTTATGAAATGTGTGCAGCCACTGGTAACTATCTATTCAAAGACCCTATCGTAAAAGCTTTTTTACATAATATTGCCGCCTATCCCACCGGTACACTGGTGGAACTTAATAACAATCAAGTTGGCGTGGTAGTGAACACACCGAAGGGCTTTTCACGTTTTCCCAAGATTCGAGTATTATTTGATCATCACCATAGACCCTTGCCTTTACAAAAGGAAATATCTTTAAAGGACGAAATAGGTCTATCTGTGGTGCGTGTACTGGGGGAATCAGATATTCAAAAACTTCTTCAAAGCTACTAAGGAATAAAGCCCCAAAGCTCCCGTTGACTAAGTTCTTCGCACAGTTAGTCTGCCGGAAGTATATTTTTTACTGTTACTGCAAATATTACCTTATGTGTACTTATTTGACTCTTGAGGTGAGCCATGTCAGTAAAATATAAACGTCTTCCCAAACATATAGGCATTATTCCAGATGGCAATCGCAGATGGGCGCAACAACAAGGGCTTGCTAAGGAAGCAGGCTACAACCACGGCATAGATCCCGGCTTTGCTCTGTACGAGCTGTGTTTAGAATTAGGGATACCAGAAGTAACATTTTATGGGTTTACACAGGATAATACCAAGAGACCCGCACCCCAAAAGGCAGCCTTTCAAATGGCCTGTGTGAATGCAGTCAACAAGCTGGCTAACCGTGATGCTTCACTCTTGGTTGTTGGCAACGATAAGTCACCTCAATTCCCGGAGGAATTGAAACCTTTTACCACCAGACAGGTCTTTGGCAAAGATCTTATCAAAATAAACTTTCTGGTTAATTACGGGTGGAAATGGGATATTCAACACGGTCTCCATTCGATTGCCTCTCAGGATATCTCGCGAATTGATTTAATCATTCGTTGGGGGGGCCGCAGAAGACTAAGCGGGTTTTTACCTGTGCAATCCATTTATGCTGATTTTTATATAGTGGATGAATTATGGCCTGATTTTCATGCACAGCACTTTTACGATGCCCTTACATGGTATGAAGAACAGGATATTACCTTAGGTGGTTAGATTTATGCAACAAAATTATGCCAACTAAAATATTAGCCGAATATTTGTAATATTTTTATTGAAATTTAGGCTGGCACATGTTACCATTACTTTAAATTATAGCGAAATTAATAAATAGTCGGTTCCAGTTTATGGTCATCAATTAATTTTTTACAAGAATTTTCAAAATGTATTTAATTGACATAATAATGTGTCAACATTTGGTAATGAGTTAATTAATTGATCTATAAAGCGACCCGTTTTGAGGTGGCTAGTAGCTTTGATTGAGGAGGTAGTAACCCATGATCGATTCTGTGAGCTCTTTCGCGAAAAAGACGAATCGTATTTCCTCCAACCATATCGCTCACAAAAAGCTAGAAGAATTAATTCTTAATCACTTCTGTCAGTCCTATCAGAATCTAAACAAAAGAATCAATACGCTTCTTAATTCTCCCGAGGAAATGGAACATAGCCTAAAACTCGAAGCCACCAGAACCTATCGTAAAGAATCCCAGTTATCACCGTCTCAGTCACGTTGCTCATCGAATGCCACTTCTTCTTGCACCTCTTGTCAAAGCACAGACCCCTTTGATGAACTAACACAGCAGGCCAATCAACATATCCAAGCTAGCATAGAATACGCTCAATCCCTAAAAATATTAGATACAAAGGAAAATAGAATTGCCTATTATAAGATAGCCCAAGCCCTAAATCAATATGGATCCCGTGCTTATGCAGGTGTTCGTTATAATGCAACTGGTGAAATGATATTTTATGATTACCTACTCTATTTCTTACAAGCTTTTACGGTGATAGACAATAAAACTCTGGCTATGAACCCTACTGAGGATCACCAACGCTATTTAAAAGCTGTCGACGAATTAACCGAAACCATTATAATTGCTTTGGACGACGGTGAATTAATTGCTAGCAGCATGTTAATGATCCGCTTAGCAGATACTTTTCTCTTTGCTACCCCTTACATCATGCGATCCTTTGGACAGGAAGCAGCAGCACCATTGATGGATTTCGCCCAATCTCTGTTGATTCTTTCACACGACATGGCTTCCTTGGTTGAAACTCCTGGACAGGTACTTCAATAAAGAAAAAATCCCGGCCATTTAGACCGGGATGTAGTATAACTAATTAATTTATTTGTTAACGTGTTCAGCGATCCACTCTTCTTCGTCAAGGAATTCCAAGAAGGGTTTGTCGAACTGCACCATAGCATTAACCACTAGTTCAACTAAGCCACCATAATGAACATTGAATTTAGCAGTGGCTTGATAGTACTCCAGAATATCCCGAATGGCACCCTTGCAGTTGGAGCAAGGCGCACATACATATTTCGGAGCATCATCTTCCATAACACCCTGGAAGGCCTCTAGGATTTGCTTGAATTTCATCCGGCTGGATACTTTATTTCTAAAATCAGGGAAATTAAAGGAGTTCATGATGGCAAATCCACTACCACCACCACAGCAGAAGTTTTTAGCACCGTGGGGGTACATTTCCCTAAATTGTGGAGCAACCATTTTAATAATCTCACGTTGGGGTTGAATAACACCCATCATTCTAACGATGTTACAGGGATCGTGCAAGGTAACCGGGAAGTTGTTTCTCTTAGGATCTAGTTTATAGACACCCTTCTTCATAACATCTAACAGCAAGGGCAAGAAGCTTTCCCGAGGAATGTTATCTTCCCCTACCAGGGCCCGGTCGATGGAAACCATAGCTGCCTTGTGGGCGTGTCCACACTCAGCAACAACGATTCTTCTTACGCCTAGGTCCTTAGCAGCCTTTACTTGCTGCAGTCCAATTTTTCTGGTTTGAGCGTCATCATAAAATAAGCCGTAGTTTACGTTGTCATAACCAATCATCTCGCTGCTTAAGGTCCAATTTAAGCCAGCTTCTTCAAAAAGAATGGTAAAGGCTGCAGGGTTTTCAGGCCAAGCCATAAATTCACCAGCGTTGTGAGTTAACAGAATATCTGCGCCCTTTTTATCGATGGGAACCTTATATTTTTTGCCGGTTCTTTCATAGAGATCTTCTTCCATGAATTCCATCATATCCAAGAAAGCTTCTCTTGTAATACCGGTACTGGAACCAGTTTTTAATTGCAGCATTGATCCCTTTTCATGCAGCGGTTTGGGAGCAATGCCTAGCTCCATACTGAATATCTTTCTGATTTCCCTTGCCAACAGGCCATTGTCTAAGCCTAGAGGACAGGTTTGGGCACAGCGACGGCAAAGATTACAGCGGTAGGCTAATTCACCCAGACGCAGAATGGTTTCAACATTGATATCAATATCGCCACCGTTAAATCTGGTCCAGAAGCCATCTCCTTTCATGTGCTTCTTAGCAATTTTCCGCAGTACTTCAGAGCGGAAAATGGGTCTGTAAATCTCTTGCTCACCGCTAGCCTTATAAACGTGACAGGCCTCGGAACAGGTGTTGCATTTTGCACAGTATTCAAAACTAAGAAGGAAAGGTTGTAAATAGTTTCTGTTGGTTTCATTGGAGAATAATTTCTCTAGACCCCGCAAAAAGCCTTGTACAAAAGCTTCTTCCTCTTCTTTGGTTTTCGGTCTTTGTAAGGCTTCATTACCCACAAAGCCATCCAGGGTTGTGCAATAATCATCTTTCCAGGAATCTTTAAGGGGTTTAAAACCCGGTTCCATACCCGGCTTGTCATAGGGAGCCGGTAATGACATTAAGTTTTCTATCTTAGATAATTGTTCAGACGGTTTGCCTATATCTTGAGGTCTGATATCAGCCATTTGTAGTTACCTCCTATCCTTATCATCTTTTTACTTCTTGTCCTGTTGCCCTGCAGCAGGATTAATGTGCGGTGCAGACCAGGAGGCTTTGGGTTTATAGCTAATGGCCTGTTTAATAACACCTTCCATTTGGGAATTTCTAATGTTGGGGTCGTTATCCCACAAAACCTTGTGGAATGCAAAGTATTTACCTACATAGTGACTCATCTTCGTTTGGGGGATATAAATCATAACAGCTCCCAACAATAAGATGTGAATCGTTAAAGCAGCATCTGCAGCAACAGGTGAAAAAGTAAATAATGCTTTAAAGATTTCTCTGCCATAGTTAAAGCCGGGATCACCGCTCCAAACGACCAAACCAGATGCTACAACCGCAAACAAAAAGAATAAGTTGAAATACTCTTGCGGAGTGGTATATTTAGCAAAAGAATTGTTCAAAGATCTTTTAAAGAACAGGGCGATAGAACCGAAACCCAGTAAAATAGCACCAACTCCACCAGAAATAAGGGTAACATAGTAAATCAAAGAAGCCAAACCATTACTGCTAACACCCTCAGCAGTGGTTATAGGCAGCCCTGATAGTTCCATAATGGCTCCAACAGCCAATAAAACGGTCCATAAGCCTAGGAAATAAATACCCAAATGCAGTGCATAGGATAGCCACCACTGGCGTTTCTGATTGACAAAAAGATTCTTAATAAAGAGCATTTCCTTTAACATGTCAATAATCTCTCCGGAATGAGAGACTTCTCTGGGCTTGTTCCAGTACTCTAAATCTTCATAATAGGAACCGCCGTAATGTCCTCTTTCACCTGGTTCCTTAGGAACCGGATAGAGCTCCCAGCGACCATGCATTGGCATGTTGGCAAACTGGTAAGCCTTGTACAATGAGAGACCAATGAATGCCACGATGGATAAATAAATAAAGACCGTCAGTAACAAGTAGCATACCTCCTTGATAATATAATTTTTAGTATCTCTTCCCAGAGCATTCCAGCAAGGGCTACTATGTTTGCTTATTTTTTTTGCATATCCCCATTTGAACTCGCAGAAAAGATACAAAAATCCTTTCTAACTGCTTGCAATTCTGCTAACCATAGTGCTTGCTATAAAAAAGTGAAATTACTTGATAATGCTTATCCCAAAACAAGAATTTTGCAGACTTAACCATTGTACAAGGGTAATTATAGTCAATTATTGTCAACTAATCAATATATAATAGTCGGCCAATAATAACATATTTTACCATGACATTTGTTTGAATTGGCGCATTAATAGCTTAATTGACAAAATTATACCATGTTTTGCTTTGGAGTTTCTACACGAACTTATTCGCCGGTAAATAAAATATTATATTTTTAGAGTAATCCTCTTTAGAGTAACCCTCAAGGACTGGTATGTCAAATCGGCAATATTTTACTTAACGTCTTATTTCTTTGTACTAATAGCAATTCCATCCCCCAGGGGAAGAACCACTGTCTCCAATTTGGGGTGTTCCATCACCATTTGCAAATAGGTCCTCAATCGGGCCACTGCGGTTTTATTTCTTCTTTTGTCTATTTCTCCGGAAATAACCATCCCCTTCATAAAAACATCTTCTGCCACTAAAATCCCACCTGGCTCTAACATTTCAATACACTTATCCAAAAACTCTACATATTTTCCCTTTGCTGCATCCAAAAAAATAAAATCGTATGGTCCTGTTAAATCGTAAAGCAGTTCTCTGGCATCACCAAAAATTAACTCTATTTGATCGATTATGCCAGCTTTCTTAAAATATTTTCTGGCAGCCTCTGCCCGGGGAGCATTTATTTCCATAGTGGTAATGTTGCCCTCTCTTGGAAGCACTGCCTTGGCCAGCCACAAGGTAGAATAACCAATGGCGGTACCAACTTCTAAAATGCGAGAGCTGTTTTTAGTGAGTGCTAACCAATAAAGAAGATGTCCCACTTCCGGCTCAACAATGGGAATAATTTTTTCACGGGCCTCCCGTTCCATCTCCAAAAAAACAGCATCTCGGGGTGGTAGCAACTCCCGAATGTATGCACGGACATCTTCATTAATCATATCTAGTTTTCACGCTTCCTTCCTCTGCAGGCTAGAAAAAACCCCTTTGACTCAAGATATACTTTCATTATATACTGAATTCTCCTGCCTGACGTAGCTTTTTGGCATAACGGAAGTATAAAAATTTTGCTAGGCATTAGGACAAACTGGAGCAGACATCAAGATTCTCCTGCCCTTTTAGGGTATAGCGTCAACCAAGTTTTCTTAAGGATCATGTCAGCAACCAGGCAGAAAAATATATATTTTCTGACTATAATAGGACATATTAATATCTAAATAATAAAATGGGGATTATATATGAACTTAATGCACCTAAAAGTTTTTAAAACTCTGGCAGAGACCGAAAATCTCTCTAAAACTTCAAAACTATTGGATCTCTCACAACCCTCTATTAACCATAATATTTACATTTTAGAAGAGCATTACAAGGCAAAACTTTTTGACCGCTCTAACAAAAAACTCAAACTTACTCGTTTTGGGGAAGTGCTCCTGCACTATGTAACGGATATTCTGCAGTTAATCGAAAAGTCGGAACAACATATTCAAACCATGATTAGTGAAGTCAAGGGGCATCTTTCCCTCGGGGCCAGCCACACTATCGCCGAGAACGTGATACCCAAAATTATGGGCATGTTTAACCACGATTATCCTGAGGTAGAGATTCAATTAGAGGTCACCAATACCCAACACATTGTAGACCACATTATGGAAAAAAAATTAGATATTGGACTTATTGAAGGTCCTGTCCAAGAGGAAAACATTATTTCCCAATCCTTTATGCAAGACGAACTGCTAGTGGTATTGCCCTTTAACCATCCCTTAGCTGTTAAAAAGAACCTTACCCTAAAGGAATTAGCCTCTCTTCCTTTTGTCTTAAGGGAAAAGGGCTCCGGTACTCGGGAAGTCATGGAATCGGCATTAACAAGGGCGGGCTTGGATTTAAGGACATTGAAAACCGTCATGGAATTGGGAAACACCCAAGCCGTAATTGGTGCCGTAGAAGCAGGTCTTGGTGCAACCATCTTATCGGGATTAGCTGTCAGCAAAGAAATTCAATTAAAGACAGTTAAAACCTGTAAAATCAGTAATGTTAGCATTGTTCGTAATTTCTCTTTGATATATCATAAGCTTCACCCCCTGTCTTCTATTTGTGAAACTTTTCTTTCCTTTATATCTTCAAAAGATACCCTGAAAATTTTTAAAGACAATTAACTTTTAGGCTGCTAAATAGTGGCCTATTTTTATTTTGTCGGAAAATCACAGATCCGAAAAAATTTTCTTACTATTTTATTAATTGCAGGAATTTATAATATTTCGAAGAATAATAGTTAGGCATAGGATTGTTCTTCTTTTCTCAATATATCAAAAAATATACGCGGGTTTTCATCAAGGGTCAGGCAGCTTTTCTATAAAGCCTGACCTATTTTTATTGTCGCCCTAATATGATTTAGATAAGAACTTTTTGCTAGTCCCAAATACAAACCAAAGGGAGGAGAGTAAATGGAAAACCGCTCAGCAAAACCACAATCAGTATCAAGGCGGGGCTTCCTCAAGATGCTTGGGGGAGCAGGTCTGGCAGGCGTAGCTGCAAATATTACCGGCTGCAGCACTGACCAGGCTGGAGGCAAGGGCTGGATGCCCCAGCAGTACCAGGTTGCCAGTTCCTGGCCAGTACAAGTAAGAGGACGTGTACCCATCGATCCTACTAACCCCTCGATCACTAGGGATGACAAGAAATGTATCCTTTGTGGTCAATGCATTGAGGCCTGCGAAAAGGTGCAAACCGTCATGGGGTACTATGAACTGCCCATTAAAGATGACATCACCTGCGTCAATTGCGGTCAGTGTACGCTTTGGTGCCCCACTGCAGCCATCACTGAAGTGGATCACACAGAAAAAGTATTTAAGGCTCTGGAAAACAAGGATCTCCACGTAGTTGTGCAAACTGCTCCAGCCACCCGGGTAGCCCTGGGCGAAGAGTTTGGCTTGCCAGCTGGTAGCGTAGTCGAGGGCAAACAAGTGGCCGCCCTCAAGAAGCTTGGCTTTGCTGGAGTCTTTGACACTAATTTTACCGCCGACCTTACCATCATGGAGGAAGGCTCTGAGCTGGTTGCACGGGTCACCGGTGATTTGAAAAAGCCTCTACCGCAGTTCACCTCCTGTAGCCCTGGCTGGGTGAAGTTCTGCGAATATTATTACCCCGACCTACTGGAGCACATGTCCTCAGCCAAATCTCCCCAGCAGATGATGGGTGCCGTTGTGAAATCCTATTATGCCAAGCAAAAGGGGATTGATCCTCAGAAAATTTACTCGGTTTCCATCATGCCTTGTACCGCCAAAAAATATGAGTGCCAGCGCCCCGAAATGAACAGTGCTGGTGAAAAAATTGGCAAGCCAGACATGATGGATGTTGACGCAGTATTAACCACCCGTGAACTAGCCCGTATGATTAAGAAAAAAGGTATCGACTTTACTCAACTAGCCGATGAAAAGTACGACTCCATGTTGGGCGAAGGCACCGGTGCTGCTGTTATCTTTGGAACCACCGGTGGTGTTATGGAAGCGGCGGTCCGTTCGGCTTACTTCTTAATTACGAAGCAAAATCCACCGGATGCTCTACTCACCCTAACACCGGTACGGGGACTTACCGGCGTAAAAGAAGCTGCCCTGGAAATTCCCGGTGTCGGTCCTGTGAGGGTTGCCGTATGTTCTGGTTTGAGCAATGCCCGTAAGATCCTGGATGAAGTCAGAGAGGATTTAAAAGCAGGTAACCCACTACGTTACCATTTCATTGAGTTTATGAGTTGCCCCGGCGGCTGCATTGGTGGTGGCGGCCAACCAAGAACTTCCTTACCTCCATCCGATGCTGTTCGTCAGGCCCGTCTAGACAGCCTTTACACCATGGATGCCAAAATGTATAAAAAGCGTCTAAGCCATGAAAACCAGGAGGTCCTGGATATTTATAAAAACTTCTTTGAACATCCCATGAGCCATTTGGCGGAAGAACTTCTTCATACAGAATATACCGATCGTGGCAAACAACTGACCGCCAAGAAAAAGGCGTAATTTTAAAACTTACGGGAGGTGAAAAATATGGCAAAGGGCGTATTAGTTGATCTTACCAAGTGTATAGGCTGCGGTAGTTGCACAGTAGCCTGCAAGTTATGGAATGATAAAAAATTCAGTGTAGAAGAACCCACTGTGGGACCTGCTGCAATAGCAAAGCTAACGGCCAATAACTGGACGGTAGTTCAACATAATGAAATCAAAAAAGATAACGAAACAGTTTGGAGATTTGCTAAAAAACAATGTCTCCATTGTCAAGATCCCGCCTGTGCATCGGCATGTTTTGCCAAGGCTCTGCAAAAAACCAAAGAGGGCCCGGTAATCTATTACCCCCACCTTTGTGTTGGCTGCCGTTATTGTATGATTGCTTGCCCCTTTAACGTTCCAAAATACGAATGGGATAAGGCGTTCCCGCTGGTTTCCAAATGTCAGATGTGTTCCACCAAGGTTGATAAAGGTGAAGCTCCTGCCTGTGTTAGTGTGTGCCCTGCTGGCGTCTTTCAGTTCGGTGAACGGGAGAAACTCCTGCAAGAGGCTAAATCCATCATTGCTAAAGACATTAACTATGTGAAGGATATCTATGGCGAACAGCAAGCTGGCGGTACTTCCTGGCTGTATATTTCAGATGTTCCTTTCGAACAGTTAGGCTTTAGAACCGACCTTGGTACTGTTCCGCTGTCTACCTATTCCCATAATTTCTTGAAATACACCCCTGTTGTAGCTGTAAGCTGGGGTATTATCTTAACCGGTTTGTACCACTACACCAAGCGGCGTAACACCATTTCTGAGGAGAATAAAAACGTTAAATTATAATTAAAAAGAACTTATTTATTTATAAAAATTTTTTATAACAAATCTATATTAGGGGGGAAATCAATGGCAGCTCAAGGTTGGAGTTTTCGCATGACTCCCATTCGCAAGTTGTTAATTCTCCTGGCCACCATTTGTGTAGGCGTATGCATTTTCCGTCTGGCAACTGGCTTGGGCCTGGTCACCAATTTGAATGATGAGTGGCCCTGGGGTCTCTGGATTGGTTTTGATGTACTGACTGGGGTGGCCTTAGCCGGTGGCGGATACTTTACGGCCATTGTTGTACACGTACTGCACAGGCATCAATACCACATTATTGCCCGTAGCGCTATGCTAACCTCTTTGTTAGGCTATCTTCTGGTCATGGCCGGTTTGTTCTTGGACATCGGTCAATGGTTCAACTTCTGGCGCCCCTTTGTTTCCTGGGGTCATACCTCCGTGTTATTTGAAGTTTTCTGGTGTGTTTCCTGTTACACCACCGTACAGGTTTTAGAATTCGGTGAAATATTCACTGAGCGTGTGGGTAAGAAATGGCATACTATATTTAAAAATGCTATGCCCGTTTTGATGATTGTTGGTATCATTTTCCCAACCCTACACCAGTCTTCCCTGGGCGGTCTGTATTTAATAGCTGTTGATAAGCTTTATCCTCTGTGGTGGTCCACCTTAATTCCCTACTTTTTCTTAATCTCTTCCTTCTTTGTTGGTCCTGCTATGATCTGCGTCGAATCCACTTTAGCAGGTAACGCCTACAAGCACAAAGTGCCGGTTGAAGTATTAAGGGGTTTGGCTAAAATAGGTGGTTGGTTTATGGTTCTTTACCTGGCTTTAAAACTTTTCGACCTGTCCAACCGAAACGTTTGGGATTTGGTCTTTGCCGGTAATCTGGAGTCCACCATGTTCCTCATTGAACTGCTCTTTGGGGTAATTATTCCTATCCTTATCGTATTCAGCGGTATGAGTAAATCCCGCTCTGGCCTATTCATCTATGGCTTGCTGGTAAGCGGTGGAGTTATTCTCAATCGTATGAACGTTGTATTCACTGGCATGTCTGGTAAGACTGGCGGCTCCTACTTCCCCTCCATCTGGGAATGGTCCGTAAGCATTGGTCTGGTGGCCATTGGTGTGCTGGTATACTGCTTTGTTGTGGAAAACTTCAGAATCTTAGAGCATGAAGAACATCATGCTTAAATAAGCGTAAAAAAGCAGCCCGCCTGGGCTGCTTTTTTACGCTTCCTCCGTTAGAAGAACTTGCTTCATTCTCTCCATCATACTACCGCCAAATACTTCTCCTGTTTTGGCCTGCCCAGCCAAGGGGCCGTGGCCAAAACCAGCAGCGATATCCGTTAGCACCACCTTAATGGCTTTCATGCGACGCCGATAGAATTCTTCGTGACTGACCTCCTGTTCAGAAATATTCAGTTTGTTTCTTACTACATCCGGACCATAGAGTAAAGGCAACAGCATTTGGGCAATATTCCGATTCATCCAAACCTGGCTGTTTAATTGAGTGGTAGCATAGTTAATTACCTCTAGGTATAAATCGGATAATTCATAAAACTTCTGGCTCTCTGCATCGTCCAGCCACTCTTGCACCGACCAGTTTCTTTCACTTTTATGTCCCAAACAAAAATCCATTTTTTCTACTAAAAAAATACGCTCCACTTTTTTACCATCAGGCTCAAAACGGACAGCACGACCAATGGGGTAGGTGCGGCAGTTCCGAGAGCGAACCGGATATATCTGGCACCGACCATCCTCTAACATAAAGATACAGGGACCATCTTCTGCGTGCTTTAGTCTGACATAAGCCCATTTTAGTTCATGGCCAAAATCATACTTACAGTATTCCGCTAAAAACTCTCGCCCAGAAATACCTAAATGTCTAGCCATTGTTTCGATATCCCAGGGGTCTAATAAAATTGTAATGCTGTTACAGCAGCGTCCCATACACTGCGTCTTACATTCAAAGGTGAATTGATATTCCATAGGAACACCAGCCAACGAGCCATCATCTAATCTTTTCAATAGCTCTTGTTTATAGTTATAGACCATCATCCTAACTCCCTTCAGCTTTTTATTTACTAAATTCGACACCGGATAAATTTTACCTTGTGAAATTAATAGTTAAGTTGCAATAAATCTAACAGTATCTTTTAAATATTCACAATTAACTTTCTAATTTTCCTAGTAAAACTTGATCTTTCCCAATCGTTTTAATATCTAATTTATGCTATATTGCAAGCAAAATAGTGAATTTTATCACATGAAAGGGAGTGAGTGGATATGCTGAAAAAATTAACTATCCAATTCTGTAAGCTAATAGCCTTCCCTGCCTGGATTTTAATCGCAGCTTCTTGCCTGACCATGGTTCTAGTTAGCTGCGTATCCTGGTTATTCTTCAACATTCCCAAAAAATGCTTTGCCAGTCTCTTTTAGTGACCTAATAATAAACTTCGTCCAGCGCCATAACCAGCTCATACGGGAGTTTAAATCCAATTTGCTGTGCGACTGCGGCGTTTAAAGTTATGCAGGGCGCACTTTGGAAGGACTGTTCCAACTCGCGGGGTTTCGCTCCCAGCAGGCATTTACTAATATTATCAGCTCCGAAGCGGCCTATATTTACCTCATCCATCACAGAAACTGTAAGGAGAGCTCCATTTTCAACTTCAATATTGCCCAATTGCGAAAAAATAGGGATTTTTTGCTGGTAGAAGGGTTGAAACAGTTCAGGCAGTTTCTCACTCTCCAGGGAGGCTATTGTAACATATACTGCATCAACTTCTGCCGCCAATTGCTCATAAGCCGCTTGAACTTCCCGGTAATATCCCGGGAACTCTCCGGAATTCCTCGGCTCTCTGACGTGGTAACGTACGATTTCAAATCCTTTTTCCTGCGCCAAGCTTTCCACTTCGCTTACCGCCGAGTATATCCTGGCATTATCCGAGTTTTCATAAACCATGCCCAGTTTCTTAAAATTCACAATATCATAAAAAGCCCTAATTTGACGTGCAAAGCGCTGTTCGTCCATGTGAGCCCATACATTGTCTTTCCCTGAATCCTCTGTCGAATCAATGATTCCCGACCGGACCGCATTGGAAGCGGCAAAAGCAAAAACGTTCGTATGATGTGAGGAATCGCTTAACAAAACTCCTGCCTGCGTGCCCATCGCCAGCATGAGATCAATATCTTTTTGATGCCGCAGGCGTTCAAGTATCCCTTCCCTGTTCGTGTCCGGCTCTTTGAGATTATAGAAGGCGCCATCGACAAATTGAATGTATGGGCTCACCTCCCGAGAAGACAGCCATTCCCAAATTACTTTACTGTTCCCGCTGTTTGCTATCCGGTCAAATCCTGTAAGATCATTGATCCAACCTGTTTCCTCCAACCCCTTGACAAGAGCCACTAATGTCCGGGTATAGGTAACAAAGGTTTCGCTTTCACAATAACCTATACGCCACTTGGTACCATCCGCTCGGGCGCAAGGCGCATCCGTGTCTAAATCACCGGCCTGCACAGGATGGATGGTAAGACTGGCTGCAGCCAAACAGCACAGCAGCATTCCCACAATCGTTATTTCTTTGAGCTTTTTCACCTTGCCACCGCCCCTGCTTGGCAATAATGATTGCCGCTGAAAAGGTTCTTCTCAACTTTATCTGCTACCGCTCTGCAGGAAAGGCAGTACTTCCCCAGGGTGCAACTTCGGCAGGGCTCTCCTTTGTTGTCTTCAAATCTGCGCAATTTATCCAGTACTTCGGAATGCTGCCAATAATCTGCAATTAGCTCATAGCTCTCCGGATATAATAAATGCCTGCAAGGGATCAAATTCCCATCCACATCCACAGCCATGGAACTGCGGCCTGCACCGCACCCTTTATCAAAACCGGTGTTGCCGTTCCAGAGGAAATGCTGCTGGATAAAGGCCCGTAAAGGGGAAAAACAGGGTTCTATTGCGACAGGAATATCCTGTTGATGATGTTTCTTCAGATAATCGGCCAACAGGATAAAATTTTCCCTGCTTAATGAAGCTGGCAGCTCATATGCCGCATCCGGTTTGGATTCCACGATGACAACACCCCTGACCCCCATACTTTGTGCCAGCTCCACCAGATTTGGGAAATCAGGAACATTATCATTTCGCGCCACCCAATTGATATAATAATCAGCCTGACCGTCTTGCTGCAAAAGCCGCAAGGCATTGATTGCCAGCGCATAGCCCTGGCGGGATTTGTCGTTTATTTCCGGGCTAGAGCCGTTTAGGGAAACATATATTTCGCCCACACCGGCACTTTTTAACGTCTGAAGTTTTACGGTATCAACCCCCCAGCCGCTGATGGCGATAGCCGATTTTATACCCTTGGCGTGGATAGCCTGCAAAAGTTCCTCCAAGTATGGATAAACAAGCGTCTCCCCTCCGCTTAAAGAGATAAGCGGTATTTTTAGTGCCGCAGCCTGATCTATATATTTTAGGGCCAGTTCCGGCTTAATGTCCTTGCCCTGGTGGAAATCGCAATAACACTGAGGACAGCGCAGGGGACAGCGGGTGGTCAGCTGGATGTTAATCATCTCCGGCGCGCGCATGGATCTGAGCGGTGCCTGCACTTCATCCGTCAAATCATTGACCTCCTTCCATTCATATCATTTTGGCATATAAAATTTTGATGCCGTCTTCATCCCTACATTGAGAAAATCCCCGGTAGCCGTCACGCAGTAACTTTTTCTGCCTGGTCAAAGATGTATTGGCGATGCTGATGGCATTGGCGGTGTCTAATTGTATCGGCTGAATTAAGTCCTTATATACGACATACCGGTCCCAGTCAAAGTACATCTTAGCTACCTTAGCAATCTGCAAACCCAAAGAAGTCACTGTTTGAACACTGGCATAGTTAAAGGGTGAGACTGTCGTAAACAGGTATCTGGATGTTCCTCTCTTTGCCAACCGGCGGTCCAGAATGCCGGCCAGCTTGCACTGTAATTTATGGCCGCGCAAATCGGGATCGACCAGAGATAATTCGAATTGGGCAACCTGTGCCAGCTCTGCATCGTTAAAGTCAAGTTCCCGGGCCATATTTTGTTTGTAGTCCACCTCAAACAGTAGAGAACATGCTGCATACATCCGGTCCTGGATAAATAAACCCAGGGATTCCCCGCCGCCTGCCAAGATAAACCGCAGTTCTGTTTCTGGAATGGGTACATAGTATTCTTTACACGTTAGATCCCCAATTACATGGTCCTGCAACTGTAGGACCCGCTCTATGTCACCGGGATCCAATACCCTGATGATATACGGACACAGCCTCTCTTCAGGGCCGACGGTTATCTGGCCCTGTTCGACCACTTCGCTAAACACTTTTTTCAATGGAAGCCTCCCCAAATGGTTCCAATTCATTGATATGAGTAATGTTCAGGTTGTATAAAGTTCCTAACCCGGCAAGCAGATTATCTTCGATATATTTCCATTGGTCTGCGGGCGTGTAACCGGAAAAACGCGAACGGCAAATATTGATTAACCCCGGTTTTAGGTTATTATTTTTCAGGAAATCAATAAAACGGTTGATTCTTTTGTCAATCGTATCCGCTGTTACCTTTTTCAAGTCCTTTTCTTCCTGCCGCTCCGTATAGTAAAGGTAATAACGCTCCGCCTCTTTTCCCGTCGAAAAAGCTGCCGCAGGCATAAGCCGCAAAGGGTGATATTTATTGTTGATAAAGTCCAGGTAAGCCTCTTCGGTGATCTCGATTTTTGTTTTCGCCGAGGACAGGGAATTGTCGCAGGAGAAATAATCCAGGTCAATATCCAGAATCAAGGGCTGGCCGGTGATAAATTGACCGGTTATCCCGATTGCCTGATAACTGAAAAACTGATATTGACCCCATTGCGTATTATCAGACTCTAACCGGCGCCGTAGTAACGGCTTAACCTCTCCGGTCTCAAAATATTTTCCCTGGGACTGCCAGGAAGCGACATATTGGTGAATCTTTTTTCCACAATAAGCATCGTACCTGCACAAGTAGGTATAGTTATTGATGATTCCTCTGTAAATTGCCGGTATGATAAAACTGGCAATACCCAGTTCCCGATAGCCATAGTTATAAATTGCCGGCAAATCATCGGCCAGTTCATCCACTGAAGCATTGAGCCGGGTACTTCCCATATCTTCATGGGAGTCCACATGCAGTAAGGTGTTCCCAAAGGGACGGATGAAGCCGTTAAAATACCCGTAGCTCCAGATAAAAAAGGCCTCGTGATGTTCTTCAATTATAAACAGCGGGACAGTGAAGGTACGCGTCATGTTTTACTCCTTCTCCTGGCCCAGGAGCCAAGACTTTTTGATATACGGGGGTAGGACAAAAAAGGGGCCCTCCTGTGGGCAAGCCCCCTCTTCTTCGAGAAAAACGATATGCTCAAGAATCTCCGCATCCTGTCCGGCGAGCAGGCGGATGGCAGCGCGGCTGTCCTTCAGGCATAATTCACGATAGTCTTTGTCCAGTGCCGCCTTTTGGGCTATTTCCTTAAACAGATTTTGTAGTTCTTTATATCCCAACTGCCATCACCCTTAATTAATTAATTGACGGGATAAACGTTCACTGTCTATGATAAACTGTTCCGACTTCCTGCAGCCTTCCTTAATAACCGCCAAGGCTTCTTCCTTACGGCCCACTTCGGACAGGACAACAGCCAAGTCATAATACGGGTCCATACAGCTTGCGTCGGTCAAAACCGCCGCTTTTTGCAACAGTTTGATTCCTTCTTCCTGGTTACCCAGGCGGAATAAACACAGGCCTTTTCCTTTGAGGGCATAAACCGAATGGGGCTCCTTCTGAAGCACCTTTTCGTTTGCTTCCAGAGAAAGACGGTAGTTGCCCAGCCTGAAACTTACATAGCCATACAGGTTCAACAGCTCAAGGTCGTTGTTCGAATCCTTTCTTTGCAGGGCCACACTCAGGGCAGTTTCGGCCAATTGCCAATAACCCTGCTGAATATAATTCCGACCCATGGCTATCAGTTCTTCGATGTCCTTAATCCCTTCAAACACCTTAATCCTTTTCTGAGCGGCCTGATGATAAGAGCAATACCGGTTTTCCGCGTGGACACTCCCTCCCATGGTCAGCCTTGAATTGGAACACCCGCCCAAACAGTTGTCCCCGAATCGGCACTTTTTGCAGAAGCCCTGCAGGTCTTCCTTCCGCATACTGCGGTTCCAGTTGAAGCTGTCCGGGTTCTCCCAGATTTCTTGCAAAGGAGTATTCCTAATATTGCCTTCAATAAATTTAGGATCTCTGATGGAAGTACAGCCTAGAATATCACCGTTATGCAGAATACCGAAAGAGTATTTTCCGGCGGTACATTGCCGGCAGTAGGCACCCGCGCTGCCCATCAGCTCTATTTCTTTCAGATTGTAATATCCGACACAATCACTCAACAAAGCCTTTATTGAAGATTCCTGCCTGCATCGGTAAGCCAGATCAATAATGGTATCCACATCAGCTGGTTCAATGACCAGATTGCGATGTTCACCCAGATTGCCCATGGGAAAGCCTATTTGAACCTGCCATTCCCTGACACCTCTGCTCACCAGTTCTTTTTTTAGGTCTTCCAGCTCACCCAGGTTCATCTTGGTCACCGTAGTTATGGCTGTGGCGTTCATGTTCCTGCTAAGGCATAACTCTATGGCCCGCATGGTCCTCTGATAAGATCCACTCTTGCGGATGAAATCGTGGCTTACCTGCCGACCGTCCAAGCTGAAGCCAATGGTGTCAACTCCCGCTTGAATGGCCTGCTCCAAGATTTCCTCGTTAAAAAGCCAGCCGTTGGTGATGAGATTGGGAACCACACCAACTCTGCTTAGTCTTCCGGCAATCACATGCCAGTCTTTCCTAGTGGTTGGCTCACCACCGGACAAGGTAACCCAGTTGAGCCCAAGTTCTCCGATGGCATCACACAACTGGAGGGCCTCTTCGGTGGTCAACTCGCCCGGAAGAGCATCATGGCAGGAAGATCCACAGTGCCTGCAGCGCATGTTGCAGCCCACGGTAATTTCCCAGACCGCTGTTATTGGCCGGTTAATTATCATTTGGGTATCTTCCACCCTAGGCGTCCATGAATCGGTACACCATACGCTAGATACCCTGCTATTAATGGTTTAGCGGAGACACCGCCAGCTACCCCTTCCAGTTGGTCATCTGTCAATTCATCTGCATTGCCTGCCGGTATGATCAGGTGCAAAACCTTTATGTTTTCCACATGAACCTCTACTTTGGTATCCTCCGGGAATGCCACGCCCAATTCCTTTTCCAGAGCCGCCTTGGGGTCGCTGAGTAAGGCCAGCCGGAACTCTTCATCTTCACCGGCTTTTTTGGCAATTACTTCATTGAGTTCAAGAGTCGATAAAACCTTCGTTTCCATATCCTACCTCCATCAAATTATTTTTCTTCTTTTTAGGTAGAGTTGAAGCCACAAATGCCTAAAGGTTTATGGCTTCAACTCTGATTATTTAATAATTACCAACCGCGAAAAACTCGTCTGGCCACACTCCTGACCCCGCTCGAAATAGCTCTCCTTACATGCCCGCCGGTCATATCATCAGTGACTGAAGCCAATGTCGCCACTGCCGCTGCTGTAGCAGTAGCAGAACCACCGGCTACACCTTCCAGGGCTTCGTCGGAAAGCTCACCGGTTTCACTGAGTTTATTTACCTCGTTAGCAAAGGTCGCCAATTCTTCCAGGGTAAACTCCAGTCCCTCCCCTTTTAAAAAGCTTTGCGCCTCTTCAGGGGATTCCAGTTCAAAAAGCTTTTCTGCCAAACTCGGGTCAGCATCAATTTTCGCCTTTAATTGCTCAAAATTTGTTGCCATTTTTTATCCATCCTCTCTTTTTAACAAAATTTTGGGGGACGTATTTTTCTCAACCCTCCTTCTACGTAATTATTTATGTAACTCATTTTTAGCCAAAGCTGTCAGATTGGTTTTAGACAAACGTAAGAGCATATCATATCTGCCTTGGGCAGAATAAATATCTGGGTTTTTGCCGGCAAATTTTTCAACGTTTTCGACTGCATTTTTGACACAGGTTTTTAATGCACCAAAAGCTTCTTCGGATAGCCATTTTTTAAGTAATGGCTGAGCCTTCCTCCCGGCCTGAATGCGGGATAGTTCTCCAGGCCCATAAAGCAGAGAAACCAGTCGGCCCTATAGCGCCCGACAGCGGCCGTAATGCCCATATAATCAGCGATAAACTCATCCAGCAGGTGATTCCTGGCAGAACCAAAGAAGCGCTGGGTAAAATAATGGGTGGCTTCGTGTTCCCGGCGGATAACCAGAGACAGTTTACGCCATTCATCCTCCGCCAAGCCCAGCATATCTGCCGGTACACCACTGTATTCAGCGTTAGTCAGGATTAAAAATACATCCTGGTATAGCTCTCGATGAGCTTTCAGATAGTTAAAATCAAATTCCCGGCCGCTGCTTCGTTTATATCGGGCCACCCGGTCCCAATTGTTATATCCCTTAATCATATAGGCACCCAGGGAAGACGGGATGGCAGCCGGTTCATTCCGGTGATAAAAAACCTGCACCAAGGTCTCAAAATCCCGGCGTTCTGAGGCTTCGATTACGGGAACCCGGCCCGCCAAAGTCTGATAAAGGTAAACCTTGAGCCCGGAGGGGTTCTCCAGCCTGATGCCGTCATCCGCTTTAAATTCTGTGGGCTTAACCCCTCTGCGGACTGCCTGCAGGTAATCCGAGTCGGAACTCATTCCCTCCCGAACCGGGAAACAGAGTTGGACCAGCCTTTGGCGCAAGGTTTCCAGGACACCCTGGCTGGGTATCTCCCTGAGATACTCCTCCCACGCCTGTACGAAAGGTTCATCCGGAGGCGGTATTTCGTTCCAGGTTAACAGCTGGGTATGGTTAAAAGTATTTTCCTGTAGAAACTTTAACTCCGGTGTAACTTTCGACACCTCTTTCTTCCGGATATCTATTTCAGCATCTGCTTTGCAGTTTTCTATTTACTTATACAAGCGGGCGCCAGATGTATCACATTTTTTAAGACGATTTTCTGAAGTTTACGTTTTTTTGTCTTTTCTCTCGAATATTCCGTTCGGATTGACGCCGCCGGCCACCATATCCAGGTCATCGTCTGCCAACTCGTCATTAATGTTTGGGGGGCTTTCCGCCAGTGTTTTTGCTAAAAACAGCAATTCTTTGGATTCCTCATCCCAATCCTTGTATTCGGAGGAGTTAACCGGCTCACCGGATACAATTTTATCTACAGCCGCAAGAAACGATTCCAAATGTTTTTCCTTCATTGCTTACACCTCGAATTATATTTCCGGTTCGTAAACCGCGCCTTGTTCCTTTAAGATATCCCGTAACTGCTGCAAGGCCCGGTACAGAATAGTCCCCACATTGCTTTCCGTCAAATCCAGCAACCGGGCAATTTCCCGGTTGCTTTCACCGGCGCCGAATTTCAGGGCGATGATGTTTCTTTGTCGCTCATCCAGCTTCAGGGTCGCCTGAATCAGCATTTCTTTTAATTCTTTTTTTAAAATCGCGTCCTCCATCCGGTAGTTGAGATCTACCCGTTCCAGGTCGATGGAGGTATGTCGATGATTTTTCTGACGGTAATTACGAATGGTGTTGTTGGCTATGGTATAGAGCCATGTGCTGAGTTTCGCCTTGGCCGGGTTATAGGTGTGATATTTCTCCAGTACCTTGGCAAACACTTCACTGACCAGATCTTCCGTTACGGCAGGATCACCCACCCGATAAAAGGTGTATTTATAAAGCTTTACGTGGTATTCACGATAGACTTGGGAAATGATATCCGATTGGTCTGCCGGCATCTGGGTACTGCTGAGGTCGTTCACGCCCTGCTCACCTCTTTCCTTTGACACAAAATCTTTGGCTAAGCCAGCTGTCTTTTTACCAGCTGGGTAAACAAACCGCCTTGATCAAACAATTCCTGATAGCTGCCCTGTTCCACGATTCGTCCTTTGTCCATCACAAAGATTTTATTGCAGTTGGCAATCGTGCTTAAGCGGTGGGCAATCACGACCCGGGTTGCGCCTAGCCCGGCCAGGCTCTCACTGACAATCTTTTGGGTTTTATTGTCCAGCGCGCTGGTAGCTTCGTCGAAATAAATGATTTTCGGTCTGGAGATAATCGCGCGGGTAATGAGCAGCCTTTGCCTCTGCCCGCCCGACAGGGTTCCCCCGTCTTCACTGACCATGGTATGCATCCCCATCGGCATGCTTTTGATATCTTCTTCCATCCCTGCCATACGCGCTGCCTGCCAGGCGTTATCAATAGTCAGTCCGGGGTTGGCGGCCACAATATTGTCGAAGATACTGCCGTACATCAACTGCCCGCTTTGCAGAACAACCCCCAATTGGCGGCGAATCGAACGAATATCTACATTTCCCAAATCATGCTGGTCATAGAAGATCTGGCCGGATTCGGCTTTTTCAAAGCCAAGCAACAATCGGAACAAGGTTGATTTTCCACTGCCGGAAGATCCGACGATGCCGACATAGTCGCCCTGCTTTATCTCCAGGACCACATCATCCAGAATCAGGGGCCCTGCCGGGTGGTAGCGGAAATTCACATGACTGATCTCAATATTGCCTGCAAGTTCACCCGGGTCGGTCTTTTCCTGGTCAAATTCGGGTAGCGTCTCTAAAATCGGTTTGGTTCTTTCGTATAAAGGTTTAATGATATTGAGTTGAAGGATCACGCCGGAGACTTCCAGCATCGCACCCAAGTAGCTGGAAAAAGCCGCATGAAAGGCGATAAATTTGCCAGCCCCCAGGTTGATGCCATTCAGCTTGATCAAGGCGAAAAAGATGAACCCGGTGGCTATGATATTCATCATGGCATTAAAAACCGCCATTTTATTGCCCAGCGTCTCTTTGCGGTAAGTAACCTTCCTGACCTGGCTGAAATCCCCGGCCCACTGATGGAAAGCTCGTTTTTCGGCTCCAGAAGTTTTTATTTTGCTGATGCCGGTTAACAAACCGAAAACCTTGCCGGAAAGGGTGTTGTTTAAATCAATCAACTGGCGCTCATAGCGGATTTGCAACCAGCCGAACAAAAGGGATACCGCCATGATCAGCGCCACAATCGCCGTAGCGATAAGTGCCAATTTCCCGCTGTAATAAAACAGCAAAATAAAGTAGAATACTGCAAAAATTCCTGATACCAGGGAATTCACCGCTGCTCCCGACAGGATGCTCCTGATTGCGCTGATTCCCATGGCGCGGCCGGCCAATTCTCCCGCCGTATATTCTTTAAAGAAGGGTACCGGCAGACTCAGCAGACGATCCCAAACAGCGGCCTGCAGGTCGGCCTCTGTCCGTCCTTCGATACGGTGCAGAGCAAAAGACCGGGTTAAATTAAAAGCAAACGTTGTCAGAGCGATGGCGATGAGTAAAAAGCCGATTTGGCTTAGCAGTACTTTTTCACCGTCGGGAATCACGCTGTCAAAAATAATTCCGGTCACTACCGGCGTCAAAGCGCCCAACAAACCGCCCAACAACCCCATCGCCAGTACAGTAACTGCGTCCGATTTCCAGATTCCGTCAGCCAGATACCGTAACAGGTCTTTATACCCGACAACTTTAGGCGGCAGAGGACGATAAAAGGTATCGGCCTGCGCCTGAAGAGTTTCTGCCACCACCTGATCTACCATAACTTGGCTGTCGTCAGCCGGATCGTATAACTTGTATTTCACAGGGGATACGGGCAGTAAGGCTACCGGTTGTCCGTCAGCCTCCCGGTAAGCCAAGAGCGCCCCGTTGTCTTCTTGCCACCAGTTCTCTTTTAAAATGATTTTCCGGGTCCGCATTTGGGAGGCCCGGGCGATATCACCCAACAAATCCTTTGATGCAGCATTGCCTTTTCTTAATCCAGGTGATGGCAGAATGATTATTTTTTTTGCCTTGCCCACAGCCGCGCAGGCCTTAAAGAGAAGGTTATCGATTAGTACTTCTTCTGTAGCCATATCGCGCGGCACCTTAAAATTCAGGGTATTGGCCAATTTGGTCAAACCGCTGTTCATCAGGGTATCATCGTTAGCTTTTTTTACTTTATTTCTCAGTACTTCTTCTGTCTTTTTCAAAAGCAACTACTCCCTTGCGGGCTGTTAAGCGCTAATCAATTGAGCGTAAAGCCCCCCGGCATTTTTCAATTCATCGTGGGTGCCGCGTTCGGCAATCTTTCCCCGATCCAAGACGATGATTTCGTCACAATCCCTGATGGTGCTCAGGCGATGGGCCACAATCACACAGGTACAGCCCCGCCGGCGTATATTCTCGTCAACCAGTTTTTCCGTATGAACATCGAGAGCGCTGGTTGCCTCATCCAGAATCAAGATGGCCGGATTCCCGGCTAACGCCCGGGCAATTTCCAATCGTTGCCGCTGGCCGCCGCTGAAATTGGCCCCTCCCTCGCTTACTTTATGGTCATACCCCTTATCCCGCAAGGTAATATCATCATGAATGCAGGCGTCTTTGGTAGCCCGGAGCAGGCTGAATTCCGAGATGGTGGAATCCCACATGGTCAGATTTTCCCTGATGGTACCGTCAAACATAGTGATATCCTGATCGACAACTGCCAGGGAGTTGACGATGACACTGCGCGGTAGGCTCTCCCGCTGCTTTCCGTCAAAGAGGATTGCTCCCGACCAGGGACGGTAAATTCCGGCGATTAGTTTGGCAATGGTACTTTTCCCACTGCCCGAACCTCCCACCAGGGCCACCCGCGAACCTGGGTTGAGACTGAGGCTAAAGTGCTCAATCAATGGTGGATCCCAGGGATTGTAGCCAAAGGACAAATCTTTTATTTCTATAAAACCCGCCAGCCTTTGGTAAGCATCATCTTCTTTTTCTGTCTCGGCCTCGCGAATGACGTTTTCATCCAGATTATATTTGAAAACGTCCTCCAAGCGGTTGATATCACCCTGTACCTCTTTGAGCCGCATGCCCATTTGGGTCAGTCCGTTGACCGGCTGCATGAAGCTGGCTAACAGTCCCTGGAAAGCAATTAAGGAACCGATGGTTAAGTGCCCGCTAATGATGGTCAGACCTCCGACAAACAGGATGATTACATTGGCAAACTCCGATAGAAACTCCGGGAGCTGCAGCAATATCTGGGTGGTTTTCCCCAGACTTTGCTGGGAATTGATCTCTTTGGCGTGATAGCCCGACCATTTGGCAAAAAAGTCCGACTCCGACGCGGAAGCTTTCAAGGTTTCGATGATGTACAAGCCGGAGATGGAAAAGCCCATGACCTTGCCTCGATCTTGTAGCAGCTTAGCGTTTAACGTCTCGATTTTATTGGATGAATAAAGCAGATAGCCGATATTTACAGCAGCCAGCAGCAGGGAGATTAGCGCCAGCGGTACGCTGAACTGCAGCATAACCAGAAAATAAAAAACAATGGTCAAAAGGCCGATGGCTGTTTCAGCCAGTTCCCGAGATAAAAAGCCAGCTACCTCATCATTGCTTTGCATGCGGTTGGCAACATCTCCGGCTGAGCGTTGTTGGAAAAATTCCACCGGCAGACGGAAGATATGCCAGAAGAACTTAGCGGCATTGCTGACGGCCGTTTTGGTTTCCATTTTCAGCAGGTAATACTGCTGCAAGGCAATCAACACGCCTTGCACAACAGCCGCCACGCCCATCGCCCACAGCAAAGGTTTCAGCCAGTCGCCCTTACCCTCCAGTAAAATATCGTCAATAAAAATTTTGCTGAAAGCCGGCACCAGCAACCCCGGGATGACCATGAGCAGTCCGATGATAACCAGATAAAGGATGGCGCTTCGGGAACCGGACAGCCACTTGCGCAAAGAAACAATGAAGCTATTTTTCTCGCCGCCGGGTTGAAATGCGGCACCCGGTACAAAGGTTAAGATTACGCCGGTAAACGCCAAATCAAACTCCTCTTCGGAAATGATTTTAGGACCGCTGCCGGGATCATTAATATAAACCTGATCTTTAACAAACCCTTCCAGCACCACGAAATGGTTAAAATTCCAGTGAATGATGGCCGGTAGGGGCATGGTTCTCAAGTCTTGAGGTTCTTTGCGGAAGCCTTTGGCTTCAAAACCGTATCTCCGGGCAGCTTTTAAAATGTTGCTCGCCTTTACCCCATCCCGGGTAACCCCGCAGTCAACCCGCATTTGCTCCAAAGGCAGATATTTTTTGTAATAAGCAAAAATCATAGCCAGAGAAGCCGCGCCGCACTCTACCGCTTCCATCTGCAAAACGGCCGGAACTCTTTTTACTTTTGGTCTCGCCAGCAAAGTCATCACCTCACACTAGATGGGCAAAATCTTTTTGATAAAAGGTATAATCATGCTGATTGGCCTTTTTTGCTCAACCTTTACTTCCCCGTTGCAGAAAGTCCCATCATCTATGACAATGGCCGGCCCTTGCGGGGTGGACCATTTATAGCCGCTAATGGTACCGCTGTCCATAATCAGCTTTACCCGCACCTCAATCGTTGCATTATTGCCCGACAACTGCTGCACCAAGTCAGGGTTGCCTAGGGTCAGCGCCATTCTTTGGGAACTCGCTGGATACTCCGAGACCGACACCACATTGCCCAGCATAAAACCTTCCTCTTCCTTCTTCACGGTACTCGGGCTGATATTCACTGCCATGCCGGGTATGATTCTTTTTCCCTTCTCCACCGGAACATAAAGAATGGCCTCCAGGGAATCGGTTTGTTCATTTTCTTCTGCGATGGTGCAGATAACACCGCCCGCCTGCAGCATATCACCTTTCTTGAGCTTCATTTCCAGCACCCTGCCGGAAACACCGGCGATCACATCATTGTTGTTTAACAAGTCTCGCTGCATCTTTTGAATATTGTTTTCCAGATCAGCAATATAAACGGTAATGGTATATTTCAGCCTTTGTTTTTGGGCTGCAAAAGCGGCTTCAGCCTCTTTCAACTGGGCTAAAGGAAGTTCATTCAACTTGTATTTTTTGGTATTGTAGACCCGGTTCATGTACTCTTGTTCCACTTCGATCAGTTCATCTTGGGAAACAGCCCCTTGGTCATATAAAGTTTTGTAATTGTTGTATTTTCTCAGACCGGCCTCGTATTGTGCTTTGGCCAATTCCAGCTCATTTTCGTTATTGGCCTTCTCCGATTCATAATGTTTTTTTTGCGTATTTACGTTGGCCTGGGCTGTCAGGTAGTCTCGATAAATTTCGCTAAACTGACTATATAGATTGATCGTAAGCTGGTTGCCGCTCAGTTCCAGCTTATCCAGGTCAATTTTTTTCGCTGCGGCGAGATTTTCTTTGCTCTTATTGATTTCCGCAGCCAAGCCGGTTTGCTCTATCCGGGCGATCACCTGCCCTTTGAAAACCCGATCGCCGTCACGAACACTGACATCGGTAACCTGACCGGCCGCATGATGCGCCACGCCGGTAATCCCACCACCAGAAATAATAATCCCACTGCCGACCGCCTTATCGGAAATTCTGCCAAAAATTCCCCACAGCAAGCCTGCCAAAATCAACAATCCCACCGCGACCAGCGCCATCCAGCCGATGGGGGAAACAACCGTTAATCGTTGATCCAGTTCTTCGGGAGAGGATAAACGATCCAAAGCTACTTTTCGGAAAATCTTGTTTTCTGACATATTGAATCCTTCCTTATATCCACCGATTCAATCCGTATACTGGAAGTGGCCGTCAACAACGACTTTGGTATAAATATTCCGACCTTCAATTTCCCCGTTCTCATTAAAACTGACTGTCCCTGAAACAGTTGGCCAGGGCTCCATTTGCCGCAAATAGTTAGCCAATACTGCTGGTGAATAGCTTTTGGTTTCAGCCATCGCACGTGCAATCAGCTGCAGCGATTCATAGCCCTGAATGGCCCAGACATCCGGCTGTTCATGATATTTGGCCTGATATTTTTGCGTGAACCCTGCCATTTGGCTTCTGCTGTCATCCGGGCTGTACGTCGTGACAATCACTACGCCTTCAGCTTTCTGCCCAAGTTCGTCAATAAAATCGGCTACATCCAGTCCATCAGCAGCTATAACGGCGGCATCCCGGTTTATTTGCCTCAAACGGCTGATAAAGCTTGCTCCCTCAGGCATATTGAGCGCCACCAGCACCGCATCAAAATCCAAAGCCTGCCATTTATCATGGGCGCTTTGCAACTGTTCGCTGGTTACCAAGCCACATCTTCTGTCGATCACGATCAGGCCGTTTTCCTGGGCTTCTTCATCAATAGCCTGCGCCAGGTTTTCCCCGTACGAACTTTCTTCATAGCAAATCACTACCCGGTTATATCCTTGGCTTTTGGCATAAGCGCACATTTTTTCGGCAATCTTTTTATCACTGGTGATGCTCTGGAAAATATACTGATACCCCTTTTGGGTTAACTCCGGATTGGATACGGTGGGTACAATGGTTAACAGTTCGGCTTCTTCGTATATTTTGGCTACCGGCAGGCAGATATCGGAATACCAATGTCCTATCACCGCAAGGACACCGGTTTCCCTGCTGAACCGCTGGGCTAGATCAACAGCCGTTTTAAAGTTCGCTTGGTCATCCACGATTGCCAACTTGATTTTTTTACCGTTGACACCCGCCGTATTAATCTCGTCTAGGGCGAGGTTGATGCCCTGCAGAAATTTCGTATTTTGTTTGGCAAATGCCAACGGCACAGGCACCGCGACAACGATCTCGTTCGCTTTTTTCGCCTGCTTCTCCCTTTGCACGGCTAATTCGCTGGAAGAACAGCCTGTCAGGACAAGTAGTGACACAATCCATAGGATAATGACTTTTTTTATTTGCTTCATATGAAAGACCTCAATTCTCCTCCTTGCCGTGCGTCGGCTCAAACCTGGTAGAAAGGATAAATACCAATAATAATAGCAAGATACCCAGTGAGATAAGACTAATTCCCATTCTCGTACCCAGGGATAAAGCCAATCCATAGATCATCGGTCCCGCCATTCTGCTTAGATTAACCATCCCGCTGAAATAAGCGATTCCCTGATGGATTGACAAATCCCTAACTCCTTTTAAAGTAAGAAAATAGGTGGTCTTTAGTGAAACACTGAAGCTCTCGGCAATACCCAATAAAATGATCGTCGCCAAGGCTGCGGCAATCGTGCCATAAACAATAAATACAGTCAGGGCACAGATCACAATGCTCATGGATACAACCATTCCCTTGATACTACCTAGCTTTTTCGCAGCATAGCCGGCTAAAACCGGTCCCAAATAGATAATAAAAAGACCATTTAACAAAAATCCCCTGCTGATGTCGCTCTGAGAAAGGCCGTTAGCAGACGCAAACAAGGGGAAATAGTAATCCAGAAACGCACCGCTGATAAAGTAAGGGATAAATATACACAGGAGGAATAAGAGAGTCTTCTTAGCTGTGATAAAATCAGTGAATTTTTCCCAAGCGGAGGCACTGCCGGCTGCTCTTTCTTTAATCTCCAACGCAGTCATAAAACGTCGGACAAAAATAAACGGGACAATAACCAGGACAGCTGATACATAAAATACTGCCCCGTAACCGATCCGATCCGCCAGCAGTCCACCGATGACAAGCCCGCAATTCAACCCTGCTATCGCACCCGCACTGTATTCCGCAATGGCTATGTTGGGTTCCGGCAGGGAAACCACCAAACCGCGTAAGGCCATCAAAATATGCCCTAACCCCCAACCGGCTATCCCCCGGGAAATTACAAACAGCAGTTCATTCACACTAAATCCTGCCAGCAAATTCCCCAGTGCCAGAAGCAGCGTTCCAGTATAAAGGACTCTCCGCCATCCCCGCTTAGTAATCGACCAACTTGTCAGAAAGATGGCCAGAATTCCCCCCAGCATCTCCGCTGAGAGTGGCAGGCCCAGGATCACGTCCGTAGACAATCCAGGGACAGGTTGATAAAGATCTTTCATGACAATTGGCACAAAGGTGATCGACATACAGGCACATAGGTTCACGAAAAAAACTAACGATCTTATCAGCCCACGGCCGATTTTAGGATTGGCATCAATGCCTTGATCTGTGGCTTGGGTGGGACCCCTGATCATCATCACGACGACCGCCAGCAAAGTAATCTCTACCATGAAAAATATCGAGATAACCAGTACTGTCAACATATCCAAAAGGACCTTAAAGATTTGCTGATTCACATAATCATCAGAAACGGTAACCTGAACTTCCTTCGATGGTGGAGACCCCTGAGTGCCTGATTCGACAATACGAATATCATCAATCTGCGGTAAGCCAGTTTTTATCGAATCGAGGTATTGATCAAACCCCGTAATATTTTCCAGGCTGAGCCCTTTGGCATAGATATCGTCAATATTTTTTTGCACGATGTTTTGGACAAAATCCCTGCTGGTATACGCCATGTCCCTATAGGCGCTGGTAAAAAGAAAATAGTTTACACCGGTACAGGTAAGCTGAGCTCCGCCGATTACCATAACGAAGACGATTAAGATTTTCTTGTTTGTCAAGTACTCCTTCTGAAACAATTTGGCTCTAAAAAAGATGACGGCCAATAACAGCAGCGCGATAAGTGTGACACCTGCCGACCAGGCAGCCAAGTGTCTTATGAAATGACTGTTGAACTGTAAAAAAGTGCTCTTGGGGAACACCATAACTAAGTCGGCAGAATGCGTTGGGGAGTTATGATCAGATGGAGTCTGATTAATTCCGATAAATAGGTAAACCTTCTCTTGATAAAAACGATAGCTTAGATTTTCTTTGACAAAGCCTTGCTGAAAGACAGCTGCCTTCAGAAGTTCACCAGGCAAGTGCCGATCCCGGACAAAGCCCCTTAAATCGTATAAAATATCGCCTTGGGGAGAAACAATGTTAACCTGTTCCAACTCGGGAATAAAGTCTTTTAATTGATTCAGGGTATCCTGCATTCCGTAATAATTATCAATCGGTTTGCCGTACCCAAGTGCGTATTCAATTTTTCGGACAAACTCACTGCCTGCCACCGAATAGGCATTGACGAGAGAGTGATTATAATTGGAGGCAAAAGTCATATAGTTGACGAAGCCGGTAAAAGACATGATCGTCATTAACAGCCCAACAGCTATGATGAGCACTTTTTTAACCAATGGCTCAATCCCCATTCAGCGGCATCATTTTTTCCTGCCTAATTATAAAGAAACAGCTGCCACCAAAACTGCCACCAACCGAATAAATCCTGAAGCTCTTGTTTGATCCTGCTTTTCGGGCAGAAAAATAGCTATCTTCATTGATATTGTTCGAAGTTTGGCTCATAATAAAAAAATGGCAATTAATAAGCGGGGTGATGCGGATTGAAATATATGACGCCTAAAGAGGTTGCTGAAAAATGGGGCATTTCTCAGCGCCGGGTACATACCCTCTGCCTGGAAGGTCGCATCAAGGGAGCGGAACGCCATGGCTGGACCTGGATGATCCCGGAAACATCCCAAAAACCGGCGGATGCCAGGACCAAGTCCGAACGCATTCGCCAGCCAAAACAAAACATCCCCACCGTACAAAGTTATCCTGACCGCTCCGGGGCGGACGCTGCAATTATTCCCCGTTCCCGCCTGATGAATAAGCTTTGTCCTCCCGGCAGTAAGCTCACTTACATCCATGCGGACGCCGGGCATGGGAAAACTACCCTTTTGGCACAATACGCTCAAAGCCACAGGGATGTAGTTTGGATCACTTTGGACGAAAGAGCTAACGATCCCCTGTTTTTCCTGCCCCATCTGGAGACTTCCCTGCGGAAAAGGCTGGAACGTTTTGATTTTTATACAACAGACTATATCCCCTTTGCCGGAAGAGATACTTTTGTTGCTACCGTTTTGTCCTCCCTGCTGAAAGCTATCGGTAAAAGAAAATTATCCCTTTTAATGGATGACATCCATGTGATTCATAACGATACGGTAATCAAACTGCTCACCGCCCTGGCTGTGGCCTGTCCCTCCAATATCTCTTTGCTTATGGCCAGCCGCTATGAGCTGTGGAGCAGTCTGCTACCGTTAAAGATGGCCGGTGGAATCGCCGAATTTACTCGGCATGACCTATGCTTCAGCCGCGAGGAGGCTGAGCAGTTGTGGGGTTTCTTCGATGAGGATATCTACGCCGCTACCGAGGGCTGGATTTTGGCCATCCAATCCTACCGCCTGGCGACAAAAGACGGTAGGATGCTTGCTGCATCGCGCCAGCAGGCAGATCAGGATCTTTACCGTTACCTGTTGAACGAAATTTTACAGCAACTGCCAGCGCAAACGCAGTATTTCCTGAAAGCAACATCCGGTCTGCCCATACTGGAAGCTGGGCTCTGCGACACGCTGCTCAATACCGATAATGCCCAGGAACTATTGGAGAGCCTGGTTCGCCGTAATATTTTCACGGTACGGGTTGCCGCCAGTTCTTATCGCTGCCATGCCCTCTTCCGCGCATTTTTACAGCAAAATGACGAAGGCCTGGGCGATAAAGTCTTGCGCCAGGCCATGGAATATTTTTATACCACTAAGGATTACACGCAGGCCGCCGATTATGCCCTGCTACTACGAGATACAAACGCTGTCCAGGACTGTATCGGCGCCATTCTTGCCAAACCCTTTACCTGGAACCGGACCCGAAATTTGAAAAATTACCTCGACTTTCTGGAAAAGCAATCTGTGGATTTATTCCCCCGAACAATGCTGGCCAAGGGCATGATTTTATCCGATCAAGGAAATTTTTATCAGGCAGAAAAATATTTGCGTTCAGCTATTCCTCAGTTGAGCGGCGACGATCAAAACCTTTACCTGCACGCCATGACCCATATGGCCAGGGTACTGCGCAACAGGGTTTCCATCGAGGAAAGCACCCGCTGTCTCGATAGCCTGCTCCCGTTGCTAAAGGGAGCCCCCATGCAGGATTGGTACGGCGTGATGATTGAGAAAATCTACAACCTTACGCTGACCTCCCACCTCTCCGAAGCCTTGGAACTAATCGAAAAAATGATGGAACAATGCCTGGCGTCCGGCGAACTTGGTGTCAAAGCCTGGTTCGAGCGGTATTTGACGGTGGTTTATTTTTACATGGGCGATTATGGCAGCTGTGCCAAGGCGTACGAAAAGTCCCTGTCTATCCCCCGGGAAGAACAGGACTGGCTGATGCGCCACAGCGTCGGTGCTTATGCAGCCAAGGCTTATCAGGTGACCGGCCAGGAAGAGAAAGTACTGCCTATTCTGAAAGCCGAACTTATGCGCTTAAAGGAATTAGGACTCTATGAAGAATACAGCATCATTTACCTACTTCAGGCAGAGATTCTCCATTCTACGGAACTCTTAAAACACTACCAGGGAAAACCTGCCTGTTTTTCACTCATTGATCATTATCTGAATCTTGCAGAGGAATATTCCCTTTTAAACCGCAGTACCCGCGATCACCTTTTGTTTGTGCGCACCTGGCGGCTCAGTTCACTCTTGGTAGCCCGGTCGGAGAAAGCGGGTCAGTACATTGAGGAAACTCTTTCCCTTCTGGAAAATACCACGCCTTTTTTCCAATCCCTAGCCTGCGGTCGCATGGCCAACGCTCTAGATATCTTGGGGCAGGACATTGAACAATGCAAGCGTCTTTTTAAACAATCCATCCAAGTCGGGGAAGAGATCGGAAGCTATGCCTATACCACCATCGCTTATGGAAGACTGGCGGCCATTTATCTGCGGGAAGGGGATCGGGATACGGCAAAGGAATATACCCGGCGCTTTTTGGAGCTTTCCCGTAAGTACAGCCACCATTATTACTTCCGCTTTCAAACGATCTTTCATTCTGTGATGAAGCTGGCCGAGGAGTCCGGCATCTGTCCGGATTTCACCCGCGAAATGCTTGCCTATGGCGGCTATGTGGCCAAACGGGTCTATATCCATACCTTGGGAAGCTTTTATATCGCCCCCACTCACGACAAAGAAGCCCATGTCAAAATCCGAACGCAGAAGGCGCGTGAACTCCTGGCCTATCTGCTGGAACACCCCAAGGGCGTCACCCGCTCGCAAATCACTGCCGATTTGTGGGCAGACAGTGAAGCCGATGTGACCAACCTGTTTCACACCCGCAGGGGAGAAATCCGGAGTGCTTTCGAAACCTTAGGGGCGAAAAATCCTATCTTGTATGAAAACAAGAGATACCGCCTGAACAGGGAGGAAATATGCTGCGACCACGATCTGTTCCGGCAGGCGGTGAAAGAATTCCGCCAACTGGCCACACCCGAAAATGCGCAAAAGGTAGTGGACCTCTATACCGGACGCTACCTGGATAATCTGGAAGCACTGTGGGCAGAAAATTCCCGGTTACATTGCGAGGACAGCTTTCTCGAGGCAGCCGAGGCTCTGTTGGCAATCTATCGGACTTCAGGCGAGAGAAGCAAAGCCGTAGAACTGCTCCGTCATTGCACATCTTTAAGTTACCACGGACACCGCTATGATACATCAACCGTTAACGGCAACCCGCTAAAATAAGGGTTACAGTTGTTATTTTTAAAAAATATTTGAATTTTTTGGGATTACTTTCGTGTTTGCTTTTTCATGCAACGCTAGTGATTTTTCGGTAACTTTTTAAATTTTTGCAGGGCACTTAAGATTAGAAGAGAATACTACAGTAAAGTGAACGTGAAAGGATGAACATACTATGGAAGAAAATCAAGCATTTGAATTAAATTTATCTGAGGCTACCATGCAGAAATTGGAAGACTATGCAGAGCAAAAGGGTTCCACTCCCGAGGACGTAGCCGAATACATTATCTACGAATTTCTCCGTAACCAACTGCATGTCATTGAAAAAAGATCTGAGGAAACCGGTGTACCTGTGCAAGAATTAATCAATATGCAGTTTGAGCGACTGCTGGACTATCTTATAAGCCAAGGTAATAACTAAAGATCAAAGAGTGCCAAGGAACCTTCTCCTTGGCACTATAATTTTACAACAATCTAGAAAGGACCCTGGGGCTAATCATGAATGATAAGAAATGTGAACTGATTGAAAATATAGATAAGCTACATACTACAGAAATGGGAATTGACCGTATTAAGAAAAATCTTTCTTTAGATGTGAACAATGTGGTTACATGGTGCAGTGATAAAATACAAAAACCAAATGCGACTATCATCAGAAGGGGCAAAAACTGGTATATAAATATTGATGACTGTGAAATAACGGTAAATGCTTATAGCTATACCATTATTACTGCCCACAAGCTAAAACAGAATTGAATGGTGTCAAAAGAACCGTCCCTCTGACACTCTGGAATGATTGAGAATGGAGATATCGAAAGTACATTGAGCTTGAAAAGGTAGGTAATAAGCCAGAAAGTAACGGCAACTACTAACCGGGGAAGTTGCTATGAGTCACTGTTTTTCTCGATATTGGCTTTACGATTTCCAATATAATAGCCACAAAATAATAATATTAATTGAATTAAAAAGATAAGTCCGATTGTAGTGTTGTTAAAAAAGAAACCTTGCAAAGGAAGTGTTGATGCCCAACCTAAGAGATGGAGATAAGTTCCCTCGGGTATATTGATTCCTACAAAAAAAAGTATGGGTAAAAGAGAATATAATAGACATCCTACAAATAGATGAGTAATTCTTTTATACCCAGCCAAGTAAGAGACCGTGAACCAACAACATAAAAAAAAGGATGAAGTAAGCACATTAATACTCTCAATTACCCCAACTCTTCCTTGGGGAGTTTCATACGCATTAGAAATAAAAAATATACTAATTAACACCAATGCAAAAAACCATAACATTGACTTTACAAGAAATTTTAAGCGTTGATTTATCATGATTTGTCCTTTCCTATAATCTATATCCCTCGCACATTGTTAATATACGAGGGATATAGAAATTTAGTTCCTAGTAGCTATCGGGTTCTCCAACTTCCTCAAAAAATAGGCCAAGTAGACCAGTAGATGTTTTCTGAGCCCTTCTTAAACAGCTACCAGTGGCTAAGTCCCAGTTAGTCTGATCATTATTATCGTCAACGTCATTTAGCCAATCTTCAGCATATTCAGCAGCTTCATCACAAAAATCCCAGGGTGAATCAGCGAAGCCATAATACCCTGACGCAGTAGCTTCATAATACTCTTTTACTTCATTTACGTATCCTTCATAAGTAGTATGGTTAGAAGCTCCAGCAATTTGACCAGTTACATGGTGTGGTTCATTGCAATCTTGTAGGTAATGAAGGGCTTTCCCTAACTCGTACATAGACTTATGTGTATCAGTTCCCCAATAGTCAACAGCAGCATAAAAATGGTCCTCGCACAAATCTGCTGCAGATCTACTCCCCCCAAGATAGTTCTCGTTCGTGTCTGGGTCGTGGAAATGATAAAGCCAAGCATTGCTTTCCCCGTCTAAATCTGCATCATCGCTGCCTTTATATAAATCTGATCTATAGGTATTTGCCCAGTAATACCAGTTGCTATTTCCATCTTCGTTAAGTTTATCTTTTGCCTTCCATGTAATCCATCTGTGTGTGCTGTTAGCTGTAGCATAGTAATCATAGTCGGATGTAAATTGAGGACTAATATCACCTGATTGTGAACTTTCTTTGGCAATTTCATCTAATGTTTTTCCGAATTCCTTTATTTCTGCAGCTCTTATTGCTTCTTCATCAATTGATTTGATTACCGGTTCTTTTGCATTTTCCTTTATCTCTGATAAACGTTGTTGTCTTCCTTGCTCAGGAGTTTCTTCTTTTACTTTGTCCTCACGATGGTCTGAATGTTTCTTCTTATTATATACAGCTTCAGTTACTGATTCATCCTGTTGTTCCCTTATAGAATTTTCATCAATCAATTCAGTTTTTAGTTTCTCTTGGCTAACTTGTTGACTAGAGACATCTTCTTTAAGAGTATCATCTTGTGGGATTGAAGCAAAGGCTACTCCATTTAAAGAAAACATTAATAATAAAACTGTTACTAATCGAGTAATCTTAACTCTCATTGGTATAATATCTCCCTTCAAATTTTATATTATTACCCATAAAAAGCAATATATATTTCTTTTTATGGACTTATTCAAAAAATACCCCCCTTTCAAAAAAGAATTCCTCGAAAACCCTGGAGTCCATGCAATCAAAACGTTGGCGGAATCCACACTTTTGGTTTACCCCCCAGAGAACTCGTTGTAAGATTTACAATATAACACTTGACATATGCGGATCACCTTAATAATCGCGAAGAACGGATTTTATTCCGTAACTTTGAGGCTGAAAGCGACAATTATGCTACATATGAACTCCTTGACAAATGGGATATTAACGTGATCATTGCGCTGAATCCAATTAATTCTGGCAACCGGAAACTACTCTCACTGTGGATAAGAACGGCGTCCCCCTTTGCCCCGGAGGGCATGAGATGGTTTATTGGGGGGGTTGCGGCGAAGACTGCTAAGGAAAATGAAGAAGCGTACGGCGGCAGAGCGTGTCAACAACCGCATTTTGCATCACTATGGACTGGAAAACTCCAAAGCTCGCGGCAAAAATTCTTTGCCACTGTAGCGGCTTTCAACATCCATTTTGATGCACAGCTTGCTGAGCTGAAAACTACAGGATTGTTTGATTTCCAAGGCGTTTTTGGCGTGAGCGCCGTCGCCTAATACTGTGGATTCAATACGGTTTTTTAAAATCTGCCAATGGCAGGTTGTTGCCGTGCCTTTTTTGCCGATACGAACTGTTTCCTTGCCTTGTTTGTTGGATTTTTGAAAATCTCACCTTTTTCACCCGTTTTTCTTCACGAGTTTTCGAGGATACTCTCTAATAGTCTCTCGGCAAATACTTTCATTGCCTATTCTAAATTTCCTGGGATAGACGTCCATATGGTGACTCGTATCATCAAATAACAAAACCATATATAGAAATATAAGCATTACTACATATAGAAATAGCAATATTGCCATTATCCAGAAGTATCATTTCTTAAAATTTTAATAGAACTATTCTATCACTATTGATTAGATAATTTTTAAGAACTATGTCGATAAAATAATTAATATCATTATTTTATATTTATTTATAAATTAAATTGTCCTATTTTATCTAGTAGTGGCATGTTATAGCCAACAAAGACATGACTCTACATAATCGGGTAGGAGGCTACCCATTAATTGAGTAGCCGACCTCCCACACCACCGTACGTCAGACTGTCTAACAATTGATTGCTGAATACATCTTAAAACGTAGGTTTTATGCAATTTTGCTCAAATAAACATCCTGTATATTAGATTTCAAACGAGCTGGATCTCTGAAGAGACGCATGAGCTCCTTCACTCCTTTTATTTTGATCATTCTCTTAAGATTATAGGCAAGACAAATCAAATTGGTCTCAATGCCTACTGATGCCAACCCTCGCGTTAAAAAGTATGTATAGCCCAAGTGGCGTTTTATCGTCCCGAAAGGGTGCTCAACTATAGCCGCCCTTTGCTTATAAATATTACTTTGATTACGTATATTTTCGGCAATCT
>NZ_FRAR01000047.1 GCF_900142375.1 Desulforamulus aeronauticus DSM 10349 | reverse complement strand
ATTAGAATCATCTTGAATAATACAACAGGATCAATAGAGGGGCGACCATTATCAGAACAATAATAAGGCTGCACTTTTTCTCTAATAAACGAAAAATCTATGTACTTATCTATCCTTCGTAGTAAATGGTTTTGAGGAACTAATTCTTCAATACAAACAAATTCAAAACTGCTTTGAGTCTTGTCATTTGAGGTTAGTATTTTTACCACCTACAATCTTGCATTTTCTTCCATTATATCATAAAAATAGCCCTAAACCTTTGATTTTCATGGTTTAGGACTACTTATCTTTAAATATCTACTATCATTGGCTTTCTCAACAGCCTGAAGAACAGACACTAGGCCTGTTCTTTTTTACTTCCCTTTTAGGTGCTGTAAATATACTGTCTAGCCTATCTGCTGCTTCTCTATTAGCACTCCGTAGAGCATGGGCGTAAATGTTTCCAGCCGTGGTAATATTGGCATGACCTAGCCTATGTGCAATTAATAATGTTGCAGATGTATGCATGAGGCCATGAAAAGGGATAGGTGATGCAATACCCCCAGCTCAGCATATAGATCAACTTCAAAACCTATGGGAGCAATGGGAAATAGATGGATAATTTTACCTATTGATTACCCGTACATATTGATAAACTTAAACCTAGGGGTGTCGATCAATGAGTAATTTATATTCAGCCCGTGCAGATTCAACTAGGCTCTGGCGTACAGCCGTTTAGTTTCTCCTGGAAAGGTAAAGGTACCTTATCTAAAGGTGTCATCCTGTTGAAGTACATTTCGGGACCATCGGGCCTTGACCCTTACGCAGACCGCTACCGGTGCTCAACCGACGATGGCATGACCTGTGACTTGGTAAGGGATCGTGGTGTCTGGGTGTTGGAAAGGGTGTGGGGAGCAGGTGCGATGGTGTTGGTGCTATGTAATTTTTAGCTTAAGCTTAAAATTTGCACTTACAAACGCCTTAACCAGGGCGTGCCCCGATTATGCCCTGGTAGCAACACAGTTACCGGAGTTATTCTTTATAAAAAAGATAAGGGGGAAGAAAATGCCTACTATAACGCCGAATTTTGGACTTAAAAAACCACTGGGGAATGAAGTTGTCAATCGGCAGGCGTATAACGAAAACCTGGAGTTATTGGATCAAAATGCTGCAAAAAAGACGGACCTTGATGTGCATTTGGCCGATTACACTCAGGAAGTAAAAAGCGACAGCAAACAATCCGTCACCTTGCCTCATGGTCTAAGCACCCTAAATGCGCCCAGGGCGGCACAGTTAAAGCCGAAATTTAAGGGGCGGCAGTTGGTTAACTTGCTAGGTAGGGACGGGAATTGTGATGATGTGGGGAAGTGGTCTCCTTACGGAGAGGCTGAAATTGCGCTAGATAATACGGATAAAGTTTATGGTAATAATTCAATTAAACTAGTGGCAAAATTAGGTAAAAGCACTGGAACGTGGTTAAATACTAATCTATCTACCTTAATTAAACCAAATGGTAAATATATACTTTTAGGTTTGATTAAAAACGGAAGCGGTACTGGCTTTTGTTTTGTTCGTATGGATTTTAATAGTGGTACTTACTTTACAGGAACTCAAGTCAAAGATACTGCTAAGTTCAATTTGTCTTTTGCTAAATTTATAGCACCGGCAACAATATCAACCGCTCTTGTTAATTTTGTAATACACGACCCAGTGCAAAATCAGCATGGGTACGTTGACGGTGTTCGACTCTATGAACTCAGTGAATTGGAATATAAGGAAATCGACACCCTAACTCCGGAACAAATGGCAGAACGATACCCCTATGTTGACTCCTTCCAATGTGTGCAAAACCCTGCTGTACGTGTTGAAGGTGAGAATTTACTGCCTCCTTTTAGTCAGTGGACGCTACTAAGCGGGCATACTCTGGTAAATCAGTACGAGTTGTATAGTTCTGCAAATATAAACGGAACATCAGAAGTATGGATACAAGTCGTGGGCTGGCAACAGTATACAGCTTCTGTTGAGTTAAACACAGCAAACAGGAATTTACTTTTTGAGTTTTATGACAAAGCTGGAATTTTTATTTCACAAGTATTCGCGGGGAAAGGTATAACAGAAATAGTAACACCAGCTACAGCTGTCAAAGCTAAAGTGCGTTGGTATAACGTAGACAATACCGCAGTTTCAGCGATTAGAAACCCAATGCTCGTCCTCGGAGACACACTCCCAACCGAATTTAAACCCTACAACCCATCTCACCTCTACTTACAAACCCCTCTCTACGAAGGCGAAACGCTGGAGGAAATTGACGGGCAGTGGATGCGGACTAAGAAGTGGGAGAAGAAGGTTTTGGATGGGAGTTTGCCTTGGGAATTAGATAAATCCCTCCCTGGGTATAAAACAGTGAGAGTAAGAAACCTTGGTCAAGCTATGAGACACGCTTCATTAAACTGCGTTAAATATGATGGCAAGATCATTCCACCGCTATCGGTTTTAACTGAGGCAGACGCAGCTCATTTTAATACCCTGTCAGGTTACAAGGACTTTTATATCTCCATCGCAAACACAGACTCCGGCTGGGGCGAAAACTACACCCCAACAGTAGATGAGATTAAGGCGTATTTTATGGGGTGGCGGATGTACGATGGTATTACAGGTTTAAATTATAACGGTACTGGAACAAAACACTGGTATAAAATAAATAAGAACTCGGAAGTAGGTATATCAAATACGCCAACTTCTTCCTATTTTGAATGGACACAGTACCAACTCCACTACCAGCTAGCCACTCCGACCATGGAAGTAGTACCGTATGAAGGTGAACTTGCCTTACATGAGGGTGCGAATCAGGTAGAAGTGTTTGAGGGTGTTGTGGTGAGGGAGTTGGTTGACACACCATTTAATGGTGATGGTTTTTACGTTCTGAACCATGCTAGTAATAAGCCGCTTAAAAACAGGCTAAAAAATATAATTGATATATTTGATGGAGATAACGTAGATTTTAACTGGGAAATTAGGACAGGTATTGGTTATCATGATGGCATTGGTGCTAGGTTACAGCCACAGTATTATGACCCAACAGCCCAATATAGCGTAACCTACCAAGCCTTACCAGAAGAGTTTACCGCACCACTTCTTTCTGTTGACGCTACTTACGACAGCAATATTAAGTCTACGGTAGACACTCTGGTTGACGAGTTGGCAAAGGTGACTACCGATGTGACAGCGTTGGAAATGGCGTTGAGGAATAAGGGGTTGTTGAGGAAAACTCCTATCTGCAAAATAGGTAATAATTCCGTAAATCAATCCCTAACAAATAACACACTTACCCATTTAACATTTAATTCTATTTATATAGACACCGATAGCTTTTTCAACCTTTCTGCACCTGGAAAAATACAAATAAATACTCCAGGAAAGTATCTGGTTACAGCGTTAGTCAATTTCGGTTTCAGTAACACAGGTTTGCGACAAGTAGCCGCAGTTATAAACGGAGCTACATCACATGAGTTAATACAAATGCCGCCCACGACGGAAACCGGAAAGTCAACGGTTGTTTGTCTCACGTTTCTTCAATCCTTTAACGCGGGTGACTATTTTAACATTGCTGCCTTGCAAACCAGCGGAACCTCTCTAACTGTATCAAATGTGAATCTAGCTGTTACAAAGGTAGGTGATTAACATGAACTACTTACCAATTTGCATACAAAAACCAGTCAACCTCAGCAAACTAGCCGACGATCTACTAGGCCAAAACCTAATCCAACCCCTGCAACCAAACGGCACAAGTCCGGTCTATGGCACAGAGGAAGCCGTCACTATCTATGTCCACCCCGACATAACGCAGGAGGAACTAGACGCAATAGGAGAGACTGTGGAGGCGCATGACCCAGCTTCAGTGTCAATCAGCGGTTGGTTGAAAAAGACCTACAGAAATTGGAGTTCCAAAGTTAAACCCAACCATTTTGCCAACAAGTAGTTAAGTTGGAACTGCAAAATTTTAGCTGTAGAGCCAGAATGTTGTTGAGCCTTTTCCAATAAGTGCATAACAGAGGGCTAATGTGTACTAATAATAATTTCGGTGATCCTCAAAATACAATCAAACAAGTACGATTATTCTCAACATTAATCAAACCAACATAATCAGACCCAAGCTGGAAGAATAAAATACAGAACAAGCCCTGGGTACTAAAGAAAAAGATAGGATCAAAATATTAGGGGATGCATGGAGACATTTTGGGGACAGTGGCTTTAAAATGTCTCCAAAATTTACTTTATGGTAACAAATGTTAAAGTTTATAAAACCTTATTGGACAAGCCTTAACAAGTTACGCCTAACTATACAAAAGGCACTGAACCAGATTCGTAATCAGCAGGTCGTGAGTTCAAATCTCATCGTCGGCTCCAACATCCCATGGTTTGATTTATCATGGGATTATTTATTACATTTACCTTACTTTCGATTCAGGAAATTGTTTTGTAGCCCCCGACACTCTATAATTAGGAATAAAAAAGGGGGTATCCTCTCAATGAAAATAAGTGTGCTTGGTCAAATAAGTCAGTCTGAAATAGATGGTATCATTCGAGAAGAAAAGGAACGCTATGTCCTGAAGGGAAAAGAATTGGCGGAAATTAGTATTATCGAAATAAGCTCCGAAGAGTTGGAGATACGGTCCCGAGCTAAGTCCAATATTAAGCGAGTTCGCAGAATTACGGGTTATTTAAGTACTCTGGACAGATTTAACGATAGTAAGCAGGCGGAATTATCAGACAGAGTGATACATGGCTAAACCCCCAGATCACCCGGCAATCCGGGTGAATTTTATTTTAGTCCCTGCCCCTTCAGATAGCTTATTAATTTATTGTGATAGTCTTCTAATATTCTGGCCGTGACGCGGTTGTTGTTGGTGAATATGCCAAAGATGGATGGGATAATCCTTAACTGGGGTATTTGTTAAAAAAGACGGTGGGCATTAAATGCAGTCCCTACCGTCCTAAATAACGATTGATCTAAACAATTCCCTCATGTTTTTGGATAATTTTGATGGCCTTGTTAACATAATCATCCGTAGTTTTAAATGTGAGGAAAAAGGCATGATTAAAGTCAATACGAGCCAGAGCTTCTCCGGTACCTTCCGGGTGAAGCGATGAATTAGCTAAGAACTGGCCTGCATCATGTCGGTCTGTACGATCCACCACTGGTAAATCAAAACCGGCTTTCTCCAGGGCAGAGGCAGCATTTTTGGCGGCTACCAGAGTGTCAAAGAAAGCGTAGAGTATTCTTTCGCCAGGGGATAGGGTCATGGTTAACACCTCTTTATCATATTTTGTTTATTATGACCCCAGCCAAAGAATTTTACTATTTGACGCCTAGATAAAAGACAAGATATACTCATAAATTATGGGGCAAACAAAGGACAATACAGATGTCAAAAGGGGGAATCACCTTGAGAATTGGCATTGATCTAGATGGTACCGTTGCTGATAATTTTGATTTGTTAGTGGATACATTTAACGCCTATTGTGGTAAGCTCTTACAAGGGAAGGATATAAAGCAATATAGCCTCTGTAAGACATATAATATTAGTGAGCAAGAATTCAACGAACTAATGGATCAAAAAGAAGAGGGGATTATTACATCAAGCCCCTTGATACCTTTGGCCCGGGAAAAAATTAACCGATTAGTAGAAGAGGGGTGGGAGGTTCATATTATTACTGCCCGCCATCCCAAATATAAGGAGATCACGGAAAACTGGCTGCAAAACAAAGGTATTCCATATACGGGTTTGCACCTTTTAAATTCTCATGACAAGTTGGATCTTTGCAGGGAACTAGAAGTTCGGTATATGGTTGAGGATAATATACATAATGCTTATCAACTGGATGATGGGGGAGTAAATGTTATTCTTTTTGAGGCTCCTCATAATCAGTGTTGGCCTTGGCAGGGGATTCGGTGCCATTCCTGGGCGGAAATCTATCGGATCATAGATAACAGATATAAATAAATAACAAAAATCAATGGCATTCTGAGAAGAGAATGCCATTTTTTTACCAATTCAAACAGGATTTACAAAAGTGTGAAACGAAATGATTACCAGTAGCGTCTAATTAATAGCCAGGGGAATCAATCGAATGCCTGCATTTCCTTAGCAGGTATCCGACTGGTTCAACTAGAGGAGGTATATTATGAAAAAAAAGCTAGCTACTTGTTTGGTCGCAGCGCTCTTCATGACACTTATATCTTGGTCCAATGCTGACGCTGTATCCTCCCATTTATTTAAAGATACCACCGGACAATGGTGGGAGCAATCGGTGGCTGAGTGCAGTGC
>NZ_FRAR01000017.1:122451-130927 GCF_900142375.1 Desulforamulus aeronauticus DSM 10349 | reverse complement strand
CGGATCTTATACCATACAGGTAGCCAATTAGAATCATCTTGAATAATACAACAGGATCAATAGAGGGGCGACCATTATCAGAACAATAATAAGGCTGCACTTTTTCTCTAATAAACGAAAAATCTATGTACTTATCTATCTTTCGTAGTAAATGGTTTTGAGGAACTAATTCTTCAATACAAACAAATTCAAAACTGCTTTGAGTCTTGTCATTTGAGGTTAGTATTTTTACCACCTACAATCTTGCATTTTCTTCCATTATATCATAAAAATAGCCCTAAACCTTTGATTTTCATGGTTTAGGACTACTTATCTTTAAATATCTACTATCATTGGCTTTCTCAACAGCCTGAAGTCATAATCAAAGAGAAAAACCAGCTCCAAGCTGGTTTTTCTCTTTGATTATGACTTACTCATGGTTATCATGGCAAAACCCCTGCCTTGAATAAATTTTTCCACCAAGGGTTTCCATGACTCTTCGCACTGCAGATGATTCCTTGTTAAAATGTTGCCAAATAACTGCAAAAACTGATCGTTAAAATACTTTGTACAATAGCCTAGAACCAAATCGGCTGCAACTCTGGAATGATAGTGATCAACCATTGAAAAGGCTTTGCTAAACTCCTCTCCCCAAACATTTCCAGCTAGGATATTGTCAATATTTAAAAAGGGACGGATTGGCCACGGAAAAGCAGTTAGGATGGTAAAATATTGACCAAAGCGTACAGCAATATCCTCTAAGGGTTCGACACCAATATGGCCCTCTAGGTTTACATATTTCCTCACAGTGTCCTGGGGATCTTTAGGGTTACACCTAAAATAATCAATAAATCCTGCCTCAATTCCATGAAATCCATATCCGCCCTTTTTGGTTACCCGGTGAATTTCTGAAATAATGTTATTTTTATAGCGAAATTCCACGTGACCAAAGAAATCCATGGTAAACACCAGATCAAAATAATCATCCTGATAGGGCAGATTGTTTATCACATCATGTACCAGAACATCATCATAACCGTTTCTTTTCGCAGTTGTAATACAATCCTGGCTCATATCAACCCCGCAGAGATAACTAGCGGGAAAGAAATGTTTTATCCTGGCTCCTATTAAACCCGACCCACAGCCAACATCTAAAACTTTAAGCGGTGTGTGTTCCCCACCAATTTGCTTGATAAGATCACTTAAGTATTGAATTTTTTGGTATAAAATTGTATGTCTGATGGCCTTACTTTCTTCCGCTACATTTAACCGATTCTCAACAAAGAAGCGTTTTTGATAGTATTCTGCAGGATTAATATCAAAAAGCTGATAGGTTATTTCTTCTGGAAGAAATTTTTTAGAAGAGATCATCTTTTGGGCCCCGTTTCCATAGCAAATTCTTACCTGGCATAGCAATCATTATTCTAAGATATCTTCCACAACCAATGTGTCAATTAGCCAATCACCTTTTTCATCAGGTAGAACAATAACAAAACTCTCTAATTGCTCAAAAAAGCTCTTGCCATCCTGAGTACCCTTTTTTATAATCGTAAAGCGTACCTTTTGGAAGTTGTGGTTTTCTTCTATAAGAAAATCAGAAGCTGTTATTGTTATAGTTATATTTTGCTTCAGATTTTTTTGATCATTTTTTTCAAGTAACGGTAAAAGCCGAGCTTTGCTTTTCTTGGTAAAAAGTGACTGCCATTCCTGACTCCTTTGCTTATCATGGTAGGTTCCTAGCATTTCAATGGCCCTCTTGACATTTTGTATCACTTTATTGGAAAGTTCCTGGTTTTTACTTTTATAATCTGCCAGATTCAAGAGTTCTGATTCTCTGTAAATATGATAAGCTGGATAATGAGTATCTACATAAAGAGTTAAGCCCAGCACAACAGCCCGAATGCAAAAATGCCTATCCTCTCCCCAGAAAGAAAGATTGGTGATAGGCTTGAAATTAACCCCCATCTCTAAGGCTCTTCTGCTAATCAAGGTACAAGCTCCCAAGCCTCCCACCTCATAGACTCCCGGTTGCCTTAGTTGTTGCATAAATTGTCTCCACCGCTTGACCTTTTCCTCATTATTTAATACTTCGCCCCGCTGGCGAGGAACTTGATCATAGAAATCACGCAACCAAACCTGAGGAAGCTCTAGCTGTTGATTTCGGTCATATTTAGTCCAAAAGATATTAGAAATAATATCCTTTTGAGCTTTTAGTAATTGTAAAAGTGTTTTTGGATGTATAACGATATCGGAATCAATTAGCAATAGGTAATCGTAATTTTTTCTGAGAGTCTGCTCGATAATTATATTTTTAAAATTAGCAACTTTCCAAACCAAGCTTTCATTCCAGTGGTGAGTTTCTTCCGTGCAAATATACTCATCCATAGATTTCAAATCTCTATATATGGTTACTGCTGAATCATTCGTACTATTTGATTTCCCAAAGTTATCTAAAAGTAAGGAAGATTCTGCAGTAATGTTATCATCAATAAACAAAAAATCTATTTTTAAATGACTCTTATCTAATTCTTCTAGGGATAACAAAAATTCTTTTAATATACTAGGTTTTTGCTGTACTGGACTACCTATTAGAATCCTCAGAAAAGAGACCTCCCTTCTTCTAGTTTGTACCCATAATATGCTAAAGGCTAAAAAGTGTTACATACAAAAGTTAACTTTGTTTGTTTCCTTGAAAATTCTATCAGATATTTTGTTGTCGTAAAGGCGACATAAAAATGTCTTGCGTTAGATGTCATCTATCTGACAACATTGGTAAAATTTTCATATGCAAATATTGGTTGCTAAGGAATGAGCATTGAATGGAAAGGAGTAACCCGGAACAATAGAAGAGGAGTGAGTAGCGGAAATGAGTAAGAAAAATAGATCATTGGCTTTTAAAATCACGCTAATGATTGCCAGCTTAATTATCTTGGTGGTCAGTATAAGTATTTATATAGGTGTCAGCACATCAAAAAACAGCATTTCTAAACAAACTCAAACTACTATTAAATCAAAGGAAATTTCAATACAAAAACACATCGCAGAACAACAACAGATTGCCTTAGAACTGACAAAATTAGTAGCCCTTAACCCTGCTGTAATAAACGGAACAAAAGCGAGAAGCCATGAGCTTTTGTTGGCAGTAACCACACCTCTTTTGAAGGAATCCGGGTTAGAATATCTGGTCATTACGGATTCCGAAGGAAACACCCTTGTTAAAACGCATCAACCGGATGATTACGGCGATAATATTATGAACCAGCAGGCTATTAAAACCGCCGTTACCGGCCAAGCCAATGTTGGCATAGAAAAAGGAAAAATTGTTAGACTATCCATTCGTTCAGGGGTGCCCATATGTGACGAAACAGGTCAGGTTATTGGTGTCGCCACTGGTGGATACGTCTTTAGCCAGAACAATGTGGCACAAAAAATTAGTGAATTGCTTGGTGTAAATATCTTAATTACAGAAAACAATCAAGTCGTAAGCAGCAGTTTTGACGGTATAGCCATTGGCAAAGAGATAACCGATTCGGAAGTTTTATCAAAAGTGTTGAAACAAAATGAAATCGTAGAAAAAGAACAAAGCATTGGTGGCAAACCCTATCAAATTGCTTATATTCCTTTAATTGGCGCAGGCAATAAGACGGTGGGTATAATCGGTATCGGTGTATCATTAGCTGAGAATATCCAGATGGAGAGAAATGCCCTTACTTATATGTTGCTAACGGGTTTATGCCTTTTAGCCTTCAGTATTCTCTTAGGTATTTTCACAACGAGAAAAATTACGAAACCAATCACATCAATGGTGGAATCCATCGAGAAAATTGCTCAGGGCGATTTAACGACAAATATACATAGCAGTAGCCATGATGAGATAGGTTTATTAGCAAATTCTTTTAATACAATGGTTACGCACTTACGTGAAGTTATTGGCAAGGTTGTTGAATCAGCAAATAAAGTGGCCTCTTCATCCGTAAGTATCGCGTCAAACGGAGAGTTGATAACCCAAGGTACCACTGAGTCGGCATCAAGTATAAACCAAATAGCATCAGGTGTCGTACAGATGAATGCAACTGCAGAAAATGTATGTCAAGCCGCCAATGATGCGATTATGAATGCTCAGGCCGGAAAAGAAAAAATGAAAGATCTATCTTGCCACATTCAAAATGTCGCCCAAGCCACGCAAATCGTGAGTAAGTCCGTAGAAGACATGAATCACCAGACCCAAAGTATTGGACAAATTGTCGAATTAATTAGTCAAATTGCCGAACAAACCAACTTGCTTTCTTTGAATGCAGCAATTGAGGCGGCCAGAGCCGGTGAACAAGGGAAAGGCTTTTCTGTCGTAGCCGAAGAAGTTCGTAAATTGGCTGGGCAGTCAAGTGAGGCAGCAAAAAGTATCGGTAACTTAATTGGTAACATACAATTAACTGCCAACGAAGCAGTATCCAATATGCAGCAAAGCGAAAATGTAGTGCATAACACACATTCTGTTGCTCTAGAAACTTCGGCCAGGTTTGCAGAAATTGTGACTATTACCGAAAAGCTTGCAGAAGAAATCCTTACAGTCGCCAGAGGAACAAACGAAATATCTTCATCTATTCAAAACGTTGCTGCCGTAGCGGAGGAACAATCTGCAACAATACAAGAAAATACGGCTGCCGTTGAGGAATTAATGACGATAGCACAAGATTTGAAACAAATAGTTAAAATATTTACCATTGATAATTAACATTTGAAATTATAACGCTTACCCCTCAACAACTTTTCTTTGTTGGGGGGTAAATATTTTTATTAAAAAATATGAGATTGACCTGTAACAGTCTGCTAAATAAACCCATATTATGTGATAGATACCAATAAGACTACATTTTGTAGTGCTGGGAAAATTTTTAGGAGGTAGATTTTAATGGGTAACCACCATGAGTGTGAAAAGAATTGTGGCAGAGTACAGTTGCTTTGTGAAAGTGTCGTCCACGTGAAACCACCCATGACAAAAATCGTAGGGGAAAGGTTTAAAGTTAATATTACTGACTACACTACGTATAGTGGCAACGTTGTGGTAAAAGGGTGTGTCGAAAAGATCACCATGTATTTACACGAGCATGACCATAAAAATGAAGAGTGCTGTAAAAACAGTAAACACGATTGTAAAAAAGACTGTGATTGCGACAGCAACGACTGTGATACCTATCTCAAGAAAAGTTTTTGTAAACAAGTAAAATGCAATGAAGGCGTTGTTCACTACCTTGAAAGTATCATGGAGTTTAATGCAGTGGTTGAAATACCCTGTGTTAAATGTGGCGATCATTGTCACGTTACCGCTAAGGTAAAAGATATTGGTGACTTTGTTGCGATTGAATGTGATAAAAAAGGTCATGTTACTATAGGTAAAGAAAACTATATTCTGGATGTTAAGGTTTGTTGCGCCGAGCCTAAATCATGTAAATAATAAATAAAAAAGCTTAAAAAGTAAGGGCTTCTACCAACAGATTGGTAGAAGCCCTTACTTTTTAAGCTTTTCTCATGTGTATTGAAAGTATAAACTTGCCATATACATAAGGGCAACCCAATAACTATAAAAGCACTTCCCTTCTGGGAAGCACTTTTATGAATCTACCTACATTTTGAGTCCTTTGATCCTTTTGATCCGCATGATTTATGACATTCTGAGATATCTGTCCCTTGGCAACTATAGTAATCACCATAACACTTAGGAACTTTAAAATTATCCAAATGTTTACAACACAAGATACACACATAAACGTTACAGGACTCTTTACATTTTGATCCTTTTGATCCTTTAGATCCCTTTGATCCCTTTGATCCCTTAGAACATTTGCATTCCTCAGAGCCTGTGAACCATTTACACCCCTTGGAGCATTTATATCCTTTTGAATCATTGGACCATTTATACCCCTTGGAGCACTTTGAGCCCTTGGAATATTTACATTCCTTGGAACCTTTATGACCCTTTGAACCCTTGGAGTATTTACATTCCTTGGAGCCCTTATGGTCCTTTGAACCTTTGGAGTATTTACATTCCTTGGAGTCCTTATGGCCCTTTGAGCCCTTGGAGTATTTACATTCCTTGGAGCATTTATGCCCTTTTGAACCCTTAGACCATTTATATCCCTTAGAGCACTTTGAACCCTTAGAATATTTACATTCTTTGGAATCTTTATGGTCCTTTGAACCCTTGGAGTATTTACATTCCTTAGAGCCCTTATGGTCCTTTGAATCCTTGGAGTGTTTACATTCCTTGGAATCTTTATGGTCCTTTGAATCTTTGGAGTGTTTACATTCCTTGGAATCTTTATGGTCCTTTGAACCCTTGGAGCATTTACATTCCTTGGAATCTTTATGGTCTTTTGAATCCTTGGAGTTCTTATCACCGCATACGTCCCAGGGGTTACACTTCATAAAACTTTTAATTAGTTCGTGAATGTCTGATGAATTACGAATTGCTTTTCTAAATTCATCATTTATAATTCGCACAAGCACCACTCCATTTCAAAATATTACCTTATTTTTAGGTTTAGTACATAATATGGGTTATTTTAGTTGTTGTGCCTGTTATATGGAAAAACCAATAATATATTGTCAAAATTGGGTAGATTTTTAAAAGGAATAATCTATTTGATCATTCTATAACATGTTAATAGCACACCACCAAAAGGAGGGACCCCAACATGAATGACACTCTGTCCCTAGCATCCTACTCCCTCTTTATTAACCCGCAGGACCTCCGGGAACTTCGCAGTGATATCTGGAGTAATGATCATGTTCCTGCTAAACTTAAGGTTGGCAATACCACATATCATATTGAAATTGCTTATCGGGGGGCACTTACAAGGGAATTACCAAAAAAGTCCTTTCATATAAATTTTAGTAAGCCTCGTACTTTTCCGGGAGGCAGAGAAATTCATTTAAATGCGGAGTATCTGGACCCCTCTCTACTCCGTAATAAGTTATCCTTTGACTTTTTTAAAAGTTTGGGTATCCTTAGCCCAGAGGCCAGATATGTTTTAGTAAGCCTAAATGGGACATTCATGGGCATCTACTTACAGTTGGAATCAGTAGATGACCTATTTTTAAAGAGGCGGGGCTTACCCCAAGGATCTATCATCTATGCCCATAATGACGAGGCAAATTTTTCCTTTCTCGACCCCGATACAGAAGATATCAAGGAGTCCCTCTTTGCTGGATATAAGCTAAAGCTTGGCAATGAATCGGATGAAGAACACCTTTGTGAATTAGTCTTTAAAATCAATACCCTTTCACGCACAGACTTTACCAAAGAGATTACCCATTACCTGGATATAGAAAAATATTTACGCTGGTTGTCTGGGGTAGTTTGTACTCAGAACTATGATGGGTTTATTCAAAATTATGCCCTGTATGGTAATTCCGCTACTGGTTTGTACGAAATGATTCCCTGGGATTATGATGGAACCTGGGGACGTGATTGTCACGGTAACATCATGGAATATGATTATTTCCCTATTCAAGGAGCGAATACTCTAACGGCACGCCTTCTGGATATTCCAGAATATCGACGCTGCTACCGTACATTACTTGAAGAAATCCTAGAGACCACCTTCACCGCAAAATTCCTAGAGCCAAAAATTACCTCCCTACACAAACTACTTCGCCCTCACATTATCCATGATCCCTATAAACAAAAAGCTCTTGAAAAGTTTGATGCGGAACCAACGTATATTATTAGTTTCATTACTAAACGAAACAAGTATTTGAAAAAACACCTCTCGGAATTAACCCCGTAAAGGTTCTAACTGGACGGCTTAGTGTGCCTATTTGATTCTTGAAAGAAGGGCGTAAAAGCCCGGGGATATTTGTCTTAAAAATATCTCCCGGGCTTCATTTATTTTGTTACGTAACGCAAATCATCAAAATCCATTCTTTCCTATAACAAGCTTTCCATGTTCTAAACCCCAGTGAAACCAAAGGAGAGAGACTCAGGTCATTTAAGATCTGAGCCTCTCTCAATAGATTATGACTGCCCTTGGAAGAAGATATTTAATGTTACTGCACTAGCTGCGCTAACGGCGGAGTAGCTCAATCTAGCATACTTTAGGAATATGGTAGATACAAAGGTTTGCAGCGAATTTTGGTTTATGGTTACGTTACTGATATCGTCAGTCCAGTTTTGTCCGTCTGGACTAATTTGAAGACTCACCAGTGCTTGAGCATCGGCAACTGTGGATGAATTCACTACGCCAAATGTCCATGCAGCAATCCCTAGAACATTATAGGCCTCATCCGGCGAACTGCTGGTATTGGTAAAGTTTGCCCTTACTGTTGATACATCGGTGGTTGCTAAGGTTGTTGAGATGGTCCCCGTAACCGCTAACCCGGTTGAAGTAATCAATAAACCGCTGGTCGGCGGAGTAATGGCTAAACCATCTGCAGCTGCTGTCACTGTTAATCCGTTTGCCGGGGCGGTAATGGCCAGACCCGTTGACGTAATCATCAA
>NZ_FRAR01000017.1:0-122246 GCF_900142375.1 Desulforamulus aeronauticus DSM 10349 | reverse complement strand
CCATTACTTGGCGGGGTAATGGCTAAACCATCTGCGGCTGCTGTTACCATTAACCCGTTAGTCGGGGCGGTAATGGCCAGACCCGTTGACGTAATGCCAAGGTTACCGGAACTGTCCGTACTAAATGCAACATTGTTGTTGCCAAAAACCTTAATCCGGGCGTAATCCGGATTATCCTGAAAGATCTTGAAGTTAGGCATTAAAATTACACTCCTTGTAAAATTTTAGTAATTAGCCTCATAGTAGAATATTTGGTCATAGTGTAGAAAGTTACAATATGAATGCATATTTTAAAAAAAACCTACAAGGAGCAATACTAAAATGGGTAACCGAATCAGTTTGTGTATGATTGTTAAGAATGAGGAGTCTAACATACGCAGATGTCTGGCCAGTGTCATGGATGTCGTTGATGAAATAATTATCGTTGACACAGGTTCTCAGGATACTACTCCCCGGGTTGCCCTTGAATTAGGGGCAAAGGTTTACCACTTTCCATGGAATGATAATTTCAGTGATGCCCGTAACCTTTCGTTGTCAAAGGCTGCTGGGGAATGGATTTTGTTTTTGGATGCGGATGAGGAACTGACTACAGAGAGTAAAAAAGTACTCTTACAACTCACGTCTGAAGAAAACGTAGAAGGTTATTTTACCAGGATTATTAACTATATTGGTAAAGATGGTTGGACCGAAACCTGCCCTGACCTGGTTTTCCGGTTATTTAGAAACAAACCGGAGTACAGATTCCGCGGGGCCATTCATGAACAAATCGCTGATGTAATTCTGGAAAAAAACAAACAAGCCACCTATCGTGTAGCCGAAGATGTAATCATCCTTCATTATGGTTATCTGGACAGCCAGATCGATCAAAAGGATAAGAAAAAAAGGAATCTCACCATTATCCAAAAAGAGTTAGCGGCTGACTCGGACAATAACTTGTTGAAATATCACTACGGGATAGAACTCTACCGGGCTGAAAGATATCAAGAGGCAGCTGAAGTATTGATTCAGGTGGCTAATCATACAGATCCTAATACTATTTATTTCGCTAAATTACTGCGATATATTGTTCTTTCTTACCATTCTGCCGGGCAGCCGGCCAAAGCCCTAGAGGTAATCCATTTAGGGTTACAATTTTTTCCTAATTACGCTGATCTTTATTATTATGGGGGACTTACTCATTTAACCCAAAAGCAATACGCTAAAGCCGCAGAGTTTTTTTCACAGGCCATAGCTTTACCGGAACAGCCTGCTCAATATGCTTCCTTTGCCGGAGTTCGGGGGTTTAGATCTTTATACCACCTGGGGGAAATTGCTGAATCCTTTTTAAACTACGAAGAAGCTCTCCACTACTATCTGGCCAGTCTACGTGATAACCCCAACTTCCAACCTGCGTTAGAAAGAATTATCGTTATTTTGGAACCTCGTAAAAACCCCGCTTACACAAGGGAGTGCCTGGAAAAGGTCCTTGATTTAGGAAGTCCCCAAGCCAAATTAATTCTGTCCAACATATTTTTCAATCAAAAGGCGTATCAATTGGCCTTGGAATTTCTGGAACCCACCAGCGATACAGCTTCTGTCCCCGAGGAAATTCTTTTAAGGAAAGCTTTTTGTCTTGTTCAACAAAGACGTTTCTTGGAAGCACTTATCCTATTGGGTGAATTCACACCAGACAGCCCTAGATATTTGCTGGCAAAGTTTAATGAATTATTCTGTTTCTGGGTGCAAGGAAAGAAGCGCAAGGTACAAGTAATTGCAGGGGAACTTCGTGACTTGGGACTGGCAGAAGACACAGACAATATTCTAAAACTCCTGTTAAAATCCCTGGAAAAGCGTAAAGCGGTGCGCAAAATCTGCCTGGGTCAGGACGGAATCGATCTTTTGCTGGATCTCTTGAGTCGATTACTTGATCTTAATGAGCCGGAGAAGGCCAATGAACTATATAAAAAGGTTGTTCCAGCTTGTTTGGTGGAGCGGCAATGGGATATCATCCAACTTTACCATCAATATGGCCCTGTAGAGAGAACCGTGGAACTCCTAAAAGAGTATTTAACCATCAACCGTGATGGAAAGGCACATTTCCTGTTAGCTGAGAGTTATCAGGAATTAGGCAATTTTGTGGAAGCTGAACAACATTACCGCTATGCAATCGAGCAGGATTCAGACCAGCCCCGCTACTTTATTGGTCAAATTAGGCTTTATGAGAATTGGCGTAGGAAGATTACGGAAAAGAATCTAGCCGGGGAACAGCACGGTGAGGAGGAACTCCCATGAAAGACACCGTTACCTTGGTGATGATTGTAAAAAACGAATCCAGAGATTTGGAAACTTGTCTTGCCAGCGTAAAAGAGCAGGTGGATGAAATAATCATTGTCGACACTGGTTCAACCGATAACACCTGGGAAATTGCCAGGAAGTATACAGATAAAATATTTACCTATCCCTGGGATGGTAATTTTAGCTCTGCCCGCAATTACGCCATTGGCAAAGCCACGGGAGATTGGCTTTTATCTTTGGATGCCGACGAGGTATTGCTTAGTAAACCGGGACAATTGAAAGAATTGATCAGCAGATCAACGAAAATAGATGCGTATATGCTTCCTCTGCTCTATCCGATTTCGGAAGAGACTGGTGAATACAATCAATTTCTAATTCTCCGCTTGTTTAGGAATAAAAAAGAGTACCGCTTTGAGGGCACTATCCACGAGCAAGTTGTTGTCCATCATAACGAGGTGGTGGATAGTACGACTGAACTGATGATTCAACATAACACCCTATCTCCACGGGAACGCAACCGTAAGAGAGGGCGTAATCTGGCAGCTTTAAAAAAAGCATCTTTGCTAGCTCCCCAAAACTATTTTCTGCAGTATTACCTTGGTATAGAATGGCTCGGATTAGCAAAACCCCAGCTTGCTCTGCCCTTTTTGCAAAATGCCTACCGACAACTTACCGACGATCATTTGCTTTTTCGTGCCCCAGCGTTACGTTACCTATTAATTTGTCTCCATAATTTAGGTCAGCTTGACGAAATGATCTGCCTGAGCCTGGAGGCCGCCTCTCAATATCCCGAGTACACAGATGTGTATTATCTGGGAGGAATAGCCCTAGAAGAAAAAAAGGAGTACGCGTTAGCGATTAAATGGTTTGATCAGGCCAGACAAGGTGGGACACCACCTGCTATGTATAGTCATATGAACGGTACAGGTAGTTATTTGGCCCTTTACCATATGGGTTTTTGTTATGAAAAGCTTGGTCTCACGGGTCCTGCGAAGGATTGCTACGAGCGGGCATTACAGGAAAATGATCGCTACCATTATCCCGCAAGCCATTTATTTCTCTTGTTACTAAAAGAAGGCAGCCCCCGTACTACCCTTGCCTACTTGCAAGAAAAAGGTTACCTAAACAACCGGCGTCTGGCTTTAACCATAGCAAACTTGTTTTTTATGGCTGGCTATCCTTCTTTAGCCACGGCCTGCTTGGCAGAGTGTTCAACTGCGACAGAGCAAAATGACGAGTTTCTGTTTCAACTGGGGCTGTACCATATTTACTCGGGCAGGTTTCCGGGAGGCCTTCATTCTCTGAAACAAATCCCTAAGGAGAGTAATTTCTTCCCTATCGCGCAAACCCACCAAGCTATAGCACTACTGTTAACAGGTCGTTTTAAAACATGTCGTTCTTTGGGGCTGCAAATGTGGAAAAATAAGTCTACCAGAATTACCGCCAGGGTGATCCTTGGTTTAACCCGGTCACTGCAAGAGGGTCTAGCAGCAGACCTTGCTGCTACGCGCAGCGAGGTGGCATTAATCAACACTTCTTTAAACTTACTTGACTTTTGTTACCACTATCTTCCAGATGATCTTGATAAAAAATCTTACTATCATCAACTGGTCAATGTTTTAGAGACTTTTCTGCTCAGAACAACCCCAGGGGGAAATCAGGCGCTGGCAGACTATTATGATGGCAAAGTAAACAACTCGCGGGAACTCTTTGCTTACAAATTCGGAAACGGTGGCAGCAAGGTATGAAACAAAGAATAAAAGTAAGCCTTTGCCTGATTACAAAGGACGAAGAGCATTGCCTTGCGGCTTGCCTTGCTAGTGTTAAGCACCTTGTCGGAGAAATCATTGTGGTGGATACCGGATCTGCAGATAATACGGTTCAATTGGCTCAACTGGCAGGTGCCAGGGTCTTTCATTTTATCTGGACCGGTAATTTTTCACAGGCTAGAAATTTTGGTTTGGAGCAAGCCCGCGGTGATTGGATTTTGGTGTTAGACGCCGATGAGGTTTTATGTCCGGTTGAAGTCGAAGATTTTGATCAGTACCTTGAAAATAAGACTGTCGAAGGTTATTACTTACAACTCAATAATTACATCGGGGACGGTAAACAAATGACCTGCGACAGGGTTGTGAGATTATTTAGAAATAAACCGGAATATCGCTTTGTGGGTGCCATCCATGAACAAGTGGCAACATCCATCATAAAAATAAACCAGGGCCAGGGCTTAGTCCCAGCCCCTCTGGTTATTGACCATTATGGTTATTTGGCTGCGGTAATCAGTAAAAAGAATAAGTTTTGGAGAAATACCACGATCATAGCCAAAGAATTAAGAAATACCCCCCAAGACCCCTTTCTTTTCTTTGCTTTAGCCCTGGAATATTACCAAAAAGGCCAAATTGACCAGGGACTTCCTTACCTGGAAAGGGCCTTGACTCTCATGACCGGCTGTGAAGGTTACTTTGAGGATGTCCTTTTGAACACAGCCATTGGGTTATGGCATCTGAAACGCTGGCAAGCATTACTGGACTTTGCCCAAAAATCGCTGCTCATGGTACCACAGCATAAGGACTTATTGTTACTCAGAGGCTTCGCAAACCTGGCTTTGCAAAGATACCCTGCAGCCGCCAATGACCTGGAAAATTCAATTGCAGATGACGGCAGCAGCCTGCTGCCTCACGATAAAATTCTTAGCTTGACAGGAGACGCCTACAATTTGTCGGGAGAATATGAAAAGGCTGCCACCCTGTATTTTTTAGCCCTGCAAAGAAACAACTGTTTCCTATATCCCTTAACGCAAATTCTTGATTTCATACAAAAAAAGTACATTAATTGGGACTGTAATAGGTTATACACCTTTTGTTCCCTGGAAAAAAAAGATTCCCTCTGGCGGGAATTACTGGAACATCATGAAGTACCCTTAGCGATGGTGATACTCCTGCTGGAAATCTATCAAGTAAGCAGTACAGCAGAAACCGGCATGCCGCTAACCCGGCTAACAGAAAAACTGTTGACGGTCGTTAAGCAATTAGTTCCTCTATGTGGTAATACCTCTGCCATTGAATACATTTTTATAGCCACGCGAGAAATTGATACGTGCGCCTTCTTCATTGAACAGGGATATGACTGTAGTTATTTCATGGCCCGTGAAAGGGTCCGCATCCTGCTGGCAGACCTACTGCTATTGACAATGAAAAGTTGTTCTCCAAGATTGGCTACCCCTTCCCTTACTACGGGAGGAGATCAATCATTTTCCTTGAGAAAGGAGCAACTATGAAGACACGAGTTTTACTGGCAAGCCCCATTAAGCAGAAGAAGAACATTTTAAAAGAGTTTCTTAGTTCACTAGAAAAATTGCATCAATCAGGACTGGTACTCGATTATGTTTTTATTGATGACAATAATGATCACAATTTATTGGAGCGTTTCTCCAATAACAAGAAAAATGTTCGTATTATTCGAAAAAACACCTTGAATAGTTATACCTGTGATGAGAAAACTCACCAGTGGCGTGAAGAATTGATTTGGAAAGTAGCTGCTTTTAAAAATAGTTTTATTGCCATGGCCCTGCAGGAAGATTATGATTATTTGTTTCTCGTTGATTCAGATTTATACCTTCACCCCAAAACCATCAAGCATTTAATCTCACTCCAAAAAGATATTGTTTCTGAAGTATTCTGGACCAGGTGGGAGCCAGATTTACCCCCGCTGCCTCAAGTCTGGGTTGCGGACCAATACCAGTTATATGACGCCCCCAGATGTCAAAAGTTACGTGAGGAGGAAATCAATCAGAGAGCAACGGAGTTTATTGCCATGCTTTCTAAACCAGGTACGTACAAAGTTGGCGGACTGGGAGCTTGCACCTTAGTCAGCAAGCAAGCCCTCTTAAGGGGAGTTTCCTTCAGTGAAATCTATAATCTTGGTTTTTGGGGTGAGGATAGGCATTTTTGTATACGGGCGGCAGCCTTGGGATTTGAACTCTTTGCAGATACCCATTACCCCCCCTTTCATATTTACAGAGAATCAGAACTGCCGCAGCTGAAGGAATATAAAAAAAATATGAACTTGGGGCACAGTAAAGATGGTAAGAAAACCGACAGACCCGGGAGTAAAAAAGGAAAAGGCAATAAAATTACACTGGCCATGCTAGTGAGGAATGAATCCGACAGGTATTTAGAGAAGGTCTTGCAACAAGCCAAGCAGTTTGTTGATAACGTGGTAATTTTAGATGATGCCAGTGAGGACAATACCGTAGAGGTCTGCAAAAAAGCTTTAGAGGGTATTCCCCTGACAATCGTGGCAAATAGCAACCCAAGCTTTACTAATGAAATTATTCTCCGGAAGCAGCTCTGGCAAATGGCCGTTACAACCAGTCCAGATTGGATTTTAATACTGGATGCAGATGAAATATTTGAAGAGAATGCCCCTGAAGTTTTAAAAAAGCTGGCCCAAAGCAAAGATGTTAGTTACTATTCCTTCCGGTTATATGATATGTGGAGCGAAACCCACTATCGGGAGGATCAATACTGGTGTGCCCATCAACAGTTCCGTCCCTTTATGGTTCGGTATTTACCGGACTTCCATTACCTGTGGCAGGAAACACCCCTGCATTGTGGAAGATTCCCGGTAAATATAGCGGAATTAAAGGGCGAAAACCACCCCCTCAGAATTAAACATCTGGGTTGGCTGAAACCGGCGGATCGGCTTAAAAAATATTACCGTTATAAGGAATTAGATCCCCAGCGTATTTATGGGATTGCCCAACAATATGATTCCATACTTGATCCGCGTCCAAATTTGCTTCCCTGGCTGGAAAATAGTAACAAGTAACTTTACTGTTTTCTACTGTCAAAAACGTATTCTTTTCACACATGGGATTTTCCCAACATAGTTTATAAAAAACATAAAGGTGCATTGCGATGAACATATTCAGGCTACCAGCCATAAAAAGTACTTTTGTCTTTAGCAATAAGCAACATCAGACACCGTGCCATTCACCTTACTTACCCGTTGGGAAAACGAGTCTTTTTACTAAATATATCTCCTATCTCTTTTTCGATCTATCGACCCTGCCCAAAGAACAGGTGATTTCTTCGGCCATGTTAAAAATATATTTCAATGCCCCTCCCTGTAAAGGTGACCCACCAGCACTTTTAGGTATCCAAGCATTAGCCAAACCCTTTGAGGACTGTTATACAAACTATACCAGTAAACCACCTATGCTAGCAAAAACATTAAAAAGAGTTCCCCTACGTAAAAATGGTTGTTCCATTTCTGTTGATATTACGACTTTAGTCAAAGCCTGGCATGCGGGAAAATTAATGAATAGCGGTTTGGCCTTAGTACCGGTAGAGCTTGAAACCTGTGGCGTTTTACTTTTTCATAGTTCAAATACACCGGACCATTCACGGCATCCCCTATTAATAGTTACCACTGAACCATCCAAAACAAATTGCTATGAAAGAAAGGAATATTTTTCCGTGGGTAAAAGGGCGGGATTTAGTAGTACACAAGAGGTATGGAGCTATTCTATCTATAGTTTTATCGTAGCAAACATTGGTTCCAAGAACACCTTAGTAAAGTTACAAGCTAGCCCCAATCAGATCAATTTTATGGATGAAGAGCCTGAGATTGAACTACGTCCTGGTCAAATCAGAGTTTTCGTAAGTAACTTTTTTACACGTTATAACAGACTTACCTTTCGCCTAGCTTCCCAGGAAAGTGGTACCGGGCGAATTAAAATTTGGTTGCAGGCCAGGGTTTAGATCATGGGTTTATTTCTCTCATTAGAAAAACGGAACTCCTCCCCGGTTTAGTGGAAGGAGTTCCGTTTTATCTAAACAGATTATGAGAATGCTGAACTATTAAGTATCACTTCTATTTTTTACTTCTTCCATAGCTACAGAGAGCATGAGCTTGATACGGTTTAGCTGATTCACTTCACTGGCTCCTGGGTCATAGTCGATGGGCACAATATTGGCAGTAGGATACGATCTTCTAAGTTCCTTGATCATCCCTTTGCCGGTGATATGGTTGGGTAAACAGGCAAAGGGTTGTAAACAGACGACATTGCTCACACCACTTTCCATCAACTCAACCATTTCACCGGTTAAAAACCAGCCCTCTCCGGTTTGGTTGCCTAGAGACAGATGTTTTGCCGCGTATTGGGCAATTTCTTCAATTGGTTTTGGTGCTTCAAATCGTTCGCTTTGCTGCAAAGCTTTTTTCATGTCCTTTCGATAGGACTCAATAACTTTTACAGAAATCATGCCGGAAATCATTTTCCAAAGGGTTCCGGATAATATCTGATATTTGATCTTGTTATCAAAGGAGCAGTATAAAAAGAAGTCAATTAGGTCCGGTACCACAGCCTCTGCACCTTCGGCTTCCAACAATTCAACAATGTTGTTGTTGGCAGTGGGGTGAAACTTAACCAATATTTCCCCTACGACACCAACCCGTGGCTTCACTAAATCTTCATAAATTTCCAGGTTGTCAAAATCCTTAACGATTCTGTAGATATTTTCCCTAAATTCTTTCTTTCCACCATCCGCTAAGGCCTTTTGGCATTTATCCACCCAATACTCGTATAAACGGTTGGCAGAACCCGGTACCTTTTCATAGGGGCGCACTCGATACAATACCCGCATGAGAAGATCACCATAAACCAATCCCATCATCATATTATGGAAGATGGGCAGGGTAACCTTGAAACCCGGGTTTTTTTCCAAACCGGAAGAGAGAGAAATAACGGGAACCTGCTCCATACCTGCATCCCTCAATGCTTTGCGGATGATAGCAATATAGTTGGTAGCGCGACAACCCCCACCGGTTTGGGCCATAATAACAGAGGTATTGTTTACATCATATTTGCCAGATTTTAAAGCTCTCATTAACTGACCAACTACGATGATGGTTGGATAACAAGCATCGTTATGCACATACCGCAGGCCTTCATCGATGGCGGCCTTATCCACCGAGGGAAGAATCTCGATATTATAGCCGGCTTTGGCAAAGCCGATCTTTAAAAACTGAAAATGAATAGGCGACATTTGAGGTGCCAAAATCGTATGAGTTTCCTTCATTTCTTTGGTAAAGATAGCTCTACTAGGGTAGCTAAATAATTTTTGTGGTGTAAAATCTCTCTTATCCCGCTCCTTAATAGCGGCAAGCAGTGAGCGTATACGTATTCTGGCAGCCCCCAGGTTGCTGATTTCATCAATCTTGAGCACCGTATAAATCTTCCCATAAGCATCTAAAATTTCTTGCACCTGATCGGTAGTCACAGCATCTAAACCACAACCAAAGGAATTGAGTTGAATCAATTCTAGGTTTTTCTGCTGGGCAACATAGGTGGCGGCGGCATACATCCTCGAATGGTAGATCCATTGGTCCACCACACGCAAAGGTCTGTCGATTTTTACCAAATGTCTAATGGCATCTTCTGGTAAAACGGCAAAGCCATAGGACTTTAACAACTCTGGTATACCATGATTGATTTCTGGATCAATATGATAGGGTCTACCCGCTAGGACAATCCCCTTGATATTGTGCTCTTTGATATAGGTAAGTGTCTCTTCCCCTTTTTTCCTTACGTCTTCCTTATATCTCGTCAACTCATCATAGGCCTTTTTAACAGCACTGGCTATTTCAAGCTTGGTAATACCTTCCGGTGCCAATTCTTCAACCAATCGTTTAACCATTCGATCCGGCATATCAATGGGCAAAAATGGGTGATAAAAAGTGACATTGCCACTTTTTAAAATGTCCATGTTGGCATTAATGGTCTCTGGATACGAAGTAACGATGGGACAATTATAACGATTATCGGCTTCTTGATCCTCTGGGATGTTATTGGGTATGCAAGGATAGAAAATTTTATTGACCCCGTGACTGATCAGATCCATAATATGCCCATGCACCAGCTTGGCCGGGTAGCACACAGATTCCGAAGGAATTGTCTCCATACCCAGTTCATATATTCTCTTAGTTGATCGGCCTGAAATAACGACTCGATAGCCCAACTGACTGAAAAAGGTGAACCAGAAGGGGTAATCCTCATACATATTTAGTACCCTGGGTAATCCGATGATCCCCCTGGTTGCTTCCCTTTCTGACAAGGGTTTGTAGCTAAATACTCTTTTGTATTTATATTCATAAAGGTTGGGGATGTCATTTTTAACCTTTTCTTTCCCAGCACCTTTTTCACATCTGTTGCCGGAATAAAACTCTTGTCCATTGGAAAAATGTTTAATGCTAACCAGACAATTGTTGCCGCATAGGCCACAACGCTTCATAGAAGTCTCTGTTGAAAAATCCTCCAGCTCCTTCCCTTGGAGAATGGTTGTCTGATAGCCAACTTCATAGCGTTCCTTGGCCAGCAAGGCTGCACCAAAGGCCCCCATGATACCGGCAATATCCGGCCGCACTACTTCTCTACCGGTGATTTTTTCTAAGGCCCGCAGCACTGCATCGTTGTAAAAGGTTCCACCCTGAACAACAATTTTATCTCCTAAGTCCTCCGTGCTTCTAAGTCTGATCACCTTAAACAAAGCATTTTTAATAACGGAAAGAGAAATTCCTGCGGAAATATCGCTTACCTCTGCCCCTTCCTTTTGGGCTTGTTTTACCTTGGAGTTCATAAATACCGTACAACGGGTTCCTAAATCTACAGGATTTAAGGATTGAAGGCCTAACTGGGCAAAATCCTTAATGTCCATATTTAATGAGCTGGCAAAGGTTTCTATAAAAGACCCACACCCTGAGGAGCAGGCTTCATTTAACATGATAGAGTCAATGGCACCTTCCCGGATGACGAGACTCTTCATATCCTGTCCACCAATGTCCAGGACGAAATTGACGCCGGGTAAAAAATAATCGGCTGCCTTATAATGGGCTACAGTCTCAATTTCTCCAATATCTGCCTTTAGGGCAGCTTTGATTAGATGTTCACCATAGCCGGTTACCACAGAGTTTAAAATGATCGTATTTTTGTTAAGTTTACTATATAAATCCTGTAGTGCTTCTATGGTAGATTCTAAGGGACTACCATTATTGCTGCCGTAGTGAGAATAGAGCAGTCCTCCCTCTTCACTGATCAGTGCCACCTTGGTGGTGGTAGACCCGGCATCAATGCCCAGGTAAGCATTCCCTTGATAGCTCTCTAGATCTATCCTCACTACCTTGTTTTGATCATGCCGTTCCTTAAATTTCTCATACTCTTTCTCGTTGGCAAATAAAGGTTCTACCTTTTCACCGTCTTCCTGGTTCATCTTCCAGATACCGGGAGCCCGTTCCTGTAAACATTCAAAGGGCAAGGGTTCTGATTCTCTGGAAGATAATGCTGCTCCCAAGGCAACAAAGAAATGGGAGTTGTTAGGAAAAACCACATTATTATCTTCTAATTTTAAGGTTTCAATAAAACGTTTTCTTAGCTCGGACATAAAATGCAGCGGTCCACCTAAAAAGGCAACCTTACCACGAATAGATCTTCCCTGGGCCAGGCCACCAATGGTTTGGTTGACCACGGCCTGCAGCACCGAGGCGGCAATATCTTCCTTAGCTGCTCCTTCATTTAACAAGGGCTGAATATCTGTTTTGGCGAATACACCACATCTGGAGGCAATGGGATAAATACTTTTATGACTCTTAGCCAGCTCATTAAGCCCCGAAGCATCTGTCTGCAGCAATGCAGCCATTTGATCAATGAAGGCCCCTGTGCCACCGGCACAAGTTCCATTCATTCTTTGCTCGATGGATTCGCCAAAATAGGTAACCTTAGCATCCTCACCACCCAGTTCAATAGCAGAGTCGGTGTTAGGAATAATCTTTTTGATGGCATGGGCACAGGCAATTACTTCCTGAATAAAGGGTACCTCCAGCTTTTTCGAAAAATTAAAGCCGCCAGACCCTGTAACCACTACCGTCAATAGGTTTCTGTGCATGATTGATTTGGCATCTTCAAAAAGAGAAAGCACTGTATTTTTTATGTCGGAAAAATGTCTTAAATACTTTTTATAGACAATATTGTTATTCTTATCTAAAATAACCATCTTTACGGTAGTAGAACCAATATCAAGTCCAACATTTAAAACTCTACTCATATCGATTCCCCCAAACATAATTAATAGTGCAAAACTCCCCTTTCTTGTATTGTACTTCATTTTGTAATTGAAAGCTTAACAAAAAAGGAAAATATTTTCTACTTCTATAGTAACAAAATAATTATCACCCCATATTGAATATATATTTTAGTTGCATTGATTAATTGACGACTGTATTTTTTTTATGATAAGATGATGTGGAGTTTTTATGTTATCATAAAAAATTTAAGTTTTCTAGGGTTCCGCAGTTTTATCTGGTCTGGTCCAAGAGAAAACGCACAGAAAATTCTGTGACACGGAGGGATAAAAGCCCGGGAGGATATCTATCGTAAAGATATCTCCCGGGCTTTGTTTGTTTTTTAAACATTCTGAAAATATACAGGCAGGTAAATAAGCCGGGTTTTTCCCATGAAAGGAGCAGCAATCATGAACTATGAGTGGCTAAAGGTTTTTATAGCAGCTTTTTTTGAGGTGTTTTGGGTTATCGGATTAAAACATGCAGATCATCTATGGGCCTGGCTTGGTACAGCCCTGGCCATCTGCGTAAGTTTTTATCTAATGATTATGGCCGGTAAAAGACTTCCTGTAGGTACAGTCTACGCCGTTTTTGTTGGCCTGGGAACCGCCGGCACAGTCTTTTCAGAAATTGTTTTCTTTGGTGAACCCTTAAAATTAATCAAGCTACTTCTTATTATCCTTTTACTGGCCGGAGTTATTGGACTGAAGTTAGTGACTGGAAAAAAAGAGGCTGACGTGCAAGGAGTTGAGTAAAGATGGCCTGGGTTTATCTGTTATTGGCCGGAATTTTTGAAATGACCGGTGTTGCTTTGATTAATAAACTGCATCAAGATAAGAATTGGCAGGCTCTACTTTTATTGCTGGCTGGTTTTGGTGCCAGTTTCCTATTTCTTACTTTAGCAATGAAGTCTTTGCCCATGGGAACAGCCTATGCGGTTTGGACTGGTATTGGGGCCGCTGGAGGGGCTTTGCTCGGAATGCTGTATTACGGGGAATCTAAGGACTGGCGCAGGGTTTTCTTTATTTGTCTGGTTCTGGGTGCTGCCATTGGTTTAAAGTTAGTATCTTAATTTCAAGTGGCAAGTCCCAAACAGGCATAAAAAAATGCCCTCTAGGCATCCTTAGTGAGGCAATCTCAACAGTCGATACGGTCTCTCTGTTTCCTGAAAGCCATACTTTTTGTAAAATACAACTAATTGATCATTATTTAAATCTCCTCTGCCGTGTACTTCATTAATTAGCTCAATATCTTTTTCATCCAGCAAGCTCACCAGCTTTTCCATTAGGCGGCTGGCAAATCCCTGGTGCCTTGCTTCTTTGGGGACCATTAGGCGATCAAAGTACCATTCATTATCTCTTATTTTACTGATGATGGCACAGGCAGGGTAAATGCAATTCGTTTTTACATTTAAAACAATACAATTCTCACCCACAAAAGTATTAACCTCTCTCATGCAAACTCCTCCTTTACCAAAGATTTTCAAGAGACTTTGATTGTGCAAATGGTAACAATATCAATTAATTTTTTCAAGTATATTTACTATTTTAATGCCTATATTGTAGGTTTTTTTGTGATACAACAATTTTTTGCTTGTATTTATTGATTTTTAAAGAATCAAAAAAACTAAACCATTTGTGATTTTTTTAACTTTTAATGTTAAAAAAGTAACTCCCTGATCTGGGGGTTACTTTTTTAATTCCTTATCAATTTGTAAAATGAACATCTCCCGGGCTATTGGTTTGAGCCGGTTTATTTGACTTTCTATCTTTACTGAGCTTTGGCCTTGCCTTGTGTTTACCGTCATCCGGTGATTTTAGCTTATTACTTATTTTTGTTCCCTCCTCACCATATCAAGATGTATTTAGCGTGTACAATTCTATCTTTTTTATCAGTTTATTCGCTGATCTTCGGGGTGTTAATAACTTCTACTTTTGTAACTTCTGACTTAGTGGAAACCAGCGTTCCAGGGTTACAGTCCAGTTGGGGTTCTTTTAGGAATCTCTGCACAAAATGTAATTCCACTTCCTCATGGCAGGCCATTGGTAAATAGTTTTTGTATTTTTCCACATCAATGCGATATCCTTGCGAGAATTTATCACGTAACTCTTCAATAGAGTAAGAAAAAATTCTGCCGAAATCATTGGCACAGATTTCCTGCACCCGATTAATGGGGGTGCAGAAGGCGATGGTAAATTTATTGCATAGTAATCTCCCTAGATGGCTAAAACGTCCCTGTTGCAGGGAAAGTACACTTTCCAAAGTGTTCGGATGGTCATAGGGAAGTTGCTGTAGAAGGATTTTTAGATCAGCAATCCGGTAGAGGGAACTGGATATTTCCAGGCAATAGCCAAAGTCCTGCTCCGCCTGCGTCCAGTCATACATAATAGCACCATTTTCAATGTCTTCAAAGGGTGGAACCTTTTGTAAACAACACTGGGTATAGCAATAGACTGTATTCCACCCCAGGCGCAGGGAAAATCCCAGAGTGTCTGGGTATTTATTTAAAGCGTCGATGATTGCCTGGATAGAAAAATCCCTCACAAAAAGATTATCATCCACCAGGAATAGGACAAACTGATGGTTGTTCTGTAAAGTCAAAACCTGTTCTTTAAAATTTTTTTCTTCGACAAAGGTTACCTCCGGGTAATCCCGCTGCAAGGCTTGGTATTGCCTCCGTAGTTGCTCATTGGTGGCTAAATACAACACCTTCATCTGTACCAACTGAGGATCTTGACAGCGAACATAAAAAGAATGCAGGGTGGCATCCAACTGCATGGCCCGATCCTTACTAAAAACCAACCCGACAACCGGTGGGGTAGTTAGTTTCTGCTGCCAATCCTCTAACCTGGGCTTCAAACTTGTTAGTATCAGCTGAGCCGCCGGAATAACTTCTCCACGTGAGAAAATTTCCATAAAAGTGGTTAAGGGATCGTACATATCTGGTAGTGTTAACTCCTGATAGACACCGTTTCTTTGTAATTCCTGGACTTCACTGATAAACTTCTTCATATTTTGAAGCATCGGCAACAAGGTAGTCAGGCACTGTTCAGCCTGATTTTCTTCGATAAGCTGTTCCAATTGCCTTGACGCTGCCATCATCTTATTCAGATAGGTCACACAGACCTCTTGGTTCGCTTTTTGCTCCCCACCCTTTTCCTCTCCCATTCTGTAACACATCCTTTCTCTTACCGATTTACCCTCTTTGTAAAGATATGAGGAGATAGCAAATAAGTTGTTTAAATAAAAAACTGCTGCCCTTGACTAGACAGCAGCAGCTAGTTTATTTGGTCATAATCCAAAAGGAACTCCCGTGGGTTTCAACACCGGCTAATTCTGGCTTCTCCCATAGGGGAGATAAAACCTTGTTTAACTGGTGATGGCGGCTGATAAAGAAATTAGGTAGGATAATATCAAATTTATTTCCCTCGGCCAGTAGATAGCAAGCTAAAAGATATTGCTCATTATAGTAGCGTTGCTGCCACTCCGGAGGGTAATCAAAGGGTAACAATATATCATGAAATTCCACCAAAACACCTGGTTTTAACCGGGGTAAAATCTCCAGGAAAACCACCGTGGCATCAGAGTTCATGAAGGAGCGGTGGGAATGATCTACAAACAGGATATCTCCAGCTGTTAGTTCACTAAATATTGAAATGTCAGCATTTTCTACCGGCTGCCGAATAATCTGGTCACACAAGCTATCCACTTCTGCCCGGGGATGGGGATCAAAGGAAGTAATTTTGGTTCTCAAACGATGATCAGAAATGGCCTGCCGGGCAAATTTAGTGGAATTGCCGGAACCAATTTCAAAATAGCGTTCGGGGTTATGCTTGACCAGGAAGCCATAAATCGCCAGGGAATCCAGCCCCGGTAGCCAACCATTAATCCAACCGGGAGTCGTGGCTGCGGGATCAACTGATTTAGCAATAGTACGGTAAAACCTTTGATAGGATAAAAAATGCTTCAGATTTTCTTCATAAACGGCACAATTTCGTGTGATAATGGCCATTAATTCAGGATGGGGTGGCTTGCCAAAACCATACCGTGGCTCCGGGTTAATCGCATAGTCTAAATAGATGATCTGATGATTATTCATGCATACCTCCTCTTAATGGCCGAGGCATTAGATTTTGCGCCATTTGATGTAGCATAAAGAACGGTCCCCGAACATAGCGTACCTGATGTCGTTTTTTAGGTTCCGGTGCAGCAGGAGCTACTTCAACCTCCACTTCTACCGGCTCTTCCTCCATCACTGGTAAAGCACGAAAACACTGCCTCTTTTTAAGACGGATAAGGACAGTAGTACTGGTGATCAAACCAAGCAACAAAATACCACCACCTCCCAGAATCAGAGGGAGTCGGCTATTTGAAGCTTTTTCCACCTGAACGGATTCAGGCATATGCTCCCCAAGGATGTTTTCAAACTCTTTAAGCCAGTAACTCCTGTCCTTTTCAGGCGACTCCATAAGTTCATCCTCAAAGTCACTTGTCAATGCATCATAACCAGTTTCCTCATCATCTGATTCATCGGCTGAATCTTCTATTATCGACTCAAAATTACTTGCCAAATCCGCATCCCCTGATTCATCCTCTAGAAAAAGCTCCAAATTCTCTTCTATTACTTCATCCACCACATCCCAGATCCTATTGATAGGGTCCTTCAAGTGATCACCTCCCAAGCTAGCTTTATGTTAATGGCAATGAACATAAGAATTTTGTACATTTTATTGAGAAAGCTGCCAAAGGGTGACGTACATAGACAATCCAATATTTTCATTTCTTGAACAACCCTGCTAATAAAAACAAAAAACCCCTGGTTACCCAGGGGATGTTAGCTGATTTAACTTATTTCTACTCAAGCTACTTCAAGCAGCGCTGTCCGCTCCTTGTCATAATAGCCGTGAACTCTGTCACCTTGTTTCAAATTAATCTTATCTTTCTTTTTCACCTTTACCATAACAGTCTGATTAGCTGCCGACTTAACAAGAACTTTGTACTTGAATTTTCCCTTGGTGTATCTCTCCAAATAAATAATTGTCCCCGCCACCGGAGTCATATTCTCGGAAATCTCTTTAATCATTTTCTGTTGGTATCTAGCCTGTAGCTTGTCCTTGATTTTCTGAATTATAGATTTAAAAAAATTAAACATGATAACGCTTCCTTCCTTTGAAGAATGTTCCCAAAGCAATAGACGAAATTTTAGTCCAAATGTCCCGGAGAAATACCTGGTATTTGAGCAAAATTTTAAAATTTTTGCTTTCACAATTTCCCATAATTATTTAATATCTATACTTAATCAAATATAGTATCATAAATTTGGTAATTTTATAGTTGGGGGAGAGTAATTTGACCGTGAAAAAATACGGCATTTTCTTGGCAACCGGGCTACTTATTTTAATCCTCTCAATGCTACTGGGTTGTGCCAAAGAAACCAAACAAAATCAACAACAGGCAAAGGGAAACCAGCCGGGTACAGGTGTAAAAATTGTCAAGGTCAGTGAAGGTACCCTCAAAGAGAGCATGACTTTAAGCGGGACATTGCAAGCCCTTAATTCTGCAAACATTGTGGCCAAGTCTTCAGGAAAAGTTGCCAGCATTGAGGCAGATGTGGGAAGTCGTATTAGTGCCGGACAAATTTTAATGTCTCTTGAGGCAGATGACTTAGCTGCTGCTGTATCCGCTGCGGAAGCCAACGTAGAGACCGCAAAGGTTACCTATGATCTGGCTCTAAAGAAATATGAGCGAGGCAAAGAGCTTATGCAATCACAGGCCATCGCCCAGGCAGACTTTGAGGAAAACTATGAAGGGTCATTAAGAAAAGCACAGGCGGCAGTTAAGGCTTCCCAGTCTGCCTTAGCCCAAAGCCAGGTCCGTTACAACGACACTGTTATTAAATCCCCCTTAGGCGGCATTGTTACGGCCCGAAACATTGAAGTAGGGGAACTTGCCGGTACCTCCACCCCTTTATTTACCGTAAGTAATCTTGATCAAGTAGTTGTTATCGTCAATGTCAATGAACAACAGGTTAATAAGTTAGCGGAAGGCATGAAGGTTGGCGTCAGGGTGACAGCAGCAAACCAAAACCAGTTAACCGGCGTGGTTTCAAATATTGCCCTGGCTGCGGATGCTAAATTAAAAGTTTTTCCTATCAAAGTTCAACTGGCAAACCCTGACCATCAACTAAAACCAGGCATGTTTGCAGAAGTACTATTGGAAAAAGAACTTGAGTCATCCCTACTGATTCCTCGGGAAGCTGTTTTAACCATCGACGGAAAGAGTAGGGTTTTTGTAGTGGAGGATGGGGTAGCCAGAGAACGGCTGGTGGAGACCGGTCCCACCGATGGTAGAAACATCTCTATTCTCAAGGGTTTAGCAAAGGATGAAGAGATAATAACTAACAATGTAAGTTCAATGAAAGATGGTCAAAGGGTAAACATTCAGACCGAAGGTACCATGGCTAAGGAGCAGAGGAGGAGCCAATAAATGCATATAACAGAGTTATCTGTAAAACGGCCAGCCATGATGACTATGGTCATCCTCTTTTTCGTGGTGCTCGGGATCTATACCTTTGGTAAGATTGGTGTTGAGTTATATCCTGCGATCAATACACCCTACGTAGCAGTCTCCGTTGCTTACCCCGGTGCTGGAGCTGAAGAAATTGAAACCCAGATTATTAAGCCCCTGGAGGACTCCCTTTCTTCCCTAAGCCAGCTTAAAAATATTATGTCCACTGCTTCAACAGGCCGGGGCAATGTGATATTGGAATTTGATTTATCAGCAAATGCTGATCAGGCTGCTATTGATGTTCAGAAAATGGTGGACAACACCCGACGTAGACTTCCTGATGGCGCTAATGATCCGGTGGTTATTAAACGAGATATTAATGATTCCCCGGTGATAACTTTATCGCTAGGCAAACCCGGTGCCCGCAACGAGACCTATGATTTAGCCAACGACCTGATCAAAGAACGCTTACAACGGCTGAAAGGTGTTTCGGAAGTTAGTATTGTCGGTGGCGTGCAGCGGGAAATCCAAATTCAAGTGGATAGAAGCAAGCTGGAGGGTTACGGCTTAACTCTTAATCAAGTGGTTAATCGATTGAACTCCGAAAACTTAAATGAACCCACCGGACGGTTGGATCGGCCAGAAAATGAATATAATGTCCGGGTACTGGGGCAATTCGAAAGTATCGACCAAATTAGGCAACTCCAAATACCTTCTCCCTCAGGTTACGCCGTTCCGTTGCAAGCCCTTGCCACTGTCAACGACAGCTTCAAAGAAACACGGCAAATCAGCCGCATTAACGGTAAAGATGCGGTAGGCATTCAAATTTACAAACAGAGTGATGCCAGTGTAACTGAGGTTGGCGATGCCGTCAAAGCAAAACTGACCGAAATAAAGCAGGAACTGCCTGCTGAGTACGAAGTGCTAATCACCAACGATTCCTCTGATTTTGTTCATCGGTCCCTGAAAGGTACCTGGATGAATATTTTGGAGGGTATTATAACCACTGGCTTGGTGTTATTCATTTTTTTACGGCAGTGGCGATCCACAGCGATTGTTATGCTTGCTATCCCGACCTCTTTATTAGCGACTGTCATGATGATGTATTTTGCTGGCTTTACCTTTAATATGATGTCTTTAATGGGGTTAGCCCTTTGTATTGGTATCTTGGTGGATGACTCTATTGTCGTTCTGGAAAATATTCACCGCCATATGAAAATGGGTAAATCCCCCTGGCAAGCAGCCATTGAAGGTCGTAAAGAAATAGGCATGGCGGCCATTGCCATTACCCTTTCCGACGTAGTGGTCTTTTTGCCAGTTGCTTTCATGAGCGGCATGGTGGGACAATTTTTTCGACAGTTCGGTCTGACCATTGTATTTGCCACCTTGTTTTCCCTCTTTGTGTCCTTTACTCTGGCACCCATGTTAGCATCCAGGCTATTCCACCACCAGGAAAGTGAAGACACCCAACATTCTATGGTCAAAGCGATCTGGCAAAAAATCATTCCCCTTGGTGAGAAAACCCAAAGAATTTATCATCGAATGCTGATGTGGTCCCTAAGTCATCGTAAGAAGGTACTTGCTTTCTCCATGGCTGCCTTTATCCTAAGCTTAACTCTGATTCCTTTGGGTCTGGTAGGCAAGGAATTTATGCCAAGATCCGATCAAGGGCAAATTAACGTTACCCTGGAGATGCCCGTAGGAACTCCCATTGGGCAAACCAGTGATGCTCTACAGGAGCTAGAAAAACACCTCAGTCAAATTCCTGAGGTGCAATATTACCAAACAACCCTGGGTTCCGGGGGAAGGGGTTCTTCCAATGGGGCCAATAGCGGTCGAGTTACTCTTAAACTACTACCAAAGGATGACCGGGACAAATCCGTTTGGGAAGTAGCCGATGGCATCCGCCAGTGGAGCAGTTCCTTTAAGCAAGGCAAAATCCGTGTTTCCGAAGCCGAATCCATGGGAGGAGGGCCAGGTGGCTCTGCCGTTCGTATTGTCGTCTCTGGTAAAGATAATGATCGATTACTCGAACTGGCTGAACAGGTAAGAGATGTTGTGGCTGCTACTCCCGGGGCTAATAGTGCCAATACCGACTGGACCTTGGGTCAGCCAGAGGTTCAAATCAAGGTGGACCACCTGCGGACAGCCCATTACGGTCTGGCGGTAAATGATGTGGCCCGAACCCTCCGGGCGGCTGTAAATGGGGAATCCGCCGGAGTGTACCGAGAGGGTGACCGAGAAATCGATCTGTTAATCCAGTTGGCCGGGGCCAATAAACAAGACATCACGGATTTACAAAACTTAATGATATCTGGCAGCGGCGGTACCGTTTCTCTGGGTCAAGTAGCCAGTGTGGAACTTGGCAGTGGCCCTACAGATATCCGCAGAGAAAATAAGCAACGATCGATCACCGTTACCGCCAATGTTCGTGAAAGGCCCCTGGGGGACTTTATGACCGAGGTTAAAAAAGAAATCTCTAAGCTCTCTGTTCCTGCCGGTTTTACGATACACTATACCGGTCAAGCCCAAAGTATGGACGAAAGCCTAAGAGAATTAGCTGCTGCCTTACTTTTATCAATTATCCTGGTTTATATGGTGCTGGTTATGTTGTACGAGTCCTTTACCACACCTTTTATCCGTATGCTTTCTTTACCCCTGGGCATCGTAGGGGCTTTAGTAGCCCTGGTATTGACCGGTAACAACCTGAATGTCTTTACACTTATTGGTATCATCATGTTGGACGGTCTGGTGGCAAAAAACGGTACCTTGTTAATTGACTATACCCATACCTTAATGAGTCAGGGTAGAACCCTGCGGGAAGCCCTGATTGAAGCTGGCCATACCAGGCTAAAACCCATCATTATGACAACCATCACCATGGTATTTGGTATGCTGCCCACCGCCCTGGCACTAACCGATGGAGCAGAAAACCGCAGCGGTATGGCTTGGGTTCTTATTGGTGGATTAATCAGTTCTACCATTTTTACACTGTTTGTCATCCCGGTGGTCTATACAATCATTGATGAGTGGAAAATCAAGTTGAAAAATAGAAAAAACGCACAAACACCTTCAACCCTTGTTAATCTATAACTGTATTTTATTCTTTTCACCAGGGGAGTGTTGCAAAACTACTTTTTTATGTAGTATGCGGCAGCCCCTGGTCTTTGTTATTGGCCGGTTAATTTCTGGATAAGCTTAGCTAGTATCCCCTGCTGTTTTTCTTCTGCCAGTACTTCCTGCGTAAACTTGGGATAAAGATTGATTCCTACTAGGTTCCCTTGCTTGGCTTCCCTTAAAGCAGTTTGATACTCTAGGAAGGTATTATCCTTTAACTTAAATCCCCGTATTTCACCACTCTTTTTTCTAAGGGCAGCATCAATTATGTAGGGCGATTTCCTTTTGAGATTTCTTCCATTCATAGGAAAGCATCCTTTCTTTAATCTGAAGTAGTATACTATTATTTTCCCTCCTTTAGATAAAAACATAAGTGCGAAAAGGCGCTACACATTCACCTGTGCAACGCCTTTTCGCATCTTAGGTATCTTTAGCTGCATCATTATCACGCTACGGTACAAGAATAGTTTTTTTAACCGGACCACGTTTCATTTCGTTTACCCGATCCATAAAATAATTGGGGTTGTTCCAAAGCTTTGTCATAACATCTCGCATCATAGTATCTACCTCCTATTTTTTTTGCTTTTTGTTACTATCATTATAGCAACACTCTAAGGATTTGTGAATACTTTCACAATATGTTTAAATTGGAAGATATTCTTAAACATTGTCAAAATACTGAACAGAACTATAATCGAATTTTTAGTATGCGAATGATTAACTTATCCGGTTACTGGCACTGGTAATCGGGTAGGCCATCGCCCCCTCTCTTTGTATACTTGGGCTCGTTATCTTTACTAAAAGCAAGAATTATAGTTTAATGTAAGTATTTACTTCGTACATTTGATTAGGAGGCTCTATTATGCTATACATAAGCACCCGAGGCAATTCACCAGCCGTTCCATCTGCTGAAGCAATTAAACAGGGCATTGCACCAGACGGCGGCTTATATGTTCCCACGGATCAGGTAACCCTCTCGAACCCAGATCTAGAGAAGCTAACCTCCCTCTCTTATACGGAAAGGGCTGCCTTCATTCTGCAGCATTTTTTGACCGACTTCACCTCAGTAGAAATTAATCAATGTGTCAACGCCGCCTATCATCAAAACAAGTTTGCTAACCCGGAGATCGCACCGGTTAAGGTGTTAAACTCTGACACTGCAGTACTTGAACTTTGGCATGGTCCTACCTGTGCCTTTAAGGACATGGCTTTACAAATATTGCCTCAATTTCTGGTACGTGCGTTGACTAAAACAGGCGAAGCAGCAGAAGTCGTTATTCTGGTGGCTACCTCCGGAGATACAGGCAAAGCGGCCTTAGACGGTTTCGCTAATATCCCCGGCACACAGATTATCGTATTTTACCCGGAGCGAGGTGTAAGTGAAGTACAAAGACTGCAAATGGCGACCCAGGAAGGAAATAACGTTCATGTTGTGGCGGTACAGGGTAACTTTGATGATGCCCAAAGCGGCGTCAAAGTGGTTTTTGGAGATCATGATTTTGCTACACTCCTGGAGCAACAGGGTTTTCGACTCTCTTCCGCCAACTCTATCAACTGGGGACGCCTGGTACCTCAGATTGTTTATTATTTTTCTGCCTATGCCGACCTACAGAAAACTGGCTCCATAAAAGCCGGAGAAAAAATTAATTTTGTGGTTCCCACCGGCAATTTCGGCAATATCCTGGCTGGCTTTTATGCCAAAAGGATGGGTTTACCCATTAACAAACTCCTTTGTGCCGCCAATGCTAACAACGTATTAACTGACTTTATCCAAACCGGGACTTACAACCGCAACCGAGATTTTTTAAAAACACTATCTCCCTCAATGGATATCTTAATTTCCAGCAACCTGGAGCGGCTGCTGTATGAACTTACCGGACGTCAAGGGGAACAAATCAGCAGCTGGATGGCTCAGTTAAAAACCGAAGGAAGCTATTCGGTGGATGAAGCTACCTTCGCCCAGGTTCAAGAACATTTCTGGTCTGACTTTGCTGATGATACAGCAACACTGGATACCATTCAGCAAACCTGGCAACAGCAGCAATACCTCCTGGATACTCACACCGCTGTGGCAGCCCGCGTGCTGCAAAAATATCGTCAAGCTACCGGTGATAACTCATATACAGTGATAGCCTCAACCGCCAGCCCCTTTAAATTTAACGGCAGTGTCGCCAAAGCTGTATTAGGGGAGCAAGGAGTTACAGGCAAAAATGAATTTTCCCTACTGCAAGATCTGTCCGATCACACTCACTGGCCAATACCCCAGGGACTAAGGGATTTGGATAAAAAACCTGTATTGCACCAACAGGTTATTGAGAAAAATAAAATTAAAGATGTAGTAAAAGACATTTTATTGGGCTAGTAAAATGATGGGAGTGATGCAAAACTATTTTTTGCACCACTCCCATTTTAGCCTGAGGCCATAAGCCTAAAAATCTATTTTGAAGCTCGGAATACTGTAATTTGCCCCATTACGTTATTTTCTGCCAAAGCTCTTCACAGTCTCCACCAACTCATGCTTACCCTTTTCAGATAAACCAAGACTTTCGATCTCCTTTATTAAGGAAGTGATCGTCCCCGCTCCCCTCACATAACCATTTACTCTGGCAGCCGAGGTGGAGTTGATAAAATCAATGGTGTTGGGATAGAAAAGAGCATACTCTTTTACTAGATCCCTTTTAAGCTGCAAATAATATTTTTGATGATAATCTTCTGCCAGATAAAAATGCTCATAGGGATTGATCTCAGTGTATATTTTTTTACCTAAACGCTCTGCCGCAAATTCTTTATATTTTTGGGCGAGATTGGCTTGCTCGTTATTGTGGTAAAAAATAATAGACATATACTGCCGGGACCACGGCCTACTTGCCGGGTTGTGGGATTGCCAAAATAAATCCAGTAATTGTTCATAGGAGATTTCGGCAGGATCATAATCTATCTGCAAGGTTTCGGTATGATCTCCCAAACTTCGATAGGTAGGATTTTCCTTGGTGCCACCGGCATAGCCAACTCTGGTATGAATGATACCTGGTAATACCCCAAACTGGGCATCAGGACCCCAAAATCACCCCATAGCAAAGGTTGCTGTTTGTAAATTTTGAGGCACCTGTTGATCAATGGGCGGGATTATCATTCTCTCAGTAGTAACCATTTTTATCACCACCTTATACTGTTCTTCAAGTAATAGTTATACCCCATTACGAGAATTCCTTGCACATTAAAAGTATGAATATTATTTGATGCCCTATACAGATTCTCTCTTGACGTTTTCACTTTAGTTAGTTAAAATATCAAAGAGGTATTAAATTAATACATAACGGGAGGAGAATGGTGAAGTGAAAAAGAAAGGGTTTTTAATGGTCATCCTGGTGCTGGCATTGGCCTTGGTGGCTGGTGGCTGTGGTGGCGGAGAGAAAGAAAAACCTGCAGCTACTCCAGAACCTGCTAAACAAGCAGAGAAAAATTCCCTGGAGTTGATTAAGGAAAAAGGTACATTGGTGGTTGGTTTAGATGATACCTTTGCTCCTATGGGTTACCGTGATGAACAAAACAAACTAGTGGGCTTTGACATTGATATGACTGAAGAAATCGGCAAACGCCTGGGTGTAAAAATTGAGTGGCAACCTACCCAATGGGATGGTGTCATCTTAGCACTGGACTCCAAGCGTTTTGACGTTATTATTAATGGTATGACCGTTACAGAAGATCGCAAAAAATCCATTAACTTCTCTACCCCCTATATTAATGACGGTCTAGTCATGGCTGTTAAAAAAGGTACCACTGGGTTTACTACTGCTGCAGATTTAAAGGGTAAACCCGTAGGCACCCAAGCTGGCAGCTCTGGTGAGGAATCCTGTAAGAAAATGGGCTTAGAAGCTAAACTATATAAGACCTACCCTGAAGCTTTTAACGATTTACAAATTGGACGGACCCAAGTGGTAGTGGTAGATGCTATGACCGCCGGTCACTATTTAAGCAAGCGTGCTGATACCTTTGAAATTGTCGGCGAACAATTAACCCAAGAACCTATGGCTATCGGTATCCGCAAGGCTGACGTAGAACTGAAAGAAGCCCTTGACAATATCATCGCTGAAATGCAAAAGGATGGTACTCTGACAACAATTTCCCAAAAATGGTTTAACAAAGATATTACCACCAAAGCTCAGTAAAGCACTTTTAGCTACAGCAACAATTCATTATTAGCCAGGGTTGGTGACAACATGCAATCAGGGGCAGCAGTAGACGTAAATTTCATAATACAAATTCTCCCAGATTTATTAATGGGAGCTATCATGACCATCAAACTAACATTCTTTGCCATTGTATTTGGGACCCTCATTGGTTTGTTTGTCGCTTTGGCTAAGATATCAAGTATTAAAATTTTAAGGTGGATCGGGGGGCTTTATACCTGGATCATCCGGGGCATCCCCCTGCTCCTTCATTTAATGTTCCTTTATTATGGTCTTCCCTTCGTAGGTATTGTGCTGCCGGAGTACACTGTAGGTATTATTGGACTTTCCGTTTGCGGTGGCGCTTATATAGCTGAGATTATCCGAGCCGGTATCCTCTCGATTGATAAGGGGCAAATGGAGGCGGCTATTTCCATGGGTATGTCTTACAGCCAGGCCATGCGACGGGTTATTCTACCTCAAGCTTACCGCAGATTGCTCCCCCCCATGGGCAACGAGTTCATCACCCTGATGAAAGACAGTGCCTTGGTGTCGGTTATCACCATGACAGAACTGCTGCGGGCAGCCACACTGAAAAATGCTACCTTTTTTAAACCGGTAGAAAGTTTTGTCACTGCAGGGATTCTTTATCTAATTATGACTACCGTCTTCACGACCATATTCAACCGATTGGAAAAACGACTGGCCATTTCAGATGGTGATTAAGGAGGGGTTTCTTTTGGTCAAGGCTCAAAATGTGCAGAAGAACTTTGGTAAACTAAAGGTACTAAAAGGGATCAACCTAGATGTAAAACAAGGTGAAGTTGTAGTTATTATCGGACCCAGTGGCTCCGGCAAGAGCACCTTCCTCCGCTGTATTAATCATCTGGAGTCAATCGATGGTGGTATGGTCATATTCGAAGATAAAAAGGTACCTGCAAAGGGCAAAGAACTTTGTGAACTAAGAAGTCAAATCGGCATGGTTTTTCAACGTTTTAACCTTTTCCCTCACATGACGGCTATCCAAAACGTTATGGAAGGTCCGATTACCGTACTGGGTAAATGCAAACATGACTCCAGGGACCTGGCAGAAGAATTACTGGCCAAGGTCGGTCTGGCTGACAAAGCTAAGAATTTCCCCAGTCAACTCTCCGGTGGACAACAGCAGCGTGTGGCCATTGCCCGTGCTTTGGCCATGAAACCCAAGTTAATGCTGTTTGATGAGCCCACCAGTGCCTTAGACCCCGAGTTGGTAGGGGAAGTTCTTTCGGTCATCCGAAACCTGGCAGCAGAAGGTATGACCATGATTATTGTAACCCACGAAATGGGCTTTGCCCGGGATGTGGCTGATCGGGTCATTTTTATGGATGAAGGGAAAATTGTTGAAATGGGTGCCCCGGAGCAAATTTTTAGCACTCCCAGACACCCCCGTACCAGGGAATTTTTGAGCAGTATACTAAGAGGTTACGAAAAAATGACCTACCCCGAAGTGGGGTAGGTCATTTCGTTTTCTATAGGAACATCCGATTGAGGTATAACCATACAACTATAGCGAATACTTGGTCTTTCTTGTAAAGATAAAAAACAGTACCAAGACCAGGAGCAACAGGGAACCTCCGATGACAAAGAGTTGTTCAGTTGAATTGTTTGTAGGCATATTTTTATTGCCAAACCCATCGCCCATTTCCCTGTTAACAGGATCACCGCTATTAGGCGGACGTTGTCCCATATCCCCGGGAGGCCTCTCTCCTTTCATTCCCATTCCCCCTTGGCCCTCCGGCCGATCGCGTAATTGACCGGGCATAGTATTGGTTTGTTCTGTGGTATTACCAACCGAAGGAAGCTCACCACTTACTTGTTTCGTGACATTAGCAATCCGTTCTCGAACAAACTTTACTAATCCTACAACATTCCCGCCTTGCAGCATATCGCCACCCGGCTTCATAGGACCTCTTTGCTGCTGTCCTGCCATTTTATCCTTTTCAGGCATTGGTGGAGCAGCTTGTTGGTCTGCTGGTGGGTTCGTTTGGCTTGCTGTTAGTTCACTCTTTTGTTCGGTGGACCCTTCTAAAATGGCCTGCTCAAATTGCTCCATTGTATAAAATTTAGTTGGGTCTTTCTCCAGATGGGGCCGTATTAACTCGGCCACACGTGCAATTTCCGCCTCCATTTTAGTAAAGGCAAAGGGCCCATTAATAAAGTCTTCGATATATTGATGGTACCGTTCCTTGTATTCCTTTACCTCTAACAGTTTGCCAATCAGGGGTCGCTGCTCCAAGGTTGTGCCTGAAACCGGCTGATCAATATAGAGAGCTGTGGTTTCCTGATTGTTTCTCCCCATGCTGAATCCCCCAAAGGACATGTTATAATCCCATGGCAAGATAGAAAAAACACCACTTTCTTCGTAGAGATAATAATTATGCTTAAAGCTGCCCTGATAGCTATCCATATTTACCAGCACCGTATTGACAGCAAAATATCGTAATATCTCATCGATGTTTAGATATTTCTCTAAATCTTTCCCCTGATTTAGTGCCTTTACCATTGTAAGTAACGCCTCATTAGCACCGTTTTTTCGCCCTGCCACCAAGGCAATGCCACGATACGATTCCCTTTTATCATCTGTATACACCAGGTCACTTCCCTGGCCCTCGGGTTTATAAAGTGTCCCCGCATTACTTCCGTAGTACCGCTCCAGAAAGGGTTCTTCAATACCTTCCACCGCTAGATACAAACCATGCAGCTTGTCATTTATATAGACATTGACATATCCGTAACCCGGAGTAGGCACCCCCATTTCATTCATCAGTGAATATGACAAATATTCACGCATATAGGATGGGTCACTCATGGAGTTATTAAGGTTTAATTTTTTTAATCCAGCCAGATTTTGCCCGTCAATATACTGATCAAAATCCAGCTTAAAACTATATCGATCCGATTCACTGTTGGCAACCATAGTCAGAGTAGAATTACCTTTAGTACGAAGCCCTATATTATCTATTTTTTGGCCAGCAATAACAACACTGGCAACCTTATACTCCTCTTTCAAGGGATTTTTCAGCATATCTTGAAAATCATTCTCGTCCAACGATATATTTATATCAATAACTTTATCTTTATCTAAAATGGTATCTATACTGGCCGTACTTAAACTGTTTGACACGGTGCCTTCTTCTGGGCTGGTATACCCCGTTGCCCCACTAATAATGTAGAGGCAGAGCAACAGCATTCCCCCCATGATTGCTATAAATTTCCTATCCATGCTCATGCCTCCCTCTCGAGCAGATCATTATACGGCAAGCTCACCGTTATAACTTACCAGCACAACATCATTGACACCCTCTATGGCCGAAAGCTCATGGACAAAACTTGTATTTTCATTGTTTAAGCGGACTTCCACGGTAAGTTCTATGCCCTGATTAGCGCGGACTGCTTTCGTTTTTATATTCATTCGTTTCACATGCTGGCGAAGTTTCTCCAAAAGAGACTCTTCTGCCACTGAATTGGTACAATTAACCACGATCATATAAGGAATCTCACTCATGGTTTTTCTAGTAAAAACTATGAGCATTAATCCGACAACCAGAGAACCAACGATGGCTAAAAGATACAAACCTGCACCTGTAACAATCCCGCCGGCTATGGCCCAGAACAAAAACACGATATCAATGGGGTCTTTAACAGCCGTCCTAAACCTTACAATACTAAGGGCCCCAACCATACCCAGGGAAAGTACAATATTGGAAGTCACTCCCATGATGATCAGGGTAGTGATCATTGACATGGCCAGCAGAGAAATATTAAAGTTTCTTGAATACATCACACCGTTAAAGGTTTTCTTGTAAACTGCATAAATAAACAAACCAATGAAAAAGGAAATCAGCAGTGTCAAAGAGATATCTACCACAGAAAAATCCGTTACTGCGTTTTTAAGAAAGTTGTTTTTAAATATATCTGAAAAGTTAAACGTCTGTGGACTATTATTCACTTTCAATACCCCCAATTGTTGATTTTATCTATATCGCCGGCACAGAACATATTTGGAAAAGGCTCCTTTCTGCCGGCTGTCTAATTTTATTAAATTACTGATATGAGCAGGCAAAAAGCTGTCATATTTAATCTCTAGAATGGAGTTACCGTTATCCATAGCACTGGTTAGGGGAAGTTCAAAATTTAAAAAATCAATCGACGCAATCCCTGTTTTAAGATTGCTGTCAATGGTTATTCTCACCCGTCCAGGGTTCCAGACGTAGGCCTCACGATTGTACTGTACAATGGTTTTTGGCTTAAACAAGCCTGTTCTCATCTTAATGTAAAGCTGCTTGCATACCGCTTCCGACCTTTCTATTAAAAAATCGTAGTTACCCCGTAAAAGGCTTTGGCATTCCTCTCTGGTAAGTCTTGCACTTTCCTTATAGCCAACACCATTGTTTTTTACCTTCTTTTCCAGTTTGATAACCGAAGCAAAGCTATCGTAAGTCCGTATTCTAAATTTTTCACGGTATTTAACACCCGCTAATTTTTCCTTTACAGCAGTGTCGTTGTCATCGTCAAAATAAATACTCCTTACTACATAGCTCCCATTTGGTCCCGTATGCCCATCTCTTTTTAGTCCGTGGGACAATCTACTAGAGAGCATTACTCTATCAAAGGCACTAATACCCATCTTTATTTCATGTCGAAATTGAACCATCAAATTCACCTCCCAGACTGTCAAAGTAATCTAATGTGTAGCTACAACATTTGTAATGATAACGGTTGAAGATGTCTGTTTTATGTCAAAATTACTTTGAAAATGTGGAAAATCATGAAAAAACGATATTACCAATTGGCAATATCGCTTCGTGGGTTTGTTACTATAAAAATAGCTTATACCGTAAGAACGAGTGTAAAGGTTGTACCCTCGGAAGAACTATTTTTGAGAATAAGATCCCCTCCTAGGGCCTTGGCCAGAGTCTTACTGAAAGAAAGTCCCAATCCTAGCCCCCTCACTTTATCTTTTTTTGCTTTGCCTCTAAAGAACTTTTCAAAAATCAATGGTTGTTCCTCTTCGGGGATACCTGCTCCATTATCCGTAACATCAAGGTAAATATTTTTATCCTGCCGATAAACGGTCAGATCTATTTTCCCACCAGCAACAAAAACTTGTTTTGCATTGTTAAATAAGTTATAAAGAATTTGCTGGAGCCTCATTGCATCGGTATCAACCATTAGTTGTTCGTCCCTAAATAGGGTGTTGATAACAATCCTATCATCCTCCTGGCCAATTAACCATTGATGCGTAATTTCTTGAATAAGCTTTTGTACGTTATGGCGTTCTTTATGGATACTAATGTCCCCAATGACAAAGGAGTTAAAATCCAATAGATCTTCAACCATATGTTGAAGTCTCATGGTCTCTTTTAAGCTTATACTCAAAAACTCCTTGGCTTCCTCTGCAGTAACTACTTCATCTTTTACAGCCTGGATAAGCCCGCTAATAGAGGCCACTGGCGTCTTTAATTCGTGAGTTACCCCCGCCAGTAATTCAGTACGCATCCTTTCCATTTGGCGCAATCGTTCTGCCATTTCCTTAAAGGAACGAATCAATTCATATATTTCTTGTTCTTTGGTACTTTCATGCAATTGGATATTATAATCGCCGGTCACAATTCTTTTTGCGGCATCAGCCACATCTTTGATAGGCTTAGCTAAGCTCTTCGTAAGCAAGTATATGATCCCCCAACCAAGTAACCCCAGACCCACTAGCATGAACACCAATAGCTGAAATTCCTCTTGGCTACGAGGGGGCTCTCTTACCGGGTGTAGAATCATCACACTGCCAAGAACCTTAGTATTGTTTTTTATTTCCTGTTTAAAGAAATAAAAATCCCCCTCTGTCTGCAAAGTAAATTTTTCAACATCCTTTTCATTTTCCATTAACAGCGAAGTAACTTCTAATAACTCCCTTGGGGGTAAAAAGGGGGTACTGAATAAGAGGTTTCTGTTCGTGTCCATAATCACTAAAAAAAGATTTTTATCCAAACCTAAAAATCGCTGAAGTCTATCAATCTCCCTTGGCAAAGTAGGGTCAATTCTTATTTTTCCTTCAGAGGTAGCCGTGCTTTCTGCTATTTCTGTTGCTAGTAACCTAATACTTTCTATTCTTTTTTGCCTAGCATTATATTGAATAAAAAGACTAGAAATAATGCCCAAAATGAGTAAGCCAAAGCACAGTGTAATAAGATACCGGGTTGTCCAATATTGTAGAAGTGGTACTCGTCTATTACTTTTCATAAACACAGAATTGATACCCCAATCCTCGTAGCGTTTTGAGTTCTCCTTCAGACAAAGGCCAGTTCTGCAATATTTTTCTGATTCTTTTCATAGATAAGTCCACTGCCCGATCACTTCCTTCATAGTCTATTCCCCACACCTGCTCAATGAGCTGTTCTCGGGTAAAGGTTTGATTGGGATGACGGGCTAAAAACAAAAGAACCGCTAAATCCCGGGGAATTAAGGGTAATTCCAGACCATGAAGGTAGATTGTGTGAGCCTTGAAATCAATCCTTAAACTACCAAAATGCGTAGTTTCCCGGTCCTCAAGAATTTGTACGGAACGTCTTAAAACCGCCTCTACCCGAGCAACTACTTCTTCAGCCAGGAACGGCTTTGTGATATAATCGTCTGCTCCCTGACGTAACCCTTCCACTTTTTGTTTAAGTTGCCCCAGGGCGGTAAGCATAATCACAGGGCAGGAACTTCTATCGCGAATATATTTTAGAATACTCCATCCATCCATACCCGGTAACATAATATCTAACATAACCAGAGCAGGATTAAAATCGGTAAACTTCTGAACTGCCTCTTCGCCATTAAAGGCCTGTTCTACCTGATAATTTGCTTTTGTTAAATATGCCTTCAATACCATTGAAATAGCCACTTCATCTTCAACAACGAGTATTTTTTTCACTTTAATCACCTGATTCAAGTACTTTCATTTATTGCTAATGCCAATTTTCCTTTTTAAGTTTATCATAGGGCACAATTTATATACTCCTCAATTGATATAGAATAATACTATACTATGTCGGGGATATGTCCTACTATCCTTTAGTTCCTTTTTTAAAATTTTTATACTTTCCTCTATATGAAAAAAAGACACCTGCTCCTTGCACAGGTGTCTTTTGTAAGTTAACTAATCAGTATACATTTGCACATACATTTTGCCGTAAGAACCACCGTTAATCACGCCAACACCAACCTTGGTATATTCGGCTTTTAAAATGTTAGCCTTATGAGTAGGTGAATTCATGAGACTTTTATGGGCGGTGTTCACATCGGGAGAACCAGCCAAATTCTCGCCCGCATAGCGGTAGGAAATACCGGCACTCTTCATTTGATCAAAGGGAGAGCCATAAGTAGGAGAGGTATGGCCAAAATAATTGTTGGTAATCATATCCTGTGCTTTTAAGCGAGCTTGCTCTGTTAAAGCGGCGTCGTATGATAACGGCTGCAATCCTGCTGCCTTGCGTTCCTGGTTAATTAAGTTCACCATAGCCTGCTCGTCCGATACATTAACATTGCTGGGTTGAGTTGGTTGGCTTGGTTGAGTTGGTTGAGTTGGCTGAGTTGGCTGGGTTGGCTGAGTTGGTTGGGTTGGCTGAGTTGGTTGGGTTGGTTTTTGGTAATTGCTATAATTCGGTGTGTAATTATTATAAACTGTAGTATTTCCAATAGTTCCGGTATAGTTGCTATAGTTGGGTTGATAGCTGCCATAGTTGTATGTAGCAGCTTCAGCGGAGCCATTGCCAGGTGCCATTAAAGCCAGTGCCAAAACAAAGGTCCCGATCATTAAACCAGTAACATTCTTAATAATATTTTTCATAATTCGCCCCTTTTGTGACTTTCGCCACTGAATTCTTAATGCTTTTTTACACTCTAGAGAAAAGTGTGAAAAAGGCACCTGCTTCTTTTCGCAGGTGCCTCAGCAATCGGTCACATACACCTTGCCCGTAAAAATCCAGTCTTGATGTACTCAAATAGTACCTTTTGAGTTGGTAAATACAAGAGATTTTTATGGGCAATGTGTACGTCGGAAGAACCAGCTAGCTCTTATTTATATGAAGATAGGATATTCTTCACCTGATCGAAAGAATAACAAGAGTTAGATGATCCTGATGCTTTGTATTGCTGGCTAATCTTATTAACCATAGATTGTAAGTTTGATGCATTAACTTTGCTAGCTGTCGTAGTGGTAGTATTTTGGCAATTACTGTAATTCGTATAAACAGCAGAATTTCCAGTAGGACAATTGTAGTAGCTATAGGTAGCGGCATCAGCCGAGCCAACACCCGGTGCCGTTAAAGCCATTGCAAAAGCGAAAGTCCCTACCATTAAACCAGCTGCCTTTTTCGTAATACTTTTCATAATCTGCCCCCTTGTTCATTTTTGTGGCTTTCGCCACTGATTTCTTACGCTTTTTATAGTAAATCTTTTATATTTATATGACAAACATACATATACTATCTAAGATACTTTGCGCCGCAAGTAACTTGGCGATCAAAGTTTATAATTAAATATTCTTTAAATAACTACCTAATGGAAAAATTATGAGCAAGCAAGTAGAGTAATCCTGCTCTAGAGAGAACAGTTTTTTCTTTTAAGTATAGTAGGAGTTTCTTTAGGCAGTACTTGGGAACTGAATCTATCAAATAAATATAAAAAAACTCTTAGGCTTGAAACATCAAGGTTTTTCAGGTATCCATTGAGCCATTGTTTTAATCCTCTCGACACCTCCTAACGATAACTACTGTTTTAGTTTTGTGATATTGTTAGTTGTCTTTTCCTTTAAACTTGAATCCAATTCATTTGGGATAAAGTACTAATAATGTGTAAAATTAACAGGAAAAAAGACTTTATTAATCCTTCAACTCCTGCAGCCTAAATACCAAAAGACACCCTCTATCGCCTTTTTCGGCTTAGAGGGTGTCGAGGGGACGGTTCTTTTGACACCATCCCTTTTGGCTTATCTGCCTACCTCATTTTCTGCACAATCCCTCTATTCAACCCTAATAAATTAGCTATGGCCCTAACAGATAGCCGAGTGTTCGTCTTAAGTTCTATGATGATTTCTCTACGGCTATCTTTATTATCCATCAACTCTTCTATACTTTTCCCCCTCCATCTTTTCGTCAGATATTCTTCCAAATAAGATTTGGCTTCTTCAATTGTCCAGATGTTACCTTCTTCTATTGTCGAGGGGACGTTCTTTTGACACCATTCCTTCTTGCTTATCTGCCTACCTCATTTTCTGCACAATCCCTCTATTCAACCCTAATAAATTAGCTATGGCCCTAACAGATAGCCGAGTGTTCGTCTTAAGTTCTATGATGATTTCTCTACGGCTATCTTTATGATCCATCAACTCTTCTATACTTTTCCCCCTCCATCTTTTCGTCAGATATTCTTCCAAATAAGATTTGGCTTCTTCAATTGTCCAGATGTTACCTTCTTCTATATCGAGAAACTCACTTTCGTCCTTCTCAATTGAAAACTTTTTGAATTCCTGTATTGCCTTTTTCTGATCATTTGCCATTAAGGATAAGATAAATGCTGTATCTACCATCTTTGCTTCTGGCCTATGTGGATTCAGGTAACTGCCGTAACTGCTCCATTTGTATTGCTCTGGTTTTTCAACCATCCCTGCTTTAAGCGGATTGTTATGAATGTATCGAAGAACAGATAGTAAGTAGCGTTCCTCATCTATAGGTTCACTTTTGAAACGATCTTGAAAAAGATGCCCTGTCCTGCGGTTTTTTTGGTTGAAGTAGTAGACATAGCTGACATTAATTCGCTTCATTATCGTTGCCAGCCCTTCTATTGATTCTCTGACCAACAGATGAACATGATTATCCATAAGGCAATAAGCAAAAATAAGAAAACCTGTCTCTTCCTTCTTAGTATTCAGTATCTCAATAAACTTCTGTTTGTCTTCCTCATCCAGAAATAGGTTCTTCCTTTCATTTCCCCGGATCATTACATGATAGGTTCCATTTTCACTTAGTATCCGCTGGTGTCTAGGCATAGCTTTCCCTCCTTTATCCACTATCCGCCAAAATGGCTATCCTTATTTTAACTCTCCAGTAGCTCCGTGTCAAAAGAACCGTCCCCTTGACACACCCTTGACACAAAAAAAGACTCCCGCTATCGCCTGTTTCGGCTTGCGGGAGTCTTTTGGCCCTGCTTTCGCTAGGTTGTTATTGTAAACTTATTATTTTACAAACACATCCTCGTACTTGATCCGGGCTACCTCCAGGGGCTTTAACTTGTAGCCCCAAATTTTATACCATATAATGGGGAAAATCAGTAGCGGCAAACCAATATATAAGGATATGCGCAGATCTTCATTAAAGGCGATGATTCCTAGACAAGCCACTTGCACCCAGATAGCAAAGTGAGTGAGATATGGGAAAAAAGGCGTACGGTACTTTAGTGTACTGATGTCAAAGCCCTCCCTTTCTAGCTTGCGGCGGAAGTTTAGCTGGGACCAACAGATGGAAATCCAAGCGATGGCTCCGGCAAAACCGGATAGTGCCAGTAAATACGTAAAAATAATTTCACTTGAATCAAAGGTATAGGCCAGCACACAAATCCAGCAACCGGCAATAGAAAGTAGCGTGGCATTTTGAGGAACACCGTTCTTATTTAATTTGCCTAAAAACTTCGGAGCCATTCCTTCCCGGGCCAAGGCATATACCGCCCTGGTACCGCCGTATAGACCGGAATTAGAACAGGAAATAGCTGCTGTCAGAACCACAAAGGAGAACAACCCGCCTGCCCAGTGAAATCCATAAGCATTTAGCGCGGCGGCAAAAACACTTTCCTCTAGTCCTGCATTACCCCAGGGAAAAATACATACCAGTAAAAACAGTGGCACAATGTAGAGAGCAATAATACGCCAGGTTACATTTTTAATGGCTAGAGGGATGGTTTTTTCCGGTTCTTTACTTTCCCCGGCAGCCAGACCGATAATTTCTGAGCCCTGAAAATTAACCAGAATAATGACCATAGTCAAAAGAATCGCCCAGGACCCCTTCGGAGCAAAACCACCATTACCCAGCAAATGGGTAGTACCTTTGAAGCCTTCTGTTCCTCCAATAACTCCCAGGAAAATTAGAGCTGCAAAAACCACAAACATAATAATTGCCATAATCTTAATAATAGCCAGCCAAAACTCCAATTCCCCGAAGGTACCAACATAAGATAAGTTAATAACCGTAATAATTAAACCAAATCCTATAGCCCAATACAGCGTATCTACGGCCGGAAAAAAGTTATTCATAATAATGCCCGCTGCAATCATTTCCGCCGGTACATAAAACACCCAGGTCAACCAGTAAGACCATCCCATGCCACAGGCCCAGGCCGGTGAAATAAAATCATTGGCATAGGTAACAAAGGAACCAGAAATGGGAATAGCTACGGCCAACTCACCCATACACAACATGACGCAAAGTACAATTAAACCGCCTAACAAATAAGCTAACGTAGCAGCCGGGCCTGCAGAATCGATAACATACCCGGTTCCAAGAAAATACCCGCTGCCGATTATGCCGCCCAATGCTATCAGTTGCAGGTGTCTGGATTTAAGCCCCCTCTGTAGTCCTCCATCGGTGGTCGGTCCACCCGGTGCTAAATCGCTCTCTTTTACTGACATGAACCATTCTCCTTCCGTGGCCTGACTTTTGTCAGGCAATCGTGTTTCGTTATAACACCCCCGAATTTTTTAACCACCCACCAGCAGAGGAAACAGGATGACAAGATCCCTTCTCGCAGGGTTTACGATGGTTCTGCCTTTTTACCGTTTACTACCATCATAGCGACAAACTTTCTGGTAATTTCCAATGAGCCGGGCTCACAACGGTGGCATTTTCCGAAAGGTTAAACCATATTGGCTCGCCTTGTTGATGGTAAGGGAATAACGGGTGAGCGGTTCCCGTGGTTCCACTTTAACCATGTCGGGCGATTAGACCAACCCCTGTTCTGCCTATTTGGCAGGGTGGTGGTTTAACACTTCCTTAAATAGTTCCTCTAGAATTTGTCTATCCCTAGAGTTCTCATTTGGCAGACAATCGATAAATATTCGACATGACAGGCAATCTTCCTGCATAGTGTAACCTTCTCTTAGATAAAAATTTTTAGAAAAACTTAGCTTGCATAAAGTGCTTGACGTAGACGTACCCTGAAGGGCATAACCTAAAGGTCACAGGCAGGTAAGCCTTAGTTTTCTATCCTGATAAACCTTAATTCCACCCTCCGTTCGTCAAGTATACCCACAAGGGGCATAAGGCTGTCTTGACGCCCCGCAAATCGTCCGCTATGGATAATACCATTATCACCTTCTAATGAAGCCAAATTTAGTTAGCATGGATGTCCTCGTCAAAATAAAAAGTTTGTACTAAGAGGAAAGCAAACAGGTCGTCAACCTTGAAAAAAGGTTGACGACCTGTCATAACATACCACGAGTCCTGGTTGTTAGTCGTTAGCTCGTTAACTATTTAGCATTTCGATAGGCCTGCTGTACCACTTCAATAACATGCATTACTTTATGCGGTAGGTTCCCCTGGGCTAAACCATCTTCAATCTGCATCCGGCATGAACCGCAGCCGGTTACCACCACATGGGTATCGGTGCTCTTAATATCAGCTACCTTTTTCTTGAGGATTTGGTAGGATACATCATAATTCGTTAGGCTGAAGGAGCCGGCACCACCACAGCAACGATTCGGTTGGGCCAGTGGCCGATAGGTAATACCGGGTAATTTCGTCAGCATTTCCAGGGGCTGGCGGGTTAAACCCATCCCCCTGCCAATGTGGCAAGGTTCGTGGTAAGTAAAGGTAATCGGTACATTCCCTAACTTACTGAAATCCACCTGCAGATCATCCACCAGGTATTCGGAAATATCACGTATTTTACTGGCCACCGCCTTGGCTTTGGCTAGGTAGACTGGGTCATCGGCCAATAGTTCAACATATTTTTGTTCAAAGGTACCGCCACAGGTGCCACAAACAGTAATAATCGCTTCCACATCTAACTTGCTAAAAATATCCACGTGGGATTTGGCCATGGCCTTACCGGTTTCAATATCACCGTTGATCGTGGCGGGAGCTCCACAACAGTGCTGATCTTTAGGAATGATCACATCTACACCGTTATGGTTTAGCACTTCTACCACCGCTTTGCCCACGTTGGTATAAATATAGTTGGTAACGCAGCCAGTAAAGAACGCTACTTTTCTCCGGGAGTTTGCCGCCTTGTTGATTTCCGGTAGTTCAGCCCGCAGTGGCTTATCCGCCAGAGAGGGTATTACCCGGCGCATCTCCAGACCAATGGGAAAACGGGGACTCATACCGGAAGCATTTTTCCGAAAGGCCAAACCTTGGAAAGTGCTGCCCAGGCGAAGACCAAAGTCAAACAACGCGGGTTTGCGAAGCACATTAAAGGCAGCCTTCTTGGCAAAGGGCAGCATATTCTGTCTGGCTAGTTCTGCTCTGGCTGCCATGATAATTTTATGAGCTTTTACACCGCAGGGACAGTTCTCGGAACAGGCCTGGCACTGCAGACAGAGATCAAATTTTTTATATAACTCAGGAGTGTATTTTGCTTGTCCTTTAAGAATTTTGGCTGCCAGTTGAATCTTACCTCTGGCTACCCCGGACTCAGCGAGAATCTCCTTGTAAACCGGGCAGACAGCTTGGCAGTTACCGCACTTCATACATTTAATAATCTCTTCTTCAATATCCTTGATGTTATCGTAAATGGCCATTATCTGCCCCTCCTTTAGCCCATCATTTTGCCGGGGTTTAGTAAATTCTCAGGGTCTAGTGCACGTTTCACTTTTCGCATTACTTCGACACCCTGCTCACCAAATTCCATCGGTAGGTATTTGGCCTTCGCCATACCGATACCATGTTCACCACTGATCGTACCACCCAATTCTAAGGCAGTTTTAAAGATTTCATCCACTGCTGCGTGAACCCGTTTCATTTCCTCTGTGTTACGTTCATCAGTGAGAATGGTGGGATGCAAATTACCATCCCCGGCATGACCAAAGGTGCCAATGGTAAGATCATATTTCTTGGCTATATTCTGCAGGATTACCAGCATTTCAGTTAATTTGCTGCGGGGAACCGTAGCATCCTCCAAAACCGTGGTGGGTTTCATCTGAGCCAAAGCCGGCAGTGCGGCACGGCGGGCAGCCCACAGACCATCACGTTCTTTGTCATCCTGGGCTACTTTAATTTTACCTTTGTTCTTCTCTACTACCTTGACCACCGTGGCAGCCTCACGTTCTACCACCTCGGGAATGCCGTCTACTTCGATAAGCAGCACAGCTTCTGCATCGGTGGGCAGACCCACTTTGGCAAAGTTTTCTACGGTACGAATAGTAACCTGATCCATAATTTCCATAGTGGCAGGAATAACCTTGTTACGTACAATCTCGGTTACGGAATTGCCAGCATCCTCTAATTTATCAAAAGAAGCCAGCATCGATTTCCTGGTTTCTGGGGCAGGAATAAGTTTGACCGTGATCTCAGTGATAATCCCCAGTGTACCTTCGGCACCTGTAAATAGCTTTACCATATCATAGGCAGTTACATTTTTCACGGTCTTGCCACCAAATCGAACCACCGTACCGTCGATCATGACAACTTCTAAACCCATCACATAATTCTTGGTTACCCCATACTTTAAGCCTCTGAGACCACCGGAGCATTCAGAAACACTGCCACCCATGGTTGCAGTGGCCACAGTGCCGGGATCGGGAGGGTAAATTAAACCGTGGGGAGCCACAGCTACGTTGAGGTCATTAATTATTACACCGGGCTGTACCACTGCCACCAGATTGTCTGCATCCACTTCCAGGATTTGGCTCATTTTTTGGGTTCTCATGACCATCCCACCCTGCAAGGGGATGGTATCACCGCACAGATTGGTACCAGAACCTCTAGGATAAACGGGCATTTTGTACTGGTTAGCAACTTTTAAAATTTCCGCTACGTCGTTGGTACTGGTAGGAGTTACTACAACATCTGGCAACTGGCTGGGCATATCAGCCGTTGCATCAAAAGAATAGCAAACCAATTCCTCATGCTCCGTAATAACATTTTCTTTGCCAATTGCTTTGATCAATGCTTCAATTGCTAGCGCCTTCGTCATTAAGAAATCCCTCCATAATGATTAGTCTTGTGTTTTATGGTATGCTGGTCAGACCTATTAAGACAGACAGAACATTCGACATATTAAGCATCATCTTCGACAAAAATTTCTGAATTCCCTGCCCGAAATAAAAAAGAAAAATCATTAAGTAACATAAGTAAATATATTTAGAAATAAGGATATATTCAGAATTATGTTAACATATGACCATAGCAAAAACTACCCCAAATTAATTCAAGACATAGTACATTTTACCATTCGGCAGAAAATATTTCTGTCGCCTAATGTATAGAAATCATGGTTGTTTTTTGACCTTTTCCATTTGCTCATGAAGTACTCCCTTCAGCTGACTTTCAAATTGCATATCATCTCCGGTCGTTCGCTTCCGGGGTCCTTTGGTTCTCCCGCCTGCTCTCCGATACTTTGCTTTGGCTTCCCTTTCCTCTAAAAGAAAGTCGATGGTTTCTTCCCTGAAAATTTTTCCCCAGGGAGAAATGGCACCGGCACCCTTGGCCAAGACCATGGCCGCCAGACCCCAGTCCTGTGTAATGACGATATCTCCGCGATTTACTAAATTCATAATTTGAATATCTGCTTCCTGAGATGAATTGCCAACTGTAATATGATGGAGTGACTTAATCTGGTGGTTAAAGCTAGCCACTGTCCAAACTTCCACCCCCCATTCACTACCAACCGTTTGTGCCATAGCCAGTACTGTCTTGGGGCAAGCATCCGCATCAATAATAATTTTATACGCCATTTTTTCTCCCTTAATCAAATTAAGATATTTCTATCTCATCACCGTTCTGGAGTACCTCAGTATACTCTGCATCAGTGCCATTTCTTTTAATTTTAACGCTACCATTAAATGAAGCTATATCTAAATCATAGTAGTTAAAGACATCTATTAAAATATATTCTTTCTTATCGTCCATGGTAATAGTTTGCCCGTTAACAGTTACCTCCAGGGTAGTATATTTCGGAGTTGATCTTTTCTCTTGCTTTGCTGCCGGAGCAAAATCTTTGACTGCGGCAGTTTCCCCATTGTTCCACCACACAATCTCCAGGCTATCCCCTGTAGTAAGGCTGCTATTTGATGCAGCAGGCTCGCCATTTAGCGTGCAGACGAGTTTTTGGTTGTCTAGTTTATCTATTTCCATCATCCCCGAAAGAACATCCGCCACCGTGGCCACCGCATTCCTACCATTTACTGCTTTCTCGACGAAAATAATGTCCCCGTCTTTAATGATTGTTTGTAGGTTGGCCGGGTGTCCATTCACTGTGATCCTCGCTGGTTTGGCTAATTCACCAAAAATGGTTTTGGCTTTGCCATTAAGCGTAAAGGACACATCTTTGCCATTTTTACCAATGAGTTCACGTGGATTAAACTCCAGTAAGCCTAAGGCCTGAAGCACACTTAACTGCTTGGTGTTAAACAGAGTAAAGGGCTTCCCATTGACAGTTACTGTCACAAAATTTTGTCCCAACTTTTTATAGGACAAAGTGGCAATACCGATAACAGTGACCCCTTCGGGACCGTTCAGCTCTTTTTTCTTGTTGTTCATGAGGTAGTTAATATTGGAGCGATTTCTAATGACCACTCGCTGTTGTGCCAAGTTTAGCTTCCGGGCGATTCTGTCCACCAGTGTCGGGATCTGAGAACCACCCCCTACACACAGAACAGATTTTGGCGGTACCTGGCCATTTAGTTCCCAGATATGTTGAGTTATTTCCTGGGCCAATTTTTCCAGGGCTGGTTCTATAAGCTGTAGTATTTGTTCACAGGAAGCCTTCACCTGCAGACCAAGAATATCCTGATACTCTATATCCTTCCCCAAGTGTAAATGCCGTTTAATGGTCTCCGCAGTCATAAAATCAACCATCAATGCTTCCACAATCAGTTCGGTAATTTGATCCCCGGCAATAGGCACCATACCGTAGGCCGCGATGGTGCCATCTCGGGCAATGGCAATATCCGAGGTGCCCGCGCCCACATCAACCAAGGCCAGATTCAGCAGACGCAGTTGATCCGGGATCACAACCTCACAGGCAGCGATGGGTTCTAAGGTTAGATAGTGTTGCTCCAGGCCAACCCGTGCTAAAACAGCATGCAAGCTGTTTACCACCGAAACAGGCAAAAAAGTGGCTAGGACTTCTGCCCCAATTTTTTTACCACGGTGGCCTTCCAGATTGTTAATTGGGAAATCGTCCAAATAATATCTAACTACGCTGTGCCCTACGCAAAAAAACTTTTCCTTGCCACCCCCAGTTGGCTCCTGTTCCACCATTTCCTGAGCTCTCTGCACTCCCAATAGTTCCAGAGCATTGATCACTATGGAGTCAATCTCAAGTTCCTCCGTTGTATCTTGTTCTACCTGGTAACGTATGGTTTTTAAAGAGCGGCCGGCAGCGGCAATGGCCACTTGATGGAGTTTTATTTTAAGTTTCTTTTCAAGCTGTTCCTTCACCCTTTGCACTGCCTGAGCAACCTTGGGGATATCGTGTATTTGACCATTCAGCATAGCTCGGCTCTGATGTTCCACCATAGACTGGGCCAGTAGTTTAATATTCCCCTCTGAAAAGGTTGCCACAACCCCAATAACTGTTCTGGTGCCAATGTCTAAAGCAAAAATTGTGTTATTTTCATCAAATAGTTTGGCCATGCATTAAACCTCGCATCCTATTTCCTTTTTGTGGTTTGTTCGACAATTTGTAATTATATCCCTTCTTCTAGAAGGCAAAAAAAGAGGACTTCCGCAGAAGCCCTCCGTGTATTAATCCTATTTGTTTAAAATAGCAGCCAGATCTTCTTCCGGGGTGCTGATGGGTTTAATATCAAAGTTCTTCACTAATACGTCCAGCACGTTAGGGGTGATGAAAGCCGGTAAGCTGGGCCCCAAGCGAATGTCCTTAATCCCCAAGTAAAGTAGGGTCAGTAAGATGGCTACAGCTTTTTGTTCATACCAGGATAGTACCAGAGACAATGGCAGATCATTGACACCACATTCAAAGGCATTCGCCAAGGCCACGGCAATTTGAATAGCCGAGTAGGCATCGTTACACTGACCAACATCCAGGAGACGAGGAATACCGCCGATATCACCTAACTTCTTGTCGAAGAAGCGGAATTTACCGCAGGCCAGGGTTAGGATAATGGTGTCTTGAGGGGTCTTTTCAACAAACTCGCTATAGTAGTTACGTCCAACCTTGGCACCGTCGCAACCGCCTACCAGGAAGAAGTGCTTGATATCACCACTCTTCACAGCCTCAATGACTTTACCGGCCACACTCATCACGGTGTTGCGGGCAAAGCCCACCATAACACTGCCCTTATCTTCATCTTCTAGAAAACCGGGCATGGCCAGGGCACGTTCGATCACTGGGCCAAATTCTCCGTTTTTCACATGCTGGGCACCGGGCCAACCTACCAAGCCGGTGGTGAAAATGTTATCCATGTAAGCCTGGGGATCTTGGATGCAGTTGGTAGTCATCAAAATGGCACCGGGGAAAGCAGCAAATTCTTTCTTTTGATTCTGCCAGGCAGTACCATAATGTCCGTAAAAATGCTTGTACTTTTTCAGTTCGGGATAACCGTGAGTGGGCAACATTTCACCGTGGGTGTATACATAAATCCCCTTACCCTCGGTTTGTTGCAAAAGATTGTCTAAATCCTGCAGGTCGTGTCCGGAAATTAAGATGCTTTTACCTGCTTTATGGCCCAGAGGAACTTCGGTGGGCACAGGATGACCATATTTACCGGTATTGGCAGCATCCAATAATTCCATCGCGCGCAGGTTAATTTCACCACATTTGAGAACTAAACCAACCCAATCATTGAGTCCCAGTTCTTTATTGGTGAGAGCTGCCATGCCTTCATAAAGGAAGGCATAAATAATATCATCTTCTTGACCCAAAATACGGGCGTGATCAGCATAGGCAGAAACACCCTTGATGCCGTAAACCAAAATTTGCTGCAATGATTGGATATCGGCATCGGCATCGTGGTCATTGACCAAGCCAACTTCCTCACCTTGTTTAACTAAATCGGCTAGGTCAGCCGCTGGCTGGAAGCTGGCGGAGGGATCGGCAAAGTTCACATTGCCGCCAGCCTCAGCCACTTTTTTCTTCATCTCTTCCCGATAGCTAACGCATTGATTAATGAGTGTGACAAAGCGAGCAGCATCAAAATTTACGTTGGTTAAAGTGCTAAAAATAGCCTCTGCTGTAAAGCGACCTGCTTCTCGATCTGAAATGCCCAGTTTATTCCCTTCCTTGGCGTAAAGAGCCAGCCCCTTCACAGCATGCAGCAGCAAATCCTGCAGAGCTGCCACTTCAGGCTTTTTTCCACACACCCCAACAACAGTACAACCGGTACCCTTTGCAGTCTGTTCACATTGATTACAAAACAATTGAACAACCTCCTTTTAATTTTTATCACCAAAGGAATTCATTACTTAGTTAAAAGAAATAAGGTCTATTAATCATTCTTGGAATATCTAGATATTCCTACTTACAAAAAAGTTAATATTCTTACAATTGTATTAAAATCAAAACTTGTCATAGATATGAGAAACTAGCTGTTATTTCCATTAAATCTATAGTATAAGATTTGCATCATAAAAAAAGTGATCCACATCACTTTTCGTGAAAAAAGATCACTTTTTTTTATATTTTACTATAGTTTCATTCATGATTGATGCTTGGTTTAGACTTTAAATCTATGCACCATTTCATTTAAGTCACTGGCCATTTTCGTTAAATGCTCTGTAGAGGCTGTTACTTCTTCTATGGAGGCGGATTGTTCTTCTGTGGTACTGGCTACATTTTGGATGCCTTCAGAAATTTGATCGGAGGCCACCGCTACACTGCGAATTTGTTGAGCCAATTTTTCAATCGACTCAATAATGACATGAAACTTTTGACCAACCTCTCCCACCACCAGCAAACCTTCTTTCACCTGTTCGTTACCGTTAGACATAGCCTCCACTGCTCTCTTAGACTCAACCTGAACCCGTCCAATCATTTGGCTGATATCTTTCGCAGCAACGGCAGACTTTTCTGCCAGCTTCCTTACTTCTTCTGCCACCACAGCAAAACCCTTTCCTTGTTCGCCAGCTCGGGCAGCTTCTATGGCGGCATTGAGGGCCAACAGATTGGTCTGATCCGCAATATTGGTAATTAGCTCCACGATTTGGTTAACCTGCTGTAACGTCTGAGAAAGAGCTTCAATGACGCTGGCAGCCTCATCGCTAGAGGAGGCAATTACCGCCATCTGCCGGGTTACTTGCTCTGATCCCTGGTAACCCAGTTCGGCTTCTCGGGCAGTCTTTTCCGATAAACCAGCTACTTCCTGGGCATTGCCCGCCACTTCCTCGACCGTGGCCGCGATCTCGGTTACATTACCGGCTGTCTGGGTGGCGCCGGCAGAAGTCTGTTGGGTCTGGGCAGCCAAACCTAAGGCCGCATCATTTAGTTGCTCCGAGGAGTCCTTGAGTTTTAAGATCACCCCGACAAAATTTTCTCGCATTTTATTAAGGGCCGCAGCCATTTGGCCTATTTCATCCGCTGATGATGCAGTGATCTCCTTCCGAAAATCCCCGTTCGCATACTCAGCCGAAGCCTGAGTTACATTAGAAAGGGCTTTTTCAATGGGTTTGGCAATAAAATAGGCTATGACGGCCCCTAAAAGAATAGCAACCCCCAGTAACAACAGTAATTGTTTTTCTATCTTTTTCTCTATGGCTGCTACATGCAAAGTATCTTCATGAATACTTTCTTCCTGCATTTCCGTAAATTTATTAATTTCAGTAAGAGACTTGGCATGAACCGGTGCTGCAATGTTTATCAAATAATTAACAGAAGCTTTCTGACCCTCTTCTTGATAGAGCTTAAACATGACCGGCGGCATAGGGTCAAACTCACCCATAACCTGTTTTACTTGTTTCAGTCTCTCTCGATGTTCTTCAGTTTCAATCGTTTTTTCTAAAATTGCCAGTTGCTCGTCTGTTTTCTCCTTTGCCTCATGATAATCGTTTTGAAACTTGGCATCTCCACTGGCCAAATAGCCCCGCAAACTAGCAGCCTGTTTCATATGGTTCAGGGCTAACCTTTGGCTGGCTATGGTGACCGGTATTCTCTGTTCAGCCAAAGTATTCATTTCACTCTTTATCTGACCCAGTTGATAATAAGTAATTCCCACCATAACAGTCATCAACAACAATACAGAAACAAACCCCAGCCATATTTTAGTTCCTATTTTTTTCATGTATACTCTCTCCTATCCTAGCCATCAATCCGTTACCCCGACACCGTTAATCCTTTCTAAGCGGCAAATTAGCTATGCTATCCTTACTGGCCGCTAATGGCCTTCACTAAATCCTTTGGCATTTTGCTAAACCCATTCATGTTCTTCACCTCACACTATTCAAAAGTAGCAATTTTAATGCCAATGGAAATATTGCCTGACAAAAAAGCAAAAATCCCTATCAATACAGCAAAAAAGGAAGCCTATTTAGACTACAGGCTTCCTCTAGCTATGTATAAATTTTCTCATAATAATACAGTTATTGTTTTATTTTGCGATATAAAGTCGCTCGACTAATTTCCAGTGCCTCAGCGGCTAAGGAAATATTCCCTTTAAAGTAGGCTAGCGTTTTTTGAATAAACTCCCTTTCAATTTCATGTAACGGTTTAGGAACAAAGTCATTCTCTGAAAAACCCTTACCGCTGTCGAACCCTGTTTCTGGTGTCTTGTTATTTTCTAAACCCTTTGGGTTTTCCACCACATTAAGAATGTTTTTAGGGATACTGGGAGCATCTATTACACCCTGCAAATCCTCGGCAACCATTTTTTGAATCACATTATATAGTTCTCTTATATTGCCATACCATGGATAGGACTTTAAAATCTCTATTGCCAGTTCCGTGAAAACAGGGACTTTAGTCAAATGATAATCCGCAGCAATTTGCCTGGCAAAGCTCTTAATAAACTCTGGAATATCCTCAGTTCTTTCTCTTAGCGGAGGTATTTCCAATCTTACTACGTTAAGGCGGTAATACAAGTCTTCTCGAAATTTATTCTGTTGAACCAGTTTTTCAATAGGAGAGTTGGTAGCCGTAATAATTCTAACATCCGTAAGGATCGGTTTTTCCCCACCAAGTCTCACAAATATACCGGTTTCCAATACTCGCAACAACTTAACCTGAATTGACTGACTGGCTTCGCCTAGTTCATCAAAAAAGAGCGTTCCTTTGTCTGCCAATTCAAAGATACCCTTTCTGATGGAGGTAGATCCGGTAAAAGCTCCTTTTTCATGGCCGAATAGTTCACTTTCCAATAGGTTCTCATGAAAGGAACCACAGTTGACGGGGATAAATATATTGTTGCAGCGGTCACTGGCAGCATGAATAAATCTAGCCAATACCTCTTTACCTGTCCCGGTCTCACCGGTGATTAATACGCTGATCTTCTTCTTGGCAATCCGATAGGCACTGGTGATCAGTTGCCGCATAGCAAAGCTATCACCGATAGCCATATTCACTTGCTTAGCAACTTTTTTTATCTGCTTATACTCCAGACTCGTATTATCATCTTCCCTACTGTCTATCGCACCTTGTATTAACTTGTAAATATCCTCTAAGGACGTAAAGGGTTTTTCTATATAATTATAGGCCCCTTGCCCAATAGCCTGTACCGCAGTTTTTACGGAACCATAACCAGTCATTAAAATGCAGCGGCAGGCAGGCTGTAAAGTTCTAATATGGTTTAATAATTCCATACCGGTACCATCAGGTAGTCTTAAATCGATTAAAGCCACTTGATATTGTTTTAGGGCCAGCTCCCAACGGGCAGATTGTATATCTCCCGTAACGGTAACATCATACTGGCTGCCCAGCATCTTTTTAAATAAACTTTGTATTTGCTGTTCATCGTCAACAACCAGCACATGAACTGACATACCTTACCTCTCCTGACGTAGAGAATTTAATAACCCCTGCATTTTCCTACAGGCCTCCAATATTTCTCTCGCCTCTTCCAGGCCCTGCTTTAATTGAATTAATTCCGCATTGCCTTGTATAACGGTAATCAGATTGTTGAGAGCATGAATAACAGCCTTATCCTTAGTAGAGGTCAAAGTATCATTCCTTCACATTGTTGTTTACCTTTGTTAAAACTGCCTGTAGGATCTCACTTAGCTCCTGAATCTTATAAGGTTTGGTAACAGCTCCAGCAAAACCATATTTCTTGTAATCGTCCATAATTGGATCGGAAGAATACCCGCTGGAAACAACGGCTTTTACATCCGGATTAATGTGCAATAACTTTTGCAGAGCTTCCCTACCCCCCATTCCTCCTGGAACAGTTAAATCCATAATGACTACATCAAAGGATTGCCCCGACTCCGCGGCCCTTTGATACAATGCAATAGCTTCTGCACCATCCTTAGCTAAAACAGTTTTAAAACCAATAAAATTTAACATTCTGCCCAAAACACTTCTTACCGGCTCTTCATCGTCCATCACAAGAACTTTTCCTTGGCTTGGTAAAATATCTTCCTTTTTAATGGGCGTAACAGTTCTCTCCGAGATTGCCGGAAGATAAACGGTAAAGGTTGTGCCAATCCCTGGTTCCGACTCCACTTGAATATGGCCACCATGATTTTTAATGATGGTATAGCTGGTAGCTAAACCCAGACCACTCCCTGTCGGTTTCGTCGTAAAATATGGGTCAAATATCCTCTGAAAATATTCCTTGGCGATGCCTTCTCCCCGATCACGCAAGGAAATTGCTACATATTTTCCTTCCCCAAGGGGATATCTTTCGCTTAACAGGATATTTGCACAGGTAACCTCAATGACACCACCCAGGGGCATTGCCTGCACAGCATTAATCACCAAATTTTGCATAACCTGGCTGATTTGTCCCTTATCAACAGTAACCATCCACAGATCACTTGGCATTGAGTAATAGCAAGAAATGTTGGAGCCCCGCAGAGCAAAATCAGTGGTTTCTTTTATTAACTCAGCCACCGAAGCGGTCTTTTTTACGGGCGCACCGCCCCCCCTGGCAAAGGTGAGTAATTGCTGGGTGAGAACGCCGGCTCGCAGAGCTGCCTGTTCGGATTCGTGAATGATTTGATAAGCTTCAGTGTTATCTGCTGTTTGAACTTTTAAGAGAGACAAATTTCCCAAAATAGCTGTTAAGATGTTATTAAAATCATGGGCGATACCCCCGGCCAGCAAGCTTAAAGCTTCTATTTTATTAGCCTTAAGGATTTCTGCCTTTGCCCTCTGTTCTTGGGTAATATCTCGAAATACCAGTACCACACCAACAACCTGATTGTTACTGTCAAAAATAGGTGCTGCAGACTGTTGAATAATTTTTTCGGTACCGTCTTTAGCCCGCAATATAGCAGTTTGATTAAGATCTACCCCGGTCCGAAGAACCTTTTCTACAAGGTTGTAAGTATTTTGGCGTGTTTTTTCATCTAGGGTACCGCATACTTTGACAACGGGTTTGCCGATGGCTATCTCTTGTGACCAACCGGTTAGTTGCTCAGCTACTTTATTCATTACAACAATAGTACCGGCGATGTCTGTGGTGATAACCCCATCCCCAATGGAGCGTAGTGTTACAGCCAAGCTTTCCTTTTCAGCAGCTTGGGCCTCTTCGGTCTGTTTTCTTACCGTGATATCACGAATAATACTTAATAGAACAGATTCTCCGCCAATCATCGCTCCGATGGAGCTAACCTCCACGGGAAAGGTTTTTCCCTGTTTAGAACGATGCATTGTTTCAAACGCAATGCCATTCCTGGCTGCGGTATCCATTTTTCTATTGACCTCTGTTCTGTCACCCCCGGACTGTAGCTCATAAATGGTTCTTGTTATTAATTCCTCTTTGGAATAACCATAGGTTTTGAGGGCTGAGGGATTGGCCTCCAATATTCGCCCATCCTGCTGCCGAATAAACAGGATACTTTCCCGGGCATGCTCAAAAAGAAACTGACAGGTTATTACGGTCAGTTCAGCTTTCTCTCGCTTCGTGATGTTACTTGCAGTGATGGTTTTCCGTAAGGTCACTAAATAGATAGTTATCAAAACAAGGATTGTAAAAATACCTGCTATTATAGATGGGTGGATCCCGTTCATTAATTCTCCCCTCAACAACCAGGCAATACATATTGAGAATTTTCAACCGCAACTGCATTAAATTATTTTCGACTATTTCTTGAAAAATTGCTAAAATCCCTTCTACCATTTGTCGAAACTTGCCCTTGCAATTTGTGTAGACAAACGAAACCTCTACCGAGTCCTTAGACGTTGGCAGAGGCTTCGTTTGTCCTTATGCTAATCTAAATTGTACACCATAGCCACCCCGGGGATAACGCCAGCGAATGTTTTGATGGGGGCAAGCAATCCGACAAGCACCGCATTCCAAACACCCTTCGTAGCCCACCGTGATGCGATCATCTCTCCATTCATAGACCTTGGCTGGGCAAAAGACCGTGCAGTCCTTACCGGGGCATTGCTCCAGACAAACGGCCGGATCAATAATTTCTAAGTGAGAATGATGATCGGGCTTCCAACGGTTTAAAAACAGCTTATCATCAATGTTAATCTCCGTTTTTAATTCACGAAGTTTTGTACTAAATTTATTATCTTTCATTATTTCATCGCCTTCCATGCATGATATAGGTCTTTTCCTACAGAATACAAGGAACTGTCCCGTAACAGGCGCTGCATAATCAATTTTTGCTTGTCCTTCTTGCTGGTTCCGTCCACTGTCAACATTTCGTGTAAAGCCATGTTGGTAGCGGGCAGATATTCATTAAAATACCTGGTATTGTTTTCAAACAGATGGGAGGAATCTTTATATTTCTTTAAGTCGTCGATAACAAAACTATTACGCAGGTCTTCCTCATATTGGGATAAGGAACGCGCATCAAATTCCCCTATTTGATGGGCTCGCAGTACAGCCTCTGCTGCCAGTCGACCGGAAGTCATGGCCAGGTTACTGCCTTCCCGATGAATACCGTTGACCAATTGGGCGGCATCTCCCACCACCAGCACACCGTTGCCGACCAACTTAGGGATAGCGTTATAGCCCCCCTCCGGGATTAAGTGGGCATAATACTCAACCGGCTCTGCGTTGCGAATAAAAGGACGTACTGCCGGATGTTTTTTTAGGTTTTCCAACAAGTCATAGGGTTTTACCCGGGCCTGTCTGATCTGGGAGAGCAATGCCCCCACACCAATGGAGATATGCTCCTTGTTGGTGTAGATGAAAGAGGTTCCTACCAACCCCAGCGTGCCGCCACCAAATATTTCAATGGTTGTCCCCATACCAGGGTCCAAATTAAAGCGATCCTCAATCACCTCGGAGGGAAGTTTCAGTTCTTCCATCACTGCCAGAGCTACTTGCTGGGGTTTCCACTCTTGGTGGAAGCCTAACTGCTTACCCAACAGGGAATTTACCCCATCCGCCAATACCACAACATTGGCATAGAGTTCTCCCTCCGGGCGGTTAGTACGCACCCCGACGACTCGGCCGTTTTCTAACAGACACTCTTCTACCACGGTCTCGTTAATAATCACGGCTCCGGCCTCAGTACATTTCCGGGCAAACCACTGGTCAAACTGACCCCGAAATACGGTAAAGCAGTTATAGGGTTCCCTGGCCCATTCCTGACCTTTGTAACCTGTGGAAACCACAGAATCGGTGTCCATGAACCAGAACCGTTGTTCCACCACGGGCCTTTCCAGAGGGGCTTCCTTCCAAAACTCCGGGATAAGTTCCTCCATCATGGACCGGTATAATACTCCGCCCATTACATTTTTAGCCCCGGGGTAGTCTCCACGTTCAATTACTACTACAGATAAGCCCCCCTGGGCCATTTTATAGGCAGCAGCCAAACCAGCTACACCAGCTCCCACAACAATGGCATCAAATTTCTCAGGCACAGCGAATCCCCCCTTTTTCTTTCAATTGTTCAATAAGCTTGGGTACAATTGTAAAAATATCTCCCACAACGCCGTAGGTACACTCTTTAAAGATCGGCGCATCGGGATCAGAATTGACAGCAATGATGATATCGGACCCTCTAATACCTACCAGATGTTGAATGGCTCCGGAAATACCCAGGGCAAAGTAAATTTTAGGTGCCACCGTAACACCGGTTTGCCCCACTTGGTATTTTTGCTCAATCCAACCAGCTTCCACAGCAGCTCGGGAACCTCCTACCTGGCCGCCAACGGCTTCAGCTAAACCAAAGCAGAGTTTCTGAAAACCTGCGCGATCCCCCAAACCACGGCCACCGGCCACAATAATGGCCGCTTCTTGAAGATTAACCTGCTCCCCGTGTTCCTTAACAATTTCTAGCACTTGAGTTAGCAGGTTATCCTCCTGTAATGTTACCTCCGGGGTTACCAATACACCCTGCCGTCCTGGGTTCGGAGTCATCATTTTCATTACCTTGGGACGCACCGTAGCCATTTGTGGGCGGTGGTTTTTGCACAGGATGGTGGCCATGATGTTACCACCAAAGGCAGGACGGGTAGCAAGCATGATCCTTTGCTTACCATCAATGTCTAAACCGGTACAATCTGCGGTTAAACCGGTGGCCAAATCGGTAGCCACAGCACCAGCTAAATCCCGACCCGTGGTGGTAGCACCCATTAAAATAATTTCCGGTGCATACCGCTTTACCAGTTCAACAAATACTTTCATGTAAGTTTCCGTTCTATAAAAATGCAGGACTGGGTGATCTACCAGGTAGACTTTATCAGCTCCATACTCGTAAAGCATATTTACCGAATCACTAACCCGGTCTCCTAACAGTACTCCACAAAGTTCCACATCCAGTTTTTTGGCCAACTGGTGTCCTGCTCCCAGCAATTCCAGGGAAACTGGGGCAACTACGCCCTCCCTTTGCTCTATAAACACCCAAACACCTTGGTAGTTAGCCAACTCACCGGTCAAACGAATCGCCGTTTCTAATGGTTCATCTACTGGCTGCATCTTTGTGGTGTCCTCTTTTGTTGCTTCCCCCACCACAGTTGCCGTAGGAAGTTTAGGTAATTCCAGAGCACTTACCGGACAAACATCCACGCACTGACCACACTCTGTACATTTATCTGCAATAACCTGGCATACTCCGTTATCATCCATATATAAAGCTTCCTGGGGACAAGCCGAAATACAAGCTTGGCAACCCATGCAAGCTGGAGATACTTTAACCGCCACATCGATCACCCTTTCAACATTTTTCGTTGGAGTGTAACTCTAATAGCTTCTCAACTAATTGTTCAACACTACAAATTTCTCCCCCACTTCTCTGGGGCGGGGCAAATATTTTGCTGACGGAGGTAGGGGAACCCTTCAGCCCCATCATGGATAAATCTGCTTGAAGGTCAGCCACTGTCAAAATCTTGGGTTCGAAGCGAACAGCTCTTAGCATATTGGGTAGTGAGGAATAGCTTAATTCGTTAATTTCTTTTTCCACCGTCAGTAAGCAAGGCAGTTTGGCTACCACCACTTCGTAGGCATCATCCAATTTACGGTGGACCTTAATTTCTTTTCTTGCTGGATCAATGCCAGCGACATGGTTTACATAGGTTAATTGAGGTATTCCTAACCTCCTGGCAATGCCGGGTCCCACCTGGGCAGTATCTCCATCTATGGCCTGTTTACCACAAAGAATTAGATCAACGGGTTCCCGGCGGCTAATCGTTGCAATGCCCTGGGATAGAATATAACTGGTGGCCAGGGTATCAGAGCCGGCAAAGGCCCTGTCACTTAACAAATATCCCTCATCTGCACCTAAAGCAATACACCGCTTGATAACCTCTATCGCATTGGGTGGTCCCATAGAAATTACTGTTACTTTACCCCCATGCATCTCTTTGATTCTTACAGCCTCTTCTACGGCATGACTATCGTAAGGATTAATGATGGCGGGTGCACTGGAGCGGTCCAGCGTATTCGTTACCGGATCTATTCTCACTTCGGTTGTATCAGGAACTTGTTTAACACAAACGATCATATGCAAAGTGATCACCTCTTCTGAAAAAAATGTAAATATTACAAAAACAATGTCGAAATTGAACGTTTCATTTCAATCGTATCAAAACAAATAGGTATTTGTAAACTTGATTTCTTAGACAATACCAGAACAATATACCAATGGATGTAAGGTACGTCACAACTTGCAAACTTATGTAGATAAGAAAAATACCGCAAATGTCATTAACTGTGGCCAAGTGCACAAACCCAATTCTATATTCAACAACCAAAAGTTAGAGAGGTCAACCCATAAACGGGTTGACCTTTGTGTTAACCTTTTGGTTTAAATGTTTCACATTTGGTGTTATCAGAATTTTGGGCGTTACTAAGGTTACCATCCCTTGCCACCTGAATCATGGGGGCAAAACATTCTACTTCCTTATTATAGCTACATTCTGTAACACTGCACTTAATGCTAGGCAATTTGTCCACCTCCTTTCCAAACATAGATTATTATGCTTGAATGAAAGAAATTTTATGTGGAAACACAAAAATTGAAAACTCTGTTGGGAACTCCCTACTAGAAATTTCGCGCCCAGCTGGCCAGAGGTAGTTCAAACTTGGTAGCAAAAAGTGGATGGTCCGGGCGAACTCGCACCGTAAAACCACAGGTGCCCTGTTCCAGGGTAAACCCTCCCCGATATTGATAAATACCCTCTTCCTGCGGTCCTTCAGAATATAAAGGCGTTGTCTTAATTTGCTCCAGGGTATGAGGTCCCTCTCCTTCACAGCCATAAACCACTTCCACTTGAACGTCATTCGGCTGTATAGGCCCCAGGTATACATTTGTCGTTAGTTTTAGAGCATCTCCCACCTTTAATTCATTATCATTGATTCCATTAGCCAGCACATTTTTTACCGTTACATGGTGCCAATTCTCTTTGATATATCTTTTAAAATCCTGGATCTCCGTGGCTATTTGAAAATGGTTTACAGAAAAATTCTCCCCCCGTCGAATGGCTTCACTATAAAAACGTTTGGTATATTCTTTTACCATACGTTCGGTACTAAATTCCGGTGTAATGGTCTTCATGCAGTTCTTCATGATCTTAATCCATTCACGGGGGTAACCGTCCACCTGTTGATAATAGGTGGGGATGATCTGATCCTCCAATAAGGAATACAGGTTATAGATATCCTCCTGATCCTGTTCTTCCTCGGTACGGTAACCGGTTTGTTTGCCAATGGCAAACCCATTATCCTGGTGATACGCTTCGGGCCACCAACCATCCAATACACTGCAATTGACAACACCATTGGCCGCTGCCTTCATGCCGCTGGTACCGCTGGCTTCCATGGGCCAACGTGGTGTGTTAAGCCATATATCCACTCCCTGTACCAAATGTCTGGCAACATCCATATCGTAGTCTTCAATAAAAATAATTTTTCCCCGAAAGGGCTCCTGCTGGGAAAACTCATAAATCTGTTTAATTAATTCTTGCCCCGGACGGTCAGCCGGGTGAGCCTTACCGGCAAAAATAATTTGTACGGGTCTTTCCGGATCGCTGAAAAGTCTGGCTAATCGTTCCCTGTCTCGAAACAGCAGGGTAGCCCTCTTGTAAGTAGCAAAGCGTCTGGCAAAGCCAATGGTAAAAGCATCCGGGTTTAGGTACTCTGCTACGCTGTCGATAGTTTCTGCAGACTCTTGATTACGGCTCATTTGATTGCTGATAGCACGCCTGACAAATTGAATGGCCCTCTTTTTTAAAGATTTGTGCATATCCCAAAGCGCCTCATCGGGGATCTTGTCTACCCCTTGCCAAAGGCTATCATTGCTAATATTCGTCTGCCAGTCCGGATCGAGATAGGCATCCAATAACTGTCTCAGTTCATTGGCGATCCAGGTTAAGGTGTGGATACCGTTGGTAACTGAAAAAATGGGAACCTCTTCTACGGGAATGTTGTCATACAGGTAGTGAAACATCTTTCTGCTTACTTCACCATGCAGTTTGCTAACACCGTTGCAATAAGCTGAAAAATTCATAGCCAAAATAGTCATGTTAAAGCTATTCCGCTGCCGATCATAGCCAAACTGCATAAAACTACTCTTGTCCACACCCAGAAGGTTGTAGTAGCCATTTAAATAAAAATCTACCTTCTCTACATCAAAGACATCATGGCCTGCAGGTACAGGCGTATGGGTGGTAAAAACGGTACTGGCCCGCACTGCTTCCCTGGCCGTTGCCAAGGGTACGCCGGCATGTACCAATTCCTGAAGGCGCTCCAAACAAAGGAAAGCTGCATGTCCTTCATTGATATGCCAAGTTACAGGGTGAATACCCAGTCTCCGCAGTACCCTTACTCCGCCAATACCCAGTATTATTTCTTGACAAATTCTTGTATCCTTGTCTCCTCCGTAAAGTTGGGCAGTTAATTGCCTGTCTTGTTCATTATTCATCGTTATATCTGCATCCATTAGATAAATGAAAATGCGTCCAACCTGAATCTGCCAAACTTTAAGATAAACTGTTCGTCCGGGCAACTCCACCGAAACGATTACTTCTTTTCCTTCGTCGTCCACAGCAGGCTTAACAGGCATTTGATTGTAGTTTTGATAAGGATAGTGAGCTTCCTGCCAGCCATCTCGATTAATCCATTGAGTAAAATAACCTTGTTTATACAGCAAGCCCACTCCTACCAGCGGTAAACCAATATCACTGGCTGCTTTACAATGGTCACCGGCCAAAACCCCCAGTCCTCCGGAGTAAATGGGCAGCGATTCATGCAGACCAAACTCTGCTGAGAAGTAGGCAATAGACTTGCCCGACAGTTCGGGGTAATTCTGTTTAAACCAAGTGTCCCCCTGCATATAGCTGTCCATATCTGCCATTACTTTATCGTAGAGATTTAAGAATCCGTCATCCTCGGCGGCCCTTTGCAATGCCTGATGATCAACTTCTAGCAACATTCTGACCGGATTATGCTTTAGTTCTTCCCACTTTTCTTGATGCAGCATGCGAAATAAATCCTGGGCTTCTGGGTGCCAACTAAACCAAAGGTTATAGGATAGCTCCTTTAGGCGACTGATTCTTTCCGGCACAGACGGATTAACGGTAATAGTTCGAAAAAAATACATAGCTTTTCCCTCCTGTTAAGGCATGGTTATTGTTAGTTTGCCATGCAATAGCCGGATGATACGTATTCGTTTAAAAAACTTCAATAAAAACTCAAGCAAAACCCAGGATTTTCCTAACGCAATTATTTACGCAGGAAATTATGACGAAAAAAGACGTATTTTAATATAATTTTGTTAATTTTTAAGAGATATTACCGATAACTTGTATTACCAATAACTTCTTGGAGGATGTACATGTGGGTTTACTGGCTTTCCCTAGGGGCCTTAACTGTTTTACTATTTTTTCCGTATAAAAAAATTTTCTCAACAAGCATAGCTATCCGGGCCTCTATTGCCACTTTTATTCTGGGATTCATTTACCCACTGCTACAAGCAGCCCTTTCTTTGTGGCAGGCAGGTATGATCATTGGCGTATTACTTTTGCTCTTGAGTGTCATCATTTCCAAGATCGACTCTCGCTGGAATGCATCGAAAAACACGGACACTCTGGAACCTGAACAGATGATTGCCGAGGCACCGGAGCAATCTGTTGAGGGTCAGGTTGTATGGGAATACGCCCTACGGCAAGAACTTCATCAAGAACGTCATGTAAATGCCATCTCTACGGAAACAGAAAACTCTATTATGCTAGAACAAAGCCCTTCTGTTGACGATGCTCTTGCCGAAAGCCCTGTGATGGCAAAGGAACCGCTGCTTGAAGAACCTGTTATATCGGAGGAACCCGTGGCAGAATTGCTGCCCGATGAGCCTGCTATGCCGGAGGAGCCGGTGGCAGAACTGCCGCCTGAAGAACCTGTTATACCGGAGGAGTCCATGGTAGAACTGCTGCCTGAAGAACCTGCTATGCAAAAGGAGTCCGTGGTAGAACTGCTGCCTGAAGAACCTGTTATGCGGAAGGAGCCGGTGGTGGAACTGCTGCCCGAAGAGCCTGTTATGCAGGAGGAGCCCGCGACGGAGCCTTCTAGTCTGCAAGCTTTTGTTGCCAGTGGTTCTCCTCGAACTCTGCTGGTTGAGGGACTTCGTTTGGCTAAGCAACAGCAGTATGCCCAGGCCATTCGGCGTTTTCAGAAAGTAGTGGCTGACCAAACCGAACCAGAGCTACTCTATCTAGCCATTTGTGAGCTAAGCTCCCTGTATCAGCATCTTGGTTTGTATCCGATGGCCTCAGAAATTATTGGTGCTTTCGAAAATCATCCAGTGCTACGTCAGCACCCAGGCATGGCCAACCTTAAACAAAAAAGGAAATTTATTCAATGTCTTATTACTTTATTGAATAGAGACCGGCACGGACACATTCCCTATGCTGAAGTACCCGCAGCAGTACGGAGAGAGGCCTTTGACTCTCTAAATAATAAACATTTAATTTCTTAAATTTAGGAGGGGCATTCAGTTGAAATTAAAAAGCCAGATTGTAGGGTTACCTGTAATAACCATTGCGGAAGTCGCTGAACTGGGATATGTGGAGGATCTGATTATTAACCCTGGTAGTGGCTCGGTAGATTACCTAATTGTTCAACCAGAAAACTGGTATTTGGAGCGCCGCTTAATCTCCGCTCAGGATGTAGCTGGCATTGGTGAAGATGCCTTGATCACCGAGACAAAATCCAATGTAGTTAATATCACCTCCGTTGAGGCAGCCCTGGAGCTCTTGGAAAAAGGTGTCGAGGTGGTAGGCTCCCAGGTAATGACCAAAAAAGGCCGTAAAAATGGTATCATTGATGAAATTGTTATTGATGAACAAACCGGTAAAATTACTGCTTGTCGTTGGGTAGCCGGGGATGGTAAGACCACCGGGCTAATTCCTGCCAATTTAGTAATTACCCTTGGTAAAGGAATGCTGGTGGTAGAAGATCATTTTCAATCTGCCCTTTTGGACAATGCCTCCCAAATGGACAACACTACTAACGTAGAGAATACAACGATAACACCAATACAGAAACAGCCACCTGTGGTAACAGAGGATCCCTTACAGCACTTTGAAGACAAACAAAAGCAATATTTAATTGGACGCACTGTGACTACCGATATACTTACTGATGATGGACAGATTATCGCCGAGCAGGGACAGAAAATAACTCGAGATATGGTGGACAGAGCCGCAGCCGCTGATAAGTTTGTGGAGTTAACCTTAAACACCCGTGAATAAGCTGAAGCTAACCTCTATTGTTACCCTGGCTCTGGGTATTCATTTATTGGTTAGCATCAGCCTGTCCAGTGCCGCAGTAAAATTTTATTACCAAGACACAATATTACCCGGTACCTCTGTGCAGGGCATTGAAATTGGCGGACTTAAATATCAGGAAGCAGTTGAAAAACTAACCCAAGCCCTCCCCTGGCCCGATCCAAAAAGTTTGTTAGTGTTGGTAGACCCCGATGGTCAACCCACGGACATACACTACGGGGACATCCAATACCAGGCAGATTACAGCTTGACAGTAAAAAAAGCCTTAGAGCTCAGTGAACAAGCAACTTCTTGGCAAAATCTCTTTTGCTTACTGAGTACGCTGCAAAAGGGGAGAGATTTACCTCTTCTGAGAAGCTTTGATACCGCTGCCTTTGATAAAGTCTTACACCAACTGGCTGAACGTTACTATCAGTCACCCCGGAATGCACAGTTAATCTTAAATGGTGACAGTGTTACCATCGTACAGGATATCAAAGGCAGAGCTTTAGATAATCCGGCAACGATTAAACAACTGATGGATTTACCTGTACAAGAGCATCGAGTAAATCTCCAATTTAGGACGATGGAGCCCCAAATACGTGCCGTTGACTACCAGGGTATTAACTCCCGCTTAGCAATCTTTGTGACTCAGTTTGAGCCAAATAATCAAGCCCGTACCCATAATATCCGGTTAGCTAGCCAGTTAATTAATAATAGTATTCTTAAACCAAAGGAACTCTTTTCTCTCAATAAAGCATTAGGGCCCCGGATTCAGCAAAATGGCTATCTTCAAGCACCCGTTATCATTAATAATAAATTAGTTCCTGATTATGGCGGTGGTGTCTGCCAAGTGGGCACCACTTTGTATAATTCCGTGTTATTGGCAGGTCTTACGGTGGTGGAAAGGGTGCCTCACAGTCTGCCTGTACCCTATGCACCCGCAGGTAAGGACGCCACCCTGGCTGGTGATTTAATTGATTTCAAATTCCTTAATAATACCGAATTCCCGATCCTAATCAACAGCCAAATTCAACAGGGAAAAGTATTGGTCAGTATTTTTGGTCACCGCGAAGGAGCTACCTCTCGCTTGATTAGAATTGCCACCGAACGGACCGTTACTAAGGCTTCCCGGGAATATATTGAGCAGGCTACGTTATCTCCTGGACAGGTGAGAGTCCAGCGTCCGGGACGTGATGGTTATCAATTAAAAACCTATGAAGTCACTTTGGAAAATGGTAAAGAAGTACGTCGACAGCTAATTTCTAACAACGTTGTAGAACCGGAAGCTGAAATCATCGCTGTGGGCCCGAAGGTAAATACGAAAGGTATTGTTAAAAAATAAAAGTTTCCCAGGCTTAGAAAGCCGGGAAACTTTTTTACTTAAACAAGTCGGTACTCAAATACTTCATCCCGCTGTCACATAAAATGGTGACAATTCTGGCATCGGGATCGCACCAACCGGCAATTCTGGTAGCGGCCGCTACATTGCCGCCTGCCGTGTAACCACACAGCAGCCCCTCCTCAGTGGCTAAGCGGCGGGCCGCCCGAATGGCTTCTCCATCGGTGACAGTAATATAATCATCACAAACCGCTTTGTCCCAGAGATCCGGAATTTTGGCATAACTGGAGCCCTGCAATACATGCCGGGGATTGGTAATGGGTTTACCGGCTAAGACAGCCGCAGTGGCAGGTTCTACCACCCAGCACTTGATGTTGGGGTCCTTCTCCTTTAATGCCCTGGCAATGCCAGTAAAGGTACCGGAGGTACCAACCACATCTAGAAAATAATCAATCTTCCCCTCCATTTGTTGCCAAATTTCCTGGGCTGTGGTTTCATAATGGGCAACACAATTATTCGGATTATAAAATTGGTTCACCAGAAAGGCACCTAGCTCTTTGGCCATTTCCGTGGCTCGTTTTTCCACTAAGGCTAAATCCTCGCCTGTCACCTGCCCCGGTTTGCCATCGGGCATCTGAGGCACCAGTTCCACCTTAGCACCCATGGCTTGTAGGATTTGCCGACGTTCGGGGCTATTTCCTTCAGACATAACAGCCATAAATTGATAACCCTTAATGGCACAAACCATGGCCAAGCCAATACCAGTATTGCCACTGGTTTCCTCTAAAACAATGGCCCCTGGTTTTAATTTCCCCTCCTGCTCCGCTTGCTCAATCATTTTTAGGGCAATACGGTCTTTCATACTGCCCGTCGGATTCATAAATTCAGCTTTCGCATAAATTCTACCGGGCAAGTCCTTGGCTATACGGGATAATTCAATCAGCGGCGTCCTACCAATGGCCTCTAAAACTGAGGAGCATGTTCTCATATTCCCACCCCTTAGAAAAACTTGGCTTTTTCATCCATAGAATATTTATACTTATGAACGTGTACGAAAAACTGTGCTTAGCCTCCGGTAACCGGGGTAACCACAGTTAAACAATCGCCATCCTTCATTATTTTGCCAGCATCCTTGGGCATTGATAAAACAATACCCGGCTCTGTCGGCAAAGGAGACAATACTAAGGTCTGCCGTACGAGCTCTAAATAGGTTTGATCAGGCAACAACTCTTTAATCCGAGCCAATACTTCCTCCACGGTAACCGGTTGACAAAATTGCAATACATCCTCTTTCCGTCCAGACATTAAACGAACTACCCCTAAATAACGGATCGTAATCCGCACAGGGCTATGCTCAATCATGAATCAGGCCACGCTCCTTAAGTTCTAAGGCTTCCTTAGCCAGCCCCAATTCCCTTAGTTTACTTCCCGTAGGCCGTCCGGTGGTGATATCCCAGCCCCTGGCTTGGTAATACTCATCCAACATGGGTTCCAGTTCAACCACGCTCCCGGCGGAGGGACCGGAATCCGCGGGCAGCGGTTCATGGGTAAAACGTTTGGGCAAGGTGTCATTCTCTCTGGTTAGACCCTCTCGGGTGTTAAAGACTCTTTCCAGATTCACTACCCGTTCACAAACAGCTTGCACTTCTTCACCGCTCATCTCCCAACCGACCACAGCTTTTAGTAGCTTAGCCGTCAGAGGGTAGTCGATTATTTCCATATTAACGATGGTATTTTTACAAGCCTCCAAGCAATCGGATAAGGCCGACCATTCTTCATAATGTTTAACCACTCGTCCCTTGCCTTTATATTTTAACCGGAAAGCAGCATCCGCATGTCCGTACATTCTCTGACCTGCCTCGGCATCCTCACTAAATTCAAAGGAAGGCTCCGAACGCAAATGATCACCGCCCCGGCTGGCCACGGCATAGCCTAAGGCATAGGCCTTAAGACCCCGCGGGTCGGCCTGGAATAACTCCAAGCCCTTGACATGAAGGGCATATTCCTCGGAACCCCGGCCAATTTTGCGGGCTGCCTCCCTCACGCCATCGGCCAGTATATCGCCAAATCCCTCTCTGCGGTTGATCTTATCAATAAGGGTAAGGACCGTAGCGGTGTTACCCCAGGATAAATCCAAACCATCCGCTTCTGACTGGGAAATAATACCCCTTTGATAGAGTTCCATGGCAAAGGAAATCACTTCCGAGGTGGTAATGACATCCATTCCGTAACGGTTACAAAGGTCCACTCCCTTGAGGGAGGCAGCCAGATCTGTTACCCCCACCCGTGAACTAAAGCCTGCCAGACCTTCAAACTCCGGCCCTTCACTCTTTAAACCGGCAAAGGGACCCTGCTTAACCTCAAAGAAACGGCTGCAGGGAATAACACAACCAAAGCAAGATTTGGATTTCTTCTTCACAGTCTCCGCCAAAAACTCTCCACTGACAGATTCTGCTGCCTCGAAGCGGCCGGTTTGAAAGTGACGGGTGGCCAAACAGCCTGCCTCATTTAAAGCGTGCACCAGTTTCGTAGTACCCATGAGAGCCCGGCCGGGATACTCCCGATGACTATAAACGGCACTGTCAATATCCTTCATCAATTCGGCAAACAATGCAGGATTTGCCACCCGTACCGGGTTAGTGCCCCTGACAGCAATAGCCTTAAGATTCTTCGCCCCCATCACAGTGCCCATACCAGTACGGGCTGCCGCCCTAACCAGGTTGGCAAAAACACCGGCAAAACGCACACCGTTCTCCGCTGCTGTCCCAATGGCAGCTACCTGCACTCTCCGATCCTTGAGTTCTTGCAAAATAACCCGCTGGGTATCCCAGACATCCAGACCCCATAGATGTTTGGCATCCCTAAGTTCTATCTTGTCATTATGGATATACAAGTATACCGGCTCCGGGGCTTTGCCTTCAATAATCACCTGATCGAAACCGGCAAATTTTAATTCCGGCCCAAAGAATCCACCGGCATTGGAATCGCCTAAAATACCTGTCTGGGGAGATTTAGCACTGACATTAAATCTGGCTGCCCCGGGAAACATGGTCCCTACCAGTGGGCCCACTGAAAAAAACATTTTATTTTCCGGGCTTAGCCCATCCAAGCGGGCGGGAATCTCATCATATAACCGGCGCATGTTAAAACCCCGGCCTCCCAGGTATAACCGAGCCAGCTCCTGTTCCAAGGGCTCCACCGAAAAAGTACCGGAGGTCAAATTTACGCGCAATACTTTACCTCCATAACCATAAAGCATCGTTATTGCCCTCCCTTCATGACAGCCCTGGCACCACCTTTAAGAGCCGCCTCCCCGGCCCGCCCAAAACGCAGGGCCCCGGTGGCACAGCGTTCAATACACCTAGGGTCCCCCCCACATAAATCACAAATAACCGGTTGCTGCTCTTTAAAATGGATGGACCCAAAGGGACAGGCTTCAGCACAAGCAGCGCAGCCCACACAGAGTTCCGCATTTAGTATTATTGCATGGGTTTCCGGATGACGTTCCAGTGCTCCCTCGGGACAGGCCTGAACACAGCGAGCATTGCCACATTGCCGACAAACCTGAGGACGATCCAGACCGTTCTCTTCGTCTTTCATGACCCGTACTCTGGCTTCTTCCGCCAGAAAAAAGCCCTTTTTATGAAAACTACAGGCCAACTCACAGGAGCGACAGCCTGTACATACTTTTTCGTCAACTAGCATCCGTGGGAACGGCTTGTTCCTCTCTTGCTCGACTTTCTTTACTGCCTGCTGAGTATTGCTACTGTCATCCGCTATTCTATCGATGCGATAAATAACCATACCGTTGGGATCTGGACAACACATATGTTGAGTACTGGGAAGCCAATCGTTCTCCTCATCTATCTTTCTCTGCTTGGCAGGAAACATAGGCAGCATTGCAGACAATGCCCAAAGGCAAATATGCTTCCCTTCTGGAACGATAATTCTGCCGCCTCTCACCTCAAAATAGTCCCCGGATCGCATAGGTAAATCACAAAACCCGCGAACCTCCTCTACTACAACTCGTAAATCAAACACAGCTTCCCACTCCTTGTATTAAGAGATTACAGTCATACCTATAATGTTAACGGATAAGCTTGTCCATTGTAAACGCAAAAATATAGTAATAATTTATATTGGCAGGAGTTTAGCTTTACAGTATAATGAAATAGAGATAGCTGAGGATTACCTTTTAACAACAAAATAAGCTGAGATGAGTCGAGAAGAGCTGAGTGCAGCATAGTATGAGCTGACCTCCGCCTAGTGGCGGTTTTTTTGCTTTTCATGATAACGTAAATAAGATTCGTTAGCTTAGTGGAGTAGAGCTGAGGGAGAACTATAGAAGACCTCGCCTAGTAGGCGATTTTTATTTTTAGAGTAGAGGGGAGCTTAGCTCATGAGCAAAAACCATGTAGTAGAAAGAGAACAGGGATTACACCGCGAACTATCCCAAAGACAATTGACAATGATTGCCCTGGGCAGTGCCATCGGCACCGGCTTATTTTTCGGCAGCGGCTTTGCTGTAAGTTTAGCGGGACCCGGTGTCATTCTGAGTTATGTTATTGCTGCCACCTGTGCCCTCATTATGATGGGCTGCCTTTCTGAAATGGCTGTGGCCCATCCGACAGCCGGTTCCTTTGGTGCTTATGCAGAAATGTATGTTGGACCCTTTGCCGGCTGGTCCGTACGTTACACCTACTGGGCCTGTCAGGTGATTGCCGTTGGCGGTGAGGTCGTAGCAGCAGGTATTTATATGCAGTACTGGTTCCCCAACATCCCCGGCTGGGTCTGGATGCTAGCCTTCTCTGCCCTGATGATTTATATGAATGCCCGTTCGGTAGCCAATTTTGGTGCCTTTGAATACTGGTTCGCTTTAATTAAAGTAACCGCTATTGTTTTCTTTATTATCACAGGTATTGCTGTACTTTTTGGCATCGGCACTGAACCCCTTGGTTTTTCCAACCTAACCAAACATGATGGATTTCTACCCTTGGGACTTAAAGGTGTCTGGATGGGTGTGGTGATGGCCATCTTTAGCTTTATCGGTGTTGAGGTAGTGGCTGTTACCTCCGGTGAAGCCAAGGACCCCCAAAAGGCCGTACCGAAAGCCATGCGCACCATGGTCCTGCGGTTAATCCTCTTCTATCTGTGCAGTCTTTTGATTATGCTCTGCGTGGTACCTTGGGTAGAAGCTGGGGGCAAAGTAAGTCCCTTTGTCAAGGTCTTTAGCACCATCGGTATTCCTTATGCAGCAGGTATTATGAACTTTGTTGTACTGACTGCCGCTTTATCCAGTATGAATGCAAACTTGTATTTAACCTCCCGGATGATGTTTTCCCTGGCCCGTGGTAATCAAGCACCTTCCTTCCTGGGGAAGTTAAGTCGAGCTGGCACTCCTGTCTACGCTTTGTTGGCTTCCACCGGTGGTATTGCCTTAGCTGTGATACTCCAAACCTTTGGTGACGAACATGCGTATCTTTACACCTTTGGTATTGCCCTGTTTGGTGCACTATTCGTGTGGACCATGGTACTGGTGACCTTCTTCTTCTTCCGGGCTGCCCGGGAGCGCCAGGAAGCCGAGCCATTACCCACCAGAATGCCCTTGCACCCCATTCTACCGGGTATCGGGATTATCCTGCTGGTTTCCATTATGGTTACCTTCTACTTTCACGATTTCTTCCGGGTGGGTGTCTACAGCGGCCTTGGCTGGTTAGCCTTCATGTATCTTAGTTACTGTGTGTTTGGTAAAAAACAGTCATCTGTTCAAGGACGATAAAGCAATATCTACCAACAAAAAATAACTTTTCAAGACAAAGAGCATTGACTTTAACGGTCAATGCTCTAATTTCATACAGCCAACTCATTATCTATTTACAACTTCAAGGCTAACAGTGCACCTTCATCGATTGCCTCAACCCCTCGGCGAGCCTTTGCCGCATCACCAATTACGTGTAATGATCTCACCTTGCCGGTTAACTCCTTTTCTAAGGGGTTATAGGACTTTGCACCTATTGCTAATACCACCATATCAAAGCCTGATAGCTCTATTGTGCCAGAAGGATTTGTGCAAATAGCACCATCTTGCTTGAACTTTTCTACTTTTGTGCTGGTTACTATTTCAGCCCCACCTGCTTTTAAAGTTTGTAGGCTAAAATATACTATACTTGGGTGAACATCCTTTCCTACAGCATCCTCCATTTCAACAATGGTAACCCTGCGATTTTGGCTAAGTAGATGTTCGGCTGTTTCCAGGCCTACCAATCCACCACCTACAATAAGAACATTTTTCCCCAACATTACCTTTCCCAATAAAACATCTACTGCCTGAACAACTTCAATACCTTCATTGGGTATTGGAACCTCTAAGGGAACCGCACCGGTAGCTAAAATAACTTCATCAGGGTTTAAGTTTACTATCATATCTGCATCTGCTTCTATAGTAAGTTTGAGATTGACATCATATTTCTTACACATTTCATAGTAATACCGAATGCCCTTGGCCAGATCCTGTTTTCCCGGTGGCACAGCCGCTGCTATAAACTGACCGCCAACTTTGTTGTTCTTTTCCAATAGGGTTACCCTGTGCCCTCTGGCAGCAGCAACCCACGCTGCCTCAAGTCCTCCGGGACCGCCGCCTACAACCACAATGGTTTTGGGATTTTTAGTAGGTGTGATCTCCATTGTTCCCTCATGGCCTGAAAAGGGATTGATCATACAGGATACGCCACGATCACCGGGAGTTACTCCTGGTACACCCTGACACCTTGTCATACATCCAACACAGGGGGAGATTTGCTGTGGTCTGTTCTCAGCAACTTTATTGGGGAATTCTGGATCGGCAATGGATCCTCGACCTAAAGAAACAAAGTCAGCTCGACCGCTGGCGATAACTTCCTCCGCCATTAAGGGATCCGTAATACGGCCCACAGCAATAACAGGTACATTGATCGCCTTTTTAATAGCCTCTGCCGCATAGAGATTAAAGCCCGTAGAAACACTGGCAGGTGCAACCATCCAGGGCATACTTGCATAAACGCCTGTGGAGACATGAATGGCATCTGCCCCAGCTTCAGCCAGAGCTTTAGAAATGGGTATCGTCTCGTTAAGCTTTAGCCCACCGTCTACTCTTTCTTCCCCGCTGATTCTAAACACAAGGGGAAAATCCTTGCCGCATTTGCTTTTTATATTTTTTATTAATTCCAGTGCAAACTTCATACGACCTGCTAAATCTGCGCCAAACTCGTCTACCCGTTTATTCGTGTAACCGGATAAAAATTGGGCCACCAAATAACCGTGGGCACCGTGAATTTCCACACCGTCAAAACCAGCGTTTTTAGCCCTGAGGGCTGCATCACCAAATTTCTCTATCACTGTATAGATTTCTTCAATTGAAAGTTCCCTGGGAAGCTCAAGGTTAACAGGGCAAGGGACAGCCGATGGGGCTACTGGCTGCCTACCAGTCACAGCACTATTTGTCTGTCGTCCAGAGTGCTGTATTTGAACAAGTACTTTCCCCCCTGCCTGGTGTATCGCATCTGCTAATGTTTTAAGCCCAGGCATTATATCATCAGAGTCAATCCTAAGCTGGCCTGGTATTGCTTTACCCTCTAAATCAATATAAGCGAATTCTGTGGTGAGCAGGCCAAACCCTCCGCGGGCCCGTGCAACATAATAATCTACTAATTTTTGACTTACCTTTCCATCATCACCATGACTTGAGCCCATAGCTGGCATAACAAATCTATTTTTCAGTTCTAAACCACCAATTTTACCCTTTTTCAATACATTTTCAAACAAATATGCTACCCCCCTAATAACTTTGATTGTATATTGTCCATTTTAAAAAATATTACCCAAGACTCAGGACAGACTCAGGACAGACTCAGGGGGACGGTTCTTTTGTGTCAACTTCTAAGCCTTTCGGACAATGTGAAATGGTAATCCGGTTATCCTGCATATTTGCCGCAGGCTTACTCCATCTTTTCTTAAACAACTCAGTATTTTGTTTCGTGCATCTTGATCCATGGTCTGTAAAGCTGTTACCGGCTTACCATTCATTATTTCCTTGGCTCTTTCATATGCTTCGCTTTCGCTGATTCGTTTGCTTTTATCACAATCCAGACAGCGGTCTTCATTATCCTCTGCTGTATACTTTTTAAACTCTTCAATAGCTCTTTTTTGTTCCTTATGTACAATGCCTAGGATTAAACGGGTATCAGGAAAGGTAGCTGCATTTTGATCAGCTTTATAATAGGCAGCGCAACTGCTCCATTCATATTTTTCCGGCTTGTTGATGATGCATGCTTTGACGGGATTTTGGTGGATATAGCGAATGACAGTCAGTAAGTATGCGTCGTCCTTTACGGCTTCACTTTTAAAGCGATCTTGGAAGACATGCCCCATTCTTTCATATTTCCAGTTGTACCAGTAGGCGTAACTTACACCCAAGCGTTTCATAAACACTGAGATGTCACCATCTTCTTCTTTTAACAATAAATGAACGTGATTAGTCATCAAGCAATACCCAAGTACACTTACCCCGCTTTCCCGGGATACCTTTTTTGCAGTTTCCAGATATCTCTGAAAATCATCTTCTTCGTAAAAAATATCCTGCTGGCCGATTCCCCTTACTATAACATGGTAGATTCCTGTTTCACTCTTCTCTCTTGGCTTCCTGGGCACGGTTTCACACGTCCCTTCTTTTTTCTTTGATTCTACCATGTTTTTTACCTTAGCACGGCAGAACCGTCCCCTTGTGTTTCCTTGTGTTTCCTCATTAATCATCCGCCAGCTTCTTTACTTTTGCCAGGATGGTATTGAGAAAAACTGATTTCACCGACTGAGAAGACATTACTGCTTTTACCGGTGGAGATTTTTCGATGAGGTTCATCACCCGCCCCAAGGCCCGGTGACTTAGACGGCTGGGATCATCAAAAATCAGGTTGGTGAGTTTGCCCCGTTCGATGGCCATCAGAATAATTTTATCGAAGGTGGTTTCCGGGGTTAACACCCGCTGGCTGCGTGGTTTTAGGGAAATCGCAGCGAATTTGCAGGAGGAATAACATACCCCACAGCCCAAACAAATATCCTCGGCACAGTAGGCCTTCTTTCTCTTCTTATCTCCTAAGAGCTCTTCTTTGAGAGAGATAATTGCCAAAGGGCATACCCTGGTACAGGCACCACAGCCAGTACATTTGGCTTGGTCAATATGCATTACCCAGTTGGAAGACACAATAGCTTTGTTCAGAGAAAAGGTTTTCATGGCCTTAAACATACCGCAGCAGCAACCACAGCAATTGCAGATGTAACCAACATTTCTTTGTACGTTATCAGCGGTCTGAGCCAATCCCTGTTCCTTACACTGCTGCAAGATACGCAATGCTTTGGTCTTGTCAATTTCTTCCGCAAGGCCATTTTGAATTAATATATTTGCTCCGTTATTGAGGGTAAGGCAGGTCTGCTGCGGTTTATCACAGGCTTTCCCCAGGTGTTCGGCCTTATGGCGGCAGGCACAAAGGGAAAGTCCCACCCGGCTAGCCGACTCAACAACATAGCTGGCCCGCTCCCAATCCAAAATCTCGGAATAATTACTTTCCGGCAAAGCCTCTTCCCTCACCAGCGATCTACCAATTTGTGTAGAACCTGCGAAAACAGCGTGGGCGAATTTATCATCCTGCATCATGTATTGGTCAAAAAGTTTGGCCAACTCTGCCATGGGCAGGTTGTCCCGGGTACGCATAAAGGTGAATTCAAAAAATCCAAGCACCACTGGTGCCAGTACTACGTAACGCTGTCCCTTGTGCTCCGCATCAAAAACCAAGCCCCGCTGAGCCATTTCACTGATTTTGCCTGCTAACTCATCTAAAGGCATGCCGACTTTCTTGGCAAGAACCGGCAGGAGAGTAGGTCTGAGGGGGATCTGCCTGGCCAAATTCGCCTCTGACTGGGTAAAAAGCATTTTTAATATATTGAGAAATACCGGCGAAGCCGGTGCTCCCTCAATACAATGATCCAAGCGCCTTTGTAACAGTTGGTACTCACGATCTGAGTTTTCTATGTGTCCCAGTTTCATTACCCCGTTCCTATATTGATATTCTTAGTAACATTTTTCTCGTTATATCCAGTTCACTTGACTTTCGCCTTTGGTCATGATTTTCATTATACTAATTTTTGCCAAATAATAAAATGTACAGCTGGAAACATTCTAGCTGTACATTGATCGTCTTAACCCATTTTGTGCTTACTCTATTTATTCTTTTGCTTCTGCTCTAACTTGCCAATAACTACCTTGTAGTTATCCATGACAATCTGGGGCAATTCCTGTTTCCCTTTAAGCTTATTCATTCCCTCTTGGTAGGGCTTTAACAGGCCATCATAGAAATCTTGATTCATCAAGGTCCCCCCTTTTCTTCTTTAGTTAGAACAGACAAGAGTTTATTACATTATTATCGGGATTTATCAGATCAATATTGCCCGGCGAATTTAAGCGAAGCTGGTTTCTGATAATGGTGTTAGACGCCGAGGCAACAGAGCCTTTAATAGCAAAATCTTTATTCCGGATAATTTTATTTTCTTCGATAATACCGAATTGGTTATTTACCAGTTCGATACCGGTTCCACAGTTTTGGCGAATTACATTATTAGCTAGATAAAGGTTCTCCGAACTAACGGCTACTACCGCCCCACATTCATTTCTTTTCACAATATTTCCTTGAAGTATATTATTGTTATCTTCTATTAAAATCCCTACCTGATTTCTGGTGACCTGATTTTGCAGCAGCAGATTATTCCCCCCCATTGCCAGTATGCCAATGCTCTCATTATAGCTTGCATGATTGTTAATCAAAGCATTATCGTTACTGCCGGTAGCTCCAGAGCCTAAAAAAATACCACTTTGGGAGTTCTGACAGGCGCAATTTCTCACGAACCAATTATGATGGGCCTCTGTAGCCAAGATTCCCAAATCATTTTGACTAACATTATTCTCAGAAATCATATTTCTGCAGGATTTGTTAAGAATAATTCCTGCCAGGTCGTTATTGATGATATTGTTATGGATTACCCTGTTAGCTTGCCCACCATTCAAATAAACCCCTGCCATATCATAATTCTTGATCATAAAATCTCTAACTTGTACACCCGAGACATTGTTTAACAGAAACCCAAAATCCAAGAGAGAGTTACCATCCAGCACGGCATTCCTGCATCTAGCCACCAAACGAATATTATTTTTAGTAATGAGAACCTGTTCCGGATAAATTCCTTCCTCTACCAGAATGACATCCCCTGGGTTGGCAGTGTTAACCGCCTCTTGTATGGTACAAAATTCCTCAGGAACTCGAAGAATTGCCATAATACCCCTCCTTTACATCACATGTAACAAAGTTTGTATAAAATATGATATCGTTCCTAAAGATGTGATTTGTCCCAAAAAACGGGAATGCACAGTGTTTTTAGCTGTGCATTCCCGTTTCTTATTATTTGCTATATTGATTAAGCCCCTCGGTAAAGTGCTGTAATTTCTGATCCGCTAAATGGAAGATGGTATTTTCCGGATACCCTCCCTTGGGTAAGTGCTCACCCGCGGGCATACCGGTCAGTAATTCAATACCTTCTTCCACCTGAGAGATAGCATAAATATGGAACAATCCCCTTTCCACTGCTTCTACCACTTCATGGCTGAGCATCATATTGTCCACATTTTGGATCGGGATAATGACTCCCTGCTCTCCGGTTAACCCTCTGGCCTGACAGACCTCAAAGAAACCTTCAATTTTTTCGGTAACACCTCCGATAGGTTGAATCTCACCATTTTGGTTCACCGAACCGGTTACCGCCAAACACTGCTTAATAGGCACCCCGGAAAGGCTGGAAAGCAAGGCATAGAGCTCTGCGCTGGAGGCACTATCTCCCTCTACCCCATCATAGAGTTGCTCAAAGGTAATCCGGGCCGATAAGCTAAGAGGTTTATCTTGGGCAAACATATGCCCCAGAAAACCCGTTACGGTTAATACCCCTTTCGCGTGAATACTACCGCTCATTTCGGTCTCCCGCTCGATATTTACCAGCCCCTCTTGACCCATGTAGGTTTTAGCAGTAATGCGAGAGGGTTTACCAAAGGCGTAATTTCCTACATCTAACACCGCCAAACCATTAATTTGCCCCACAACCGTCCCGGTAGTATCCACCAGTATTTTGCCCCGGAGAATTAATTCCTGCAAGCGTTCCTCCACCCGCCGGGAGCGGTATATTTTTTCTTGAATGGCCTGGCGTACATGTTCACCGCTTACTAACTTGGCATCTACGGTCTGGGCCCAGGAAGCTGCTTCCAGAATAATTTCCACCACTTCATTAAATTGAGTAGACAGTTTATGCTGATTACCGGCTAAGCGTGAACCGTACTCGACCATTTCTGTCAAAGCGGAACTATCAAAATGAGGTAGTTTTTCCCGGCTGCAGACCGAACCAATAAAAGCTACATAGTTCTTTAAATTTTCCGGCGTGCGGGGCATCACTACCTCAAAATCCACCATCACCTTAAAGTACTTGGCAAAGTCTTCGTCAACCTGCTGCAGCAAGTGGTAGATTTTCGGTGAGCCAATCAGAATCACTTTAACCTGTAAGGGGATGGGCTCGGGATGTAAGCTAATGGTAGGCACGGAACGAAACTGCTCACCTATGTTTTCTATCAATATCTGGTGGGTTTTCAGCGCTTTCTTTAAAGCCTCCCAACAATTAGCATCTGCCAGCAGATCTTTGGCTTGCAGGATCAGATAGCCGCCATTGGCACGATGCAGGGAACCCGGTTTAATCATCGTTAAATCAGTATTCACAGAACCCATCTGGCTGCGATATTCAATCTTGCCAAATAGATTATAGTAATGAGGATTGGTTTCCACCACCACCGGTGCACCCAGAGTATCCTTATTATTCACTAACAAATTGACTCGGTACTTTTTATACAAGTCTTCATACAGGCTGTCCTTATCTGTGCTTTCTTCATCAGCCAGACAATTGATATAACGGGTAATGTCCTCCACCAATCCGGTAAGGAAAAGCTGGATTCTGGGAATATCTTCATATTTCTTTTGTAGCTTTTCAGCCAATGGGCAAATGTTTTCCTGAACCAACTTCAGATCTAATTCACGAACTACCTGTTCTGCTTCTTTTTCTAACATTTTGCCGCTGTAGGCAATTTCCTCGGTGCGGTTCTGAAGTTCCTTTAAGGCCAGTTCCAGTTTTTCTTTTTCTTCTGCAGCTAAGGCTTCGTATTGTTCCTTGGATAGAGGTTTATCTTCTTGTAGGGGAACAAAGAAAATTCCCTGCTCGGTGGTTTTCATTAAAAAGCTGGCAGCCTGGGCATCCTCCTTTAGCTTGGCCAAACTGTCATCTATTTTTTTATTTACTTCCTGAGCAATGGCACTTTTTCTCTGACTATACTCCTTCCCCTCAAACAACTTGGCCAAGGTCGCTTTTATTTCCATGGTAAAGTCAGACATATCTTGCTTAAACGTAGCTCCCATGCCGGCAGGAAGAGTCACCGCCAAAGGAACATCCGGATTTTGAAAATTATAAATCAAGCACCAATCTCCCGGCACTTCCCCCTTGGCCGCAGCCTGGGCAACCACGGTTTGGGTATAAGTAGTCTTGCCAGTACCCACAGGGCCCGCCACAAAAATATTATAGCCATATGCCTTCATCGTAAGGCCAAATTGCATGGCTCGAACCGCCCTTTCCTGACCAATAAAATCTTTGAGGGGCGGCACATCTGCCGAACTTTCACAAAATTGTAGTTCCTCCGGCAGGCAGCGACGTCGTAACCGATTTACACTGACAATGGTATGTTCAAGTTTCATAAGTTTCCTCCACTAACCTTTTCTTCATATATACTATTAAATTAAAACACCTCCTGCCAGAAGGCGACAGAAATTTTATATTTTCTGAAGATGGAACAAATTCGCCCATATCGGGCACACATGACAAGAAGCCAATTGCAAAATGCAATCGGCTTCTACGATAAACTATTAGTTAATTTTCAGGGTCCAATGACCGTTTACCACAAAGTTCGGCCAGCTCACATTGAACTTTGCATTTTGTAATTTTTCGTCAAAACTGATACGCATTGTACAAACATCATCTTGCCAAGTGCTGTCACCACTTTGCACATCTTTACTGTAGAGGTTGACCTCCCTAACAGCAACCTCTGCTGTGTTTCCCGTGTTCAAAGCGAATTTTAATTCGGCTGTTGTGGCAGAGGTTCGTTTAATGCTTTGGAGAACTATTTTTTGCAATTTCAGGTCAATTTCCCGGTCAATTCTTTTTTCTTCGTTCAACTCCGGAATTGCCACATCAAAATTGCCAAAGTCCCTTTCATAACCAACCAGCAAGCTTGGTATCTTTAATTCAATTTCTTTGTTGGCAGAAGCCTCGGCTTCAAATTGGGTAATGGGTCTGCCAACCGTATTTTTAGCCTGGTTGTAAGTATAAACGTTTTTCTCCTGGTCATAACCAAGGAGGGGCTTAGTCATTGCAGAAGTCCCACTCGTTGTGATGCCATTTTCATTTTTAAAGGTTTGTGTCACCGTTTTTTGAGTCGGTTCGCCAATGTTTACCAGCTTCAAGTCCTTGTCAGTAAAACTTGTTAAGATCTGCACACCCCGGTCAGTCTTTTTATAACCAACATTTACCCAAGCAATATTCGTTTGTTCGGCAGGTTTAATCTCACCGCTGCCAACTACGGGTTCACCCTCCGCCAAATGGATACTATAACTTTTTTCTCCAATCATCAATTTCAATTCCTTCGTTGGTGAGAAGCTGTAATTTTGCTCCGCTTCATTCCAAAAACTGAGCAGCAAATGATCATTGTCGTAACTGTAACCGCCCGGTTTATAGAGGGTGCCGTTTGCCGTGGCAACCGATATTTCTGGCAGCTTATCTTCTGTTAAAGGAAAAGTTAAACCCATCTCTAGCCTGTCCTTGGTAAAAATAACATTCTCCAGTTTACTTTCCTTTTCCAATTGCAGGGGAGATTTCAGATAGTAGGCGCTGCCGTCTACAACCGTTGAGTAGATTGCCCTTTGATTGAAAAAAGATCCGACAAAGTCTGAAATCTCCGCAGCATAGACGTTGGATATACCGACAAAGGCAATTAAAGACGCTGCCACAAAGGGATAAATTCTTTTTCTTTTCATTTTTGACCGCTCCTTTTTTAACTTCGTGAATGCTTTTTGGGTAATAGAATCCAGATCAATTTCCATGCCGTTCATTAAATCATCCAATTCCTTGTCCAGTAAATCATGATCAAGATTTTGCATTAGCGTATGAATTTGCTTTTCAGTCATAAGATAACACCTCCTTGATGATCCTCCTGCCCCGTAAGAGCCTGTTGTCTATTGCCGAACGGCTTAACCCCAAAGATTGCATAATATCGTTAATTTTTTCGTTATAAAAATACCTGCGGATAAAAAGTTCCTTGTCGGTTTTATTAAAGCTATTAATGGTTTCCAGCAGCTTTTTTTGTGTTTCTCTGTCGATAATCTGTTTTTCAACAGTATCAGGTTCCTCAAGCAGGTAATCATCAATATTTTCAACCTGATTTTTTTTAAGCTTGCGCTTATAGGTAAGGGCCTTATATTTTGTAAGGATTAAAATCCAGGTTTTGAAATTGCTTCTCTCACTGTCAAATTCGTTGATTTTTTGCCAGACCTCCAAAAATACGTCGGCTACACACTCTTCTATGTCTTCTTTACTGTTGCCGATATTTAAAATGTTATAGGTCAAATAATAAACAGGCTTGGTATACTCTTTGATTAAGAGACCATAAGCGTTTAAGTTTCGTTTTTTTATTTCAGATATGAGCTCATTCTCTGAAAAGTTCATTTGTTCACCTCCTGGTCTTTCATAAAATACTACGTTCTCTACCTACAATTTCTCTTAAAACTTTTGATAAAAAGTATCTTAATTTTATCAGACCAGATACATAAGAAATCCCACCAGTAATGTGTGGTGGGTAGATTAGAAAAACTTAGCTTGTTTACTTACCCGTGACCTTTAGGCTATGGCCTAAAGAATACGCGGTTGTTGAGAATAAATCCTCTGTGATATACTTTTGAAATGCGAGAAGTGGTAAGTACGAAATTAGGGGTGAGTCTATGCAAGGGAAATCAACCCGCTATCGCCAATACTCCGATCATTTGGTGAAAAAGTTTGGACAAAAGGTTTATAAATTACCCGTTAATTTACCGGGCACCTGCCCGAATCGAGATGGCACGGTGGGTAAGGGTGGGTGTATTTTCTGTGATGAAGCAGGGGCTGGTTTTGAATGCCTGCCAAACACTCTGGATATTCAACAACAGATCGAAAAAAACCGGGACTTTTTTATTAAACGCTTTCATGCTAAAAAATTTATTGTTTATTTTCAAGCCTTCACTAACACCTACTTGCCCCTGGAGCAGTTTAAAGAAAACATGGTAGCTGCCGCCTCTCAGGAGGATATTGTGGGCATTTCCATTTCCACCAGGCCGGATTGCATTAACGATGCCTACCTGGATTTTCTAGTGGAGCTGCAAAAAGAATATGGCCTCGATATTAATATTGAGTTGGGTCTGCAAACGGTGAATTATCACACCCTGACGAGAGTAAACCGTGGTCACACTCTGGCGGAATTTATAGATGCCGTGCAGCGAATTAAGCAAAGAAACTTTGAAATCTGTACCCATATTATTTTAAATTTACCCTGGGATAACCTGCTGGATGTCAAAGAAAATGCCAAAATCCTTTCTGTCCTGGGCATCGATTATGTTAAACTGCACTCCCTCTACGTGGTAAAGGGAACTCTCCTGGCTGATATGTATGAAAGGCAGGAATTCAAGATTATCTCACTGGAAGAATACACTAACCGAATGATTACCTTTTTGGAATACCTTCATCCGGATATTGTGGTACAGCGTCTGGTGGGCAAAGGACCCCAGGAGCACCAGCTTTTTGCCAATTGGAGTACCAGTTGGTGGAAGATTAAACAAAGTATCGAAAATAGCTTGGAGGAAAAAGACACCTGGCAGGGTAAAAAATGCGATTACATGAACGGCAAGGCTTTAAAGGATAGGGCTAAATAAATACAACAAAAGGATCACTAGTATTCACTGGTGATCCTTTTGTTGTTTGATACTAATTAATTTCTTTGATAATATTGACTCCTGCACTGGCCCCAATCCTGTTGGCGCCGGCTTTGATCATTTTTAAAACATCTTCACTGTTTTTAATACCGCCGGAGGCTTTTACTCCCATTTCTGAACCAACGACTTGCCGCATGAGAGCAATATCCTCCACAGTGGCTCCGCCGGTACCAAAACCAGTACTGGTTTTTACAAAATGGGCACCCGCTGCCTTGGCTAATTTGCAGGCAGCAATTTTTTCCTCCTGATTCAGGTAGCAGGTTTCAATAATAACCTTGACAGCAGCCTCTGGATTGGTTTCTTGCGCTGCTTTAACCACAGCAGCAATGTCCTGTAACACCTTAGCTTCATTTCCTTCTTTTAAAGCCCCGATGTTAATGACCATATCTACTTCCTGGGCACCGTTTTTAACAGCATCTCTGGTCTCATACGCTTTTGTTTCTGTGGTAGAGCACCCCAGAGGAAATCCCACCACGGTACAAACCATTACCCCAGAGCCTTTCAATTGCTCCGCAGCCAAGGAAACAAAGGTTGGATTTATACAAACCGAGGCAAAACCGTATTCCTTAGCCTCCTGGCATAACGTAATGATATCCTGCTGCGTAGCAACAGCTTTTAACACTGTGTGATCAATCATTTTGGCAATTTCTGTTCTACTGGTAGTCATCTTTGTCTCCTTATATAGATGGGGATTTATTTTTGAGTCTCGGCGAATACCAATTTATCATTTACATAGCTAGCTGCGTTTTCTTTGGTAATCAGACCGGTGCCAGCATCAATAAATTCAGGATACTTTTCACCCTTTAACACGCCAAGGGCAGTATCAGTAACAATTTTACCCAGTAGGGCGGGATCATTTAATACGGTAGCATTGTACTTGCCGCCTTCAATTGCTTTAATGGCTTCCATTAAACCATCAATACCTACAATCTTAACTTTATCAGCCATCTTATTTTGCTCAAGTACCTGTAAAGCACCTAAAGCCATATCATCATTATGTGCATATACCAAATTCACATCTGGGTTGGCTTGTAACAAATCTTGGAAAGCTTTGACAGCTTCAGATCTTACATAGTTGCAATAAGGTCCTTGTACTACTTTAATACCAGCTTCCTTATCAACAGCGGCATGAAAACCATCACGACGATCCATCATTACTTTACCACCGGCATCGCCTTGCAGTTCGATGATTTTACCCCGGGCTTTTCCTTCGCCGCCCAGTAAGTTAACAGCTTCTTGACCCGCTGCTTCACCCATCTTTTTATTGTCGCGGCCAACAAAGGTGGCTACAGGAGTATCGGTGGGACGGTCAACGGTAATTACAGGAATGTTATTTTGTTTAGCAGCCTGTAATGAAGGGCTAACACCGGAAGGGTTAACCGGGTTGAGAATTAATACGTCGATACCTTTGGTAATTAAATCTTGAATATCTTTATTTTGTTTCTCAATATCATTTTGCGCGTCAACATAGACTAACTCTGCACCTTGAGCAGCAGCTTGTGCCTTGGCAGCATCCATTAAAGCTACATAGAAGGGGGAATCCAGTGTACATTGGGAAAAACCAATGACAACCTTTTTGTCTTTAGCACCCTCTTCAGCAGGTTTTTCTTTGTTTTCTCCGGCTTGACCACCACAACCAGAAATCAATAATGCCAAGCTTAGTACCATTGCCAATACTGCATAAATACGGTTTTTCTTCACTTTAAAATCCTCCCTTTAATTTATTTCGTCTAAAAATGTAAACCCTTTTTCCCGTTAACCCACCCCCTTATTAGGGTTATATACTCTTAGGCTTTTTTACCTGTAACAAATTTATTAAGGACTAACGCCAGCACGATAATAAGTCCCATAAAAATATCTTGATAGTACGATGCCAAACCAACTAAGTTAAAAATATTGGTAATGATGCTCATCAGTAACACCCCGGCAAAGGTTCCCCAAACACCACCGCTGCCTCCGGCTAAACTCGCGCCACCTAAAACAACCGCTGCAATGGCGTTCAGCTCGGCACCCTTAGCTGCCGTCGGCTGTCCCACCGTTAACCAGGATGCCAGGATAATACCTGCCAGTGCCGATAAGATGCCTGAGACAACATACACCGAGACTAGATGCCAATTAACGCGGATTCCCGATAGGTGAGCTGCTTCGGGATTGCCGCCCACCGCATAGAGGTTCCTACCGAAAGAAGTATACTTGAGTGCTAATGCCGCACAGATCGTCAAGAAAATCCATATGAGACCGCTAACCGGCACTCTGCCAATAAAGCCTGCCCCCAGAAAGCTAAAGGGTTCCGGTAAGCCAAAAACTGGTTTTCCGTTTGTTACCAGCAGCGCCAGGCCACGGGCAGAAACCATCATGGCCAAAGTAGCAATAAAGGCGGGGATGGTAAACTTGGTGGAAACGTAACCGTTTATCCAGCCTAGCAAGGCACCCGCAGCTAGTGCTGCCACAATCGATAGAGGGATACCCCAGCCAGCAGTAATCAGGATTGCCACCACCATACCCGATATGGCAGCAACCGAACCAACAGACAGATCAATACCTGCAACGATAATGACAAAGGTCATACCGATGGCCATAATGCCAGTAACGGAAGACTGTTGAAGCAAATTCAAAAAGTTTTGTAGGGTTAAAAACTTTGGCGACAAAAATCCAGCTATGGCAATAAAAGCAAACAATAAAACCAACAAATTATATTTACCAATTAACTGACCGATACTTAATTTATCAGATGCTTTACCTTGCATTGTTATTTTCGTAGCTCCATCCATCTGATTACCCCCCTGCAACTGCATAACGTAGTATAGTTTCCTCTTGGAAATTATCCTTCCGGAATTCTCCGGCAACTTTGCCATTGTACATAACCAGTATTCGATCACATAATTGCAGTAGTTCTTCAAGCTCCGAAGAGGCTACTACTACGCCAAACTCTTTGCTGGCTAAGTCTTTGATAATCGAATAAACTTCTTCTTTAGCTCCGATATCAATCCCTTGAGTAGGCTCATCAAAGAGCAAAATAGTAGATTTTCTAATTAACCACTTGGCTATGACAACTTTCTGTTGATTGCCACCACTGAGATTTCTTACAGGAGTTTTTATGGAAGGAGTGACTATTTTTAATTTTCCAACATATTCTGAAACCTTGTTATACATTTTTGAATACTTTAAAACTCCCGTTTGTGTAAACATCCTAAGGGATGAAATAATACTGTTTTCCCAAACTGATAAATTTAGCACCAACCCCTGCGTTTTGCGATTTTCAGGCACCATGGCAATGCCTGATTTAATCGCATCTGCAGGACACTTAAATGAAGCTTTTTTACCTCGGATCTTTACATGGCCCTGTAAAGGTTTATCCACCCCATAAATAACTCGTAAAACTTCCGTTCTCCCGGACCCTACCAAGCCATAAAGACCTAAAATTTCACCTTTGTTTAACGCAAGATTAATAGCTGTTAATTTGCTGGTACTAACATCCGTAAGGCTAATAATCTCTTCCCCGGTTACCATGACCGAGCTTTCATTTTTTCCTTTGGAAAGGGTATGGCCAATGATTAGCTCAACTAACTGATCTTGGTTGAGCTCTCGTAAATCTGTCGTGGTAATGTGGCGGCCATCTCTTAAAACAGTTACTCGATCGCCGACCCTAAATAATTCCTCTAATCGGTGTGAAATGTAGATGACCGTAATTCCCTTGGCTTTTAACCCTTCTATTACCCTAACCAATGTCTCAAACTCTTCACCAGAAAGAGTTGCCGAAGGTTCGTCCATAACGATTAATTTAGCTTCAGTTGCTAATGCCTTGGCTAGCTCAACAATTTGTCTTTGGCCAATACTAAGCCCTGAGACCGGCTTTTTGACATCAATTTTGATCCCTAAGTCATTGATAATTGCTTGGGCCCGTTGATTTAATTCCGTCCAATTGAGAAAAATACCATATTTTTTCGGATACTTGCCTAAGAAGATATTCTCTGCCACAGACATGTTTTGTGTTAGGGATAACTCCTGATAGATTACCGCAATCCCTAAACGCGCACTGCTAATAGGGTCCGTTATCTCTACAGGTCTACCTTGAAAAGTAGTTTCTCCTTCATCCTTAAGGTAAACACCGGCAAGTATTTTCATCAGCGTAGATTTACCGGCTCCGTTAGCACCTATCAGACAGTGGACTTCACCTGCCTTGACAGACATGTCCACCTGCTTAAGTGCCTGTACGCCGGGAAAGGATTTTGATATTCCTTTCATTTCCAAGATGTAATTGCTCTTATTCAATACTCTCACCTCTATCTTGGTGAAACTGATGCATTTCATGCATTTGGCAAGCTAAAAGCTCATAGGTTTTTTTGTACTTTTCAAAATAATAAGAATATATTTTGTGGTTTTGATCCTCAGGATAAATGGTATCTGCATATTGCACCATGTTTTGGGCCGCTTCCGGTATGCTCTCGTATAATCCCAGTCCGGCAGCAGCACAGATTGCACAGCCTAGTACACCGGCTTCACTGAATTTTGTCTTTAAAATGGGAATACCGGTTACATCTGAAATAATTTGCAGCCAGAGTTTATTCTTTAATACTCCTCCACAGGCTACGATTTGTTCAACTTTAAAATCAGAATCCGAGAAATTATCTAAGATATTTCTCGTTCCATAGGCTACGGACTCTAAAATCGCTCTGTAGAGATGAGCCCGGCTGTGACTTAAGGTCATTCCCCAAATACACCCTTTGGCCATGGGATCTCGATAGGGTGTTCTATTTCCCTGCCAAAAGTCCAACACGACCAGTCCATCCGAGCCAGGTGATATCTCGGCAGCCTCTTCTATCAGAACTTGGTAAGGCTCTGTGTCATCAGGAAGATTGTTTAAGTCTTTGGCTAACTGATCTTTAAACCACTTAGTTAATGAACCACAGGAGACTTGACCTCCTTCTAACAACCACAAGTTATCAAGAATCGCATTGGGATAGGGTCCCCAGAGGCCCTTCTTAAAAATGGGTTTCGGGGCATGGGCCAGGTGCACAAAACTGGTTCCCATGATAATGCTCATTTGGCCTGGTTCAACAACACCCATACCCAGCATCCCGATATGTGCATCAATGCCACCTTGGAAAACAACCAGCCCCTCCGGTAACCCTAATTGCTGAGCCACCTCATGCTTTATTTCACCCACTGGTTTCCCCACAGGTACAACAGTAACAGGTAGTTTATCTGCAAAATCTTCTAAGCCAATGTCCTGCATGAATTGCTTGGACCAGCCACCTTCGACATCAGCATAATTCCACTTGCAGGTGGCATTACAACGGGAAGCAACCCACTTACCCGTTAGCTTAAAATTTAGCCAATCTTGCATTTCCACAATTAAATGGGCCTGTTTGTATAACTCTGGTTGATTGTTTTTTAACCAGAGCGTTTTTGGTAGCATCCATTCAACAGAATCTGAACCACCAGAGTATTTAAGATAGGGATGATTGGAGGCATTTATTTTTTCAGTTTCTCTGATGGCTCTATTATCCATCCAGAGAATAGCCTCTGTTAATGGTTCTCCCTCTTTCGTTGTAGCGAGAACCGTAGAAGAGGTTGAACAAAGGGTCATTCCCTTGATGGAACTGCGATCATCTAGTTGGGAGAGACAGTGGGTCAGGGCATCTTGGAAGGCATGCCACCAATGATTTGGCCTTTGTTCAGCCCAACCCGGTCTGGGGTATTGTGTTGGGTAAGGAACGAAGTTCATCTGTAGGCAGTTGCCATCACTATTGAATACAGCCACCCGTACCCCCTGCGTACCAAAGTCAGCCCCCAGCACAAGAACCTTATCTTTATGCATCTCTTACCTCCTGATTAAGGTAGGAATAATACCTTGTTAAAGAAGAAATCTTTTTCCGAAAATTTCTTAAAGATAGCGGGGCCTTCCTCTAAAGGTAAGCGGTGACTTACCAATGGATCGGTTTTCAGTTTTCCTTCATCCATCATTTGCAAACTATAGGTCCACTCTTTACCGGGAAATGGATTGGAAAAGGAGTTCCAGGAACCCTTGATAATAAGTTCACGCCTTAAAATGTTATTAACGGCCTCTTTAGTGAGTTCAAGATTGCGGTGTGAAATACCAACAAATACCGCTTTCCCTAACTTCCCTGCGGAGCAAACACATTGATTCTGAGCAATGGGTGACCCTGATGTCTCGAGAACAAGATTAACCCCATTCCCATTGGTAATTTGGTTAATCTCTTTCACTGGATCACTTTCTAAGCAATTAATCACATAATCCGCACCAATCTCTTGGGCTACATCTAGTTTTTCTTTCTTTAGGTCAACCGCGATAATACTTTTGGCACCAAGTATTTTGGCAAATTGAATGGCAAACATGCCAATGGGTCCACAACCATAAACCGCAACAGTATCACCTGCCTGTAGGGTTCCATTCCAAATAGCGTGAATCGCATTGGCAGCAGGATCAACCATAGCAGCTGCCTCGTAAGATACTCCATCCGGTAAAGCTAAGAGGTTCGTGATGGGTACATCAACATATTCAGCCATGGCACCATTTCTTCTAGAACCAAAATAATCATAGTTTTCGCATAGTGAGTAGTTGCCACTCTGACACCAATGACATTCGCCGCAAGGAATTAAGGGCGGCACGACCACTCGATCACCCTTTTTCCAAGCACCGGCCTCATTAACCTCAACAATTTCACCACTAAATTCATGCCCCATAACAGTCCTGGGCTGATAAGCTCCATAAATATTTACCCTTGGAATATCTGAACCACAAACCCCCACTGCTTTTACTTTAACTAGCACACTTCCCGGCATTATTTTAGGAATCTCAATTTCTTCGCATCTTAAATCCCCAGCTTCATACAAAAGTAGACTTTTCATCTGCAAAACTCCCCTTTATTCCTCTGACTTTATTAGTTCAAGGCATTTCTTAGCCGTAACTTCATCGATAAACAATGTGTTAACATACTTTCCCTTTAAAGCTCCCACAACAGCCTTTGCCTTTTCTTCACCGTTGGCAACCGCGATGGAATACTCCTTATTCCTTAATTCCTCTAAGGTAATACCAACTGTCCGTTGGTTTAGTTCTTGATCCACAATGCTTCCATCAATCCTAAAATACCTTGAGCAAATGTCTCCCACGGCACCAGCTTGTAAAAGTTTTTCGTATTCTTCTTTTTGAAAGTAGCCCGCTTGAACTAGAATGGAATCAAAACCGGCCTTACCAATACCATAGACAGCAATACGTGCCTTTTGGGAGAGTTCTAATGTTTTACAAACATTGGAGTCTGCAGAAATAGCCGTTGCTAACTCAACGCTGTCCACAATGGTTGGTACCGGAAGCATATAAGGTACCGCATTTAGTGAATTTACAAAGCCTTCAATAATAGCTGCTGATTGCGTAGAGAGATAATGCTTTGTCACACCGCCGTTTAATTGCGTCACAATAACGTTGTTGGCATTTATCTTGGATAAGTTCTTTACCACAAAGGGCAAGGTGGTTCCCCAAGAGACTCCAATAATATCTTCATCCCTGATAATTTCACTTAAGAAATTACTGACAGCCCGTCCCAAATCATCTCTAATTACGTCTGGGTGATCAATCATAACGGGTACAACACATGCCTTTTTAAGGTTAAATCGCTCCCGGATTTCCTCTGCTAATTCATGAACTTCCAATTGAGGATAAACTACTTTTACTTCAACGATTCCTTCTTTGTGAGCTTTATCTAACAGTCTGCTGACTGTTGCTTTTGATATTTTTTCTATTTGAGCAATTTGCTCTTGTTTATAACCTAACTCGTAATACAGTCTGGCGATTTTTACCAATTGAAGATCATTATCTATCCCTGCCACCTCCACCTCGCTGTCTAGGAAATTATCTTTTCTAAATTATTACTTTTATTATAGTTCTCGCAATATTTACACATTCCTTCTTTTTTGAAAAAAATCTTATACATGTGAAAAAAGTTTCACTGAAGAGATTTTGGCGCTTTCCAATAAGCATCAAAAAAGGATTACCCCGCCAAACAAAGGGTAACCCTTTTTCTACCTACTCTTTACTGGTTCATCTAAATAACTTCCGATTATGGTTCATAGGATTTAACTTCCAGCCACTCCAAAGGATTAAGACAACACTAATCACGACGCAGGTAACAGTGTAAGTGCCCCAGTAGGGAAGCCACATCTCCCGTCCTGGGCCGAAGGTAGCATTTTCTCCTAAAATTCTCAATACCACCATCACTGGGTTGGTATCCTGCAGTAGTTGCACAATGAGCGGAGTTTCCTGCAATTTGATCATGGCACTTTGGGCCTGTTGTTGATAGAGGGTGTAGATGAAACCGCTTAAAAAAGCCGTACCAGCCACTAGAAAAAAGACAATGCCGTAGGAAGTGATGGTACTAATACCGGTTCTTTTAAAATACGTGGAGCAGCTTACGCCAATGGCGGCATAAAGTAGCATAGACACCAGAAAAAAGCCTAGGACACCCAGGATTTGCAAAGGTGCCAACCCGCCAAACATAAATACCAGGCTATATAGGGGTAAGGTAGCAAACAATAATAGTGCGGTAAAAGAACAGGAAGAAATCATTTTACTGACTACAATGCCCAGCGGAGTTAATTCGGTGGTTAGTAATACGTTAAGTGTCTGTCTTTCCCTCTCCCCACTAATGACGCCGGCTGTCAGACCCGGTACCACAAAGGCCAGTAATCCCAGTTGAGCCATGCTAAGCACCGTAAAAATTTCTTTACTGCTGCCTGGTTGGAAGAACGCCGGAGCGCTGCGCCAGCGCAGGTAAATATACCCCAACGAAAAGCCACCCAGTACCAGTAGATAAAGCAGTACCACGAGGGGAGAGCGATAGGTACGAAATCTTTGACGTAACTCTTTTAGTAATACCGGGTTTAATTCTTTCATTATACTTCTACCTCCCCGGTCACAGCCATAAAAGCGTCCTCCAAGTTCCCTTTAACCTCGGCAAACTCCAGCACAGAAAACCCTTGGTCCATAATCTCCCGCAGTAATTGCCCTTGTTCTGTTTTATTACCGGCGAAAGATATCCTGGCCCAACCAGCATCACCATCCAGATTTACCACCCCGGTTTTATGCCGTACATACTCCAGCAGTTCCGGCAGTTTTTCTGCCACATCTACCTTTAATACGCGGACTCCTTGGCGGGCTGCCGTTACTTCTTCCACAGTGCCATTGGCTACCAATCGTCCCTGCTCTAAAATGGCAATGTTGTCACACATCTCAGCCAGTTCGGGTAAAATATGCGAACTAATTAAGATGGTTTTATTCATCCGTCTCAGTTGGCGAATTACTTCCTTCATTTCCGCCCTGGCTCTGGGGTCCAACCCGGAAGCTGGTTCATCCAGGATTAATACCGCAGGATCGTGCACTAGGCAGCGGGCCATAGCCAGACGTTGTTTCATACCCCGAGAAAGGAGATCCACATAGGAATCCGCTTTATCCGAAAGGTTCACCAATTCCAGGAGATCCTGACAAAGTTGGGGTCTTTTACTGATCGGTATACGGTAAGCGGCGGCGTAAAAATCTAAATACTCCGTGGCCTTTAGACCATCGTAGACGCCGAAGAAGTCCGGCATATAGCCAATCAGTCGCCGTACCGCTGCAGCTTCTTTTATCACATCATGTCCCCCTACGACGGCGGTGCCGCCATCCGGGGCCAGCAGCGTGGCCAGAATGGACATAGCCGTGGTTTTCCCGGCCCCATTGGGACCAATTAAACCATACACACGACCTGCCTCAATGGTCAGGGTAAAATCTCTAAGGGCGTAACTGCTGCCATAGATCTTTGTGAGCTGCTTTATTTCCACTGCATTCACTGAACAGCCACCCCTCTCACCGTCACTACAGGCAGATCCACTTTATCAGGATTCCCTGTACCAGCCGTTTTTTCCACCTGGAAGCGGAATTCGCCTGCCGCCGAACCATAACGTGTTAGCTCCTCGGCACCAATCTGCAACCCATCAGAGGGTATGTCCGCCCATTTGTTCTCCTGCCAGTCATAAACCCTTAGGGCCAAATATTTATTGGTTTGGGCAGGAAAAGTCAGGCCATCCACCCTGAAGTTTTGCTTGTTGAGCCTTCCTAGGAGATCATACTCCAGCGTGACCTTACCTTCATAAAGGGTAATGCCTAAGGGAGTTTGATTAAAGGCACCCCGGCTGTCCGTTACCTTTGGCAAGTACATACCCGAGGGCAATTCCACCGTTTTTCCCAGAGGAATCGTCAACTGCAGGTTTTGTGTCAAAAGCATTAGATGGTGTTCACTAACGTTGGCCTTATCCGATAGGATCTTGAACATATCTAAGGAATCATCGCTCCAGCCAAAGAATAACGGCTGATTGCTGCCTTCCTGCATCCGAGAGCCCATGGCAGTATCCACCATCTGTCTTTCACGGACAAAGGTATCCTGTTCGCCAGGCTTCAGCGGAGGAACCAGTAAGTCCCTGAATTCATTGGGTCCTAAGCTGCCTGGCCATTTAGCTAGGGATTGGTCTATTGCCAAACTACCACCGGCAGGAAGATTTCCTAAGGAAAGGGAACGACCTCCCAACAAAATGCGGCAATCTCTTAAATTCATCTTAGTATGGTTTTCAATTTTTCCCTGCAGAGTGCCATTCTCCAATAGCAGACTGCCGCTGATCTGGCCCATATCTTTTTTGATGGCGGTTGCTCTGGCATGGCGCATAGACCAGTATTCAACATTGGAAAAAGAAATCTTAGGAGACGCGACATCATTATATTCAATGACAATGCCCTTGTTTGGCGAGTAATAGGAATTGGCCGGCCAGACAATGGCGTCCCTAGGCCCCTCAATATCCAAGTTACCACCATAGGGACTAACGAAGGCAGCGGTTGCATTCACTTCTGCTCGCTTGTCATCTAAAATTTCAACCACCGCCAACGTTTGGCTGATGGGGGCATTGATCCTTTGGGCCGGTGACATCAGGTAGACGCCCCCTGTGGTAAGCAGGGCACAGGCAGGGATCAGCCACCACATCCAATCCCTTTTATCACAACGTTTTAATAATAGATAAAAACCAGGCCCTAGCACCAATACATAAAAAACCCAAGCCACCGCTACCTTTGGTATCGGTGGGGTTTTTATCTGAGGTAGATAGGTAGCTGCCTGAGCCAGACTATCATTGCGCATCTGTCGTTTTTCCTGGGCCATTTGCATTTTTACGTTGATGCCTGCTTGGCCAGTCTTGTTGCCGAACACCAGGGGCCATACGGCAGCAGACTCCGAGGTGAGGTTTTCTAAAGAAATCCCGGAGTAGATAACCTGACCCTTTCCGTATTCCCGGGAGGCCACCACCACAACACCATTTACCTTGATGCGTGCTTCACCCTCCTGCAAAGGACCGGTGGTCACATTCATGGTCCCCTTAACTACCTGTAATCCTCCTAGATCAGCCGCAACAGCTTGCTGAACCTCTGCCAACACAGGAGAAAGATCGGCCAGTGGCCCACCGGAGGATGCCCCGGCACCACCGGAAATAATTAGCATCCCCCCCAAGGATGTCCAATCCTTTAGGGTGGCTAGTTGTTGTGTCGTTAGCTCTGCAACAGAAGTGTCATCCACAATGATGATATCTGCCAAAATCAACTCCAGAGGGTCTCCGGGCAAAGATTTTGGGGAAAGATATTTTATCGTGGTTTGACCGCCAAAGGACTGGTCAAACCACGCAGCAATACCGCCCTTGAGAGGTTTTTCTCCCAAACTCAGGGCGATAAAACCGCCATTTACTACCGTCCCTTGCACCGGACTGGCAGCCACCGGTTTGTCTCCTGCCAACAATACCACGGAAGCACCGTCATTAATCATTTCACTAGGTACCATTAGCATGGTCTTAGTAAGACCTCCTGCCGGTACCTGCACAACCCTTTGGTAACGGGTAGCTTGCTGCGAGGAACCTTTTTCAAGTAGATCCCTCCCCGGTTCCACCACCAGTAAACCGGTAAATGCTTCACCCTGGTTGGCAATACTCACCTGGAGTCCTGTGGGCAGCCCGAGTTTATAAATGCCACTTAAACCGGGCTGTACTGCCAACCGCACTGTTCCTGCTTCTCCTGCCAGTGACACAGTGGGTTGTAGTAGGGACATCAATCCTAAAATTGTTAACAGCAGGACCAGTAAAGGACTACCGAGTCCCTGTTTTATTTTACTCATCTACTAGTCTCTCTCCTTTTCCCACCGTTCTTCTAGGCTGACTTTCAGCAGGGCTACCGTGTCACCGTCCCGGCGAGCAAATAACAACCACTTGCCCTCGGGACCAAAAACCTGACCCTCACATTTATTGACTTCATTAAGAATGAGTGTTTTCGGCTCCCGGGAACCACTTAATTCCTGTTGACGCAGCCAATTAAGCTCTACGCCGGAAATGCGATTCTCCGTAGGCACTAATAAATGACTTGTGGCCAACCAGCCGATACCCTTATTTAACTTCTTCAAAGCCGGGGAACCATCTTTTCCCAGGTAAGTGATACGCATCTCTGCCACCTGTTGACGAACACTGTATTGGGGCTCACCATTAGGCAGGAAGGTTAATACTCTCTCTTGAACTTTTTCCGAAGAAAAAGCCAGATAGCCATTGGCTCCCCACACGGGGTTTTCACCTTGGCCTAATAAATCTGCATCACCTGTTTGGGCATCCACCAACCACAATTCATAACCATTGGTTCGACTGGGCTTTTGCACAACCAGGTGTTTCCCATCGGGCGACCAGGTAGGAGCATCCCCTTCAATGACACGTCTTTCCTGGCCAGCCTGGGAACTAACCCATACCTCTGGGACACCTCCCAGCCGATTCACTACATAGGCTAGTTTTTTACCGTCCGGTGCATAGGCCAGATTGGAATAGTGATTGGCTTCCAGGGTATTGTCCTTTGCTGCAGTAGACATTGCCATATTGCTGGCAATTTCTAGGGAGGCCACCTCCTGTTTAACACGGGCCTTGGCCTGTACAGGGAAATTTTTTTCTCTTGCAGAGAGTAATTCCTCAGTGGTAAGATGCTTAATTTCTTCAGAACCGTTTTGACTTACAATATATGAGATCTGTTTACCATCCGGTGCCCAGGCTGGGGACCGAAAAACCTCTCCTTCAGGCGGCTCTAACGCAGCCAGTTGGACTCCCGTTTCAGAAAGCACTACCAAACTGCCGCCCCGGACCAGTACTATTTTCGTGCCATCAGGACTGATGGTTGGCTGAAGGGGGAGTGCCTCCGTCCAAAAACGGGTAAGTTCCTGGGGGTTACCTGCTGCTTCTAAAAAATAGTTACCACTGGTATGACGCCATAACCCAGTTAAGGCAAAGGCTAGTAAGAGCACTGCCACTGATCCTAAAAATGCCTTGACCCACGGATGTTGCACAAACTTCCAGCGATTCGCGGGTTCTTCCGGGTAAGTCGGCACTTGTCCAGAACCCTGGCTTTTCAACTCCAATTGGCGTTCCAATAGTTTTTTACGTAATTCCACCTGCAATTGGCGATTGACTGGAACCGTCTCCCGTACCTGCCGCATGTGACTTAGTAAATGAGAAACACCCTCACCTTCAGCTTGTCTGGCTTTTAAATAATCTTCCATGGGAAGAACCTTATTCTCCTGATTATGAACTTTTTCTTCTGTCATATCAGGCACTCCCCCCTTCCCGATCATATTTCTGCCGAAGCTGTTTTAAGGCACGATGATGCAGCATCCGTACGGCCGATTCAGTCTTACTCAAAACTTCCGCAATTTGAGCAAACCGAAGATCTCCGGCATAACGCAGCGCTACCACATCCCGGTAATCCGCTGAAAGATCTTTTAATAATTGGCGAAGTTTCTTTACTTCTTCTCCCTGCAACACTGCCTGTTCCGGTCCGTCATCGGAACCAATAGCCAATTCCAAGATAATATCCTGGGTGGCATACTCTCGTTTGCCCCGTATGTAATCTACGTAAACATTGTGGGCAATACGAAAGATCCAAGCAGCGAAGGGACCATCCGCCCGGTACTTACTGAAATTCTCCAGCGCTTTCATAAAAACTGCGGTGGTTAAATCATCAGCATCCCAGGTATTATCCACTCGGTAGCGTAAATACCGATTAACCGGTTCAAAATAACGGTCGTATAATTCTTCAAATGGTAAATCGCCATCCGGATGCCTTTGATTGGTTGCCGGAGTCATCAATTAAACCCTCATTTCATCATTACATTGCAAATGCTTAAGTACTCACCTATAGAGACGCTGGCTAGGCTAGAAATGTAACGCGGGAGAGGAAATTTATTAGCTGTTAACCAATGGCTAATGGCCAAAAGAGGGAGTATCGCAAAAAAGTAGTTTTGCGATACTCCCTCTTTGATTTTCTAGAGTTATTCCATAATTAAATGAGGTTTGTTAGGAATACAATGTAACGCTTTAATCCAACGTACTGTCTTCGTGCGCGCCCGCATCACCAGTGAGTGGGTTTCTGCCCGGTCGTTACCCACAAAGCGCACGCCCCGCAGTAGTTCCCCGTCGGTTACTCCGGTGGCCGCAAAAATAGCATCTTCTCCTCTTACCATATCGTCCATTAACAGTATTTGCCGAGGGTCCTGTAAACCCATTTTTACACAACGGTCGTATTCTGACTGGTTGTCTGGAACCAATCTTCCTTGCATTTCTCCCCCCAGGGCTTTAATGGCAGCAGCAGAAATAACGCCTTCCGGTGCTCCCCCGGTACCGATGTATAGATCAATGCCTGTATCTTCAAAGCAGGTGGCAATGGCAGCGCCTACGTCACCATCACTGAACAATCGAACCCTGGCTCCGGTGCGGCGAACAGCTTCAATAATCTGCTCATGTCGCTCGCGCTCTAAAATCATTACCGTACAGTCTTGAATTCTCTTCCGATTCGCCCGGGCAACGATTTCCAGTGTCCGGGGAATGGGGTCGTCGATATGAATTAATCCTGCGGCTCTGGGCCCTACGGCAATTTTCTCCATATACATGTCCGGCGCATGCAACAAATTACCTTTGTCAGAAATCGCCACCACAGCCATTGCATTGTTTAAACCCTTGGCCACAATATTGGTTCCTTCCAGGGGGTCCACTGCTACATCAACTTCCGGCCCCTGACCGGTACCAACCTTTTCTCCGATGTATAGCATGGGGGCTTCATCCAATTCCCCTTCACCAATCACAACTGTGCCTGAAATATTTACCGAATCAAACATTGCCCGCATGGCACTGGTGGCAGCCTGATCCGCTTCATTTTTCTTTCCTCTCCCCATCCAACGGGAAGAAGCTAAAGCAGCTACCTCAGTAACCCTGACAATTTCCAGAGCAAGTTCTCTATCCACAATAAAAGACCTCCTTAGTATTGAACCTGTCTCTATTATTATAGCATTGAAAGGACATAGTAGAGCTACATTTTTATACCGGGTAGGAATTTCTAAAATAATTAGTTCTAAAATGAATAATTCTATAAATAATTTTTCTTGACTGCATTGTCATTTTTACTTACACTTTCAGAAAGTATAAAATTTTAATTGAAAGTATAAGAAAAATTAATGCAATCTTAATTCAAATTTCTTCTTCAAAATGATATAATGAAAACAAAAGGAGGTAAGAATGTATGTCTGAAAAGGAAAGGGCTATTCAAGCGCTACGCCACATGATTGAACAAAATGAAGCCAGGGGCCAAAAGGAAGGTAAGTTAAAGGATTGGTTTAACGGACTCAACAAAGACTTGTGGAAAGCGATAGAAACACTGCAACGGGCTTAGGGAGGCCTTTTTTTATTGCCTTTTTAGACATATTGGGTATACAATAAGACCGTAATAGTAATGTTGACAATTTGGGGGTACTTTTTAAATGCAACAATATACCGAGGCCCGTAAAAAACGGGACTTTTTTCTTTTTATGGTGACATCCATTTTTCTGGGCCTCTACAGCGGTTTGTATGAACCATCTTTTAATAACTATCTGAATGATGTTTTTCATATTGGCGAAGTGGCCCGAGGTGGTCTGGAGTTTCCCCGGGAACTTCCTGGCTTCTTGGTGGTGTTTACTACGGGTCTTTTAATTTTTCTGCCCGATGTACGCATTGCCATGGTAGCCAGCCTTATCTTGGCTACGGGCTTGCTGGGCTTGGGCTTCTTATCTCCCTCCTTTCCTTGGTTAATTGTTTGGATGATTACTTGGAGCGTAGGGTCTCACTTGTCCATGCCCATGGAGTCCAGTATTGGGGTGGCCCTGTCTAAGCCAGGCCAAGAGGGTAAGACCTTAGGGCAACTGGGTGCTATGAAAACGGCTGCTTCTCTGGTAGGTTTTTTGTTGGTATGGTTAGGCTTTCGTTACATCGATATTCAATACTCTACCATTTTTGCTCTGGCAGGGCTTTGCGCCATTGCAGCCGCGGTCTGCCTATTCTTCATGCAGCCCTTGAAAACTAACAGAAAGCGTCAAAAATTACTGTTCAAGAGAAAGTATCTTTTGTTTTACTGGCTGAACGTGCTAATGGGTGCCCGTAAGCAAGTCTTTCTCACCTTTGCTCCCTGGGTGTTAATTAAAGTATTTCATCAACCGGTTACCACCTTTGCAGCTCTTGGACTGGTTGGCACGATGGTAGGCATACCCTTTCGCGCTTTGCTGGGACGAGCCATTGATAAATTTGGTGAGCGGATAATCATAGCCGCGGAATCTATCATGCTGGTAGTTATCTGTATCGGGTATGGTTTTGCCAGGGAACTGGGCTTGGGCAGCCTAGCCATTTGGTTGGTCTTTGCCTGCTACATCGGTGACCAGCTTCTATTTGCCTGCAATATGGCCCGAACCACTTACTTAAATAAAATTGTGGATTCGCCCGCAGACCTAACCCCCACCTTATCCATGGGCATTACCATTGATCATCTTGTATCCATGTCCATTCCCTTCTTTGGCGGATTGCTCTGGATGAAGTTTGGCTATCAATATGTTTTTATGGTAGCAGCAATGATTGCTTTAATTAACTTATTTGCAGCCTTTCAAATTAAGACCGAAAAACCTGTTTATACAAACACTTCCGCCGGTGCTTAATGCATCCTGAACAAACCCTTTAGATCCGTCGGCAACGGACAGGCTAACTGAGTTGGCCTACCTGTTACCGGGTGATAAAAAGATAAATAGGCACAATGCAGGGCCTGACGTTGGATGGCTAGCTGCTGCCCACCGTAAAGAGAATCTCCCAACAGGGGGTGTCCCAGGTAGGACATATGGATACGCACCTGGTGGGTACGACCGGTTTTAAGCTCTAAGCAAACCAGACTGTAATGCTTCCATGTACGCAGCACCCAGTAGTGGCTGATAGCCGGTTTGCCAAGCGGCGTGACCATCCGCTGAATGATACTGTCTGGAGCCAACCCAATGGGGGCATTAATAATCCCTTTGGGCGGCACTGGCTCCCCTTCCACCACCGCCAAATAACGGCGAATAAACTGCTCCCGGTGCATTTGCTGCTGGAGTTGTTGATGGATATAGGCATTTTTAGCCACGAGAACGATGCCTGAGGTATCGCGATCCAGTCTGTGAACCAGTCTTACCAGATCCTGTTCTCCTTGTTGTTGCCAGTGATAGACAATGCCATTGGCCAGGGTACCCGTGGCTTGATTCGTTAGTGGGTGAACCAGCATATTGGCCGGTTTGTTTACCGCCAGCAAGTCCCTATCCTCATAAAGAATATCTAATGCTAGCTGTTCCGGAATTACCTGGGATGGTTGCCGATGGATCACTAATTCCAGACAATCCCCTTCCCTTACCCGAGTATTGCTTTTTACCCTGGTGCCATTAAGCAGGATGTTCTCCTCCCTCTTGGCTCGGCGCAGCAGACTGCGGGACACACCCATAGACTGCCTGAATACTCGCTCCACAGTCCATTGATCCTTTTCTGTATCGATGATTATTTTCAGATAACCTTCTCGCTGCTCTTGCATAAAACCCTTGACCTCCCTGTAATGAACCCATTGCTAAAATTGGTAGACATCAGTTGTTGTTTTTCAGGCAAATAGGGTGCTACCGGCGAATAAACATAGACATGGGTATGACCCCTTGGAGGTATATGTCATATATTACCGCTCCTCAAAAAGCAGGATTTATCATGGCTCAAGTCTAATTATTAATGTTTAAGCTTCACAATTCTGTTAAAGGGGGGACCATCATGCTAGCCAATAGTCTGGCCGAAAAAAGGGAATTGATTGTCTGGTTTCTGCGTACCAATCGATTAAAAAAACCTGAGGCAGCTCAAGTGCTTGAATTTATCAAAGGTGACAAGACACTTCTATCCCGGGTGCAGTTTACTCACAATTTGTCGGATAAAAAAGATGCTGTACTGATTTCCGCAGTGTACACCAATACCTTCCCCTTTGATTTTCGTAGAAATAACGTCAGTTATGGCTCAGTGGATGAGGTTATTTATCAGTTAAAACAAAATCCTCCCACAAAACTTTACATGTGGCTCTCCTATGCCAGTCCACCCAATTGCTTGCTCTGCACCCAAACCAATCGGAGAAGGGTCGCCACTAAGCGGAATCCAGCTGCTATTGCCCATCGGATGTTGGTGGATGCTGTGCGAACTGTTAACAAAAAGGAAGCTCGTCGCAAGGCACTATTGTTAAAAATTGATGAGTGCTTGGATGAAAAAAACTCGCTTGAATTTAAGAAACTCACTGAAGAACTGCACCGTCTCAGTTCCGAATAGGAAGACTTGTTATGGCCTCCGCCTTTTGCGGGGGCCTTATTTTATCTGTAATATTTTATAATATTTTTATAATTAACATATGTTAAAAAAAGGTAATATTGTGGTGCTGTAGAATTTACTTTATCATAAGAATTATGAGTATTCCCAAAGCGTGAGGTATTTTTTAAATGAATAGTTTGACGAATAAAGAACGGGAGTTAAAAAATTATATTGATAATTTAATTACCCTCAACGGGAAGGTAGCACCAGACGGAACACTGTTATTGGTCAATGAGACAGCTGCGCAACTAATTAATACCCCCTCAGACCAACTGGTGGGCCAAAAGTTTTGGGAAACCCCTTGGTGGAATTATGATTCAATCCTTAGTAACAGACTAAAAAAGGCTGTCAAAAGAGCGGCTTCCGGACAAACCGTTTATTTCGAAGCTAAAAATCGTACTAGTAGTGGTAAGTATATCTATATTGATTTTACACTAAACCCTGTCTTAGATGAAAATAATCAAGTCATCTACTTGGTGGCTGAGGGCAGAGATATTACCCAGCGGAAACTCATTGAGCAAGAATTGGTCGCTGCCAATGAAGAAATGACCGCCAGTAACGAAGAACTCCTTTCCATTGAAGAAGAATTGAGAATGATTAATGGGGAACTAGGGCAAGCCCACCATGAATTATACAATATTCTAGAGAGCATTACCGATGCTTTCTATGCCGTGAATGACCGCTGGGAAGTAACCTATGTCAACAAAGAAGCAGAGAAACTCTTAGGCCTTAAGAAAGAAGATCTTATTGGCAAATATTTGTGGGATAGATTTTATTCGGTTATTGATACTTCTATCCACTCTTCTTTGATGAAGGTAATGGAAGAAAAAGTTCAGATGCATTTTGAATATTTCTTTTCGCCACTAGGCAAATGGTTTAATATTCATGCCTATCCCTCACAGCAAGGTCTTTCTATCTATTTTCATGAAATTACTGAATATAAATTAGCCCAAGAAAAACTTGCCCTACAAAACCGTTACCTAACAACCCTGCACCAAACTGCCCTAGGCTTAATGAATCGCTTAGATTTGGATGAACTACTTGAAGACATTGTATCCCGCGCGGCAGCTATGTTGAAAACCGAACATGGTTGGATTTATCTGGTTAATAGTGATCAGAATGAAATTATTTTGCGCTTGGGGATTGGCCAATGTAAAGATATCATTGGCTTTCGTATGAAACTAGGTGAAGGACTGGCAGGTAAAGTTTGGCAAACCGGCAAACCGATGGTGGTTGAGGATTACGCGACTTGGGCTGGACGTTCCTCTAGTTTACACTTTTTGAAAATCCATGCCGGAGTAGCTGCACCTCTTACATCAGGATCCGAAGTGATTGGCATCATTGGTATTAACTTTTCAGAAGAAAATAAGGAAATCGGAACTGATGAAATATCACTGCTGACAGGCTTCGCCCAATTAGCCTCTATCGCTCTAGATAATGCCCATTTATATAATGCCGCCCAGCAGGAGTTAGCCGAACGCAGACGGATTGAGAAAATACTACGCTATCTCGCCTATCACGACCCTTTAACTGACTTACCTAACCGCTCATTGTTTAATGATCGTCTCTCCATTGCCCTAAGCCAAGCCCAAAGGTACAGCAGTAAGTTGGCCGTTTTATTTTTAGATCTGGATTACTTTAAGCAGGTAAATGATACCCTTGGGCATGATATGGGCGATCAGTTTCTCAAAAGTATTGCCAGTCGTCTGTCTTCCCTTTTACGTAAGAGCGACACCATAGCTCGCATCGGTGGAGATGAGTTCACTATTCTATTGCCGAATATCAATAGAACTGAAGATGCCGGTAAGATCGCTCAAAAAATTATAGAGACCATGAAAGAACCCTGTCTCCTTGGCAATCATGAATTTCATATCACCACCAGTATTGGTATCGCTGTATATCCAGCCGATGGCGAAGATATTGAATCTTTGTTAAAAAATGCCGATGCCGCCATGTACCAGGCTAAAGTAACGGGGCGTAACAACTTCCAATACTATACCCCTGCCATGAATGCCACGTCTCTGCAGCGTTTGGAATTGGAGAATAACCTCCGGCGAGCCTTGGACCGAGATGAGTTTATTATTTACTATCAGCCACTGGTGGAACTCACCACGGGTAAAATTATTGGTATGGAGGCATTGATCCGCTGGCAGCACCCTCAGTGGGGATTAATCTCTCCCGATGAGTTTATTCCGGTAGCAGAGGATACTGGGTTGATTGTTTTCATCGGAGAGTGGGTACTTCGGACTGCCTGTGCTCAGAATAAATCTTGGCAAGACGCGGGATGTCCTCCTATGCGAATAAATGTGAACCTTTCGGCCCGCCAATTCCAACAAAAAAACCTTGTCCAAAGAATTGCTAAAATTCTCCAGGAAACCCAATTGGACCCTCAGTGGTTGGAATTGGAAATTACCGAAAGTGTGGCCATGAAAGATGTGGAATTCTCTAGCAAAATGTTGTTTGAACTGCGAAAAATGGGGATTACCATCGCCATTGATGATTTTGGCACCGGCTATTCTTCTTTAAGCTATCTAAATCGCCTTCCCATTGACATGATTAAAATTGACCGTAGCTTTATTCGAGATATCTCCCATGATCCAGGTGATGCCGCCATTGTTAGCACCATCATCGTGCTGGCCCAAAACTTAAAAAAGCGAGTAACCGCCGAAGGAGTGGAAACGCAAGAACAGCTACAATTTCTGCAAAATCACCAATGCAATGAAATGCAAGGCTATTTATTTAGCCGTCCCCTACCAGTGGAGGAATTAAGTTCCTTATTATGCAGATATATCGAAAATTAAAAACGGTAACGGTCGTCAGCCCTCAGCCTGGTTGGTGAACTAAGACTTACTCTTTAACCGGCTGGAAGAACTAAAGGCTGAAGGCCGATGGCCTACCCAAGAGCCGCAACATCGGCTCATTGGGCAGCAGTACGAATCACAGGAAAACGCTCCGGTAAAGTAATGCCTGCTTTTTTTATCAGGGCTGCGGCCCGTTCCTGGGTCACCTGTAAGATTTTTTCTTCACTCATGGTAAGGACTTTTCGACCACGCATGAGCCACCTGCCATTACACATAGAAGACTCCACATTACTGGAATTCATGGCATAGACCAGATTAGCAATGGGATCGTGCATGGGTAAGCTGCTCGGAGATGTCGGGTTAATCATAATTAAATCTGCTTTTTTACCTGGCTCCAAGGAACCGATTTCATCCTCCCAAAGAAGACAGCGAGCACCATAAATCGTAGCCATTTCTAACACCTTCTCTGCTGGCACCACTTGGGGATTCAGGGTGCGTCCCTTGTGGATTAAAGAGGTGAGATACATCTCGCTCATCATATCCATGCGATTGTTGCAAGGAGCACCGTCGGTACCAAGGGAAACCGGGATACCCCTGTCCAACATATCAGGAACCCGAGCAAAACCAAGTACCTTCATAGCTGCACCAGGGTTATGGGATACCTTTACATCATGTAACGCAAAGAGATCAATTTCTTTATCTGACAGCCATACAGTATGAACAGCCAGGAAATTGCGATCCAGTACCCCTAATTTCGCCAGGTGTTCCACCGTGGGGAGCCCTCTGCTCTCCCTGGCAAACTGGATCTCTTCCAATACCTCGGCCACATGCATATGAATTCCTACACCATATTGATCTGCTAATACTTTGGTTCTTTTAATTAACTCATCCGAATTATTAAAAATAGTCCTTAAACTAAACCAGAAGCGGATGCGCCCCTCGGCCTGACCATGCCAGCGTTTCAGCAACTCTTCTTGTTTTTGCAGGGCAACTTGGGTATCTTCTTGCCAACGGGTGGGTAGCCCTTCTCCACAATCCATGGTGGAGCGGGCTAAATTAGCCCGTAAGCCGCTTTCTGCCACCGCTCGACCCATGCCGTCTACTTCCTGTCCACCCGCTTCGGCAAAGGTTGTTACTCCTGATTTAATTAGCTCCAGACAACAAGCTAAGGAAGAAATATAGGAATCCTCCAAATCCATACTGCTTTCGTAAGGCCAGATCCTCTGCCGCAACCAAGTTAATAAATCTACGTCATCACCAATCCCCCTGGCCAACTGTTGGGACAAATGGACGTGGGTGTTGATAAGACCTGGCAGTATGATTTTTCCCTTGGCATCCACTACTTCCGCATCATCCATAATTTGTTCTGGCGCAACCATCCCCACAGCAAGAATGCGATCACCTGCGACCAGTACATCTCCACCCTCAAAAACCTGCCGCTGTCCATTCATGGTAATGACTAAACCATTCTTGATTAGAATTTGTTTCATACTGGCTCTCCTTATCTCCTCTATAATCTCTGTTAAATATCTTAAATTCTAGTTATTACACAATATTTCCGGAAATCCCTGCAGAAAATAGCCCTTCTGGTTAGGCGGGTTCCCCTTGCTTAATCTCTGGTTTGTCTGCCATCGCCGTTAATCGAGATAACCGGCCCAAGGAATTTGGGCTGTGGTTTTAGTAGATGTACGTTGATAAAATCCTTATTCCTGGCCACGATTTCCCTGGCTTCATTGTATTGGATACCGCTATATAGGTGTTTATCTGCTTTGTAGCCTTTAGCCTCTAATCCCATCGTACGGGCTATGTAGATGGCCCTGGGTAGGTGAAACTCCTGGGTAACGATGATGGCAGAAGCTACTTGAAAAACATCTCTACTGCGATACATACTTTCATAGGTGCTAAAGCCAGCATGATCCATAAAAATATCTTCACTCGGAACACCCAATTGCTCCGCATAACGCCGCATGTGATTCACTTCATCGTAGGATTCCTGTCCATGGTCACCACTCATTAACAGTTTCTTGACCTTACCCATATTGTATAATTCTACAGCAGTTTCCACCCGGTCCCGCAGCATATCACAAAGGTATCCATTGGGCGTGACATAGGCTCCTAACACAATGGCTGCTTCTGCCTGATACGAATCCTGCAGATCAATCATATGGCGTTGTCCTGTTTTTTTCATATATCCGTTGACACCTAGCAGCAGTACCACAAATATTGCTATTAGTAAGGTAACTCTTTTAAACCATCTTTTCATGTTCTTACCACCTATCCCCATAATAACCTTTCTCAAAATATCCAAAGATATATTCTGTATATAAGTTCCCCTTCATTATCATGATAATATAGTTTCATTAAATTCTCCCCAAACCCTTCATTCGGATTTACATTTAATTTATATCCGCAATGTCTAATCCCTTGTGACTTGAAAATAATAAACTACTGGTAGCCCCAAAAAAGCCTAAAATAAATATTACAATAATAATTTTTTCACCTCTTCAACTCCACTTCAGGTATTTATGATAAGGACGTTACCTGGAAGGATTATGTTACACTATAGTTATAGAATGATACAATAACCGGCCTATTGCGTTGCTCAACACCTCTGTCTATTTTATTGGCAGTAATTTACTATCCTGTTTTTATTGACTTCTACCCACGAAAATACTATATTGATATTTAGATAAATATCTAAATATCTAAAAGGGTGATGTTATGGCTGGTATTAATGCAACTTTTCAAGCTTTATCAGACCCTACCAGAAGGGAAATCCTCAGAATGTTGCGGGAAAAAGATTTAACTGCTGGCGAAATCGCCGACCATTTTCATATCTCCCGCCCCAGCATTTCACATCATCTGAGTATCTTAAAAAATGCTACTTTGGTGTTAGATGAACGTAAAGGGCAATTCATTTACTACTCTTTGAATACCTCGGTTTTGGAAGAGGTTATGGGCTGGTTTGCCGGTTTTATTGACAAAGGAGGGGACTCATAATGAAAACAAGGTATGGTATAAAATTTAGTTGGCTTACCCTGGGCTTCCTTATACTTTTTTGGGGCCTTTGTGCCTCTTTTTATCCGTCTCTGCCAGATCAAGTACCCTCTCATTGGAACCTGCAAGGGGAAGTTGACGACTATTCCCATAAAGCTGTGGCCAGTTTAATTATGCCGCTGTTACCTCTGGTTCTTTATCTGGGCTTAACCTTTACCCCGTCTCTTGATCCGAAAAAGCAAAACTACGAGAAATTTGCCTCCAGTTATGAAAAAATCAGAACCGCTATTGTATTGGTCATGCTCATGATTACTCCTTTGCCCCTGCTCATAGCTAGGGGATATGAGATTAACGTAGCATTTTTGATCAAAGGCATACTTGCCCTGTTATTTGTAGTATTAGGAAATTACATGAGCAAAATCAGGTACAATTATCTGGTGGGATTTAGACTTCCTTGGACGCTGGCTAATGAAGAGGTATGGAACAAAACCCACCGTGTTGGTGGGAAATTGATGGTGTTGGGAGGACTTTTGGCACTCCTGTCGGCCTTTGTAGACTCAACACTCGGTGGTATTCTATTTATGGCGGGTATCTTCCTCCCCACCATCATCACTTTGGTTTATTCTTACCTACAATACCAAAAAGTTAAGTAAAAAAGCAGCATGCCATTCCAAAAGAATGGTTGCTGCTCTTTTATTACGATTGGTAATCCACCGCCACCGCTGATTCCTTGACAGTGCCGATAAGTTTTGCGACTTCCTGATGATCAGGATGCACCTGGTAAGCGTCTAAATCCTCCAAAGAATCAAATTTAGTTACCAGCGCCAAATCGTAAGAACGTTCCGAGCGGATGATATCAACACCCACTTCTAAGTGGCGCAATTGCGGAACCTTACCCTGTAGACCCAACAAGGCTTCCTTAACCCTTTCAATATCCCTTGCATCCCTGAATTTAAAAAAGACAATATGTGTAATCATCCCTGCCACTCCCTTTAGATTATTTGGTTTGTTCTTCAATTCTCACTAAAATTCTTTGCAAATCTTCTTCCTCAAAACGATATTGCTCGGAACAAAAATGGCAGTTAACTTCCGCCCCCCCTTGTTCCTCCAGCATAGAACTAACTTCCTCCTTACCAATGCCGATCAGTAAATTCTCTAACCTTTCCCGGGAGCACTGGCAGCAGAAACAAACAGGATTGCTTTCCAGAATTTTGATATCTAAGCCCTGAGTGACTCTGTTAATAATATCCTCAGGGGTTTCACCGTCCTTAATTAAGGTGCTGAGCTGGGGCAACTTAGCCAAATTCTCCTCCAGGCTGCGTAAAACATCTTCATCGGCATTGGGTAATAGCTGCAATAGTAATCCACCGGCGGCAACCACGGAATTGTCTGTGTCCACCAAAACTCCTAAAGATACCGCAGAAGGGGTCTGTTCAGAGGTGGTAAGGTAATGTGCCATGTCTTCCGCTATTTCTCGGGAAATTAATTCCACACTCCCGGTGAAAGGCTCCTTTAACCCCAAATCACGGGTAATATGCAATTGTCCTCGACCTACCGCAGCCCCCACCGGCAGCTTACCCTCCGGTGTACTGGGGAGATGTATCTGGGGTTCCTGGACATACCCTCTTACCTGACCATTGGCATTGGCAGAAACAATGATGGCCCCCAAGGGACCGTCTCCCATAATTCGAACGGTTAAAATATCCTCTCCCTTTAGGTTGGCCCCTAATAGTAGGGCTGCCGTCATGGTTCGACCTAATGCCGCCGCTGCCACAGGCCAGCAGTTATGTCTTCGTCTTGCTTCCTCTACCGTCTCTGTGGTCCTAGCCGCAAATATGCGAAAGCTACCGTCGGTAGCAACTCCTCTTACTAAGTAATCCAATTGGCATAAACCTCCATCCTTTGTTATCCAAGTAAATCTTACCTCTTGCTAGCCCTACATGTCAATTTCGCAAAAATAGTTTATGGTTTACAGAGTATAATAGAAAGGGAATAATGATTCACACATAGAAGAAGTAGTATCATTTTGTCCTTTAAGGAGGTAGTTGGACCTATGACTGATATAGATTTAACCATGGCAGTTTTAAGTATCATCCGTGATGCCGATAATGCCCCTTCACTTCAAATGATTGCCAACCGGGGAAATTTTTTAACCGAAGAATTAATCCAAGTTATCAATTCCCTTACCTCTCAGCAATTAATCTTTTCCTTGGATGAAGAGGCTGACAGGCCCATCACCTCTTGTCGCTTTTTAACCGTAAAGGAATCTCAGCAAAAGGTAGATATCCTGGTTTCAGATTATTTATCTGAGTTGGCTGGCGAAGGTAGGCTTTATTTTGCCTACGGAACGAATCTTAATCCTGACCACATGTATCAAAATCGCTGTCCGGGTAGCCATTTTTTGTGCCGGGGTGTTTTGGAGGGGTATCGGTTAGTTTTTAATCAAAGTGCTACTCCAGGAGGTATGGCCGGATTTGAAAGATCCCCGGGAAATATGGTCTGGGGAGTGCTTTATTGCTTGCCGCCCGGAGGACATCAGATTCTCGATGCCAATCAAAAGCAGATAAGTCAATGTCGTAAGATTCGAGTGGTGGTAAAAAGTTGTTTTGGTAACCTCTGTTGTGATAGTTATAGGACACCTGCTGATGACAGTTTCTTACCTAACCGCCAGTATCTTGAAAAAATGTACAGTGGCGCTCAATTCTTTGGACTCCCTCAGCAATATCTCCGCTGGCTTGCAGCCTTACCCATTAGCAATTAACAGTTACCCCCCTGCCATTGCTGGACAGGGGGGCATTCATCTTAAAAAAAGCTTTTCATTGAACTGGGTGCCAACTGAAAGGTTTGTGCCAGCCAGGTTAGTGATGTGATAGCCGCCAGGTCTACGATAAAGCTAGCCAAAATATGCCAGTTGAGATAATTAGCGACACCCGTTTGCAAAATCAAAGCCTCCGTGGCTAAATAGAGAAGAGAAACCACCAAGATATTAATAATCTGTAAAGACCTCTTACGAGGTAAATACTGGGTAAATAGAACTCCTATGACGAAAATCGGACCAAATTTATAAAAAATTGAGCAACCTGCCCAGGGAATGATCAGATCCCTAAATTGATATAAATGTAAATGTTGACCACCCCAATCAACCAGGGAACCTAGGGCAACAGTAAAAATCCCACCAAAAATTGTTCTTCTTAACTGCTGAACATCTACCATAAAATAAAATATAATCCAGGACACGATAGCCGTAATAAACCAGGGCAATTTATCCTCCTCCTAAACCTTTTATCGCTACTATTTTTGCATGTATGAGACAAATCTATACAGACTAAACAGATATCCAGAAGGGATTTAGAATGATAATGTAGAAGTCTTATAGTTGATCTTTTAAGTAAAATTTAATATTCGGATTTCAAGGAGGGCTTTTCATGGCCTGGCAAGATCGGGGATTTGTTACCAGTAATCCAGATTTATTAAAGGATCAATACAGTGCTAGATTGGTGACTGCAGCTAAGGCTGTAGAATGCATTCGGCCAAATAATGATGTTGTGGTAGCCTTTGGTGTCGCAGAAACCCCTGTGCTGCTTGATGAAATGGCCAACCGCAAGGACCAATTAAGGGACGTTCGTATCCATCAAATGATACCTATGCGCCCGGCAAAATATCTGGAACCTGGCATGGACGAACATTTTACCCATGTGTCCTGGTTTACCAGCGGTACCAGTCGAAATGGTGTACAAAGTGGTCGTTTCGATATCATGCCCAATTATTTCTCCCTCTCCCCCCGTATGTTTGCTGAATTTATTGAAGTGGATGTGCTGATGGCCACTGTTTCCCCCATGGATAAATATGGCTTCTTTAGTTTTGGTACTTCCATAGATTACACCACTACGGTTGCTGAAAAGGCTAAGAAAATTATCCTGGTGGTAAACCCCAATATGCCCCGTACCCATGGTAACACCTTTATTCACGTAACCCAGGCAGATTTCCTGGTGGAAGATGATTCCCCCCTACCGGAGATACCCTTTCTGACGCCGGGAACTGAGGATTTGGCAATCGGCCAATTCGTGGCTGATTTAATCGAAGATGGTTCCACCCTGCAACTGGGGATTGGTAAAATTCCTAACGCAGTGGCTCAAGCCCTGTTAACCAAAAAAAACCTGGGGATTCATTCAGAGATCCTTACAGATGGTATGGTGGACCTAATTGAGGCTGGGGCAGTTACGAACAACGCTAAATCCATTCATCGCGGCAAAGCCCTGGCCTGTGCGGCCCTTGGGACTAAAAAATTATACGACTTTCTCAATGACAATCCCATGTTTGAACTGCATCCGGTCTCCTATACCAATAACCCCAATATCATCGGCAAAAATATCAAGATGGTTTCCATTAATGCAACTGTAGAAGTAGACCTGTTGGGTCAATGTGCCTCAGAGACCATTGGACCCATTCAATACAGTGGTACCGGCGGGCAAGTTGATTTTGTTCGGGGAGCTGTGCAAGCCCCCGAGGGTAAAGCCTTTATTGTCCTACATTCGACTGTGAAAGGAAAATCCAAAATTGTTCCCATGTTTCGGGAGGGAACTGTTATTACCACTAGTAAAAATGATGTAGACTATATTGTTACGGAATATGGCGTTGCTAAATTATCCGGGCGTACTTTTAAGCAACGGGCAGAAGCCCTAATCAACATTGCTCACCCGGACCATCGTCCGGAACTAAGAGAACAAGCAAAAAAAATGGGTCTGTTATAATTCAAACGCCTTTAAGACCCCACCTACAGAGGAAGGGGCTTAAAAGCGTTTAAAAAAACACCCGCAATGTGTTTAACACATGCGGGTGTTTTTTTTAGTGGGCGCAGCCACCGCCACCATGATGATGATGGTGATGATGTCCATCACCACCGCCGCCACAACCACAGCTAACAGGGCGAGTTACCAGGTTACCCGCTGCATAGGCCTCGGCGACACTTTCCAGAGAACCAGCAGCTCCGTTAACGACCTTAAGGCCAAGCTTTTCCAGTGCTTGAATCATATGTCCACCGATACCACCACAGATAATAACCTCAATCTGCTCATTTTTTAACATATTGGCAATGCCACCGTGGTTATGCTGCAATCCTTCGTTGGAAATAATTTGTTTGTTCTTTACTTTTCCATTTTCTAATTCGATAATGCAAAACTCTTGGGTAGTACCAAAATGTGCATTAACTTGACCCTCTCTTGCTGGCATAGCAATTTTCATTAGTTCTCCTCCTTTTATGTTATCAACATTTTTGTTGACCGATGCCAGTTCTCCCCCACAGCTACAATTTTTCGGCTTTTCTTTAGTCCTTCCAGGAACCTTAAGATACTCAACAATTTTACCGCAACGTAGACATTGATACCGCAACATTTTACCTGGCTCCTAGTAGATGTTTGACCTGCTGCCAGAGTTCGCCAAGGGGCTCTTGGGCAGCTCCTTGACCCAAAATCGTTACGGGAATTCCTTTTAAAACTGCTTCGGCCATTGCTGCATCATAGGGAATCTTGCCAATAACCGGCACTTCTAATTTTTCGGCTAAATCTTCAATAAACCTGCAATTATCCTCATCCAAATTATATTTATTAATACAAACTGCCGTAATACACCCAAAGCCCGACGCTACCTTAACTATTCTTTCTAAATCATGAATGCCCGAAGCTGTGGGTTCGGTAACAACTAAAGCCATATCGGTTCCCGCTAAGGAAGAAATAACCGGACACCCTATGCCGGGTGGTCCATCACTGATGATCAGGGATAAATTATGCTCCTTAGCCACCTCTCTGGCTTTTTTTCGTACCCTATTTACCAATAGCCCGGAATTACCTTGGGCAATACCTAATTTAGCGTGTACCATCGGACCCCATTTAGTATCTGAAATATACCAGTGACCAGAGAGATGCGGCTTCATTTTGATGGCCTCAGCAGGGCAAACATGGTAGCAAACTGCACAGCCTTCACAGGCATAGGAGTTGATCTGTCCCTTTTGAATGGCCTTAAATTGGCACAGCTCTTCACATTTTCCGCAGTCGGTACAAAGTTCTGGAAGAATTTCTGCTTTCTTTTCACCATAGAACTCATAGGTTTCTTTTATGCTGGGGTTCAGTAAAATATGGAGGTTTGCAGCATCCACATCACAATCACAGAGTAAAGAACTACCCGCCAGGGTAGCAAAAGCACCTAGAATACTAGTCTTGCCGGTGCCACCTTTACCACTAATGATGGTCAATTCCTTCATTGTGCCACCTCCCTAACCACCCTCTGGTAAAGTTCTAAGAACTTTGGCTTCCAATGGGGATCACTTTCCACCAGAGTTATTCCCTTGGCATAGGCTCTGGCAATTTCGGTTTTGAGGGGAATTCGCAAAAGTATCGGAAGTCCTTTATCCTCGCAATAACGGTCGATGATATCGTTTTCGGGAACATCCCGGTTAATAACGACCCCGCAGGCAATGCCTAATACCTGAAGCATTTCTACTGCCAAAACCAGATCATTTAAGCCAAAGGGGGTTGGCTCGGTAACCAGGATACAATAATCTGTTCCGTCTACTATGGTCATTACAGGACAAGAACTACCAGGGGGACCATCGATAATGACGATACTGTCGGGATCTTCCTTTGCCCGTACAGCCTTGATCACGGGTGGGCTGATGTGTGTACCTAATTTTAATGTACCACTAACCAATGTAAAGGAGCCTGATTGGCTAATTCCTACAGCCCCCACTTCCCGAGGTGTGGGTTGCAATGCCTCGGTGGGACAAAGATACCAGCAACCCCCACAACTATGACAAACATCTGGAAAGATCACTAAGGTTCTTTTCATCAGGGCGATGGCATTAAATTGGCAAACCTCAACACACTTTCCACAATACTGGCACTGATCATAATCTACTTTGGGAATCGGTAAAAATACCTTTTGGCTGCCAGCTTGCTTCATCTTAAAAAATATATGGGCATTGGGTTCTTCCACATCACAGTCTAATAATTGAACGGGTCTTGGTTGGTCCATCAAGGATAAGGCAAGACTGGTAGCTACCAAAGTTTTGCCGGTACCACCTTTACCACTGGCTATGGATATTCTCATTCCACACCCCCCTAACTCCCATGAGGCCCGACATTAGGACCACTAGCCTTGCTAAGATTACCGTTCCGATATTGTTCCAGTAAGTCCTGTACCTTGCCCTTAGTACCCGTGTACACCTTAATCTCGGCAGCCTCCAGCGCAGTGAAAGCATTGGGGCCAACATTTCCTGTAATAACCACATCCACTTGGTGGTTATGTAACAAGGTGGCTGTGGCAATGCCGGCAGCACCAGTAGACAATCGGCCGGTATTTTCAATAGCCCAGGTTTCACCAGAGACATCATCCACAATTACAAAATACTCACATCTGCCCAAGCGCGGGTTTAATTCATCTAATTGGGTCTGGCCAGAAGCGGAAACAGCTACCCTCATTTTATTCACTCCTTTTAACCTAAAGGAACGTAATCCCCGTAACCAATCACCAACTCACGGCCACCCTTTGGCCTTTGTAATCGCAGGTAAAATCCTTGCCTCTTGAGCTACCCTCACTATAAACGGGAATCACGGCCTGCTCTTTAAAATTTGCCTACATCATTTACCTACTAACCTACTTGGCTTTTCACTTTAAGCAGTTTAGGGATATCTTCAAAAACCTGAATAGGGGCTTCTTCCACTAAGCCATTGTCACATAACCGGGTAAACTCTTGATCAATGGGAAGAACCTCTAATACCGGCAGACCATCCAGTATATCCCCCTTCTCCAAAGCCTTACCAAAAATCTCAAACTTCTCGCCACACTTGGGACAAGTAGCATAGGCCATATTTTGCACAAAACCCAGTAAAGGAGCTTCCATAAGGCCAGCCATTTTAACAGCTTTCTTAACTACCATCACTGCCAAATCCTGAGGGGAAGTCACTACCACGATGCCATCCACCGGAATTTGCTGCAAAACCGTTAATGGAACGTCACCCGTGCCTGGAGGCATATCAATTAGCAGGTAATCTAATTCACCCCAATTTACATCTGTCCAAAACTGTTTCACTGCTCCTGCAATCATCGGCCCCCGCCAAATAACCGGTTCATCTTCCTTTTCTAGCAGAAGATTCAATGACATAATGGGAATACCTGTACGACTTTGGGCAGGTAACATAAGCCCCTGGCTGGGCGGTACTCTTTTTACCCCAAACATCTTAGGGATACTCGGACCGGTAATATCTGCATCTAACACGCCTACTTGGTAACCCATTCTTTTTAAATTTACTGCCATTAGGGAAGTAACCGAGGATTTGCCGACACCCCCTTTACCACTCATAACAGCAATGACATTACGAATTTTACTTGGTCCACCGGGATGAAGTTTAGGGGGTGGACTGCATTTCTCTCCGCCGCAGGTACCCTCATTCATTTCTCCACAACTTGAACACTGTCCATTTTCATTACTCATCCTTTTCTCCTCCTCCGCCTATGTGCATCTTTCCCGACTCTCTTACCAAGGTCCGCCAGTTCTTCGAACAGCATTTAGGACACTTCGTATGATGTCGACAAAAGGTTCCTTCCCATCTATGGCCGCATTGACCACACTCCAATGAGCTAAGGGAGAGCCGAAAATTTCCTCCCTCCACTCTAATCGCTAAACCATTGATCAGTGCCTCGGAAATCTTTTTTCTTGCCCCTGTAATCATTCTTTGAAAGGTTGGTCTGGAAACAGCCATTTTTTCCGCACAAAATTCTTGTTCCAGTCCCTCCAGGTCACTCAGTCGGACTGCTTCTAATTCTTCCACCGTTAACACAACCTCGGATAATTGACTCATCGGAATACCCTGAGGTTTAAAATAGGTCACCATGGGTAGTCTTTCAACCAAGCGGCACTTGGGGGGTCTTGCCAATTTTTACACCTCATTTTGATCTTTTGTTCATAACCATATTATAACTATAATGAACATATGTCAATAATTTTACATAACTATTTTTGAGAAAACGGCAAAAGTTATGACAAAATCAAATCTTGAATTAATTAAATAAAACTTTTATAATTTAATTTTTTACTTATCCCCGCTTCAACAATCAAAAAAAATAACCCATCCACAAAATGAATGAGTCATTGAGAGTTGGTATTAATTTTTAAATTAATTAACATAACGCTACTACCTTCTTTATTCACTGGGTATTACAAAAGCGAGAATTAAGTAAATCAACAAACCTGGAAAAGCAGCAGAAAGTACAGAAAGAATTACGTAAATGACCCTTATCACTGTGGGGTCCATATCCAAATACTCCGCAAGCCCGCCGCATATGCCGGCAAGCATTTTATGGGAACGCGAGCGAACCAACCGTTTCATCTGTATCACCTTCCCTTTAGATAATTAGAAAAACTTGCTTACGCCAAGTCTTTAGACGCCGGCGTACCCTAAGGGCACAAGTAAGCTTAGTTTGCTCTTATGCATATCGGAAAGTTTTTATACTTTCCGATATGCCAAAAATAGACTTTATTAAAATTTATTAGACAAAATAAACCATATTCCTTTATACTATAATTAAGAACTAACTATCGCATAAAAGGGGGGATACGGATGGAAGTTTTACTATGGTATCTGCTGGCAGTAAATATTTTCACTTTCATCATGTTCAATCTTGATAAGTGGTTTGCCAGCACCGGAGGATGGCGCATATCCGAGAGAAATCTCCTCATTGCCTGTCTGCTTGGAGGGGCACCGGGAGGTTATCTTGGGATGAAATTTGCCCATCATAAAACAAGAAAATCATTTTTTGCCTTTGGCGTACCGGCCCTTGGCATTCTCCAATTAGTTTTATTCATTTGGATACTATGATAGTCATTGTTATTCTTTAATTATAACACCCCGCTGCTTATTGCAGCGGGTTTTTTGATGCCCTGATAATTATTTAAAAAAGTTTTTCTTTCAGGAAGGATCATAAAGCACTAGGTAGAATAGTATGTTTATGGTATACCAGTATACCATGCAAAGGATTTTATTTACCTCATAGTTAAATACAGCTCCGGTTCATACGAGTCTAACGAGAAAGGGAGGGGATTCTATTGTTTGGTGAGTTATATTATGAGAAATACTCATGATTACCACTAGACACTAAGATTCATTAAAAATCGATAAATCGGATACGTTTACACAAGGAGTGATTTTAATGTCAGATAACAAAATAAAACCCCTTGAACTTCCAGATGATCAGCAAAAAATTCATACTGCTGCGGTGGCAGCAGCAGTAGCAGTTCCTTTTTACTTGGTCCTCTGGCAGCTGTTTGTAGCCTTTGGTCGTGCCAACATTTTTGGTTTTGGCGGAGGTCCCGCTGTAATTCCCCTAATTCAGCAAGAGGCTGTTGAAAATTTCAAATGGCTTAGTACTGAAGAATTTACTGACGCCTTAGCCATGGGCAACGCATTACCGGGTCCTATCGCTACAAAAATGGCTGCCTATGTAGGCTACAAAATTGCTGGTATCTCAGGAGCTACCTCAGCCCTGTTGGGTACCGTTGTACCCACCGCCGTAGCCATGCTTGCTTTAGCCGGTCTCTATTTTAAATACAAAGATGCACCCCAAATGGTTGGTATGCTAAAAGCGGTGCGTCCGGTAGTGGTAGTGCTTTTGGTGCAAACTGCTTGGGATATGGGTGTAAAGTCTTTTCCTATCCCAGTTACCTGGATAATCGCTTTAATTGCTTTAGTGGCCGTCTTTCAATTTAAACTGCATCCCATTATTTTAATTGTCTCTTCGATGCTCTACGGGTTATTCTTTTTAGCCCGCTAATTACCAAATCCAAACCCGCAACATAATCAGTGCATTTTTCGAGCCAAAGTATTAAACTAAGTTTAGAGAAAGATCCTTTTATGTGAATATGCGGGGGGAATATACAGATGTCTGAGCTACTGATTAACGTTGTTCGCGGAGGCCAAATGGAATCCCAACACCGTGGACATTTAGTAATCGCTGATAGAGATGGAACTGTGACTTTTAGTTTAGGAAATCCCGATCACGTTACCTACTGGCGTTCAGCAGCTAAACCCTTTCAGGCTTTGCCTTTACTGGAACGTCATGTAATAAAGAAATATAACTTATCCAGTCAGGAGGTGGCTTTGTTTACCTCTTCACACAACGGTGAAGAACAGCATACAGAAGCCATCCACCGACTTCTCAGCAAACTGGGGTTATCCGAATCAGACTTAGATTGTGGTATCTCTGCCCCCATGCATCTCCCCACCGCTAAGAAAATTTTGGCATCAGGCAATGCGTTTACGGCATACCACAATGCTTGTTCTGGCAAGCACTGTGGCATGCTTGCCCTTGCCCTTCTTTTAGAAGCTCCCTTGGCTGGATACATTCAGCAAGACCACCCGGTTCAGCAGGAAATGCTTCAAACCATCTGCCAATGTACCTCCCTATCACCTGATAAAGTCCGTCTTGGTGTCGACGGCTGCGGGGTACCAGTATTTTCTTTACCCCTCCGCCATATGGCCATGGCCTATGCCCGACTTTCCTTACCGCAGGGTTACTTTGAACCGCATAGACTAGAAGCTATGAATATCATCCGCCAGTCCATGACGCAATATCCCTTTTATGTAGCGGGTACGGATCGTCTTGATACCATACTTATGGAGGTCAGCCAAGGAAAACTAATAGCTAAGATGGGTTCCGAGGGAATTTATTGCATAGGAATTGTTGATCAGGGTATTGGCCTAGCCTTAAAAATCGAAGATGGTAGTTCCCGGGCCATTGACCCGGTGGTAATCCAGGTATTACGTCAATTAGGCTACTTGAATGAGGATGCATTTGAAAAGCTACAGCAGTTATGGCAACCAATATTAAAGAATCATCGTGGCGATAAAATAGGTCATTTAGAAATAGGATTTAGCTCCCCGCAACCTAAATGTTAAGACATACAACAGTTAATTAACTTTCATCAAAGACCTGTTGCCCAATGAACTGAACCCCCTACAATAGCCAAAAAAAGGGGAGTGCGCAAAAAGTAGTTTGCGACACTCCCCTTTTTTTATTTAGCAAATACGTGTTTACCGATTTGATCTGTTACTGGCCTAGACCATACCCACTTACTTTTGGCAGTAACTGGATTCCAGAAATACAGAGCGCCCTTGGTAGGGTCGGAACCATGAATGGCTGCCTGCGCCGCTTTTACAGATTCCTGGGATAAAGGTCTTTTATATTGATTATTCATCACAGATTCAAAGGCCAAGTCTTCATACACCACTCCAGACAAAGTTTTGGGAAATTGCTTATCTTCTAGCCGATTCAAAATAACAGCTCCCACTGCTACTTTCCCCTCGTAAGGTTCATCTGCCGCCTCACCTTCAATGACCATGGCTAACAGAGTAACTTCATTACGATTTAGGTTTCCCCGGGAAACTTGAGGTTCTTTAGGCCTTGAATTGTTCTTTACAGTAGTATCCTCTTTTTGAATTTGCTCTTTTTCAGTAATTGCTTTTGCAACTTGTAGTTTTTCTTTATTACCTGCTACGTCCGCTTGTCCTGCTGGTTTGGTTAAAGGCACAATAGATATTCCTATTGTCGCAAAAATAAGCAGCGTTGCAATAGTTTTTTTGATATTCATCATTTTTTCACTCCTTTCAAGGAAAAGCAAAGCTTTTGCGATGTCTGGAGTTTGTGGGAGTGCGGTGCTTGGTTTCTAGACTAACATAGCTCGATCCAGATATAAACCCACAAATACTGCCATACTTGGCAACTTGATACTGCTGCATAATGAACCTTCGTTAAGGATACATTAGGACAATAAAGACTTTAGGAGGTATTTTTTATGGCGAATATTACAATTCATCTTAATCGAGTTGATGGAAACGAAGCAATAAAAAAAGTAGAGCAAGCCATCAGCAAGGTTGGCTTTGAAGATGAATTAACGATCACTATGGCATCCTTCAATGCTCATCACTCTGATGAGGTAACCGATTTACTGGCTCGCAATCATTTCGATTATCAACCCATCGGCAGTCACGGTAATGAAGAATATATTATCACTGCCAGAAAAACTGCCAAAAGAAGATAAGTTAAAACATACCCACATTAGAGCGCCGGCCTAAAACTGAGGGATGATGTTAACTTTAGCCCTGATTAATAGACAAGCCAAACCAGCACCTAGGTAAACTAAAGACCACTGATGCCATAGCAGTAAGTAATTTGGGAAGTTCCCACAGTAGAGGTGCCTCTCACAAAAGCACCACTAAATATCTAGAACTAACAAGGTAGTTAACTTGCCAGCCTCGGTGCCAAATCCATAGTGGTTTCACCAAGCGGCTGGAATGGTCGATCGCCAAGGTTATAAAAAATATGTACTGTTGCCAACTTAGCGCTTTTCCCCTTTCCCTGTTCTCGTATTGATGAATGTATTATATTTTCTCAGTATTTTTAGGACATGCCTTGGAGTGAAGCTTGCCCCTTTGCTCACCACAGGTAATTTTATTGTTAGCGCAGTCTCCACAGATACAAGTTGTTCCCACACAAGTAAGACATTGGCAATCACTGCAAGGGCATCTCATAGAAAAATCAACTCCCAGTCTTTAGTTTAATATAAAGAATGATTAGTGCCGATAAGTAAGGGGTGGTTTGAATTCTTTGGAAAAAACCACCCCTTAGGAACTAGATCAATTAGTCTCACAAACCTGAAAAGATTCCGGTTGGCTAAAATGAATGCAATCAATGGTTACCCCATGCAAACTTTTTAATTCCTGTTCCATCTTTTGGTATTCATTTGCTGTGGCTTCCATAGTCAGCGTAATAATCCCTCGCTCCCGGCTGGGGCTAGGGATGCCATTCCGACATAAAATGCTGCTGCCAAAACGAGTAATGACCTGCTGTACATCCGGGGCCTTGGTACCACGTTCATCAACCATCAAACCAACCACATAAATATCTTTCTGCACGAAAAAACCTCCCTTATCCAAACTTATAGCTTATTATGGCTAATTCTCTCCCAAAGATACCCTTTCAAAATATTAAATGGTAACAATTATTTTTAGTACTATTTGTAGCATCTTTTTATTGCTAATAAGTTTAATCAGCACCAAGGTCACAGATACGAAAAAGAATTTGATGACGAAAAATAAAGTAGATTAAAACACTGTTATTGAACAACCTAACTACGTAGTAAAGGACAGTCCTAGACTTTGAGGACTGTCCTTTAGCTATGGCATTCCTTAATTATGTAATCCTATTTTGAACAAATGATATCAGCTAAACTAAATCTAATCGCCTTTTTTAATTCTTCAAGACTTATCTCTACCTGATAACCAATTTTCCCGGCACTAAATATGATTGTTTCGAAATTAGTTGCCGACTGATCCAGCGTAGTAAAAAAACTTTTTTTCATACCAATAGGGGAGCATCCTCCATGTATGTAGCCAGTAATAGCCAATAGATCTGCCGCTTTTAACATTACAATTGTTTTTTCGTTAACACTGTCAGCAGCTTTTTTAAGATCTAATTCACCTGCAACTGGAACCAGAAAAACATAATATTTATTTGTTTTCCCCACTGTGACAAGTGTTTTAAACACTTGATTCGGATTCTGATGCAAAGCATCTGCAACCTCAATGCCACTAATAGCATTTGTATCGATATAACTATGAATTTTATATTCTATTTTCATTTTATCAAATACTCTCATTACATTTGTTTTATACGCCATATTTATCACCCTAAACTTTAGTAATAGAAAGCTCTTTTGCTACATCTTTTGGTGAGATGTTTTTATATTTTCTGAACAGGCGGCTAAAATAGTTACTGTCATTAAAGCCAACGGCTAAAGCAACTTCACTGATAGGCAAATGGTGTTGCTGCTGCAGTAACTTCATCGCCGCATTGATACGTAAATAATTAACATATGCAACGGGCGGCATGCCGGTAATGCTTTTAAACAGACGGCAAAAATGATGTGGACTAACATTAGTCATGGCTGCAAGACCTTTGAGGTTAATTTTTTGATCATAATGCTCATCAATGTATTTTAAAACTGACCGCAACTGATGGTGCTGCCGGTTTTTAATCTCTTCAGTAACCGGTATGGCATAACACCGCATAAGCAAAACAAGAATGCGGTAAAAACCAGCCTTAATCCATAATTCATAACCCTGTCTTTTCTGTTCATATTCGCTGAACAGGTCCAAAACCTGGCTAATTAGTTCGTCGTCGTTCTTAATCTTATTTTGAAAACGAATACGGTTCTGTAACAAGGGCGTGATGTATTTAGTTTGGCATAGGTCATCTTTATGGCTAAGAAGGAAATTAAAATCGATGAGGATATAGGATTCGACAAAATGGGAACAGCAGTTTTCTACATAATGAATGTCATTAGTATTTATAATAACCAGGTCTCCTGCGCTAACAGGGATCGGTTGGGAGTTGCAGTGAATGATGGCACTCCCCTTCTCTATATAGAAAATCATTAATTCCTCATGCCAATGCTTTTTTAAAATAGGCCCTGGCTCATGATACTCTTTACGCTCCATTCTAATCGGAAAGTCACTATTTATATCCTGATAGATCATCTGACCGTTGCCGGCAATAATCATAGAGTTTCCCCCTTAGCCGATAATATCAATATCGTGCTAAAATCAAACAATATTATTCATGAACCCTCCTGCATTTTCTACTATAATAGGGCCTGTGGGATTTATGCAATCAATATTATCCTGGTAAAAACAGTTTGTCAATTGTACAGAGGAGTGTGTCTATTGTTTCGATATGTAAAAAGTATTCCTTATCCCATCTGGCTGATTACGTGCGCCCATGCCGTAACCGATTTATCATCAGGCGCCTTGTTTGTAGCCTTGCCTTTTTTCAAAGCAAAATTCGGTCTTAGCTATGCTGAATTAACCGCTGTCGTGCTACTGCAAAGCTTAACTTCATCCGTCAGCCAACCGATCTTTGGTTATTTAAGTGATCGGAAATCGCGGCCGTGGTGGATGCCCTTTGGTTGTTTCATAGCCGGAGCGATGATGCTTGTTTCATTACTGGTACCAACTTATCCACTCGTACTGTTGTGTACAGCAGTCAGCGGATTCGGCGGTGCTATTTTTCATCCGGAAGGAGCAAAAATAGTCAACTGGCTAAGCGGTAAAGCCAAGGGCAAAGGTGCCAGTGTATTTTCAGTCGGCGGTAATGCAGGCTTTGCCCTTGGCTCGTTGTTTTTAGGCACCTTGTTAATCGGCAGCCCAACCATCGTTTATTTATTTATAGTGCCTAATATTGTAGTTTGCATTTTGTTGCTTTTGGTCTTGAAGCAGTTAACCCGTCTGCCGCAACGTAAACAAGGCGGTTCAGGTAAGGTCAAAGTTGCAATCAGTATGAATCTGCCGTTGCTGGCACTGCTCGGGATGGTACTGGCACGATCGACGGTAAATTCCGGGATCAGCACCTTTGTCCCCTTGTATTACACATCGTTCCTGCATGGTAACTCCGCCTATGCCGCTTCTTTATTGACGGTTTATTTAGCCGCCGGTGCAGCAGGCACTTTACTGGGAGGACCCTTAAGTGACCGTTACGGCAGCAAAAAGGTTATGCTGTACTCTATTTTACCAGTTGCCCCACTCTTGTATCTCTTCAAAGTATTAGATGGCGTTGGGGCGTTTATTCTTTTAGCGCTTGTTAGTATTCTGCTGGCGGCAACCTTTACAAGCAGTTTGGTGATGGCGCAAAAAATGATGCCGGGTAATATCGCCATGGCTTCAGGTCTGACATTGGGGTTCAGTATTGGTTTAGGGGCCATGGGTGTCTTGGCACTTGGTCATGTTGCCGATACATTGGGACTGTCGTGGGTATTTAATCTATTATCGGTCTTGCCTATAGCTGGCTTTATCCTCACCTTATTTGTTCAGGAACCTGATGATGCTTCGGCAAAACAGCCGGTACCCGAAGTTCGCTCCACTTAGTCTTGTCTATACAAAGAAACCTCTCACCAATTTAATTCAGTGAGAGGTTTTACTAGTTCATAATAGTTCCCTTTATCCTCAGTTTCTTAGCCTTCGTACCTCACAAGTGAAAACTAACCATTAGGAAGTTATCCATCCAAAATATAAAAAATCTTTTTTACGCATTAAACAACAATCAATTTTTCTACAGCCTGTTCTTCAGTTGGCAAGAAAAATATATCTTTTCCGTGGTTACTTTCATAAATAAAATCTTTCAAACTTTTACTTTCATAGACTGAAAAATCACCGACCATGGCAAGTTTAACCTGATAATTAATAAACTTTTGTAATATTTCCCCTGCAAGTCCTGTGTTTAAGTGAAAAAAGTCCTCACAAATTGCTGATTTATTTATAATTATACGATTACAGCCGGTTTCAAACGCTACTGTTGCAATAAGATCCAATGCTGACTGAACATCTGAAATCAGTATTTCATTAGTACTTATAACAGCAATCTCGATACCATTCTCCTTTATTGTAGTTATTTTCATAATCATCCTCCAATGTGTCAATCGTTTTGTGTTAAAGATTAGTTTTTCTATGAAAAGATCATTTGATTTTCCGGAATTGGTATTACTACCCTATCTAAAATAAGTAATAATTGTGAATTAAACAGATAGAAAAGTAGGTTTAAGTCATGGAGTTTTCCCTGAAAGAATTGCTGTCCTTTGTAAGCATCGTGTTGTTATTAGTTATGTTATGTACATGCCATACTTGCGGCGATTGGATTATCCGTTATTGTAACACAATCAACACAATTATATATGGGTATAAAATTTTTAGGCTCGATTTACATTCTATATTTGGGTTTAACAAGTCTGTACTCCTCAGGTCTTTTAGGAAATAAACCAGACAATAATTCTCCAGTATCTATTGAAACCACTACCAATAAAACCATTGAAAATTTTGGTTCTTCCTTTTATCAAGGTTTAATCAGCAATATATTTAATCCGAAGGTGGCACTTTTTTATTTATCCCTTATGCCCCAATTTGTTCATAATCAAAATAACTTATTATCGGAAGTATTGTTCCTTACTTTTCTCTATTCACTCGTATCTGCCGCATGGTATTCTTTACTTGTTTTATCTGTTGATAAGTTTCATGTGTTTTTATCAAGAAACTCTATTAAACGAAGAATTGAAGCTATTTCCGGGATGTTCTTGGTCGGACTTAGCAGTGAACTCACCCCCACCTTCACTGATGTTCAGGAAGGGTCTTCCTGGTTCATTGTGGGATGCACCCACCCCAACTCCCCAAGCATTTGCCGTAGTTCCTACGGTACAGAATATCTATTGACTAAGAAGCTCTTTTTTCTAATACCTTTGCCGCATTGTGATCACGATCCAGCACCAGACCACAGTGGCGGCAACGGTGTATCCGTTCTGCCAAGTCTTTCTTTACGATAGCACCACATTGACTGCATTCCTGAGAGGAACCATGGGCTATTACTCTTATAAACTCCCGACCAGCAC
>NZ_FRAR01000020.1 GCF_900142375.1 Desulforamulus aeronauticus DSM 10349 | reverse complement strand
TTATAGAAATTACCTGTGTAAGAGCTAACAGGCCTATTGTTCCAGGTCACAGTATTTTGGTTGAAGGGAGTGTTAACCCGGTAGATGTATATTGGTTGAACACCCGGTACATCCTTCCTATAAAGATAGAGTCTTAAAAAAGCATTGTTCAGAACATTACCAGCGGGTATGATGGGTGTAGGGAATTGTATTAGACTCCTGTATACGTCGTTAATCCTAGTAAAACTACCAATATACAGTGCCACAACAGATCCAAAATTGGTTGTTGGGTAAGACTGTGCAATATAAGCGTCCCCAATTGGTATTAATGAAATCGTTGGCAACTTATAATCAACCCCTCTCTAAAATTAGCTAGCTCAATCTAAAATATTCCATCGGGCTGGAAAATGTTACATTTTGTCAATCAGTTTTCTAAAATGCTATAAAGTCAATGGTAAAGGTCATCCTTTCTTTATAAAGAGAAATTAAAGGGTACCTACAAACAAAATGGGGCGTAACGAAATTAAAGTTTCGTTACGCCCCCCATTATTGGGTTTTGATAATCGTTAATCTATCTACTGTTATATCACTGTTTTGAAAAACGTAGGTAATACTCCTTGATACTTTTCAAATTGATTCAACCCTACACCAAAAAGAATATCTTTAATCCTGGTATAGTTAACAAACCACTCAAATTGATAAATAAATCTTCCATATTTTTCAACTGGTTGCAACGCACTGGGAAACCAGTGCGTTTTAACTATTGCTTGAGCATATCTATATATTCCAGATGAACATCCGGTTTTACCAGCCTTAATTCTACTAGCACCGGTAGATGGTCCGAAGCAAATGAATGAAACGTTTTTACAGACGTAGCCTGCCAGTGAGAAGAGACAAAAACAAAATCAATATGTTCCTTCGGCTGATTCGCGGGATAGGTTTTAAAATCCTTTTCTTGCACGGTAGCATCTTGTAAAACAGAGGTGATGAGCTGATATTCCTCCGAGGTACGTTCATCATTAAAGTCCCCCACCAGAATAACCGGGTTCGGGGAATCCTGAACAATCTGTATAATTTCTCTGACTTGTTGCTGCCTCTCTTCGCTATTTAATCCTAGGTGGGTACAAAAAAAGTGAATCCTTCTATGGCCCAGTTGTATTTCTGTTTCTAGCAATCCTCTCTGTTCGCCCCGACTGGGTAAAAGAAGTAGTCTCTGAAAAACAATAGGCCAATGGCTCAGTGTAGCAACACCATATTGCCCAACCCCCCATTGCAATGTTGCACCATAAGCCCAATACTTTTGCAACCTTTGGCCAAGAATTTTAGCTTGATGGCAGAAACGACTGCGGGGCAAATGTTTATCCACCTCTTGAAGTCCAACTAGTTGTGCACCAGACCGGGCTAATACCTCTACTATCCGGCTAAGATTGACCTGATCATCCATCCCCCGGGCATGACGAATATTATAACTTATCACTTTAATCCCTACTATTTCATCACCCCCACTTAACTGAGGAAAAGACCACTGTCCGATGACCGAGTCGTATTAATAAGATCGCAAAGATAGGTCATTAATCCCTGGACATTCATGTCTAGAGGCATATTAGCTGCTTTTTTGGCCAAATGAATGAGCCCTTTATCGATTCCCTCAATCAAAAAACCCTCTTGGGCAGCTACCGGGCTAATCAGGTTATTCTCAGAAGTAATAAGTCCCCGATCCGGCAGCAGCAAAACATTGCGGAAATGCATTAGTTGGCTTAATTGCTCCCAAGTTTTAGAGGGAAAACCCACTACCGTAACATTTCCATCATCCCAAAGGATTTCCATAGAAATTAAACAAATTTCTAATGACTTTATAATGACTAAATTCCAATTCAACCGGCAATTTACTTCTTCACCCAGGAAGCGGCGTTCAGCATAGTAGGCCATTTCTTTTTTTATGGCTGGTACCACAAGAAAACCGGTATCTGCCAGCGTTCCAATAATCTCAGGATAAATAATTGCTCCCCCCATAGCATCCCTCCATAACAATGGCCTAGACCAATAATAGTATGGTTACGATATGCTATGCGTGCATTGATTCTACTGCTACAGTCAATCTTTTTCCGTTCTGGCTCTCTTTCCCTGTCGGTTAAAATTTTGGGCCCAGGTATTATATTGTTCCAAAACTTCCAACACCTTGCTGGAAATAGCTTTTTCCGGCATCAGAACCCGGGATGCTAAAGCAAGACCAGAAACAAAGCCTGCTGTCATACCCCTCTGAAATTCAGGACCATGCCCATGTTCTTCCTTTTGCTCTGCAGTCATTACTGAATGCTTTAGTTCATTAAGCTTTCTTTCCAGTACATCTACTAGATAGATTTCTCTTTCTGTCTCTGTCATACGGCTTAGTTCTTGCTGCGACACCATTTGACAACAACCCCCATTCTTGCTTTCATCAACTCCGATTATATCAGCAGTCTCAACATTTTACACCCCTTCCCCGTGATTCAGAGCAGTTCTATAATACATTTCAGGGGGGTGAAAATGCATGGAAAAGCAGCAATCACGGGTGGAGGAAATCATTGCTTTGACTTGCGAGCAGGCTGACTATTACTTTTCCTTAGCCATGAACGGGGACATCAGAGTAAAGGGAAAATTTATCCGAGATGAGAATGGTCGACTCCGACCCGTTCTGGTAAAAACTACTTTTCTTCCTCCAGTATCAAAGGATGTACTGGAAAGCAAAAACCATTCATGGGGAGCTGCTGCAGTCTCCAGCAAAAAAAGTAACTGGTTAGGTCAACTTTTTAAGTGGACACAGAAACTCATTAAATAATTTCTATTTTCAAAATATTTGATATAAATTTCACATACATTATCTGCTAAAAATAAAAAAGTTTGGGATTTAATTCCCAAACCTTAAAATTTTTATGTCTACTTTATTCTGCCTTTTACTTGGCGTAATGCCGCGTACATTCTATATCCACAACCCATTTTAAGTTTTTCCTGACCATCACCAATTCTAATCAGTTGCACTTTCCCGTTAACGATTTTAAGTTTACCAATCAGTTTTGACATTACATCCACCTCCTGAATTTCTTTGATTGAGAAAATTATAACAAGCTCAAACTAAAGATTCAATACCTTAGCCCGTAATCCCAATTGTAAAATAAGTCAATTAATTCTAAACCTGAATTATTTTAATTTTCCCCTTTTTGTACTATCGGTTAATGGTTTGTAATACACATTAACAAACTGGGACAAGGAGGGGGCTTTTGGTATGCGGGGAGATAGGAGAATTTTACACTGTATTCTAAAGGATTTTTCCTGGAGCAATCTAAAAAAGGCCATATTAAAAAATAATACCTCTGATGAGCGTTATGCACTGGTGCTACAAATAGAGCAGGCCAAAAGAGCCTGGCAGATAGCACAGGAGCAAATGCATTGGGCCGATAAAGATATGTTAGAGGCAACGATCTTAAAGACCACTGCTTGCGAAAGGCGTTATATTGCTCTGCTACAACAGGCTAAAAATCAGTGCTATCAGGTCTGGGATATGAACAGCCTACTCCGAGGACAACGATAGATAATAAATTAGAAAAAAACTGCCCCAGGAGCACAGCACAGGAGCTGTTCCCTGGGGCAGCCTGCTTAGAATAGGTAGATAGCAAGTAATTAGAACTTGGTTAAATACTCTTCTAACTCCCAAGCACTTACCTGCATACGATAACGATCCCATTCAATAAGCTTTGCCTCAACATAACGATTAAAAATATGGGGCCCTAGGGCTTCTTTAATCACTTGATTGGCCTCTAATGCCTTTATGGCTTCAGAAAGATTTTCTGGCAAATTGCCAATCCCCAGTTCCTGGCGTTCAGCCAAGGTCATTTCGTAGATGTTTCTATCACAGGGTGGTGGTGGTACCATACCCTTTTTAATACCATCAAGTCCTGCCCGTAAGCATACTGCCAAAGCTAAGTAAGGGTTACAGGACGGGTCCGGGCTGCGCAGTTCCACACGGGTGGACATACCACGTTTGGCCGGAATGCGAACCAAAGGACTACGGTTTTGGGAAGACCAAGCCACATAAACCGGAGCTTCATAACCAGAAACCAACCGTTTATAGGAGTTAACGGTAGGGTTGATAATCGCTGTAATGGCCTCTATATGATGCATCAGTCCGGCAATATAGTTCATACTAATTTCACTCATGCCAATGGGGGCATTAGGATCGTAAAAAGCGTTTTTGCCCTCTTTGGTAATCAAGGACTGATTCAAGTGCATCCCGGAACCGGCCATACCAAAGACAGGTTTGGGCATAAAGGTGGCATGTAGACCGTGGCGCTGAGCGACAGTTCGTACAGCTAGCTTAAAGGTAACAATTTTATCGGCCACATCCAAAGCATCGGAGTATTTAAAATCAATTTCGTGCTGTCCGGGAGCCAGCTCGTGGTGAGAAGCTTCTATTTCAAAACCTATTTGTTCCAAGGTTAAGACCATATCGCGCCGGGCATCTTCACCTAGGTCAATGGGTGTCATATCAAAGTAACTGGCCCGGTCGTGGGTTTTCGTGGTGGGACGTCCCTCACTGTCCACATGGAATAGGAAAAATTCGGCCTCGGGACCTACATTCATGGTGTAACCCATTGCCTCAGCTTCGGCAATGGCCCGACGCAGTGCATAACGGGGATCACCAATAAAAGGTGTGCCATCAGGATTATAAATATCACAAATCAAGCGAGCCACTGCGCCTTCCCGGGGTTTCCAGGGAAAGACCACAAAACTATTGGGATCTGGACGGAGATACATATCAGATTCTTCGATTCTCACAAAACCTTCAATGGAAGATCCGTCAAACATCATCTCCCCTTCCAGTGCTTTATCCAGTTGTTCCACCGTAATGGCTACGTTTTTTAATACCCCAAAAATGTCTGTGAACTGCAGTCGAACAAACTTAACATGTAACTCCTTACATAATTGCCTAACATCATCGTTAGTCAGCTTAGCCACAATAACACACCTTTCTACTAAAATCTCCAAGACTTAGTATATCACAAAACGAAAAGCCTACATGCAGGTTGTAAAAATTTCACAACCTGTACGTAGGCTTCATTGCCCTGTGATTAGCACATCCTATGCTTCTTCAATTATTCATTTAGTATACATCAATACTTTACAAAAATCTAGCCCTTCTTTGATGATTAAACAGTGTAGCCCAAACAGATTTTACTCCTGTCTGGGCTACATCTAATCAAAACATTACACTCTTATTAATTAGTTATTAGAGATTCTATTAGCCAAGAATTTTGGCTACTTCATCAGCATCGGCTTCCATAACATACCGAATACCACTAATCCCCGCAGCTTCGGGAGTTAAGGCCACCAGATCATCCCGGGTGATGTACTCCAGGGAGAACTTGCGAGCACCACACATAAACTGGCGCAGCCCCTGGGCTAAACGTTCAAAGTAGGTGTAAACACCAATGGCACCAACGGGCAGATCTGCAAAACGATCCCCCAGCTTATTCTTGAGTACTGCAGTATTAATGAAGATTTGCTCTAGGGTCTCACCATATTTTTTGTATTCGTTAGGTATCTTGCCACTCTTCACCATTTCACCAATGTTCTTGCCTACCATGGCGGCGGTTAAAGCGGAACGGGCCATACCAATGGCTTTCACATAGGGAGCACCAAGAGCCATACCTTTGTACAGATGATCTTCTAAAGTAAAACCACCAGCCATGGCAATGGGCGGCACATATTCGCCACGGGCAGCCAACTTATCGCAATACTGGGTTAACAAGGACTGAAGATAAACGGTGGGTACACCCCATTCATTCATCATCCGCCAAGGGCTCATGCCGGTACCACCACCAGCGCCGTCAACGGTAAGCAGATCAATCTTCGCTAAGGAGGCAAATTTCACGGCACGGGCTAAATCTGCCGGACGATAGGCTCCGGTCTTTAAGAACACATATTTAGCACCGGCTGCCCTCAGTTCTTCTACCCGCTTAACAAAACTTTCTTCAGAAACCATGCCAATTCTAGAGTGACGTTCAAATTCTTTAAAAGCACCGGCCTTGTAGGCTTCCTGTACTTTGGCATCTTCCGGATCGGGCAGTACAATATAACCGCGGCTCTTTAACTGCAGGGCACGTTCCAGGCTGTCTAACTTCACTTCGCCACCAATATCCTTGGCACCCTGACCCCACTTAACCTCAACAGCATCGACACCCAGCTTTTCCAAAGCATATTCCTGCACACCCAGTTTGGTGTCTTCTACATTGGCCTGCACAGCTATAAAACCTGCACCTTGGGACCACGCTTGGAAGTCCTTCACTCTTCTGGCTAGGTTGGGAGAGTGAACCACGCGGCCATTTTTAATTTCTACATTGGGGTCCATGGCACAAACGTTTTCACCGATAGCAATACCGGCACCGGCAATAGCGCAACCGGCAGCCAAGTGATTCCAGTTATCTGCAGCTACATTGGTGGAACCCATAGCCGCTACGATGATGGGTAGAGTAAGCTTGAGATCTTTGTTAGAACCTAAGCAGGTCTCTAAATTTACAGCCGGAAAAATCGCTTTATCGGAATCAGCTTCAATACCGTGAGCACCTACGGCAGTACCCATAATATTAAAGTGGGAATAATCAATGGGATAATCCTTTTGAGAAGCAGAGGTGGTTTTACCGAAGGGCTGGGGATACAGCACTTCTTTACCACGCACAGCGGATTTACCGATTTCACAGAAACCGGGACAGCCGTCGAGGCAGGTGGTGCACATGCCACTGAAGGCACAGTAGCTCTCGGGGGTACGTAATTTGGTCATGGTTGCGGTGCTGGCATTGATACCTTTACTTAATGTCATCTTTCATTACCTCCTGATACATTTCAAATTTATTAGATTACACCTTTGACGTTATTAGTAATTCGTTAAATATCGCTCCAACTCCCAGGGATGCACATGGTAATGGAATTCATCCCATTCCTTGTTCTTAACCTCCAGATAGCGATTGAAAATTAGTTCACCCAAGGCTTGTTGGATGAATTGATCCTGTGTCAAGGCCCAAAGTGCTTCCCCTAGGTTGCGGGGTACTCTTTCGCAGCTTCCCTCTTCATCCAAAGATACCGGTAGTGGCAACTTATCATTGATGCCCTTTAGACCGGCCTGCATCACCAGAGCCAAGGCCAGGTATGGATTGCAGGTGGCATCCGGACTGCGTAGCACAATTTGGGTATCACTACCTCGCTGAGAAGGTATTCTAATCATCGATCTCCTGTTACTTTCGGACCATCCTCTCAGTACCCGATCCAGCTCCGAATTTCCTAATCGCTTGTAGGAGTTGACCAGGGGATTGACAATGGCCGTTAAGGCTGCGGCATGGCTAACCAGACCGCTGGTAAAACTGCCTGCTAAATGACTAAGTCCATTGCTGGCAGTGCTATCCGCCAGAGCGTTTTCAGCCTCCTGATACAAACAAAGACTAAGGGCCATTCCCGAGCCATTATGTCCAGGCAAGGGTTTCGGCATAAAGGAGGCGTGTAAGCCATGTCTTTGAGCAATGGTTCTAACCACAAATTTAAAGGTGGCAATCTTATCTGCCATACTTAAGGGGTCTTCTTCCCGCAGCACAATTTCATGCTGACCAGGGGCACTTTCATGATGACTAGAGACAATTTGAAAACCCATTTCCTCCAGGGTTAGCACCATATCCCGACGGGCATTTTCACCCAAATCCACCGGAGTTAAATCGCAAAGTCCCGCATTATCATGGGTTTGGGCAACCGGGTGACCCTGCTGGTCGGTGTGAAATAAGAAAAACTCAATCTCTGCACCCACGGCTAGTTCCAAACCACTTTTTTCCCAGGTAGCCCGTGACTCTCTTAATTTGCTGCGGGAGCAACCAGCATAGGGTTGACCATCGGCAGAAACCATATCACAGATGAGTCGAGCCACCGCCCCTTCACGGGGACGCCAAGGGAAAACCTGAAAGGTTCTCGGGTCTGGTTTTAGAAAAACATCCGTCTGTTTTGGTCCGTATTTTCCCTCCAACACCGCGCTGTCAAGGCTAATTTTGTTGGCCAGTACCCTTTCTAGCTCTTCTACGGTAATAGCCACATTTTTAAAATTACCCTGAATATCTGTAAACTGTAAGCGTACAAACTTCACATGGTATTCCTGGGCTCTTTCAATTACATCCTGAGACGTTAGCGGCTGCATCATAACCCTCCTCTGAAACTAGCTGATACTAACAAAAAAGACGTCCCAACTAGACCCTTCAAAAATCAAAGGTCTAGTTGGGACGTCTTTGCCCCGGTACATTATTAACCTGTAATCAGTACTATACATTTCTTTTTTGGCTCAGTCAACAAACAACAGATAGATATATTGTATACAATTATCCTTTTAAACAAAGTCTCTATGTTTAGTTTTTAGACAGGCTCGTTATAACTTGCTGGCAAATTTTAGGCAAGGAACTGCAACGATCCATACTTAGTTTTTGTAAGTACCGATGCGCCTCCTGTTCGCAGAGCCCTTTTTTCTCCATCAAAAGTCGCTTGGCTTGTTCTACCAGTTTTCGTTCTTCCAATTCTTTCTTTAACCGCTTGTTCTCCTTGCCCACCCGAACTAACCGTTTAAATATCCCGATGGCCATTTCCAAGGTGGGAATTAAACTGGCCTCATCTATCGGTTTGATTAGATACCCTAATACAGCAGAAAACTTGGCCTCTTCAATGATCTCGCGGTCATTAAAAGACGTAATTAAAACAACCGGAGCCAGATGGTGTTCTTCAATCACCCGAGCAACTTCCAAACCCTTACTCCCCGGCAGCTTTGCTTCCATGATAATGATATCCGGCTCAGTTTGAAAAGCTGCCTGGAGAGTACTCTGACTGTCTTCAGTTTCAGCCACCACCAGGTAACCATGTTGTGCCAGTAAGTCTTTCAATCTTTTCCGGTAATCCACATCCGGGTCCGCTAGCAGAACGCGCCTGCCAAACATCTAGTACCCCCCAAAAAAAGACACTCTTATTTAAATAATAATCCTGTCCATAGGAAAAAGTCCATCACCAAGAGCTTATTCGTACTATTTTTTTGTGAATTGCCAACCAGATATTTCTTTTCTTTTTCAATGTCATTTTTATGGTATGGCACGTAATATGAATTATTAAAACAGAATATCTGAGTTAGTAGCAGAGAGGCAATGGCGCCACCTGGCAAAAAGGGTTGTTTACCCTTTTCCTGGTGGTTTTTTTATTGCTAGCTGTCCAATCTAGCTGCTTACTTGGTAGTAAAATTTTGGTTAGTAACCGTAAGGAGGAATTGTTTATGTGTGGTATTACGGGTTGGATTGATGAAAAAATACAGTTACCCCAAGACCGCATAATTCTGGAAAGAATGACTGCAACCTTGACCAATCGGGGCCCGGACGCTGAAGGATACTGGATTTCTGACCGGGCAGCCCTAGGGCATCGGCGCCTCACCGTGGTGGATCCTGTGGGCGGTAGCCAACCGATGGTTCGTACTCTGGGTGAACAAACCTTTGTCATTGTTTATAACGGTGAATTGTATAACACCCCGGAACTTCGAGGGGAATTGGCCTTACGGGGGCATCATTTTCAGGGGCATTCCGACACCGAAGTTCTGTTAACCGCTTATATGGAATGGGGACCCAGCTGTGTTGAGAAATGTAACGGTATCTTTGCCTTTGGCATCTGGAATCAGGTAGAACAAAGTTTTTTTATGGCCAGGGACCGCCTGGGAGTAAAACCGTTGTTTTATACCAAGCGAAAAAATGCCTTTCTATTTGGCAGTGAATTAAAGGCTTTACTAGCCCATCCGCTGGTAAAACCAGAAGTTGCTGCAGACGGACTGGCAGAAATATTTGCCCTTGGTCCTGCCCGTACGCCGGGTCACGCTGTGTTTAAAAATGTTCATGAACTACGTCCCGGTTATAGCCTTTTTTACAAGAATAATACCCTTACTATCAAACCCTATTGGCAGTTAGTAACTGCCCCCCATGAGGATGATCTTTATACGACCATTCATAAAGTAAGAGAACTGTTGGAGGACTCCATCTCCCGCCAATTGGTAGCGGACGTTCCGGTATGTACCCTCCTCTCAGGCGGCTTAGACTCCAGTGCCCTGTCGGCCTTCGCCGCCAAAACCTACAAAGGTGCTGGCCAGGGTCCCTTGCATACCTATTCGGTGGATTATACAGATAATGACCGCTATTTTCAGGCAAGCCTGTATCAGCCTAATTCCGATGCTCCCTGGATAGAGCGTATGTCAACCTTTCTAAACTCCCAACATCACTATGTTACTGTGGATACGCCGCAATTGGTCGAGGCCTTGCGCATTGCTATGTTGGCCCGGGACCTGCCGGGCATGGCCGATGTGGATGCTTCTCTTTATCTCTTTTGCCAACAAATTAAAAAAGATGCTACCGTGGCCCTCTCCGGTGAATGTGCTGATGAAATATTTGGGGGGTACCCCTGGTTTCACAGGGAGGATCTTTTAAACGCCCCCACCTTTCCCTGGTCCAGGTCCGTTCGTTACCGGGAAAAACTGCTGGCTCCGGAAATACGGGAACCAGTAAACCTTGTTGAGTATGTAATTAATCGCTATCAGGAAACCCTATCAGAAGTCCCCCGTCTGCTGGGTGAAGCTGCGGCAGACGGCAGACGGCGAGAGATGTTTTATCTTAACCAAATTTGGTTCATGCAAACCCTACTGGATCGCAAGGACCGTATGAGTATGGCTACCGGGCTGGAGGTACGGGTGCCCTTCTGTGATCACCGTATCGTTGAATACGTCTGGAACGTGCCCTGGTCTATGAAATACTTTAACAACCGAGAAAAAGGCTTATTACGCTTGGCTTTGGCCGACGTATTGCCGGAAGACGTGCTGGAACGGCGTAAAAGCCCATACCCCAAAACCCACAACCCCGCCTATCTGGCGGCCGTTCGTCAAATACTGCTGGAGATTCTCGATGATCCCACTGCTCCCTTGCTTCCGTTAATCGATGTGTCCTACGTTCGTAAATTGGTAGAAACCGAAGGGGATAGTCTTAGCCAGCCTTGGTTTGGTCAACTGATGAGCGGTCCGCAACTGTTCGCTTTTCTCTATCAAGTTAATGAATGGTTAAAAGAATACCGGGTGGTTATTTTACCATAGAGAATTATTTATGCACAAGAAAAGAACGGGCTTAACGCCCCTTCTTTTCTTTAAAATTCTCTTTTTCAAACTCAGCTAATTTTACCCGTTCCCCAAAGACTACTATCTCATCTCCTGCCTTGAGAACGGTAGCAGCCACTGGCTGGATCGTTTCATTACCTCTATAGACTAATAATATATAAACCCCAAAGCGTTTGGGTATATCCATTTCCACAAAGGTTCTACCGGTAAATCTTATTCCTACTTCTATTTGCTCTACCACAAAACCCTGGGGCAATTCCAACAAATCAATGACTGTGTCATTGGATATGATGTGTGCCAATCGTCGTCCAATATCTCGCTCAGGGAAAACAACCCTGTCCGCACCCATTTTAGACAATACATTGCCCCGTCTTTCGGAGGAAGCTTTGACCGATACCGGGATACCGGCCTCCTTTAAGATATGAGTAGCAATTAGAGCTCCTTCAAACTCCTGACCTATAGCCACTACAGCTTCATCAAAATTCTTTTCTCCCACAATTTTTATTAACTCTTCATCATCCTCTCCCACATCAAGAATAGCACCGGAAACAATCATCTCTCTGACCGGGTCCAGAGCTTCTTCATCTACATCAACGGCAAAAATATCATGGCCTTTTTCATAAAGCCCTTCTATAACCCCACGTCCAAATCTGCCCACACCAACTACAATAAACGACTTTTTCATTCCTAAATACCACCCTTTAACCGATTAATATATCTTCTTTTAAATAACGTACCCGCGGCTGCTCTTGTTTTGCTAAGAAAATCACCAGCGATAAAACGCCAATCCGCCCAACAAACATCAAGACAGTTAGTAGAACCTGTCCCAGGGGAGACAACTGCTCGGTAATCCCCATGGATAACCCCACTGTGGCCATAGCGGAAACCACTTCAAAAAGCACTGGCAGAAAGGGCAGGTTTTCTATCACCATTAACACAAGGGTACTAAAGCTGACTAAAAAGAAAGCAATAATCGCCACTGTAAAGGCCTTCGTCACACTCTCCGGTGCAATTTCCCGCTCCCAAATAACGACTTCCTTTCTACCCCGCGCAACGGCCCAAATTGCCAAAACAATGGTACCGATGGTTGTTGTTTTAATTCCTCCACCTACTGAACCGGGGCTGGCACCAATAAACATCATCATAAGCGCCAGAAAAACAAAGGGTTCACTCCAACTACTAACGGGAACCGTAGTAAAACCCGCCGTTTTGGTTACAGCTTGAAACAGACTTTCTACGATCTTATTGGGTAATGATAGTCCTGTCATTAATCGATTGTATTCACTGATAAAATAAAAACCACTGCCAATCAAAATAATAAACCCTGTAACCCATAAAACCAACCGAGTATGCAGACTCATTCTCTGCCACCTGTGCTGTACCAAAAGTTCTTGTAACACAACATAACCCAAGCTCCCTAAAAAAATTAAAGCCGTATAAACAAAAATTAAGGAGGGATATAAACGGTATATCTCCAGGCTTTGTCCAGTCAAACCTAATCCCACACCATTAAAAGCACTGACAGTCTGAAATATGACAAAAAAGACTCCTACTCCCAAGCCCTTATCCCACAAATGGGGGGTGAGAAAAGCCATTAACACTGCCCCACTGCCTTCAATGATCAGCGTTAGAAATACTACGTTCCGCACCAGGCGAAGAATCCCCGAAACATTAAAAAAATTTCTATCCTGGGCTATAAGAGCCCGCTGCCCAAGCTGTATCCTCGTGCCAAGAATCATTAAAAAAATGGTAGTAAAAACCATTAATCCTAAGCCACCAATCTGCATCAGGATCAGAATTACGGTTTGCCCATAGATCGTCCAGTGGGAATCGGTGGGCACTACCGTAAGCCCTGTTACTGTTAAAGCAGAAATTGCCGTAAACCAAGCCTGCAAAAAACCAGTAGGACCCGTGGAAGCCCCGGGCAGCATTAGTAATAAACTACCCAGCAAGCCAACCGCTATATAACTAAGCACCAAAATCTGTCCGGGTCTTAATCTATTATTCATTGTCTTACCTCATTTTTACAATTTAAAAAACGTTTGTATGACACACTATATAATACCTAATCCGGTAACAAAATTCCATTTAAATCCGAATATCTATTTAGTTTAGATATTTGTAATTATGTTAACTTTTACACTTATATTGACCCCAGGGACAACTTGCTTTATTATTAAAGATGTAAAGGAGGTAGATTGCATGTACGGAGCTTTTCAACCTACTCACCTGATTTTAATTTTAATTGTTGTCCTAATCATCTTTGGCCCTGGCAAATTAAAGGGTATCGGCAAATCCCTGGGAGAAGGTTTACATGACTTCAAAAAAGCAGTAAACAATGATGATGAAAAAGTAGAAAAGATTGAGATTGAGAGCAAACCAGAAACAAAGTAATTTTGCTATGGTTAAGGGGTTGTCACAGTTCATAGCGAACCGTGACAACCCCTCTTAGTTTTGTGACTATTTTTAGAGCCATGACTACTCTCTTAAAAATCAATACCTTTTTCTAAGTGTATCAGCCTAAGCCTATGTTAGCTATATACCTTGACCTGTCGGGCTTGCAGGGACTTGTAAACCCGTTTGGTTACCACGCCCACGGCGTAACCGGTTATAACAGCGGAAATCATTAAGATTGGTAACAAGCTGTAGAGCAAGAGTTCATGAGCCAACCAACTGGCCACAAATAATTGGCCTAGATTGTGGCAGATAGCTCCGATAATGCTGATATTAACAATACTGATGTGTTGGTTGAAAGTTCTCCACAACAGCACCATGACTAAGGTGCTAAACAATCCTCCGGTAATGCTGAATAAAAAGCTGACTGGATTTCCCCCTATTAGGGTTGCTAAAACACACCGCAGGAGCACCACCAAAAAAGCATCTTTATACCCCAGCATGATAATGGACAGTAAGGTAATTACGTTGGCCAAGCCCAGCTTAACACCGGGGTGCGCCTGAGGGATGATGATAGACCGCTCCACGATACTAAGGATTGCCGCCAGGGAAATAAATAAAGCAATAAGTAAGATACGTTTGGTCTTCATTTTTCATTCCCCCCTATTTGATTGCCTTTAATAGGAAGTGGCATCTAGGTTATTCCCCTGTCCTGTCAGCTTAATCTTCAGTTTATTGGGAGCACAAAAGGTGATTTGGTTGGGTTTGCTCAGCCAGCCGGCATTCACACATACTTGGTTCGGGCAATCCGCTTGCTTCACCCGAGCCTGGCCCGCCTTGATTTCTATTAGATTATAATGTCCCATTTCATCAGTAACCTTGATTTCCTGATTAGCTGCCGTGGACAAAGGAATTTTTTGATGTAACTGACCATCCTTATGTATTTCCAAGAACAGAGTTTGCTCTGCTCCCCTGTACTGCGGCAGATATAGCCCTACTGTACTGAGTAAGACCAGCCCCAGAAAGCCAATTGTTAGGTAATAATTTAATTTTTTCATTCGTTCACCTGGCATCATTGTTTATGAATTGTCATGAATGATCCGATACCCATCTGCTCCGGTAAATTCTAGTTGCTTCGTAAGTTGATTGGTCATGGTTATTTGTTTGTCCGGGGTGATAAAGATGGCTTGGGTATCCTGAATCCCCTGTACGAAATCCATCCCTCGCTTCGGTCCCAAGACAAATAAAATTGTTGATAAAATATCTGCATCGGTGGCCGAAGCCCCTAGCACTGTGGTTTGCATAACCTCTCTGGCGGGTTTGCCCGTAGCAGGATTTAAAATATGGTGGTAGCGTACCCCAGCCTCCTCAAAATAACGTTGGTAATCCCCTGAGGTCACTACCGCCGCATCTTTAACCGAGACAATGGCTACTAAACCTTGTTGATTGCGTGGATCCTGAATACCCACCCGCCAGGGTGAGCCATCTGCTTTACTGCCCAGAGCATAAATATTCCCCCCGGCATTGATCAGGGCATGTTTGATACCCATTTTTTTCAACACCGCAGCCGCCTGATCGGTGGCATAACCCTTCGCCACACTACCTAAATCGATACCCATACCCCGCTTCGTTAAATAAACGGTTTTTTGTTGTGGTTCAAGCAGTATCTTTTGATAACCCACCAAATCCAGAGTTTGCTTGATTTCAGCATCAGTCGGCACTCTCTGACTACCGCCAAAACCCCAAAGTTCCATAACTGGGCCAACTGACACATCAAAGGCTCCGCCGCTTAGCTGCTCATAATAATGGCAGCGTTCCAAAATAGCAACAGTATCGTTGCTAACTTTGATGGGTTTTAAGCCTGAATTTTTATTTGCCAGCAGCACATCCCCCAAGGCAGAACTCCCATTGCCCTGGGGGAAACGATTCGTTAGTATGCTAATCCTCTCAAATTCCGCAAAGGCAGCTTCTAACGCGGCTTTTCCCTGCTGCTTGTCCTCACAAAACACGGTAATCTTAACCAAGGTATCCATCATAAATCTTTCATCTATAACTTCTTGTAAAGCACTGGATTGGCCGCAGCCTGATACAAATAGCAAGATGAAAAAACATATTCCCAAAGGCCAGCGCATCTCATCACCTCTTGAAAAATGGAGCATTTGCAAAATCATGGCTAAAGCCGCAACTCTTTTTACCTCAAAGGGCTGCGGCTTTAGCTTCTTCATGTAACCAGTAGAGTCAAGAAAATCTTGGCTCTATAGACCATATCTCTCCATAAAGTTGACAGTCATGGCAGCAGCTTCTGCCCTGGTAGCTTGGCCCTGCGGATCAAAGTTTCCATTGCCCCTGCCTCTAATAATGCCTTCGTTGGCCATGGAGGTAACCGCTGTCCTTGCCCAGTCGCTTATGGAAGTCTGATCAGCAAAGCCCACGTTTCCTCCCTCAGACATTTGCAAGCCCTTGGCCTTGGCAAAATTATATAGCATAACAGCTATCTGCTCTCTTGTCACAGCTTTGCCTATACCAAATTCTTCAGAACTGATACCACTTACGATACCCGCTTGGTTAGCCCAACCCACAGAGCCTGCATACCAGGAATTTTTTTCAACATCTTTAAAATTAACTGGTTCTACAGTCTCAGCATTAGCGAGGTTTCTCAGTACGGCAACAAACATCTCTCTTGTCATGGTACTATCCGGAGCAAAGCTTTGTGGGCCTACACCGGCAAAAAGCTTCCTGTCCACTGCCTTTCCGATCGTAGCAGCAGCCCAATGATTATTGACATCCGAGAATAATTTGGCGGCTGTTTCACCGGCTGAAGCAGCCGAACCATTGTTAGTTTCTTGTTTATCCTCTGCAGCCGTATCCTTTTCATCCGTATTTTGGTTGTTTGAACCTGAGGACGAGCCTCTCCCTCCTGAATTCGAAGGGGATGATACCATTCTATCTTTAAATATCACAGCTCGCTCCTTTGATGAATAGGCCCAATCACGCAATGTTACACTTGAAGCAATTTTGCCGCCAAACCCATCCAGAACAGCATTGGCTCTGGCGATGAGAGCACTGTCGTTCTTGTTGGTATTGAGCCGGTCTGCCAGAGCAGTACTCTTAAGCTCGGATAAAGCTTTTCCTTCAAGGGCTATGACAGTTCCTTTGCCATAATCATTTCCTGCCACAATCCTTCCTACCCCTTTGGCAGGAGAAATAACCGCTTTTCCGCTAACCTGCTCGGCTCCTGCGTTATAATAGCCTTGCTCAATATAACTAATCCCCGTGGTTCTGCCTGTAAAACCTCCGATATCCTCTGTTGTATTTTTTGAGACAAGGCTTACATTGGCGTAATTATTGATAGCCACCCCAGCATTTAAGCCTGCGATACCGCCTATCGTGACCCTGGCACCATTTCCTGCACCGATGATACTGCCAGAGGCATAGTTGTTGATCACGGCCGCCCGGTTAGGTAAGCCGACCAGCCCCCCGGCATAGCTATAGTTGTCCCTGCTTGTCGCATCGATTGTCACATCGGCATAGGAGTTTGCTATGGTACCGCGGTTAATACCTCCTACCAGACCTCCGCTGTCATTTTGCTTGGCCGTGAAAGTGTTGATTGTTCCCTTGGCATAACAAAAATCAATATATCCTCCGTCTCCAGCATTCTCAGCTACATAACCCGCCAGAAGACCCGCGTAGGCTATTTGATCGTCTCTCATATACTTTAGATAAACAGCAGCATTCTCTAGTCCCAAATTTCTGATTTTTGCTGCTTCAAGATTGGCAAAAAGACCAACAGATTTGCAATATTCCTCCGGAGCTGCAGCGGAACCGATGGTCATATGTCTAATGACCTTATGATTGCCGTCAAAGGTGCCTCTGAAGCCATAAGCTCCCGAACCTCCCACCGGCAACCAGTTCATTCCTGCCAGGGAAATATCGTTGCCCAGCTTGATGAATTTGCCTTCATAATGCTCATCGGCATTCACAGATGCCGCAAATGTTTTCAACTGATTGGCTGTGTTAATCAGATACGGCTTGGTCTCCGTTCCGTTCCCACCGGCAAATATAGAGGGGTCGACTTCTCCGTAGCCTGTCTGGTCACGTTTGGCAGCCTTCTGTGCCGCTGTCGCTATGGCACCTTTTAATGCCTTGACAATGTCACTGTCGTTGTCTTCCTTGGCGTAGTTCTGGCTTGCGATAACGGCTTGAATGACATCTGCCTTAACGTCGTCAAGGGCAGCTCCCTCGCCGTGCTCTGTAACGCGAATATCTACTATCCGGCTTTTTTCAACTTTAATCTCTACATAGATATCTTTTCCGCTGGGTCTTATCTCTCTGCCGTAGTAGGTTCCGTCCGCCAGATCCAGCTTATTAGGCTCAAATTCCGGCGTCATATCCTTATAGGTTATGGCAACCGGTCCACCCACAGGCAACACAATACCGTCAACCAACTGCCAAGCCTTGAGTTTCATAAAATCCGGCAGCCCCATGGCATTCTGATCTCCTATGTTGGAGCTTACTCCATTGACAATATCCAGGGGAAAGGCATTGTGATTTGCATTTAAAAGATCTGCAAAGGCCTGGCTTTTAAGCTCGGCTGAGTTTTTGGGCAAGATGCCCACATGGTACGTACCATCATAGGGCTCACCTTCGTCATTTACACCGGCGCTAACCAAAAATCCTACATCTAAAACAGGCTTATTGATTGTACCATTGTTGTTCTGGACAGCATCAGAATTATAATAGGATACAAACTGTCTGGCAATTCCCGTGGCCCAACCCGTTATGGAACCCACATATTGCGAAAAGGAATCGGCCTTCATGTTACCAAGGGAATAACAATTTGCCATTTTCCCCCCATTGACACCGATAAAGGAGGATACAGCGGGTGCCCCTTCATATCCGTTGTCTCTGCTTGCCCTGCCGCCCGCATCACCAAGGGCCAGGCAATTGGCTACCACACTTCTGTTGCTCATACCGATAAAGGCTCCGGATTCAGCCAGCCCTCCTACGGCAGTGCAATAAACTTCAGCGTCCGTCCATGAGTTGATAATACCGCCCCGTACCGTCATTCCTATCAGTCCGCCGGCCCAGGCATTGATTCTTTCTGAGGACTCGGTTTTTAATGGATGGGTGGTTTCACTGTAGACATAGCCTGTTGCATAGCAACTATCAATATAACTCTCGTCTGTAACGCCCGCCATCAGCCCGGCGTAGCAAACTCCTTCTCTTTTGACAGAAACAGTGGCGTTTTCAATGCCAAGATTTTTCACCACAGCATTTTTGCCAATGACCCCGAATAGACCATAAAAAGTAGTCATTATACTGGTGTCATTTGTATCGCCGATTGGTTCTTCATAGCTATTGTTTCTGGAGCCGATGAACATGCCCCTGATAACATGACCCTGGCCATCAAATATACCACAGAAATCATAATGTCCCAGTCCTATAGGAGTCCACTGCTCGCTGGAAACATCTATATCTCCGGCCAAAGCAATGTATATGCCTGCATAGGTCACATCGTCTGACAGGGATTTCGCAAATTCTCTCAGCTGTTGCTCCGTTTTAATGATAAACGGGTCCTCTGCTGTCCCTTGTCCACTTTCAAAGATAGCTGTATTGATGGTCTCAGCAAAAAATTGTTTGGCCAGCACCACCTTGCCGCTACCGGGCTCCCAGGCATAGAATTTCACAGAGCCTGCCACACTTTGCAAATCACCCATATTGGGTTTGTTGGCTGCCGCAATGGTTGCTGCCGCAGCAGATATGGATGCTTTTTTCAACCCATTGTTTAATCCTTCGGCAAAACTTACAGAGCTCATATCTCCCTGCTCGACTGCCTGGACATTGTCCGTAATATAACCGGTAATAGAATCAGTAGCCGTCATAAACCCTTGGGCATTTTGGTCATTATAATAGGCATTGATCAGCGCCGTATTGGCTGTAATCATACCGCTGATGCCACCTGCTAAACGCTTGGCTTCATCCTCACTTTCAGAAGTAACCTCCCCTAAAGCGTACACATTATAAGCCGTTCCTGCATGTGTGCCCAGTATGCCGCCTGCTGCACTCAATGATTTACTGTCTGTCTGGGCGGAGACATCTCCCAGAGCAGCAACGTTAACAACCACACATAGGTTACCCGACACCCCGGCAATGCCGCCCGCAAATGCACTGCCATTTGCAGACTGGGCAGTGACAGCAACATTTGTATAGCAGTTGGTAACAACGTTTGCCATTCCTAAAGAGCCAACTACTCCGCCGACCCGGCTTATTTTATTACTGCCACTGGTAGAAGCTGCAACCTTTCCGTCAATTCTGCAATTGTTGATGATAACATCAGCTGCTGTGCTGCCTGCAATGGCTCCCGCATAGCTCGCCTCAACCACAGTAATTGCAATGTCGACCTCAGTAAGTTCAAGATCAGAAATTCTGGCTCCGGTTCCTAACTGTCCAAAAAGACCCGCGTACTGTACCGTTCCGTTCTTTATGGTCAGGCCTTGCACAGTTTTGCCTGCTCCGTTGAAGGTGCCAGAAAAGTCTGCCCCGGTAATGCCAATGGGTATCCATTCCTGACCGCTAAGATCAATATCGTCAGAAAGTGTGATGTACTTGCCTTGATAGGCGTTACCATTGTTTACCTCGTTGGCAAATCCTGTTAACTGCTCTGTAGTCTTGATCTCATAGGGATTGCTCTTGCTTCCATCCCCACTTTCAAAAACGGTTTGCAAAGCCTTGGCCAGAGCGTTGTTAACAGCGGCCTTAATGCCCTCGCTGCTTAATGTTGCACTACTGACACTGTCTACATCAGTAGAATTTGCATCTTTAATTGTATCCACCAGCGCTAAAGCTTTTTGCCAATAACTTGGGGTTTCATTCTGTGAAGTTACTTCTATTTTAGTAATGGCATTATTCGCTATGGTAACCTCTACAACGATGTCACCGTTGCGTCCCTCACCTGTTCCTTCATAGGTACCGTCTTTATAATCGCCTACCAGACCCGTACTCTGGATTTGTACCAGATTTGGAACAACATCTGGTTCGTCGCTGATAATTTCTTCACTTGCCTCAGTATCTATCTCTGAGGGTTGATTCTCAGCCCCGTCCTTCGGAATGATACTATCCTGGGACTCTTCATCTCCTTTATTTTCGATAGTATCTTCGTCTGCCTCAGGAGTTATCTCTGAACGTGGATCCTCAGCCCCGTCCTCCGGAATAATACTACTCTGAGACTCTTCATCCCCTTCATTTTCGGTGGTATCTTTGTCCTCGTCGTTCACTGCAGACTCTTCTTCAGGTATTGGGCTGTTCTGTTCTCCTTCATCGTTTTCCTGTAAAACCACAGCACTTCCTGTCCCTGTTTCAACCTCCTCGGCATAAACAGGTGCGACAGACGAAATGACAATTACCACTGCCAATATAAGCCCGACAAACCTTCTCAATTCCTTTTTCAGATTTGTAAGTTTCAAAGTGTATTACACCCCTCCTCAATCTTTTTTACAGCCGACTTACCTTCTTTTTACACCTCCCCAATATGATAATGATATCCATTATCATTAATCAGTTATAAAAAATTGGCTTATGCCAAGTCTTTAGACCGGCGAAAGCCAGTTTTTATAGTATCCTTTTAATAACTTTGATAATGATAATCATTATTATTAATATTGCATACCTAGATTTAAGTGTCAAGTATTTTTTTCCAGTTTTTTTCTCACGAGGACTGTTCCTTTGATGAGGACAACAGCATTTACTTTTTTATAGAAACACTAGATTTCCTCTTTTTACCAGTCATACTTTACCTTCCTGTCAATTATCTATATAAAGAGAAATTTGTGGTGTTTTTTGAGGGGGGTAAATTTATGGCTAAGGGTAAACTTAAGAAAGTATTCCCCGGTGGCAATACCTGTCGCGGCTTTTTCTCCTATTACGATCACATCATTGAGCCTAATGCCACAAGGATTTTTTCCCTTAAGGGCGGTCCCGGAGTTGGCAAATCAACCTTTATGCGCTATATAGGTGAAAAAATGCTGGATCTAGGCTACGATGTGGAATATCATTGCTGTTCATCGGATAATGGTTCCTTAGATGGTGTCTGCATTCCTGCCATTGGTGTAGCTCTGTTAGATGGCACCTCTCCCCACATAGTAGATCCCAAAAATCCTGGTGCAGTAGATGAGATTATTCACTTAGGAGACTTCTGGAATGAAGACAAGATCGTGGAAAATAAGGCGTTAATACTGAAATCAAACGCTCGTGTAGGAAAACTATTTAAAATTGCTTACAACCAGCTAGCCGAAGCCAAGGCAATTAGAAACGAATTAGACAGCTACTATGCGGAAGCCATTAATATGGGTGGTGTTAATGGTATTATCCATAGCATTGCCGAAGATATTTTGGAAGATGTCGTAGAAGATGATAAGCTGCAATTTGCCAAAGAACCTAAGGATAGACACCTATTTTCCACAGCCTTTACCCCGCAGGGGCAGGCTCACTACCTTGATACGATCTTACATGGCCTTGAAAAACTGTACTTCATCACAGGTGATGCCAGTACCATCGGCTCTGAAGTGGTGGGCACCATCGCTAGAGCTATGCATATGCACGGTATGGATACCGAAGTCTATCACTGTGCCTTTGAACCCACCGCTGTGGATGTAGTTGTCGTTCCAGAATTAAAAATTGCTGTTTTAAAAAACATCCCCGGTATCGATCTCAAAATTCAAGACCTACCGGGCCTAAAAAAAGTAAAAATCAAAGACCTTAATCAACATCTGGATCCAGATGTTTTGGCGGTTTATGGCAAGGAGATTCAGTGTTGCAATGAAAGACTCCCCTCTGCCATTGGCAGAGCCATCAGCTACATCGCAGCAGCCAAAGCCGAGCATGATGTCATGGAGCAATACTACGTCCCCGCCATGGATTTCGAGGCAATTAACGCCAAACGAGATGAGATTTTGGAGAGAATTCTCAAGTATTCGAAAAAACTTCTTCCTTAGATCAAAAAAGGCACCTGAAAACCCCAACAAAGAAGGGTTTAACAGGTGCCTTTTTGATTTAAGAAACCTACTTTGCCCTTCTTCCTAAAAACTAGTCCACTATAACTTAAGCGTAGTCTATTGGACTTAAAAAGTATCAGCTTGAGATTCTACTTTTTAAAAACGTAAGTAAGGTGATGTATAATTAAGGAAAAGCAAATGAATGGAACAAACTACTATGAAAAAGTCAATTCTCTTGATAACACCAGAGAATCGGGACATTCACAGAATTAGAAGACGGCAGTTTAATAACTTCACCCAGTTAACAATGCCTTATCTAGCAGGGTTTATTAACGAGGATCATTATAAAATTACTTTGGTAGACGAATATAATCAGAGGATACCCTATCACGAGAAGTTCGATTTGATTGCCATAACCGTTAATACCCCGAACGCGGCTCACTGTTATGCTATCTCGGAGAGGTTCAGGGAAAGCGGGGCCAGTGTGATTTTAGGAGGTCCTCATGTTACATTACTTCCAGAGGAAGCAATGGTCCATTGTGAATATGTCATAATCGGCGAGGCTGAAGAAACCTGGCCCCGCTTTCTCGAGGAGTTTTATAACGGAAAGGCACAGCCAAAATACAGCTCCGATAAGCCTCCCACTTTAGAAGGTTTACCTCTTCCCAAAAGAGGTTTGATAAAAAACAGAATTTTAACCAAAGGAGCCGTCATCGCTTCCAGAGGTTGCCCTTATTGCTGTTCATATTGCAATCTTAAACAAATTTATCACCCAAAGTTTAGATGCAGACCCGTCCAAGAGGTAATAACTGACATCAGAAATATTAGCAGCCGGTATTTCGTCTTTTGGGATGACAATTTCTTTGGCAATCACCAGTATGCCATATCCCTAATGAAAGAGTTAAAAAGCCTCGGGAAAAAGTGGGCCGCACAAGTCACCTTGAAAGATTGTAATGATGTAGAATTATTAAAGATGGCCAGAGATTCCGGGTGTATTTATCTTTTCTTAGGCTTGGAATCTTTCTCAGCTGAAAGTCTATCCCTTGTCAATAAGGAGATCAACAAAATAGAGGACTATCAAAGAATCATTGGTTTAATACACCAACACCAAATATCTGTTCAGGCCGGAATCATTTTTGGATTTGATACCGATGATAAAAGCGTTTTTGAAAAGACACTCCGTTGGTGTGAGGAGTTAGGGATAGATGGGGCAACAGTCAGCCTCCTAACCCCCCTTCCGGGAACTCCCATATACGAGGAACTGAAGAGAAAAGGAAGACTGCTTTCTGATGATTGGTCCCACTATAACGGGAAAACGAGCGTAGCTTTTAAACCTAACCATATGACCCCAGAAGAATTATTTGAAGGTTATATGTGGTTTAGAAAAAACTTTTACTCATTAAGGTCCATTCTAAGGAGATTAACTGTATCCAAAACAAACGTCTTCCATAACTTGTTGATGAACCTGGGATACAGATGGTCACTGAAATAATTACATCAAAGCCCAGAGGACCTTTTGTCTGACCGCATATAATCTGAAATTCAAACCATGCAAAAACCCGTCAAGTAGAACACATCAGTGCAGGATAAAAAATTACTAGCCCCTGCTGCAGGCAGCCTTAATGAAGATGTTACAAAAATCTTTAACATATATTACAAATCCTAAAACCACCTTTGCTTTGGTATACATTTGTTTTAATCTAGAATATATTTATGTATGTTCTAGAATTGGAGGTGCCGCAATGCCCCTAAAACAATTTAGGGATTCAGAAGGTTGTTATTCCTACTTACTCTATTGTGAACAGGAAAAAGTTGCTGCCGTAGTTGACCCAAACCATGATCTGAATTTATACTTATCAGCCATCAAGGATTTAGGACTAACCTTAGTTTATGCAGTGGATACCCATACCCATGTGGATCACGATAGTTTATCCGGCGAGTTGGCAAAAATCACCGGAGCGAAGGTGCTAATGCACCCAGCATACGTAGAACAAAGAAAACTTGGGGCAGCATTTACAGGCAACAAAACAATCGAAAAACACCTAGCCCATAATTCACTAATTCAAGTCGATATTACCCCTCAAGATCGGGAAATAATTACATTGGGAACGGTTGAAATCAAGGTACTTTACACTTCCGGGCATACCCTGGATAGTATTTCATTATTCGTTGATAATAAAGTATTAACCGGGGATATTCTAATGATTGGCAGTTGTGGACGTTCGGACTTTCCCGGTGGCAGTAATGAAGATATGTATACTAGTTTATTTGATAAGCTTCTTCCCTTAGGCGAAGACTGCATCATCTATCCTGCCCATGATTATAATAAAAACATTAACTCTGTTATGGGATTCGAATTGGTAAATAACCCCTTTTTAAAACATAGTTCAAAGCAAGCATTTATCAAATTCGCCGAGGAATCCTTTGCTAAATTACCAAGCTTTAGTTCTGGTGATAAAATTCAATGTTCTCTAACTCCTGCCGCACCTGCACCGGTAGCGGAACAACCTCCTCCGGCTACATCCACTCCTCTGATGGGGCAGATGTGTAGTGCCATGGAATATTACTTTAGAACGATTCCCCAGCACTGGAATCTGGTAAACAGCAAGGAAATGTTGGAAATCATTACGAAGAAAAGTCAAGATGTTCTTATTTTGGACGTCAGGCAGCCAGAGGAATACAAAGAAGGGCACATACCGGGGGCAGTCAACTTACCCGTTCGTGACTTGCCTATAAAGGTTAAAGAACTTCCGGCAAATCTTGAACTGCCAATTATTACAGTCTGCCACAGTGGAGCAAGATCAGCCTATGCAGCTATGTTCCTTAGAGGGTATGGATATTCGCATGTAAGAAGCCTTGATTTGGGTATGCATCAATGGAAGGAATTGAGTTTTCCAATAACTGCTTAGTCAAAAATAGGAGGATTGAATGATCTCCTTAGACTGTTGACAATCTAAAATTATTAGGAAATATCCGTCGAGCTTACCTCTAAAGGAAACTTTAGGGGTATTTTTTATGGTAGACCAACAGCCATATGGTTCTTGCTCTTTTAGCCACTGCGATAATAACAAGAATTCTATAGACACTCTTTCCATATAATGCTATTATTATTTGGAAATTAAATAATCTTAGTGTTAGGTGACCCCTATACGGGGTTGAAAAGGGAATCGGGTGCAAGTCCCGAACGGTCCGGCCACTGTAAATGGCGAGCTGGTTTCTAAAGGCCACTGGAGCAAGTCTGGGAAGGTTGAAACCGCGTTGACCCATAAGTCAGGAAACCTGCCTACTATATTTTCTGTGCATAACCTTCCGAGTAAAGGTTGGTGCTTATGTGGGTATCTTTCTGTTTAGATACGTTTATCTTTGTGTGCCCGCAACAGTCCAATCCCCAACCTTACAGGAGTTGGGGGTTTTATTATTTTATCATCAAGGGAGGTCCATATGTCAGGTATATTTTACGGTGTGGGAGTTGGCCCCGGAGACCCTGAACTCTTAACATTAAAGGCAGTCAAGACCATCAACCAGGCGGATGTAATTATTGCTCCGCGTACGGAAAAAAGGGGGGATAGCTCAGCCCTGGCCATTGCCCGTGATTTTATCCAAGCAGAAGCCAAAATTCTTCAACTGGTGTTCCCTATGGTTTACCAGTCCGACGCCCTTTCTCAGGCCTGGGAAAACAACAAAAATAGTATCCTGGATTTTTTACAACAGGGGAAAAAGGTGGTTTTCTTAACCCTAGGGGACCCCATGCTTTACAGTACTTACATCTATATGCACCGTTTGCTTAAAGATTGCGGCTACCCCATTTTCACGATTCCAGGTGTTACATCCTTTTGCGCCATCGCCAGCAGGCTTAATTATCCTCTGGCAGAAGGAAATGACATATTATGCGTGGCCCCTGCTACCGCCGACGAGGGCGATCTGGAGCAAATGCTGGAAATAGCTGATAAATTGGTGTTAATGAAAGTTTACAAAAACTATCCCAAATTACTTGATCAGCTGGAGCAACATGGGTTTCTATCTGACGCAGTGATGGTTAGCAACTATGGTCTGGCTGGTGAGAAAATTACCCCTAATTTGGCGGAGACCAAAGAGGCACAGGTAAACTACCTGACCACGATATTAGCTAAGAAACGGACAAAACAGCTGAGACATGAATCAGAGTGAGTTAGCCCAATTAATCCACAGAAAAAGACGAAAGGCACAGCTAAGCAGCCTGATAGTAGGTGCCTCCCTGCTGCTGCTGGCAGCCACCTCGGTCACAGTGGGCTGGACTAACTTAAGTGCCACAGATGTGCTGGCTGTTATTTGCGGCAAAGTAACCGGCAACAGTGCCTGGTACAGCCAACTGGAACCAGCCATGGTAGCCATCATCTGGGATATTCGGTTTCCCCGCATTCTTTGCGCCATCCTGGTTGGCTGCGGCTTGGCTGTTTCAGGGACAGTTTTTCAGGCCATATTAATGAATCCCCTGGCGGATTCGTACACAATGGGTGTTTCCACCGGTGCTGCTTTTGGGGCTAGTTTCGCTATTTTTTGCAACTTACTAGGGAATGTAAGTTTGCCCATTACACCCTTTGCCTTCGGTGGTGCCCTCTTAACACTTTTCGCAGTATTGGCCATAGCCCGGGTAAACGGTCATGTTTCCTCCACAAACTTGATCATTGCCGGCATCATTGTTGGCTGCTTCCTTTCTGCAGCCATTAGCCTCATTAAAAGTTTAGCCGGGGAAGAAGTGGCTGCCATTGTCTCCTGGCTGATCGGCAGCCTGTCTGCCAGAGGCTGGCCGTATGTTACCTTTGGCTTTCCTTTAATCATCATCTGTTACTGTTTTTGCCACTATTTTGCCGAGGAACTGAACATCCTCTCCCTCGGGGATCAAGAAGCCAGGAATCTGGGCATTGACAGCAGTAAACTAAGAATTGCTTTAATCTCCTGTGGTGCTTTACTTACGGCAGTCTGTGTATCCATCAGTGGCATTATCGGTTTTGTAGGTCTGGTGGTGCCCCATCTACTGAGAATGTTAGTGGGCTCGGATAACAAATTGCTAATTCCTTTGAGTGCCCTGTCCGGTGGCCTATTACTGCTAGCAGCAGATACCTTTGCCCGCTCGCTGGACAATATTGAACTACCGGTGGGAGTGTTAACCACCCTGCTGGGGGGACCCTTTTTCTTTTACCTTTTTAAAACCAGGAATAAATCCATTCAATAGAGGGCTGATCCATGCTTCATCTAGAAAACATCAGTTTTACTTATGGCACCAGGGAAATCTTAAAAAACATCACCTGTCAAATAAAAAAAGGGTATTTCTATGGTATTGTGGGTCCTAACGGTGCCGGCAAAACCACTCTACTCCAGTTAATGCACGGTAGTTTGAGCCCCACCGCCGGCCAACTGCTTTATCATAACAAGCCCCTGCACTCCTATCCGCTACGGCAATTGGCCCAAAATTTAGCCTTGATACCTCAGCAAAGGGAGATTCGTTTTCCCTATACCTGCTTGGAGATGGTTATGCTGGGTCGCATACCCTATCGAGGACGCCTGCAGTCACTGTCAGAACGGGATATGGAGCTGGTTTGGCGGTACATGTCCATGACCGATACCTTGAAATTTGCCGGTACCCTCATTACTCATCTAAGTGGTGGAGAAAAACAACGGGTTATGCTGGCTAAAGCCTTATCTCAGACCCCTGAACTGCTACTCTTGGATGAAGCCTTTGCCAACATGGATACCTATCAAGGTATCCAATCTTTGAAATTATTAAAGAAATTGGTGCAAGAAGAAAATCTTACTGTCGTCTGCATCATGCATGATTTAAATCTGGTTAGTAATTTCTGTGACTACAGCATTGTGCTGAAAGAGGGCAGGTTTTTTGCCCAAGGCCCCTCTGAAGAGGTGCTTAGGCCAGAAGTAATCAGAGAAGTATTTCAAGTTCAGGTGGTTAAGGCCGGTGCTCGCGGGCTGGCTGTACTGCCTGACATAGAACAATAGGAGGTCTTACCATTGAAAAAAATCGCTCTTTACTTTCTCGTGCCTCTGCTGGTAGGTTTGTTGCTAACTGGCTGCGGCAGCACCGCAACCAACGATCAAGCCAAGGAACCCCCGGCCTCTCAGGACAAAAAGGCTATTCTGGTGGTAAGCTTTGGCACCAGCTATCCTGATGCCAGAAAAGCTTGCATTGAAAGTACTGAAAACAAAATCAAAGATACCTTTAAGGATTATCAAACCCGCCGGGCTTTCACCTCGGATATTATTATCAAGAAACTGGCCGACCGAGATAAACTAATGGTTGATGATCCGGAACAGGCTTTGACAAAGCTACAGCAGGAAGGCTACAAACAGGTAGTTGTACAGCCGCTGCATATTATACCCGGCAAGGAATTTGACGATCTTAAGGCGGTGGTAGACAAGTTTGCAGCAGACAAAGCCTTTGACAAACTTGTGCTGGGCCGTCCGCTGTTAGGTTACCAAATTGATTCCAATAATACCAAGGACTTTGATGTAGCCGTGGATGCCCTCAAAAAGCAACTACCAGCCTTACAAGAAAAACAAATTGTCGTCTTCATGGGACACGGAACAGAACATCAGTCCAATACAGCTTATCAAATGATGAATGATACGATAAAACAAGCTAATCTGCCGGCAATCGTCGGTACTGTCGAGGGTAGTCCTACTTTAGATGAGGTAAAAGCATCTTTAGCACAGCTACAGGTTCAGGACGTAACTTTGATGCCCTTGATGCTGGTAGCCGGCGATCATGCCAACAATGACATGGCTGGTGACGAAGAGGATTCCTGGAAAACGCAACTGAAAAAAGAGGGTTATACAGTAACCCCTTATTTGCACGGGCTGGGGGAAAATGAAGCCATCCAGGCTATCTTTGTCCAGCATACTCAGGATGCCATAGATCAATTGAACAAATAACAAAATTCATTCTTATAGAAGCAAACAGTTTTCACTGTTTGCTTCCCCTTTAAGGGAGTGGTAAAAATATGATAAGAAAAATAATCGTCCTTATGTTCTCGTTACTGTTGGCTCTGGCATTAGCCGGCTGTGGCAGCAGTCCTACTACCTCTGCTCCCCAGGAGGGAAAAATCCAGGTGGTGGATGATCTAGGTAAAACCATCGTCTTGCAACAGCCAGCCAAGCGAATTATTTCTTTATATTCAGCACATACGGAGAACTTGTTTGACCTGGGTTTGGAGCAGGAAATCATCGGTGTCAGCAGCAAGGAAACCTATCCCCCAGCCTCTGTCAAAAAACCAGCCTTCGACTACAACGGCGACCCCGAGAAAATTTTAGCTCAACAACCAGATTTAGTACTGATACGTCCTTTTATCCAAAAAAGTAAGCCGGACTTTGTCAAGGCTCTGGAGAATGCCAACATTAACGTGGTTTGTTTATATCCAGAAAACTTTAGCCGCTTTGATGATTACATCCGAAAACTGGCCCTGCTAACCGGTAAAGAAACGGTGGCAGAGGAGAAACTTAAGCAGTTTCACCAGCAGTTAGATGAGATTCAGCAAGAAACCGCAAACATTTCACCAAAGAAAAGGGTGTTTTTTGAATCCACCGAAACAGAATACCGCACTATTACTCCCGATAGTATACCGGCCAACCTCCTCCAGCTAGCCGGCGGCATTAATGTAGCTGCTGATGCAAAGGCAGTCAGCAAAGAAAGTAGTATTGCTTCCTACGGAGTAGAAAAAATTCTGGCCCGGGCAGCAGAAATTGATGTTTATATTGCCCAAAGTGGTGCCATGAACGCCGGTGGATCCCCTGCGTCGATAAAAATCAGGCCAGCTTTTAACGAGATTAAGGCGGTGCAGGAAAACCAGATTTATAATGTCGATGAGAAGCTGGTTTCTAGCCCAACCTTCCGCCTAGCCCTGGGGGCTAAGCAACTTGCTAGAATGCTTTACCCGGAGGCTTTTGATAAATTTACCCAATTACCGCAGCAGACTACGCTAAGCCGTCAAGAACTGGCAGAGATGGTGGTAAAATATAAGCACAAGGAGTTTTTCTCCCCCACCTCCAAGCATTATAATAGAACCAGTGGACACCTATACGGCAGCTTTGTTGATGTCGCCTTGGACCACCCTGCATTTAATTATATTGAAACCGCTGTTCAAGCTGGTTATCTGGAAGGGGCGGGAAATAAATTTGAGCCTGACAGGGCCGTCACTCGAGATGAATTAAGTCAGGTATTGTTTCTGTTGGCAGACTTAAAGGATACAGCAACGGACGTTACTATTAAAGATATTAGCCTGTGTGAAAAACCTAGAATTGTCGAATTAATAGTAAAAAATCAGGTTCTTACCTTGGATCAACAGAAACAGTTTAATCCCTCTACCACTGTCTCCGTCCAGGAAGCATTGGCAGCGTTAAACAGACTGCAACAGCTTTAGAAAACAGTGGGGTGGGTAGTTTCATGGAAAAGAGGCTGGCAAATTGATTGTGCTAAATGAAGTAACCAAAAAATACCAAGAGACCCTTTCCGTAGATAAACTGTCCTTGCATATTGCCAATGGTGAATTTTTTGGCTTACTGGGACCAAATGGGGCGGGTAAAACAACTACCATCCGTATGCTTACTGCCCTCACCATCCCCACTGCCGGCAACATCACCATTAACGGCCAGCTTGTCAGTCGCCATAATCCCTCCTACAAATCCCAAATCGGCCTGGTACCCCAACATATAAATCTGGAACCAGAATTAACCGTAGCAGAAAACCTTTACCTGCATGGCATCTTGTATGGCATGAAAAGAAGTGCCATAGCGGACAAGATTACGGAATTGTTGGAGTTCGCCGATTTGACGGATAAGCGTCAAACACTGGTTAACACTCTTTCCGGTGGCATGAAGCGCAAAGTCTTAATCATTCGTGCCCTGATGCATAGCCCCCAATTATTGTTGCTGGATGAGCCCACCGTAGGCTTAGATGTTTTTTCCCGTCGCAGGGTCTGGGATTTAATTAAGTCCTTAAATACTCGCGGCATCACTATTTTATTAACCACCCACTATCTCGAAGAAGCAGAACATCTTTGTTCCAGAATTGGCTTATTAAAAAAAGGCCGGCTGATTATGACCGGCAGCATAGAGAACCTGCGTGATGTGGTGGGTCCTGTGGTGGTGGAGAGATTTGTCCAGGATAAAACAATACTGCACTTTTTTCAGGAACAAGCCCAGGCTTTGCAATTCGTCTCCGGATTAAAAGAAGAGTTCACCATCCGGCAAACCTCTCTGGAAGATGTTTTTGTAAAAATGACAGAAGAAAAGGTGGATATAAATTGAATGGTATGCTGGCAGTTTTGTGGCGAGAGTATCTATTTTTCAAAAGAAGAATTTGGTCCATTACCGCCAGTTCCCTGGTGTCACCGCTACTTTATCTAATCGCCTTTGGCTGGGGCTTGGGCAGAGTCGTTACTATGGACGGGGTACAATACATTGATTTCATTGTACCAGGCATTCTCGCCTTAAGTACCATGAATGCCAGCTTCAACTCGGTAGCCACACCGCTATCCATTGCCCGCCTCTACGATAAGACCCTAGAAGAATATCTGGTATCCCCCATAACTCTTTTTTCCTTTGCTGCCGGTAAAATCCTGGCCGGGGCTCTGAGAGGCATGTATGTGGGCCTGTTACTTTTGGTGGTGGCTTTTCTTTTCGGTGCCAAATTTAAAATTAGTTTAGCTTTTATTACATTAGCCCTGTTAAACTGCCTGGTATTTGCCAGTCTAGGATTTTTAGTCGCCCTTAAGATACAATCACACCCGGATATGGCCCGATTCAATAGTTTTGTCATCACCCCGATGATCTTTCTTGGAGGTACCTTTTTTTCTCCGGAGCACACGTCTCCGCTGTTACAGTTCTTCATTAAGCTATTGCCATTGACCCCCGCCAGCCAGGGATTGCGTTCCCTCGCCCTGGGTCAGGAATTCGCCTGGTATGCCCCCACCCTGCAATTAATTTATCTGTGTCTTTTCATTGCCCTAGGATTATATGCCTACCGTAAGGTTGAGTAATAAAATACCTTAAAAACATGCCGGGGTGTATTATCACCCTGGTATTTTTATTTGAGAATCGGCAATAGTTAAGCTGTATTTGAGCAACATCATTCAAGAACTGTCCTTATCTCTATGATATGCTTACTACTAAATGAACGAAAAAGGAGAATTGCTCAAATGGCTAATGAAGTCCGAACGGTCTGCTTTGATAAGGATTTAAAAATAGAAGCTTATCGCTTTGAAGGCATTATGCAAAAGTTTCCCAACCATTTTCATGACTATTATGTTATTGGCTTTATAGAAAAGGGGCAGCGGTATTTGTTATGCCAAAATCAGGAATACATTATCAACACTGGAGATATTACCATCTTTAATCCCCGGGAGCCCCACACTTGCGAGCAGGTGGATGGAAAAACTCTGGACTATCGGTGTATTAACATCCAGCCGGATATTATGCGTCAGACTGTAGCGGAAATTACAGGCAAGGAGTACCTGCCCCGCTTCACCCAAGCCGTTCTCTATCGCAGTGAATTGGCGGCTTCCCTGCGGGAACTGCACCTAAAGATTACCGAGGAAGAACCTGATTTCAAAAAGGAAGAGCTGTTTCTGTTTCTTCTAGAGCAACTTATTCAAGAATACTCGGATACAGCTCCTGCCCCTGCTGCCCAGGAACCGACCACTGAAATCAAAACTGTCTGCGATTATTTAGAGTCAAACTATGCCAAAACAATTACGCTGAATTACTTGAGTGCCTTAACGGGATTAAGCAAATACCACTTACTGCGGTCTTTTACCAAGCAAAAAGGAATCTCACCCTACAGTTATCTTGAAACAATTCGTATCGGTAATGCAAAAAAACTTTTGGAACAAGGCACCCCGCCCATCGATGTTGCCTTTCAAACAGGCTTTAGCGACCAAAGCCATTTTTCAAACTTTTTTAAAAAGCTGATTGGTTTAACACCTAAACAATATATGAGGATATTTGTAGACGAGATAGAATCGCGGCTGTCGAAGGGTTCGGAGGATTGATGATGGATGACCGCAGGATCGCTACCGGACACCTGTTGGCCTTCGTTACCATTCTAATTTGGGGGACAACCTTTATATCTACCAAAATACTATTGACTGATTTTTCACCCCTCGAAATACTCTTCTTTCGATTTATCATTGGCTACATTACACTACTACTTGTGTATCCACGTCGATTAAAGATAAGAGCTTTAAACGAGGAGTTGCTTTTTATCGCGGCAGGGCTTTGTGGTGTTACTTTGTATTTTTTACTGGAAAATATCGCCCTTACCTACACCCTTGCCTCCAATGTCGGTGTGATTGTTTCCATTGCGCCGTTTTTTACAGCAGTCTTAGCACACTTCTTTTTAGAGGGCGAAAGACTGCATCCACAATTTTTTGCAGGCTTTGTTATCGCTATCATAGGAATTATGTTAATTGGGTTTAACGGCAGTTTTCTTTTAAAGCTAAACCCAATCGGGGACATATTAGCTGCCTTCGCATCAATCGTTTGGGCAGCCTATTCCGTTTTGATGCGCAAAATAAGCAAGCTCGGCTATCATACCATTGGTTGCACTCGCAGGGTATTTTTCTACGGACTGCTTTTTATGATACCCGCGCTATTCCTTTTGGAATTCAACTTAGTTTTTGATAAATTGACAATTTTACCTAATTTATTTAACCTTTTATACTTAGGATTCGGAGCTTCCGCATTGTGCTTTGTCAGTTGGAATTGGACTGTAGGGGTTTTGGGTGCCGTAAAAACAAGTGTATATATTTATATTGTCCCTGTGATTACAATTGTGGCGGCCTCCCTTATTCTTCAAGAGAAAATCACAGAGGTAGCTTTAGGAGGAGCATTTCTCACCTTGGTAGGGCTGTACATTTCAGAGAGAAAACCAAATGCGATTTTGAAGGAGAAAATTATAGTAAACAAATAAAACATGCTATTTCTTACAAGAGTGGCTACCCTAAACTTGACCACTCTTTTTTGTTTGCCAGTTAGGTACATTCATTAGCTAGTACTATCTTTAATATTTTCTCAATTAAAATGCCCTTCTTTAGAACAGAAGGGCAAAATTGAATAAATTTATCGATTATAAAAGTAATTAATACCCATGGCTTCTCGGACTTCTTTCATAGTTTCTTCTGCAATACCTTTAGCCCTTTGAGTTCCAGCAAGTAAAATCTCGTCTATCAGAGAAGGTCTGGAACGATATATCTGGCGACGTTCCCGCATGGGTTCCATCATTACATTAATTCGGCCAGCAATTAACTGTTTACACTCTACACAACCAATCTTACCGGCTTTGCAGCTTTCAAGTATCTCATTTGAAGTTTCCTTAGAGAAAGCCTCATGGTAAGAGAAGATAGGACATATCTCGGGGTGACCCGGATCATCTTTTCGAATACGAGCGGGATCTGTTAGAGCCTTTCGTATTTTCTGCATAACCTCTTCCTGTGATGAATCCAAATAAATAGCATTGTCCATGCTTTTACTCATTTTAGACTTTCCATCCAGACCCTGCAACCTGGGTATTTCTCCTACAACGGCCTTGGGCTCAACAAGGATGGGTTTATACAATTCGTTAAACCGGCGCACGATTTTTCTAGTCTGTTCAATGTGAGGAATTTGGTCCTCCCCCACGGGAACTAAAGTTGCCTTACAAAAAGAAATATCGGCTGCCTGACTGACAGGATAGCCAAGAAATCCATAGTACAAATCCTTATAACCACGTTCAGCCGCTTCAGACTTGATCGTTGGGTTGTGTCGTAACGAATTTACAGTAACAAACATAGAGAAGTAGATTGTAAGCTCTGCAATTTCTGGAATTAGGGACTGCACGAATACAACTGCTTTCTCCGGGTCGATGCCAACTGCTAAATAGTCTTCCGTAATTTGCCTAACATTTTTCTGGATTTGCTGAGGTTGATCAAAATGAGTTGTTAATGCCTGTACGTCGGCTAACAGGACAAAGGTTTCATATTTATCCTGCATTTCCACACGCTTCTTAAGGCTACCAACATAATGTCCTAGATGCAATTTTCCGGTAGTGCGGTCGCCGGTAAGAACCCGATCTTTGATTTGTCTTTTTTCCGTCATTGTCAACATGCCTCCATACGTTTTCTTTATTTATAAAACGCCACCACCAACCATCGCTCACGCACTACCACCTCCCTTAAAAAATAAAAAAATCCCACATCCGGTTAGGGACGTGGGACCGTGTTGCCACCCTATTTCGTCGAACTTGCTATTCGACGCACTTTAGTAGGCACAGAGCATAAAATTTTTCATGCCATGCCTGTCTCCTGATAACGGTGAGACCATTCCGGCTTTACCTACTGAACGTAAATTACGTGGTTCTGCAAAGCAACTCTGAAGCCCATTCTGTATCAGACGCACATCGGCTCACACCAATTGCCGACTCTCTGTGGTAACGTCTCTGATACCTACTATTCTTCTTCCTGGTTGTTAGCAATGTTTTAGTACTAATTAGTATAACTATAATATCCGTTTTTGGCAACGCTATCTTAACGTATACCATTTTATCCGTACAATTAAAATAATCAATGCATTTCTTCCTTCTGTTGTGATTGGAGTGGTGATTGGAGTGGTGATTGGCCTGTTAGCTCGCTATTTCTTAGTAGGTTAATTGGGGAGGATAACATTTGTCTTATCTATGATCATTGATGTACTATAAGTAAGGATAATTTTTTAAAGGTGGGAATTGATTTGAAAGAAATAATTAAATTAAATAACGAGAGCAGACAGTATCTGATTTCTGAAATTAAAACCTATTTTCAAAAGGAAAGAGACGAAGATTTAGGAGATTTGGCTGCTGGGCTTATTTTAGATTTTTTCATAGAAAAGTTAGCCTCTGAATTCTATAATCAAGGAGTTTATGATTCCTATATTTACATGAACGAAAGAATAGAGGACTTATTAGGAATTCAAAAATCTAGTCCAACACTGAAACGCTAACAGACTTATAACCAGCTAGCTTGCAGGCCACAGCCATCTACAATCCGAACGCTTTGGAAAGATTTCCCGGCAATAAAAGGCACCTGATAACCCCATCTGCAGGGTTTAACAGGTGCCTTTTATTCTGTTAGAAAAACTTGGCTTGTTTACTTGTGACCTTTAGGTTATGCCCTTTAGGGTACGCCAAGTCTTTAGACGCCGGCGGAAGCTTAGCTTGCCCTTATGCATGTCGGAAAGTTTTATACTTTCCGACATGCTAGCAAAACCTATAGCTTTTTAAATTTTTCCTCGAAAGTACCATCCACAATATCCTCAAAGGCAGCAATGTAATATTTACCCCGATAGTAGTATAACTGAACACGCATCTTTTCTCCGGGCAATCTTGCCGCCACTGTGAGAACGGCCTCCCCGGTGTATCGATCTGGGGCCAGTTTTACTTCATCGAGATATAGATAAAGTGGCGTTAGGTAAGGATAGGATCTTTCTTTGGCAAAATTACGCACAAAATCCTCTTTGTTGATCCGCTCACGCAACTGAGGTAGTAAGTAGGGGTACACATCTCCGGAATTGTTTTCGTTGACGGCATCAATAAACCCTTGAACTCGCTGGGCTGCCTGCCATTGCCCCGGGTAACAGGATACCGCCAGTCCACCCAGCAGCAGAACTATGATAATCCCTAGGATCACTCGTAAAGAAACCCGCCCCTGTTTAGCTGGCATCGTAACCCCTCTTTCCATTACCGTTCTGCTCTGGAGTAGGGAACTGTGTAAGCCGCGGGAAACTGGGCCTTTTTAGAAACGCTCAGGAGAACCAGGATGGTTAAGATATAGGGCATGGCTAGGAGGAACTGGTGCGGTACCGGTACTCCCATTGCTTGCAGCCTCAGTTGTAAGGCGCTGGCACCACCAAAAAGCAAAGCAGCACCCAAAGCCCGGTAAGGATTCCAACGAGCAAAGATGACCACCGCCACTGCGATAAAACCACGACCTGCCACCATTTGATCTAAAAAAGTATTCATGAAACCAATGGAAAGAAAGGCCCCACCCAATCCTGCCAGGGCACCGCCAATCATGACACAAATATAGCGAACCAACTGTACATTAATGCCCTTGGCATCTGCTGCCCGTGGGTGCTCCCCCACAGCCCTGACACTTAGTCCAAAGGTGGTTTTTTCCATCACAAAGTAAGTTACGAAGACGAGAACCAAAGTCAAATAAACCAAAATGTTATGTTCAAAAAGCACCGGTCCCCAAAAGGGTAGATCCCCTAACAAGGGAATTTTAATGGCCGGAAAGGCTTCAATTTGCGGGGGCAGCTTTTGCACACCAAAAATACTGCGATACAGATACGCAGAAAGCCCTGTCCCCAGAATGGTCAACGCCGTTCCCGCAATAACCTGATTGGCTTTGACAGTAACACTTAAAAAGGCCATAATCAGTGAAAAAAGAACCCCAATCAGCATGGCCAGCAGAACACCCAGCCACAAACTGCCTGTAAAATAGGCTCCCACAAAACCACCCAGGGCCCCCATGAGCATAATTCCTTCCAAACCAAGATTGAGTATGCCCGCACGTTGCGTAAAGATGTCCCCTAAGGCAGTAAGAAGAATGGGCACACTGGTTCTAATAGCTCCTGCCAGTAGACTTATTAGAAACCCCTGGGTTAATACTTCCGTCACGCCGATCCCTCCATTGTGTGTAAATCACCCGACTAATCACAAAGATAATGACCAAACCCTGTATGACACTAACTAAAGAAAAGGGTACTCCTACCATCCGCTGCATAGTGCTGCCACCCACGATTAACGCGGCAAAAAAGAAGGAGGATATGCCAATCCCCAGCGGGTTGAGGTTGCCTAACAGGGCCACCACAATAGCCAGGCTGCCATAGCCTGCGGTAATATCATCCATCAAACGATAGTGGATGCCAAAAACCTCCGTCCAACCAGCTACCCCTGCCAAGCCCGCAGAGATAACCATGATTAAAACAATGGTTGGGGAAATTTCGATGCCGCTATAGCGCGCCACATGGTGCCCTTCCCCCATGAGCCGGATGCGAAACCCCAAGGTAGAACGCCAGAAAAGATAGCCTGCCAAAATGATCAGTACGCCAATGATAATCCCCAAATGTAGCCTGGTGCCGCTCAGCAAAATAGGCAGCTTCAAGGCCTCATCGAGCAAAGGCGTTTGAGGAAAGCCATGGCCCTTAGGGTCAATAAGCGGGCCCCGCACCACCCAAGATAACAGGTGAACGGCCACGTAGTTGAGCATGAGGGTGGTAATTACTTCGTTGGCATTAAATTTTGCTCGGAAAACACCTGCCAAGCCACCCCAGAGGGCGCCGCCCAAAAAAGCTGCCACAAAGGATAAGGGCAATAGCAGCATGTTTGGCAGGGCCGAAAAGTTTAGAGCCACTGTCATCGCAAAAATAGCTCCCAGGGTAAACTGTCCGTCTCCCCCAATGTTCCAAAGTTGGCTTTTAAAAGCAATGGATGTACCCAGAGCCATAATCATCAAAGGAGTTGCCTTAACCAAGGTTTCTGCAATCCTGTGGGTAGACCCGAAGGCACCCCAAAACAAGGTCTGGAAGGCTTCCACCGGGTCTTGACCCGTTAGGAGTAGCAACAGGGCGCTGGCCAGAATAGCCAAGCTGATGGTGATGATTGATGGTGCAATACTAACTAATGTTTTTTTAAAAAACCCCGTGCTGCTTAGCATGCTGCCTTTTCCCCACTTTCCACACCCGCCATCATCATACCGATCTCTTCGATGCTGACATTTTTGTTATCCATAATCCCTTTGATCTGTCCCTCATAAATAACGGCTATCCGATCGGATATCTGAAGAATTTCTTCCAAATCCGCTGAAATCAGTAAAATGCTGACACCCTGTGCCCTTTGCTCCATCAGCTTTTCCCGCACATACATGGTGGCACCAATATCTAAGCCACGGGTTGGTTGGTTGGCGATAATCACCCGGGGGGAAGAAGTAATTTCCCGGGCCAGAATGATTTTCTGTTGATTACCACCAGAGAGGTCCTTGGCTTTGGCCTCCTGGCCACTGGCTTTAATTTTGTATTCCTCTAACAGTCTCTTGGCATTATCCTGAATGGCTTTAAAATTTAAAAGCCCCCTAAAGGAAAAGCGCGGACTGTGATATTCTTTGATAATTAAATTGGTGGCTATATCAAAGCCCATGGCCAGACCGGTTTTATGACGGTCTTCAGGAATATGGGCAATTCCTTCCTTAATAAATCCACTGGGTTTTTTGCCAATCAGTTCTTGTCCATCCAAAAGGATTTTCCCAGAGGACGAGGGTTTTAAGCCTGTTAGAACTTCACATAACTCTTTTTGACCGTTACCGTCCACACCGGCCAAGCCTACTATTTCTCCCTCCCGAATGGAAAAATTAATACCGTTTAAAACAGGCAGCTTATGTTCATCCTTTAACATAAGCTGGTCAACAACCAGCCTGGTTTTTCCGGTACAAGGCGGTTTCTCCGCAAAATTGCAGACAATTTCACGCCCTACCATCAGGTTGGTTAAGTCACTTTTGGTGGTGGCGGGGGTTATGGGTTCGCCGCCCACTCTACAGCCATCTCTAAGTACCGTTACTTCATCGGCAATCTCCAAAATTTCTTCTAATTTATGGGTAATAAGAATAATGGACTTACCATCATCCCGCATTAATTTGAGAATCTTAAATAATTCCGTGCTTTCCTGGGGCGTTAAGACAGCTGTAGGCTCATCCAGGATCAAGATTTCTGCACCCCGATAGAGCACCGATAATATTTCCACCCTTTGTTGTTCACCGACGGAGAGCTGTCTGATCTTCGCCTTAGGATCTACTTTTAAGTTATATTTCCCTGAGAGTTCTCTGAGGGATGCCTCAACCTTGGCTTTATCTAAAAGAGGGCCTCTTTGAGAGGGCAACCCCAGCATCATGTTTTCAACAACGGTCATCGGCCTTACCAACATAAAATGCTGGTGCACCATACCAATGCCTAGGTTCATAGCCTGGGTTGGATTATTGAGGACAACCGCTGAACCATTGATTTTAATTTGACCTTCCTCCGGTTGGTAAAGTCCAAACAGGATATTCATCAGGGTTGTTTTACCGGCTCCGTTTTCACCCAGCAAACCATGAATAGATCCTTTTATCAGACGAAAGTCCACCTGATTATTGGCTACATTTCCTTTAAAGCGCTTAGTAATGCCTTGCATTTCCACAGCATATGATTGCAAACTACCTTCACCCCTGGAAAAGATAATAAGGGGGCCTGGCCACAGGCCCCCTTTGTCTTACTTCTCAAATTTAGGCATTTCAATTTTGCCTTCAGCCAATCCCTTTTTAACTTCTTCCATCTTTGCCTTCACTTCTGCGGGTACGGTGTTATCTAACCCGTGGAAGGGTGCTACCGTTATACCACCATTGGCAACAGTCAGCCAGTAAAACTTGTCATTGCGGTTGGTAAAATTATCATTCAAAACATCATCGACAATTTGTTTAACAACCGGGGTCCAGTTATAAGCAATGCCGGATAATACATTGTTAGGTGCCAGTACGTTTTGGTCCGATACGTTACCCAGCACTGTTTTGTTTTTCTCTTTACCGGCATCCACAACACCTACACCAATCCCATCACCGGAGTGCCAAACCACATCGACTCCGGCATCATACATAGATATGGCGCCTTCCTTAGCTTTAGCAGCATCACGCCAATCGCCGGTGTAAAGTTCTTGAATTTGTACGTTGGGGTTCACCAGTTTGGCAGCATGTTTATAAGCCTCGTGACCCCGGTAAATTTCGGCCACGTCTGCACCGCCAACTACACCAAGTTTATTGGTCTTAGTTGTCAGACCCGCCAAAGTTCCCATTAGGTAACCGCCTTCTTCCAGCTTGACATCGTAAACACAGGTGTTGGGCAGGGTCTTAAAGCCTGTTCCTAAAGCAAATTTGGTGTTAGGGAATTCTCCTGCCACTTTGATAATGGGCTCCATAAATTGAAAACCATGACCAATGATCAAGTCGTAACCCTGAGAAGCGAAATCTCTTAGGGCAGGTTCAATGTTGGCAACTTCATAGACTTGTTCGGTGTAGGTAACTTCAATTTTTCCGGCATATTCCTTTTCCAGTTCTTTAACACCTTCGTACATCGCTTGGTTAAAGGAAACATCATCAATTTTACCGGGTAAGATCAAGGCCACTTTAAGGGGCTTCTTTTCTTGGTTGCCCTCTTGTTTGGCCGGCTCTTGCTTATCACCGCCACCACAACCTGTCAGCAACAAACTCATGAGCAGTACTGCCACTAGCAATAAATAACCTTTAACCTTCATTGATTAGCCCTCCTCTTTTTATGTAACCAATTAATTTCTTGCCAGCCATTCAATTACAGCCGTTAAAAAAGCTTCGTTGTTTACTTAGACTGCCTGATAGCCAGCTATTTGCTCCCGGGAAATCGGTAATTTATTGATGGGCAACGGAATCACTTCGTTAATGGCTGCCACAATGGCCGGAGCAATCACCACCGTTCCCACTTCCGCAGCCCCTTTCAACCCCATCGGACCCGACTCTTCATACTCCTCGACCACTGCGGTCTCTATCTCCGGCAGGTCAAGACTGGTGGGCAACAGATAGGTTGATAAATTGATTTGCTTGGGCAGACCACTGACAAAGCCAATTTGCTCCAGCAATGCATAACCTGCTCCCATGGCAACGCCACCTTGAATTTGTCCCTCCAGGGCCATCGGATTTATGATCTTCCCAGCCTCTGTGACAGCAAATACCTGCAGCAGCTTCACTTCCCCGGTCCGCCGATTTACTTTTACCTTGGCGGCCTGGGCAATGAAGGTGTACATGCTGTGCGGTAAGCCAATGCCTAAATTGACTTCTTTAACTTCCGGGAACACAGCTTCCCCGACACCCTTGGGATAAACCTCACCCAATTCTTCTTGTCTTTTTAAATCTGCCACCGCAGACAGCAAGGCATTTCCCGAGATATAGGAGGTTCGGGAGGCCGCTGTCGAGCCACTGTCATAGGTAAGGGCGGTGTCCCCCATGATCACCCGGATCTCCTGCAGGGAAACTCCCAGGGCCTGGGCTGCCAATTGAGCAAAGGCGGTGTTACTTCCCTGTCCGATTTCTACCGTGCCAATTCTGACCTCATAGATACCATCGGGCAGTTTTTGAATTTCTACCTTGGCCTTATCTTCAATGCCTTTTCCCATACCACAGCTGAGAAAACCTGCAGCCATTCCGTAGCCAATATCGGGGTCGTTAGGCTGTAATCTTTCCTGCCAAAGAGGAGATTTTTCCAATAGCGTTAAGGCTTCTTTAAGGCCAACTGAATGGTTCATGGGTTGACCCAAGCTCCCCTCGGCACCTTTGGACAAGGCATTCTTTAGACGGAGCTTCACGGGGTCCAATTGGAGCTGTTTTGCCGCTCTGTTCAGCAGCGTTTCTGTGGCAAAGGCCGTTTGTGGAGCACCAAATCCCCGCATGGCACTGGCAGGAGGCTTGTTGGTATAGCAAAGATAGCCATCTATCTGCACATTGGGAATCACATAGGGTCCCGCCGCATGTTCCACGCCCAAGCCAAGAACTGCAGGGCCTAACGCCGCATAGGCACCGGTATCGTAATATATTTTTCCTTGGTAAGTTGTAATCAGTCCCTCTTTACTGAAACCCAGCCGCACCCAAACCCGGGCAGCGTGTCTTTTGTAAGAAGCCACGAGGGATTCTTCCCGGTCAAACACCAAGCGGGCCGGCAGGCCTGTTTGCCAAGTAGCTAACGCCAGATAGAGTTGGACGGTATTACCGTCTTTCCCCCCAAAACCACCACCGATATTGGCGGTTCTCACCCGAATTTTTTCTTTAGGAATACCCAAACAACGGGCGATCTCTTGTTGATCGTAAAAAGGATTTTGGGTGCCGGCAATAATATTGAGTACACCCGCCTCATCCAGGAAGGAAACTCCCGCCTCCGGCTCAAGATAGGCGTGATCCACCACCGGTGTGGTAAAGGTATCTTCCAAGATTAGCTCACTCTTGTCCAAAGCACTTTCAGAGTTCCCCTTTTGAAAAGCAAAATGCTGCAATAGATTGCCCTCGGTATGAATTTGCGGGGCCTCCTGCTGTAAAGCCTGCTCCGGCTCTTCCACCACTGTTAAGGGCTGGTATTTAACCTTTACCAATTGACTATACTCTATCGCTAACTTGCGACTTTTGGCTGCTACCACAGCCACTGGTTCACCAAAGAATCGCACTCGTTCATCTGCCAATACCGGTTGATCTTTGAGGATTTGACCAAAGCTGTTCACAGGCACATCCTTAGCTGTAAAAACGTAGACATCCGTCAACCCTTCCAGGGCGCTGGTATCAACTCGGGAGACACAAGCATGTCCCTGGGTTGAACGGACTAGTTTCAGATGCAGCATGTCAGGAAGGTAATAGTCACTGGCATACAGGGCTTGACCAGTCACTTTGCCAACTGCATCTATCCGAGGTATCGAACGCCCAACAACTCCTGGCATTTTCAAACCTCCTACTCCGTTGCAAGAACGGTATCAATCTTTTGGTGTTTTAAAACATCAATCAGGCCGTAATCTGTTAGACCCAATTCGGGTACCGTTGGTAAGGAAATAAAGGAAAGGGTCATCAAGGGAGCGGGTAAATTGCATCCCAAACTGACTGCCTTTTCATTCAGTTGATCAATTTGCGACATAACTTCTTCTGCGGGTAGCGGACTCATCAGACCGGCAATGGGCAACGGCAGTACCCCCAACACCTTGCCAGCTTGAGCTGCCACCAGTCCACCTTGCTGCTTGGCAATCTCCTGGGCAGCCAGGTACATATCTTCGTTGTTAGTCCCCACGATAACAATATTGTGATGATCGTGTGAAACGGAAGAAGCTAACGCACCGGCTTTTAATGTAAACCCTCTGACAAACCCAATACCCACCCGGCCGTTCTTACCGTATCTTTCAACCACAGCCAGTTTTAAAATATCTTGCTCTGTATCTACCTGAACTTCACCATCGGCAACACTGAGCCATTCCTCTGTGGCATAATTGATAATTTGATCTGGATAAAGATTGATGACCTTGACTTTACACCTTTTTCCTGCGGACTCCAGAGCAAAGGATGCGGGTGACAAGTCAGCAGAAAGCTGAACCGTTGCATTTAAAAATTCTGGATACTGGGCCATGGACATCTCACGGGTTAGCTTACCGTCACGGGCTACCAATTCACCCTGCTTAAATACGCAGGCTGGCTTGATTTCTGTTAAATTATCCAACAGAACAATATCTGCTACTCTACCGGGTGTGATGGCTCCCAGTTCGTGGTCTAGGCGAAAATGTTGGGCTGTATTGAGGGTGGCCATCTTGATTGCCTTAATGGGGTCTAAGCCCAACTTAATGGCTTTCTGTACGTTGTAGCTGATATGCCCTTCCCGGACGATATCATTAACATGTTTATCGTCTGTACAAAAGATTAGATTGTCGGTGGGTAACTTGTGTTCAATAACACCCTTCACCAAAGCCTCTACGTTCCGTTCGGTGCTGCCTTCCCTGATTAAGGCTTTAATACCTAAACGCAAGCGTTCAAAGAGTTCCTTAAATTCCACCGACTCATGGTCATCCGAGAGACCGGCCGCCGCATAGACATTAAGCTGATCCCAGTTAAGGCCAATGGCATGTCCGTTGGCCACTTTGCCTTTGGCCCTAGCACTTACTATTTTAGCCAAATACTCTTCCCGGATGGTTAAAATCTTGGAGGGGTCCAACTCTCCCAGACTGGCGGCTATGTTGTTGGCTAAAAGTTCGTTAACTTCCTGAACTCCCAACACCCCACCGGTGGTTTCCAGTCCTGGGGCGGTGGGCACCCTGGAAGGTACCTCTATGTAAATACGATAAGGTAAGTTTTCTGTGTTACTGAGCAGAGCTTCGACCCCCGCTATACCAGCCACATTGGCAATTTCCATGGGGTCAGCAAAAAGGGTGGTGGTTCCCCAGGGGACAATTACACTGGCCAAAGCTTCGGGAGATAATAAAGTGGGTTCAATATGGATATGGGCATCCATAAAACCGGGCACCGCATAGCGTCCTGCCCCGTCAAAAACCTCTTTGGCGGTAACTTGCCAACTTGGGTTAACTGCCACAATCTTACCATTTTTGATAACGAGAGAACCTGGGAAAACTGTTTCTGTAAAAACATCGACAATTTGCAAGTTAGTAATAAACAAATCTGCTGGTTCCTGGTTGGAAGCTACTCTCAACTCTTGCGCTAAAGCAGCAACATCCTTCTGCATTGTTTCACCTCATATTTTTCTGTCAGTTACTTAAATTTAGATGCAAAAAAGCCCAGACTGGCAGATTTCATCCTCTAAAGAGTGAAACCTACCGCCTGGGCTTTTATCCCTATAGGTGTAGCGCAAACCGCGCCTGTACCGCTTGGACCGAACCAACTCTACAGTTGTGGAACCCTAGGTACACTTTCCCTCCGTAGTCCGGCAATTACGGTTGCCTGGTAGAAACACTTGGGCCAATTCCCAAGCATATACGGAATGTGTGCAATTGTAATTTCATACTAGCAAGGTAGCCAACATTTGTCAACTCGTTGACGAAAAATATACTAGAATTTAGCAAATAAATGCGTAAATCCTCGATTTTAGCCGAATTTGTCTTGGTTTTCTCTGAGGCATATTGAAAGTTTATCCTGCCGATTGCCTACGTAAACTTTGCAGGCCTTCATAAAGCAGCTCACCCACCATCTGCCGGCGATACTCCTCAGAGGCTCTGATATCGGATATGGGATTTGTTTCATCCCCGGCATTGACCACTATATTTCGGAGTTCCGAGGTATCTAGGCTGTGACCCTTTAAGCGATTGGCAGTTCTTTTAAGCTCCACCACAGTGGGCCCTACCGAGCCACAGGCAATGGAAATATCTTTTATGACAGCATTCTCCAGCGTTGCCTTAAGGGCCAGATTAACGATGGAAATCGCCATCGCCTGTCTTTGTCCCAGCTTGCGATAAAAACCCACTTCGGTCGCTTCCATGCAGGGGAATGAAACAGCCGTTAGTAATTCCCCCGGTTGAAGAACTGTTTTACCGGGACCTGTTATAAACTCCCGTAGGGGCACTTGCCGCTCGCCTTGGGCACTTTGCAACACTACGGAAGCATTTAAAACCACCAAGGCTGGAATGGTATCCCCAGCCGGCGAAGCCGTCACTAAATTACCCCCAATGGTTCCTCGGTTACGAATCTGTAGTGAACCGACCTGGGCACAGGCTTTAGCGAGAAGCGGTGCGTGCCGCTGCACAACGGCTGATTCAGCCAGGTCTTGGTGGGTGACCAAGGGGCCGATGCATAGACGCCCCTCCTCTTCCCGAATAAAGTTCAATTCCTGTAGGCCAAGAATAGTAAAGACCCTGGGTGGGTTGATGGTGTTACTTTTCCATTTAACCAGTAGATCAGTACCGCCGGCTAGCACACCGGCGCAGGGATCTTTTGCTAGTTCCTCTAGGGCTTCTTGTAAATTTTGTGGGGTAATCACATCCATGTTAAACACCTCGTTCTCTGGCGGATACCGCTGCCTTACGGATGGCCTCTACGATCTTAGCATAGCCGGTACATCTACAGAGATTTCCCGCAATACTTTCTCTGATCTCCTCCGTAGAAGGGCTACTTTTTTTCAATAGCAAGGCTCGAGCAGACATCAGCATGCCGGGTGTACAATAACCACATTGCACCGCTCCAGTTTCCACAAAAGCTGTTTGTAAACTATCTAAGACACCATCAGAGCCCAATCCTTCGATGGTACGAATATCCGCTCCCGCTAGCTGACTGGTCATTATAAGACAGGCGTTAGCCGCTTTCCCATTAACGATAACCGTACAAGCACCACACTCGCCCTTGCCACAACCCTCCTTGGTACCTGTCAAGCCTAGCGCTTCTCGCAAGGTTTCCAGAAGTGTGGTGTCGCTCGGGACCTCGACACTGGTTTGTTTCCCATTTAGGGTGAATGTATAGACAGCCATGTTCTTCCCCTTTGCAGTTGTATTTGAAATATTCTCTCTAAAAGTGTAAAAAAGTCTTTCGGTCAATACCGAAGGACTTTTTATAAAAATTATAGTAGCAAAATTATACATTTTCAAGCGTTACCTGAGTTTCTTGTTATTCCGGAAAGCAGGGCAATCTTTTTGACATATGAAAAACACGTCCATTTTATTTGATTCTAAATCCTTGATAAACTAATTATACTACATTATATAAAATAATTTAAAGTTACTAATATTAGAAGAACCACATGAAGTTTTCAGTTTTGTATGTAATGTCTAAAAATTCTCAATTATATAGATATGTTTTTTGTAACTATTTAAAAAACTTCAAAAAAAATCCTTCTAGAAAAAAGGATTTCTCTTCTGGGTGTCGAAAGTTGTCAATCAAAACCTTATCTAATGCCATCTATATTTTGTCATTATTGAAGCATTCTATAGAAATGATCCTTAGATGACGGAGGTCAAATATGATACAAGTAAGCACTTTTCGAGAAGTAGTTGATATTAGGAAGTCTTGTGACAAAGAGAACAACTCCTGTGATAATTGTTCCTGCCCTCTTAAGGCAAAGGGTACCCTTGGTATGACCGTTTGTGAACTTGTTACCTCTCACATTACTACGGAGCCTCAGTCTGTGGAGATTGTCTATAATTGTCCCGTAGAGGATGATCCTCTAGGTATCAAGGATTTCTTTGAGCATTGTGACCGTGGTTACATTAGACCTACCTCACGGCAAATGGATTTTATGAAAAATCAGCAGGAGAAATGCAAAAACTGTCCTGCCAACACTCGTTATACCATGCATCATGCCAAATTAAACATTGAAATCTCTCCCCATCTCTGTACCACCCTTAAGTCTACAGCTCAGACCATTCAAGATGCGGCAAAGGGAAATTCCTGCTGCCTGGTCAGTGCCAGACCACCTAAGTTTTCTCCCAAAGCATTTTCTTCTGCAAGCAAATAAATTATTAAAAACAAAACCGAGGCGGGCTAAAGTGCCAACCTCGGTTTTTTATTCCTTATTACCCTTTGCTAGGGAATAGGTTTCCATGCGACTGTCATTTTCCCGAATACTTTCCAGGCCAATACTGTCCAGTATTTCATTGATCAAATCCTTATTCATTTTTCTTCACCCCTTCACTAAGTGACTACCATATCACTATATGCAGCAGGGGCTAAAAATATGAATACAATTTATTTTGCTAGTAATCCTTTATGATTAAAACCGTCTCCAATTCGGTATCGTAACACCCTTGAAAATGAATCCCTAATTCTTTCATGGCTTTGAGATAGCGAATAATCTCGGAGGTAAACCGTTCACCCGGACAAATTACGGGGATACCCGGCGGATAGCAGGTTATTACCTCAGCACCTATAGCTCCCTCGGCCTCATCCAGTGAAAGAGGCGTAGCGGACCCTAAAAAGGCCTCCCGAGGTGACATGGCAAGCTCTGGGATATAGGGAAAGGGATTAATCCCTCGTATGTCTGAATAGGCTTTCGTTAGCTCGTTGTTTGACTCAACATAATCAGACAACTTCCCTAGTGCTTGCAACAGATAGCTGGCCTCACTAGCTGTATTTCCAGAGGTAACAAGAAGGAGCAAGTTAAAAATATCTGCCATTTCGACTTGAATATGATACGTTTTTCTTAGCCACTGTTCCGCCCAAAGACCACTAATCATAAGTTTATTTAAACCAATGTTGATCTTCGTGGGATCGATGGCAAATACTCCCGGTTTTCCAAGAAGTTCCTCACCAAGAACTTGGTAATTCGATAACTTTTTAATTTCCCCTCTTAGAAGCATCGCCGTATCTATGGCCTGCTGAACGAACTCTCTCCCTTGACAGTCCATCTGGGCTCTGGCCCCATCCAGTGAAGCCAACAACAGATAGGATGTGCTGGTGCTTTGCAGAATTTTTAGGGTGGCTTCTAATCTTTGCCTGTTAATACGCTTCCCTTTAACATGAAGCATAGAAGCCTGGGTAAAAGATGTCAGCATTTTATGAGTTCCATGTACCGAAGCATCGGCACCTGCTTCTAAAGCAGTCTTTGGTAAGGCTTCGTGAAAACCAAAGTGTGGCCCGTGGGCCTCATCCACTAACAAGGGAATATTATACTTATGAACGATCCGGGCAATGGCTTCTATATCTGAAGCTACGCCCTGATAGGTAGGGTAAACCACTAAAACAGCCCGCGCATCCTGGTGCACTTTGAGGCAGTTTTCAATGCTCTCCGGGGAGATTCCTAAAGGAATGCCATACTCATAATCATATTCCGGTAAAAAAAATACAGGAATGGCACCGCTTAAAATAATACCGCTTAAAATAGAACGATGAATATTCCTGGGAACTAAAATTTTCTCACCAGGATTACAAGTTGCCATTACCAAGGCCTGAAGACCACATGAACTACCATTGATTAAGAAGTATGTTTTGTCAGCACCAAAGGTTGCTGCGGCCAAATCCTGCGACTCTCTGATAACACCGTGCGGTTGGTGTAAATCATCCATACCCGGTACATTCGTTACATCTGCCGCAAAGGCTTGACTACCTAACAAGGACATCGCTTTACTATTTGCAGTTTTACTTCCCTTATGGCCAGGCATATGAAACCTTATGGTCCTATCATTCGAGTATTTCTCTAAGGCATCAATGATAGGTGTTTTTTGTGACATTATCATCCCCCTAATCCCTTTGTATTTTACCTAAATAGGCACGCTTACAATTTTAAGCTGAATGGCAGCACAATGCAAGATAATGTTGAAATTAGTTCACTTTTGGCATATTACCGCGGGGCAAGCATTATGTTTTGTTTTACATATAAAGGAAGGTAGCTGCCAAAGATGAGCTACCTTCCTTTATATTTCTTGTATTGAACATTATTAAAAAGGCTATTTCTAAAACCCTATGCGTGATGCTATTTTCAACCATGTTTCTTCAACTGGCTTAGACCTTTCAAAATCCTTCAAGCATTTACTCTTCATCGGTAACAAAGTCTTGGAACACAGACGCACCATATCCTTGTTCTAAATACTCGGCTCCAAAACCATGCATCATTTCTAAAATGGGAATGATTCTTTTTCCAATTTCTGTGAGCCCGTAGTCTACTTTGGGGGGAACAACAGGATAAACCCTCCTGAATATAAGTTTATCCTTCTCTAAACTTCTTAATTGCTGCGTAAGCATTTTCTGAGTTGCATAGGGTAATCTTTTTTTGATTTCATTAAATCTAAGTGTGTTGTAACTTAAATACCACAGGATCAATATTTTCCATTTGCCGGAAATTATCTTTTGCACCAAGATCATGGGACATATATCATACTTTAAACATTTTTCGTTCATGTGGCATTTCTCATGCTTTTTCTCTTTATCAATAATCATTTTTTCACCCCAATGCTTCAAGTATCTATTTGGGTACTATAGCACAAAAAAGTATCTATTTGCTAAAAAGATATTGATTGATAATATTGTAATATGATATTACTTACACCACAACGAAATTTTTACAATTTATTGCTAAAGCTATTTTAAATCTAAAAATAACAACCTACTACTCGCCATGCTTTGTAGTGTAACGTAGATCAAGGATGAGTTTGCCATGCCCACACTGGCAGCGCAAGAGGGAGGTTATATTATGAAAAGTGACCGGCGGTTTTCTTAACAGAGTAGGTGTATTTAATGTAGCCAAATCCATTTTTAACTAACCAAAACATTACTGCGGAAAAACTGAACACAAATGAGGTGTTAAGCCAATAACTAAGTTTGGGGTGTGGTTATGTGCAGAAATGTAGAAGAATATATTAGCATTGTTTTATCACAAATAGATTGTTCGGAAACAAAAAAAATAGTACGCCGAGGATTACGTTCAGATATTAATCAAATAATCAGAGAGCAGCCTATTCTCAATCCGTCGGAGGAACAACTGGTTACTATTCTTTTTGTGAAAAAGGGCGACCCCAAAACACTCGGACAATATTTTTTGTGGCTTAAAAACTTAGTGGATTTACATTAAGATTAGGGCTGAATATCTACACGCAAATGCCAATTTGCAATACAAAAATTGGACCTGTTGACAAATTGCGGAGCATTGGCCAATTTGGCTAATATTCTGCAATTTATTAACAGGTCCAACTCGTTGCGTTCTTTGGGTAACTTAGTACGTTCCTTCCTTAGGATGCAGTTATCATACAGTTATCACCCCATTTTAAAATGGAATGAAGTTTACCGCGATTTACTTTTGTCAAATCTTTAGGAAATTTACTTATTATAATTTAAATACTTGAACAGAGACCTTTAAGTCTTCCGCCATTAAAGAGAGCTTATTGACCATAGCCTGCATATCCTCAATTACAGCTAATTGTTCTTGCGACATTGAAGCTACATGTTGAACACTTCCAGCCATTGCCTGGGTTGCCTCGTTAGTTTGTTGGAATTGTTCATTTAGGGAAACAATAACATTAAAAATATGATCCAACAGCACCCCTGTTTCACTGATTGATAAATCGCCTATCTCCACCTTAGATGTATTTTCTTTCACTAACCCAATTGCAGAATTTGTACTTTGTTGGATATCATGTACTAATTGAGTTATATTCTGTGAGGCTAAGGTGGTTTCATCGGATAGCTTTCTAACCTCCTCGGCCACCACAGCAAAGCCACGCCCATGCTCTCCAGCCCTGGCAGCTTCGATGGCTGCGTTTAGTGCTAGTAAGTTTGTTTGGTCTGCTATTTTAGTGATGATGTCAATAATTCTTCCAATTTCCTGTCCCTTTTGGTTAATATTATTTACTGCTTCCGATATTTCGTTAGTTGATTGAGTGATATTATTCATGGCATAAACAGCCTCTTGGATCTTTTCCTTGCCACCCTTTGTGTAATTAGTCATTTCTATTGAAGAAGCCGTCACTTCTTGCGAGGATGCTGAGATTTGCTCTACCGTTGCTGCTATTTGAGTAATCTCTTCTGTCCGTTTATGAACAGATTTTTGGATATTTAAACTATAGTTATCCAAGGATTTGCTAGTTCCGTTTAAGGTATTAGCAGAATCCCTAATTTTCTCGATCATTTGTTTTAGATTAGAGATCATTACGTTAATAGCCTCGGTCAAACTTCCCATTTCATCATTACTGAGCTTCGCTATGCTATTTCGCATATCACCATCGGCTATTAATTTAGCACCCTTCTCTAAGAAATCAATTTGTTTTATCTGTTTTTTAATTAGCCACATTGTCAACAATGAAATCAGTATTCCAATAATGATAGAAATAAGGATAACCTTATTAATTGTTGAATAAACCTGGCCGTAAGCCTCTGAAACCGTTTGTTGGGTAATAATGACCCATCCTGTAGATTTCATCTTGGAATAATAGATCGCCATATTATTACCATCGCTATTCACATACTCAGTAAGTCCTTGTTTTCCGGCCATTGCATCTATCACATAGGGCCTTTTAGATAAATCCATGCTTAGTTTTTTACTGTCCGGGTGAACAATGATCTTGCCATTAGATACCACATAAAAATACCCAGTATTGCCAAATTTATGTTTTTTAGTAAATTCCCCTAATTTGTTGAGGGTTAGGTCAACCCCTAAAACACCAAGAATTTGGCCATTCTTATCTTTTACGGGCATTGATATTGTGATGCAAGATTCTTTGGTCACAATATCGGGATAAACATCAGACACAACCATTTCACCCTTTTCAATTGCGTCTTTGTACCAATCCCTTGTCCGTGGATCATAGTTGTTGTCTACGTCTTCCGCAGGGTCAATCATCTTTCCATCGATGGTACCCATATATGTATAAAGGAATCCATTTTCCTTTCTGGTTTGTTCAAAAATACGCATCATTGCCGGAAAGTCTAGGGCTTGCACTTGTTCTGAAGACCCTAAAATAGATACGCTTGCCTTGGCATTATTCAAAAATGTACTTATATTTTCATCAATTAAGCTATTGGCAAGGGCAGAATTTTGAATTTTATCTTCTTTTACCCCTTTTTCAAAAGAGGTTATAGATACGGCTGCTACACTAAAAATACTAATCATCAGCATCGTTAACACAAATAAGGTTAATTTAAATTTAAGACTATTAAATTTAATCATTTTAATATCACTCCTTACTAAACACGAAAACCCTAAAATCTTGTTCGCCAAATCTAACGATCGCCTAGAACGGACCAATAGCCAATTACCTTAATTTTCCTGTTCATTCTTTCACAATTGATCATAGACTGAATTCTTTGAAAATAAAATCGTTTGGACTAATAACAACCTCCTTTGTAGTATTGCCCACCCCTCATTATTGGGTTTATCGCTGTGGTTCCACTTTACTGACTAGAAGATATTTTTTAAAGCCTCAAAACCATGCAAAATTTCTTATGTGTTACTATAGGCTTTGACCTTTTATAGTATATACCTAAAATGTTTACAAGAATTGCAGCAAAATGTAAGATTTTGTTAAGTCTTCCTTAAGTGTTATGAAAGACTTTACCAAAATCACCCATAAAACGGTAAACTATTCCTCGATTATTCTACAGAAATCCTGGTTTCCTTTTTCTCCATTTGGCCTTCAAAAAAGGTAGTGAATGAACAAATTTATAGGATTATTGCACATAACGGCTTATTTATAATCTGCTGCTCGGATAACATAATATTATGGACCCATGTTTACTAGAACATGCCCATAGTCCTGCCCTGAAAATTAAACAGATTTTCATTTATCAGTGGTGCCGCAAAGCGGCATGTTTACATTTTTATTTTATTGCACTTTTGTTACCCTTTGGACTGATATGCTACCGTCAAAGAGATGATGAGTTGCTCTAAAATCCTGGTCTGACGATCAAAAATTCGACGTTAGCTACGAAAAACTTTAGCCAAACTATAGTAAGGCAATATGTTTCAAGGGTATTATATTAAAAATATATCTTTTGGAGGTGCGCCCTTGCAACTCACAGAGAAGCCCAATAGGCTTTTTAATCAAAAAAGCCCCTATCTGTTGCAGCATGCCCATAACCCCGTGGATTGGTTCCCCTGGGGGCAGGAGGCTTTCGATAAAGCCAAGCAAGAGGATAAGCCCATCTTCCTTTCAATCGGTTACAGCACCTGCCATTGGTGTCACGTCATGGAGCGGGAAAGTTTTGAATCTGAAGATGTAGCCGCTATCTTAAATCAACATTTTGTGTCAATTAAAGTAGACCGGGAAGAACGACCGGATATTGACCACATTTATATGAATGTTTGTCAAGCTTTAACCGGTTCTGGCGGTTGGCCCTTAACCATTATTATGACGCCGGAGCAAAAACCTTTCTTTGCCGGGACGTATTTTCCTAAACAGGCTAATTACGGCAGACCCGGTCTGATAGAAATTTTAGAACAAATTGCCGAGCTCTGGAAATCAGATCGGGATCGCTTACTTGAAATTGGTGAGAAACTGACTTCTCATCTGCAGCAAAACGTGAAGAGCCAGCCCGGTGATTTACCGCCGGATATCTTGGCTACATCCTACCAGATGTTCCAGCGCAGTTTTGATCAGACTTACGGTGGTTTTGGCTCGGCACCCAAGTTTCCCACCCCACACAATTTGCTGTTTCTCTTGCGGTATTGGGATAAAACGAAGCAAGATAAGGCCCTCACGATGGTAGCGGAAACCTTGGATTCCATGCATCGAGGCGGCCTATACGACCATATTGGTTTTGGCTTCTCCCGATATTCCACCGACAAGAAATGGCTGGTACCCCATTTTGAAAAAATGCTCTACGACAATGCCCTACTGGCTATTGCTTATCTGGAAACCTATCAGATCACTAACAACCCCAGGTTTGGCCGGATTGCCAAAGAGATTTTTAATTACGTATTACGAGACATGACGTCTCCTGAAGGAGGCTTTTATAGCGCAGAGGATGCCGATTCCGAGGGAGAAGAAGGTAAATTTTATGTTTGGCAGCCGGAGGAAATCATGGATATCCTGGGTCCTGTGGATGGAGAGCTGTTTTGCCGTTATTACGACATCACCCCGGAGGGTAATTTTGAAGGGGCCAGTATCCCGAATCTCATTGGTCAAGACCCTTTAAAATTTGCCGAGGAGCTGGATATTTCTCTGGCAGAGTTAGTGGAGGGTTTGGAGAAGTGCCGCCAGCAATTATTTCTGGAGCGGGAAAACAGGATCCACCCCTATAAGGATGATAAAATCCTGACATCTTGGAACGGTTTAATGATTGCCGCTTTAGCCAAAGGAGCTAGGGTGTTCCAGAGCGATCGATACCGTGAGTCTGCTGCCCTAGCCGTAGAGTTTATCTGGCAGAAACTTCGCCGGGAGGATGGTCGCCTATTGGCTCGTTACCGGGAGGGTGATGCTGCTTACCCGGCTTATTTGGAGGATTACGCCTTTTTAGCTTGGGGTTTGTTAGAACTGTATGAGTCTACCTTTGAAACCCGCTATTTGGAACACGCTTTAGAATTAACACAACAAATGATTGAATTATTTTGGGATAAAGAACAGGGAGGATTCTTTTTCTACGGTAAAGACAGTGAACAGCTTATCAGTCAGCCCAAGGAAGTTTACGACGGGGCCATCCCTTCGGGTAATTCAGTCGCAGCAGTAAATTTGTTACGTCTAGGTCGGCTTACTGGAAATAGTTCCTATGAAAAGTTAGCTAAAAAAATACTAACCACCTTTGCCGGAGATGTAAGCCATTACCCTCCCGGGCACTCCTTCTTGATGATGGCAGCCTATCTAGATAAGGAACCTCCCTTGGAGATTGTTTTAGCCGGCAGTAAGCAAGACCCTTTACTGAAGCAAATGATCTCACTGCTCCAGCAGCAATTTCTTCCCAACGCTGTGCTGCTGGTAAAAGATGATGATGTAGATAATACCCAGCTAGAGACAGTGCTCCCTCTGCTGCAGGGAAAAACATCCGTGGCAGGTAAAGCCGCCGCTTATATTTGTAAAAACTTTGCTTGCCAACCACCAATTAGCGACTTGGCCGAACTAAAAAAAGTAATTACGGCCTAACCGGAAGGGGCTTGTGCGAATAATGTAGAATTTATTCGTTACCAGTCAACCGGAGGGATGGAAATGTTTACAGAAGAATGTACATTGGACAAGATTTACCAAGCACTGAATAGTTTAGTGCTCTTTCAAGGGATTAAGCAGGATGAAGTATGCCAATCCTTTACGCAAATCATAGCGGCAATGAACGACGAAAAACCGAAGTCACCAATTCATCTAGTATCCGAATACCATAGACTTTTGGGCCTACTGCTGCAGCGTACTACTCAAAGCTCACTGCCTGCTATCGGAGATCCTTGGCAAGATCATTTAATAAATTTGCTTTTATTTGATGATAACTGGTTTGCCCGGCAGGCTACCGCTCAGGAGGAAATGCCCCAGTTGTGGCTTGCCGCCTGCCTGCACGATTTAAACCAACTCCAGGTACTCTACCAAGAGGGCTTCGCTGGCTTAGCCCGGATTTTTGGCAACTTGCCCGGTGTATTTAAATTGCCAGGTACAACGGCTGCTTCCTCTGCTAAGGACTGCTCTCATCCGGCAGGCAAGCAAATTCTTGAGCTAAAGCAACGCTTGCAACAGTCTGCCGACTGGCGTGAGCAGTTACCTGCCCTGCTTCATTTTTATCATTCTAACGGTTTCGGGCAGTTTGCCTTATACCGGGCATTCCGTTATGAGGCCGAAGCCGACGGCTACAACTTGAAGGGAATTGCCCAGCCAGATCCGATCCGTTTACATCAGCTTATTGGTTATGAGCGGCAGAGAAATCAAGTACTAGATAATACTGAACGCCTACTACTGGGTCGTCCTGCCCATAATCTGATACTTTATGGAGATCGAGGTACTGGCAAGTCTTCCACTGTCAAAGCGTTATTGCATGAGTATGGTAACCAGGGATTACGGCTGATCCAAGTACCCCGAAGAAACCTGGAGGGATTGCAGGAATTAACCGGCTATTTAAGTTCCCTGCCCTTAAAGTTTATTATTTTTATCGACGACCTCTCCTTTGAAGAAAATGAGGTCGATTACAAAGAATTTAAAACACAACTGGAAGGCAGTCTGGAGCAACCTTCGACCAATTTGTGTATCTATGTCACTTCCAACCAACGTAATCTGATTAAAGAATACTTTGGTGAAAGAGAAAATCGACTGTTGGATAACGGAGAGGTTCACGCCGGCGATACCATGCAGGAAAAACTTTCTCTGGCAGACCGCTTTGGCCTTAAAATTACCTTTATTTCTCCAGATAAAGAAGCCTTTCTCAAGATTGTTCGGGAACTGGCCATGCAGGAAAACCTCTCTCTAGATGCCGAGACTTTAGAAAAAATGGCCCTTCAATGGACTCTCTGGCATAATGAACGTTCGGGACGTACGGCCCGCCAGTTTATCGATCACCTAAAGGATCGGGACAACCTGGAAAATCTGTAAAAGTAGCGAAGCCCTTACAACGGTGTAAGGGCCTCGCTTATTTGGCGTCCAGATGTCTTTCTTGTTCTAACATTACCTGAATTAAACTATCCAGTTCTTGGTCAGTGATACCTCGTTTAGCTTGCTCTTTACTAATGCGAAGGAAAGGAGCTAAATCACCGTTCATTATCTTTTGCTGATCAAATACATTCAGACGGGAGAGAATTTGTTTGGGACCCACCACATCATCCCCCAAGAAATAATAAACATTGATGCCCACAGCCAAGGAAATGGCTTGTACAATGGCAAGGTGAGAAGCTTTTTTGGGATTAAACTGTTTCAACCCTTCAATATCAGAAATCTCCAACATGGTCCTCTTGGCTAATTCCTCCACACTGATTTTTCTTAAATCAAGCATTTCTTGTACTTTCGTATAAACATTCTTGGCCAAGGTCAAAAACCTCCTAAATTCAATATGTAGTATCACATTCTAAAACCCACAGCTTATGATCTGTGGGTTATTATACCCTGCATCATTTATCCTATGGTTGCGTAAAGCCTTTTTCCAACCCATTACCACAAACTAACGTAACAAAATGACTCACAATCCTCGGGTCAAATTGGCTACCGGCACAACGCTTTAATTCCTCCACCGCATAGTCAATAGAAAAGCGCTCCCGATAACTACGATCCGAGGTCATGGCTTCAAAGGCATCGGCCACCGCGATAATTCTACTGATCAAGGGGATCTCCTCGGCAATTAGACCGTCTGGATAGCCGCTGCCATCAAAACGCTCATGATGGGCACGCACAATAGAGACTAGGTATGAAAAAGTATCTATTTGTTTTAAGATATTGGCTCCGATTATCGGGTGATCTTTGATCCTTTGGAACTCCTCCTCGCTTAGTCTTGCGGGTTTGTTTAGAATGTGCTCCGGAATGCCGATTTTACCCACGTCATGCACCAGAGAGGCCACATAAACCAGCTCATTAAGCTCTTGTAATCCCATAGCTGCCGTAATCATTTGAGCATATTCTGCCACCCTTTCCGAATGGCCCCTGGTGTAATCATCTCTGGCCCCAATGGCCTCTGAAAAGGCCAACACCGTCTGAAGTTGCTGTGTATTGATTTTATCGAGTAAGTTTTCATTTTTCCGTTCCAAGCTGCGGCACTTGGTAATGTCTTTATCATAGCAATAAACGCCAGCCAATTTCCCTGAGCTGTCCCGAAGAATGCCCGTGGTAGTACGACAGATAAAATCACTTAGCAGTAAAGGGGCCTGAATACCAACCTCTTTATCCTTAAACTCTCTGCCTGTCTCTAAGGTTTCTATGATTGGGCTTAGGTATTTACCCTGGTAATCAAACTTTCTCCCCTGGTAAACCGTCTGAATAATTGGCAAACCAATTAGTTTCTCTACATTTACACGCAGAAGTCGGCCGACGGCCGGATTCATGGCAATAATGATCCCCTGCTTATCAACGACAGTGATTAAATCATCGGATGATGCCATAATCATTTTGGTGAAATTAGCTAACTGGGGAATTTTACTATAACTCATATTTGGCAAAGAACTCCTCCCAGGGAATCTACTATTAAAATTTTAACGGTTGTTGCAAAACATTACAATAATATCTTTACGTTATAAAAGGAGCCGTTGCACACTGAAACGATGTTGTGAATTAGTTGTCAGCGCAAGCGAAACCTCCGCCGACTTATACCCGGGTAGGGTACATCTAAAAACTTGGCGGAGGCTTCGTTTCTCTAAATAACTATACTTTTAAATGAATAACCAGACTTTGGAATTGCCCTCCCATCTTGGCCAGATCTTGCGAGGCACTGGCAATTTGCTGTACCGAGGCACTGGCCTGCTCTGTGGCGGCTGCCAGATTTTGAGTACCTTGGCTGTTCATCTCTGCCCCTTTGGCAATTTCATCTATAATACTTACCGTGTGTTGAACTTGCTCTAAGATTTCTTGTAGGGCCTGCCCGGCGGTCTGAACTACTTGGGTACCTTCGTGAACTTCCTGTACGCCTAGGTTCATATCCTGTACTGCCTGCGCAGTTTCCTGCTGAATTTGTTTAATGATAGTGCCAATTTCCCTGGCTGCCTGGGAGGATTGTTCAGCCAATTTCCTTACTTCCTCCGCCACCACAGCAAAGCCCTTACCCTGCTCGCCGGCTCTGGCAGCTTCAATGGCTGCGTTAAGGGCCAACAGATTCGTTTGATCGGCTATGCCGGTAATAACCTCCGATATTTTACCAATATCACGGGATCTTTCACCTAACCGCGATACCTGCCCGGAACTCTTATCCACTCGCATCACAATGGAGCTCATTTTTTCCACAGCTTGCTTAACGGCCTGATTACCTATCTTTGCCGAATGCTCCACATCACGGGAAACTTCAACAGCATTGGTTGCTGCTGCTGCTTCTTCAGTGGCTGCACTGGCCAGTTCGGTAGTGGTACTGGTAATTTCCTGCACCGCAGCGCTTACTTCCTGGCTGGCGGCAGATAATTGCTGGCTATGGTCTGCCAAACTACCGCTTTTTTCTACCACTGCTTTAGCCATCTGATGCAAATTGCCTATCATTTTGTTAAAGGCCTGTGCCAGTTGAGCCAGTTCATCGTTACCCCTAACTTCAATTTTCTGGGTAAGATCTCCTTCAGACACCACCAAAGTTTCCTGCACCAGCCCCTTAATGGGTTTGGTGACAGCCCGGGAAGACAGTAGGCTGAGTAGGATTCCTAAGACTAAAGCCAGTAGGCCAAAGATACCCGCAACTTGTTTGGCTTCTTGGCTTACTTTCATAGCTAATGCCTCGGCATTCCTGCTTTCCCATTTTTTATACTCTACATACTCTGTAACCGCTTGTTTCAATTCTTTGGCTAAAGGGTCAAAGGATGTCTTTTTTATCGTACGTGCTTCTTCTATGTTCCCTTGCTCCACCAATGGAACAATATCTTTTTGAAAAATTTCTTCCATTTGTTTATTTAAGTCTCGCACATGGGTAATTCGATCCAAGTTTATCTTTTGTCGGGTAAGCTTAATTAACTCCTCTTCATGTTGCAAAGCTTCTTTAATTTTGCTTTCCACATCTGCCTTAGCCACTTGGTTGCCGCTTAGTAAGTATTCCTTAATGAGGGATGATTGTTCTTCTACGTACATGGAGATGGCTATACCTTCCATGGTACGTACATTATGTTTTTGTAAACCATCAATCTCCGTGGTAATAGCATTTACCTTATAGATCATGATACCAGCTAAAAGTCCTGTCAATACAAGGACTAGACAATAGCCTAGAGCAATCCGGGTAGTTAATTTAAAACTCATAGCACCTTCCCCCTCCCCCTTACTAAAACTTTGTGAAATATTTAACCTACTGTTGTGACAAAACTATAAATAATTCAAACAATTTTTTCAACTATTATTTGAGAGTTTTGTCAAATTATTTTCCAGCAGGATTATTGGCGAAAAATTAACATAATCTGCGCTAACTAGGTGAAATTTAATTCCCCATAGTTCATCGGGTAATCGGTAGTTTCTAGCCCGATCATGTAAGTGGCCGTAGACCACCCGCCCTACTTTATAATCGCAGAGTAGTTCGATGAAACCGGAGCATTCATGAACCTCATTGGTGGGCATAAAATGCATCATAACAATAATTTCAACAGCACTTTTAGCAACACTGCGGAGAGAGTTTTCCAAACGAATTAATTCTCTTTTGTAAATCTTTTCATCTTCTGCTGTGAATTGATGACTGTTGGGGCAAGTCCAACCCCGGCTACCGCAAAGGGCAATTTCCCCCACCAGGGCACTATCATTTTGAATTAGCTTCATATTTTCCGGTACAAACTGGCGCGTCTTTGAGATACCCTGCCACCAGTAATCATGGTTACCAGGCACAGCGTAAATAGTCCCCGGCAGTAGACCTAGAAAATCCAGATCATACCGAGCTTCCTCCAGGCGGGTGGCCCAGGAAATATCACCGGGCATCAGCACAATATCCCCCGGCTGCACTTGGGCTATCCAATTATCGTAAATCTTTTGATAGTGATTGTGCCACTCTTGATTGAAAATATCCATGGGCTTGTGGAGTTCAACCGATTGCCAATTCAGGGGGTCTACCGGTTTGCTAAAAGAAAGATGTAGATCACTGATACTAAAAAATCTCATTTTTCAGACCCCCTACAATTGGTGTTAACTAAGCTTATCCTAACCACCATTTTTTGGTATCTAGCTTATCTTATCCCGCCCAAATTAGGATTGTCAACTGGCTTAAAAAGGAATTTGAAATTTATCCATAAACCAGTCATCATCATATTTACGGCGCTTCAAATATTGCCGGCGCTGCTCCAGAACATCACTCTCTAAAACTAATTGAGACACCAATTGTTCTATGTCTTCTAAATAACTATATAGGGCAATAACCTTCCCTAGCCGGGTTGCACTGAAGTGGCTCATGGCCATCCGCAGAGCATTATGGGCATATTGGTCCATCGATATTTCATAGGGGTGGTGGCTGCGAAAATGATGCTGAATTACCACCGAAGGATTCACTTCAACCCGGTAACCAAATAACCAAAGCTTGAGGGAAAATTCGGCATCTTCATGGCCATATACTTGAAATCCCCTTTCAAAGCCACCCACATCTTGAAAGACTTCACGCTTGACTGCTACACAGCCACCCGGTGCAATCGGCACTTCTGCCACATCGCCGGTGCTCTCAAGCCACTCTATTTCTAAATGCTCCCCCCAGGTCATGCCATAGCCAACAGCGTGCCTAACCTCCATATTGGAGATACCCGGCGATACTGCCCCCGCTCCCCCTTCTAACAATCCTTCGATAAGAATCTCCAGCCAATCCTGTTCTACGGTTATATGGGCATCGCAAAATACCAAGATCTCCCCGGCTGATTGCTGAACCCCTAAATTTCTGGCGTTAGCAGAACCAAGGCCGGTGGTATTAACAAGTTTAACCTTAGACAGAGATTTGCGGTGACTACCCTGTAAAAAAGTGCAACAGCCATCGGTGGAGCCGTCGTTAACCACGATAATATCATAGGGTAATTGACAGGGAGTGTCCAGGATGGATTCTATCGTTTGTTTGATAAATTTCCCTTCATTTTTACACGGGATAATAATGGAAACTGGCGACATACTTTTCCTCCTCGTAAAGAGAATTTGTATATTCTATGTGTCGCCGTTGCAGAAATTGTCCCTTTGCTGCAAAATTACCAAGTAAGAAAAACTTGGCCTCTGCCAAGTCTTACGTTTTCCCTATGCCAATCAGAAATTTTATATTCTCCTGATTGGCATAGGGAAAGTACCTGCCAAGACAGGTACTTTGTTCTGCTTACTTTTTCACTTGTAACATATGAACCAAAGAGGTGGCAGCGGCTCCCCTTGTTACCTTCTGGGTAGGCTCGTAGTTAGCCTGTAGTTCGTTCTGTAAACCAAGCCCCAAACTTAAGGCAGCATAGCCCTTCCATTCAGCTGGTACTACTTCGGCATCCTTTGATTTTAGTTGATAAATCTGAGGCAATTTAGCTACTCCATCATAATCCAGCGTATTGATCATCAGTTTTGCTAAATCCAGGCGGCTAAGTTCTTGTTCTAAATTTTGGTCCTCGCCGGGTTCAATAATGCCAAGGCTAATGGCTGCACTGATAACTCTCTTTACCTGTTCATCCTTTTCTTTTCCCTGTAGGATCCGATAAACGGGTTCCTGGTACCAACCACGACTGGCCACTAACATTTCCAAGGCCTCTAACTTATTGATGTTGCGGTCTGGATAAAATTTGCCATCCTGACTTTTTACAATATTGGCTTTGGCCAGCAGGTTGATATCGTTCTCTGCGGGGTTGCCGGCAATATCGGTAAACACATTGGTTTGTTTCGGCGGTACAGGCTGGCCGTTCCAGCCTAAGAGTTGACCGGTCTTGGCATCCAACATCGTAGAAGCGTCATTTTTTAAACGGTAGACCAGATTTAACGGAGCATCGTTTTTCCCTCGAGTGAGGCGTAAATATTCTAGTTTTAACCCGCCATCAGCCAGGAAAGCCGTTACCGCTTTCGGTTGCTCCAGGCTTCCTTGGGTATTCGGGAAGGATAAGTTCCACCAAATCATACGGTAACTGGTAATCTCCCCGGTAAAGGCATCCACCCGAACCTCAAACCCGTTATTGATAAAGGGAATATTATTCACTAAACGGTCGTAAGAGAAGTGATAACTCCGAGGATTCCCTTTCTCCATATATTCGTCAGGACCACCATTGGCTAGTTTAATCTGGCCGGACCGCGTGGTTTGTTGTTTCTTGATAAACTCTTCTGCCTTTTTTTGGGCCTGTTCCTGGGTTAGCTGGGATTTTTGATCAACCGTGTTGTACTGTGTTTTTTGCCATCTATTAAAAGAAATGAGCTCACCGGTAACTGCATCCACTCCGGCATTCATTGATTCATAGGAGGTGCTGCTTTCACCGTTCCAGTAAAAATTCCATATTTTCTGTTCGGGGTATTGATAATCCTGGGTTAGGCGGCTTTCTGTTTGCTTTAAATCGGCAGGAACTTGGATCATTTTCTTGAACTGTTCCAAAGCCTTCTCAGCACTAAGTAAGTTCTTATATTTATCCACATCTGCCTGTTCCACTGGTGAAAGTTCTTGTACTGCAGATTTCTCAGCGTTGGCCATGCCAGCGGCACCATCCATAGCACGGTCATAATAAGAGTAACCGCTATCGTTGATTACTTCACCCTTAAAGGCATCAATGAACAGGCCGGTTCCCTTTTTAATGCGGTACGCTAGCTTAACCGGGGCATCCTTGGCCCCGGATCTTTGAGGCCGGAAATAGATTAATTCTACATTTTCCCCAAACACCTTTTCAGCTTGGGCAGAGGAGATCTTACCAGCGGGAGAGGGAAAGCTTACCTGATCCTGCCATTGGAGGTTGAAACCCACGAACTGGCCGGTATCCCCATTAAAACGTACATTAATATTGTGCTCGGGGAAGGAAACACCATTAACGACTCTGGTAAAGTTATAATAATATTCCGCAGAACCCCGTTCTCCAAAACCGTAGAAGGGGTTATCCTGATTGGGAGTTAGCGTAACCTGGGCCATGTAATCAGGTACTAATTTTTTAGCCCACTCTGTCGCTGCCTTTGCTCCTTCATCATAGGAATATTTGGGTATGCCACTGAACCTTTGGCCGGGAGGCAGATCCTCCCACCGATCCATACCAAGGATTTCCCCGGTAACGGCATTAATACGTACCGAGATATTACCCCTTGGTTCGGTATTCTTCGTCCAATTAAGCTGCCATTCAGTTCTACCGTCGTAGGTATTGATGCCGCTTTCAAACTGTTCGTATGTAGGACTGATAGCAAAGATCTCTTTGGCTTTGGTAATGGCCTGATCCAGGGGGAGCTTGGCCTGCGAAAGGTCGCCGTTTATTTTAGGCGAAGGTATGGGTGCTACTGAGGCTTTGGCCGCTTCGGCCATGGTCAGTGGGCTTAGAATCAGCCCACCGCATAAGCAGCTGGCCATCAGGGCACTAATCATCTTTTTTGACAAAGGAACACACTCCTTATCGTAAAACTTTACCTATAAGACGGGGAAGGAGGGGGTTCTGTTACAAGGGATTTATTATTTATTACCACTATTGAGTAATAAATAATTGGCCATTGGCCTTTGGGTTTTTCGCCAAAAAAAATCCCCGGGTTATCCCAGGGATCAAAGAGGTTTGCTTATTTCGTAGTTTGTAATGATGGCTTCTGCTACGGCCTTCATACTGGTACGTTTTTTCATGGCTGTTTGCTGAATCATCTTATAGGCCTGTTCTTCGGAAAAGCCCCTTTGTTTAATGAGGATTCCCTTAGCCCGTTCGATTATTTTTCTAGACTTGATCGTCTCCTGTAGTTCATTTAGTCGCTCATGCAACTGGACAATTCTTCTATGGGAGGCGGCTGCACTTTCTATGGCCGCATAGAGGTGGTCATCCAGATAGGGTCTCATCAGAAAGGCTGCGGTGACATCTCTGGCCCTTTCAACCAGCCCTTTGTTGCCCTGGGAGATCATTAATATGGCAGGCGCCAGATGTTCTTCGGTAAGGATTTTGGCCACCTGCATACCATCCAGCACCGGTAGGCGATCATCCAGCAGTACAACCTCCGGAGTTGTGGAACGCACAGCCTTCAGGGCGTTCATGCCGCTGGTGGCTTCGGCCACAACCCGGTAGCCCTGTCTGGTTATGATTTGCCTTAATTGTGTCAGTTCGTTATTGTCTCCACTGGCAATGACGATCCTTCTCTGCATAAACCGTCTCCTAATTAGTCGGTATAAAAACGGGGTACACGGCTCCCCACCCAGCACACCACTTCGTAGTTGATGGTGCCCGACCAGGCAGCCACTTCTTCTACTGGTAGTATATCATGATCCCTTTGACCAAAGATAATTACCTCATCATTAACCTTTACCCCAGGAATTTCACCCACATCCACCATACACTGGTCCATGCAGACTCGTCCCACCACAGGGGCCCGTTGGCCCTTTACCAACACTTGGCCTCGGGAGGATAGCACCCGAGGGTACCCATCAGCATAGCCCAGAGGCAAGGAGGCAATTACGGTATCCTTTGGCACCATGTAGGTACAGCCATAACTAATCTTGGTGCCCACAGTTACTTCTTTTAAATGGGCAATCCGAGCCTTTAGGCTCATGGCTGGGCGCAGCTTAATTTTATTATGATCCACCTCTGCTGAGGGGTATAAGCCATACATAATAATGCCTGGCCGCACCATATCCAGGTAAGCATCTGGGAAATCAATAATCGCTGCACTATTGGCTGAGTGACGCAGGGGAAAGGTAATACCCTGCAGTTTAAGTTCATCCAGCAGGGACAAAAACCGGTCTAATTGCCAGCGTGTATAGGTTTTATCGGTTTCATCCGCTGCTGCAAAGTGGGTATAGATTCCTTCACAGAGTAAGCCCGGCAAAGAGCAAACTTGCTTTATTTCCCTTACACCCTTCTCACCACCCGAAAATCCCAGGCGTCCCATACCAGTATCCACCTTTAGGTGTACCCGGGCTGGGATACCAGCTACTTCGGCCAGTTCTGCCAACTGTTCCGCCATATCCAAGCGATAGAGAGTTATGGTTAACTGCTGCTGCAAGGCCTGTTCCATCTGCTCCCTGGTCAGAAAACCAAAGATTAAAATAGGTGCCTCAATGCCTATCTCTCGTAGTTCAAGGGCCTCACAAAGCCTCGCCACAGCTAGGCGAGTGGCCCCTGCCTCCAGTGCAGCCTTAGCCACCTGGACTGCTCCATGACCATATCCATTGGCCTTGACCACAGCCATGATTTCCCGCTCTGTACCAACTAATTTTCTTACTTCCTTTAGGTTATGCCGAATATTTGCTAAGGTAACCTCTGCCCAAATGGGTTCAGACATGTTGGTTCACCTGCCAATTCAAATTGATAAAATTCCTTTTTATTGTAACACACACTAAAAGAAAGTGCTTGGCCGAAGCCAAGCGTATTTTAATATCATCTTCAATTAGTAGGCTTATAATACATCAGCAAGTGGGGTAAAAGGTAGTTTTAAGTCGTCAGCTACTGCCTTATAGGTACACTTACCAGCTGCCACGTTAACCCCTTTAGCCAGAGCACCATTATCTTTTACTGCTTGAACCCAACCTTTATTGGCTAATTGAACAGCATAGGGCAGGGTCACATTGGTCAACGCATAGGTGGAAGTACGAGCTACCGCACCCGGCATATTGGCTACAGAATAGTGAACTACACCGTACTTTTCATAGGAAGGATTGTCGTGTGTGGTTACCCGGTCAATGGTTTCGATCGAGCCGCCTTGGTCAATGGCTACGTCTACAATAACGGACCCCGGTTTCATTGTTTTTACCATGTCTTCTTTTACTAATTTGGGTGCCTTAGCTCCAGGAATTAATACAGCACCTACTAACAGGTCTGCTTCTTTTACAGCTGCCGCGATATTGTAGCTGTTAGACATCATGGTCTTAATCCGTCCACCAAAAATATCATCTAAATAACGGAGACGATCAACACTAACATCAATAATGGTGACATCAGCACCTAAACCCATTGCCATTTTAGCTGCGTTGGTTCCTACAATACCGCCGCCCACAACAACAACCTTGGCAGCAGGAACACCTGGTACGCCACCCAGCAGAACACCTTTACCACCAAAGGTTTTTTCCAGCAAATGGGCACCGATTTGAACAGACATACGTCCGGCTACTTCAGACATGGGAGAGAGCAGGGGCAGTGCGCCGTTATCCAATTGAATGGTTTCATAAGCAATACCGGTTACTTTCTTTTCCAGCAAGGCTGCTGTCAGTTCCGGTTCGGGAGCAAGGTGTAAATAGGTAAAGAGAAGTTGGCCTTCTTTGAACAGATCATATTCTTGTTTTAAGGGTTCTTTAACTTTCATAATCATGTCGGAACCATCGAATACTTCTTTCGCTGTAGCCGCAATTTTTGCACCAGCAGCGATATATTCTTCATTGGTAATGCCGCTGCCCAAACCAGCGTTGGTTTCAATAATTACTTGGTGGCCATTGTCGATCATAGCCTTTACACCGGCTGGTGTCATGGCTACACGGTTTTCATTGTTTTTTATTTCCTTTGGTACTCCTACAATCACGTAAATCTCCTCCTCTATGATGTTCATTGATTGAATATTTCTACACCACAAGAAAACGCAAAAACTATGCCAAAAAGAAATCGAGGAAAATATCCTGAAAAAACCCCATCTTTAGACGAGCTTTTCACCATGTGGAACATTATATTTCCACATCATTGATAATATTTCATATATTCGGAAAGTTCTCTTGCCATAAACGGAAAGATTTTTTTACACAATTAACAATCTTTAAAAAATTCACCCCTTGTTACACAAAGTTAACATAAAATAATTAATTTTTATACTCTCTAAAAAGGTCTATTGCACAATGAAGCGATGTTGTGTCGTAGAAGGGGCCGACCTGTGGTCGTCCGCTATTTTGATACACACTATGTAGCCCGCAGGTAATTCATCTGGACGAACGAAGTTCACCCCTACTATCATAAAAGGAGTGCACAAGTTTCGTGCACTCCCCTTTAGGATATCTTTAATTCTTGAATAGCTGTCGGCAGATGGGTTAAAAGATCTCCCGCCAAAGCACTACGCTGCCCCAGGCGTTCCGCAGCCAAATCTCCAGCCAACCCGTGTAAAAAAGTTGCGGCGGCTGCAGACTGTTCGGGTGTTAAACCCTGTGCCATCAATCCGGCCACCACACCCGTGAGGACATCACCGCTGCCTCCACTGGCCATGCCTGGATTGCCCGTAGGATTAATATAAAGTTTCCCACCGGGTACTGCAATAACGGTTCGAGCCCCCTTTAAAATAGTTACCACCTGCCACTCTTTGGCTGCCTTGCAGACTACGTTCAGTCGGTCGTTCTGCACCTCCGTTAAAGGCCTATCCAACAAACGAGCCATCTCACCGGGATGCGGGGTAATTACCGCGGGTACCGTTAAGCAACTGAGGATATCCGTGGCTCCCTGCAAGGCGTTGAGGGCATCGGCATCTATCACAACCGGGATATCCAAGGCAGGCAGCAATGTTTTTACCAGTTCCACAGTTTCCGGTTGGGTGGTAAGACCCGGACCAATGGCTAGTACATCCGCTCTCTTACAGGCCTGCAGGATCTCCTCTAAAGCAGAGCCTGCCAGGGTTCCCTCGGCTGTCTCTGGCAGTCCTATGGTCATAGCTTCATCCAAGGCAGCCGCAACCATTGGTTGACAGTTCCCGGGTAAGGCTAAGGTAACCAATCCGGCACCAGACCTTAATGCCCCTTTGGCTGTCATTCTGGCTGCTCCAACCATACCCCGAGAACCAGCCACCACCAATACATGACCGTACGTTCCCTTGTGCCCCGTAGTGAGCCTCGGTTTAAACCAGGAAGACACCAACTCTCTGGTTAACAGCTGCCTCGGAATGTCTTTATTTTCGATCAGTACCCTTGGCAAAGAAATGTCTGCCACATGCAGTTTCCCGGCATAGCTGGCACCGGGTTCCACTACCAAACCTAGTTTCGGTAGGCCAAAGGTCACTGTCTGGGTAGCTTTAATGCATGGGCCATTTATTTGCCCCGTATCTGCCTCCAACCCCGAAGGAATATCCACCGCCACCACCGGCAGGTTGCTGGCATTGATAAGTTCGATAACCCGCCCTACCCTTTCGTTGACTGTGCCACGGAAACCCGTACCGTAAAGGGCATCTACCACCAGATGGGTATTCAGCAAAGCCACCTTTACAATATTAATGCCATTAACCTGATTGACTTGATAAAAGGGTTGGCCTAATTTTTGCCAAATATGTAGATTGATCCTAGCATCACCCTGAAATTCTTCTGGGTCCGCTAGTAATAACACTTTTACTTGAACTCCCCGATTTAAAAGATGTCGGGCCACCACTAAGCCATCGCCGCCGTTATTACCCTTACCCACTAGAATGGTAACTATTTTGTCTTTGACCTCAGAAATAATGCCTTCAATAATCTCCACCACTCGCCAACCGGCATTTTCCATCAAGACAATGCCCGGTATGCCGTATTTTTCGATGGCCTGAAGATCTATCTGTTTCATTTCTGCTGCTGTTACGACGCGCACTTTATCTATCCTTCCTCCCCTACGGCTACTGCAAATGCCACTGCTCTGCCCCGATCATGGGAGATGCTTACCAGCACCCTGACAATACCCATTTGCTGTGCCAACTCTTCAGCTGGTCCCGAAAGCCTCACCTCGGGTTTCCCTAGATAATTGGGCAATATTTCGATGTTTGTCCATCTCATTTCCCGCAGACCGGTGCCTAATGCCTTCAAAATTGCCTCTTTAGCCGCAAAACGGCCAGCTAGACAATGTACCTTACCACGGCAATGCTCTTGTTCTCCCTGGGTAAACACCCGGTCTAAAAATTGCTGACCGGAACGAGTTACGGCCAGCTCAATTCTCTCTATTTCTATAATATCCGTACCAATCCCCTTCATTCCCTCCACCTCCAGGGCCTTATCCTAGAACCATCTTAAAAACCCAATATTTTCCTAAGCTTTTTGGCCTGAGCTCGGCTAACCGGTACCTCACTGCGGTCTTTATCTTCCAGCACTAAATTATAGGTACCGTTAAAAAAAGGAACGATCTCCTTTACCTTTTGTAAGTTAACAATATAGCAGCGATGCGTACGGAAAAACATACCGCCCCCCAGCCTGACTTCCAGGTCCTTTAAGGTGAAACGAGTAAACAGCTTATCAGAAAAGGTTTTGATATAGACGTAATCCCTTTCAGTAAAGGCATAAAAAACATCTCCAATATCTACCAAGAAAGTTTTGCCCTGTTTCTCTGCTGGAATCCGGTTAATTTTAATGCTCTCACCCGGTTGCCCTTGTGTTTTCGAGATTTCCGAGGTTACAATTCCGGCTGCCGGGATGGGCGTACAGCCCTCCCGCTCCTGCTGGGCTTTGATTACCCGATCGATAGCTCTCTTTAACCGATTCTCGTCGATCGGCTTTAAAATATAGTCAATGGCATTGACATCAAAGGCTTCCAAAGCGTGTTCATCATAGGCTGTAATAAAAATGACGAAGGGCGGTCGGGCAAGTTCTTGAATCACTGCTCCCAGTTGCAAACCACTCATGCCTGGCAGGTTAATATCTAAAAACAGTACCTGGTAATCCAGTGCTTTAATTAATGCCAGGGCCTCGGTGGCACTGGTGGCCTCCCCGACGATTTCAATATGATTAAATTTCCCCAACATGTAGCGTAATTCCTGCCGGGCGGGATATTCGTCATCAACAATTAAGGCCTTTAAAGTCACTGTTAACCGTCCCTTTCTCTTTGAAAAATTTTTTAATCATCATCATGCACTACCAAAGGGACCCGGAGCCATACAGTGGTGCCAAACCCCTGTTCACTCTCAATATTCAGCCCATGTTCCGGGCCAAACAATAATTTTAACCTTTCGTGTACATTGGAGAGGCCCACCCCACTGCCGGAACCAAAACCAGGCTGAAAAATCTTAAGCATAATTTCCGGTGGTATGCCCACACCATCATCCGTAATCGCAATCTCTATTTCATCCCCTCGTAGTTGGGCAGAGATTTGCACCATCCCTTGTCCCTCCTTGGGCGTAATCCCATGACGAATGGCATTTTCCACCAGAGGCTGGACCGTTAAAACCGGTATCCGATAGTGTAGTAGTGATTTATCTATATTCCGCACCACCCGAATCTTTTCCCGAAAACGAGCCTTTTCCAATACCAGATAGGTATTGATGTATTCCGTTTCCTCCTGGAGGGTAATAAAACGTCCGTGACGTTTTAAAGAATGCCGGAAGAAAGAGGCTAGACGGATCAGCAAGCGGCGAGCTGTCTCTGGATTGGTGCGGGTAAACATACTGATGGTATTAATGGTATTAAATAAGAAATGCGGGTTAATTTGAGCCTGTAAGGCGTCTAGTTCTGCTTTGGTGACCAATTGGGACTGTCGGTCTAATTCGGCTAGTTCCATTTGTACACCCAGGAGTTGAGCTACTCCAATGGCCAGCTTTACCACACTGCCAGGAATTTGTCCCTTGTGGGTCTGATAAAGCTTCACAGTACCCGTCACTTCCCCCTTGCAGATTAAGGGGGCAATGACAGCCGACTCCAGAGGACAGTTGCAATCCTTTACCGGGCAGTTAAATTCACTCTTGTTCTGAACAACTTTTAACTCCCCAGTGGCAAGGACTTCTCGGGTGGCCCAAGTCACAATGGAACCTCCCACGGGGTGATTTTCACAGCCCGTCCCCAAAAAGGCCAGTACCTTTTCCCTGTCGGTAATGGCCACAGCTGCCACATCACTGATTTTTTGAATGATTTCGGCTGTTTTATTGGCCGTTTCTTCATTTAAGCCCCGGCGCAAGAAGGGTAGGGTTTCATTGGCAATTTGTAAGGTGGGGGCAAAGGATTTTTCATCCACCCGTACCGTCAGCATCCGCCTTAAAGGACGCAACCCTAAAACAACAAAGGAACCCAGCAAGCTCAAGCAGGAAAAGATCAGCCACTCCAACCACAGGTCTCTGTACAAAAACGAAAAGATAACTCCCAGTATAAGTTGGACAACAACTAAACGGAGCAGGGTGGCCAATTCCGGTACTCGAAAACCCATTTTTTTGTGTAGGTATTGACTCAATAATCTTAATTTTTTCATAACATTATTCTTCTACAAAATTTGTGTGGTTCCTCCCAAAAAAATAAAGGCAGGTCATGTATACCTGCCTTTCCAAATTGATTACGCGTCTTTTTGTCGAATGAGTTGGTTGATTACTGAAGCATCGGCCAGGGTAGAAGTATCTCCAAGTGCTCTTCCTTCGGCGATGTCCTTAAGCAAACGGCGCATGATTTTACCGCTACGGGTCTTGGGTAGTTCCCAAGTGCAGATAATTTCTTCCGGCCTAGCCAACCCACCAATTTTTTTGGCTACATGACTCTTTAAATCCCGTTCTAATTCCGGAGCCCAGGCAATGCCCTCCCGCAGGGTAACAAAAGCGGATACAGCCTGCCCTTTCAGCTCATGATTACGGCCAATTACCGCTGCCTCAGCCACTGCCGGGTGTTCCACCAGGGCACTTTCCACTTCGGCGGTGCCAATACGGTGACCAGAAACATTTATCACATCGTCGACCCGTCCCAATACCCAGATATAGCCATCTTTGTCTCGACGGGCACCGTCCCCGGTAAAGTACATGCCTTCAAATCGACTCCAATATTGATCCACGTAACGCTGAGGATCTTTATAGATGGTACGTAGCATGGAGGGCCAAGGTTTTTTAATCACCAAGTAGCCACTCTCACCTGCTTTCACCGATTCGCCCAATTCATTTACCACATCTGCCGCTACACCTGGCAAAGACATGGTCGCCGCCCCCGGTTTGGTAGGAGTTAGACCAGGTAGCGGGGCAACCATCACACTACCAGTTTCTGTCTGCCACCAAGTATCTACGATAGGACACTTTCCCCCACCGATATGTTCATGGTACCACAACCAGGCTTCGGGGTTAATCGGTTCCCCTACAGACCCTAACAGTCTTAAGGAGGATAGATCCCTACTGGTGGGATAGCTTTCTCCCCATTTCATAAACAAACGGATAGCGGTAGGTGCTGTATAAAAGAGAGTCACCCGGTATTTTTCAATAAGTTCCCAGAACCGATCCCGCTCTGGATAATCCGGTGCTCCTTCAAACATAAATACGGTGGCACCGTTAGCCAGGGGGCCATATACCAGGTAACTGTGGCCAGTGATCCAACCGATATCGGCGGTGCACCAGTAAACATCATCTTCTTTGAGATCAAAAAGATTGCGATGGGTGGAGGTAACCCCGGTCAAATAACCACCCGTTGTATGAACAATCCCCTTAGGTTTGCCAGTGGTACCACTGGTATATAAAATGAAGAGAGTATCCTCGGCATCCATAATTTCCGGTTCACAAGCTATTGAGGCTTCTTTCATCACTTCGTGGTACCAAACATCCCGATCGGATTCCATATATATTTCGCTGCCGGTTCGCTGCACCACCACAACCTTTTCTACACTGGTGCAGTTTACCAGGGCCGCATCCACATTTTGTTTTAGAGGGATGGCCTTCCCCCGGCGCCAACAGGCGTCGGTGGTAACAACTACCCGGGCTTCGGCGTCTTGAATTCTATCCCTTAGGGCCTCGGCAGAAAAACCACCGAAGACCAAACTGTGGGGCGCACCAATACGAGCACAGGCCAACATAGCAATAACTGCCTCGGGAATCATGGGCATATAGATGGTTACTACCTTCCCCTTCGTCACACCCATACCGCGCAGGACATTGGCAAACTTGCTAACTTCCCGGTGCAAATCCTGATAGGTTAGCACCACTTGATCTCCCGGTTCACCTTCGAAAATGATGGCCGCTTTATTTCTGTACCAACTGCTGAGATGACGGTCTACACAGTTTACACAGGCATTTAACTTGCCTCCGACAAACCACTCAGCAAAAGGACTTTGCCACTCCAGTACTTTATCCCATGGCTGATACCAATGCAATTTTTTAGCCTCTTCAGCCCAATAGTTTTCGTAATCGATCCCTGCCCAATCATAGATGCGGCTGTCCCGGACGTTGGCCCGGGCAGAGAAAGACAAATCAGGATAAAACACCTGCTCCTCTGGAGCATATTCCGATTTCATTTGACCTAACATGAAAAACCCTCCCAAGCCTCGTTTTCTTTTATCATACTGAAGAAAAGGCCGGCGAGTAATGTTTTTTCCGTGAAAGGTAAGAAACCCCTATTTTCAAGATCATTGTTTTCCCGAACGGCGATTTCGAGGGCTAAACGGCAGTTACCCGTGCTCTTTTTACCGTTTGGCAACTGAAAATAACCGTTGAGGGTGCTTTGAGAACCGTTTACGGTTACAGCTCATTTATATGTAATTTATACGACACGTATCATGTAATGAATTTGACTAAATATATGTGTGCTATAACACATTTTCATTGTCTGCCGTTTGATATTATAATACTTAACTACTACCTAAATAGAAGGAGGAATAACTATGCTACTTCTCAACGTTAGTGAACTGGCCACTAAGCGTGCTCTTTCTTACGAAGAAATTCACAAAGCACTGGCCGTACTTTATAAATTAGAACATAATCCTGTGGCCATAAAATTCTTCTTTGATCAGGCGGAGTTTGACAATATTTCTGCCGAAAAGGTCCCCGGTCCTAAAATGACCTATTGCCAGGCTCTGCTAGCCTCTCGCATGGATGACTACATTGTTAAGATTACCGATGATAAACTTCTTTGTGGCAATGCCCGCACTGTATTTGGCTTTCGGGAAGCCTCCGAGGAGGAAGTAAATGACCATGTAAAATACACCAACGATTGGGATCTGGCTAAACAATGCCTGGAAAGTAAAGGGAAATTACCATTGGGAGAACTAAAGGGTATTGTTACCGCACCTCTGTACAAAACCCCGATAGACCCGGATGTAGTTTTACTGATCGTGAATCCCTTTCAAGCCTATCACATTTTAAATGATTATATCGGTGCTACCAAGGTACCCACTGTTACCTCTAGCCACAGTGTGAACTCTGCGGTTTGCGGTGGTTCCGTTAGCTGCTATCTAAATGGCAGCGCAGAAATGAAAACGATGTGTGCGGGCAGCTTCACTTCCGGTAAAACTGAGAAGGGCGAAGTAAATGTCTTTATTCCCGGTCACCAAATTGAAACTGTGGCAAAACAACTGCTAACCAGAAGCAACCACTACGGCGGTGGAGCGTCTTTCATCGGAGCCGGCGGCCAGGCTTATCCCGGGGTCGATGTATGCAAAAAGTGTCCTATGATTCGCTTTAAGGATGAAGGAAAGTAATTTGTTGGGCCTTGGTCCATAAGCCATTAGCCAAAAAACAAACCCGAAGGTCATGCCGGAACATGCCTTCGGGTTTTTCATTATCACTGATTACTTGGCAAACTCTCTTGGGGTGGTTCATCTTTGAACAAGGGTGTGGATAGATAGCGTTCACCGGTATCAGGTAGCAGGGCCACTACGGTCTTGCCAGTATTTTCAGGTCTGCGAGCAATTTCTAACGCTGCATAAAGGGCGGCCCCAGAAGAAATACCGACCAAAATACCCTCTTCTCTAGTCAGGCGGCGGGCTATTTCCATAGCCTTAGCTCCTGAAACTTGAAAAATCTCATCCACCAGTGATAAGTCTAATATCTCTGGAATAAAGCCCGCACCAATACCCTGAATAGGATGTGATCCTGCTTGGCCCCCGGAAAGTACAGGCGATTCAGCAGGCTCCACGGCCACTGCCTGTAAGGTAGGCTTCCGTGATTTGAGATAGCGGGCCGTTCCGGTAATGGTACCACCAGTCCCCACTCCAGCCACAAAAATATCTACCTTCCCCTCGGTATCCTGCCAAATCTCTATGCCTGTATTTTCCAAATGAGCCTTGGGGTTAGCCGGGTTGGCAAACTGCTGCAGCATGATGGCGTTTTCTCGGCTGGCCACCAATTCCTCCGCCTTAGCAATGGCCCCGCTCATGCCCTCACTACCTGGAGTAAGCACCAACTCCACTCCATAGGCCTTTAACAGGCTCCGCCGCTCCTGGCTCATGGTCTCTGGCATGGTTAGAATTAGGCGAAGTCCCATGGATGCACAAATCATAGCCAATCCTACACCCGTGTTACCGCTGGTAGGCTCAACCAATAGACTATTCTGGTTAATGGTACCTTGCTTCATAGCTTCCTTAATCATGGTATAGGCAATGCGATCCTTCACACTACCGCCAGGGTTAAAGGATTCTACTTTAACCAAGACCTCTGCCGACAGTCCTTCCATTAATTTTTGTACACGCACCAAAGGTGTTCTGCCGATGGTTTCCAAAATACTATTGTAAATTGGCATACACAAACCTCCTTACTTACTATCACTAGCCTCTACCTACTTTGTCTTTTCCTTTTGTTTGAGTAACCTGTAGTATTCATTTAATACTTCATTTAGTTTTTGGCTAGCTGCAACAACTTCTGGGTCAGCCAAGACCTTTCCTGCTCCAGTACTATGCAATTTTTGTCGTAATTCGTTTATTGTGTTTAGAATCTCCTTTAGCTCCTGTGACAAACTGTCATCTCCCCGTATTTGGCTACAACTAGTTTACCCAGGAAGTAGGAAAACCCCCTCTCATGTCCTTAAATAAGATAAACAAAACAACCTCAAGCGAGAGCGTTAATGGTATAATATTCCTTGTACAACAGAAAAGGCTCCTCTAGGGTGGTCTGGCTCATCCCCGGTAGAAAGGGGGTGAGACTATGACAGCATTTGAAGCTTTTATGTTGATGCTTACTTTTGGCATCTTAATCGTGGCCATGTTGTCGCAGGATAGAAAGAAGTAGACCTCCCTTGAGCCTGCAAGCAAATGGGAGGTCTACTTCTTATTTTGTACACCTGAGCCGACCCCTGTTGGGGCAACTGTTGTGCTTTGACTGTAGGTGTTACCAGCACCTACAGTCTTTTATTTTGTAGTTTACGTCTTTTAATCTAGATTTATAATGCTTTAATCTAGTTTTTAATACCTCAATCTAAATTTATAATATCACAATCTAAATTGAGTTTCCAGTTCCCGTAGAAACTATGACGACACCACTAGGCAAGTATATCTGCACATTACAAAAACAATGAGAAAAGGCTTCCCAAAAGTTCAGTGAACTAATGAGAAGCCTCTAAAGAATACCTATGTGGTCAAAGACTGGATGTTAAGCGCTCAATCCTTGATAATAAAGGGGTTCTGAGTGCCTATTACATCATACCGCCCATGCCACCCATACCGCCCATAGCAGCCATTGGGTTAGCACCGCCGTCTTTTTCAGGCTTATCGGAAACCAGAGTCTCAGTGGTGAGAATCATGGCCGCGATAGAGGCAGCGTTTTGCAGTGCGGAACGGGTTACCTTAGCAGGGTCAACAATACCAGCACCAATCATATCAATATATTGTTCGGTGATGGCGTTGAAACCAATACCCTTTTCGCTTGCTTTAATTTTTTCTACTACTACGGAACCTTCGTGACCAGCATTGTTAGCAATCTGACGTACAGGTTCTTCTAAAGCACGCTTCACAATATCTACACCTGTTTTAGCATCGCCTTCCAGCTGAATGCCATCCAAGGAAGCGATAAGATTGACAAAGGCAGTACCACCACCAGATACAATACCTTCTTCCACTGCAGCACGGGTAGCATTCAAAGCATCGTCAATGCGCAGTTTCTTTTCCTTCATTTCCACTTCGGTGGCTGCACCAACTTGGATAACAGCTACGCCGCCAGCCAGCTTAGCCAAACGCTCTTGCAATTTTTCACGGTCGAAGTCGGAAGTGGTTTCTTCGATTTGCTTTTTGATTTGAGCAATGCGGCCTTCGATATTGGACTGCTCACCAGCACCACCCACGATGATGGTTTCTTCTTTCTTAACCCGCACTTGACGGGCAGTACCTAGCATGGTCAGATCAGCCTTGTCGAGCTTCAAGCCGATTTCCTCGGTAATAACAGTACCACCGGTTAGAATAGCAATGTCTTCCAGCATAGCCTTACGACGATCGCCAAAGCCGGGAGCCTTAACAGCTACGATATTCAGAGTACCACGCAGCTTGTTCAGTACCAGGGTGGCCAGGGCTTCACCTTCCAGATCTTCACAGATGATCAGTACAGGCTTGTTGCCAGTCTGTACGACCTTTTCCAGCAGAGGTAAAATTTCTTGTACAGAGGAAATTTTCTTATCGGTAAGTAAGATGTAAGGGTCAGAAATAGCAGCCTCCATCTTATCGGTGTCGGTAATCATGTAGGGGGAGATGTAACCCCGATCAAAATTCATACCTTCAACCACTTCTAAATTGGTGCCGATACCTTGGGATTCTTCAACGGTGATAACACCATCTTTACCTACTTTTTCCATAGCCTCGGCAATCAGATTACCGATGGAATCATCGTTAGAAGAAACAGTTGCTACTTGAGCAATGGCTTCTTTGCTCTCTACAGACTTAGACATGGCCTTAATTTCTTCTACAGCCTTTTCCACGGCCTTTTCGATGCCGCGCTTGATAATCATGGGATTAGCACCGGCAGCAACGTTCTTCAGACCTTCGCGTACCATAGCTTGGGCTAATACAGTAGCGGTGGTAGTTCCGTCCCCAGCTACATCATTGGTCTTGGTAGCAACTTCCTTTACCAGTTGAGCACCCATGTTTTCAAAGTGATCGGGTAGTTCAATTTCACGGGCGATAGTCACACCGTCATTGGTGATGGTGGGAGCACCGAATTTCTTATCAATTACTACGTTACGACCCTTAGGTCCAAGGGTAACTTTAACTGCTTCAGCTAAGGCGTTGACGCCTCTTTCCAAAGCTTTGCGAGCATCTTCGCTGAAAATAATTTCTTTAGCCAAGGTTCATGACCTCCTTAAAATTCACAATCTAGTTTGAAAAGCCTTTACTCAGGTGTAAGTATTTAGAGTAAGAAATTACTCAATTACAGCCAGGATATCCATTTCGCGCAGGATAAGATATTCCTGATCTTCAATTTTCACTTCGTTACCTGCATATTTGGAGAAAAATACTTTGTCACCAGCTTTTACATCAATGGTGGCGCGCTGGCCATTTTCTAGCAAACGACCGGGTCCCACAGCAATAACCTCACCTTGCTGGGGCTTCTCCTTGGCAGTATCCGGCAATACAATGCCACTCTTGGTTTTTTCTTCCTGGGGCAGTGCCTTAACAACTACCCTGTCACCTAATGGTTTAATCACAAAAAACCCTCCTTTAAAATTTTAAGGTTTTTTTATAAACTACCTTTGGGTTGTTAGCACTCAGTGTGATCGAGTGCTAACACCCAGTAACTATAATATAGAACTGAGAAATTTAAAGCAAATACCCTGGAGAGAAATAAATCACAACTATCGCATGTAAATCCAAAATACGGGTATTTATCTTCTATTTTCTCCTTCTACATTATATTTACTGGGTATGTTATTAATTTCTTCACCCACAAATTATTCTTACCAAATACCCGGGTATTTTATGCAATATTTACCCTATATTTTTCACCTTTTGTTAAAAATTTCTATTATTTTATAGCCTTTGCTATTTTTATTTTTCAAGAGATTACCTTTTAAGGGTGGCCGCATTCGCCACCTTTGCCGCTGAGAATTTCCAAACCGTGGTTTAATACGGGCAAAACCACTGCCAAACATTCTCGCACGCCTTTTACACTGCCTGGTAGATTAATAATCAAGGTTTTTCCTCTAGTTCCACTTACTGCTCTGGATAACATGGCCTTCGGTGTTTTTTTAAGACTTTCTACTCGAATAGCTTCAGCTATACCCGGTACCAAACGATCAATGACAGACAAGGTTGCTTCTGGAGTATTGTCTCGGGGACTTAGACCGGTACCACCAGTGGTAAGAATTAGATCTAACTTATGTTCATCGGCAAACTCAATTAAGGTTGAACGAATGATCTCCAGATCGTCCGAAATGACGCGATACTGCTCCACTTGCCCCAAATTAGCAACCATTTCCCCAATGGTTGCCCCACTGAGGTCCTCTCGTTGTCCCTGGGAACCTTTGTCACTCATGGTAATAATACCTATTTTGTACATTTGTTTCTCACCTCATTGTTTGATCTTACCTTCACAACACCCGACAGTTGGGTTACAATAAAACTAATTGTTAAAAAAACTTGGCTTAGTTTGCCCTTACGCATATCGGAAAGTCTCCGATATGCCAAGCAACCTGACAGGGGGTTGGTAATAGTGGTTTGGGAAGTGAATAAAACATCAACCAAAATTATTAAAATTAAAGGCGACAAAATCATATCGACGGACGACACCATCGTACGAGAGGTCCCCATTACCCTTTTTCTAAATGGTAAAGAATTTGTAACTATGGTTTGCTCTCCCCAAGGTTTGGAAGAACTGACCGTAGGCTTCCTTTGTTCCGAAGGCCTTTTACAGACACTGGAAGACCTAAAAGATGTTAAAGTTGATCTGGAAAATGGCCTTGTCCACATTGAAGCTGTGGAAGGAGAATCTGAAACAAAGTTTCTGAAGAGAAACATTACCTCTTGTTGTGGCAGAGGCAGGCCTGTTTTTTATTTTGTGAATGATGCCAAAAGTATGAATAAGGTCACTGCGAACCTGCTGGTTACACCTGGGCAAGTTTGGGATTTATCAGACCGCTTAGAACAAATGTCGGTTCTCTTTCAGCAAACCGGTGGGGTTCACAATGCCGCCCTTTGTGCCGCCACTGAAGTGATTTTCTTTTATGAAGATGTCGGGCGTCACAATGCAGTAGACAAAATCTTTGGCCGGGCCTTTCTCAGAGAGCTTCCCCTGGATGACAAAATTCTCGTTTTCAGCGGCAGGGTTTCTTCTGAAATAGTCATTAAGGTCGGCAAAATGGGGGTGCCTATCATTATCTCCCGCTCCGCCCCCACCGATTTAGCCTTGGAGATGGCAGAAAAGCTGGGTATCACTGTGGTTGGTTTTGCCAAGGGTGAACAAATGAATGTGTATACACATCCAGAACGGATACTTGGATGAGGTTTGGAGGGGGTAGGGTTACGAATAACCTACCCCCTCTTAATTTTCCCCAGGCGATTTTCCACTTCCAATAGGCCAACAGCCAATTCATTCCCCTGCAAAGGTCTCCTGAAATATCCCCGTCACCGCCCGTTCTACCTTTTCCCGAAACTCCCCAAACCCCTGCAATAGTTTGCTGCCCTGCGGTGTGAGGCAGGCACCACCGCCAGCCTCACCGCCTACCTGGGTCTCCACCAGCTTAAACCCTAAATTCTTTTCGGCATTTTTGATTTTACCCCAGGCTGCTCGGTAAGACATACCCATAACTTTGGCTGCCTTAGAGATGGAGCCGTGCTGATGGACGTGGTATAGCAGGTGATAGAGACCGTCCCCAAAGTTCGTCCCACCACAAACTAACCATATTTTACACCCTGGTTGAAACAACTCCCCAAAGGGCTTCATGATACTCCTAAACTCCCTGCCGATACATGACACCACCACAATCTCTTAAATCGTAGCCTCCCAGAGCCTCCACCTGTTGGCGAAATTCTGCTGTGGCAATAACCTCCAGCATCCGCTCTATATAGGGGGTGTTCCAATATTCGCCGGGAATACAGAGATCGTACCGTTCTTCTACCACAGGTACAAAATCCAGTTCCAGGGCATTGGCCGCTGCCAATATGCCTAAACCCGCATCAGCAGCACCGCTAGCCACAGCTGCCGCCACTGACATATGAGTATATTCCTCCCGGTTGTAGCCATAAATGCTATCCGGGTCTATGCCCAGTTGCTTAAGACGATAATCCAACAAAATGCGTGTACCCGCACCCCGCTGGCGGTTAATAAACCGTATGCCTTCCCGGGCTAAATCCTCTAACCCTTTGATCTTGAGGGGGTTACCCTTGGCCACCATTAACCCCTGCTGACGATAAACCAAGTTCAACAATACCACCGGGCGATCCGCTAATAATCTTTGGATATAGCTGACGTTGTAATCCCCGGTATCCTCATCCAGCAAATGGGTACCACCACAATGGCATTCGCCTCTTTTAATGGCAGACAGACCGCCTAAACTCCCAACATTGGCACTGGAAAGGCTCGCCTCGGGAAATTTCCTGCGCAGGTGGTTAGCCAAAATATCCAAGGCCATATCATGGCTGCCAATTACCACCGTGGTTTGCCGAACTTCTTCCAAGGGACGCATTAGCTCCACCTTAACGGTTTCCCCGGCCCGAAAGCCTTCGGAAAGGCGTGGTACCCTTAACATACCATCTGCTCGAACCAGCGACATGATCACCCCAGCCCCACGGGATATGGGTGTGGCAATAATCTTCTCCCCGACCTGTCCCATTTTAACCCGGATAAACTCTTCCACTCCCATGGGGGAGGGCATCTTACGCGAGATAATCGCTTCGGTGGTTTGTGGCAGCGGCGCAATAGAACCCAGTTTTTGATAAACCACCGGTCTGACAAATAATTCCATGGTGAGGAAGGCAGAAACCGGATAACCCGGTACACCAATCACTGGTTTTCCCATCACTTCCCCTAAAATTACCGGTTTGCCAGGTTTTATGGCAGCCCCATGGGTCAGTACTGTCCCTAATTCCCGTATCAGTTCAGCGGTGAAATCCTCCCTGCCGGCGGAAGAACCAGCGTTAATTACCACCACATCGGCCTGCAGAACGGCTTGCTGTACCGAATCCTTTAGCTTGTCCCAATTATCCACGGTGATGGGCCAGCGCAACGCTTCGCCGCCCCAGGATTCTACCATGGCGCCAAATACCCGGGTATTGTATTCTACAATATCTCCCGGTTTTAATTCTCCACCTGGCTGTACCAATTCTGTACCCGTTGGCAATAAAGCTACCTTCGGTTTCGGGTGCACCTTTACCCGCACGACACCACCCGCTAAGATCCCTCCTATATCCATGGGCCTAATGCGGTGATTGCCCGGCAGGATCATTTCAGTGGCCACCACATCTTCCCCAATGGCCCTGACATGCTGCCAAGGAGCCGCAGCAGAAGTGATTTCAAATACGTCATCCTCTACAAAATGAACATCCTCAATCATAATCACTGCATCACAGCCGGCAGGAATGGGATCTCCTGTATCTACCACTTGAGCCTTCTCACCCAGTTGGATATGTTTGGCTGAGGTATCCGAGGCCCCAAAGGTAAGAGCGGAATCCACAGCAATACCATCCATGGCCGAGGCATGATAATGGGGGGAGGAGTTTACAGCAAAAATTGGCTCCGCTGTAACTCGCCCCAAGGCCTGCTCCACCGAAATATCCTCCGGCGCACCAGGCGAGAGAGACCCAAGCGACGCCAAATGAGCTAAAAGTTCCGCTAAGGCTTCTTCCCACGGGCGATCATCCAGATAAACATCACGTTTATTTCTCATAGATTTTCTCCTAATTCTTTAATTTATTTACCATAAATTAATACGAGTAATTTTCCATGAGTCATTGTTCCTTACCCTTATAGCCAACAGCTGGGATTTCTAGAACAACCACACATCCACCAATTCACCGGCCTCAACCCCTTCTTTGTTCAAAGGGATATGGGCTACCCCAACGGCTTTGACCATAGTGCTAATCAGGCCGGATTTGCCAAGTACCGGATCGGCCACAATGGTGCCGTCTTCCTGCCGTCGTAGTGTTACCCGCAAGTAATCGTCTCTCCCGGTGGCTGAATGGATATTCCGGGTAATAGCCGCCCGGAGAGGAAAAGAACCAACGTTCTGGTACAACCCACCGGAGGCAATCATGGGCCGGGCCAGTAAATCAAAAACCACCATAGCAGAAACAGGATGTCCCGGTAACCCCAAAACAACCTTTCCTTCCACCACCGCTCCAATGGTGGGTTTGCCGGGCTTGATGGCCATGCCATGAAACAGCACACCTGGGCTACCCATCGTTTCAATGACCTTGGCTGTAATATCTCGAGCCCCCACAGAACTGCCGCCGGAAATAAGCACCAGATCATTCTCAGCCAGTGCTTTGGCCATGGTTTGTTGCAGGGTTTCAAAATGATCTTCAATGATACCGTAAAGAATCGGCAAGCCACCGGCTTCCAACACTTGACCGTAAAGGGTATAGGAATTGATATCTCGCACTTTACCCGGTTCAGCCGGTTGATCTGGCGCCATTAATTCATTGCCCGTAGAGAGAATACCGACCTTGAAAGGCTTCATTACCGGCACCTGGGTTACACCCACAGCAGCAAGCAAGCCCAGCTCCTGTGGTCTTAGACGATGTCCCGCAGTGAGCACCACAGTCCCTCGGGCCACATCTTCACCACGACGCACCAAGTTTTCACCAGGCGCCACCGGTCTGGTAACGCCAATGGTTTGGCTGTCCAATTCTTCCGTGTATTCCACCATCACCACAGCATCAGCCCCCGGCGGCAGCATACCCCCAGTGGGAATTAGCCAGGCTTGTCCGGCTGTTAGTGCTCCACTGGCTTCTTCACCCATTAGAACTTCCCCGGAAACATCAACATAGGCTGGTAAGGATTCCGTCGCTCCAAAGGTATCCCTAGCCCTCAGGGCATAACCATCCATGGTGGAGCGATCAAAATTCGGTACGTCCTCCAGGGCTACAATATCTTGGGCTAAAATGCGGTTAAGCCCCTGCAGAAGAGGCACCACTTCTGTTTTAGCGCGGGCCGGCAAATGACTTCGCAAAGTATCACGGGCCTGTTGTACGGTAAGTACATTAAATAGTTCCACAAGGACACTCCTTTTTCAAAAAGCCGGCTTACTTACCCCTTTAGATTGCTTGTACCCTATGGGGTAAGGCCCAGCCTTTGGCAGGCGGCAGCCTTCGCTTTCATCATACTTTGGGCATAGACAGTAATGGGTAAGCTAGTTAGAAACATCCCAATTCACAGGCTTTAATTTTAATTTTCAGTTCATCACAAACTTCTCCCACTGCTTTCGGGGGTACATTACATTCAGCGGCAATTTTACGAGCCGCCGTACAGGAAAGTTTCCCTTCCCGGGCCAACTCTTTGACAGCTATAACCAGTTTCTCTTTCTGTTCACTCATGGCGATTTCTCCCCTCTTAGAAAAAATAACTGTATTTGTGTTATTATTACAATACCATCTTAAAATATCCTTCTGACCCAAACCACTGTTATCCTTTTTTCTACATAACGAGACAATCCATTTATAGCATATGCTTAAAGGAGAGAAATACTTTGATCATTGGTCTTTCAAACCTGGCAGAGGAATATAGAGGTACCATCCAAGACATCATTTGGTTATTTTATCCCGGTGCCCAATTGGTAACTGACAGCGGAGCCACGTTAGCCCTTAACCTGACTTTTGGTGAGCAAGGAAAGTCCTTGTGGGCAGAGGCTGAGTTATATGCTGAGGGAAGTGCCATGGCACACCGGGAGACAGGAGAACCTATCCTGCCCGGGGAAGCAGCAAATGAACAAAAAAGATTAGCCCGGCTGGCTGTTTATCAAGTCTTAGCTTCCTTTTGCGGGGCAAGCCCCAGCCCCTGGGGAATCATGACCGGCATTCGCCCCACCAAGGTGATCCATCGCCTGTTGGACCTAGGCTGGCCCAAGGAACAGGTGGAGGATTTTTTAAAGGCGAAATACGCCCTTGCCCCAGAGAAAGCATCCTTGATTACTGATATTGCCCACAGCCAGCGCTCTTTTTTACTTTCTCAGGAACAAGCAGCCAAAATGGTGGCTGTATACATCGGTATTCCCTTTTGTCCTACCCGCTGCCTGTATTGTTCTTTCCCCTCCTATCCCATTAATAAACATCGCGCTATGGTAGCTCCCTTTCTCCAGGCGTTGCTGGAGGAGATACGCGTGGTGGGGGAGACTCTACAAAGTAACGGTCTGACAGTCCAATCTATTTATCTCGGAGGCGGGACCCCCACCAGCTTGCATTGTGAGCAATTAAAGATGCTGTTGCAGGTAATCAACCAACACTTAAGAAATAAAGAAACTATGGAATATACTGTGGAGGGAGGGCGCCCGGACACACTAACTGAAGAAATTCTCGGAGTATTGGACGAACACCGGGTAACCCGACTCAGTATCAATCCCCAGAGCATGAATCAAAAAACGTTGGAGGCCATTGGCCGTTCCCACTCGGTGGAGGACATCTATCAAGCCGTGGAAGCAGCCCGCCGGTTTCATTTTGACACCATCAACATGGATGTCATTATCGGCTTGCCAGGTGAAACTCTTCAAGAGGTAGCCCATACCATGCAGTGCCTGGCCACGATGCAGCCGGAAAATCTGACAGTCCATGCTTTGGCCCTCAAAAGAGCCTCGCATCTAAAACAAAGGCTGGCAGAATTTCCTCTGCCCGGTGCCAGCGAAGCCACGGCTATGTGGCAGGAAACCGCCCGGATAGCCAGTGAGATGGGGCTGGAACCCTACTATATGTATCGTCAAAAGCAAATGGTTGGTAATCTAGAGAACATCGGTTATGCTCTACCCGGACACCAATGTGTCTATAACATTCAAATGATCGAGGAGCGGCAAACCATTATTGGCCTCGGGGTCGGGGCAGGTTCCAAGTGGGTTGATCCCCGTACCTGGACCCTCGTCAATGAATACAACGCTAAAGAGACCCGCCAGTATGTGGAGCGGCTGGATGAGTACCTCGAACGAAAAATCAAACATATTCAAAGCCTGCTAGCAAATTGAAATAAATTAAAGGATGCTGTTACACAATGAACCGATGCTGCGATGTAGGGGCGACCTGTGGTCGTCCGCTATTTTGATACACACTTGTAGCCCACAGGTAGTTCATCCGGACGAACGAAGTTCGCCCCTACTATAAAAAAGGAGTGCGCAAAAAAGTAGTTTTGCGCACTCCTTTTTTATACCCCCTGTTTCTTACCGATAAAAATATATTGCCAATTGCCAAGCTCCTGAATGTCACCGATAATACCTACTTCTCTCATCTGTAGCATAAGTTGTTCCGGCGTCACAAAGGTTCCCGGTTCCCCAAAGAGCCTTTCTACCGCTCTAATGACTTTCCCCTGCCAACAAGCCGGGTTAAATTCCAGCATGACCACCCGGCCACCGGAGCGTAATACTCTGGCCAACTCCCTGGCTATTCTTGGCTGTTCCGGCATATGGTGCCAGGCATCGGAACATAAAACACCATCGAAATAATCCTGGGGAAAAGGCATCTGCCGGGCATCCCCCAACACCAACTCCGCCGAGATATGGTTTTTTCTGGCCTGATGTAACATCGCTTCCGAGGCATCTAATATTACCACTTTGGCCCCTCGGGCGATTAGTACCGGTACATTCCGACCAGTACCTCCCCCCAGGTCCAACAGACTCTCCCCAGGCCTAGGAGCAACCCACTCCAGCAATTGCTTGCGAAAATCCATGCCTGTTTTATTCACAAAATGATCGTAAAATGGTGCTATTGTCTTAAAAAACAAGGATAATCACACCTTTACCGGTCTTTAACTTTTAAAATATACCATTTAACAAAAGTATGCAACTCACTATTCAAAAAACCATCTCTATGGAGCATGTTGTATGGTGTACTTTTATAGATCCTGAGTTTGCACCTTTAGGAATGACCAAGGATGAGGCAAGCGAAAAGGGTGACAGCATCCACGTCTATACTACTGAATACAGCGACTTAGACCGCGCTGTTGTAGATGAAAAAACAACGGGTAAGACAAAGGTTATTTGTGATCGGGACGGATTTGTTCTTGGATCCAGTATTCCGGGGGAACGGACCTGTAAAATTCTGGGCGATTTGCAATTGCATAGGAAATCAAAAAAACACGGCTGTAACAAAAATAACTTGACTGTTTCCTTCCACAGTATTCCTCTCTTGAATTACTATTTATAAGAAAATTCTGATACACCTGACCCCAAGCCAGGTGTATCAAAGATTATCGTAAAGATTACTCAGTTCTTACTTAATCAATGCAGACATACCATTGAAAACTATTGCTTTCTTCTGTTTAAATTAACCAGATATTTTTTCATTTGCAGTCGGCCGATTTTGATAAGAATCTGCAACCAGTGGTTTTTTTATAATATTATGAAAGTCTCCTAAAATATAATGATCCAACTGCTCCTCTGATAATTGTTTGTAGTCCTTTACTATGGTTAGGTAGAAATACAACCCTATGGCTAACCAACAGGCTAGCGCAATCCAGCATGGTAATGTCAAGAAAGCCGGTGAGCCTGGAATAAGCAACAAGCCTAAGAACAAAATAGCACAAAGCGTACCAACTAACCCCTTAACCTTTCCCATAGCCGCCCCTGGCATACTGACTGGAATTATTTTTACTCAGCAGATAACAGGCCATACAGGTATACATGTAACCAATTGCTGTACCAACTGCACACATATCCACAATCCAGATAATTGCTTTTCTACCAAACCAGGGGGCAACTAAAGAAATAATGAGCACAAAAATTAATGCCTTGTAGGGAGTGCTATACTTGGGATGAATATCTGTAAACCAGTTAGGCAACACCTTAGCACGTCCCATACCAAATAACAAACGGCTAGTAGCCATAAAGAAGCCGTTTATTCCACTGGTAATAGCCATTAATACCCCCACCATAAGGAACACTACGCCAAGGTTCCCCATGGTCTTATACATCGCCTGACCCGAGGCCCATACCGGTTTACCTGCAATCAAATCTTGCCAGGGTTCCGCCATAGCTGTAGACAATGTTACGGTAGCATAAACAACAGCTCCTATGATAATAGCCAGATACATTAACTTTTTTGTTTTATCATGGGAAAAATTAAATTCTTCCGCTGCCTGAGGAATTGTATCAAAACCAACAAATAGAAATGGAGCAATGGCCAGCAGGGCTGCAATACAAGCTATAGCAGATTTTCCCGGTGCAAACAACGGTTGCAGGTTAGCTGTTGAAGTAACTGGATTTAATAAAGCGCCTCCTCCTAAGAGCAGTACAGCAGCTACCAGCAAGACAACAATTAATGACTGCATTTTACCGGCGGCTCCAACGCCTTTATAATGAAGATAGAAAAAGAACAACATGGCAAATGTGGCTAACATTATTTCTCCCAGGTACACTTCCCACCCAGCAACAGTATACAAATAACCCCATTCAAACAGTCCCGGGGCCACAAACCGGCCTAACACCGCTAAGGCAGTTCCATTGGCAGGTATGATGGACAAATAACCCAAAGCCAAAAACCAGCCGCAAATATATGCATGATAACGACCAAAGGCACCATAGGCATAGGCAAATTCCCCACCCGCCACGGGAAAATTTTTTATCATGACACTGTAGCTATTGGCAATAATCAGCATCAATAAACCGCCTAGGAGAAAAGCAATGGCTGCACCCAACGGGCCTGCCTTGGGCAGCCAATCCCCGGGAAGTACAAAACAACCAAACCCAATAATAGATCCTAATGCCAATGCCCATACATCTATAGGATTCAAAGCTTTTTTCAATTCCACCCGTTTTTCCGTCATGTTGTCCCCTCCTCGTTATTTTTCTTAAATCTAATAGTCTTTTTAAGAAGGCCCTTACCCCTCCTTTCACATGAGAAACAGCAAATTAAGTAAATTAAGTAAATAAAGTGCAAATAAGATGCCATATTCCATGCTAAATGATCAGAAGTATGTCTTTTAAGTAATGTTGTTTTAATCTCAAGTATTAGGAACAAAAATAACGTAAAACAGGGCTTTGGAAATATCACGGTACCAGTAAGGTTGTTATGATAATTACTGATCAAATGCATTTTGGAATTGGCTTTTTTAAACAATCTTGTTATTTTCGGCTTGCTCAGGATGCAAAAAATCATTAGAATGCATTCCTGCATTAATGGGAGTGTTACTATTGAACAAAAAGACGGCTCTCCATTCAAAAAGTTGAAGGAGAGTCGTCTTTTTCGATGAGGTTATTTTCAATATATTATTTTTTACCTCGGTTTTTCTATTATTTCCCGTTTAACTTAGTAATTTCATTAAAGGAAATGCCGTATTTTTGAGCCTTCCTAATTACGGTAGACTGGTTTATCTTTAAGATTTCAGCAACTTTATAGCTGTTCTGATATTTCTGAATGGCTTTGGTTAATAACTTTTTTTCCAAATCATGGACTGCTTGCTTGAGGGGGAATGGTTGATCGCCTAAATTCACCTCAATCATTGATTGACGTAAATTTAAAGGCAAATCATCGGGTGTTATTAAATTACTATCAGTCATTATGATTAAATGCTCAATTACCGTTCGGAGTTCTCGAACATTGCCAGGCCAGTTATGTCTGACCAAGTAATCAATGGCATCTATACTAAGTTCCTTAGAGAGAACCATCTTTTGATTAAATACTTTTAAAAAATATAGGGCTAAAGGAGTAATATCTTCCCTTCTTTCCCGCAGGGGTGGGAGAATAATTGATAAAACTTTTAGACGATAATACAGATCTTCGCGAAAGGTTCGATTAGCCACCATTTCTTCTAAATTCCTATTGGTTGCTGCGATAATTCGCACATTTAGATGAACCGGCTTTGTGCCGCCAACCCGGAAAACACACTGTTCCTCCACTGCTTGTAAAAGTTTTACCTGCAACAACAGCGGCAGTTCCCCGATCTCATCGAGGAAAATGGTGCCTCCTTGAGCCAGTTCAAACATACCTGGTTTTCCTTCTTTTTGGGCCCCGGTAAAGGCACCTTTTTCATAACCAAACAATTCTGATTCAATTAAATTTTCGGGTATAGCACCACAGTTAACCTTAATAAAAGGCTCTTTAGAGCGGGGGCTAAGATTATGTATGGCCTGAGCCACCAGACTTTTACCAGTACCAGTTTCCCCCAAAATAATGGTGGTGGAATCTACTTTAGCTAGCCGACGTATGGTAGCAATCACTTTTCTAAATGTCGGACTGTTTCCTACAAAATCCGTACCCAACTGTTGTTCTTTTTCGAGTTCTATAATTTTATCCTGAAAATGGCGGGCTTGCTCCTGGGCTACTAGTAATTCTTGTTGCAGATTTTCTAATTCTGTCATGTCACGTACAATAGCAACCGCTCGCCAAATTTCCCCCTTGTCATTAAAGACAGGAACACTGGATGTTAGACAACGCTTTCCTGTACTATACTCATCTAGCAGAGTAACTGGTTTTCCTTCCTCCAGTGCTTTCATATTAACTGAAAGGGCAAATTTCCCTTCATCTCGTACATCCAATACATGTCGCCCAACGACCTCACTGTTTTTTAGATTGGCAATTTTCTCCAAAGCCCTATTAATTCTGACAGTGATACCTTGACCATCGGTAATCCAAATACCATCAAACACACTATCTATAATGGCATCTATTTCTTTCCTTAAAAGGCTTGGGTCGTTCGTTTGGTGGGGGTATTGTATGTTCATGTTGGCAACGCTCCTTAATTTAGCACTTTTGACAACATATTTCATTATTAATGTAAAACGGCATTAATCATACAGTCAATAGTAATTCTTGTTCAATGGAAAAGAGTATTTCCTAAAATCTTATCATGGTAATGATATGGCATGTTAATTGCAATAGTTGGTGTAATAAAAAACTTGATTATTAAAGGGGGCTATTTAAATGTCATATGGGTATGATTTGACTCCGGAAGAACTCGTGGAAAAGGATCGGCAAAACCTGTGGCACCACCTTACACAGCACAAAATTTTCGATTCCACCGAACCTACCATTATTGTTGAAGGTAAGGGTTGCATCATTAAAGATGCTCGGGGCAGAGAATTCTTAGACTGTGTTTCCGGTGGCGTATGGTGTGTGAATGTTGGTTACGGTCAGGAGTCCATTGCTAAGGCTGTTTATGAACAGTTGAAAAAAATGCCCTATTATGCCCTGAGCGCCGGGAATCCGCCTGCTATCAAGTTAGCCGAAAAATTGGTATCTTTGTTACCTGGTACTGCAAAGTCCTATATTTCAAACAGCGGCTCCGAAGCCAATGAAAAGGCTTTCAAGATGTCTCGTCAGTACTTTAGATTAAAGTATCCTAACAAAGATAAATATAAAATTATTTATCGTCACAGGGATTACCATGGAACAACCTTTGCTGCTCTGAGTGCCACCGGTCAAGACGAGCGGAGAATGGGATTTGAGCCCCTGGTACCCGGCTTCGTTGGTATACCTGCTGCTTATTGCTATCGCTGCAGCTTTGGCAAATCTTACCCTGGTTGTAATATGGAGTGTGCCCGGGCTTTAGAAGATGTAATTTTATCAGAAGGTCCTGATACAGTAGCAGCGTTCATTGTTGAGCCGATTACTGCAGGCGGCGGTATTCTAGTACCTCAGGCAGAGTATTTCCAAGTGATCCAAGAAATCTGCCAGAAATACGAAGTGCTATTAATTTTGGACGAGGTTGTTTGCGGTTTTGGCAGAACCGGTAAATGGTTTGGACATCAGCACTTTGATGTAAGCCCTGACATGATCACTATGGCCAAGGGTATGGCCAGCTCTTATATGCCGATTTCGGCCACTGTTTGTAAACCACACATCTTTGAACAGTTCATCAATGACCCTGCAGATACCTTTGCTTACTTCCGTGATATTAGTACCTATGGCGGCAGCGCCGGATCCTGCACAGCAGCTTTAGAAAACATTAAAATTATCGAAGAACAAAACCTAGTTGAAAGAGTTAAGGAAATGGGTAATTATTTGTTAGAAAGCCTGAAAGAATTGGCGGGCTTCCCAGTGGTTGGTGAAATTCGTGGCAAGGGCTTATTTGCCGGAATTGAACTGGTAGAAGATCGGTCAACGAAAGTTCCTGTCAGTGAAGCATACATGGGAAAACTGTTAAGCATCATTGCTTCCCAGGGTGTTCTGGTTGGCAGAATGAACCGCAGCGTGCCTGGATTTAATAACGTTGTTACCATGGCACCTATGTATATTGTAAGCAAAGAAGAGCTTGACCGAATGGTTGGTGCTATTAAGAAAGCTTTGGAAACGGTACAGCGGTAATGCACTTACAAATAATCAAACACTAGGAGGCTGCAGAAATGTCTATGAAAAGATTAAAGTTTTGTGTTAACAACCAGTGGAAAGAATCAAAAACAGAAACGTATATGCCGGTGTACAACACCAGCACCGGTGAAGTAATGGCCGAGGCGCCTTGCTGCACCGTGGAAGAGGTTAATGAAGCAGTGGCCGCAGCTAAAAAAGCTTTTGGTGCCTGGTCCGTGATGCCCGTCCAAAAAAGAACCGAACTCATCTTTCGCTATAAAAGAATCCTGGAGGAACATTTGGAAGAGCTGGCTACTCTGGTAGCACAGGAGCAAGGAAAAACCATTAAAGAAGCCAGGGGTGAGGTGGGTAAGGCGATTGAAGGAGCTGAGTTGGCTTGCGCTACACCTTTGATGATGCAAGGTGATACCTTAATGCAGGTCTCCAACGGCATTGACACTGTTTCTTACCGCGAACCCATCGGCGTCTTTGTCGGGATTGCCCCGGCCAACTTTCCAGCAATGATTCCCTTTGGCTGGATGTTGCCTTTATGCATTGCCACCGGGAATACCTTTGTCCTCAAGTTAGCCAGCAAGGTGCCCCAGACAGGTATGCGAATCATGGAGTTATTAATTGAAGCGGGTTTGCCGGAGGGTGTAGTGAACGTTATTACCTGCAGCCGGAATGAAGCTGATCTATTCCTTCGTCATCCTGATGTCAGGGGTATCTCTTATGTTGGCTCAACCAAAGTAGGTAGACATATTTATGCTACAGCAGCAGCCCATGGCAAGCGGGTACAGGCACTGGGAGAAGCGAAAAACCATGCCTTGGTAGTAAAGGATTGCGATCTGGAAAATTCCGCTAAGGTCGTGGTAACCTCGGCCTTTGGTGCGGCCGGACAACGTTGCATGGCTTTGCCGGTGGCCGTGGTTGAGGAATCCATCGCCGACGAATTTGTCGCCTTATGTGTTCAATATGCCAAGCAGCTAAAGATTGGTCCGGCAGTCAAGGAATGCTCTACCTTAGGACCCGTCGGTTCCAAATCCCATAAGGAATCTGTGGTTAACTGGGTCAACAAAGGCATTGAAGAAGGCGCTACGTTGGTTCTGGACGGCAGAGATGTCCTGGTGGAAGGCTATGAAGGCGGCTATTTTGTCGGTCCTACCATTCTGGATCATGTAAAACCTGGCATGAGTGTTGGAGATGTCGAAATATTTGGCCCTGTTTTATGCATTAAACGGGTTAAGGATTTTGAAGAAGGTCTTACTCTAATGAACGCTAACCAGTTTGCCAACGGCTCGGTTATTTGCACCCAAAGTGGCTATTATGCCAGAGAGTTTGCTCACAGAACCCATGGCGGCATGGTCGGTGTCAATGTAGGTATTCCTGTGCCGGTATCTTTCTTTGCCTTCCAAGGTCACAAAAACTCCTTCTTAGGTGACCTGCACGTCATGGGAAGCAAGGATGGAGTCATGTTCTATACCGAAACGAAATCCGTTACCAGCAGATGGTTTGGCAATACTTTACCAGAAGCCGGAAATGCCTTATGGGAAAGCAAATTTTCTAAACCTGCCGGTTGCAGTGGGAGTTAAGTTTATTACTATTAATCAAATGAGCTAAGGCCGGGATTACACCTAGACCTTAGCTCATTTCATTCGTTCTAATAATCCTATCTTCCGTAATAACCACTGCCACAGGCTGATCATGATCTGCCATCAGGGAGATTAAATCCGGCCATATTTGCAACTCATAAGCCAAGGCCACAATAACAGCATCTGGCCGTAGCTGGGGTAAAAAGCGATCGTAAAAGCCTCCGCCATAGCCCAGACGGTGTCCCTGTTCATCAAAGACAACCCCCGGCACCAGCACCATATCCACGGTTTCCACCGGCACCGGTCTTATTTTATCTGGAGCCGGTTCCAGAATGCCATAGGCACCCGGAACTAGCTCCTCAGGATAATTTACTAATTGGCAAGGTGTCATCCGCTTTTCGGTTTTGTTTACCAGCGGCACCGCTATAATCTTACCTGCCTCAAGAGCTTGGCTGATGAAAGAACCGGTACATACTTCCCCCCGAAAATCCAGATAGGTTAAGATGGTTCTCGCCTTACCATATTGCGGCAGTTCTAACAGGCGCTGGGTAATACGGCTGCTTTTCTCCAGTGCCTCTGTCGGTGTCAAACTGCGGCGGGCCGCCAGTACCTGTTGGCGAATCATTTGTTTTGCTTCTTGCATCAGATTTGGTATACTTCATCCCCAGGCACGATGCGGATGCTATTTCCCTGGAGAACCTTAATGGCTTCATCCACCTGCTCAACACGGAAAACAATCAAGGCCGCGGAAGTGGTTTGGGTAACAAAGGCATATAAGTACTCAATATTGATACCTACCTTATCCAGGTGACGCAGAATGTTGCTCAAACCTCCCGGCTGATCGGTTACTTCCACAGCAATCACATCGGTGGTACTAACCGTAAAGCCAGCTTCCTTTAACACCTGATAGGCCAACTGTGGTTTGTTAACAATTAAACGTAGGATACCAAAATCCGTGGTATCGGCAATGGAAAGGGCACGTATGTTGATCTGATTTTCCCCCAGCACTTCGGTTACTTTGGCCAGACGGCCCTTCTTGTTCTCCAAGAAAATGGAGATTTGTTGTACGCGCACTTACAATACCTCCCTTATTTATAATTCTCGCCTATCGATGACTCTTTTGGCTTTCCCCTCACTGCGAGGCAAAGATTTAGGTTCCACCAATTTTATTTTAGCAGAAATGCCCAGCACACTTAAGATGCGTTCGCGTAATCTTCGCTCCAACACTTCCAAACCAGCTATTTTATCGGAGAACATGTTAGCGGATAATTCCACCTGAATTTCCAAATCGTCCAGGGAGGCCTTGCGATCAACTACCAGCAGGTAGTGCGGTTCGGTCTCACCAAACTCCAGTAACACACTTTCGATCTGGGAAGGGAAGACATTGACCCCTCGGATAATGAGCATATCATCGGTACGGCCGGTAATTCTCTCCATCCGCAGGTGAGTTCGTCCACATTCACATACTTCCGGGTAGAGGGTAGAGATGTCTTTGGTGCGATAACGGATAACCGGGAAGCCTTCCTTGGTCAGGGTGGTGAAGACCAGTTCACCCTTTTCACCATAGGGCAGCGGCTGTTCAGTCACCGGGTCGATAATTTCTGGAATAAAATGATCCTCAAAAACATGCAAGCCATTCTGACAAGGACACTCCATAGCCACACCAGGCCCTAACACTTCACTGAGACCATAGATATCATGGGCTCTAATACCCAGCTTCTCTTCCAATTGCCGCCGCATATTGTTCGACCAGGGCTCAGCACCAAAAATCCCAACTTTTAAGTGCAAAGTCCCGAGGTCTACCCCAGCAGCATGGATTTCATCTGCCAGATACAAGGCATACGAAGGAGTACACGTTAAGATAGAGGTTTGAAAATCCTGCATTAACATAATTTGACGAGCCGTGTTGCCCCCTGAGATGGGAACAATGGTAGCTCCCAACCGTTCGGCACCATAATGAATGCCTAACCCACCGGTAAATAAACCATAGCCATAGGCATTCTGTACCACATCTTCTTTGGTGCCGCCAGCCATAGAAAAGCAGCGGGCCACTAAATCGGACCAGGTATCCAAATCCTTCTTAGTATAGCCTACCACAATTGGCTTGCCAGTGGTACCGGAAGAAGCGTGCATACGCACAATTTCGCTGCGGGGAACTGCAAATAAGCCAAAGGGATAGGTATCCCGCAAATCCTTTTTGGTAGTAAAGGGTAAGCTTTTTAAATCCTCCAGAGACTTGATATCTCCGGGTGTAATTCCCTTTTCCTGAAAGGCCTGGCGATAAAAAGGCACCGACGTATACACCCGTTCTACCAATGTTTTTAATCTTTTTGTTTGGATCTCGGCTAACTGATCCCGAGACATGGTTTCATGATGTGCATCCCAATAAGAAGTCATATACTCCACCCCCATAATAGTATGTACAGATACTTTGAACAAAAAATCCCCATCCCTATGCAGGGACGGAGATACAATTCCGCGGTACCACCCTAATTGGCCACTTGGGCCCAACTCAAAGCAGGTACGGGAAAATGAAGTAACGGTAAATAAAAAAATCTCCATCCACCAAGGGACGGAGAGTATTTTCCGTGGTACCACCCTAATTGCAAGAGCCACTTTACCGGTACAGGACATGATCCGATACCTCTCCCCTGTAACGGCGGGACATCCGGCTGCACCTACTGATCGCTTCAGCACAGCAACTCCGGAGGGAACTTCAATCAGCCATACCTTAAAGAAGCTTCCAGTCACGGCTTCTTTTCCCTGAAAGGCTGGGGAGATTTACTTTTCTCCATCATCGCATTAACCATTTCAACTTACAAATACGTTATCACAATGAGCCACCGTCGTCAACCTATTTTTTTACAATTCTAATTAGTGTAACCACCGGATGTGTCGAATTTTGGACAGGGTAATAACAACCCCTTACCAAAACGTAGCTATGTTTTGTTCGGTAGGCTCCGCTTTAATATTCACAGTAAAAAGCCTTAATTCGTAAGTTATTAACAGACTTATCCACATTATCCACAGTTAAGTACCCACAGAACAGTGGATAAGTGGCTAAAAAAGGAGTATTTATGTTAATACTTCTCCTCTCCCAAAGACAAAGCCGGGACTGCGTTAAGGGTTAACGGGGCAAAATCTCCCCGTAAATATTTATAATAACCGGCACAGGCAATCATGGCTGCATTGTCTGTGCATAAATGAAGGGGTGGATAAACCACAGTACAGCCTGCTGCCAGTGCTCTGGTTTGTAGTAAACTCCTTAGCCCCCCGTTGGCAGCCACCCCACCGGCTAACATAATGGTTTTTACAGCGGTCCGCTCTGCGGCTAAAAGTGTCTTTTCCACTAATACCTCTACGGTAGCCTGCTGAAAGCTGGCAGCCAAGTCGGCCTTGTTAACTTCTTCCTGGCGCATCTCCGCTCGATTTAAATAATTTAGCACCGCTGACTTTAAACCACTAAAGCTAAAGTCCAAGCTGCCCTCTTCCAAAAAAGCTCTGGGTAACTTCAGCGCACTGGCGTCTCCCTCCCGAGCCAGTTTATCAATAAGCGGTCCCCCAGGATAGCCCAGGCCCATGGCCCGAGCCACTTTGTCAAAGGCTTCACCCGCCGCATCATCTCTGGTACGGCCAAGCAGTTGATAGTCTCCCCGATGTGGCATAAAGACCAGATCTGAATGTCCACCGGAAACCACCAGACATAGCAGGGGAAATTCCAAGTCGGGCCGGGTCAGAAAATTGGCCGCTATATGTCCCTCCAGGTGATTGACTCCAATCAATGGAACATCCAGGGCATAAGCCATCGCTTTGGCCGCGGCTACCCCTACCAAGAGTGCCCCCACTAAACCAGGCCCATAGGTAACGGCTATGGCATTAATATCTTTCAGGGTTACCTTGGCTTGTTCCAGCGCTTCCATAATCACGGGATGAACATTTTCTAAATGTTTGCGGGATGCTACCTCCGGCACCACGCCACCAAATTTTTTATGGATATCCACCTGAGAGGAAACAATGTTAGAACGTAAAGTTATCCCATCCTCCAGCACCGCTGCCGATGTTTCATCACAGGATGTTTCGATACCTAGTATTGTAATTCCCATAAAAACCTCCAAAATTCTCTGTGAGGCAGCTATAAATCCACCCACATGATGATGGCATCCTCATTGGTATCTGTATAATAACGTTTGCGCAGGCCCTTTTCTTTAAAGCCCAGCTTTTTATATAGTTCCCTGGCTACCGTATTGGAGGGCCTGACCTCTAAGGTCATGCGGCTGGCACCACGCAGGACGGCTAGCCGCATAACTTCAACCATGAGAGCCAAGCCCAATTTTTTACCACGATAGCTAGGGTGAACTGCCACATTGGTAATGTGGGCTTCATCTAAAACCATCCACATACCCACATAACCAATCACCTTTTCATCTTCCAGTGCCACTACATAATGGGCAAAATTATTTTGCGTTATTTCGTAGGTAAATGCCTGACTGGACCAGGGTGTAGGAAAGGAAACCTGTTCAATTTCCAGTACCCCTGGGATATGGTCAAGCTTCATTTCAATTAGCCGATACTCCACTGCATCACCTACTTCCCACATTTGGCTGCCAGTTTAACTTCTGCCTCCGACAGCCTAATATATTGGGCTGCCAGTTCCAAATGGGATAGTCCTTGGCCAGCGGCCAACTGCCAATAGCCCAACTCTGCCACCGCCGCTCCCCGGGGTAACAAGGCAGCTTGCGGGGTAAACAAAGCCCGCTCCCCGAGTAAATCAGATAGTTCTTGTTGATAAACAGGCACCCCATCCCCCAAAAAGGTAACCTGGCCCTCCCACTCCGCCAAAACCTCTGCCAACTGCCGAGGGCTTACTGCCAATGGGCCTTTCAGCAGCTCCGGTTGACCCGCTCTACCTCTAAAGATACTGGCATATACTTCATTTTTTCTGGCGTTTAGAATGGGACAAATTAGCTGCCCCTGAGGAGCCAGCGGTAAGGCCAATGCCTCCAGGGTGGATACTCCCACCACCGGAACCTGCCACACCCAGGCTAGGGTCTTGGCTGTAGTAAGACCTATCCGAAGGCCGGTAAAAGACCCTGGGCCGAAGGAAACAGCAATCCCCTGGATTTGTGGAGGGGTAAGGCCCGCATCCTCAATCACTGCTTTGATCATAGGCAACAGGTTGATGGAGTGGGTACGGCGATTATTCACTAGCCGCTCCGCCAAGACACGGCCGTCCTCAACTATAGCCACTGCCGCCACCGGCGTAGCTGCTTCAATTCCCAGGACAAACAAGTTGGTTCATCTCCTCTACCAGATGTTTATAGCGCTGACCCCTTGGTGTAAACTTGATCAGCCGAACTTCCTCTGCCTCTTCATCCTTTAGCAAAGTGATATCCAAACGCTCCTCTGGCAGCACATCTTCTACCAGTTCAGCCCATTCCACAAGACAAACGCCTGGGCCGTAAAAGTACTCTTCATAGCCCAAATCTGCCATTTCTTCGGAATCTCCCAGGCGGTAGACATCGAAATGATACAGTGGCAAACGCCCTTCATATTCATTAATTAAGGTAAAGGTCGGACTGGTAACATGCGAGGTTACTCCCAATCCCCGGGCAACCCCCTGGGAAAAGGCCGTTTTACCTGCTCCTAAATCTCCGTTCAGGCAGATAATATCACCCGCTTGTAATAGCAAAGCCATTTTTTCACCAAATTGCCTGGTTTCTTCCGACGAAAAACTTTTCAACATCTCCGTTCCCATTGCTTACATATAACCACCTTTTTACGTTTGAGAAGATACTCTCTAAAGTATTGCTTCATTATTTGTTTTTGGCCTATCAGAAAGGGCAAACGAGGCTCCGCTGGCATCTGCACCCAATGGGGCGCAAGCCAATTTTTTCTAACCAAACTATGGTTATTATATAGCAAAGACCCCTATCTGTAAAAGAGATAGGGGTCTCTGCCATTAGGAGGGAAGAAAGAAACGAAACAGTTCGTAGGTTAAGGCAAACAACGGCCATAGTGCCATTACTGCAACAATAAGGCCAGGTGCTTCACCTAATCCTAGCTTGCTGGTAATTACAGGTATCTGGTGCATTATTTTTAGGGCAAGCCACATCCAAATAACAAAGCTTACCGCTGCTACAACAATGGTAGGAATTTGTTGCACAACCACTGTAAACATGGTAATCCCTCCCGGGCTTTACTATTGGTATTATTACCAATATTTACAACAGTAAAACACAAAATGTAGCTGAATTGGAATAATTTAGCTTGCTTACCCGCCCTAGGTTATACCCACGGTAAATAAAAAACGTTCCCGTTATGACGAGAACATTTTGTTGTTATGCATAATTTTCTAAACAAGCCTGTTCGTAAATCGGTGTTGTTGAGGCCATTCTTTCCAACAGATGTTTCACTTCTTCCACATCAAAGGGCTTGCTCATACACAGCATCGCCCCTTTTTGCATGGCAATGGTAGCTGTGTCTTCGGCACTGTAGGCAGTCATCATAACAACCTCAGTTGTGGGAACAATTTTCTTTATTTTGCCTAAGGCCTCCAACCCCCCCATGATCGGCATACGAACATCCATAAAAATGAGATCGGGTTTTAGAATGCGTACCTTTTCCACAGCTTCCACGCCATTTTGAGCGGTATAAACCTGATGCCCTGATTCCTTAACTAAAATCTCCAGTAGATATCGAACTCCTGCCTGATCATCCACAATCAGAACATTGAGTGGATTTTTCATTTTTCTACGCCTCCCGACAATTTGTGACAAGATTCCATAAAAGGTATCATTTACCATTTTTTCTTGTTTAACCATTTCGACGGGAGATTTTAAAATCCTGCTAAAAATTATTGTTTTATGGCTATTTTTAATTAATTTCCAATAACCTGTCGCCCACCAACAAAAACCCGTTCAACCCGATGATTTGGGTCGAATATTGGTCGATCCACGATAATAATATCAGCATCTTTGCCCGGTTGCAAGGAACCCACCCGGTGATCAATACCAAGAAGTTTAGCCGCATTAATAGTAATTGCCTTCAAAGCCTCCTCTTCGGGCAACCCACCTTTGACAGCTAAGCCAGCAGAAAGGCTTAGATATTGGATGGGGACCACCGGGTGGTCAGTCATCAGCGCAAAGGGTACCCCTGATTTATATAAGGCCATAGCGGTTTCCAGGCTTCTGTTCATCAATTCCACCTTGGCTCGGTTAGTAATGATCGGTCCCACCACCGCCTTGACTCCGGCATCAGCCAACACAGGGGCAATTAAGTGTCCCTCCGTACAGTGCTCCACAATCAGTTCAACATTAAATTCCCGGGCGATGCGTACCGCCGTCATAATGTCATCTGCCCGATGGGCGTGAACACGCAGAGGTACTTCTCTTTTGAGAACCCTGAGCAACGCCTCCATTTGCAAACTGCGTTCCGGAACGGTCTTCTCTGCCCTGGCTTTTTCTTGTTTAGCCAGGTAATTCTGAGCCTCCACCAATGTTTGCCGCAGCAGCGCAGCCGTTGCCATGCGGGTAGCCGGCATTTTATTGTGGCTGCCGTAAACTCGTTTAGGATTTTCCCCCAGCGCACATTTTAGTCCGGCTGGAAAGCGAATAACCATGTCATCTACTACAGCACCGTAGGTCTTCATGGTGACCATTTCACCAGCTATGACGTTAGCGCTGCCGGGTCCGGTTACCACTGTGGTAACTCCACCGGCCAGGGCATCTTGAAAACCTAGGTCAGCAGGATTTACCGCATCAATAGCCCGGAGATGTGCTGTTACCGGGGCAGTGGTTTCATTGGTGTCATCCCCCTCGATTTGGTAAACTTCTTCCGCAATACCCACGTGACTGTGAGCATCAATTAAACCGGGAAGGACTAATTTCCCTGCCGCATCGATTACGTCTACTCGCCCCGCTAGAGGGAGGTTCTGACCCACTTGTATGATTTTACCTTGTTCCACTAAAACTGTACCCTGAAAAATAGGCGGACCCGACATGGTTAATAGGGTTCCATTGATAATTGCAAACATAAATGTCCCTCCCTAATTCGTTAACTACTTAGTTGCCGAGGCTGCTACAAATTCTTTAAATAATTGGAACATCTTTGGGTCATGTTCCCACATGCATTCCGGATGACATTGTATTCCCACAATAAAGGAAGAAGAGCTGCTTTCCATAGCCTCCACCACACCGTCTGAGGACCAGGCGGTGGCTAAAAACCCAGCGGCTATTCGGGCCACCGCTTGGTGATGAAAGGAATTGACAATGGTCTTTTCGCCAAAAATTGCCGCCAAACGGCTGCCGGGCAGTACCTCGATGGAATGGGTCCCATACCAAAGGGGTGCCTGTTGATCATGTTTCAAAGGCTTTGCTATGTGTGATCCAATATCCTGCAGCACATTCCCCCCGGCGGCAATATTTAATACCTGTAAGCCTCGGCAAACAGCCAGTATGGGAAGCCCTAAGGTTAAGGCCCGGCGGGTTAAGGCCAATTCAAATGTATCCCTTTCCGGGCAAATGGACCCCAAGGAGGGCAGCGGTTCCTCTCCGAATAAAAGGGGATCCACATCCACACCCCCGGACAGCAACAATCCATCAATCTTGTCTAAAATTCTATCAACGGTTTTTTCTCCTAAAATGCAGGGTAATATCAAAGGTAACCCGCCAGCTGCTTCTATAACTTGACAGTAAAACCTGCTAATAAAGGTTCGGTTACTCTCCCTGTCGTAGGAACTGGTTATGCCAATCAGCGGAGTCATCGTATCCCTCCTCAAAGCAAAAATACACCCCTCTTTGGAGTGTATTCATAACCTTGCTAGATTTCCACCAATCCCAAACTAATTTCAATGGCTCGGTTCACCCGATTCATGTATTCAATGTTTAGGGAGGAAACCTTTTCGAATAAGCGGCTTTTATCAATGGTTCTGATCTGTTCTAACAGAACCACTGAATCCTTGTCCAAACCACTCATTTTGGCCTGAATCTCAATATGGGTCGGCAGTTTCGCTTTCGCAATTTGAGAGGTGATGGCCGCTATAATAGTAGTAGGGCTGTATTGGTTGCCGATATCGTTCTGCAAGATTAATACTGGCCGAATGCCCCCCTGTTCTGAGCCGACCACTGGGCTTAGGTCGGCATAAAAAACATCTCCCCGCTGAACTTGCATGAAGTTTTATCCCTCCGCTTTGGCCAGCTCATAACCAGGGGAACAACTCTCAATATGCTGGTATTCAATGGCCAGAGCCAGATTCAGTTTTGCCATTTCCAAATAACCTTTTTTCATTTGTTCCCTTAAAATGCGCCGATTGCGTTCGGAGATATATAACCTCATAGCCTCCCTGATAAACTCGCTACGGTTCACCCGTTCTTCCTCGACAATGTTGTCTACTTCCGCTAGCAAACTGTCGGGTAGGCTAATCATGATACGTTTAATTTGCGCCTGCGACACCTACCGGACCCCCCTGTCAATACAATTTTTATATACCATAATATATACCCAAAAACGGGTAAATTATGTCAGATCATTGTCTGGAGCATCTTTTGCCGCTCCTGGTCCACGGTCCAGGCAAATCTTACCGGTTCGAACCATTTCCACAATGCCATGTTCCCGGAGAATACTGCAAAGGGCATCAATCTTCTCTTCAGTACCCGGTAATTCAATAACCATCGTCTCGCTATTTACATCTACCACATTCGCCCGGAAAATATCTACAATATTAACGATGTCCGCCCGGCGGCTGGCATCGTTAGCCCTTACTTTAATTAAGGCCAACTCACGATTAATGGAATCTGAAGCAGCTAATTCGTGAATTTTAATGACATCCACCAATTTACTCAGTTGTTTGACCACCTGATAGAGAATATTCTCATCACCCTGCACCACTAAAGTAATGCGGGTAATATTCGGATCTTCGGTATAACCGGCAGCAATACTTTCAATGTTAAACATCCGCCGACTAATTAAGCCAGATATTCTAGCCAGTACCCCGGGTTTGTTAAGTACCAGTACGGCTAAGCTACGTCTCATCATGCCACGACCCCTTTTAACCACATTCAAGTAGTATGACTTGGCTTGCTTGTACCCTATAGGGAATAACCTAAAGGACACAGGCAAGTAAGCCTAGTTTGCCCTTAGGCATATCGGAACGTTTTATACATCCCGATATGCCAATAAAAATAAGGTTTTCTACATACGTGTTGTCGATTCCTGTATATAAAGCCATGTAATAAATGGTATCTTACTGCTCTTCTATTTTGGTTCCACAATTGTGACAAAACTTTGCCTCTTCGGTAAGTGCTGTTTGGCACTTCGGACAGAGCGGTGCCTTTGGCGTAAGTTTCTCAATTTGTGTCCGTAGGTTCGCTATATCCTGCTCCACCCCCTGGGTGCTTTGGCAGAGTCGTTCAATTTCTTCTGCCAGTTCTCCCTCTCCTTTAAACTTACGGAAATAGAGCTCTCCTATGGCCTCAACATTATTAACCATGATTCTTTCCAGCTTACTGATCTCGTACCGCATCTTGGTGACTTCTAAAAGTTCCCCGGAGCGTTTGGTAATTTCTTTGGCTTTTTCACCAAAATCCTTGGCTTTTTCACTAATGTTTTTAATAAATTCCATACCAATTCCTCCTTTAGTCCAGATCTATAATGACCGCAGTTTCCTCACAGTTGGGAAACTGGGGACAGTTCACACATTCTTTCCAGACCTTTTGAGGCAATTCATCTTTGTCAATTACCCGAAAACCGCACTTCATAAAAAATTCCGGCTTATACGTAAGAGCAAACACCCTGGGAAGTTCCAAACCCTTGGCTTCTTGCAAAAAAGTTTGTACCAAAGTTTTGCCTAAACCTTGTTTAATATAATCCGGTGCCACAGCCAACGCTCGAACTTCTGCTAAGTCACACCATACCACATGCAGAGAACCCACTGCCACCACTTGCCCCTGATCCTCCACCACGGAAAGCTCCCTTATTCCTTCATAAAGGGTTGTCCTAGCCCGGGCCAACATCTGACCTTCAGTGGCATAATGGTTAATTAGTCTATGTATATCTTCAACATCTGAAATCTTCGCTTTTCGGATGAGCACTCTTGCAACCCCTTACTAGTTTAAGATATATAACAACCGTATAGCTTTCTATATTCTTCAATCAACATCTAATAACCTGCTTTATTTCAACAAAATTCATCTTGCGTTGCTAAATTACCTAAAAAGTCCTTATTTTGGATCTTACCCGGTACACAGAGCAAGAGAGCCACATACCATATGGTAAGAAGGAGGTATCAATATTTCATGAATTTGGTTCTATCTGCATTGACCCATGCACATTGCTTTATTGGAGCCACCGAGGATGCCTGCGGACACCGTCACAGCTTTTCTGGCGTGACTGGTTCGGAGATACTTCTGCCCGAATGCTCTGGGTTGGGTCATATACATGAAATATACATCACCCATTGTTCTTTCCTTTATCTGCACAGTCATGAGATAAAGGGCATTACTGGGCCACCCGTTTGGATTTCAGACACGGAACACCTTCACTTGATCATTGGCTTAACGATCGCCTGTCCTGCCGATAGGCACAGCCATGACTTTTCCGGTTTTACTCGAGCCAGCAGCATTCAGCCCTAATGGTCATAACCTAATAGCTCCCAGGCAGACAATAAGTCGATTTTTATACTTAGTATCGGTATTTTTGAAATAATTTAACCAGCAACGCACCGGCCACAAAGCCGCCGATATGGGCCAAAAAGGCTACAGATTGCACGCCTTGCATATTGAATGTCTGGCTAAAAATTTGCAGTAAGAACCAAAGCCCCAGGAAATAGAGGGCTGGAATATGAATGATTTGGATAAAAATAAAAATTGGTATCAACGTTAATACCCGGGCATGGGGAAAAAGAATTAAATAACCGCCCAATACGCCAGCTATGGCTCCACTGGCCCCAATGAGAGGGGATGTTGACGAAGGGTCCGACATAACATGGGCTAAAGTAGCAATATATCCTGTTAGTAAGTAAAAGAGGAGGAATCTCGGCCTTCCCAACCGATCTTCCACGTTATCCCCAAATATCCAAAGATATAGCATATTGCCCAGGAAATGCAGCCAACTACCGTGCAAAAACATAGCAGTAGTCAGTAAAATTAGCTGCCCCCCGAGGCTATAGTGGTTTAATTCTGCAGGAGTTACCCCCAGAGCAAAGATTAGATTATCCATGTAAGGCCCAAGAGATACTTCATATAGCCAGACAGTGGTGTTAAGTAGAATAATCAAGACGGTAACAATGGGAAATCTTCGTGAGGGTATGTTATCTTTGAGTGGTATCAAAGCCTTTTACCTCCCATTTTTTTGTTATTATACATTATATTACGGATAAAAAACTTACAGGGTTATTAACAATTTATTACTAGTCTGGACTTCGGGCCTTGACTGGATTTTCCGGTCTGGACTTGTGAGTATTGCGAGGGTCTGTGTAGTGTGGTGGGAGCACTTGTTAAATCACTAAAAAGGTGCTTCTAGTGGTTATAGAAGCACCTGGAGGAACCTTTTCTATTCGTATTTAGGGCAAAGGTGATTGGGGTCAAAAACCTTCATAACCTTGGGCTGTATTTCCCGCCAGTTTTCTCCAACGGGTTCTAGATATTGCTGGCCCAACCGGGTTACTTCCTTTTCAAAATCAGCTGGAGAACCAGTGCCTTCAGCCAAGACCTCTGTCTTCTTGTTAGCATCTTCAGCAATGATTTTATACGTGATCTGTTCGTTGGTGACGTCTACCTTGGAAAAGGCCTTTAGTCTTTTTTGGTCTAAATCTCCCACCAATATTTTATGCACTTCTTCGCCGGGTGTTTTGTAAACATAGATATCTTGCTCGGGTAAACGCTGCATATGGAGCCTCCTTTGCTTATGGGTAGTGCTTTGGGGTTGCCGTTATTATGATAGTATTTCGTTGTTAGCTATTGTCATTCGCTATTTGGCATAACTTTGTCAGAAAACCCTTGTCCATTGGCTGTTGCCCTTTAGTTCCCAGGGCTCAGGAATGGCAAAAATTCCCTGCTATAGGATATATTCCGATTTCTTCAGCGGGCGCGTTTCAAGCTCTTGCTTTTTAGACTCATAGCCAGGTCTGCCTAATAAAGCATAGGTAGCGTTTTTGCCCTCCTCCACACCAGGTTGATCAAAGGCATTAATATCGAGTAATTCACCAACAAAGGCCGTTTGAATTTCCAGCAATTGAATGAGTTGCCCCACCGTAAAGGCATTAATTTCAGGCAAAGTAACGGTAAAGTTTAAGCGCTGTGCCTTCATCAATGCATATTCAGTGGCCAACTGTTCAGCTTTGATTAGTTGGCCCAGTGTGTGACCGCCTAAAAAGGCGATACCTGCCAAATCTTCGAACACCTTAGGAATAGTAACCTCTTGACGATAACATCCCACCCCCAGGAAGGTAACCACTTTGTCAAAGGGCCCCTCCACGTAAAGCTGCACCTGGGAGTGTTGATCGGTAGTGCCCAGGGCCTTCACAGGAGTTTGACCGGCAAAAACATCTTCCCCATTGTTATCGGTCCGCTTGCCCAGACTTTCTGCCCACAACTGGGCATACCAATCTGCAAAATATTTAAGGGCATCTGTATAAGGCATCATTACGGAAATATTTTTACCACGCCGCATGGCCAGGTATTGCAAAACCCCCAACATATAGGCCGGATTGCGGAAAACATCCTCCTGCTGGCAAAGCTTATCCATGTAAGCGGCCCCAGCCAAAAGTTCTCTAATATCAATACCACAAACAGCGGCCGGCAGCAAGCCCACAGGGGAAAGCTCTGAAAAGCGACCGCCCACCCCGGCAGGAATGGTGAAAGTGGTATAACCTTCCTCCCTGGCCATCTTTACAAGGTTACCTTTTTCTGCATCAGTGGTAGCAATAATATTCTTAGCATAGTCACTGCCAATTTTTTCTCGCAGTAAATTAAAGACGATCATAAATTGTGCCATGGTTTCAGAGGTACTGCCAGATTTGCTAATCACATTAAATATCGTTTTGGCTGGATCAATAATATCAAAGAGGGCTGCCACCCGTTCAGGATCAACATTGTCTAATACATAAAAGCGGGGTCCCCCTCGTCTTTCCGTAGGCAATTCATTGTAATGCAGGTGATTAAGGGCTGTTTGCACTGCCAGAGGCCCTAATGCAGAGCCACCAATACCTAACACCACAAAAGCCTCGGCCCGGCTGCGAATTTCTTCAGCCGTTCTTACGATTTTCGTTACGACTTCTTCCTGATTCATAGGCAGCTTTCTCCACTCCAGCCACCCGGAACCACTTTTCTTCAGCATCCTCTGGTGTGAATCTTTGATTTTCCCTGCCAGTGCTTCGATATGCTCCCTGGTAAACCCCTCTTCCTCACCAATGAACTCCGTCATCATATGGTTAAAATCCACCTGTATTTTCATTTGCTCTTGCCATTGAAGTTGTTCATAACGCATTCATTTACCTCCTCTTTCCAGCTTATAAAAGTTTCCATATTATATCCCAATTTACCTGCCTTCATGGTTACAGGTCCATCCTGAAATAATGACCCAAAAAACGACAAATTATGTTTAAAATGGACATAAATATTATAAAATTTAAAACTTATCTATTGATTATGGCAAATAGGAAATTCAATTAGCTTTTAGTAGATTCCCACTATGTTATGCAAGATGTGGCTGTTACTAAAACACAGCAGCATCTTTGGAAGAATTATCTGCCCAACTGGCAAAAATAGCCTTACAAATGGACATACGGCTTTTAACAATAACAAATTTATAGCTATGCTACAAACCGCAGAATTATTCACCTGCGGTTTTTATTTTTATCAAGGCTGTAACAAAATCGCCAAATATAGAATAATATGGAAACTATAAAGAGCCCTATCAAAATATTATTTGGAGGTATGCTCCATGTTCAGAGATGACAAAAAAATTGAACAGGCCCAGGCCCAAGCTGCTCCTATGATGGGTCCCATGGGCGGCCCTTTCTACGGCAAGCCTGGCATGCCCACTTCTCCCTTCCAACCGATGCCAGGTATGCAACCTGACAATTGTCCCGGAACGTCCTGCCCAGGCATGGAACTAGCTCGGGCATATTTCTGCATTCAGCGTTTTGGCCCGGTCTTTGATTGTGCCAAGGCCCTAGAGGTTGGAACTTTATTTCCCGAATTATATCGCCCCTATCATAAATAATTCTGGAGGTGAACACGGTGGAAGCTACTGGTATGGATAATCGTCGCATGGCACAAATGCTTTTGCAAATTCAACAACTGGAATTTACTGCCCTTGAATTAAATCTTTTTTTAGATACCCACCCGGATGATCAGCAAGCACTAGCTATGTTTAACAAAGTACACCAGGATTTAATGCAGTGTATTCGAAATTATGAGCAATTTTGTGGACCTTTGCTTAACTTCGGTTTTTCACCAGCATTACAAAACACCTGGAAATGGGCAGAACTTCCCTGGCCCTGGGAGCTTAAATATTAAATGAAAGGATTTGTGCATCTATGTGGATCTATGAAAAGAAATTACAAATCCCGGTTCGGGTTTCTGGACCCAATCCTCGCTTGGCAAAAGAAGTTCTAACACAATACGGTGGTCCGGAAGGTGAATTATCGGCCTCTCTGCGTTATTTAAATATGCGTTACAGTATGCCAACCTCCCGGGCCAAAGCTGTCCTTACCGACATTGGCACAGAAGAACTGGCGCATATGGAGATTGTAGGTACTGTCGTTTATAAACTATTGGAAGGTGCCTCTATTGAAGCAATTAAAGCGGCCGGTCTTGACGGTCACTATGCCACTCACGACAGCGCTTTATTTTGGAGTGATCCCAATGGAGTCCCCTGGACAGCTGCTTATGTATCCGCTACCGGTGACCCGGTCGCTGATTTACACGAAAACCTGGCAGCAGAACAAAAGGCGCGGGCAGTTTACGAAAACCTAATTTGCTTATCTGATGATCCCTGCGTAACTGACGTTTTACGTTACCTGCGAGAGCGTGAAGTGGTACACTTCCAGCGGTTTGGCGAAACCTTAATGCAGGTGCAAGAATGTATGAGTCAGAAAAGATTCTATTAAGCTGATACCTTGAAAGACTGCCCCCGAAAATATCCTTTTGAATAGCCCCTCCCCAGAACGGCGTAATCTTCATCTGAAAGAAAAATCCGAATTTGATCTTAAAATTACAACTACTAAGGAATACTATTGATTATCAGAATCCCTTAAAAATTAATCCGGGGATTCTGATTATTTATTTTCTTCACTTAAAAACATCTTGCTTTTTACCCTTGTATCAAGTATTACAGTAGTATGTGTTAATCATTTTACCGGAGGGCAATCTTGTTATGAAAATCACAATTATTGGCGCAGGCAAAGTGGGTTTTGAAACAGCCCGTCGTCTTTGCGAGGAGGGCCATGACATCTTAGTGGTGGACAAGGATGAAACAAAACTTTCCAGGGTTGACGAACACTTAGATGTTATGGTGATGAAAGGAAACGGCGCCACTGCCCAGGTCTTACGAGATCCTCATGTGGTCGACAGTGACCTTTTGCTGGCTGTAACTAGTACCGATGAAGTAAATATTATTGCCGGGATAACTGGCAAAAAGCTGGGAATTGGCAAATGTATCGTGCGGGTTCGGGATCCGCATTATGCCCAAGATGCCTGGTTCTCTCGGGAAGACTTGGGGTTAGATTTAATCATTAATCCTGAATTTGCGGCTGCTCGAGAAATTGTTCGCATGTTAACTATGGCTCTTCCCGTACATACTGAACCCTTTGGTCAGGGTAAGGTACAAATGGCAGATATCACCGTGGATGAAGGCATGACTCTTTTTGCCAACAAACCAATTTGGGATTTAGATATGCCACCTTCCTGCCTCATTGTCGCCATATCCCGACGTGGAGATATGATTGTACCTGGTGGTATGGATACTATTTTACCGCATGACACACTTTACATTTTGGGCCTACCGGGCAGTATTGACAAGTTGGTCTCTAAAGTAAAAAAACGTAGACAAAAGCAACTGCATTCCGTTATCATTTTGGGCGGCGGTCGCTTGGCTTTTTACTTGGCGGACAAGCTTTGTTCCCTGGGTATGTCTGTAAAAATAATAGAACAAGATTACTCTCGTTGCCAGGAACTATCCGAGCGGTTACCCGACGCCCTTATCTTAAATGGTGACGGAACCGACGTTGATTTGCTTAAGCGAGAAGGTATTGAAGAAACCGATGGTTTTGTAGCGGTTACCGGCCTGGATGAAGAGAATTTACTGATCTCCTTATTAGCTAAGCAAATGGGAGCTAAAATGGTTATCGCCAAGGTTAGTCGTGCTAGTTATGCACCCATTGTAGAAAGCTTGGGTGTGGATGCAGCCGTCAGCCCTCGTCTAATTACTGCCAGCGAGATTGTCCGTTTCATTCAAGGGGGCAGGCTATTATCACTCTTTATGCTGCTGAACGGGAAAGCTGAAGTGGCGGAGCTAATTGTTCCTGCCCAAAGCCGGGTGGTTGGTAAAACTCTGGCCAAATGTGGTTTACCCCGTAATGTTATCGTAGGAGCTATCTTACGTGACGGTGAAGCTATTATACCTGAGGGTACTGAAAAAATATTGGTAGAAGACCGCTTAGTAGTCTTTGCCATGGGACATACTCTTGCCTCTCTTGAAAGACTGTTTGGTGCAGGAGGAAAATAATCTTGCATATCCATGATCGGAGCTGGGAAATGTTGGCCCAAGATTTGGCCTTGTGGGTCTTATGTCGAGTTACTTTGCTATCCCAGATCTAGATAAAATTGTGCTTGCTCTCCTGAAGTTACTTAGATGTTTAGAGATATATACGGTATTGCTGGTCTTTAGTATTAAGTTTTGGCATTAACGGTTAAAATTGGTATTAGAATAGGTGATATTTAGCAAAAAACTTTATTTGCAAATTTAGCTAATTTTTGTTTAAATTAAGTAGGTATACTTATGGATTATATGGAAGGAGAAAGTGGTCTTGGAATTTCCAACTCTCAGGATAGGCAAATTTATCCCCAAATATCCAATTATTCAAGGTGGTATGGCCGTTAGAGTTTCTACGGCCCCCTTAGCCGGAGCAGTGGCCAATGCTGGTGGTATTGGCGTAATTGGTGCTACCGGCATGGAGGAAGATGAACTACGCAGTGAGATCCGGGAAGCCCGTAGAATTTCACCCACGGGTATTATCGGAATTAATATTATGTATGCTGCACGAGAATTTGCTAAAATAGTTCATACAGCCATTGAAGAGAAAATTGACATGATTTTTACTGGTGCTGGTTTTTCACGGGAAATCTTCGCCTGGGGGAAAGAGTCTAATACCCCCATCGTATCCATTGTGTCTTATGCTAAAGCAGCCAAAATGGCAGAAAAACTGGGGGCAGCCGCTGTGGTTGCTGAAGGTACCGAGGCAGGGGGGCATTTGGGTACAGACCGCTCCATCAAGGAAATTCTCCCTGAGATTAAAGCAGCTGTAAAAATCCCCGTCATTGCAGCTGGTGGTATTGTTGACGGCAAAGGTATAGCTGATATGATTCGCATGGGGGCTGATGGTGTTCAAATGGCCACTCGTTTCGTATTGAGCGTTGAATGTACCGTCGCTGATGCTTTTAAGAAACATTACCTAAACTCAACTTCAGATGATGTAGTTGAAATATTAAGCCCCGTAGGATTACCCGGGCGTGCTTTAAAAAATAGCCTGGTAAATCGCATTTTAAATAAACAGGCTCCGGAACCTGAAAACTGTCAGGCTTGCCTAAAGCATTGCTCTCAATCCTTTTGCATTATGGATGCTCTCGTGAATAGTCGCGACGGTGATATTAACAATGGGTTGGTCTTTTGTGGCCAGAACGTGCATCAGATCAAGGACATCTTGCCCGTAAGTGTAATTTTTGACCGCCTCATCACTGATCTTGCTAACGCTTAAGGCTAAAGTAATCATTGATTTTTGGCGGGATGGAGTGTTATACTTGAATTGCCTCTAAGTTTTCACCAGCTAACTAAGGCTATCTCCTCCCGAAAAATTGATCGGTGTCAGGGTATCGGTAGTTCTATGTGGTTGGCACCGGGTGATTTAGGGAGCCTATTATTCGGGGGAGATAGGTTTGACTTTTTCCGACAGAACTCTTACATGCCGTGATTGTGGAGCCGAATTTGAGTTTTCCGCACGCGAACAGGAATTCTTTGCTGAGAAAGGATTCCAAAACGATCCTTCTCGTTGCCCTTCTTGCCGGGCTGCACGTAAGCAGCGTATGCAAGGAAACGAAGGCTACCGCCCTCAAAGACAAATGTTCGAAGCTGTTTGTGACGAGTGCGGCTGTACCACGCAAGTTCCTTTCCAGCCTAGCGGCACAAAGCCAGTTTACTGCCGTGATTGCTTCAGCCGTACCAGACAATATCGTTAATTTAAACCCGAATGCCCAAAAAAGGCATTCGGGTTTTTTAGTTATCGGAAAGCTTAAACTTTCCGATAACAACGGATAAACCAGGATTGACTGTCCTTCAAGGATAATCTATAGTTCACGGGCAACAAGCCATTTTTTCCTAATTTATCTATAAATATAATTCCTCTTGTTCTATCCTTCTAGTAACATAACCACCTTTAACTGCCTCCTCGTATTCTACTTCACTTTCAAATTTTTCTTCTGTCAGAAACTCAATATCCACTCCACAGGTATCGGCAATTAAATTCAGAGCATCCCACTCCGGGTAAAATTGGCCTTTCTCTAATTTTTGCACCCATTTAGAAGTTTCCCCAATCTTAAAGGCTAACATTTTCTGAGAAAAATCCTGTCCGCTTCTTTTTGCCCGGTGTTCCCTGGCTTTTTTTACTTTGAGGCCTAATTCCTTTGGGCTATACATATCTTGTTGAAGCCTCCTTTTAAAAAGTACTTATCCCTATTATTTGTTTTAGACGCACTGGTATGAGTGGTAATTTTTCTGAAAATGTTTGTTTATATTTTTATTGATTAATTTGCCAATTCAGGTTATTGAATCCTGTTAACTTCACATAAGATATACCATAACACTACCAGCAAAGGGGGAAACAGCGTGCGCCGACACAAAACCATAACTATAAGTATTCCTGAGGATTTAATTGAATATCTAGACCAAAAAATTACCCAAATCAATCATAGTTCCTTTGAGGAAACCAATCGCAGCCAATACATACGACTTCTAATAAAAAAAGACATGGCCTCCCTAACCGTTGCTAAAACCACTCCACGCAACGTTGCAGTTGAAGACATGGAAATTTCCGACCTGGATTATTACAATTCTCTCTTAGATTTGGGCGGCTACAAACGGTAAAAAATGAGGCGGCCATTTGTATGCCGCCTCATTTTTTACTCTATTACAGTTAGGGTTTCTACTTCACCATTATCTAGTTCAACTTCAACATCATCGTTTAAGAAATCATCCTTAAGTTCATCCCAATCAACTTCATCGCCCTCATCATCTTCCAAGGTAACATCGCTAGCCATTTTCAGTTTATGGGTACCGTTTTCTTGCTTAAGCCAGATATAGTGAGCATCTATGTTATAGAGCTTTCCTTCAATGGTAATGTCCTCAGCATCGGTAATTTCAATTTCTTCCACTTCGCCGTCTTCTACTGTAATTCTCACCTTAGAACCGATAAGGATTTCGTCTAAGTCTAGTTCATCCCCGTCATTTTCTACATCCACATTTCTGGCCAGGGTGTAGGTTTTCGTACCGCTGCTAGTCTTAAGAGTTAATTCCTCATCATCTTCATCCAGGCCTGTCAATGTACCGGTATAGGTGCCGTCCCGAGAGGAGGATGAATCTTCATCTAAAATGGTAATAGTAATAACCTCGTCGTCATCATCAATTACCAATTTAACTTGGTCTCCGTCATCGATATCTTTAAATTTTTTGCTCTTACCATCTTCGTCGTAAACATCGACATCGTCTGACACATCGTAGGTCTCGTCATCTCCACGGGAATCCTCAATGGTAATGCTCCAACTGCCAGAAGTATCCACATCCGTGACTTCCCCTTCTACCAATTCCACATCTAAAATATCAATGCGGGTCACATCATCCCTACTGTTCAACTTTAATTTAACATAATCACCTTTTCTAATGTCGTCAAAATCTATGGAATCTCCATCTTCATAAACATCTACGTCGTCTTCCACATCGTAGGTTTTTTCGCTGCCGTCGGGCTTGCGAATTTTAATACTGTAGTCGCCGGAGGTATCAAGAACTGTAACTTCCCCTTCTAAATTAGACGAGGACGATGAGGAGGAAGAACCGTCTAGCAGTTTGATTGTAACAGCCTCTTCCTTACTATTCACTTCTATTTCCACTTCATCTTCTTCATTGATTTCATCCAGATCAATAGTATCACCGTCTTCATCCTTTACCTTATAACTACTGGCCATATCAATATTACGCTCATAGCCATCCACATCTTCGATAGTAATACTGGAGGAACCAACACTAACCACTTCACCGAACAGCTTCTTAGCTTCCGATAAACCAACCACACCGGTCACCAGACTCCCCGACTTAGTAACAGCCACCCGTTGTCCCCGGAATAGCTGGGAAAAGGAAGCACCTGCATTGGTTTTTTGGATCTCTTCTGAGGTCCCGTCATCATAACGAATGGTGAAGTAATCCAAGTACATATTAACTACATAGCCCCTTTTCTCGTTACCAGAGGGAACTGCACTTAGTAAATTAACCTCTGTTACACTGTCACCGGTTACCTTAATCTCTGCCCTGGAACCAGAAGTTAAAGCCGTTAAATCCTTCACTATACCATTTTGTTTAATAATGGCATTGCTAGACAGTGGATAGGAATTGAGAGTTCCAGAGTCGGGCTGGAAAGATAAAGTTATCGGATTACCCGACAACAGGCTACGGATCGTTCCTGTATAGGTGGTAGCAACTGACACACTGGGAGGTGCCGTGGTGGTGGCTGTGGTATAGGCCATAACCGTTACTTTATTGGCAGCATCCAGGGCAACCTTAACATTTTCATTGGCCTTAAAAACACCAATCCCCGTGCGTTTACCATCCCGATAACATAGAGCATCAGCATCCAAGCTATAGGTCTTACTTTGGCCGTCCTTAGTCACTGTTATTTTCTTACCAGTTACATCCACTGTAGAAAGTTTGCCAATGAAATATTTATCGGGTGAAGGGTTTATCTTGCCATTTTCAAATAGCCGTGCCACAATGGCAGCCATTTCACCCCGGGTAACGTTGGCTTTGGGATCAAATAAATTATTCGTCTTACCAGACATCACGCCATGCTTTACGGCAGCCGCCACAAAGGTTTGCATACTGGGATCAAT
>NZ_FRAR01000039.1 GCF_900142375.1 Desulforamulus aeronauticus DSM 10349 | reverse complement strand
TCACCTCCCGTTGGGGTGTTTGTTGTTCCTTACAGGTATTACTATAACAAAGGAGTTTCACAAAACTGTTTCAACAATATCACAATTTGTTTATACTTAATCTTCCGCGGAAGAAAGGGAGTGTTTTTAGGAAACCTTCTTCTTGACCTTTAGGATTCGTTGCCTACTTACAGCCTGCGGAGTTTCCTGGTTTGCATGATGTTTATGGCCTCTCATCATGAAGAGGTGCATGATTGGACAAAGCAACAGGATTAGATAGGGTAAATATTTCTCCATAATGGCTTCTCCTTTCTAAATTCATTTATTGATGGTGAGCTGCATGATCCACGGCATTGCTCTCTAGGTACTTTTGGTATTGATACTGGTCATAATAATCCTTAGCCATCGGCGCAAGGAAAGCGAGACTAACCGTAAAAAGGAGCAACGCAATGATGGGTAGCCTCGTTTTGAATGTAAGTCTTTGCTTCATTGTCGTTTACCTCCGTTTGTTGTTTGATGTTACATTTGAATCTTAACAAGAAAATATCACGAAACCTTCTCGCAAGTTTAACATTTTTGTGATAATTCATTGCAGGCTTTGACAGAGACTATGGAGGGACATTACTATAAATAAGGAGCACCCATGCAGATTGATGAAGGAGGGATTTTGGTTTGAGTCAGTTACGTGTATTAGTCGTTGATGATGAAGATAAAATTCGCCAGGTTATTGGCATCTATTTAAACAATGAAGGGTATTTGGTGGAGGAAGCCGCCGATGGAGAGGAGGCCTTGCGTAAATTTCGAGACCAGTCCTGGGATGTAATCATACTGGATGTGATGATGCCCAAGCTGGATGGGGTAACAGTGTGCCAGGAAATTCGCAAGGTTTCCCAAGTGCCCATCATCATGCTGACTGCTAAGAATGATGAGGTGGACCGTATTTTGGGCCTGGAGTTTGGCGCCGATGACTATATGGGCAAACCCTTCAGCCCCCGGGAATTAGTGGCCCGCATTAAGGCGGTGTTGCGCCGGACGGGAGCCGGGGAGAAAAAAGAAGAGCATCTGTTGAAGTTTCCCAGCATGCGTATGGATTTAATCAGCCGAGAAGTGTTGGTTAAGGAGAAAGAACTTACCCTCACTCCCAAGGAGTTTGAATTGCTAACCTTACTGGCCAAAAACGTGGCGCGCTCCTACAGTCGGGAGCAGCTTTTAGAGATGGTTTGGGGCTTCGATTATTACGGGGATGTGCGAACCGTTGATACCCACATCAATCGGCTGCGGGATAAGCTGCGAGCAGCCGGTGCCGAAAATTATATTAAAACCGTCTGGGGTGTGGGTTATAAGTTTGAGGTGGAGTCATGAAAATAAATAACATCGTCACCAAACTATGGGTCATCATGACCATATTGGTGCTGGTGGTGATTGGCGTGGCCGGGGCTGCTCAAACCAGCTTTATGGAGGGACTGTACTATGACCAACAGGCCAAACAACTCCAAAGCCTCGGCAAGAAGGTGGCGAATGTTGCCCGGGCAGAGCATGACCCCGCCACTTTGGATCAAAAAATAGCCCTCATTGCTGAACTGTACGAAGCGAACGTAATGATTTTAGATGAAAAGGGGATTGTCATTAACTGTCAGGGCATGGGGATCAGCACCAAGAACCTGCCAATGGATATGAATAACCCCCATCATGGTCCATTGACCGAGGCGGATTTAGAAAAACTCTACCAGGGCCAGGTGGTGGTGGATCGGGGCAATAATCCTTACTTTAAGACAGATGTGCTATCTGTAGGGATGCCCTTTACGGACCCCCATAATCTTAAACGAGCGGTCATGATTCATGCTCCCCTAAAGCCCCTGGCTGATGAACTAAAGCGCCTACAAATGCTGGCCGTTTATACCGCCGTCGGGGGGATTGTATTAGCCGCCCTATTAAGTTTGTTTTTCTCTCGGCTCATTTCTAAACCCTTGGTCAAAATGAATAAAGCGGCCCTGGCAATGGCCAGTGGCAATTACCAACAACGGGTGGATATTCAAACAAAAGATGAAATTGGCCTATTGGCCGACTCCCTGAATACCCTGGCCTCTCGTTTGCAGGAAAAAATTAACCAATTGGAAAGGCAGGAGCAAATCCGCCGGGAATTTGTTACGAATGTAGCCCATGAAATCAAGACCCCCTTGGCGGTGATGCAGGGCTTTACCGAAACTATGATTGATGGACTGGTAAAGACCGAACAGGAAAGGGACGAATATCTACAAAACATTTTGGAGGAAATCAATCGCCTAAAGAGATTAGTTAATGAGGTGCTAGATTTAAAACGCATGGAAGAAGGACACTTTGACTTCGATCAAGAGCCCTGTGATTTACGAGAGATTATCAATCGAGTAGAGAGAAAGCTCACCCAACTGGCTGCAGAAAAAGGTATTCAACTAGAAATCAACATCGAAAAAAAGCTGCCTGCGGTCAACTGCAACAGCGACCGCATTGAAAGAGTGCTCATCAACCTCATCGCCAATGCCATTCGCCATACGCCACCAGGAGGGAAAATTAGCCTTGCTGTAACTACGAAAGCCAATCAAGTGCACCTGCGTGTCAGCGACACTGGTGAAGGTATCGCACCGGAGGATTTGCCCATGATCTGGGAACGTTTCTATAAAGGAGATAAGTCCCGTACCCGGGTCCCAGGCGGCACAGGTTTAGGACTGGCCATCGTGAAGCGGATTGTGGAGGGCCACGGGGGGCAGATTAACGTAGAAAGTAAGCTGAACGAGGGGACTACCTTTAACGTCTTGCTGCCAGTTAACCGCTGCAGCATAAAATAACAGTTTTTAGGGAATTTCAGGAGGACCCTTTCGTGATAGGAAACTTCACGAAAGGGTCTATTTTTCGGCTAGGCTTGCGATATCTGCGGGATCATCATTTTCCCTTCTGTGTGTCTCACAGATTTCGGTAAAGTATAAAAACTTAAATAGTAAAAGGGGAAAAGTGTAACACTTTCAACTTTATTCCATATTATGGATTAAAGTTGAAAGGAGGGTTTATGATGAGCGGATACGGTGGATATGGTTTTGGTAACTGGGGCTTTATTCTGTTCCTCATTCTTATCCTACTATTCTTTGGCCAAGGATTTGGCTATGGAACGTTTGAAGTTCAAGATGTTGAGGATTGATTAAGTAAGCTGTTTTTCTCCAGGAATTTCGTTATCGGGATATGGTTATGAAAAGAATGGAGTGATGTATTATGGCATTTGGATTTGGGCCTTTTTTTGGACCACCCTTTTTTAGGCCCCCCTTTTTTAGACCTCCATTTTTCAGACCGCCGTTCTGGAGACCTTGGTGGTGGTTTGATGTTGATCACAAAGGAAAACCAAAGGCAAGCATGAGACCAAATAAAAAGAAACGGTAAAATGAGATAGAGCGTCCCATTGAAAGGGCTTCGATAAGGAATAACTGAATATTAACGGATAAAAAAAGTGGCTTTCAGTTAACCTGACAGCCACTTTTCAGCATATCTAGTACTCTTAGTTATTGGTGGGTGTGCCGTAGTTGCCCATCATACCAGGGATAACAGCCGAGCGGGATACTAAAATCATACTTGTTACAAAAATGTGAAACTCTTGTTATAGCTTTGTAAAACTTCTTTGTTATTCTATGGATAAGAAATCAAAGGAACGATAAACAAAGGAGTGAACAACATGATGATGACGTTTGCAGGTGGTATTATGGGATTTCTCTGGTCCCTTATGATGATAGTGGGCATGACTTTGCCAGTGCTTTTGGTAATTTGGCTTTTGGTGGCCGCTGGGGAACAGGGGATTGAAAAGAAAAAAGAGGAGCCCACACCTTTGGAGACTTTGAAAATTCGGTTGGTGCAAGGGGAAATATCTTTCGATGATTTTCAAAGGCTTAAGGGCCAGATTTCAAGTGGGGTCTAAAAGATGAATTTAGTGGATTCCAAAAGACTCCCGTACCGGTTTGGTACGGGAGTCTTTTTACCTAAAATACTAACCAGTCAAAGGGTTATAAAGCTAGCTGTTAGTGCATAATGCAAGAACCTTAGTCTGACCCCATTTTTTGCATGTTCATTCCCATAGCGTCGTCCCGGTAGTGATTCGGCATTCGGGTGTTTCCAGAACTGCTGGGAGCATTGTGCTCCTGTACAGGGTGCATTTGGTTGTGATCCGATGAATCAGGGGAGGGCTGAGCTAAGGATTGAGGTTTTTGATGATGCATCGGTTGCTGTGGCATTGCTTGTTCTTTTGTTTTGTCTACTTGGTTATCCATGTGGTCAGATGAATTCATGTGCGGTATTTCTACATAATCCTGACCGAAAAGTTCCTTTGCTTCAATACCTGACTGGGATAATGCAGTGGACACATTCTCTTGTCTTAGTAAATCCAATTTTACAGGTTGATTTTGTTGTTGGCACTTTTCATAGACTACATATTTGCCTAGGGAAACCCCGATTTTATCAGCAGACTGAATCGCTTCCACGGGTTGATCGGTTACAACCACAGAGCCCTGATAGCCTCGAGCTTTCAATTGGCTACTTAAAAAATCCTTTAATCGAGCTTCGCTAACCTCGGGTATGTCCTGCTCGCCCATTTTAACATAGGTGCCGATTAAGATATCCCGCCCCTTGTTCAAATCTCCCTGCTCTTGGCTGTACTGCAAGACTTTTCCCAGGGCGGTATAGAGGTCTTGCCCCTTTAGGGTGGTGGACAAGGAATTATTCGGGAGACCTACTAGGCTTGCACGGATAACTTGGCCCTCCTCGTCCACCCACAGGCCAATTTCCGGCTGCCAGGCAATATTGATATAGGCCGCTGCCGCCGGGGAAGGAGAGAAGCTAGGTATGAGTCCGGTGAAGAGTATTAGTAATACCGCCGCTGCTACCACCAAAAATTTGGGTTTAGCCATTGCAGTTGGGGGTTGCACATAAATGGTAGACCCCACTGGCGGCATTGGTGTAAGGCGGGTAGTTAGATATTGGCCGTCCTCTGTGTATACCAACACATTTTTATATTTGTTTCTGTGGGACATAACCACTGCTTTTATTTTTGCCATGTGACTACCTCTCACTTTCACTGCTAAATAGTTTGGTGAATCTCTTTAAAGCCGAAAGATCCGGCTCGGTGAATAGAAGTACGGTAGCAATAATATACTTGCGACCCTTTTCTAACACCCGGGTACTTAGACCGGTGATGGCCACCAACTCCTTGGCCGGCAGTTTCCCAGTATTGTGTACGCACTTCAATAGGTCTTGATTATAGACGATAGTCATGGCCACCTGGTTTAACTTTTCCCGGGTGTCCCGGTGTTTAGGGGAACATAGTACCAAATCCTCCAGGGTAATGCCATAAGATTTTAGGTGCTGTTGAAAAAGTTCAATGGTATCGGACATTTTCTCCTGCCGAAGCCCTTCTTCATAACGGTGTTGAGATTGTTGTTCCAGCAGGTGGAAGATTATATTTTCCTCGGGATCGGGGCTGGTTAACAGGAGCAGTTCATATTTACTGGGGTTTCTGCGAAAGTAATTGGTCAGCCTTCTTTGGATAACGGTATAAGCGAAGGAAGAAAAGGAAGCTCCCTGGTCGGACTCGTAGCTGTCAATGGCTTCATTAAAAGCCAGCAAGGCGACGCTAAGTTCATCATCATTTTCCCAGCTTAAAAAACGCTTACAAACACGAGAACTCACCCGGGCAATGTAGTCCCGGTGCTTTAAAATCAGTTCCTCCCTGGCCCTTTCTTCGCCGTTTTTGGCCTGTTGCAATAATCGTTTTAGTGTAAATTGAAACATTGTATTCCTCCGCTACTAGACATTCGCAAATGGGTCGTTGCTTTTGGTGGGTTAATAAATAAACTTTATTAGGGTACAGTTGCCCTACCTTAAAATTGTAGTTGTCAAGTTTCACAAAACGATCACGAAAGGTTAACAATATCGTGATATTTATTTGGTTGGAATAATATTCCATTACCCGACCCACCAAAAAACTGTTTTTTCCTGCGAATGAATAGGTGAAAAGGAAAAGGGAGCACCCAGTAACCAGGTGTTCCCAAATCAATCATCAGGAGGTTTAACAGATGTTAAGCAAAAAGAAATTGATTACCGGAGTAACCACTTTAGTTTTAGGAATTTCAGCGGTGGGAGCAGCCTACGCCTTACCCATGACCAGCACCCCTATGCAATCCCTAGCAGAATCCCCCAAGGCCACGATTACCATCAAACAAAGCGCTGACACCACAGATACCGCTAAAACAGCAGATGAAACCAAGCAAAATACAGCTGGACCAATGGCCGATGTAAACTCTAAAACCATGCCCGCTGGACAGGCCATGAATCAGCAAACAATGGGTTCTCAGATGCAGGGGCAGATGAACCAAAATCACCAGCAAATGACCCAGAATCATGAACAAATGCAGCAAAACCACCAACAAATGAACCAGAGTCACCAGTCCATGCAGCAAAACCATCAAGCTATGTCCGGTTCTACAATGAGTGGACAGCCTATGGGGAATGGTCACATGGGTTTTTAAGCGAACGAAGAAAAGCAGCCAACCCTTCATTTTGGGTTGGCTGCTCTTCTTTAGACTTGAAATTTATCAACCAATTGGTTTAATTCCTCTGCCATTTGATTTAACTGGTCTGCGGTGGCATTCAGCATTTGGAAAGAGGCTGCTGTTTCTTCGACATTGGAGACCACGGTCTCAATGCCTGCACTGGTTTCTTGGTAAGAAGCAGCAATTTCCGAGATGGCTTCGGTGGAGCGTTCAATTTGACGGATGATGTCTTGCATTTTCTCGCCGGTATCCTGGACATTGATCACGCCGTCCTTCACCTGACGGGTCACATTCTGCATGGCTTGTACGGAATCATCTGCACCGGCGTTTACTTCTTGGATAATGTGCTGAATATCCTTGACGGCCCCAGTGGATTCCTCGGCCAATTTGCGAACTTCCTCTGCCACCACCGCAAAGCCCCGTCCGTTTTCCCCGGCTCGGGCTGCCTCAATGGCTGCGTTTAAGGCAAGGAGATTTGTTTGATCGGCAATGGTACGAATAACCTCGAGCATTCGGTGAATGTTAGTAGCCTGTTCCTTTAAGCTGTTGATTACAGTGGCACTTCCGGTTACGGTGGTATCAATAGAAGACATTTTTTGAATCACTGTATCCACCGATTGCCCACCTTCCACGGCATTTTGGTTAATCTGGAGGGCAGTTTCAGTGGCTAAACGGGAATTATCTGCTCCTTGATTGGTGGCTACGGACAGGTTGGTGGCCGTTTGGGCAATTTCTTCCACAGATTGGCTCACGGTGGCGATGGTGCGGTTCATTTCTCCACTGCTACTGGCCAGGGTTGCGGCGTTACTTTTAATCCCTGCGATCATTTCTCTTACCCCAGCGATCATGGTATTCAGCCCTTGGCCCATCTCTCCCAGCTCATCCTGGGAGGTAATAGGAACTTCTTGAGAAAAATCTCCGGCGGCGACCGCTTTCGTACCAGTCAAAAGACTGTTAAAGCCTGCTTTTAGTTTTTGGCCAATAAAGAGAGTGACACCGATGGCCAAAAGCAAAGCGAGGCTACCGTAGAAGATTGCACTTTGCCGAGTGGCGGCAGTGGCTTCCAGGGTGTGTTTTACCTGATCATCCAGTTGCCTTTGCATATCCTCAGAATAGGCTTCTGCTACTTGATTCATTTCCTCTGCTAAAGGATAGGCTTCTTTCATTAGAATGACAGTGGCAGCATCCTTTTTGCCTTCATTAAAAAGGGGGATGATTTTATTGTGAACTAATTCATCGTACTCTTGATCCAGGGCCTGGATTTTTTGCACCTGTTCTTTATTCTTGCCGCTGGACATGCCTAATAGTTCTTGCGCAATTTTTTCCGATGCCTGGCTGTGTTCCTCAAAAGCTTTTTGGTACTGAACATCCCCAGATATGAGATAGTTGGCCACGGTGGAGGTTTGTTGAAGAACATGTTGCTTTAACATTTCGGTTTCATGGCTGTGTTGGGCGTACATTTTAACCATTTCCTGATTGTCATTGATTGCGCTGGTTTTCATAAAGATGTAGCCCAGGGCAGAGGAAAAGACCAACACAATTCCGGCAATACCCAAGCTGATTTTCGTAATGAGCTTTACTTGCAAGTGGATACCCCCTATGAATACGACTTCCGGTGAACGGTATTCTGAACACCTAAACAGCAATACTACTTCTTTCGACAAATAAACTATATTTCCTTGTTTAAAATGATATATATGTAAAAAAATGGTTCCCGTTTTAGCTATAAAGAGAGCAGGCCATAGGGCCTGCCTCTTAATGAGAAATTTCTTCTTTCAGACGTTTGTATTCATCCGATGTGATTTCGTTGCGGGCGTAGCGGGACTTTAAAATATCCAGGGCATTGGATGAAGCACCTGTTTTCAGGGCGTTTTTCATCCCGGCATTTACCGCCCAATAAACCACTAGTCCCAGCAAAGCAAGGGGAATTAACATCATAAATAGCCCTCCAAACCATCCCATACCATAGCCACCATACATCATTGGCATCCTACATTCCTCCTTATTTAGGTTTAAGTTATTGTTTACCCAATGGGTTTGTTTTAAAAAGGAGCCCTATAAAAGGGCCTATTCTATATGAAAAAGGTGACGGAGGTCTTACAGCCTTTAGTATACAAGGTGGTTGTTACAACTCTGTCACAGCGATATCACATTTTTGTGATATTTAAAGCTTCCAGAAAATGCAGGTAAACATGCCCTTTATTAAAGGTTACATTCGGTACCACCCACAGCGACAGCAGTGAGATGGCAGTGACCAGGGCGATGAGCGTTCTCTTAGAAACCATCTAATCAACTCCTAACCAGAAAGGGTATGAATTTATTATATAGAGGATAGTTTACAAAACTGTTTCAGAAATAACACGTTTTTGTAATAAATGGCCTGGTGTTGTTAAACCATTGCATATGGAAAAAGTTTGAAAAATTATCACAAAAATGTGAAATAAATGTGCTAGTTTTGTAAAAATTGTTTGGTACCATAAAAATGGTAGTGAAGTTCAACTTCTATACATAGGGAGCAAATTTTATAGGGGGCGTCTGAAATGAAAAAAGTATATCTATTGGGTGCTGTTTCTCTACTAGCACTAAGTCTGCTGCTTGCAGGCTGTGGCAACACAGATAAATCCGCCACTACGCAGGATAAACAACAGACCGAGCAGTCCCAGGATATGAATAACATGAATGGGGATATGAAAGATATGGACCATAGCAATATGAATATGGATGGTCAAAAGAGCGAGAATAAGTAGGATCTAAAGCATCAACAAAGAAACAGGCTCTCAAATTTGGGAGCCTGTTTTCTTTATTCGCGGTTATATTGACAGCAATTCTTGCCACAGGCTTTGGCCTGATACAAGTACTGATCGGCCCGTTGAAACAATTCCTGGCTGTTTTGGGTTTCTTCTGGGAAGGTTGCTATCCCCACTGATACAGTAATCTGTCGATGAGGGAAATTGTGGCCAGCAATGGACTGACGGATTCGTTCCACCGCTACAAAGGCACCCTTTTTATTGGTTTCTGGCATTAACAATACAAACTCCTCGCCTCCAAAGCGGGCCAAAAGATCGCCCTGGCGAAGTTGTTCTTTTAGCAAACTTGCCACTTCAGCTAGAACGATATTTCCCGCATCATGGCCGAAGGAATCGTTATATTTCTTGAAATCATCAATATCAAAAATGGCTAGACTTAAGGGGTGCTGGTGGCGTTCCGAGCGTGCCAATTCCTGATCCAACTGTTCCTTAAAATACCGAAAGTTATATACACCCGTCAGTTCATCATGGCTGGACAAAAACTTTAATCTTTCCCGTAGGTTTTTTTCTAAATCGAGGATATTGCCCACAAAAAATACAATAGCAAACAGGGTACCCAGTAAAACATAATGGGTGAGATTATGTTCAAAGTGTCGGCACAGGCAAATATAAACAATTACTGCTGAGATGAGCAGGGAAAAAGTGATGGCCACCCTCTTGCCGAAGCGTACCAGGTAAATTAACACTAGAATGATGTAAAGCCCATCATGATAACTGTAGGTGTTCGTGGAGTTCAGAAGGGTAAAGGAACCCATCAGAAGGAAATCAATCAGTAAATGAAAATAGCCGCAGAAGCCAATCTGCGGTTCACAATGGCGGGTTTGTAACAATAACCATAGGGTGGAGTAAATAAATAGTGCTAAATAGCCCCCCATTGCAAGGGGAGTCCGATGGCCTAGATAAAGCTCTACAAAGATGATGAAAAGGGCAATAGTTATCCTAAAACTACCGATAATCTTGTCCAATTGTTTGTTGCGGTTGAGCACGTCTTGATCATAATGCATCACAATTAGTCACCTTCCATTCCTATACATCTAGTTATTCGGACAGAATGTAGTTTTTTACAGGGGTCATTCCACTTTGGATTAAACTTTTTTAAAATATCACAAAAAGTTGTTAGTTTTGTAACAGTCATGTGAAATTTACCCGGTATCATTGCTTTAGTAGAAATGACGCTGGCTTTAGCCAGTGGACTAAAGAGAGATGAATTGAAAGGGTGAAGGTAGTGAGATCTAAATGGTATGGTTTGTTCGGTATTTTCATGGCTCTCTGGTTTTTTGCAGGTCCCTTGGCGGGCAGTGCATTGGCCACCGAAAATGATGCTGCTCCGGCAGGACATGATATGAGCACCATGAATCAGTCCGATCAGGCAAGCGGACATGATATGAATAATATGGATGGCATGGACATGGAGGGAACGTCTCAGGAAGGTTCCGAGGGACATGATGCCAGTAATGGTGAGGGCCACGATGGGGCAGCTCAAGATTCCAATACACCTCCTAATTGGCCCGTGATTTATGGCTTTGGTGCTTTTAACTTATTGGTCATTCTCGCTGCAGCTCTACTTAAGGGCAAAAGCGTAAAAGGGGTGAATTAATTTGAGTCAACAAAAAGGCAGTCAGTTGCTGAAAAATATATTGAAAAGCAAGTGGTATCCTAGAATATTCCAGTGGCCAACCCTTATAGTGTTTGCCATTATTATGTATGAACTGCTAATTGGTATCCCAGTAGCCCATGATAACTTTGGTACAGCTATGACCTGGGTATTGTGGTGGCCTATTATTCCGTTGATTTTCTTATTGGTAGGTCGCTTTTGGTGTGCCATCTGTCCCTTTGCTACCGTTAGCGATTTGGTACAAAAATTTGTAGGTAATAACAGACCCGTTCCAAAGTTTTTAAAGAAATACGGCATCTGGATTATTGATGCGCTCTTTATTCTTATCACCTGGGCAGACCATATTTGGGGTGTGGTAGAATCCCCCAGAGGATCAGGCATATTATTACTGATGCTGACCACTGGTGTTATTGTTGCTGGTGCCTTCTTTGAAAGAAGAACCTGGTGCCGCTATTTGTGCTTTATCGGTGGTCTGGCAGGCAACTATTCCAGAGCTGGTGCACTTCAGCTTCGGGGTACACCGGAAATTTGCGCCAAATGTACAGTTTCTGCTTGTTATAAAGGTTCCGACAAAGCTCCGGGTTGCCCGATGTTTGAATTCCCTAAAACAATGGACAACAGTGCTCGCTGCAACTTCTGTGGCGATTGTGTAAAGAACTGCCCCAACGATTCCATTACCATCTCCACGAGGATTCCTACTAAAGAACTGTGGTTTATCCGCAAGCCTAAGCTGGAAGAATCCTTCCTGGCCATTGTCATCATGGGTATCGTGTTTGTTCAGAACATCACCATGCTGGAGGTATGGGCTGAAATTCAACAGTGGATGGGTGGAATTCTGGGAACAGCCAATAAAGATATCATTTTTACAGTGACCTTTATTATCGCAATGGCTATTCCAGCCTTGATTCTATATCTAACTAGTTGGTTTGCTTCTCTAAAGAATTCTGATAATGCCTTAATGAACTTGACCAAATTTGGTTATGCGTTGATTCCGCTGGACTTTGCTGGTCATATGGCTCACAACTTGTTCCATCTGCTAGCAGAAGGAAAGTCGGTGTTGTTTACCGGTTTAGCACTGTTTGGTATTAATAATGAAGGGGCTTCAGCAGCCTTAGTGGGTATGGAAACCATAGTATTCTTACAGTATGCTCTGCTGGCCTTAGGAACGCTAGCCTCCATTTACACCGCTTACCGTATTGCCAAGTCCAACTATAAAGGAAAAGAAGTTTTTGGTACGGTGGTACCCTATGTCATCCTAATACTAGCCTTGGTGGCCTTTAATATCTACCTGTTTATGTTACCGATGGCTCACAGAATGTAATAAAAGCTCAAACAGGCTACCCACTTCATAACTGGGTAGCCTGTTTTGTAAATTGCAACAATAATAAGGGCCTAAGCCATAAATTCCCTTGACAGCAAGCCTGCCCCGCAGTAAAACAATACCAAGTCGACCGGACGTTAGTTCCTGTCGGCTTTTTTATTTGTACGGAAGCGGGCCTGCTACCGATAAAGGATAAAATCTAAAGGAGGAATGGACAATGGCAGTGGTAAAGGAACCCTATGCCAGCAGCATCAAGCTAAGATACCAAAATGGTAGAACAGGCTAGGAAGGCGAAACCAGGCCAACATTTGACATCCCACTTTACAGAACATGAGCTCGCCTGTCGGTGCTGTGGTAGATTGCTTGTTCAATCCGAGTTAGTCCATAAACTGGAACCTTCGCCAGCTAGTGGGAAAACCAGTGCTGGTGAATAGCGGCTACCGCTGCCCCGCTCACAACAGAGCTGTAGGTGGGGCAGCAAATTCCTATCATCTAATGGGCATGGCCGCAGATATTCATGTGCCGGGGTTGGCTGTGGTAGGATTAAGCCGCCTGGCGGAGCAGGTGGGCTTTAATGGCATTGGTACCTACCCAAAGCAGAGTTTTCTTCATGTGGACGTTAGGGGGAACCGGGCCAGGTGGCAGGAATCCTCTTAAGCCAATACAAAATTCAAGTTATTATAAACCACGGGCCTCCTTATTGGGGGCCCTTTGGTCTTTGAACGTGGTCAATGACATAAATCACAGCCATAGGAATTATCACAAAAATGTTACATTGCTGTGACATTCCTGTGAAGTTGGTCCGTTAAGATAGTCTCAAAGCAACAGGAAAGGGGGAAACAAAAAAGAGGTTAGCGAAAAAGTGTCTTGCGGTGCTGAGCAATAACTACAACCCCAATTACAATAATAATGGTTGGCGGATGGGAGGATGGTGCTAGTAAGGTACCTACAACAAAAAATGTTTGCAGAGAGGATGTTACATTTGAAATTACCGAAAAAGCGTTGGTTTATGAGCTTCCTGGTACTTATTATGGCCGTAGGCCTAGTGGGGGCCGCCTATGCAGCTCCGGCTCAATCCTGGGTGGAGATGATGAAAAACGATCCCAATCCCATGAATATGAACACCAATACCAATACCAATACAACCCAGAGCAGCAAGCAAACTACCAGCACAGCAGCTAAGACTACCAAAGCAGCCGCCGTACAGGTAGCTCAGGTTTCCACAAACAACAGCCAGACTACTACTCAGAATAACAGCAATACCCAAAAAGTTCCCACCACCCAGAATGATCTATATAACCAAATGTACCAGCTTTGCCTACAGACTGGTATGCCCAACTGCCCCATGTTAAACGGTAGCCAGATGACCCGTGAGCAAATGATTAAATATTGCCTTGGTATGTATAGCCAATACAGACAACAGCAGCCAAACAGCCAAATCAGCCAACAAAACTGGCAGGCTATGCAGCAAATGTGCCAGCAATGGTATAGTAAGTACTACCCTCAAACCCAAAAGAGCGCTGCAAACGCCGCTAGCACCCAGAGCACACAACAGTACAACAATAACTGGAACAACAATATGAACCAAAACTGGTCCAATCAAATGCAAAACAATGGCCAGTGGTCCCAGAGAGGCTATAACAACTGGGGAAACTGCGGCTGGTAAGTAAATATGAAAACAAGACGGGTTGCCCCTGCAGGGGGTAGCCTGTTTTTTATATTGGTCTACTCACAGCCAAAGAGATGAAATGATTTAAAGATCCTACGGGTGCAAATTTTATATCAAATAAAAATTATGAAGGAATTAAGTAATATTTGTCAAAATATTTCGGTTAAAACGATGGAAGAAGAGGTTTCTGTGAAATACAAAGTAAAGGGCGAAACAAAAGAAAACTCCAAATCTTGTTTGACCTGTGATTGTCACGGAGTGCAAGGAAAGCTAAAGGTTTGTTGTCCATTTTGCAACAAACCTGATGGTTTAAGTCGAATACATAAAGTTCTAGAAGGCAAATGCCAATTACTTGCCTCTGTACTGGATACAGTAAACGCCCTGGTGGTGGTACTTGATAAAGAGGGGAAGATCATCGGATTTAATAAATCGTGCGAAAAGGCAACTGGCTATTGCTTTAATGAGGTGAAGGGTAGAAATATCTTTGATTTATTACTGGTTTCTGAAGAGGTGGATTCAGTAAAAGTGGCCTTTAACAAAATAAAAAATGGATACTTCCCCAACAAAAATGAAAATTATTGGTTAACCAAACAGGGCCTAAAAAGAAGGATTACGTGGAGCAATACAGCCCTTACAGATACGCAGGGGAAGGTGCAATACATCATTGCCACCGGCAAGGATCTCACGGATCAGCGGGCTGCGGAGGATGAATTACAGAATGCAATTCATCAATATCACCGTATTAAGAATAGTCTAAAGGAGAGTGAAAAACTAGCGGCCATTGGGTTGATGTCCGCTGGGATTACCCATGAAATAAAAAATCCTTTAACGGTGATTCAAGGATTTGCTCAATTAATTGAATGAATTGCATATTTTTAAGCCCAATATTTTAGCGGGTTCAGGAAGGCAAAAAAAGGACTTCACCCCTGTGCTGGTAGAAGTTACAAGTCACCACAACAAATAACCCCAGCGAGGTGAAGCTACTTGTATCTTCTACAACCAACTCTATTTTCCTTCGAAGAACTACTAAAATTTGAGCCTGAAACTAGATTACAAAAAGTTCTTTCAGTTTTGGATCTATCTCCTGCCCTTACTGTGGTTAAAAAGGCAGTTGTTGGACCAAAGGGCCACTGTGTTGGTAACATGATTTCTGCATTGGTGGCAAAGCAACTGGAACAAATACCTACAGTTGCTGCATTGGTAAAAAGACTATCTGAGGATCTGCGATGTGGTTTTTCGCTTAGTGCGTCAGTTCCCAGTGAATCCACCTTTAGTCGATTGATAAAAAAACTGACGGTCACCGATGAGAAGAACGGAACCCCAAGTGTTCTCAAGGAGATATTCGATAACCTTGTTAAAAATGCCAGAGCTATGGGACTGATTGGTTCCGAATGTATAGCCATTGACTCAAGTAAAATCGATGCCTATGAGAAGTCCAGGCCCAAAAAGGACTTAAAAGGTGACAAAACGGCAAACTGGGGTGCCAAAAGAGATACACATGGCAATCAAATAACTTGGTTTGGATATAAGGCCCACATTGCGGTAGATTGCCAGAGCGAACTCCCCATCGCTCTTATGGTTACACCTGCTAATACTCATGATGCCAAGCTGGCAATTCCTCTGATTGAATTGGTCAATCAGTCTTTGGCAGACGCCCGCAAACCTAAATACTATGCGATGGATATGGGTTATGACAGTAAGGAAATTTACTCCGAAGTCATGACCAAGTTTAAAGGTCAAGCCCTGATCCCCATTAATCCTCGTGGGTCTAAAGACCATCCCGAAGGTTGCGACTTTGATGGAACCCCCATATGTTCAATGGGACAAAGGATGGTGTACTGGGGAAGTGATACAAAGACTGGAACCAATAAGTATAGGTGTCCGCATGTAATGGGGAAGTATGATTGCCCCCACGGCTCTGCCTGGTGCTCACAATCCTCCTATGGCTTAGTTGTAAAGACTAAAGTTGAAGATGACCCAAGAATGAATTGTTTGCCAGCCCGTGGTACCCGAAATTGGCAAAAACTTTATAACAAAAGAACTGCTGTAGAAAGGTGTTTTGGGCGATTAAAACAACACCTGGGTGCTAACAGTCTTCGTACCAGGGGATTGGAGAAAGTAACCCTTCACATAACACTTAGCTGTATTGCATTACTGGCTGGCAGTATTGCAGTGGCAAAGCTTAAAAATATTAAGCAGGTAGCTTAAAAAGGTTCTCGTTTAAAAGGTTACCTTAATTTATAGGGATAGGTGTCTCTATTTATCAGGAAAATACTGTAAATAAGTTGCTCGAGATACTTTGTAGTGTTCATTTTAAAAAAGTAACCCATTTTTAAACTAACATCACAAGTTAATTTGAACTAGCGATTTTGCAATTCATTCAATTAAGAAAAATGTTGAAGGTGAAAGGGTACTCCAAGATTATATCACTACAATTTTGGAAGAAACCCATCAAGCCATCCGAATCATTAATGATTTTCTGAAATTAGCTCGCTTTCGAGAGCCAGTTCTAACAAAGCAATCCGTCGTTAAATTAATGGGAGAGGTGCGTGCTAGCATCGAACCCCAGGCATTGGCGAATAATATAACGCTGGAATACAAAGGGGCAGACATTTTACCTGAGTGTATGTTTGATAAGCAACAATTGAAACAAGTATTAATAAATCTATGCCAAAACGCAATCGAGGCTATGACAGATGGAGGAATTTTAACCCTAAGTTTCGGTAGCCACTGTAACGATGCTTTTATCGAGATAAAAGATACGGGTAGGGGAATTCCATGCGGAAGCCTCAATAAGCTTGGGGTACCGTTTTTTACGACCAAAGAACATGGTACAGGTTTAGGATTAAATATCTGCTACGCCATTATTTCTGCCCACAATGGAAAAATAGAAGTGGATAGCAAAGAGGGACAGGGCTCTAGTTTTAGGGTTTATCTACCGGTCAGTGCTTAGTTTTTGAACAGTAGTTCACAAACAATAAAAGTTTCCCTAGCAAGTTAATACCTTGAGTATTATAAATGAACAAAGTAGAAACGACCAAGCAGACGTAGGGGCTGTTTGGTCGTTTCCTTATGTGGAGATATGTTTAACGAAGAGATTAGCAGAACCAGAGTACGAGTAAAATGCTCTTTTAAACAGCAGTATTCTATTGTTGCAAGTGCAAAAATTTAGCAAATTAGTCAGAAAGCATACAAGCCCTGTGGAATATAGTTTATCGGTTAGGAATTATGGGAGGCGATAAACAAAATGAATAGCCTATTGTTTTCGACAATGATGGGGTTTGGTGTGGGCGGGGTGGGTGTAGGACTAGGGGGATTAGTGGCCTGCGGCATTGATCGAAGGAGTGAGAAGACGCCCTGGTTGATTCTGTCCGTAGCTGCGGGTATGATCTTTGCTTTACTGGGGCTGGAGTTGTTGCCGGAAAGTGTCAGGACTGGCGGTTATTTGGTCTCCCTTTCAGGGATTATCACTGGGTTGCTGTTTATTTTCTTACTGGAGCAGGTTTCCCACCGAGTGGTGATTATTACCAGTAACCCCCGGCGTTCTCGGTTTATCCGTTCTGGTCTGTGGTTTGCCCTGGGGATAGCCATTCATAATTTCCCAGTTGGTTTTGCAATGGGCACCAGCCTGGTAAATCAGCCACGCATGGGTTTTGATTTGGCCACCACCATGCTTTTTCACAACTTCCCCGAAGGGCTGGCCATGTCCCTGCCCTTCATCATTGCGGGAGTCAATCGCTTGGTCATTCCCATGCTGGCTTCCGTTGTTTCCGTTCCGTCTGGTTTGGGCGCCTTCCTCGGTACCACCTTAAATAATCCCAATGGGGGCTATTTGGCCTTCATTTGCGGTATTGCCATCGGCACTATTTTGTTTGTTACCTGGCACGAAATTTTAGGCCATGCACGGAAAAAACTGGTGCTGCCTACCCTTGTGCCTTGTCTATTGGTAGGGCTTTTGCTGGGGAAACTGATAACTTTTTTGCTGGAATAAAAAATTTCTAATATCACAAAAGTGTAACAAACTTGTGACGTTGCTGTAACAATAGGGAGGTATAATTCCCCCATAGGACACCTCCTCTATATATAGCCCGCTATAGGGCAAGCCGGGCGGGATAGAAATTTCTTCCCGCCCGGCAACAAAAAAAAGTTAGCGATATGGGATTTATGAAATGGGAGGAAGCAACAATGGGTTTAGATGACTTATTTAAAATTTTGCGGGGTGGCCACCATGGTGGTGGAGGGCATCACCGAAGGCAGGGGCATCATGATGATTACTATAAGGACAACCATCATCATGATTACCACAGAAATGACCCCTGCAGCCCAGGAAGAAATGCTTATAGCTATCCCATCAAGGATTACTGCCCTGGGTGTTCGGTACCCATTCAAAGGAACTTTTCTTTTTGTCCCAAATGTGGGCTTAATCTTCAACCGGGCGTCCAATGTAAAAGCTTCGGTGCCAGCTTAACCGCTGGCGGTACTTTTTGTCCCAAATGCGGTGCTGGTGTTAAATAAGGTTATGGAAGCTTAAACAAATCATTTTCTGGATTACCGGTAAATGGTTTGTTTCTTTATTTTTTCTTTATGAGGGAGTCTTGAAAGTGTTCGATACCCTTGCAAAGGCATTACCTACCAGATGGGTAAAAATATTTTTAATCATGGTCTTACTTATGTCGGTTCTGGCCGCAAGCTACCTAGCTGTGGGGGTGCGCTACCCTGCGGAAAAGGAGTCTCGAAGGGTAGAATTTGCCCTTTATTATGACGAACTAAAATCCTTGGCGGGACTCAGTGGTAAAAATATGTCAGAGGCACTGGGGCAATTAAAGCTTCATGGGGTCAGTGCGGTGGTTTTACGGGAACCTATGCTGGACGAGTTATTTACAGCAGGCGATATTGACGTTTACCGTGGAGGGCAGTTAACAGGACCCCAAGCCCAGGCCCGGAGCTTGCCCTGGCTTAGCGAGTTGTTGGCCCGTACACCCGTTGAAAAAGATCACACGTATCTGGTTATCAATGATTCAGCTATTTCCCAGCAACTGTTCCAGCAGTTAGAAAATAAACTAGAAAATGTAACAAGTTACAGGTTGCCCGGAGGTACCACGGTTATAGAAACTGTGGCGGGTTATGAAACCATAAAGGG
>NZ_FRAR01000023.1 GCF_900142375.1 Desulforamulus aeronauticus DSM 10349 | reverse complement strand
AGATTGCCGAAAATATACGTAATCAAAGTAATATTTATAAGCAAAGGGCGGCTATAGTTGAGCACCCTTTCGGGACGATAAAACGCCACTTGGGCTATACATACTTTTTAACGCGAGGGTTGGCATCAGTAGGCATTGAGACCAATTTGATTTGTCTTGCCTATAATCTTAAGAGAATGATCAAAATAAAAGGAGTGAAGGAGCTCATGCGTCTCTTCAGAGATCCAGCTCGTTTGAAATCTAATATACAGGATGTTTATTTGAGCAAAATTGCATAAAACCTACGTTTTAAGATGTATTCAGCAATCAATTGTTAGACAGTCTGACGTACGGTTTGATGAGGGGGAAGCCATGAAAGTGGTTTCCCTACTCTATTGTCTCTGGTTGGCTATTGGTAAAGATACAGGTATAATAAACGGTGATAATGTAGGAGGCGAAATTAGTGCGAGTGAATCTTCTCGGTGCACCCATAGATAACTTAAATATGCAGGAAAACGTACAGCAGGTAGTTGAGTTTGTCCGAAGTGGTAACCCCCACACGATAATTACCTTAAATCCAGAATATCTTTATCGGGCGCAAAATCAACCGGAACTTATGAAGTTGGTTCACGAAGCCGACCTGGTTACTCCAGATGGGGCTGGTATCGTCTGGGCAACTAAAATGGCCGGTATACCAGTACCGGAACGGGTAACCGGCATTGACTTGATGCTAAACCTACTGCCAATTGCAGAACAAAAAGGCTGGGGCCTCTTTTTACTGGGTTCCTCTCCCGGCGTAGCCGGGGAGGCCGCAGAACAACTAAAAAAGCAGCACCCAGCTCTGAAAATCGTAGGAACTCATCACGGCTACTTTAGGCCCAATGAAGAACCAGAAATCGTTGCTAAAGTAGCTGCTGCCCAACCCCATCTGTTATTTGTAGCCCTTGGCATGCCCAGACAAGAGCAGTTTATTGCCAACTACAAAGATCAAATGCAGGTACCTGTCTCCATGGGTGTTGGCGGCAGTTTGGATGTCATTGCTGGCCGGGTGCAGCGGGTTTCTCCCTGGCTGCAAAAATTGCAGTTGGAGTGGTTGGGGCGGCTATTGAAGGAACCACACCGTTGGAAGCGTCAGTTGGTGCTGCCAAAATTTGCGTCTTTAGTTATCAAACGGTACATTTTAAAAAAATAATTTTCTTATAATTTTTATGGTGACAGGCTGTTACCTTTTTCGTGTTTCTCCGTCTAATTTGTAGGGAGTTAAGTGTCCCTTGCTAGTATTTTTGTCAAAATATAACTTAACTCGTTGAATTATAGGTCTCTGACTTATATTGTTCGTTGAATATTGATAGCAAACAATGATACAATGTTTTTGTATGTCAGTTTATACAAGGGTGGTGTCTTACCATGGAAAAGAAAAAAAGAAGAAAACTAAAGTTTCTTCCCTTTGTGATATTTTGTTCGTTTTTAATGCTGTTTTTAGGTGTAGGATATGTGTTAGCTAATCAATTCATCTTTGATAATAAGCTGACTCCGTTGATTTCTAGCACAGAAACAGATGAAGTAGCGGATTTAGATAAGCGGTTAAATTTCCTCTTACTGGGGATTGATGCCCGGGAAGGGGAGAAAAACACTCGAACCGATAGTATGATTTTGGTCAGTGTGGATAAAGAAAATAACCGTATTGCCATGATTTCTTTGCCTCGGGACACTCGTGTGAAGATACCTGGGCATGGCTACGATAAGATTAACGCGGCTAATGTTTATGGTGGCCCAGAGATGGCGACGAAAGTGGTATCCGATCTGGTGGGCTTAGACATTGATAAGTACATCACCACCAATGTTCGCGGTTTTCGGGATATTGTGGATACCCTGGGTGGGGTAACCATTGATGTGGAAAAGAAGATGTATCATTACGATCCCTATGATGAACCAGACCTGCAGAGGATTGATCTGAAGCCAGGAGTGCAGAAACTTAATGGTGACAAAGCCTTGCAATATGTGCGTTATAGAAGTGATGCTCTCGGCGATGTCAGCCGTACCGAACGCCAGCAGAAGTTCTTAAAGGTATTGGCCAAGGAAATGATACAGCCCTCTACCATTACTAAGCTGCCCAAGTTGGTTCCTACCATTAATAAGTATATCGATACCAACTTGAGCTTAACGGAAATGATTGCTTTGGCCAATGCTGGTAAACACTTAAGTAATGTAGAGATTGTGACGCAAACCATGCCCGGTAAGTTCTTAAATATGAATGGTGTCAGCTACTGGAGCATTGATCCGAAACAGGCGAAAATGGTGGCAGAGTCCATTATTAAGGAAGGCAAGGTTTACGATGTGGTGTTGGGCGAAGAAAATATAGATACCCGCAACGTGGCAGCCGAAACTACTACCAAGCCACAGGAGAAAGATTATCTCCCCACCATTAAACAAGATGTAGATTCTCCTAGCAAAACCAACCCAGAGAAGAAGCAGGGGAAAACAGAGGATAAAGACAGTACCAGGAACGGTGGTGCCAAGAAGGACACTTCTAACGGCAGTACCACCAAGAATACAGGAAGTACTAAAGATAATAATGTTGATGTAGAGATTATTGTCAATCCACCTGGTACTTCGACAGGGGATAAAAATTCGGCTACGGACACCAAGCCTCAACAGGGAACTACTGGTGGTGGTTCCAATAGTTGGTTGCCCACTCAGCCGCTTTAGGTAAGTACCTAAGTAAGTTCCCCAAGCGCCGCGTGACACGCTCCCTCAGGGAGGGGGTTTTTTAAGAAAAATAATTTTTAAAGGGTGAAGTAGTATTGACTCGTCGTTCTAAGAAGTGGCAGTATATTTTGTTATCCCTATGTGCCACGCTCCTGCTTACTGGGATGGTTTGGTTGTTTGTGCCGGACTGTAGCAGTGCTAGTAATGTTATTAGTCCCTTGACCAATACGGAGATTAAGGATTCCTACGAGGTAGTTGTGGTAGGGGGCGATCCAGAAGGTGTTGCTGCGGCAGTGGCTGCCGCCCGTAGCGGGGTAAAAACTCTTCTGGTAGATACCAGGCCCGTGCTGGGTGGGCTAATGACCCAGGGGTGGCTCAACAGCTTGGATATGAACTATGGGCCAGGCCGGGTAATTTTAAATAAGGGCATCTTTCAGGAGTTTTTTGATCAAATCGAAGGGGATTCCTTTGATGTAACTACGGCCGCCAATGTATTTCACCAAATGGTCAACAGCGAGTCAAACCTGGATGTGTTGGTTAACGCCCAGGCTATCTACCCAGTGATGAACGGACAGGTAAAGCCTCTGGTTAGCCCGGGGCAATCTGTGGCTGTCAATCAGGTGGCCCAACCCTATCAGGGTATACCCGATGACATTAAAGCCATAAGTGCCAAAAACGAAGCAAATAAAGAAGAAGAAAAACCAGCTGAGCCCCAACAGGATGAGCAAATAGTCACTGGCATCCAGGTGGCGCTGGCCGATGGGCAAACCAAGGATATCAGTGCCGCTAGGGTAATTGATGCCACCCAGGATGCAGATATTGCTGTGGCCGCCGGTGCACCCTTTACCTATGGACAGGAGGATTACGGCCGGGGCGATAAATTAATGGCTGTGACCTTGGTGTTTAAGTTGGATGGCGTCAGCAAGGCCGACTGGCTGAAGATGATGCTGTATCTTAATACCAGCGGTAAGCCGCAGACCGGGGCCAACTTGGTCAGTGCCTGGGGCTTTGGGGATAACATGAAGGGGTACAAGTCTAATGTCCCCGAAGTGGCCATGCGGGGTCTCAATATTGGCCGTCAAAAGGACGGCACCATTCTTATCAATGCCCTGCAGGTGTTTGGTATTGATGGCTTAAAACTGAGCGACCGGCAACGGGCTAGAGAATTAGCCATGAAGGAACTGCCCCATATCGTTTCCTATATTAATACCCATATCCCGGGTTTTAGCGATGCCTATTTAGTGGATACCGCACCGGAACTATACGTGCGGGAAACCAGACATATTGAAGGTCTTTATCGTCTAACCGTAGATGATGTTCTGGAAAACAGAGATTTTCCTGATCGTATCGCCTTTGGTTCTTATCCCATCGACATTCAAGCCACCGATCCTGACTTTAGGGGCAATGTCATTGGTGTAGCCACCCAATACGCCATCCCCTTTAGGAGTATTGTGCCGCAAAAGGTGGAAAACCTGCTGGTGGTGGGTCGGGCAGCCAGCTTTGATTCATTGCCCCATGGTAGTGCCCGGGTAATTCCCATCGGCATGGCCACAGGACAAGCAGCCGGTGTGGCCGCTGCTCTTAGCCTGCAGACCAACGCTAACTTTAAAGGTATCGCTGAGAATACCCATCTGGTTGGTCAGTTGCAGCAGCGCCTGATTAATCAAGGTGTCAATTTACAGCCCATTAACGTACCGGCCTCCCCCGTAACCCAGCATTGGGCCTACGAAGGGATGAAGCTCATGCGCCACTACGGTTTGGCTGCAGGAGGCTATAATAACGACTATAGATTAGATCAGAACATGCCGGAGCAGCAGTTCATTAATGGTCTTATCTGGATTACCAAGCTAACCGGTGTACAGGTGAAGGACCGCCCGGTGCTTTATGCCGAAGGTAATGAACTGATGATTGAAGATACTGCCTATATGATGGCTCGCTATCTGGGTATGGATGTGACCAAACAGCAGGCATATGATTATTTCACCAGTGTTGGTTTTTGGAAACCCCAGTTGCTGGAAAAGGTTAACCAAAACAACGGAGTGGTTACCATAGGTGCCGGTTACATGTTATTTAAGGATTTTACCGATTGGCTAAAGGCTAATCCCCTGGGACAGCCTGCTCAGGTGCCTGAGCAGCAAGGAAGTGAAGAGGAAGCTAAAAAGAAATAAGGCGTTATTTCTTTGCCTGTGAATGTTGCCGCAAGACTTCCCCAGACGTTTCGTGATACGGCCCCCTCTTGGAGGGAGTTGTTAGGTAAAACTAATCATCAGGATAATATACTTTTTTCACTTAAGCCGTGCAAATTGCGCGGCTTTATTTGTCGGCAGAGGTTAACGGGGGTATAATAAATGGAGGATTTTGTCATGGGGGGAGATATGATTTGGATAAAAGGTTAAAATATGGCCTCTGGGCAATGATTATTGTGGCAGTTTTGGCTGCTGCCCATGTGGCTTTTTGGCAGAGGTATATGGTGGAGAAGGATTTTCGCCAGGTGGAACTGGCGGTGAACTATGATGAAATTAGAGCCTTGTCCGGCTTGGCGGGGCTGTCGCCGGTGGAAGGATTGCAGGAGTTTAAAAAACACGGGGTGACAGCGGTAGTTTTAAGGGAACCCTTACTGGAAGATTTAGCTGCTGGAGGAAGGATTGAGGTTTTTACCGGCCAGGCTTTGTTAGATCGCATGGCCAGCCAGCCCATAGCCTCACCACCGGCCATTGTTAAGGAGCATACGTATATCCTTATCTATAGCCAAGACTTGTACCAGCAAATTTTTACTCACATGTCTGCTAAATTGACTGGGGTTAAGGGGCATGAAATTGGTGCTGCTACCTACATAATTGAGACAACCGCTCCGTATATAGAATCAAAGGAGTCCATTAAAAAGTGGTTGGGGGTTGGCTTTACCCAAGCCTCCCTGGATGATGTAGTGCAGGCAGGGTTAAAACCCATTCCCCAAATTCGCACTTGGCCGGCAGATCAAAAAAATATTCGACAGGTTTTTGCCCTATACCGCAACATTCCAGGGGTTAACACCGTCCTATTTAATGATGACACCCTACCGGGCTACAATAGTAAATATTTACTGGCAGAGGTAGCCAATGAATTGAAAAAGTCCGATGTTGCCCTGGCCCAGGTAGAGTTCTTTAATCAACAGGGTTTTAATAAGCTGGGGATTTTGTTGGACAAACGGGTGGTTCGCCTCCACACCATTTCCCCGGATGAATTAAAGAAAATGACATCTGCCGAGGCTTTAGACCGTTATGCCCTGGCAGCGGCGGAGCGCAATCAGCGGATTTTGTATTATCGTCCTTCTCTGGCCGGGGGCGGGCTATTGCAGCAAAACCTGGAGTTTTTGGATAGTTTAGGCGATAAATTGGAGGGGGAAGGGCTAACCCTTGGCAGCGCCAGTCAGTTGCCACCGGTGCCGGTTTCCCGAGGCTTGGTATTCCTTACCGGGTTGGGGGTTATAGCTGGTGGACTGCTGTTCTTAGGCAAGTTAAGGTGGCATCCCTTGCTGCTGGCTCTGGGAGCAGTGGCGGTATTGTTGTGGCTGGGGTTGCTTTGGTTTGATTTTATGCTGGCCCGTAAGCTCATGGCTTTAGCAGCAGTGGTTGTTTTTCCCACTCTGTCTTTGCTGGTGTTCCTGCGGCAGGAAGGTCGCTCTGTGGGACAGGCCATATTAGTTTTCGTTAAGTTATCCCTGTTCTCCCTCCTGGGGGCGCTGTTTATGGTGGGACTTATGGCAGATGCCGGGTTTATGCTGAAGCTGGATCAGTTTATCGGCGTGAAGTTAGCCCACGTACTGCCCTTAATGATTTTGCTGCTGTATTTCTCCTTGCTAGTGGCCAAAGGCTTGGGTGTTCCTGAGAAGATAAGAGGCTTACTAAATCAGCCCATTGTGCTGGGAATTGCCCTGATGGGTAGCTTAATGGCGGTGGCAGTGGCCATTTATGTGCTGCGTACCGGCAACGAGGGGATGACAGTCAGCGGTTTAGAACTGCAATTCCGCAGTTTACTAGACCAAATTCTGGGCGTGCGGCCGCGGACCAAAGAATTTTTACTGGGCCATCCGGCCCTGCTGCTATTGCTCCTTTACGGTTACCGGAATAATCGGTTTTTACCGCTCCTATTGTTGGCAGCCATTGGTCAGGCTTCTTTAGTCAATACCTTTGCCCATATCCACACACCGCTGGTGATATCTCTGCTAAGAGCAGGCCACGGTATTTGGCTGGGCATCTTGCTGGGCTTGGTCGTGTACTATCTGATTAAACTGGCTGCTGGCTGGGGAAGAAGGGTGCAAAATGGCTAAGGTTTGTATATCCGGCTATTACGGTTTTGATAACCTGGGCGATGAAGCGGTGTTGTTCAGTATTTTAAAAACACTGCGGGATTTGCGCATCGGTCTGCGCATCGAGGTGCTTTCCCAGCAGCCCCAATTGACCGAGGATATATATCGGGTTACCGCCGCCAATCGTTGGAAGCTTAAGGAGATTTATCGTGCTTTAAGAGATTCTGATATGCTCATTAGTGGTGGTGGCAGTTTGCTGCAGGATGTAACTGGGACAAAAAGTCTGCTGTATTATCTGGGGGTTATTTGGTTAGCCCAATTGCTGGGTAAGCCGGTATTCTTTTATGCCCAGGGCATTGGGCCGGTGAATACTCCCCTGGGTAGATTTTTGATGCGGCTGGTGGTTAACCGGGTTAGTTATATTACCGTGCGAGATGAGTCCTCTTTGCTAGATTTAGAAGAGATGAAGATAACCAAGCCTCCCATTCAAGTGGTGGCAGATCCGGTGCTGGGCTTGGAGCAAAAGTTTGTGGATGAGGCCCTTGGCCGCAAGATATTAGAGGAGGCCGGACTAGATTTATCCATTGAAAGAAAGTTAATGGGTATTTCTGTCAGGGAATGGCAGGGTCTCACTGAGTATAAAGAAGTTATGGCCGAGGTATGTGATAAGTTGGCCCGCATTGGCTACCAGGTGGTGTTTCTGCCTATGCACTACCCGGATGATTTAAAGGCTTCCGAGGAAGTGGTGGCTCTGATGGAACAACCTGCAGTGGTGCTCACTGGCAAATATTCGGTGGTGGAGATGGCCAGTCTGATCGCCAATATGGATTTACTCCTGGGTATGCGGCTGCACGCCTTAATTTTGGCAGCAGTTATGCATGTGCCGCCGGTGGCCCTGTCTTACGATCCTAAGATAGACCGATTTATGGCTTTACTAGGTAAACAGGCAGCTACCCAGGTGGAGGCTCCGGTGTATGAGGAACTTTGGTGTGCGGTGGAAGAAATTATTTGTGAACCCTGGGTAGCCCGGGAGGAATTGATTCAGGATATTGAGCCGCTGCGGCAAAAGGCCCGGAGTACGGCTGCCATTGCGCTGGAGCTGCTGGATCAGTGTTTGTGTCGAAAGGGGTCGCCGGCAGGATATCTGTAGTGTTAACTGGATAACACCATACTTTACGATGTAGCTTCTAAATAAAGCTAATTTGAAAGTCTTATAATATAAGGAAGTGAAGGAATGACAGCAAGAAGATGGCTAATTTATGTTTGTTTATCTCTATCTCTATTATGGGCTTTGCCTGCCGCTGCAGCGGAACAGGTTGCGCCGGGAGTCCGCCAGTGGCAAGTACAGAAAACCAACTGGGAAGGTAAGCCCCTGAAGGTTTTTGTGCTCGAAGTAGATCCTAAGCAGAAGTTTACCGAAATCCGGCCTGTGTTAGGAAATGATGGTATTGGTAAAAAAGAAACTCTCAGCAGTATGGCGGAGCGCACCGGTGCGGTGGCTGCCATTAACGGAGGCTTTTTTGATACGGGCACCGGGGTACCGGTGGGCAATCTGTTCATTGATGGTAAGGCAGAGTACATATCCGATATTTTAAGAACCACCTTTGGTTTCACTTATCAGGGAGAGATGAAGGTGGGTTACCTAGCGCCAAGGGTCACTGTAGAGATTGCCGGCATTGGTCAATTGCCGGTGCAAGGAATTAATCTCAGCCCAGTGAGCGATGGCTTGGTACTATATACACAGGCTTGGGATAAGAGTGTTCCTGAGGGAACCAAGGTGGCTCTAAAACCGGCGGAAGCTGGAAGTTACAAGGTTGTTGATGCCAGTTCCGGCATACCTGCCGGGGGAACGGTATTGGTTGGCTGGGGAAATGCTGCCAATCAACTAAGGAGTATCACTACAGGTAGCAGTGCGAAGATAGTAACCGATCTGCCTACCGATTGGAATAACCTACGTCATGGATTAAGCGGTAGCCCTATCTTGGTAGAAAATGGCCTACCAGTGGATCAGGCGGTGCAGGAAGGTCTGTGGGGTACGGTTCTCAAAGTAGCTCCCAGGACTGCTGTGGGTGTCACATCCCAGGGGAAGATTCTGTTGGTGGTTGTCGATGGTCGTCAGGAGAAGAGTGCCGGGGTTAGCCTGGAGGAGCTCAGCTATTTGATGATTGATTTAGGAGCTGTACAGGCTGTTGGTTTAGATGGCGGTGGCTCCAGTGAAATTTGGGTAAAGGGACAAATTTTGAATAACCCATCAGATAAGAAGGAGAGACCGTTAGGAAACGGCTTGCTGGTTATTCAACAACTGCCGGTATATGTGGATGGTAAACGTCTTTACCTGGATGTGCCGCCGATAATTGAGCAGGGGCGGACGTTGGTACCCTTACGGAAGATTTTTGAGCGACTGGGTGCTGAGATCGACTGGAATGAGGAAAACAAGACTGTTCTTGCAACTAAGGGAGAGCAGACTATAGAACTGACAATGGGCCAGGCTACTTGTTTAGTGAACGGTAAGAAGATACAGTTGGATGTGCCTGCCAAGATTATCAACGGCCGCACCATGGTGCCCATGCGTTTTGTGGGAGAAACTCTGGGTGCTACGGTGAACTATGTCACCACCAACGGCCCTGCTGTTTATATCGAGGGTGTACAGGGAGGGTCTGTTAATGAATAAGAAATTGTTAGCACTTGTCCTCGTGGCGGGGATTTCCTTTGGAACTCTCCCGGCAGCCGCGGAGGATATAATGCCACCAGAACTGCTGCAACAGCTGAATCAACAATCCGGGCAGGTGAATCAAGAGATCTCCCTACAATTAGCTTCCGACTATCTTGATAATATCACCTGGAATTTACCCTGGAATGTACAAAAAATATCTAATGGCAATTTGCTGCTCTGTCGCGTCGGGGCGTGGGACCCGGGTGTTATTGAGGTAACGGCCCTGGGAGCTGAAGTATGGTCCTATCACGGCATACAGGCCAACAGTGCAGTAAGACTGTCTAACGGCAATACATTGGTGGCCGATTCTGGTGCTCCGGGTGCCCCCTTTGTGCCTCGAGTGTTGGAACTAAACTCTGAAGGAAAAAAGGTTTGGGAATATGTTTTGCCTTCAGTTGCTTCTGCCCCTCGTTATGCGGAGCGGTTGAAAAATGGTAATACACTGGTGGTGCTGCCCTTTGAGGTAAGGGAGGTAACGCCCGACAAGAAGGTTGTTTGGCAGTATGGTTTAGGAAAGCCCGGCAAACCCGGTGCTGCCGGATATTTGACCCAGCCGGTGCGAGCACACCGCTTAGACAATGGCAACACCCTGCTGGTGGATAAAGGATATGCCAAAAACGGCAGAGTACTGGAGATATCCCCGGCTAAGCAAATAGTTTGGCAGTTTGCGGCAACTTCGAGCAGTGCCCAGGAGGGGGATCGGCCTCCTGCTTTAGTGCAGCCCCTGGATGCTTTACGTTTACAGGATGGTTCTACATTGGTGACTGATAAAAAACAGGATATGCTGTTTTTGGTGGATGCAGCGGGGCAAATTGTAGAAGTCAAAACCTGGGTTGATTTGTACAAATCGGCCCCTGTGACCGACCTGTGGTTTGCTGAACCGAGGGAGGATGGCAATGTTCTCCTTGCTGCCACCATGGTAACCGGCAGAAGCCGGGTTGCCGAGGTAGTAGGTAACAGCATGAAGGTTGTTTGGCTAAAGAATCAGCCGGAGAGCAATATGGAAAATATCTCGGGTAATGGGGAATAGTCCATGGAACCAGGGGCTTGATTTTTTAGTCCCTGGTTTTTCTAATAACAGATGAAATTTTTTCATAAAGGAATATGGCCCACATTGTTGAATGGTTTTAATATACGTAAGGAGGAATGGTTGTTGAAGAAGAAAATATTATTGTTGTTAGCCTTAAGTTTATCATTAAGTCTGGTGCTCTTTGGCTGTGGGGGATCATCTAAAGAGATCGTAGAAGTTAAAACCCCTGAGGAAGCGGCTAAAATGGAAGGAGATCCTATACAAAACCTAGCTCTTAAGGAAAAGCAATGGCTCAGCCAGTTAGATGTGGTGCGGAGTGAAATCAGTAAATCCTATGACGATTGGGAGCAGGGTAAAATTAGCAAGGAAGATTTCCTGGGACAGCTTAACAAATCTAAGGAAACTATTAAACCTCTCATAAAGGATTATGATTTGCATATGGAGGTAAATGCTTTCCCAGAAGACAGTAAGAATGAAGAAATATATAAAGATGGTTTAGCCTATGGTGATAAGTTACGTGCCATTGTTAATAACTTTATTTTTATGGCAACAGAGGGCATTATGGATTCCCAAACCAATAAGCTAAAACCGCTAACAGATGACCAAATTAAAGATGTTTACAAGAAATACATGGTAGAGAGATATGATGAATATAAGGCCAAATTATCTCCGGCCTTAGAAAACGCAGCTAAGAAGTAATAAAAAACTGGGTAGATGCAATTAAACTGCAGCTACCCGTTTTTTTATTTATCCAGCCTAGCCCCAAAGGATTTTAGTTTTTCTTGTATCCAGGTAATATCCTCTTTGCTAAGGCTGCCGGGTGGTTTTGTAACATTCAAAGATCGTACTGCAGTTACCCCTGCAGCATCTCCTAGAACTGCTAGATTAGGCAGCACCCTTAGTTCAGCCCAGGCAAAGGAAGAAATGGAGGCCCCATACCCGGGCACCAGTAAATTTTGTGTATGGGAGGGCAGTAGTGCTTCCAGAGGTAAATAAACCGGGTTTTTGGGCTGCCCTCCTGCTGCCTCCCAGTCCGGGCGGAGATGTTTAGTTACCGGCCAATCGTATTGGCCAGTTGCTTTAAGGTCTTCTGGCACAAAGGCGTTAATATCCATCATATAGTACCCTAAGCCGATGCGAGTTTGGTAGTTGTCTGCATCAGTGCCGGAGGCATGAGATTGTGCACTTTGAGCTTCGTTTGTAGTAATTGCATAATGGTTATTCTCTTCGTTAGTGTTTAATTCGTTAGAGGTAGCACTGTGAAGGGATTCCCGTATGTACATCGATTGACCTACTATCGGCAAATTATGATTTTCTCGTACTAACTCGGCCTCACCAAAGCCGTACCATTCACCGGTAGAAGGGTTTTGCACCTTGAATTCCCGTAGCGTATCTATAAAGGTATCAGTATTAATAAACTCTCTAGCCTTAACCCAGGCCTCATCGACATTCAGGTGCTCTGGTAACAGATCCGAGGGATAGAGAGAGGATCCCTTATCCCGCTGGTGAGCTCGACCATCCACATTAAACACCAGCAGACAGTTGATCCACCAGACATCACTGTCTTTGCCGTTGGCTGCCGCATTGATGGGTTTGATGGCAAAACCTTGGGGGCTGTATTGTTCATTGAAGCCAACCACCTTAGGATTGCTAGTGAAAGCTTCTTTCCCCCCGGCCAGCCCCCAACTACCCTTAGCATCTCGAACGAACTCCCAGTCTTTAATACGCATGTTTTTAGGCGGGGTTTTTACACCCTTTACCTGGAACATCAGTGTAGCAGCCTGTTGGCGGGCCAGAGTACCATTCTCCGGGGCTGGTAAATACGTAGCTGGCCAATCTGCCCGACCAACGCTAACGGTATTGCCAGCTAGTCGAGTTAAACGGCCATCAACTGAAGCATCAATAAAGATTTTTCCATTGATTTTTTTAACGTCCTGCCCCCAGCCAACTTCCCCGCTCTCTTTTCGAGAAATATTTCGCAGTGTCAGTTCTTTAATCTTATTTTTATCAGTAGCTACTTGTTCAATATCGTAACTATAGAGAGTTTTAATGTTATTGAACTGAGATAAATCCTCCCGAATAATTTCCGTCATCCGCTCGGTACTATAAAATTGCCCTGCCTTAGCAAACCAACGCCCAAAGGAACCCTGGGTGACCAATTGCCCTTGCCACAAACGAATATCCGTAAAATTTTGCCCACCAACAGTCCCCAGCCCCCCCACAGACTGAACCGGCTCTGTCACCACTAACAAAATTTTCTTATCCGGCGCAGCTACTGCAGCACTACGAGCAGCCGCACACCCATCAAATCCGCCACCAACAATAACAACATCCATCTTCTGGCCCGAGGAGGATACCCAATACCCTCCCAGAGATAACATAAAGATCAATAAAGCTAAAGTCATCTTTTTCAACTCAAAACCTCCATATAGTTACTCTTAGCAAAAAGAACAATAACTACTACTTATTAGAGCCTATGGCTAAAGCCATGGCAATAGCCACAGAATAAACCCAAAGCGCCAATAGCCTCCAAAAAGTGCCCGAAGGCACGAAAAACTTGCCTTTCCCTGCAGGAACCAGTATAATAATGCCGAATTTAAACGTATATACATAGAAACCGGAGGTACCTATGCTCGATATAAATGCTATCCAGAAGATTTTACCACATCGTTACCCCTTTCTGTTAGTGGATCGGATTTTAGAGATGGAAGAGGGTAAAAAAGTTGTCGGGATCAAGAATGTTACTGCCAATGAGCCGTTTTTCCAAGGCCATTTTCCCGACTTTCCTGTTATGCCCGGTGTTCTAATTATTGAAGCTATGGCCCAGGTAGGTGCCATGGTTATCCTTAGTATGCCTGCTTATGCCGGACGTATTGGACTTTTAGCTGGTATTGATAAAGCTCGTTTTCGCCGCCAGGTGGTGCCGGGGGATACTCTGCGCATCGAAGTAGAGATTTTAAAGTTGCGTGGTACCGTGGGCAAAAGCACAGCTAAAGCCTATGTGGGAGAAGAATTGGCCGCCGAGGCGGAATTAATGTTCGCCATGAGTCAGCAATAAAGAGAATTTTCACGAATTCCTGATTATAAATAAGGATTTTAACTTTTTTAAGTGAACAAACAATAATTTTGCTACTCATTAGTGAATGTAGTAGTTTTTACTGCTGTACAGGCCTGTATCTCCTGGGGTAGAATGAGTAAGATCGTGAATTCTGCAAATGTGCCTTTGTCATGGAGGGATAGACATTGTCATATAATATACTAATGGCTGTTTTATTGGCTTTAGCACTGGCCCTGGTTTTTACACCCTGGGTTCGTAAGGTTGCCTTTAAAATTGGGGCCATTGATCAGCCGGAACAGCGCAAGGTACACAGCAAAATCATGCCCCGCATGGGCGGCTTGGCTGTATATTTGGCCTTTGCTGCAGCGGTATTATTCACTCATCAGTTAGATAACAAATTAATTGGTTTGCTGGTTGGTGGTCTGGTTATCGTATTGCTAGGCATCTTAGACGATACCAGGGGGTTACCCGCCAAAGTAAAGCTAGTAGGGCAAATTGCTGCTGCAGCGGTGGTAATTCCCTTCGGGATTCAAGTAGAGTTTATAACGAACCCCATTAATGCCCAAATGGTTCATTTAGGCAACTGGGGCATACCGGTAACGATCTTCTGGATTATCTCAGTAACCAATGCTGTTAACCTAATAGATGGTTTAGATGGCCTGGCAGGAGGAACTTCCTTTATTGCGGCCCTCACCCTGGCTGCTGTAACTTGGCAGATGGGTGGTTTGGGGATGGAAGTTGCAGGTCTGGCCTTAATCCTGGCTGCGGCTACACTGGGCTTTCTAAAGTATAACTTTTATCCAGCTAAAATTTTCTTAGGTGACACCGGCTCCATGTTCCTGGGCTATGCCCTGAGCACCCTGGCAGTGATGGGGGTGGCCAAGGCGGCTACCGCTATTTCGGTCATTGTACCGATGGTAATTCTGGGAATTCCCTTGCTGGATGTGCTCTTTGCCATCCTGCGTCGTTACCAAAGTCACCGTCCTATTTTTCAACCGGATAAAGAACACCTGCACCATCGCATGATGGCTCTGGGTTTTTCCCACAAGCAAACGGTGTTGGCCATTTACGCAGTGAATCTGCTATTAGGTGTCAGTGCCTTTCTGCTAACTGTTCTTTCCGACAGTCAGGCCGTACTGCTCCTGTTGATCCTGGCCGTGATAATTATTGTAGCCGCCAACAAAATTGGGGTTATCGGCAAAGCTGCTAAAACCGGCATTCAGTCTACCGTTTCAGCTTCACAGAATTTACAGCAGCGGTCCTCAAAAATGTAGGACCGCTTTTCAATTTATCTAGCAACCAGAAAGGATGTAGGTTATGAGAGTTCGTAAGGCGATTATTCCGGCAGCCGGGCTGGGGGTTCGTTTTTTACCGGCTACCAAGGCACAACCCAAGGAAATGTTGCCCATCGTGGATACCCCCACCATTCAGTACATCGTTGAGGAAGCTGTTGCCTCCGGCATAGAGGATATTCTCATTGTAACAGGTCGCAACAAACGAGCCATTGAAGATCATTTTGATAAGTCTACGGAGTTGGAACTTCAATTAAACAACAAACAAAAACATGAATTGTTGGGTTTGGTTCGGGATATTAGCGATATGGTTGATATTCATTACATTCGACAAAAGGAGCCATTGGGCTTGGGCCATGCGGTTTTCTGTGCCAGAAAGTTCATTGGTGATGAACCCTTTGCCGTTCTGCTGGGGGACGACATCATCCGCAGCAAGGTCCCTTGTTTAAAACAAATGATCAACCTCTATGAGGAATACCGCTATTCGATACTGGGTGTGCAGGAAGTTCCCCAGGAACACGTTGATCGATACGGTATTGTGGAGGCTACAGCGGAAAAAGAAAGTGTTTGCCGTGTCCATGATTTGGTAGAAAAACCTGCTATCGACCTAGCCCCCTCCCGCTTGGCTGTTATGGGACGTTACATACTGAGTCCGCGGATTTTTGACATTCTGGCCACCACCAAGCCCGGTGCCGGTGGTGAGATTCAACTAACCGATGCTTTAAAACGTCTGGTGCAGGCCGAGGCCATTTATGGCTGTCTCTTTGAAGGTAAGCGCTATGATGTGGGGGATAAGTTAGGTTATCTTAAAGCCACTGTGGAATTTGCTTTGGAAAGACCGGATTTAGCGGCAGCTTTCCGGCAATATTTAGAACAAATCGTGACGGAACAGGTGAAACAAAAGTGAGAGTATTAGTTACTGGTGGGGCCGGGTTTATCGGTTCTCATATAGTAGAGGCTTTACTAGCTGCCAAGCATGAAGTTGTGGTCATAGATAATTTATCCTCCGGTAAAAAAGAAAACCTGCCGCCGGAAGTACCTCTCTATGAGGTAGATATTACGGATTCCGTCATCGATAATGTGATAAAAGAAAGTAAACCCCAGGCGATTATTCATCAGGCTGCCCAGGTGGCGGTACCGGTTTCCCTACGGGACCCTTTATTTGATGCTGATGTAAATATCATGGGCACCCTAAATTTATTGGAGGCCTGCCGCAGCTATGCTGTCAAAAAATTTATCTTTGCTTCCTCGGCGGCGGTGTATGGCAATCCCCTTCATCTACCCGTGGATGAAGAGCATGCTGTAAGGCCCTTGTCTGGCTACGGTATATCCAAACATACCGTGGAACGCTATTTAGAGATGTACCAGGAACTATGTGGCTTGCGCTGGACAGCCCTACGCTACGCCAATATTTATGGTCCCCGTCAGGATGCCTTGGGGGAAGGCGGAGTGGTGGCCATCTTTATTAATAAACTACTGTCTGGTCAAAGTCCCACCATTTTTGGAGATGGCGAGCAAACCCGCGATTTTGTCTTTGTCAAAGACGTGGCCACGGCCAATCTGCTGGCTTTGGAGCAGGGAGATAACCAAATACTAAACATTAGTACCGGCGAGGCTGCTACAGTCAATGAATTATATGGATTCCTGGTACGAACGATAAAATCCACGCTGGAACCCGTTTATAGCCCACCCAGAGTGGGAGATATTATGCACAGTTATTTGGATAACCAAAAAGTTATGCAATACCTAAATTGGCAGCCTATGTTTAGCCTGGCACAGGGGTTACAAGAGACGGTTCAGTACTACTTAAACCAATAAAGCAATGAGGGTTGAGATATTTATCCCAACCCTCATTGCTTTATTGAAGCGTTTCTATTTACTGCTGGAAGCTTTGGCAGTTTTTTTGCCCTTGCAATTACTAAGATAACGATCCAACAGTTTACGTCTTGCATCCAATGCCTTTATATCCACAGCCTTGGCCATTTTCATCAAACTCCTTACATATAATAGATTAACTAACCATAGTATTTCCCAGAAAACGACATTATAAACCTTGCCAGGTCTGGAATATTGTGCATAATTAAGGTGTAGCAATCATAAAATAGGTCCTGTATGATATTTTAATGTTATTGGAGGGGTATCCTTGAGCCATAAAATTTCCTTCGGTACTGACGGCTGGCGAGGCATTATTGCCAAAGATTTTACTTTTGATAACGTGCGGTTAGTGGCCCGGGCTGTGGCAGCCTATATTAATCAATTGGGGATTGGCAAACGAGGCCTGGTGGTGGGCCGGGACAACCGCTTTTTAGCAGAGGAATTTGCCGAGGCGGTAGCAGAGGAATTCACCAACCAAGATATACCGGTTTTTCTCTGCAGTGGGGCAACGCCTACTCCGGTGACGGCCTATGCCATTAAGCTGTATGATGCTGCTGGGGCGGTGATGCTGACCGCCAGCCACAATCCGCCACCCTATAATGGTTTTAAGTTTATCCCAGAATATGCTGGGCCAGCTCTGCCGCATATCACCAAAAAAATAGAGGAGAATATCGCTAAATTGCAGGCAGGCGAACCCTGTGATTTTTACCAACTGGAACCGGCTACAGGGCGATATGGCCATTTACTGGCAGAGGAACAAAAGACCTGTAATTGCACCGAACTCAATCCCTTTGAGGCATATATAGAACATATTTCAAACATCATTGATTTGGCAGTAATCCGTCAGGCGGGGCTAAAGGTGGTTGTCGATCCCATGTATGGTGCGGGTATCGGCTATCTGGAACACCTACTGGGAGAAGCTGGAGCGAAGTTGGAAGTCTTTCATAATAACCGAGACCCACTTTTCGGGGGGACTTTACCGGAACCCACCGGGCATTCCTTGGATGAGCTACGAAAGCGAGTCAGGGATGGCGGTGCACACCTGGGTTTAGCCTTGGACGGTGATGCGGATCGTTTTGGTATTATTGATGCCAACGGAGAGTATATCACCCCCAACCAGTTCCTACCCTTGCTTTATTACCACCTGTTGACTGTTAAAGGCTGGCGGGGGCCGGTGGCGAGAACCGTGGCTACCACTCATTTGCTGGATCGTCTGGCAGCTAGGGTGGGCCAACAGGTCTATGAGTCGCCGGTGGGCTTTAAATACATTGGGCAGAATATGCTGGAAAAGGATTGTATCTTAGGGGGCGAGGAAAGCGGGGGACTGTCGATTAAAGGCCATATTCCTGAAAAGGATGGTATTTTAGCGGGGCTTTTGGCAACTGAAATGGTGGCTTATCATCAAAAGAGTCTTACCGAATTGTTGCAGCAAGTCTATACGGAATTTGGCCAGCTTTATAGTGAGCGTTTGGATATCCACACCAGCCTGGAGCAAAAGGAAGCCATCCTCAGCCAGTTAAAGGATTTTGCTCCCCAGGAGTTAGCAGGACAGCTGGTCACAGAAAAAATTACCATGGATGGTACGAAACTGATTCTGACCGACGGTGCTTGGGTGTTGATTCGTCCCTCCGGTACAGAGCCACTGTTCCGGGTATATGTTGAAGCTAATAGCCTGGAACAGAAGCACAAGCTGCAGCAAGAAGTAAAAGAAATCCTGCACTTGCACACCTAAGCTCCAAGCATAACATGCAAAAAAGGCTCCTATCGGCTAACCGCGATTTCCACGCAAAGTGGCCAAAGTGCCAATAGTTCTGCATTTTTACAAAAAATTCCTGAAGTTAATTTGTGAAAATAAAGGACTTGTCCGAGATGTCGTCGAATTTTTTTCGATGGCATCTTTTTTTGTATTAAAGAGTTGGCATAAGCTAAATTTTTCTAAGCTTTTGTTTGTGATGGGATTTTATGAGGTGATACTTTGTTTTTTTTAACAAGAAAGAAAACGATTCCGATTGTATATATCCTTGTTTTCATGATGATTCTACTAATGCTACCCTGGCCAGCTGTGGCCGGAGCCGTGAATGCTAGCTATCACTTTGAAAATAATTTAGCAGCAGGTATTATGGGGGTGCCCGCCTTGTGGGCTTTGGCCCAGGGTAATAACGGCATCGGTCTTACGGGCAAAGGGCAAGTAATTGCTGTTGCCGATTCGGGACTAGAGGATGGCAATCTGAATACACTGCACCCGGATATTAAGGATCGTCTGGTGGGAGTTAAGGATTTCAGTGGTGACGGCTGGGCCGATCCAAATGGTCACGGCACTCATATTGTCGGTAGCATTGTTGGCACCGGTGTTAAATCCGAGGGTGCTATTAAGGGCATTGCACCGGATGCCGGCGTGTATTTTCAAGCCACCTACAATGAAAAGGATCGGAGTTTGCATATCCCCTCGGTCTATCAATTGTTGCAGGATGCCTATTATGCTCCGGGCAGCCCGCGGATTCATGCGAATAGTTGGGGAGCCAATTTCAGCGATGGTATTTATGATTGGGATACCTATAGTTTGGACAAGTTTGTCTGGGATCATCCCGATATGGTGGTACTAAAATCTGCAGGGAATGGCTATAAAACGACCAAACCCTTTGTCAGTTCTCCGGGTGCTGCCAAAAACGCCATTACCGTAGGTTCCACCGAGGGCATTCGAGGGGTGGATAGCAGCTCAGACAACCCCGATCAGGTGGCAGGCTTCAGCAGCCGTGGTACCTTTGACGGGCGGATTAAGCCGGAGGTGCTGGCACCGGGAACCTGGATACTTTCTACCCGGAAGCAGAACTCTACCGAGGAAAACAATTACATTGGAATGTACAATCAGTACTATGGTTATATGAGTGGCACGAGTATGTCCACCGCCCTAACGGCTGGAACTTTGGTTCTGCTGCGCCAGTATTTAGTGGGACAAGGGGTTCCCCCCAGCGCTGCCCAGTTAAAGGCATTACTTATTTTTGGTACCCGCAAGCTACCAGGAGTCTCTCAGATAGATCAAGGCTTTGGCCGAGTGGATGCGGAAAAAACTTTGCTGGCATTGGAGAAGGGTGATTTACAACGGGTGGATGCCAAGGGCATCACCACCGGCGAGAAAGTAACCTACACTTTTAATAGTAACGGCAAGCCTTTTAAAGCGGTACTAGCATACTCCGATTACCCCAAAACCCCAGGTACTGGGAAGGATCTGGTTAATGACCTGGATCTCAAGGTGATTGGACCGGATGGTAAAGAATTTTACTGGGGTAATGGTTATATCGACGGCGATCACATGAACAACGTTGAGGAGATTACCATTAAGGAGCCGCAGCTTGGAACCTATACTCTGGAAGTTACCGGATATCAGGTGGCCCAAGGGCCGCAGCCCTTTGCTTTAGTTTACGGCACGTTGCCTCAGCAAGGGACTATTTCTGAGGTGAAAGAAAACACACTTTTTTTTAGTAATGGTGAGAATGTAACACTGGAGGAGGATACCTCGGTTCGAGTTGTCGGGAGGGGTGGCGAACCACAAACCAAGCTGGCTGATATTCCACCAGGTGCCGAGGCGTATCTGACTTTCGACGAAGATGGGCGTGTGAACCATATTGATGCGCTCTACACGACAGTTGTCAACAAGATTCAATCCAAAGAGGGTAGTAATCAGCTCATTCTTTGGGATGGTACTCGCTGGACCCTGGCCGAGGGTGCCTTGATCTATGTGGGAGGAAATCAACTAAACTGGTCGCAACTACCCTTGGAAGCAGAGCTTAAATTGACGGTAAACCCAGTAACTGGTAGGGTATGGCGGATTGATGTGCGGGCTTTGCCAGAGCATTCACCCTTTGATCCTTCGGCAATTTCAGATGAAGTAGTCAAACGGGCTATTTTGGAATCCAGGAATATCGAAAAAGTTGTGTTGAGCACAGCGGCTGGACAGGAAGAAATACAGGAAAAGCCCGTTACTCTGGCTTTTTCCGCGGCCATGGCAGCAGAGCTTTATCGTAACGGCAAGCCAGTGGAATTAAAACTATCAGGTTTAACCATTGAAGTCCCTGCGGCAGATTTTTCTCGCTTGGGTGATAAAGAACGAGGTGCCCAATTGCAGATGCAGGTGGCTTGGCAAACGGTAAGGGAACAATCCCTACCTGCCAGTGATCCGCTGATGTACCTGCGTCCTGTTAGTAAGGTAGTAGATGTGCGAGCCCTAATTGTCTGGCCGGATGGCAGTCAATTAGTTGCCAATCAAGCCGATTATCCCGTTAAAGTAACCATTACATCCCCTGTGGGTGCTACTGCCGGACTTAATATCCAGCGAATTGGCACGTATCGGTTTAATGAAATGACTCGCCAGTGGGATTATCTAAATAATGATTACAATGCTGATACCGGCAAGTCTAGCTTTAGCACCAATCGTCTGGGTAAATTTGCTGTTTTGGAAGCCAGCCGTACCTTTAGTGATATCACCGAGCATTGGGCCAAGAGTGATATTGAAATTATGGCCGCTCGGCATCTCGTGCGTGGTATAACACCGACAACCTTTAGTCCGGGGGAAACGGTCACCCGGGGGCAATTTACCGTGATGCTGGTTCGTACATTAGGTCTTGGTGAAGATACCAATACCAATAGTTTTACGGATATCCCCACCGATTACTGGTGTGCCGGAGCGGTAAGTACAGCGATGAAGATGGGGCTGGTTTCCGGCTACAACAACAGTACCTTTGGCCCTAACGACCCTATTACCCGGGAACAAATGGCGGCCATGTTGGTACGTGCCATTCACTTTAACAGTAGCAAAGTATTCCATGAGACAGATTTACCAACGGGACTTTACCATGACCAAGACAATATTGCACCCTGGGCTAAAAGTTCTGTCTCGCTTATTACCAACGAAGGTCTTATGAAGGGTAAAGGCCAAGATACCTTTGCTCCCAAAGATCTCACCACCCGTGCCGAAGCCGCCACAGTAATGGTGCGGTTGCTGAATTACAAAATGAACAACTGATAAGGCTTAAGAATGGCTCCACCACTGGGGCCGTTTCTTTTGTCTTTCTTTGTCGCACCCTGCAGGATATAGCTGGATAAAGCAGAATATACTACATTTGTGCGAAATGATAAAAAATCCTATGGCCTAAGGCTTAAGGGCCTAAAACCCGAAAAACCATGGCGACGACCCTGCCCAAAATACTACAACAGCTAAAGGCGGGTAGCTTATTAACCCAGGAGGTAACCCCCATGTCCACCGGAAAAATGATTGCCCGAGCCACCCTGGTGGTGGCTGTTATTAACTTGCTTTCCCGGATTTTAGGTTTTGTACGGGAGCAAGTTATAGCCTATATGTTTGGTGCTACCGCCACCACCGATGCCTATGTGGTAGCCTTTAATATTCCCAATGCAGTATTTGCCATTGTCATTGGGGCTTTGGCCACCGTGGTGGTGCCTGTGTTTAGTGAATATGCTGCCAAAGGACAAAAGGACGAGGCCTGGCGGTTGTTTAACACTGTTGTTACCCTCGTTATCATTATTTTCTCTCTGGTTACTGTGGCAGGGTTCTTCGCTGCACCTTGGTTAGTAAAACTTACGGCTCCAGGCTTAAATGCCGAGGTCTCTATCTTAGCCACCCGTCTAACGGTAATTATGTTACCTATCCTGGTGTTTTACGGCTTGTCCACTGTCTTCCAAGGACTATTAAATGCTAACCAGGTTTTCGGTATTCCTGCCCTGAGTGTTAGTATCACAAATATTACTATCATTGTGTCAGCCCTTACCCTGGGCGGTATGTACGGTATTGATGGACTGGCTGCGGGAACTGTGCTGGGTTTTGTACTAGCGGCTTTCATGCAAATTCCCAAGCTGCGGCAAGTGGGCTTCCGCTATAAATTCAGCATAGATTGGAGTCATCCCGGTGTTAAAAAGGTACTATATCTGGTAGGGCCGGTGGCCATTGGCACATCCCTAAACCAGATTTACCTGATCATCGACCGTATTCTGGCCTCTGGGTTGCTGGAAGGCAGTATTTCAGCCTTGAACTACGCGAACCGAATTATTCTTATGCCCATTACCTTTTTTGTCCTGGCCATTGGTACCGCCTTTTATCCCACCATCACCACCCTGGCAGCTCAGGGTAAACAACAGGAACTGGCGGAGACAGTGCTACGGGCTATTCGTATGGTAATACTTTTTGCCCTACCGGCGGGTATCGGTTTAATGGTATTATCTACGCCTATTATCAAACTACTGTTCGAACATGGACAATTTACCCCCCAGGCTACAGAAATGACAGCCCTGGCCTTAATGTTTTACTCTATTGGCTTGGTGGGGCAGGCTGCCAACGTCATTCTGACCCGGGCTTTTTATGCTCAGCAGGATACCAGAACCCCGGTGAAATTAATGGCAGTAACGGTGGCCGTGAACCTAGCCTTCAGTCTACTGCTCCTGGGGCCTTTGAAACATGGTGGTTTAGCTCTGGCCAACTCCATTGCATCTTTGATTAACACGGCGATGCTAACGTACTTCCTAAATAAGAAGATACCCGGTATGTGGAACACTAATGCTGTCAAGTTTCTGCTGCAAACTATCCTAGCCACAGCACTGATGGCAGTGACAGCCTGGGGTGTCAACGCTGTCACTGCTGGTTTCTTGATGCCGCTCGGGACACTGGGGCTGGCCATTCAGGTGGGGGCAGCCATTGGCGCTGGCGTGTTAGTGCTGATAATTGCCATTTTCACCCTAAAAATGGAAGAAGCGAGTCTGGTAACCCTCTATGCCGGGAAATTTCTTAAACGCCTGCGTTCTTCCCGAGGGTAATATCACCGCACCAATAACCCTGCCCATGCATAATCTGGGTTAGGGGAGGTGGGCGTGATGATCAAAGCAACCGAATTAGAACTGAAAGACATTGTCAATCTAAGTGACGGTGCTAAACTGGGACCGATAAAGGATCTGCATATTGATATGGAAACCGGCAGAGTGGTGGCCCTGGTACTGCAGGCACCCCGCCGTTATTTTGGGCTGGTACGTCAAGGGAAGGATCTGGTGATTCCCTGGGAATTGGTCAAAAAATTTGGCCAGGATACCGTGCTGGTGGATCTACAGCCGCTAGATCGCTCCTATTATGAGCAAAAATGATTTTATTTGACACAATGTACCGCTTCTGTTAAAATAAACTCTGGCAATTTTATATGTTTTTCTCATCAAGAGAGGTGGAGGGACTGGCCCGATGAAACCCGGCAACCACATGGAAGGTGCCAATTCCTGCAGGAAACTTGTTCCTGACAGATGAGGTCATTGTGAGATAGCTGGGAAAAGTAACCTCTCCAAATTGGGGAGGTTTGTTTATTTCCGGTAATTGTGGGAAATGTTAATTACAGGGAGGTTGGACAGTTGAGTAGAAAGCTATTTACATCCGAATCTGTTACCGAGGGGCATCCCGATAAGGTAGCAGACCAAATTTCCGATGCTATTTTGGATGCCATTTTAGCCAAAGATCCCATGGCCCGCGTGGCCTGTGAAACCTTTGTTACCACTGGTATGGCCCTGGTTGGTGGAGAAATCTCTTGCCAATGCTATGTAGATATCCCCAAGGTAACCAGAGAAACCATTCTGCAAATAGGCTACGACCGGGCAAAATACGGTTTTGACGGTAGCACCTGTGCCGTGCTTACTGCTATTGATGAACAATCCCCGGATATCGCTATGGGTGTGGACAAGGCTTTAGAAGCCAAGACCGGTGAAATGTCTGAGGCAGAAATTGAAGCCATCGGTGCCGGTGACCAGGGGATGATGTTCGGGTATGCTACCGATGAAACCACGGAATTAATGCCCTTGCCCATTTCTTTGGCTCACAAAATGGCGCAACGGTTAGCCGAGGTTCGTAAGAGCGGTTTGGTCGATTACCTGCGCCCGGACGGCAAAACTCAGGTTACTGTTGAGTATGATGGTGATAGACCCTCCCGTATCGATACCGTCGTCATTTCCACCCAGCATCACCCGGAAGTGGAACTGTCCGTCATTCGTGAAGATATGATTGAAAAAGTAGCTCGCACCATCCTGCCACTGGAATTGGTTGATAACAATACCCGCTTCTTAATCAACCCCACTGGCCGGTTTGTTATTGGTGGACCCCACGGGGATGCCGGCCTCACCGGACGCAAAATCATTGTTGATACCTACGGCGGCAGTGCCCCTCACGGCGGGGGTGCTTTCTCCGGTAAAGACCCCACCAAGGTGGACCGTTCCGCTGCCTACGCTGCCCGTTACGTGGCTAAAAACGTAGTGGCGGCTGGTTTAGCCAAAAGATGCGAAGTTCAACTGGCCTATGCCATCGGTGTAGCCCACCCAGTGTCTGTTCGTGTACAGACCTTTGGCACTGGTGTGGTTAGTGACGATGTAATCATTGATCTCATCAACCGCCACTTCGACCTGCGTCCAGCCGGCATCATCAAGTCCCTGGATTTACGGCGCCCCCTTTACAAACAAATCGCCGCCTACGGCCACTTTGGCCGCCCGGATCTCGACCTCCCCTGGGAGCGTCTTGATAAGGTAGAAATTTTGCGGGGGGAAGCAGGCATCTAGGTACGAGGTAGGCCCTGTTGAGTAGAACCGAATAGATGATAGAAATCTAAGGCACTCTTGTTTATGACAGGAGTGCCCTTTTAGCATTACCAAAAGCCCTACATTATGGTAAAGTAGTTATGAATACAATAGGATAATTTAAGGGAGGGATCTTTAATGGTATATCGATTACCTAAAAAAGATATTCTCATACGTGTTGTTTTTGTACTGCTGCTTTGTTTTTCCAGTCCCACAGCAACCTGGGCAGCCGATGTTAGAATATCGGTTTCAGATCCTGAAAAGACCCAGGGACAAAGCCATTCAGGGAACACCGTAAACACAGTTCTAGATACTCCTACAGTGACCATTGGCGAAAACAGAGTGTTAGGCACATTGAGAATTGCTGGTAAAGAGGGTATCGATATCCCCTTGCATCCAGGCAACAAAGTAATGGTTACTCTACCAGCGGGTTTTTGCTATTCGCAGGTACCTAGTGCAGAGAATTATGGAGATTATGTTGAGTGGCCTGAAATGGTGGATGGTGTAAAAAATCAAATTCAGGATGCCGGAGGGAAGCCAGGAATTAAATTTGTTGCGGGCACACCGCGGTCTATTGTGATAGAGGTGGGCAATGTAGCAGGGCCGGGGCAAATTTTTATCGACTTTGTATATAACAAGAAAAACGCCAGTGCCGTTCGAGTAGCCAAATTATTTGCCTATAAAGAACAATACCTACAGAAACCCAGTGAAAAGGTGAGCAGACTGGAGTATATCACCATGTTTGCGGATGTATACCTTCCTTTTCCCTCAAAACATGTGGAAAAGGTGATAACCAATCAAGAACCGCTCAAGCAAAGATTTAAGGACATAGACAAAGAAGAAAATGAACTAGAGATGATTAAACCGCTCTTTGACACTGGTATTGTCGTGGGCCAGGAGGGTGGAGTGCTTAAGCCAAACGAATATATCTCAAGAGCCGAGGGTATCGCCCTAATTGGCAAAGTATTGCCACCCCTTGCTGGGGATAGTACCGTACAGGAGAATATCGTGCAGGAAGCAATACCCTCCTGGGCCCAGGAAAGCATTCAAAAGGCGATAACCGGGAAAATCGTTGTTGGTTACCCTGATGGAACCATTAAGCCAGACCAACTCCTTACCCGTGCTGAAGCAATCTCAATTTTAGAAAGGTATTTTGAATCCTAGGGAAGCCATTCAAAAGGGTTGTATGATGATTTTCATAGATTTTTCCTCACACCCCCCGTGCTGTAAAACATACTCTAAAGCACGGGGGGTGTTGTTATGTGGGAAGTTGTCGGTTATTTGCTGATGCTGATTTTGGCTTGTTATGGGGTTTATTATGTGGTACAGGACATCGTGAAACTTCTGCAACATGCTCCTGGGCCGCCGGTGAGTATGTTGGTGGTACTGCGGAACCGGGAGCGGGATATTGAGTATCTGATGCGTCGGCTGGAATCCTGGCGTAAACACCAATGGGTAGAACTGGAGGTGTTGGTGGTAGATGATGGGTCGGAGGATGATACCCGTAGAATTCTTACCGCTTTGCAAGGGAAATGTAATTTTCGGCTGATCACTGTAACTGATGATAAGCACAATGTATCCCAGGGGGACCAAGCCAGGCAAGTTGGTTTGCTCCACTGTCATAATGCGTTGGTTTGGCTGGTAGACTTGCGCAGATTACCCCAAGGTCTCTTGGCGGAAAAGGTTTTTCGTGTATTTTTTTCCCAGGGCTGGAGGTGATTTACCATATATTGTCGAATAGTAGGAGAGGGGAGGTGGTGGATATTTCAAGACGTAGCGGTCTTGGTTTACTATATACCTGGACAATCATTTTTTTAGGCTTTGGCTATCTATGGCAGGTTTTCCCTGCTTTGAATTTAGATCAGGGTAGCACCATGGCTATGCTGATTCTACTGGGGGTATTGGCGGAATGGTTGGCGGTGCCCCTTGCCCAGGGCTTTCTTTCTGGTGGTTATGTGATCGTTTTAGCCAGCCAACTCATCTGCGGTGGCGTGACCACAGCTTTTGTAACGGCACTTATCTTCCTCATTGGTCTGGGTATTGCCAATCGAGGGAATCCCTTGCGCGCCACTCTGTTTAACAGTGCTCAGCATGTTCTAGCCGCTACCGGAGCGGCAACTTTTTTTGAGTTAACGAATGGCACAGTCCTGCCCATCATGGTATATACCTTGGCCTACTTTTTAATCAATCACTTGCTGGTTTATTTTTATTTGCTGCCCGGCCGCAGAGATTATCCGGATTTGTTTGGTTGGGAGGTATGGCGTTGGGATGGTTTAACCTATCTGATCACCGCACCCTATGGGGCGCTGCTGGCCATGGTTTATCTTAAGCTGGGTGTCGGTTGGGCTTTGATTTTATTTTTACCGGTACTAGTGGCCCAAATAATTCTGCGGCGCTATGTACATATTGCCACCTCTAACAAGGAATTAACCGCCTTGTTCCAAGTGTCGAAAGGCTTACGCCTTAGTGGTGAGCCAGCGGTATTTTTTAATCAAATTCTGCAGGAGACCAGTCGCATTGTGGGCTACCATACGGCGGTAATTTTTTTCTGGTCGGACTCCCGCCAGCTTTTTTTACCCGGTGCCGCCCAGGGGCCACTGAAGGAAGACCTGTGTAATGTGGTGATTTCTGCCACCGAAGGGGTAGTGGGACAGGCTATTAGCACCAAGCAACCGGTGAGCCTCGAAGATGTAAGGGACATGCTTCCTGAGGCAGCAGTACCTTTCCAACAGTTTCGTTCAGTGTTGGTAATTCCACTGTTGTTTCAGGGGGAAGTGACCGGCTTGTTGGTATTGGGGGAGATGAAGCCCTACGCCTTTAACGATAGAGCCGTGCCATTGCTCAGTATTATCGGTGGGCAGGCAGGTATTGTGATATCCCACGATCTATTGGAAGAAAAAATACAGCATCTCTCAGCGACGGATCGCTTGACGGATTTTCTTACCCACCGTCTGTTCTATCGTCAGGCTGTAAAGCACATGGTACGGGCCAACAGTGGAGAAACCCCTGTTTCGCTGTTGTTGATCGATATCGACAATTTGCGGAGCTTTAACTCCCGCCATGGTCATGGTGCAGGGGATGGGGTAATTCAATTGGTGGCAGGGGTGCTGCGGGATATCACCAAACCAACGGATATCTTAGGGCGTTACGGCGGTGGTGAGTTGGCGGTGCTGGCACCAGGCTTGGATACCACAGAGGCCCTGCGGTTGGCAGAGCATATTCGCATTGAGGTGAGGGATCGCCGCCTGGTCCCCGAGGAAGCCCGGCAGCAGGTAACGGTGACGGTTTCTGTAGGTGTGGCTACCTTTCCCCAGGACAACAGCGACCCAGATCAGATTTTCCAGGGAGCGGAAAAGGCAGCAGCCCGGGCCAAGGAACTGGGACGGGACCGTACTATCGCTTACAGTCAGCTTATTAAGCAGCTGCGGGCTAGGCTGGGGAAGGATATAGGTTGATTCCTTGGAATAGCCAATATATTTCTCTGTAACTTCTATACTTCATTCAAAACAACACCGATTTTCACCAAGTCGGTGTTGTTTTTATCCCAGGAGAACCGATTTGGCTAAACTGGCAGTTTTTTTGCTGTTAGGAGGCCAGGGTCGGTTTTTTCCTTTTGCCGAAGGCTCCGCTACAATAAGGTCAAGCGCTAAACCAAAGGGGCCGGTCCTGAAAAACAAGGAGGAAACAAACATGGCAGTGGTAAAACAACCCAATACCTGCAGCCTGAAGCTGCGCTATCAGAAAGGTGTCAACGGCAACGGTGATCCGGTTTATGTAAACCGCACCTACTCCAAGGTGAAGACCAGCGCCGGGGACCAGGAATTGCATGAAGTGGCGATGGCTATCAACAGCCTGCAGACCACCCCTGTACAGGGCATCTATCGGGTAGATGACAGCCAGTTAATCAACCAATAACCAACAAGGAGGAATAACGCATGAGTAAAACACTGGAACTAGTCTTTGTTAACACCGCAGGTAGTAAAGTAACCCTTCGGGTGACAGAACCCAGGGAGGATCTGCAGGCAGCCGAGGTGAAAACTGTTATGGACGAGATTGTCACCCAGGATATCTTCACCAGCACCGGCGGTAGTTTGGTAGGAGTGGCCGGAGCCAGAGTAGTCAGCCGCGATATAGCAGAACTGGAACTGATCTAAGGCATGGGGGCGGGCATAGCCCGCCCCTTGGCCATCGGTCTTCAGCCAAAGGAGGTTCTCCCATGTCCATAGAACTTAATCTGGCCCGACAAGTCTCGACTCTGGAGGCAGACGTCGGCCATTTAAAACAGTGGCAGGAACGCCAGGCAGCAGCCCTGGAACGTTTGGCAGCTCGGCAGGAGCAAATCCTTATGTGGCTACTCACTTTAATGGGCGGGGTAGCGGCTTCTTTAATCCTGCTAATTATTAATTTACAGTCGGATCAGCTTTGAGGGGCTAAAGGGATGCTCTCGGTGGTAGCCCCGGCAGGATATTTCCGAGCGGCTGGAGAAATAGGGGGAAACATTTAGGCAAAGGATGATTTTTATGCATCCCCTGCTAGAGGCCCTGGTAAAGCTTCTCTTCCCCACCCATCCTGGCTGTCAGCTTTGTGGCAGTGTTACGGGTGACAGCGAGGGAATCTGTCCTAGCTGCCGCGGTTGGTTGGCAGGCTGGGCCAAACAGCCCCATTGCCGGGTTTGTGGCAGGCCCTTGGGCAGCAGGCACCGGCGGCCATCCAGTCTGTGTCCGGCATGCCACCGCCAGCCACCGCCCTTTGAGCTAGCCAGGGCGGTGGGGCCCTATGAAGGAGTCCTGCGGCAGGCGATCCACCTGTTTAAATTTAAGGGCAGAAAGTCGCTGGCACCGCTGCTGGCTTGCTTAATGGTGGAACTTATCCAGCAGCAGCTTCCTTTGGCTCAATGTGAAGCCATTCTGCCGGTACCCCTGTCCCGCCAGCGTCAATGGGAGCGGGGCTATAACCAGGCAGAACTGCTGGCTAAAGAAGTGGCCAGGGGTTTAAAACTGCCCCTACTGAGGGAGACACTGATTAAATACAAAGAAACCCCACCTCAAACAGGGCTCCCCAGGGAAGAAAGAAAACAAAATCTTAAGGATGCCTTTTTGCTTAAAGGGCCAGCGGCCGATATCTTTGGAAGAAACCTTTTGTTAATAGATGATGTTTTCACCACTGGCTCCACCGCCTCAACCATCGCAGAGACGTTAAAGGCTGCTGGGGCCGGCAAAATTTTCGTTATCACCTTAGCCAATGCAGGAAAGTAGCAATGGTTCGACTCAAATTGATTAAATGGTATAAACTGGTAAATGATTACAATTGACTGGAAAATACTGTAAGTTACTTTTCTTTACAAAATTTATGCCAATAAAAATTACAATTTGACAAAATATACCACGAGGAAAATAGGATGTCCACAGTAAAACACCTTATTTAATAGGTTATTAACAGACTTATCCACATTATCCACAGGAAAAGGTCCTTCAACAAGGAATTTTTCGACAAGCTGATGGAAACAGTCGACAACGGAAATACTTGACAGTTAATAAATAATAGTGGTAATATATCCGCATGTGAGTCCTACTAGGCTCCCTGGAAAGTATTTTGAAAGCGAGGAATGTAAATGCTCGGCAAGGTAAAATGGTTTAATGCGGAAAAAGGTTATGGCTTTATTGAAAGAGAAGAAGGTGGCGATGTATTCGTTCACTTTTCCGCAATCCAAGAAGAAGGTTTCAAATCTTTAGCTGAAGGTCAAGAAGTTGAATTCGACATCGTTGAAGGCGCTCGTGGTCCTCAAGCTGCTAACGTTTATAAGCGTTAATTTACATTGAAAACTTCGACCCTGGCCATTGGCCAGGGTTTTAAAATTTTGTTAAAATATTGCAGGATTTTCTGCTAAATTCGGGAATAATAATTACAAGGCACAGGATGCCGGGATCATTGGGAAGGAGTGGTGCTTGTGAAAGTACAAGTTCGTGGTAAAAACATTGATGTAACTCCTGCCTTACGGGACTATGTGGAAAAACGCCTTGGCAAGCTGGATCGGTTTTTAGAAAACATGGGGGAAGCCATTGCCACTTTGGTGGTTGAGGGTGACTCTCATAAGATTGAAGTTACTATCCCTGTTAACGGTATGCTGCTTAGGGGCGAAGAAGCTACCGCCGAGATGTATTCATCCGTTGACCTGGTGGTCGAAAAAATGGAACGCCAGATCGAACGCTATAAGGGCAGAATCAACCGCCGGAACGGTCGCGCCCTGACCAACACGGTAGAGATTGAAAGATTTGATGATGAATCGCCGCAAGTAATTAAAACCAAGCGCTTTGCTATTAAGCCCATGGCCTTGGATGAGGCCATTATGCAGATGAACCTGCTGGGCCACGATTTCTTTGTCTTTTCCAATGCAGAAACGGAACAAACCAATGTGGTTTATAAGAGAAAAGACGGCAACTACGGCTTAATCGAACCGGAATTCTAGACGATGTTGATCTAAAAACAAGGCTCGCCCAGTGGCGTGCCTTGTTTTTTAAATACCGCTGACTGGAAAACTTAATAGTTATTACCATGATAAAAATCCCGCACCTTAGAAGGAAAAGCTTGCTTAAAGGAGAAAATTACAGAAGAAAGCAGATTTCTTGATTCTGTTTTTATTGGGTGATAAAATAACAATGTTGCCTAGATATCTAGACCTATCGCAAGGAACCTCTGTGGTTCCTTGCGTTTAGTGAAATAGTCAATATACCTGAAAGGTGGTCAACCGTGTTTAATTTTATAAAGAACCTTTTTGATGACAATGCGAAGGAAGTAAAGCGCCTGCAACGCATTGTAGAAGATGTTAATGACTTAGAATCTCAGATTGCTGGTCTAACAGATGAACAATTGCGGAATAAAACGAGTGAATTTAAACAACTGCTGGAAAATGGTCGAACTCTGGATGATATTATGCCTGAAGCCTATGCTGTTGTTAGAGAGGCCTCTAAGCGAGTACTCGGTATGCGGCACTATGATGTTCAGTTAATCGGTGGAATGGTGCTGCACCAGGGGCGTATTGCAGAAATGAGAACCGGTGAAGGTAAAACCCTGGTTGCTACTTTGCCGGTCTATCTAAATGCTTTAACCGGCAAAGGCGTTCATGTAATTACTGTGAACGACTACCTCGCTACCCGTGACAGTGAGTGGATGGGTAGAATATACCGTTTCCTAGGTTTATCTGTGGGGCTAATTGTGCATGGACTTAGCCCGGAACAACGCAGGCAAGCCTATAATGCGGATATTACCTACGGAACGAATAATGAGTTTGGCTTTGATTACCTGAGAGATAACATGGCTCACAATCCGGAGCAATTAGTGCAGCGGGATTTACACTACGTCATTGTGGACGAAGTGGATAGTATCTTAATTGATGAGGCCCGGACACCCCTAATTATTTCTGGTGCTGCGGATAAACCGACGGAACTTTATTATAAAATGGCTAAGATTGTGCCTAAATTAGTTCGCGATACGGATTATACCGTTGATGAAAAGGCCCACAATGTATTGCTGACAGAAGAAGGGGTAGATAAGGCAGAAAAGTTACTGGGTATAGAAAACCTATATGACGAATCAAATATGGAAATCAATCACTACTTAAATCAGTCGCTGAAGGCACATGGCTTGATGCATAGGGATCGGGACTATGTGGTTAGGGATGGCGAGGTAGTCATTGTAGATGAATTTACCGGTCGCCTGATGTTTGGTCGTCGTTACAGTGATGGATTGCACCAGTCTATTGAAGCCAAAGAGGGCGTAAAAATAGAGAAAGAATCCCAAACCTTAGCAACGATTACTTTCCAGAACTATTTCCGGATGTATCATAAATTAGCGGGTATGACCGGAACGGCCCTTACAGAGGAGGAAGAATTCCGTAAGATCTACGGCTTAGAAGTTATTGTGATTCCTACCAATAAACCAATGATTCGTAATGATATTTCCGATGTGGTGTATAAAACAGAGTCTAGCAAATTTAAAGCTGTAGTGGAAGATGTTGTAACAAGACATCAAACCGGGCAACCTGTCTTGGTGGGAACTATTTCTATTGCTAAGTCGGAGCTTCTGAGTGCGCTATTAAAAAGGAGAGGTGTACCTCACCAGGTACTAAATGCTAAGGTTCATGATAAAGAAGCAGAAATTATTGCCCAAGCGGGTCGCTTTAAAGCAGTAACCATTGCTACCAATATGGCTGGTCGTGGTACGGATATTTTGTTGGGGGGCAATCCAGAAGTTCAAGCTAGAATTGAGCTGCGTAAAAAGGATCTGACAGAGGAAACAGCTCCCGAAGAGTTTAAACGGCTATTAGATCAATTTAAAAAGCAATGTGAAGAAGAACGAGCTCATGTGGTAGAGCAAGGTGGGCTGCATATTATTGGTACCGAACGCCATGAGAGCCGCCGGATTGACAATCAGCTGCGGGGCCGTTCAGGCCGTCAGGGTGACCCCGGTTCCAGTCAGTTTTACATCTCCCTAGAAGATGATCTGATGCGTTTGTTTGGTTCAGATAATATTGCTGGACTGATGGAGCGTTTGGGCATGGAAGAGGATGTGCCTATTGAACATGGTCTCATTAGTAAATCTATTGAGACAGCACAAAAACGTGTGGAAAATCGTAACTTCTCCATTCGTAAACACGTATTAGACTATGATGATGTTATGAACCAGCAGCGTGAAGTGATCTACCAGCAGCGACGTAAAGTGTTGACTGGTGAGAACATGGCTGAGAATATTAAAGAAACCATCGCTACTGTGGTGGAGCGTTCAGTCGACATGTATTGCCCTGAAGGTGTACACCAGGAAGAATGGGATTTAACCAGCCTATTAGAGCATGCAGAGAACCTCTACCTGCCGAACCATACTCTGCAGCCAACTGACCTTGAGGATATGGGACGCCAGGGGCTTAAGGAAGAACTTTTAGAGAAAACCATGGAGTTTTACCATCAGCGGGAGCAAGAGCTTGGTGTGGAAACCCTGCGTGAAATCGAACGCATTGTGCTGTTGCGTTTGGTAGATGAAAAGTGGATGGATCATCTGGATGCCATGGATCAGCTCCGGGAGGGTATTGGTTTACGGGGTTATGGTAGTAAAGATCCTCTCATAGAATATAAATTTGAAGCTTACGAAATGTTTAATAACATGATTGCCAATATCCAGGATGATGTAGTTCGTTATGTCTTTCGGGTGAATATGGTAACTCCTCAAGAAAGACAGCAGCGGCAAGTGGTAGAAAACCGCTATGAAGAAGAGGGACAGAAGCCAATTCGTAAAGAATCACAGGTGGGAAGAAATGACGAATGCCCCTGTGGCAGCGGTAAAAAATACAAAAAATGCTGCGGTAAATAATACAGAGAATACTAAAAGGGGTTTGACCCCTTTTAGTATTTAGTACATTTTCTAGTATGAATTTCTGGTGATGTAGTTACTTAAGAAAGGATGAATCCCTTTGCTAGATACCGAAGTAAGGCGTGATTTAGAGAAGTTGGGGAAGCGTATCCAAGATTTGAGGGTTTCTCTTTGACATTGATAGGCAGCAAGAGGAAATAGAAAAACTGGAACGAGAAATGATGCAGCAGGGTTTTTGGGATAACGTGGAACAAAGTCAGAAAGTTAACCAGAGGTTAACCAAGCTTAAGGATCGGGTAGGTGCCTTTAAGGCATTGGAATCCGCTCATCAGGATTTGGAAGTGATGTGGGAGTTGTGTCTGGAAGAGCAGGACCTCTTGTTGGATGAAGAACTGCTGACAGAACTGGCGTCTCTGACTAAAGGGGTAGACGATACTGAACTGGAGGTATTGCTGTCTGGCCCTTACGACCGAGGCGATGCTATTTTGTCCCTACACCCCGGTGCTGGTGGTACCGAATCTCAAGATTGGGCACAGATGCTCTTTCGCATGTATACTCGCTATTGCGAGAACCATGGTTTTAAGGTAGAGATCTTGGATCTTCTCCCCGGCGATGAGGCGGGTATTAAGAGTGCTACCATCCAGGTGTCCGGTCCGAATGCTTATGGCTACCTGCGCTGTGAAAAGGGGGTGCACCGGCTTGTACGCATTTCTCCCTTTGATACGGCGGGCCGTCGGCATACTTCCTTTGCCTCGGTGGATGTACTGCCGGTGGTTGAGGATGAAGTGGCGGTTACTATCCGGCCGGAGGAATTGAAAATCGATACCTATCGTTCTGGAGGAGCGGGAGGTCAGCACGTTAACAAGACCGACTCGGCTGTGCGGATTACTCACCTACCTACAGGTATTGTGGTGGCCTGCCAAAATGAACGATCCCAAACTTTCAACCGTGTGGCCGCCATGAAGCTATTAAAGTCCAAACTCATTGACCTGGAATTGCGTAAAAAAGAAGAGGAGTTGGCTTCTTTGCGGGGTGATCAAAAGGAGATTGCCTGGGGCAGTCAAATTCGTTCATATGTTTTCCACCCTTATAGCCTGGTAAAGGACCATCGCACCGGCGAAGAAATTGGCAATGTTCATGCCGTAATGGATGGAGCCATCGATGAGTTTATCGCATCTTACTTAAAGAATAAAGCTAGTTCTACACACTAAGCTGGTTGCTTGATGTTTTAGGAACTCTGTGTATTTTAAATATAAACTATGATATACTTACCCTTGCACAGTCAAGGATGAACGCTTCATCCGGCCTCTACCGTTGGTAGAGGTTTTTACTTTCTTTTACAACGATTTAGATAAAAACTCTAGATTTTTCCCAAAACTCCTACTTCCCAATAACTAAAAGGAATATAAGCAACAATTATAGAACTACATTCTTATTGTCGTAAATTGATATTTTGGAGGAGAAAGGATTGGTTTTTTCCAGCCTGATTTTTCTGTATGCTTTTTTGCCCATAACGTTACTACTGTTTTTTATCATTAAGAATCAAACCTATCGTAATTTTGTTTTAATCCTGGCTTCCTTGCTCTTCTATGCCTGGGGAGAACCGGTTTGGGTTAGTCTGCTGTTGTTTACGGTGCTGGTAGACTATTACTTTGGACTCAAGGTGGAGAAATATCGGGGACGCTGGCAGAGTAAGGCGGCTTTGATCTCGGCTATTACGGCGAATCTTGCCGTATTGGCCTTTTTTAAATACTCCGCCTTTTTTGCGGAAAATATCAACCTTTTGTTCCATACTCAGTTGCCCTACTATCAATATGGCTTGCCCTTAGGCATTTCCTTTTACACCTTCCAGGCCATTTGCTATGTGGTTGATGTTTACCGGGGAGAAATGACATGCCAGAAGTCTTTTCCGAAATTGTTACTTTATATTTCCCTCTTTCCCCAATTGGTGGCAGGCCCCATCGTACGCTATAAGGATATTGCCCAACAAATTGACCAGCGGGTGATTACTCTCGCTGGTTTTAGTGAAGGAATCACTCGCTTTACCATCGGTTTGGCTAAAAAGGTGCTTTTAGCCAACACGGCGGGGGAACTGGCCGGAGCTTATCTGAACGGCAATTTAGCAGAGGCTACTGTGCTGGGAGCGTGGTTCGGCATTACTTTATTTGCCCTGCAAATCTATTTTGACTTTTCCGGTTACTCGGATATGGCCATAGGATTGGGTAGAATGTTCGGCTTTACTTTTAAAGAGAACTTTAACCATCCCTATGTTTCAACCTCAGCCACCGAATTTTGGCGGCGCTGGCACATTTCCCTGGGCAGTTTTTTTCGGGACTATGTCTATATACCCCTGGGTGGTAATCGCAGCCATCATATAAGGAATATGTTTGTAGTTTGGTTTTTAACCGGCTTTTGGCATGGTGCCAGTTGGAATTTCATTGTCTGGGGTCTATATTATGGTCTGCTGATTATGCTGGAGAAGAAGTTCTTACTTAGCCTTTTTGCCAAACTTCCTAAGGTGTTTTCTCATGTCTATTTATTGGTGGCTGCATTGGTGGGCTGGGTGTTCTTCTACTACACAGAATTTGCCAAGGCGATTGATTTCCTAGGCATTATGTTTGGTTTGGCCAATCGCCAGTTAGTAAATCAGGATGTCATAACCGCTATTTACAACAATTGTACATTCCTAGCTCTGGCGATCATTGGCTGCACCCCGGTGCTAGCTAAATTGCAGAGTTTGAAAAATCCCTGGGGGCGCTATCTGGAAGTTGGCAAGCCAGTGATTTGCTTCGCCTTATTAATAGTTTGTTCCGTTCTTTTGGTGGGTAATAGCTATAACCCGTTTCTCTACTTTAGGTTTTAAGTACATAAGATAGGTGAATAAGAGATGAAAAAGGTGCTGTACGCTAATATTGTGTTGTTTTTAGCTACTCTGTTTTGTTTAGGATTTTTGAACGTAATCAGTGACAAGCCAACCATTTCCCAACTGGAGAACAGAGCGTTAAAAGAAAGACCGAAGCTGACCACGGAAAAATTATTTGCCGGGGATTATTGTAAAGAGTTTGAAGAATATTTTGCCGACACCTTTATTTTTCGGGAGAACTTTGTCAACCTTAGCCGGGATATTAAAGAGTTACGTGGCTTTTCCAGGGAAGATCAAGCTACCATTGTAGACCATACCGGAGCGAATTTTGCTGCCGGGGAACCAGGCAAGACAGGGAGTATCCTCCTGCTCAAGGATCGGGCCATGTATATTCATTACTTTAATCCACAGGCCTTAGGGCTTTATGCCACTGCCATCAACAATTTGCAAGAACGACTATCAGACGGGGTCAAGATATATTCGTTAATTGCCCCCACGCAAATTGAATTTGTGGCTAATAAGAAGAGCAAAGAGGTATCGGCCCCGGAAAAGAACAGCATTGATTTCGTAAATAAGCGGTTGCACCGGGTAACGCCGGTGGATGCCTATGCCACCCTAAAAGAGAGTTGGGGAGAATACCTGTACTTTAGAACGGACCACCACTGGACAGCCCTGGGTGCTTATCGTGCCTATACTGCGCTGATGAAGGCCACCGGAGACAAGGCTGTTCCCTTGGAAAAATATGCCGTTCAGGAACTGGCTCCCTTTCTTGGCTCCCTGCATACCCTAACCTTAAACAAGAATCTTGAAAAAAAACCGGATACACTGCAATTGTATCAGCCCTTTACCGAGCATCAATATTATGTATACTGGAGCAACACCCCTGTGCAACGAGAGGTTCTAGAAATGGCTCATGCCCAAAACAAAAATAAATACGGCATCTTTTTAGGCGGCGATATCCCTTTGGGCAAGATTGTGACTCAGGTAAAAAATGGCAAAAAGATTTTAGTGATTAAGGACTCCTATGGCAATGCCTTTGTGCCGTTTTTAATCCCGCATTATGAGGAGATCTATGTTGTCGATCCTCGCCATTACAAGGAAGGTGTGGTGCAATTAATTCGGGATAACAAAATACAGGAAGTGTTGTTTATCAACAACACGGATACTTTGATAGAAGAGGATTTTCCAAAACTTCTTCTAAAGCTGGTGCAAAGATGATAAAGCCTACTTAAAAAAACGGAAGGATCGTATTCGAGAGGAAGTGTTTGCGGGTTGTCACCGTTAGCACTCTCTTTGCACCCTATTTCGACAGGATTTTTTCTGGTCTGGAAGGAAATAGCATCTTAAAAGAGAACACTAAATAGGCTGTAAATTTTCGGGGTATGATAAATTGTGTCTAATCAATCTAAAATAACGAAAGGGTTTATTCATGTTCTTACGTTGGTTAAAGGATTATCTGGGTGTAACCATTGGAGTTATTTTAACAGCCATCGCCCTGGATGCCTTCCTGGTTCCTGCTAAGATAGCAGCCGGTGGCCTTAGTGGTGTTGCCACCATTTTATATCATATGTTTCAATGGCCGGTGGGGCTGGTCATGCTGGTGTTGAACATCCCGCTATTTATCTGGTCCATCTTGCGGTTGGGCTGGCGTTATACGGTCAATTCGATTTTCGGCACCGTCGCTTTATCCGTCTTTGTAGATCTGCTGGTACCTTATATCCCGGTCGTCACCGAGGACTTGCTGTTGGCCAGTTTATACGGAGGCGTCCTTATGGGTATTGGGTTGGGCATGGTCTTTCGTTTTAATAGTACCACCGGGGGAACGGAACTGTTGGCTGCCATCCTCCGCACCTATGTAGGGATTAATATTGGTCAATTACTTTTTATTATAGATGGTATTGTGGTACTATGGGCAGGCTTGGTGTTCCGTTCGGCGGAACTAGCGATGTACGCTCTCATTACTATTTTTCTGGCTTCCTGGATTATTGATTTGGTCATCGAAGGCTTTAGCTCGGCCAAGGCATTTATGATTATTACTAAACGGGCCGATGCCATTAGCCAAGCTATTATTAAAGAACTGGATCGCAGTGCAACCTCTTGGAAGGCCAGGGGTATGTACAGCGGCAGTGAGCAAGAAGTGCTCATTTCGGTGGTGGGACGCTCCGAGGTTACTCGGCTAAAGAAAATTGTCAGAGAAGAAGACCCCATCGCCTTTATCATATTGGCCGATGTACACGAAGTACTTGGGGAAGGTTTTAAAGAATTAGAACCTCAAAATAAGCAATAATTTAATTCTGGAGGGAAAAGGATGAACGAAAAGATTCAGAGTTTACAGGAACGGGCCAAAGCCATTCGACGGCATATTGTTACTATGCTGGGTGAAGCCGGTTCCGGACACCCCGGAGGTTCCCTTTCGGCGGCAGACATGATTAGCGTACTCTACTTTGACACCATGAAATTAGACCCGGAAAAACCAGACTGGGCCGGACGTGACCGCTTTGTGTTATCCAAGGGCCATGCCGCTCCGGTGTTGTATGCAGCTTTGGCAGAAAAGGGTTATTTTCCTGTGGAGGAGCTAAAAACCCTACGCAAACTAGGCAGCCGTTTGCAGGGCCACCCGGATATGAAGAAACTGCCCGGTGTGGAGATGTCCACCGGCTCCTTGGGACAGGGCTTTTCCACGGCCATTGGGATGGCTCTAGGCTTGCGTTTAGACGGCGGAAACCAACGGGTCTATGCCCTGCTGGGAGATGGCGAGGTTCAGGAGGGTCAAATCTGGGAAGCAGCCATGGCCGCCGGTCATTTTAAATTAGATAACCTTACTGCCTTTCTGGATTACAATAATCTGCAAATAGACGGTCCGGTGGATGTGGTTATGAATGTGGCGCCCCTACCGGAAAAATGGCGGGCCTTCAACTGGCATGTGATAGAAATAGACGGCCACGATATCAAGCAAATCCTGCAAGCCCTGGCGGAAGCCCAGGCTACGAAAGGCAAGCCAACCATGATTATTGCCAAAACCGTCAAGGGTAAAGGTGTTTCCTTTATGGAAAACCAAGTTGGCTGGCATGGTAACGCCCCCAAGCCCGAGCAGGTGGAGCAGGCGCTGGCTGAATTAGCGTGAGATTAGTGTAGAATAGCGGTTTTATCGTTTCGACAAACAGGCCGACGGCCAAAAGGACCCCTAAGAAATACCGATAAGCAGGAGGTTTACCATGACCAAGAAGATTGCCACCCGGGAGGCCTATGGACAAGAACTGGTTCGCCTGGGAGCTGATAATAAAAATGTAGTGGTACTGGATGCAGACCTATCCAAGTCCACCAAAACCCATGATTTTATGAAAACGTACCCCGATCGTTTCTTTAATATGGGTATTGCCGAAGGCAACCTGATGTCCACCGCCGCAGGGCTTGCCACTGTGGGTAAAATCCCCTTTGCCAGTACCTTTGCTATGTTTGCCACTGGACGGGCTTTTGAACAAATTCGCAACAGTATCTGCTATCCGAAGCTTAACGTAAAAATTGCTGCCACCCACGCGGGTGTTACCGTTGGTGAAGACGGTGGCTCTCACCAGTCCATTGAAGACATTGCCATTATGCGGGCCCTGCCGGGCATGACGGTGTTTGTACCTGCTGACGCGGTGGAAACTGCGGCTTGCCTACGGGCCGCTGTCGAAATTCAGGGACCTGTTTATATCCGCCTGGGTCGTTCCGGTGTGCCGACCATTCACGGAGAGGATTTCAAATTTACCCCCGGGGAGGCAGTAACCCTGCGACAGGGTAGTGATGTGGCTCTGGTGGCTACCGGCATTATGGTCTCTGCTGCTTTAGAGGCTGCCGAAGCTTTGGCTACGGTCGGAATTCAGGCTAAAGTGGTGGATGTACATACCATCAAGCCTCTGGATATCTTTGCCATTGTAGAAGCCGCCCGGGAGTGCGGTGCCGTAGTAACGGCTGAAGAACATTCCATCATTGGTGGTTTAGGTAGTGCTGTGGCTGAGACTTTAGCGGAACATCACGCCGTTCCCCTGCAGCGGGTAGGCGTACGGGACACCTTTGGTGAATCCGGCAAACCTGCCGAACTGTTGGAGCACTTTGGTCTTACTTCCGCCGGTATCGTAGAAGCCGCTAAGAAAGTTATTGCTAAAAAGAAATAAAGATGGTAATTGGAGACCCTGGCTAAATGCAATACCTAAGCCAGGGTCTTTTTGGCTTTGTAGGATATGGAAAATGAAGGATGTTAGGTTATCTTGTTGAACTTACTTCACAGAAAAACGTCGAATTAGGAGGTGGGATATTTTGTTGGTAAGGCTGATTTTATCGGTTGTCCTGGCATTGTCTTTTACGGGAATGGCCTATGCCTTAGTATTTTACTAACCAACAGCCATAAATTTACTTTTAAAAGGCTTCTCGTAAGGTGGGAAGCTTTCTTTTTTGACAATTTCTACAAGCTGACAAAGAGTAACAGGATTCTACAGAACTGTGTAGAAAATTATACTAAATAAGTTGTTTATATGTGGAAGGAGAGTTATTCTTTGAGAAACCAATTACTACGGAAATCACGGCGTGGGCTAGGTATCTTGTTTTTAGCTTGCCTAATGTATATGGTCAGTGTCATTCCCGGTTATGCCGCCGGGATTGCGCAAGCGTCCCCGCCTGCGGTAGCACCAACCATTATTGTGGATGGCCTGGTTGTTACCACCCCGGATTTTCAGCGGGATACCAAAATTATCGAGCACGGCTCTCTGAATACCCTGAAAAATTACCCCGATGGCTATCAAATTCAATACCCCTCTGCCATGTGGGTGGATGTCACTGCTTCTCCGGTAAGAACTACTTTGGCGGATGCCAATACAAGGGTGGAAATTTATTACCAACCATTAACCATTTCACCCGATGCCTATGTTAATTATGGCAACAGACCCATTACTACGGGTAAAGATCAGGTGCAGATTATTAAAAACAAACAGGAAAAGGTTAATGGCAAACTAACCAAGCAATTATGGTGGGTACGACCGCAATTAACAAGAGTGGCCAATGATAAAAATGCCTATGCAACTGTAGATATCATTGTTAATCAACAGGAAATTTACACCCTGTTTTTTAAGTCCACCTCTCTGGAAAGCTTGAATCAACTGGTGCCTCAAATGGTTAAAACCTTTACCGTGATGCCCAAACAAGGAATAGCCAGCTATTCCTTGAAACAAGACAGCCCGCGTAATTTTCCTTTATCTAAGGAAGCAAATGAGGTATTGACCCAATATTTTAAAGGTGATCAACAATCCTGGGGTATCTACGAATATACTTTCCCCTTGGAGCCCGATTATTTACTAAATTTAGAAAAGCAACTAAACTACAGCTTTGACTTTGTTCTAAACTACACCAGCCTGACCAAGGCGCCGGTTAAAGAAACCTTGGAGAAGGCCTGGCAACATCAGAAAATTGTTGAACTTACTTTACAGATGATCGGCTCCGGCGAGGATTTCAACAACCCTAAAACCTACGATATCTTAAATGGGGTATATGATCAATTCCTCACCAATTATGCACGGGAGGTTAAAGCCTTTGGTAAGCCGGTGCTGTTTCGCCTAAACAATGAAATGAACGGAGATTGGTGTTCCTATTCGGCTTATCACAGTTCCAAGGATGCCAGTTTGTATGTTGAAGTATGGCGGTATATCTACAAGATTTTTCGGGAGCAAGGGGTAGATAATGCCCTGTGGATATGGAACCCCCATGACACTTCCTTTCCCGACTTCAAATGGAATTATCCCGCGAGTTATTATCCCGGGGATGAATATGTGGATATTGTAGGGCTCACTGGTTATAACACCGGTACCTATTATCCCGGTGAAAAATGGCGGGGCTTCACGCAAATTTACGATCCTTTGTATCAAGAGTATCTGGAGATGTTTCCGAATAAACCCTTTATGATTACAGAGTTTGGCTCCAATCACTATGGTGGGGATAAGTTTGCCTGGATCAATGAAGCCTTTGCTAATATGCATCGCTACAAAAACATAAAAGTGATGATTTGGTGGAATGGCATTGACTGGGATGGCACCATGCCAGCTAGAACCTACCGCATTGATCAGACTTCAGCTATCATCAAAGTGATGAAGGAAGGTCTGCAGCAATATCCTAAGGTAAAATCTCAGGAAGAACCTCAGGATGAACCTCAACCAGCCAATGGAAAACAAAAAGAGTAGGGTGGTAACGTGCGCGGTCTTAGCTACGCAGTCCTCTTTTTCCTAGCAGTTCAAATGATTCTGCTCTTTGCCCTGCCAAGGGAGTTAATCTACAACGGGCGGATCAATTATGAAGTGACTAAAAATAAGGTTTCCGATCTGGATTTGGTTTTAGATGTTGTAAGCCAGCAAATTCAGACAGAAGGTCTTAGGGATTATATTGTTGTGCTGGGAGACTCCGTGGCCTATAGCGGCCCCGGTGGACCCCGGCAATCCATATCCCATTATATGGAGGATATCTCACAGGACCAAGGTCAGCCCCGACGGGTTTTCAACCTGGCCATGCCAGCCATGCAAATGGGCGATATTTATACCATGCTGTTAAAACTAAAGCAGCATGGTATTTCCACCGAACATCTAGTGATCAATCTCATTTACCAGGGTTTTACGGAACGGCAGCCCGACCCGCCGATCGTGTTTTGGCTGGATCAGGAATTTAAGCAGCGAGACCCGGCCACCTTTGCTTTGGTGAGAAATCACCTGGCCATTAACCAAAGGGGTGAAGCTAAGCAACAATCCCTGAACGAAGCCATGAAGAAGTTCTATGAAACCAAGCTTTATCCGTTAATCCCGATTTTGAAGTATAAAGACTACATTACCTTATCGGTGCTGCAGCAAACCAAAGCTGTCCTGAAGCAAGGGGACAGTGAGGCACCGGACACCCGCCCCTGGTATGAAAAACCAGGGTTGGCAGAACTTCTAGACAAGCCGGAGTATCAAAAGGGTTTATCAGACCAGCCCTTTGTCATGGATACTACGAATCCGCAGATTTTGCTGCTGAATAAAGTGATGGAGCAAGTGGCGGGCAAAAACGTGGTCTTTTTCCTGGCCCCGATCAATCAAAGGCTGATGCAAAAGAATGTAACCAAGGCGGGTTACCAGGAGAATCTGCAAAAAATTGATGCGTATTTTCAGGACAAGCCTGTGAAGTTTCTTAACTTGGAAAATGATCTGGACCAGGCTTACTTTACCGACCATGTGCACTTGACCCCGGCGGGGTACCAGCAACTGGCGCAGATACTGTATCGCGAGATCAAAGAGTAGGGGATCGGTTATGCTGTTTAATTCTCCAGAATTTATGACTCTATTATTGCTGACGGTGGCTTTATACTATGCCTTACCGTCCCTTCGGTTACCCCTGCTGGCCGTTGCCAGTATGCTTTTTTATGCTGTTTCCGGACCAGGATTTTTGGTGTTGTTTCTGGTAGTATCCTGGATCAGCTATCGGTTGGCTAGGGAATTTGCTACTGCCAGGGGGAAAGCCCTGTTTATTTTGGCCTTGGTTTTGAACATTGCCAACCTAATCTTGTTTAAATATTCCTTATTTATGACACAAAATGTAGAGAGATTGTTAGGGATTCAGTGGCCAGTCATTGATCAGCTAATTAGTCAACTTATTTTACCGCTGGGCATTTCCTTTTACACCTTTCAACTCATTTCTTACCTGGTGGATGTACGACAGCAGCGGATCTCTCCCTGCCGAAATTTCCTGTTGTTCTGGGTGTATATGTCTTTTTTTGCCAAGCTGGTGGCAGGGCCGATCATGCGGGGGCAGGAATTGCTACCACAACTGGCAAAGGTGCAGCAGCACAGGTTTTCACTTCCTGAGTTTAAATATGGGGTATATTTAATTATCCTTGGTTTAAGTAAGAAACTATTAATTGCCGATAACCTTGCCGCCTATGTAGAGACGTTATTTACGCCAGCCGCCCTTACCAATGGCGCCCAATCCTGGGCTGCGGCTTATTTGTATACCTTTCAATTGTATTTTGATTTTTCTGCTTACAGTGATATGGCTGTGGGCGTTGGCTATTTGTTTGGGGTGAAGTTAGTGCAAAACTTTGTTACCCCCTATGTTAGTGCCAATATCACGGAATTTTGGAAAAGGTGGCATATTTCTCTTTCCAAATGGATTCAGGACTATATCTACATCCCCTTGGGTGGCTCCCGCAAGGGAACACTGCGGCAGTATGTAAATTTATTCCTGGCCATGGGGATTTCCGGACTCTGGCATGGGGCGGCTTGGACCTTTGTAGCCTGGGGGTTGTTGCACGGAGCTCTGTTGGTGGGGCATAAGCTTTACCTGGACATTAAGAAGAGACTTTTACCCCAGTCGCTTGGGGAGAGTCTTGGCTACCGTCTACTCTGTGTAGCTGTATTCTTTCATATTATTTGCATCACGTGGGTGTTTTTCCGGGCAGGTAGTCTTACCCTGGCGGTGGCTATGACTAAAAGTATGCTTAACCCGGCTACGCTGGGTCAATTATCTGGTTTCACGATGTACTTTGGGCTAGTCTTGGGACTGTATCTACTCCATCTAATTGAACATTTTTGCCGCAAAAACGAGGGTAAATTAGCCGATCTGTGGCACCGGGTGGTACCGGCACCGCTGCGGGGGATGTCGTACACGCTGCTCATTTGTGTACTGCTGTTAGCGGTAAAAACCCAAGCAACAGGGTTTATTTATTTCCGTTTTTAACGGTCAGAAACCAGAGGAAAAGAGAGCCCTTTCCGATATGCCCAAGGGCAAACTAGCTGCTGCCCTATAGGGTACGCATAAAGACTTGGCGTACTCCTCAGCATAAGCAAGCCAAGTTTTTCTAAGCGAATTCTAAAGGAATTTGGGAAATAGCGTCGAAGTTGAGTAGTTGGTACGTAAAATTGGTACTAAAATCTACACGTGGGAGTTCGTCATGATACAGCTCTATAATGTTTCTAAAGTCTATGAAAACGGTGTTAAGGCTGTTTCTGATTTATCTTTACATATTAAAAAGGGTGAATTTGCTTTCTTGGTGGGGCCCAGCGGTGCGGGTAAATCTACCTTGATTAAACTAATCTTCCGGGAGGAGCTGCCTACCCGGGGCCAAGTTATGTTTAATGGCAAGAATATTTTACGGATGAAGCCCAGAGAAGTCCCTCACCTACGCCGTAAGATCGGCATGGTATTTCAAGATTTTCGCCTGTTACCGCAAAAAACGGCAGCAGAAAATGTTGCCTTTGCCTTGGAGATTACCGGTACCTCCAGTCGGGAGATCAAGCGCCTGGTACCGGCAGTGTTGGAGCAGGTGGGCCTAAAGGACAAAGGTGATTTGCTGCCAGCCCAAATGTCCGGTGGAGAGCAGCAAAGGGTAGGCATCGCCAGGGCGATCGTCAATAACCCGCTGATCATTATTGCCGACGAACCCACAGGCAATCTGGATCCGGACACCTCTTGGGAAATTATGAATCTCTTTCAAGACATTAATCGCCGGGGGACCACCATTCTGATGGTAACCCACGCCTCAGATATTGTTAACACGATGAAAAAGCGCGTTATTGCTTTACAAAACGGCGGTATTGTGCGGGATGAAGAGAGCGGGGTGTACCGCCGTGAACCTTAATTCCATTAAATACTTCTTTAAGGAAGCCTTTACCTCGTTGGTTAGAAATAGCTGGTTATCTGTTTCTTCCATCGGCATTGTCACCGTATCACTCATTATTCTGGGGGCTTCGTTATTGCTGGTGGTCAATGCAGAAAAACTGGCCCAATCGGTGGAAAGCAGTGTGGAAATTACCGCCTTTCTAAAGGAAGATGTGGGCAAGGTTGAGCGGGACCGCATTAAAGATAAGATTAAAGAGAATTCTGCGGTGAGCACCATCGAATTTATTTCCAAAGAACAGGCTCTTAAGGATATGAAGCAAAGTTTTGGTGAGCGGTCAGATATTTTGGAATCCTTGGAAGACAGCAACCCTCTGCCCGATGCCTTCCGCATTAAAACCAAGACTGCGGAAGCGGTGCCTGCAGCGGCTCGTGCCCTGGAAAAAATCAATGGCATTGAGCAGGTTCGTTACGGTCAGGGTGTGGTGGAAAAACTGCTCAATGTCACAAAATGGGTTCGCTTGGCCAGTATCGTTACCCTGGGATTGTTAACTCTGGCGGCGGTTTTTCTAATTGCCACCACCATTCGCATGTCGGTCTTTGCCCGGCGGCGGGAGATTGGTATTATGAAGGTATTAGGAGCCACCAACTGGTTTGTGCGGTTCCCCTTTATGCTGGAGGGTATTGTCTTAGGCCTTACCGGAGGGTTGCTGGCCATACTCGTGGTAGATTTAGGTTACCTGTCCCTAATGCAAAAAGTAAAAGTTTCACTGCCCTTTATCCAACTGGTAAATGAGTCTCAAGTAATTCTCTCCATTTTAGGTAGCATGATTGGCCTGGGTATTTTCATCGGTGCCCTGGGCAGCTGGTTTTCTTTACGCAGGTTTTTAAAGGTTTAACGATATGAATGAATTTGGAGTTGATCATCGGTGCGAGGTAACTGGACTCGGAAAATAACTGTCCTGACCCTGGGGTTGTTATTGACAGCAACACCGGTATTAGCAAACACGGCCCTGGATCAGCAATTAAACAATGTGCGTAGTCAAATTAATCAGAAGAAAAATCAGGAACAGAAGCAACAAAAAGTTGTTAAAGATTACACCCAACAAATCGTTAGTATTAACAATTCTATTAATCAGAAGAACCAGCAGATTAAAGACCTGCAGGGAACTTTGAGCAGCGCTGTTAGCCGACTGCAAGAGACCAAAAAGGATCTGGCCGAGGCTGAGAAACGTCTGGATGACAGTAACGAGCAACTCAAAAAGCGGGTCAAAGGGATGTACCAAGGTGGCCCGGTTAGTTATCTGGAGGTTTTATTAAATGCCGGCAGCTTTGGAGACTTTACCAACCGCCTGGAGTTTTTGTTGCGGATGGTCCAGAGTGACAAGTCCGTGGTAGATCGTATTACGGTAGAAAAAAAGCAAATTGAAGAATATAAAAGTGCTTTAGAAACCAGGGCTCAGCAGATTGCCGCATTAAAAAATGAGCAAGAAATGGTGAAACAGTCCCTGGCCAAAGCGCAGCAAGAAAAAGAATCGTTGCTAAATGAAGCCAAGCAGGACTTAAAACAAACGGCTACGGAAGTAGATCGTCTGGAGGCCCAGGAAGAAAATATCCTCAGGCAGATTGCCTTGGAGAATGCTAAAAAGGGCGGCAACTATGCCGGGGGTGTCTTTAGCTGGCCATTGCCGGGCTATACCAAAATATCTTCTCCCTTCGGCAATCGCCTTCACCCCATTTTAAAGCAGAACCGTTTTCACGCCGGTATCGATATCCCGGCGCCCACCGGAGTTAACATCATAGCCCCAGCTGATGGTACAGTTATTTACTCGGGCACCATGACTGGCTATGGCAAGGTAGTCATGATTGATCACGGCGGTGGCGTAGTAAGTCTTTATGGTCACTGCTCTGCTCAGCTGGTCAGTAAGGACCAGGTTGTAACCAAGGGTTCGGCCATTGCCAAGGTCGGCAGCACCGGCATGTCCACCGGTCCGCACTTACACTTTGAAGTACGGAAGGATGGTACACCGGTTAGTCCCCATAACTATTTGTAAAGCTTAGCTTTTTGTATACTTTCTCAATGGAATTCTTATATTTGAAAGTGTAAGTAAAGCCGGGCAACCCCCGGCTTTTTACTATAAATAAAAAAGAGTGGGCAGGTGTTAATGAATCTTCCCTCTATTTTAAGCAGTATGATTGACTAGGGTATTTTTATTCGGTGCCTGGGAAGTTGCTTTTTTACGCAAGTTTTTAAAAGTTTAACGATATGAATGATTTGGAGTTGATAGTCGGTGCGAGGTAGATGGACCCAGAGAATTGTCCTGATCCTGGGGCTGTTGCTGACAGCATCACCGGTATTAGCAAACACAGCTATGGATCAGCAACTAAACGATGTGCGTAGTCAAATTAATCAGAAGAAGAATCAGGAACAGAAGCAACAAAAAGTTGTTAAGGATTACACCCAACAAATCGTTAGTATTAACAATTCTATTCAGCAGAAGAACCAGCAGATTAAAGACCTGCAGGGAACTTTGAGCAGTGCTGTTAGCCGACTGCAAGAAACCAAAAAGGATCTGGCCGAGGCTGAGAAACGCTTGGATGACAGTAACGAGCAACTCAAAAAGCGGGTCAAGGGGATGTACCAAGGTGGCCCGGTTAGTTATCTGGAGGTTTTATTAAACGCCGGCAGCTTTGGAGATTTTACCAACCGCCTGGAGTTTCTGTTGCGGATGGTACAGAGTGACAAGTCCGTGGTAGATCGTATTACGGTAGAAAAAAAGCAAATTGAAGAATATAAAAGTGCTTTGGAAACCAGGGCCCAGCAGATTGCCGCATTAAAAAATGAGCAGGAAATGGTGAAACAGTCCCTGGCCAAAGCCCAGCAAGAAAAAGAATCGTTGCTAAAGGAAGCCAAGCAGGATTTAAAACAAACAGCTGCGGAAGTGGATCGTCTGGAGGCCCAGGAAGAAAATATCCTCCGGCAGATTGCCTTGGAGAATGCTAAAAAGGGTGGCAACTATGCCGGGGGTGTCTTTAGTTGGCCACTGCCAGGTCATACAGGGATATCTTCCCCCTTCGGCAATCGCATTCACCCCATTTTAAAGCAACCACGTTTCCACGCTGGCATTGATATCCCGGCACCCACCGGAGTTAACATCCTTGCTCCAGCTGATGGCACAGTTATTTACTCGGCCACTATGACCGGCTACGGCAAAGTGGTAATGCTTGATCATGGTGGTGGCGTGGTAAGCCTATATGGCCATTGTTCTGCTCAGTTGGTCAGTAAAGGCCAGGCTGTAACCAAGGGTTCGGTCATTGCTAAGGTTGGCAGCACCGGCGTGTCCAGCGGTCCGCATTTACACTTTGAAGTACGGAAGGATGGTACACCGGTTAGCCCCCATAACTATTTGTAAAGCCTAGCTTTTGTATACTTTCATCAATAGGATTCCTATATTTGAAAGTGTAAAGTAAAGCCGGGAAACCTCCGGCTTTTTATTTAAACGCCGCGGCGCGATGCACACAAAATGCGCAAGCGCTCATTGAATGATTACCCCAAGGCATAAGCCAATAATTGGAAAAGTGTTTGTAATTTCTAACGTTGTTTTGTAGTATAATACATGTGTAACGAAAAAGAGTGGGCAGGTGTTATTGTGAGACGAAATTCATGGGCCTTCTGGGGTAGAATGGCTGTTGTTCTGGTCTCGGTGTTGTTTGTTGTTGTGCTGTTGCTTGGTGTGACGGTGGCAGGGAACTACAAGGGCCTGGGAAATTTAGTTAAGGTGGTTACCCTGGTTAAAAGTCAGTATCTGTTTGAGACAGCTCCAGAAAAGCTGGTGGAGGGAGCCATTAAAGGGGCGGTGGAATCCTTAGATGACCCTTACTCCGTTTATTTGGATAAAACAACCTACTCCTCCCTGCAGGAACAAATTCGCGGCTCCTTTGGTGGTATTGGCGTATTGGTAGGTGTGAAGGATCACTATTTAACCGTCGTGAAACCCTTTGCCAATACCCCGGCTGCCGAAGCTGGCATTAAAGAGGGGGATGTTATTATTGCCATTGGCGACCAGAAAACCAAGGATATGGACACAGACACGGCTGTTAATCTCATGCGGGGACCAGTGGGTTCCACCGTCACGCTAACCATTTCTCGAGAGGGCGTGAAGGATCCCTTCCCCAAAGAGCTGGTACGGAAAGAAATTAGTGTCCCCACTGTAGAGGGGGAGATGCTGTCCAATGAAAATAATATTGGCTATATTATAATCAGCCAGTTTACCGAAAACACCGGCAATGAGCTGGTAAAGACGCTGGAGGAACTACGCCAGGAGGGCCTGGAAGGTCTGATCCTAGATCTTAGAGATAATCCTGGTGGAGAACTGAACTCGGCGATCATGATTGCTGATCAATTCCTGAACAAAGGACCCATTGTCCACATTGACTACCGTATTGGCCGGGACCATACCTTCTATGCGGAACCGGATCATTTGAACCTGCCTCTGGTGTTGTTGGTGAACAAAGGGAGTGCCAGTGCGGCTGAAATTTTGGCTGGGGCGGTGAAGGATGCCAAAGTGGGTACTCTGGTGGGCACCCGGACCTTTGGCAAGGGTGTGGTGCAAACGGTCTTCCCGCTGGATAACGGTGCGGGGCTTAAGCTGACCACTGCCAGATATCTAACCCCTAACAAAAATGATATTCATAAGAAGGGTATTACCCCGGATATCGTAATTGAACAAGCCCCCGATGCCAAAGAAGATCCGCAACTTGATAAGGCAATTGCTTTGATCCGGGAGAAAATTCATAAGTAGAACAATAACGATTGTCTATTTCGTTATCCATAGGGTGGGTGTTTTCGCATGTTTCCCTTTGCTGATATTACACCGTTGTTGGCGGAAACCTTGGCAACGGTGTTTACAGAAACCGATCTCAGTAATCTTTTTTTACTAGTGGTGGCCATTGTTGCTTTGCAGTATTACCGTATCGGCAAGGCAAAGGAGAGATTTTTTGGTCTTAAGCCCAAGGGAATTTGGCGGGATGTTCTTATAAGCGTTGTGCTGGGGCTCCTGGGTGGAATATTGGCCAGTTATTTGATGATTTTTGTCGGACTAAGTCTTTCTGGTTCCGGTCTAATCTATCTGTGGCCTTTAGCCATCTTACTAATGTTGATTGATGTAAGATTTATGTGCTTTGCCTACGCTGGAGGTATCTTGGCCTTAAGTTCACTGTTGTTTGGCTGGCCGGATATCCGGGTACCGCAAATATTGGGCCTAGTGGCGATTTTACATATGGTGGAGGCCTTTTTGATTTTAGTCAGCGGACACCTGGGGGCGGTACCTACCTACTTTAAAAATAGCGAGGGAAAAGTGGTGGGTGGCTTTGCTCTGCAGAAGTTTTGGCCCATACCCATGGCTGCCTTGGTAGTGGTGGGGCATACCAATGGACCCAGTGGTTTGATCAGCATGTCTGATTGGCTGGAGTTAGTTCGCCAAGGAAAAAGTAGCTTTAATACCCAGGATATTTTATTTATTGTACCCGGGGATTGGTGGCCGTTACTTCGGGAAAACTTAGGTAAGTTTGAGCATATTATTTATTCTCTCATGCCGGTGATTGCTGGCCTGGGCTATGGTGATCTGGCGGCCGCCCGGACACCGGTGCAAAAGGCGAGAATTTCCTCTGTTATCCTAGGCTTATATAGTTTGGCGTTGTTGGCCTTGGCTGTGTTAGCGGATCGGACACCTGCGATTGGCTTTGTGGCGGCATTGTTTGCTCCCCTGGGTCACGAACTGGTAATCCATCTGGGGAAAAGGATGGAACTTAGTAATCCCATTTACCAGGCTAGTCCCCAGGGTGTAAAAGTGTTGGATGTTATTCCCGGCTACCCCGCTTGGCAGGCCGGTATTCGTTCCGGGGATATTATTGTAGAAGTGAATGGTATGTCGGTGGATAGCCGCCAGGGCTTGGAATTTGCCTTGGGGGTTTACCAGGGTCTGCAAATAACCTATTACTCTCAAAGGGAAAAGCTGCTTATTCGCGAGGGTGTAGAGTTTTTAGATAAACAAATGTTGGGGTTGTTGCCTGTGCCAGAAGGAAATGAAGGGAACTATATGGAACTATCCACCCAAGGCCCCATTAGTCGCTGGCTCAACCGTTTATGCAAACGCCCTTAAGGGCGTTTGACAAAAAGCTTGCGGCGCGATGCACACAAAATGCACAGTGTAGGCGCTAAAGCGCTCGCATTTTGGCGCACAATTCGCGCAAGCGCTCATTGAATTAGTAAGGGGTAGTAGAAACGTTGACAGGAAGGTGAACAATATGTGTGAAGCAAATGCCTATATTCGCAGCGGGCAGCAGGAAGAGTTGATACTGGAAAATGTAGATAGGATAATTCCGGTGGGGGATGGGTTGTTGCTAGAAGATATCTTTGGTCACCGGAAGCATATCAAGGCACGGATTCAGGAGTTGTCCTTGGTGGATCACAAAATTTATCTGGAAAAGCTAGAGGACTAGACCCGTAAAGCAAAAGACCACGTGGAGTTTTTCACCACGTGGTCTACTAATTTTAACGGGAACGGCTGGCCAGTTTGGTCATCAGCCGGGCAATAACTTCTTGTTCTTCCCGATCGGCGACATCCCACAGCTCTTTAAGAACCTTTTGCTCAGGATTTGCAGGCTGTACATTGTCGGCCAGAATGGCACCGGCAGTCATGGCATAACCCTGAACTTTCTCCCTGGAAATCCCTAATTCCTCGGCAAACTCCATAGCCTGGCTCAGATACTTCTTCCAATTGTCCCAACTTGTGTTAGCTTTACTTAGATCCAGCATAGCTATTTTTCCTCCTTATGGTTCTAGTGGCAGATCAACCATTAATTTCATCTATAGTTTGGCAGGAGAGCTAGTTTTTATACATGTCGGTTGCCACAGCAGGGGCTTTGTTCTATCATTATGGCAGGAGGTTTGAATGATGAGTTTAGAGCAATTGGCTTCGGATATGCGGCAGTGCACCCGGTGTGGTTTGGCGGAGGGTAGAAATAAGTTGGTGTTCGGGGTGGGAAATCCCCAGGCCAAATTAATGATGATCGGCGAGGGGCCTGGTAAAGACGAGGATGAGCAGGGGATTCCTTTTGTCGGGCGGGCCGGTCAACTTTTGGATCGGATTTTGGCAGCCATTTATCTGACCAGAGAGGATGTTTATATTGCCAACATTGTGAAATGCCGTCCCCCCAATAACCGGGTACCCAGCCGTACAGAAGCCGTGGCCTGCCTGCCCTATTTATATCGTCAGATTGAGCTGGTAAATCCGGGTATTATTGTACTGCTGGGCAGCACCGCACTGCAGAACCTAATTAGTTCCGAAGCGCGCATTACCAAAATGCGTGGGCAGTGGCTGGAGAGCCGGAGCGGTATTAAAATTATGCCCACCTATCACCCGGCAGCGGTGCTGCGGGACCCTACTAAAAGACGACCGGTCTGGGAAGACTTTCAGATGATTCAAGAGGAATATCAAAGACTGCTGCCCTAACGGACAGCAGTCTTTTTCAAGTGATATAATTTTTGCTCATGTTCCATTAATTTTTCATAGATAAAATCTAGCCGAGCGTCCACCTCCGGAAAACGATTATTCCCTTCTTTCCGCAAGGAGTCTAAGTCTGCTGCTAAGTGATTTAATCGTGCTTCCAGCTGATCCATGCGGGATTCCAATTGATCCGTGCGAGACCCCAACTGATCCATATTGGATTCCAACTGGTCCATCCGAGACTCCAGCTGATCCACGCGGGACTCCAGCCGATCCATCCGTAACTCAAGATTCCCCATGCTAACTTCCAAATGATCAACCTTTTCTTCCAGACGAATGACCCGAGTATTTACTTCTTCCAAAAGAGAATTGGTATGGCCGACAATCCGAATCAGGTCACCCACCATGTTTTCCAGGCGCTCCAAACGTTCCTCGCTCATTCATTATCCTCCTTTACAACTACTGGAGGGACAATATTGTTACCCCATTATAGCATAAAATTTACCAATATAATGAAGCTTTAATAAAAAAACAAACGTTTGTTTGCAGGGTGGGGTAATCTTAAAGAAGGCTTTTGCGGGTTTTGTTCATCCTTTTTAATAAAAACTGGATTTTCTGGCAGGTTTCTTATCTTGACCAGAATGTTATAATAATAAGGATGACAGAAAGCGGGTGATAAACTTGGAATTTAATCTAAAATCCGAATTTAAGCCCAGAGGGGATCAGCCCAGAGCTATTGAGCAACTTGTTCAGGGACTGCAACAGGGGTTAAAGCACCAGGTACTGCTAGGGGCCACCGGTACCGGTAAGACCTTTACCATGGCCAATATCATACAGCAGGAGCAGCGACCTACCCTTATCTTGGCACCGAATAAAACGTTGGCAGCCCAACTGTGCAGCGAGATGAAAGAATTTTTCCCGGAAAACTCGGTGGAATATTTCGTTAGTTATTTCGATTACTACCAACCCGAGGCTTATATACCGCATACTGATACCTATATTGAAAAGGATTCCTCCCTCAACGATGAAATCGATAAACTGCGCCACTCCGCCACCACCGCTCTGTTTGAGCGGCGGGATGTGATTATCGTGGCCAGTGTTTCCTGTATCTACGGCTTAGGTAACCCGGAAAGATACCGCAGCTTGCTTTTATCCCTGCGGGTAGGCGGCACCTACGATCGTGAGGCCATTTTGCGCAAACTGGTGGATATTCAATACGAACGGAACGACATCAATTTTACCCGGGGCAAATTCCGCGTGCGGGGAGACGTGATTGAAATCTTCCCGGCCAACGCCAGTGAAAGGGCGTTGCGGGTTGAGATGTTTGGCGATGAAGTGGAGCGGCTGCTGGAAGTGGACGTGCTTACCGGTGAAATCATGGGCCAGCGGCAGCATATTGCGGTTTTTCCCGCCAGCCACTTTGTGACGGATGAAGATAGTATGAAGCGAGCTATGGTGACGATTGAAGAGGAACTGGAAAAACGGCTCAAAGAACTGCGGGATGCCGAAAAACTACTGGAGGCTCAGCGGTTGGAGCAGCGCACCCGCTACGATCTGGAAATGATGTCAGAAATAGGTTTTTGCTCCGGCATCGAAAATTATTCCCGACATTTAACCGGTCGTGCTCCCGGCGAAGCACCCTTTACTCTGCTGGACTTTTTTCCCGAGGATTGGCTGTTAATCATTGACGAGTCCCATGTGGCAGTGCCGCAAATTGGCGGGATGTACGAAGGGGACCGCGCCCGTAAGACCAACCTGGTGGAATTCGGCTTCCGCTTACCCTCTGCTTTGGATAACCGTCCCCTCAAATTTCAGGAATTTGAGGAGAAGGTCAATCAAATCGTTTATGTTTCGGCTACTCCTGGCAATTATGAGTTTAAGCACCAACAGCAGGTGGTAGAGCAGATTATCCGCCCCACCGGCCTCATTGATCCTAAAATCACAGTACGGCCAACCAAAGGACAAATTGACGATCTGCTGGGTGAGATTCGCCATACCGTGGAGCGGGACGAACGGGTGTTGGTGACCACCCTCACGAAGAAGATGGCGGAAGACTTAACCGATTACTTTAAAGAAAACGGTGTACGGGTCCGTTACCTACACTCGGATATTGGAACCATTGAACGTATGGAGATCCTGCGGGACCTCCGACTGGGCACCTTCGATGTACTGGTGGGTATTAACCTGCTGCGGGAGGGTCTGGATCTGCCGGAAGTAAGCCTGGTAACCATTCTGGATGCAGATAAAGAAGGCTACCTTCGCTCCGAACGTTCCCTCATTCAGACCATCGGCCGGGCTGCCCGAAACTCGGAAGGCCGGGTGATTATGTATGCTGACAAAATGACCGACTCCATGAAGAAGGCCATTGGTGAGACCGACCGCCGGCGCAAGATTCAAACGGAGTACAATCGTGTTCACAACATCACCCCCGAAACAATCCGCAAGGCTGTACGGGATGTTATCGAAGCCACCCGGGCCGCCGAGGAAAAAGCTCCCTATGTAGCGCAATCCAAAGCGGGCAAAATGACTAAAACCGACATCAAAAAGATGCTGGCTAAGCTGGAAAAAGAAATGAAAGAATCCGCCAAACACCTGGAATTCGAACGAGCTGCCCAGCTTAGGGATGCCATGATAGAACTAAGGCTACAACTTAGGGGAGAGAAGGATATTAAGCCGGCGATACCGGAAGTGGAGTATTAAGACCTAGCCGTCAGTCGCTAGCCACGAAGCACCCCAAAGGGTGCTTCAGTTTGTTGAAAAACTACAAGTAAGAAGGTGGACTGGCAATTCCATAAGCGAAGTAGCGCGTTCGGCGGCGTTGATCAGCGCAAACGGGACCGCGGCGGAATACCTTCCGGTGCGGAACTATGGGGCTAACTGTTTGCTTGAAAGGTGTCAAAAGAACCGTCCCCTTGGCACCCGGGGTCATGGTAAATCTTACAAATATCGTACAAATGTTCTGTTAAGCGTTGTTTTTTCCTTGCGTATCAAGTATAGTAATATTGAATTGTCCCTAAAAACATAAGACAAAACTCAAAAGTCTAAGGCCCATGGCTTACGGCCTACGGCAACTAAATAAGGAGTAACTACGATGCAAGACAAAATCCTAATCAAAGGTGCCCGTTCCCATAACCTTAAAAACATCGATGTGGAAATTCCCCGGGACAAGTTGGTGGTTATTACCGGTTTGTCCGGTTCCGGCAAGTCTTCCTTAGCCTTTGATACCATCTACGCCGAGGGTCAGCGGCGCTATGTGGAGTCCCTTTCTGCCTATGCCAGACAGTTTCTGGGGCAGATGACCAAGCCCGATGTGGACTACATTGAGGGACTTTCTCCGGCTATTTCTATTGACCAGAAAACCACCAGCCACAATCCTCGTTCCACCGTGGGTACTGTGACGGAAATCTACGATTATCTAAGGTTGCTGTTTGCCCGAGCGGGCAGAGTCCACTGCCCTAAGTGTGGCCAGCCCATTGCCCAGCAGACGGTGCAGCAGATGGTAGATCAACTAATGGTTCTGCCTGAAAGCACCAAGCTTATGTTGCTGGCGCCGGTGATACGGGGGAAAAAGGGTGAACATGTAAAGATCTTTGAAGATATCCGGCGCAACGGTTTCGTACGAGTCCGAGTGAACGGAGAGATTTATGATGTTACCGAACCACCTCAGTTGGATAAGAAAAAGAAGCATACCATCGAAATTGTTGTGGATCGTATCGTTATCCGGCCCGGTAGCGAGAAGAGGCTGGCTGATTCCATGGAAACTGCTTTGAAACAAAGCGAAGGAGTGGCCATTGCTGCGGTGGTAGACGGGGAAGAGTTTACTTTTTCCGAGAACTTTGCCTGCACCGATTGTGGCGTCAACATTAGCGAGATTAGTCCCCGGCTGTTCTCCTTTAACAACCCTCACGGAGCTTGCCCGGAGTGCACAGGACTGGGCTTTAATCACGAATTCGATCCGGATTTAATTATTCCCGATCAAAAAAAGAGCATTCGGGAAGGGGCCATTGAAGGCTGGCATAAAGGAAGTATCGCGGCGGCCTACCTATCCGGCTTGGCTGAGAAATACGAATTTAGTCTAGATACCCCGATGGAAGAACTAACACCCAAACAGATGAAAGTAATCCTTCACGGTACTGGCAACGAAAAGGTCAAATTTAACTATACCGATAGCTACGGCCATGTTCATCGGTACGAGGTTCCCTTTGAGGGGATTATCGGTAACCTTTCTCGCCGCTACCGGGAAACCCAGTCGGAATCCATGCGGGAAGAGTTTGAAAAGTACATGAGCAGTAAGCCTTGCCCCAGTTGCCGGGGGGCTAGGTTAAGGCCCGAAGCTCTGGCGGTAAAGGTAGGGGGGAAAGATATCTCCGACATAACCGCTCTACCGGTGCTGGAGTCACTACACTTTTTCCGTAATTTGGACTTGACCTCAAGGGAGCAGCTTATCGCTAGGCAGATTCTCAAAGAGATTAATGAACGTCTAGGTTTCCTGGTGAATGTAGGTTTAAATTACCTTACCTTAGGTCGTGCCGCCGGAACCCTGTCCGGGGGGGAAGCTCAGCGTATTCGTTTAGCCACCCAAATTGGCTCCGGCCTGATGGGTGTGCTCTACATTTTAGATGAACCCAGCATTGGCCTGCACCAGCGGGATAACGAAAGACTCATTACCACCTTGAAACGTTTGCGTGATCTGGGCAATACCCTGATTGTGGTGGAGCACGACGAAGACACCATTCGGGTGGCGGATCATGTGATTGATATCGGTCCCAGAGCTGGCCGCCATGGTGGTGAAGTAGTGGCAGCGGGCACCATGCAAGAATTAATGGAGGTGCCGGAATCTCTCACCGGTCAGTATCTAAGCGGCAAAAAGTTTATTCCGGTGCCTCTCAACTATCGCGAGGGGAAAGGACAAAAACTAATTATTCAGGGGGCAGCGGCAAATAACCTGAAGGGAATTAACGTGGAGATTCCTTTGGGGCAATTCGTTGCCATTACCGGGGTTTCTGGCTCCGGTAAAAGTACCCTCATTAATGAGATACTCTACAAGTCCCTGGCTCATAAACTGCACCGGGCCAAGGACAAGCCGGGCGAGCATACGGCTATCCAAGGGATTGAACATCTGGAGAAGGTCATTGATGTAAACCAATCCCCCATTGGTCGGACACCCCGCTCCAACCCAGCCACCTATACCGGGGTATTTGGTGACATTCGGGAACTGTTCACCCAAATGCCCGAGGCCAAGGTGCGAGGTTACAAACCCGGACGCTTCAGCTTTAATGTGAAGGGTGGCCGCTGCGAGGCCTGCCAAGGGGATGGCATTATAAAAATCGAAATGCACTTCCTGCCGGATGTTTATGTGCCCTGCGAGATCTGCAAAGGCCTGCGCTATAACCGGGAAACTCTGGAAGTTAAGTATAAAGGGAAAAGTATTGCCGATGTACTAAACATGGAAGTGGATGAAGCGGTGGACTTCTTTGCCAACATCCCCAAGATTCATCGTAGGCTAAAAACCTTACAAGATGTAGGGTTGGGCTATATTCGCTTAGGCCAACCGGCACCGGAACTCTCCGGTGGGGAAGCCCAGCGGGTGAAACTGGCTACCGAGCTAAGCCGCCGCAGTAACGGAGGCACCATCTACATTCTGGATGAGCCCACCACCGGACTACACACTGCTGACATTGCCCAGTTGCTGGAAGTATTGCATCGCTTGGTGGATAACGGCAGCACCGTGGTGGTTATCGAACACAACCTGGATGTTATCAAAACCGCCGACCATATTATTGATCTTGGTCCCGAGGGCGGCGACAAAGGAGGCACCCTAGTGGCCGTCGGTACTCCGGAGGAAATTTGCCAGGTAGCAGACTCATACACGGGTCAATTCTTAAAACCTGTGTTGGAACGGGATCGTCAAAGAACCGTAGCCTCTCTGGAAAAAGGGGAATTACCACAGTTATTGATTGTCAATGCTTGAGTTTAGATCAGTAAAAGGCCCTGGTTTGCATGAAGCAAGCCAGGGCCTTTTACTTATTCCTTCTATAGTATTATCCTAGTATTTTGTACCACTATTTACTAACACACCGCTATGTTGAGGTGGCTTGCGCTGTTTGCTGAAGGTGCTGGATAGAGCTAGGCCTACCACGGACATGCCTCCTAGCACTGCCAAGTGAGTTAGCAGGTAGCTGAGGGGTAGGTTTTTTAAGGTAATCATCCGAAAGGCCTCGGACATCCAGGTGTAGGGCATTAGGTTGGCCAGGGCGTTGATGGCCAAAGGAATATGCGTCTGAGGCCAGGTAAAGCCGGAGGTGATGAAGGCCGGCACCGAAACGAGCATTAGATAGCGGGTTACCTGCAGAGAATTGGGTGCTACGTAAGAGATAAAAAAGCCAAAAGAAGTAATAATTACATCAAACAATAGCCCAAAGAGTATTACCAACCCTAGTGACCCCTCAATCTTTGCGTGGACAAAATGAGCTGCCACCCAAAGCAACAGAGTGTAGTTAAAAAAGTTGACAATAAAATAAGGCAGCGCCTTACCGGCAAAAATCTGCCAGCTGGGTAAAGGAGAGCTGAGAAACTGTACCCAGGTATGGCGCTCCTTATCCCGGGTCACAGATAGGCTGATGCTTAGCAGGCAAATCTGATGGATGACCATCAACAATAGGCCCGTGTAAAAATACGTGGCATAGCTGAAGGTGGGGTTGTACCACACCTCATAATTACAATTGACGGTATTCATCACACCACGTATTTGTTGTTCGGACATGCCCAACCCTGCTAAATACTTAGCTGTCTGTCCACTATTAAAATCGGTAATGACTTCTCGTAAATACTTGCGGGTGTTGTAGCCCCAAAGTAAATTAGAAGCATCGTACACCGTTAACAATTGGCTGGGTTGCTGCTGCTGTTGTTGCAGTTCAAACCGTTCGGGGATAACCACACCGGCCCGTACCTTACCCTGCCGCATGGCCTGCTCTAACTGCGCATAGGTTTCGATACCCGATACCCGCTGAAAGCGGGGGCTATTCTCAAAGGCGGTTACCACCTGCCGGCTGGATTTGGAATGATCTAGATCCACAATAGCCAGGGGCACATCATTTAAAATTCCCTTCACATAGACCAACCCAAAAACCGCAGCGTAGAGCAAGGGCACTAAAAAAAGCATCAGCACTAGAATGCGATCCTTAAAAATAATCAATGTCTCGTAATAAGCGATATTTATTATTCGTCTCAAAAAAAGCCCCCCTTACTTACGGCTGGTGATGACGGCTGCCCCACTATAGCAAACCACTGCAATCAAGCCCAGGGCCACAAAATAGTGTCGGGCAAAGAGCCAGCCCGGGTCTTTGAAGGTGAAGTAATTGAGGCCTTGGAAAAACCAAGTCTGGGGCAACAGCTTTACCACACTCTGAACAAAGCTAGGCATGGCCTCCAGGGGCCAGCCGTAACCAGATAAAATGAAAGAAGGCAAGGCAATAATCATACCAAAGCGAGTGGAATCCACCGGATTACGGGCAAAGCTGGAGGCCAAGGTGCCTACACTATGCAAGGCGATGGCAAACACCAGCGTAAAGAGCAGCAGCAACAACCAACTGCCATGCAGGGGAAGTTTTAGCAAACCAAAGCAAATACCGTAGATCGGCAAGATTAGGAGCATAAATACCCCAATATGGACCACCGATTTACTGACAAAGAGGGTCCATTTCGACAACCCAGCCAGCTTAAACTGGGTCCAACTGGGCCGTCCGGTCTCACTAATAATATTCGTAGCCGCTGCCAAGGTGCAACACTGCTGCCAAATATTGAGGATCAAGGCCAGCACCAAAAAGTAAGCATAATTTAAAGTAGGATTAAACCAGGGTTCCTCTTGCAGGGTCACCCTTTGATAGGCACTCTTAGCCTGTTCCCGGGGCAACCCCCGAGCCATCAGAGCTTTTACCCCGGCTTCGGCACTGACCGTCTTAGCCACTGTCAAGGCGGCGGTGGTGGCATTGGTGGAATAAATCATATTACTGCCGTCGATGCCAATATACACACTGGTCTGCCGTCCCAGGGTCAGATGACGGCCAAAATCCTCGGGAATCACCACCGTCACCAAGACATCCCCCCGTCGGATAAGTTCTTCGGCCTCCGGGGCACTGGCGGGCTGGGCCACAATCTGCAAATACTCGGCCTGACTGATCTTGGTTACTAAATCGCGGCTGGCGGAGGAACGATCTAAATCCACCACCGCCGTGGGGATGACTGTTAAAATTTGGGCGCTATAGGTGACATAAAAAATCAGTATTCCCAATAGAGGTCCAAAGAGCAAAATGTTGCGCAGACCCCGGTCCCGCCACAGATAGGTAAGCTCCCGCACCAGCAAGGCCTTAATCATGTCTTTCACCGCTTAGCCCAGCATACTCCCGAATTTGTCGTTGCCACTCAGCCTCTAGTTCGGCCGGGCTATAAAAATTCAATGTACCGTCAGCAAGCCAGGCCACCCGATTCAGTTGATGGGCATAATCCAGGTTACTAAAGCCGCAAACCAGCGTACCGCCCTCCTGCAAAAACTGACGGATTGTAAGTAAGATTAAGTGTCGGGATGCTAGATCAATATCCTTAATTAACTCATCGGCAATCAGCACGGTGGGCTGGTGGAGCAGGGCACAGGCCAGGGCGACTCGCTGATACAAACCGTTATCCAGAGTACTGACCGGCTCTGCCAACAGTTCCTGTAGTTTCAATTGGGTCACCAGACGCTCCAAGACAGTCCGGTTACCGCCCCGTAGTGTGGCAATAAAATCCAGATTTTCAGCCACCTTGAGTTCCTGAAACAAGCTCTTCTCTTGGGTTACCAGGCCCAATTGACCTTTATACTTGTCACTCTTACGGACATCATAGCCCAAAATCTCCACCGTACCGGACTTAAATCGATCTAACCCGGCCAGAATATGCAGCAGGGTGGTTTTACCGGTACCCTTGGTGCCGAAGATACCCAAGGTCTCACCCCGATTTACCTGTAGGCTGATGCCATTCAGCACGGTTTTTTTCGTAACCACCTGCACCACATCGTTGGCAACAATCACCGGCTGCATAGTTACTCCTCCAATATCTTGACGTTAGCGGTCATCCCCACTTTTAAGGCAAAGTCCGGGTTGGGCACGGTAATCTTCACCTCAAAGCTGCGCAAATCGTGCTGATACTGCTCGTTAATGGCCCGCTGCACGGCAAATTCACCGGCATTATTAATGAAGGTAACCTTGCCGGTAAAGACCTTATCCGGGAAGGTATCTACCCGGATTTCCGCTTGCTGGCCCAAGTGCACCCGGCCAATTTTCTTTTCACTGATAAATACCTTCACGTAGGTACTCTCTAAGTCAGTAATCTCAAAGACAGGCGTACCCGCATTGAGCATTTCTCCAAGTTCCAGGTACTTCTGCGTGATAAAACCGTTGATGGGGGCCTTTAACTGGCTGTTTTCCAGATAGGCCGTGGCCTTTTCCACCACCCCCTGGGCTTGGTTGGCCTGCCCCATTGCTGCCTCATACTGGGCTTGGGAAACACCCACCTTGAGGCGGGCCGCTTCGGCCTGAGCCAGGACTGCCTGGGTTTCTGCCAACGTTTTCTTGGCTGCCTCATAATTATTGGTAGCATCGTCAAGCTGACTATCTGAAATGGCTTCAGCTTTATGTAGTTCAATCATGCGGTCATAGGTTTGCTGGGCACTTGTCACCTTCACCTGAGCCTGGTCCACCTTGGCTTGGCACTGGGCAACGGTGGTTTCCACCTGCTGGCTGGTCAGGGGGATGGCCTCCTGGGCCTGACGCTGGTTCGCCAGCGCTGACTCATGGGCGCCTAAGGCCTGGGACAGTTCCGCTTGCAGTTCCCTGGTTTCCAAAGCTGCCAGCAGATCCCCTTTTTTTACCTGACTGCCCTCCTCCACCGGCATTTCAGCAATACGACCAGGTACCTTAAAAGAAGCCAGCACGCTGGTGGCCTCCAGGGTGCCGGTGGCCGTCAGACCACTACGCTCTTTGGCCAGAGTTGTTTGTTTTTGGTAAAAATACCCTCCTAAGATCAAGGCTGAGATCACCATAAGACCGATGAAAAACAAAGCAATTTTCTTTTTATTCTGAGCCACTTTGACCAACTCATCCATTCAGGAATCCCCCTCTATTTGCTAGAATCCGCCCGCTCAGTGGGACTCAAAATACCACGAAAGACCAAATCCAAAATATGGTGCAGCCGATTTTCCAACATAGCTTCCGACATCATGTCATCAGGCCACATGGGTTGCACCATTTCGTGTCGAGTGAAATATACCAAGCATAGGGCATGTATGCTCAACAATGTCTGCCGAATGTCCAGGTCCCGCCGAAAAATCCCCTGTCTCATACCATCCTGCAAAATCTGGCCTAGATCCTCCTGAAACAAATATAACAGTTCCGGGAGTACCCTGCTGCCATAGTGACCTCGGTGCAAAGCCTCCCAGCTTACCAGTCGCACGAATTCCTCATCTTGAGCTAAAAAATAAAAATAGCAACGTAAGGCTCGCTCCACATTTTCCCGGGGATCCACACCGGGAATAAAGGCTCCCTTGGTAAGGGTATAAATTTTGTTGTAACTATAGCGCAGCACCTCTACATAGAGGTTTTCTTTACTTTCATAGTAATGGTAAATCATGCGTTTATTAATTTTTGCCGCTGCGGCAATCTCGTCTACTCTGGCACCGTCCAAGCCCTTGCGGGAAAAAATTTCAGCGGCAGCCACCAGAATACGGTTTTTACTTTCTTCTGCCCTGCTAAGTTCCTGATTGTTCATCTCAACCTCCTCAAGAGAGTAACTAACTGGTTACTTACTTCATGATAATTTTTAACCAGATTTGTTTAATTGTCAAGGACTAGTTCAAAAAATGGTAATCCTTAGCAAGCAGGGTTTGCCCACCGATTACCTCCCGTTTGCCATTTGTGTTGATAATGGTAAAATAGACCTGGGGGGTGAGGGAAATGGTGTTAGCAGAAAAAAGTAAGAATATACCAGCCCGTCCGGGGGTTTATTTATATAAAGATGAAGATGGCCGGGTGATTTATGTGGGTAAGGCCGTTTCCCTAAAAAACCGGGTGAGATCCTATTTTCAAAACGGAGCTAAGCAAGCTGCCAAGGTGCAGGCTATGCTGAAAAAGGCAGTGGATTTGGAGTACATTGTTACCGATTCGGAAATGGAAGCTCTGATTCTGGAAAATAATTTAATTAAAGAACACCGACCTAAATACAACATTTTGCTGAAGGACGATAAAACCTATCCCTATATTAAGGTTAGTGTTAATGAAGACTTCCCCAGGGTTTATACTACCCGACGGGTCTTGAAGGATGGTGCTAAATACTTTGGACCTTTTACCCAGGTGGGGGCGGTTAACGAAACCCTGCGTTTATTAAAGAAAATATTTCCCCTGCGTACCTGTAAGCAGCGGGAGCTAACGCCCCGGGAGAGGCCGTGCCTCAATTACCACATCAAACGCTGCCTGGGTCCCTGCTGCAATCTGATAGAACGCAATCTTTACCGGGAAACCGTGCAGGAAGTGGTCCTTTTTTTAGAAGGACGTCAGGAAGATTTAGTAAAAAGACTTCGTCAGCGGATGGCAGAGGCCGCGGAAAATCTGGAATTTGAACGGGCTGCAGAACTGCGCGACCAACTGCTGGCGGTAGAAAAAATAGTGGAACGGCAAAAGATCGTCTCCACCGATCTGGTGGATCAGGATGTCGTTGCTATGGCCCGGGGTTTTGATGAAGCTTGCCTCATGGTGTTCTTTATCCGGGGAGGCAAACTCATTGGTCGGGAGCATTACTTTTTGGAGGGGACCGACACCCTGGAACGGGGCGAAATAATGACCATTTTTGTTCAGCAGTTCTATAACCAAACAGAATTTGTACCGGTGGAGATATTATTATCCGAAGAGATTCAAGATGAAAAGCTTATTTCCGATTGGCTTAGTGAATTGCGAGCCAGGCGGGTTCAGATCAAAACCCCGAAGCGGGGAGACAAACAAAAATTGGTGGAAATGGCCTCCCAAAACGCCTTGCTTACCCTGGAGCAGGCCCAATTGGCCCGGCAAGCAGGTCGGGAGGCGGTGGACGGTGCCCTGGCTGAACTGATGGCTGCCTTGGGGCTGCAGCAACCGCCCCAACGGCTGGAGTGCTACGACATCTCCAATATTCAGGGAACCGAAACCGTTGCATCCATGGTGGTTTTTGAAGGGGGTAAACCCGCCAAAGACCAGTATCGACGCTTTAAAATCCGCACGGTGGAGGGGCCTAACGATTTTGCCTCGATGAAAGAAACCATTGGCCGGCGTTTTTCCCGGGCCAAAGAGGAGCAAGCTTTACTAGAGCGCGGTGAGTTGACGGCAAAACAAGCAAAATTTACCCGGCTACCGGATGTCGTAATTATAGACGGCGGTAAGGGCCAACTTTCCGCTGCCCGGGAAGCTATGTTGGAACAGGGCTTTGCCCACATCGCTACCTTTGGACTGGCCAAGGAGGAAGAATTACTCTTTGCCCCAGGCCGCCCGGACCCCATTCGTCTGCCCCGGGAGTCCCGGGGGCTGCAAATGCTGCAGCGACTACGGGATGAGGCCCACCGCTTTGCGGTTACCTATCACCGTAAACTTCGCAGTCAGCGTAACTTAAAATCGGTATTAGACGAAATAGAAGGCATCGGTGCCGTCCGCCGCCGGGAGCTCTACAAAGCCTACAAAAACCTGGATGCCATTAAAAACGCTTCCGTAGAAGAACTAGCCAAAATCCCCAGCATGAATACTCGTGCCGCTGAAGCAGTGTATGAGTATTTTCGGAGCGAGTGAAAAAATTTCAAATATAGAAAGGAGCTTGAATCTTGACTACCACTTACCGCATGCTTGCCATCGACCTCGATGACACTCTACTTAACGGCAAGCTACAAATATCTCAGCGCAACAAGGAATATATCCGGCGGGCGAAAGAGGCCGGTGTTCACGTAACCCTAGCCACTGGTCGCATGTATTGTTCGGCCTTACCGTATGCCCAGGAACTTAACATTAATCTACCGCTGATTACCTACCAGGGAGCCTTAGTAAAAGAAGCTGGCTCCGGGGAAGTGTTATTGCATCGACCAGTACCCCTGGAGCTGGCCCGAGAAGCTATGGCCTGGGTCAAAAAGTTAGGGTACCACATTAACCTCTATATGGATGATAAACTTTATGTGGAGAAAATGACTCCCGAGGCCGAAACCTATATGAGAATTTCTGGTATCACTGCCCACCCAGTGGGCGATTTAGTAGCCTTTATGCAGGAAGCACCCACCAAGGTGCTGTTTGTTGGTGAGGTAAGGGAACTCGATCAGTTAGAGCTAGCCATGCGGCAGCATTTTGCCAGCTCTCTGCATATCTGCAAATCCAAACCCCATTTCTTAGAAATTTCCCATCCCGAGGCTACCAAAGGACATGCTTTGGATACTTTGGCCCGGCGCTCTGGTTTAACGGCGGAACAGGTTATTGCCATTGGCGATGCTCCCAACGATTTAGAGATGATTGAATACGCCGGTTTAGGTGCTGTGATGGGTAATGCCAGCCCGGAAGTTAAAGAGAAAGCTAATTATGTAGCATCTTCTAACGAAGAGGATGGGGTGGCTCAGGTTATTGCAAAATTTATTTTTCAAGAGTGAAGAGATCTCGCCTGAGGAATAGTAAGACAGACGAGAAATGACAGCAAGGGGAAGATGTATGTTGAAAAAAAGCGTATGCACCACCGGGAAACTGGAATTACGATCAGCCGCCCGCTTTGTGAAAGCAGCTAATCAATTTCAGGCCCAGATTAGCCTGGAAAAGGGAGGCCACCGGGTTGATGGCAAAAGCATGATGGCCATCATGGAATTGGCCAATCATGAGGACGACATACTCACACTCCTGGCCGAAGGAGCGGATGAGTCCCAGGCATTAGAAGTATTAGGAACTCTGTTGGAAAAAGAAGTAATCTCGGAGTAAAGAGTTCTCCAAACGAATACACCTCTCGGCTGCCTTTTGACTATAATAGGGGTATCAGAAAAAAATAAAACAAATACTGGAATTTCCTACCCCTTTAGGACTTTGTTATATTTGCTTTAAAATCACGAACCGTTTACAATATAGAAGATATTTATGCCAGTGAACGGATAGTATTCTTTCTTAAAATAAGGGGTGTTGAAGTGTCCAGTCCAAGGTTACTGATTGTCACCGGCATGTCTGGTGCCGGAAAAACCCAAGCTGTGCAAAATTTAGAGGATCTGGGCTACTTCTGTGTAGATAATTTGCCGCCAGCCCTGATACCGAAATTTGCCGAGTTGGTAACCCAGTCAAACGGAAAAGTAGATAAAGTGGCCCTGGTGGTGGATATTCGTGGGGGAGCCTTTTTTAATCAGGTAAATGAGGTGCTAAATGACCTCAGCCAACAGGGGTACCAATATGAAATTATGTTTTTGGAAGCTTCCGATGAATCCCTAGTACGTCGCTACAAGGAATCCCGGCGCCGTCATCCGCTGGATAATCACGGAGAAGTGCTGGAGGTTATTCGCGAAGAACGAGAACTGCTGCGGGAAATTAGAGGTAGAGCCAACAAGGTTATTGATACCACCAACCTTTCCAACAACCAACTGAAGGAACAAATATTTACTCAATACGGTGGAGAGAAAGAAAAAAATCGGTTACTCATTACCGTGATCTCCTTTGGCTATAAGCATGGTATCCCACTGGATTCCGACTTGGTTATTGACGTCAGGTTTTTGCCGAATCCTCATTATATCCCAGAACTGCGCTGCCTTACCGGTAACGATGAGCCGGTGCAGCGGCATGTGTTATCCCAGGATGTTACCCAGGAGTTTATGGCAAAGTTAATTGATTTTGTAACCTTTTTAGTTCCCCATTATCAGAATGAGGGTAAGGCCACCTTGATGATTGCCATCGGCTGCACCGGTGGTATGCATAGGTCGGTCACCCTGGCCAACAAGCTGGGAGAGATCCTCCATGCTAAAGGTTACCGCTTGAATGTGAGGCACCGAGACATCATGCGAGTGTAGGTGGTGGAAATATTGGCCACGTTATTCAAATGGTTTACTCCGGGCATGAAAATCAAACGCTGGCTCTTACTAGCCCTACTAGGCAGTATCCTGCTGGGATTGGGCTCCGCCCTATTGGATCGTCACTTAGTGGGATTCATGGGTGTGATTATAGAGCTACTGGCTAATCAATTGGCCTTTATGCCGCAATGGCTTCTTGGTGGTTTGATCGCTGTGCTGGGTCTAGCCATGTTGGGCTACGGCTTTAAGATGGCCTTTCGATCGGTTATTGGGGTCATCCGGCCGGATGAATCCGAGCGTTTGGTGGAAACCATTTACAATCACAGATCACTACAACGAGGACCTAAAATAGTAGCTATCGGTGGAGGCACGGGCCTCTCCAGCTTACTTAAGGGATTAAAGGAATACACCAGTAATATTACCGCCATTGTCACCGTTACGGATGACGGCGGGAGTTCGGGCCGCCTGAGAGATAATCTGGGCATACTACCGCCGGGGGATATTCGCAACTGTGTAGTGGCCCTGGCAGATAAAGAAACTCTGATGGAAGAAGTGCTGCAATACCGCTTTGAAAGTGGTGAACTGGCCGGCCACAATCTGGGTAATTTATTTTTAGCCGGCTTAAATAATGTCTCCGGTGGCTTTGACGGAGCGGTACGAACGCTCTCAAAGGTTTTGGCCATTCGTGGGCAAGTATTGCCTGCCACTCTGGAAAACGTTACTTTGGGTGCAGAATTAGCTGATAAAACCCTGGTCTTTGGTGAGTGCAGTATATCTGCCAGTCAGAGTAGAATTAAAAGAATTTTTTTAAGGCCTGAGGTTTGCTGCCCTATGCCGGAGGCCCTGGACGCTATCCAGGAGGCCGATATCATTATCCTCGGTCCGGGTAGCCTTTACACCAGCATTATTCCTAATTTACTGGTACAGGGAATGGCCGAGGCCATTCAAAACTCTCCGGCCCAAAAGCTTTACATTTGTAATATCATGACACAGCCCGGAGAAACTCAGAACTATACGGCCAGTGAGCACATGAAGGCGATCTTTGATCATGTGGGGCCCATTGTAGATCAGATTCTAGTAAACAGTGAAACTATTCCTAACCGTTTGCTCAAAAAATATCGGGAAAAAGGTGCCATCCCAGTGAGGGTGGATGCAGCTAATCTTTCACGATTAGGTGTTAAGGTTTGGTCCAAATATTTGGTACAACATAGCAATTTGGTAAGACACCAACCAGAAAAACTAGCCCAGGCCGTTATGGAAATTATTGCTGAGGCAGATGTGTTGGAACGTGCACCGGTTAAGATTTACCAACCGAAGCGGGCTCAGCGGGGAAACTGAGGCTTATGAGTATTACTTTGCCATTAGCTGTTTCATCTTTGCCAAAGCTAATGGCTCAATCTTTTACCTTCACGGAGGTGACCACCATTAATACCAAAAATAAATTTATTCTAGTCAGTATACTAGTTATTACCATGATCCTCACCGGGACAGGTATGTGGTATCAGCATCAAAAGATGTATATCCCTTCCGATGCCCATTTTGCTAGGTTACAGGGCATTCCGATCCTAATGTATCATAAAGTTAATCCTGATCCACGGACCGGTGGACTGGGACTTAGGGTACCTCCGGATAAATTTGAATGGCAAATGAAATATTTAAAAAGAAATGGCTACGAAACCATCTCCCTTACTGATGTGTTGGATCATTTTGAACAGGGTAAACACCTGCCGGATAAACCCATTGTCATTACCTTTGACGATGGTTACAAAGATAATCATGACTTTGCCTACCCCATTATGAAGAAATACGGCTATACCGGCACTGTTTTTGTGGTTACCCAGGCTATTGGCAATACCAATTTTTTTGATGTAGCAAAGAAACTCCAGCCAGAAAACAAAATGATGAATTGGAGTGAAATTCGGGAAATTGCAGCAGGCGGCTTCGTCATTGGCTCCCATACCGTGGAACATCCCCGCTTGGCGAAAGTCTCCCCCGAGGTAGCCCGCCAGCAAATTGAAGAATCCAAGCGCGTTCTTGAACAAGGTCTGAAAAAACCCGTGGAAGTATTGGCATACCCTTACGGCAGTTACAACGACACCGTAGCCGAAATCACGAAACAGGCCGGCTACCGCGCTGCTGTCACCACAGAATTGGGTCTTGCCAAAGCAGACTCCAACCCCTATAAACTAAAACGAGTCCGTGTTACCGGACGTTATAGCAATGAGAAGTTTATAGAGCAACTGCATAAGTACTAGCTTTGAGATATTTCTTATGGGTTTGGCTATTGGCCATCAACCCTCAGCCATCGGCTTAAAACAGATGGTTGAAGGCTGATGACTGACAGCCAGACCTGATTTATTTCTAGAGCTAAGACCCTAAATAGCAGCTTCATAGTACAAACAGGACTCCAAAGATTCCCCAAAGCCAGCAATATCCCAAATTGCTGCTACCTGACATAAAAATCTTTTAGCCGACGACGGCCGATGGCCCGCCCCCCGAGCCCCTACTCCACCCAATTTTCCATTCGAAACTCCTCAATGGCTGGAACAGTAGTACTGTCTTTAAGAAGCTCATGGATCGTTACAAAACGATATCCTTTCTTTTTCAAACCCTCGATTATCTGAGGCAAGGCTTCTATAGTCTGAGCGCGATTCCCACCGCAATCGCGCAGAATAATAATCGAACCATTCCTTACATTATCCACCACTTGGGAGACAATCTTGTCTACTCCAGGGTCGGACCAATCCCTGGGATCTTCCAGAGTAGTCCAAAGGATTACCTTATATCCCTTATCCAAAGCCGGTTCTATTGTGGACCGGGTGCATTTGCCTCCCGGAGGTCGGAAATACTGAGTATGCTTATTAACGATCTTAAAGATGATCTCATCAGTTTTATCCAGTTCCTTTGCCAAGGTAGCAGCCTTTACCGGAGAAAGGGGATGGGTGTAGGTGTGATTGCCAATCTCATGTCCTTCCTTAGAAATCTGCTTAATCAACTCAGGAAAATTTTCGGCCCTTTTGCCCACCACAAAAAAAGTTGCTTTGATCTGGTGCTGCGCTAAAATATTCAACACCTGCGGCGTAAAGAGATTACTGGGCCCGTCATCGAAGGTAAGGGCCACCAATTTTTTTGCGGTACTTACCTGCTTTACCACCTGCCCGTTACGCAACCAATCTTCCACCGGAGCCCTTTTCGCTACCGTGGTTGTGGTATAGGAAGTAGCTATTGCTACCAAGCCTAGCACGAGAATACTAATAATAATGGCCTTAATTGTTCTTTTGGCTAGATAAAGTACCACTTTGCCAACCCCTCTCCAACCTTCATCAATAAAATATATTTGTCATGGGTTGGCATTATGTGGTATTTACTCAAATCATAAATAGTCTGCAATATTCGATAAATTAACTTATAAAACAATAAAATAGATATTTAAGAATTTGTTTTGTGAAAAAATTGGTGAAACAACTCGAAATAAATCGAAAGTTTATTCTGGAAAATTGGAGGAATTATAGCGGAGAATGTTAAATAATTGTAAGCAATATAATTTTATTGCGAAATACTACAATTATATAGGTGCATTTTTTAGAATGGCTAAAAATATATAACAAGGCTCTCTTTGCCTTAGTACTACTGCTTTTTAAAAAAAGTAGTTTTTTTCTTTAACAACCTAGGACAATTTTCCTAGTAAAAATAAGACTTTTGGCATCAGTTTATTAAATTTGGAGTGTTCAAGTAATGAATCAACTAAGAATACCAATATTAATGTTCTGCGATGCTCTGCTAATTAACCTATCAATTATTATTCCATGTTTAGTTCATTGCCATGGAAAAATCCCACAAGAAATCTTTAACAAAAATATAGAGTTTTCATTGTTTCTAACCCCCGTAGTCTTAGGAATCTTTTATTCCTCCAGGCTTTATCACAGAATTTGGACCTATGCCAGTATGGGTGAACTCATAACCATTATAAAAGCCATATCTATGGGTGTTTTAGCGATCGTTACGATTTCTTATTTTGGTAATGCCACAATAATCCAAGAAGTAATCCTATCTGTTTGGGTCTATTCCATTGTTTTAATAGGTGGTTCTAGATTTGCCTGGAGGCTTTATGTTGAAAGAAATAACAAGAGAAAATATCCTTTAACCAAGGCGGGGAAAAAAGTTCTTATTTATGGCGCTGGTTCTGCAGGTGCCTTAGTAGCCAGAGAGTACGAGAACCACTATAACGGGAAACTACCTGTTATAGGCTTCATTGATGACGACCCAGCCAAGCATCATCTGAAAATATATGGGTTACCAGTCTTCGGAGATAGAAAAATTATACCTACCTTGGTAAGTGAATATTGCGTAGAGGAAATCATCATAGCAATGCCTTCCGTTTCCGGGAAGGAAGTTCGAGAAATAATAGAATTTTGCAAAGAGATTGTTGGTGAAGTAAAAATACTGCCGGGAGTTTACCAATTTCTGAATGGCAATGTTTCCATTAATAAAATAAGACCTGTAGATATAGAAGATCTATTAGGCAGGGAACCGGTTCAAATTAATCTTGAAGAAATTTCCCACTACCTTAAGCGTAAAGTAGTGCTAATTACTGGTGCCGGTGGCTCCATAGGCTCAGAACTATGCCGTCAAATTGCCCAGGTAGATCCAGAAAAAATTATTTTACTTGGTCATGGGGAAAACAGCATTCACAAAATATGGTTGGAATTAAGAGACAAATTTCCTTTATTACCTTTAGAGATTGAAATTGCAGATGTACGTGACAGGTTTAAACTAGAACTGGTCTTTGTAAAGCACAGACCCCATGTAGTATTTCATGCGGCTGCGCATAAGCACGTCCCCTTAATGGAAATGCATCCCGATGAAGCCATTAAAACCAATGTCTTTGGCACTAAATATGTAGCAGAAATGGCGGACCGTTTCAGGGTAGAACGGTTTGTCCTGATCTCAACGGATAAAGCAGTTAACCCCTCCAGCGTTATGGGTGCCACTAAGCGAATCGCAGAACTCATAATTCAAAACCTATTTAAACACTCCGAAACCAAATTTGCCGCTGTAAGGTTTGGTAATGTTCTAGGAAGTAGTGGAAGTGTTGTACCCATATTTAAAGAGCAAGTTGCCAAGGGTGGCCCTGTTACCCTAACTCACCCTGGGATGACACGATATTTTATGACAATACCCGAAGCAGTTCAATTAGTTATCCAGGCTGGGGCCATGGCCGAAGGGGGAGAGGTATTCTTACTGGATATGGGTGAGCCAGTTAAAATTGTTGATCTTGCCGCCAACTTAATCAAACTATCCGGTTTGGAGCCTGGTAAAGATATTGAAATCAAAGTTACTGGCATTCGTCCAGGGGAGAAACTCTTCGAAGAACTCCTTACCGCGGAAGAGGGATCTAGCAGTACCAAGCACAAGAGAATTTTTATTGCAAAGCCAGTGGAAGTTGATGAAGCAGTCTTATTGTACGAACTTCTCAAGCTTTCAAAGCGAGAAGTTACTGATGCTGATGAGATATTTGCTCGGCTAGAGAAATTAATGCCTAAGATGATTGATTATAGAGCGAAAAAAGATAGATTAGCTATTTAAGTAGATTGTTAAGGCAAAAGGAGATTTGGTATGCTTTTCAGTAGTTGATTAGAGGACCAAACGATTAGGCGATTTTGTCTCTTAATAGAATCAAAATTCGTAAACCTGATATTCTGAGCGCTGTTTTAGCTACTACCCTAATTTCACGAGTCGCTGAATAGGCATAGAGTATCTTTGTTTTATACATCGGATTTTTAGCTTAGTGAATGTCCTGAACTCATCGGTATGCCAAATCTGGAGCGAGAAGTACAAATGGAAATTATCCTTTTTTGCCGACAAAAGGTAAAATCATAGGGATTTAGCTATTCTAGCTTTTTAATTGGTTATTGAATTGAGGTAAATCAAATGAGTGTAAATGAACCAAGAAACATCCCATTCTCTCCGCCAGATATTACTGATGCGGAGATAGCGGAAGTCATACAAGCAATGAAATCTGGTTGGATAACAACTGGGCCGAGGACGAAACTCTTTGAGCAAAAAATAGCTGAATATGTGGGCGTAAAAAAAGCAGTTTGTCTTAATTCAGCTACTGCTGCTATGGAACTTACACTTCGTATTTTAGGTATTGGTGCTGGTGATGAAGTAATCACCACAGCTTATACATATACGGCATCCGCTTCCGTGATAGACCATGTCGGAGCAAAAATAGTGTTAGTTGATGTTGCATGGGATTCATTCGAAATGGACTATTCGAAGCTAGCAGATGCGATTACAGAGAGAACTAAGGCCATTATTTCTGTGGATATAGCCGGAAAAGTGTGCGATTACGATGCAATATATGAAGCGGTTGAGAGCAGGAGAGAACTATTCAAGGCAAGTAATGAGTTACAGGGATTGTTTGATAGAGTAATCGTGATAGCTGATGCCGCACATGCTTTTGGGGCTGAGAGGAAAGGGGTTAAATGTGGTTTAGTTGCTGACTTCACCTGCTTTTCTTTTCATGCAGTTAAGAATCTGACAACAGCAGAAGGTGGTGCTGTCGTTTGGCGAAATATCGAAGGTATCAATAACAAAGACATTTATCACGAATATCAGCTTTTATCGCTTCACGGTCAGTCAAAAGATGCACTTGCAAAAACTAAACTTGGTGCATGGGAGTACGATATTGTTTATACTGCCTATAAGTGCAACATGACCGATATTATGGCAGCAATCGGGCTGAAGCAGATGGAACGCTATGATGATATGCTGAAGAGAAGGCAGGAGATCATTGCAAAATATGACTTTCTTCTTCGTCCTCTTGGCGTAAAAACGCTAAATCATGCAGATGAGAACCACACTTCCAGCGGGCATTTGTATTTGACAAGAATTCCGGGCATCACGCTTGAAAAGCGCAATGAAATCATTTTCAGAATGGCAGAGAAGAACATCGCAACCAATGTGCATTATAAACCGCTCCCCATGCACACCGCATACAAAAATCTGGGTTTTGACATCAAAGACTATCCGAATGCATATGCCCAGTATGCGAACGAAATTACATTGCCGCTTCATACCTGCTTGATCGATGAAGATTTAGAGTATGTGCTTGAGAAGTACAGTGAGGTACTAATCTTGTAAATAAAGAAAGTGAGATGCGATATAATGATCAGAGATTTGTTGGAGGTATTAAAAAAGAATGATATTCCATTTGAATTTAACGGAAACGAAGAATGGGAAGTCGACGGCTTCTCTAGCATATATAATTATCGTGAAAACAGCCTGACCTGGATTAGAGACATTCGGATGCTGCATAGTGATAAGTGTCGATACGGAGACAGCATCCGCTGTATCGTAACCGCCATGGATGCTCCCGCAGATACTGTTTTTGAAGCACAAATTCGGACGCCAGATCCCGGAAAGGCTTTTTTTGAGATTGTCAATAAAATATGGGGCACTGTTAAGCCAAACGCTATTTCCCCTGCAGCGGTGATAGAAGAGGGGGCTGTCATTGGTGAAAATGTCGCCATCGGTGCTAATACCTTTATTTCCTCTCAGGCGGTCATCGGAGACAACTGCAGAATCGGTGCCAATGTTTTCATGACTGGCAAGATCACCATCGGTCATGACTGTGTGGTGCAGAGCGGCGCTGCGCTTGGAGAGGACGGCTTTGCGTTCATTATCGAGCCGGATAAGCTAACGCATGTCAAGCACTACGGCGGCATTACTATTGGCAACCATGTTTCCATCGGTGCGAACTGTTGCATATGCCGGGGAACCATTGATGACACAATAATTGGGAACTATGTTAAAATTAATGCTCTGTGTCATATTGCACATAATGTGCATATTGAACCTCGTACTGTTGTTGCTGCAGGTGCTGTCATTATGGGCAGCGTACATATCGGTTCGGATTGCTGGATATCTACCGCCACGATCCGCGATCATCGTAGTGTGGGAAGTCATGTCACCGTAGGAATGGGCAGTGTTGTGGTTAGCAATATTGAAGACAATATGACGGTTGTGGGATGCCCTGCCAAGCCGTTGGAGTTCAAAAATGGGTAAGCGGGTCATGGTGATTGCAGCGCATCCGGATGATGAACTGCTAGGGTGCGGTGGCACCATCGCAAGACACGCGGAAGAGGGCGACGAGGTCTGCAGTGTTATCGTATGTGAGGGAGAATCGCTACGATACGTCGGATTAAATGTAAATCAGGTAGCAGCTACAGAACGGGCGGCGCAGATTCTGGGTGTGAGTCAGGTACACACCTTAAAATTTCTAGATCAGAAGCTTGATACCTATTGCTTAGTGGACGTTATAATAGCCATTGAAAAAGTTGTCGACACGTTCAAACCGCAAATTGTGTACACACACCACAGCGGAGACCTGAATAAAGATCACAGAATCGTATTTGAAGCAGCTAGTGTTGCGCTCAGACCGCTGTCTAAGCATCTTGAGGAGATGTATTCATTCTATATTGTAGGAAGCACGGAGTTGGCGTATTCCCCAAAATTTGAGCCGGACACATGGGTAAATATCAGCAAGACACTGCAGAAGAAGCTTAATGCCTTTGCGTGCTACGAGAGCGAGGTAAGAAAATATCCCCATCCGAGATCACTTGGTGGATTGGAAAATCTTGCGAGGTATGTTGGAAATCAGTGTTACATGGAAGCTGCAGAAATGTTCGAGACGGTAAGGAGGGTCAAACGATAATTATTTATAAACATTTTGTTAAGCCGGTGTTTGACTTCATTTTCGCATTAATTCTCATGATTCCGATACTGCCGGTAATTCTTATCGCGGCACTATTAATTCATCTTGAGGACGGCGGAAAACCGTTCTACAATTCTCCACGGCTCGGTAAGAACGGACGCATATTCATCATGTACAAACTTCGTACTATGAAAGAAAATGCACCAGACATTCGAAATGAGGATCTCACAACTTATAATAGCAAAAATGACCCTCGCCTGACTAAAATCGGAAAGTTTCTACGGGAGACGAGTATAGATGAGACACCTCAGATATTTAATATTTTAAAGGGAGATATGTCCTTCATCGGTCCCCGACCCGATCTTCCGCCTGCGTTTAAGAGATACACCGAGGAGGAAAAAAAGAGAGTACTTGTAAGACCTGGCATCACAGGATATACGCAGGCCTTTCACAGAAATGCGTTGGCTTTTGAAGTCCGCAATCAGGTAAACAATTATTATGTGGAGAATATCAGCTTCAGACTTGATGCGGAGATACTGTTCAAAACAATCAGCTCTATCCTGCGGCTGAAGAGTGTTTATCGCAATGGTAGGGGAAGGGATGAAAGAAATGAGAGAAGACCATGGAAGTGAAGGCGTTACATAAATGAGAAGAGTACTTGTTATCGGTGCAGCGGTGGAGCAGCTCCCCGCAATTACACGAGCCAAAGAGCTCGGGTATTATGTAGGCGTGGTGGATTTTAATTCGAAGGCGGTGGGGATTCCGTACGCCGACGTATTTTACAACTGCAGTACCATAGACGAAAATGGTGTCCTGCAGGCTGCACGTGACTTTCGCCCAGATTGTGTATTGACACTGGCGACCGACCGGCCAATAATTGCTGTGGCAAAGGCAACAACCGTTCTGGGGCTTCCAGGCATTTCAATGGAAACTGCCATAAAAGCTACAGATAAAGCGGAGATGATTAAAGCGTTTCAGGCGCATGGGGTGGCAATCCCCTGGTTCCTTACCATCAACAGGGCGGTGGAATTGGAAGAAAATATCGGACAAATCACCTACCCCTGCATCCTAAAGCCGGTAGACAATGCAGCAAGTAGAGGTGTTATTCTCGTTTATGGGCAGGAGGAGCTTGCTGAGGCGTATGCATACAGCGTCGCGCACTCTCACAGCGGCAGGGTGATTGTCGAAGAATATCTTCAGGGCAACGAGGTAAGCGTCGAAATCATCGTGGATGACGGTGTACCGCATGTATTGGCGGTGACTGATAAGCTCACCACTGGAGCTCCGCATTTTGTGGAACTGGGACACAGCCAGCCCTGCGCTCTGGGAGAAAACAATGTCGAGAAAATAAAAAACCTTGCAGTGCTTGGTGTAAAAGCGGTAGGCATTAACTGCGGCCCAGCGCACGTGGAAATTATGCTAACGAAAGATGGTCCGAAGATGATGGAGTTGGGAGCACGATTGGGAGGAGATTGCATAACCTCGCACCTAGTAAGATTATCGACCGGCATCAATATGCTAGACGTCAGCATGGATGTGTTGTCCGGAGAGAAGCCGGATCTCACCCCCAAATATGTAAAGGGCAGCGCTATTAGATTCCTGACAGGAGAGAAGGGTATTTTTCGGGGCATCGACGGAGTGGAAACCGCGATGCAACTTGAAGGCATACAGGAAGTGACGCTGATTAAGAAAATCGGCGATACGATCCACGATATTCACAGTAGTGATGACAGAGTCGGTTTTGTGATTGCACAGGCGGAAAATGCAACAGCTGCGGTGGAAAAATGCGAAACGGCTAAAAATAATATCACTTTCTGCTAGTAACGATGGCGCAACAGCTACAGGAATAGTGATAAAAGGTGGCCAAACGCTCACATTAATGGAAACAGTGTTAATATAGGAGATTGCATATGAAAGATTTAATAATAGTCGGCGGCGGAGGCATGGCAAGAAAAGTATTGGTTACTCTTAAAAAGATGAACAAGTCCGAACCAAAATGGAATATCAAAGGATTTATTGATGACAATGTTCATGTATTGGATAATGTGAAATGCGATTACGGAATTATCGGTTCGATTGTAGACTGGCAACCGAAGGACAAAGAAGTGTTTGTTATGGGAATATCAAGTCCTGCAGTAAAAGAAAAAGTTGCTAGAATATTGAAGGATAAAGGTGCAAGGTTTGAAACAATAATATCTCCTGAAGTATTACTTGGTGATTTTGTAACGTTCGGCGAGGGTTGTGTTGTCATGACGCCGTTTGTGATAGATTGTGGAGCGACATTCGGGAATTTCGTTACTGTTTTAGGATCTACAGTTTCTTTCGACGCAAAAATAGGGGATTTTACCACAACAGCAGGTTTTGCCAATACTACTACTGCTAATCTTGGAAAGCGAGTTTATGTTGGAAGCCATGCAGTAATATTGGAAGGATTGACTGTTGGCGACGATGCATATATCAGCGTAGGTAGTATTGTACTGAATGATGTTCCCGCTGGCGTGCAAGTGTTTGGTTATCCTGCCAGAATTTTTAGAGATAATAATGTAAAAGGAAGTACTAAATGATGACTAATATTGAAAAATACAAGAACATTTTTATTCGTGTGTTTGATGTTAGGGAGGACAGCTTAAACGAATCTTTCACCTTTGCTGACACAGAAAAGTGGGATTCGCTTGGACATATTACATTGATTTCAGAACTGGAAAATGAATTTGATGTTATGTTTGACACCGAGGATATTCTTTCGTTTGGCTCGTTTGAAAATGGTATGAAGATCCTAAAAAAATACAGAGTATCATTTGACAACTAAGGGGAGGAAGCTATGGCTGATTTATTGAAAGGTAAGGTTTGTCTCGTTACAGGGGCGGGACGTGGAATAGGACGTGCGATAGCACAGCAGTTTGCTAAAGAGGGCGCAATTGTTTATGCAAACGAGGTCAGGCAAGGTGCGGTCGATGAATGGCTCACCGATGATTTGTTTTCTAATTCGATTATTCCACTGTATTTCAATATATCTGATGAATCAGAAGCAAAGGGCGCTTTTAAGCAGATAAAAGATAAACGTGGACGGCTTGACGTGTTGGTCAACAATGCTGGTATTGAATATAATGAGCTTATTGGTATGATATCTCCTAAGCATATGACAAAAATGTTCGAGGTTAATGTATATGGTACGATTGAAATGCTTCAACTGGCAAGCCGAGTTATGGCGCGTCAGCCTGAAGGTGGAAGTATAATTAATATTTCATCTATGGTCGGCGTTAAAGGAAATAAGGGGCAGCTTGTCTATTCTGCGACAAAAGGTGCAGTTATTGCCATAACAAAATCGGCAGCGAAAGAGCTGGGTAGCAAAAACATTCGTGTCAATTCCATAGCGCCAGGACTTACGAAAACAGAGATGATGGATGCTGCGGATCAGGAAAAGTTGAAAGACAGAATCAATAATATCAGTATGGGACGTATTGCCCAGCCGCTTGACATTGCCAATGCATGTGTTTTCCTTGCATCCGATTTATCATCGTATGTTTCGGGACAGGTTATTGGGGTTGAAGGCTGTACAATTATGTAAGGAGTTATATGATGTTCTTACAAATTGACAAACAAAATCGAAATAGCATTGCAGCTATGGATAATAACGGTTGCTCAATCACTTACGGAGCGTTGTGCGACTATTGTGTGGAATGTGCTCTAGTGATTCCAGCACGCTCTGTTATTTTTATTCTCTGTGAAAATACAATTGGAGCATTGGCAAGCTATGTTGTATCTCAAGAAAATAGTGTGGTCCCGTTGCTTTTGAGTGCATCTATGGACAGAGGATTATTAAGACAGTTGACTGATATTTATATGCCTGCTTACATTTGGCTTCCGAGTAAATTCATAAATGAATACAGCGAAGCTCCCATCGTGTTTGAAAAGTACGATTATACGCTGATTAAAACTGTTTATGATGGTTATCCGATTAATGACAAGCTCGCTATGCTCATGACAACGTCCGGTTCAACTGGAAGCCCCAAGCTCGTGCGATATAAATATGGAAACCTTGAGGCCAACGCTAAAAATGTCGCCAAGGTTTTCGGTTGGACAAAAGATGAACGTCCGATTTGTGATTTACCGATGCACTATACGATGGGACTGAATGTCATAAATAGCCATCTATACGTCGGGGCAACGATATTACTGATTACATACAACTTAATGAGTGTAGATTTCTGGCATTTTATCAAAGAACAGAAAGCAACTAATTTCACGGGTGTACCTTTCAGCTATGAGGTCTTTTCGAAGCTCCGATTCACACAAATGGATTTACCGTATCTGAAGACATTTGCAGAGGGTGGCGGTAAGCTAACTGATAAAATGTTTATTGAGATTGCCGAATATGCAGAAAGAACAGGAAAGCGTTTTTTTGCAACTTTCGGAACGACGGAGACTTCGGCAAGGCTGGCGTTCCTACCGCCCGAACTGGCGCTCTCTAAATGCGGAAGTATTGGTAGAGCTATTCCCGAGGGTGAGTTATTTTTACTGGATGACAACGGTAATGAGATCGCCGGAGATGATGTTGAGGGCGAGATGGGTTACAGAGGACCAAATGTAACAATGGGATATGCACAATGCCGTGAGGATTTGCTACTTGATGATGTTTTTTGTGGTGAGTATCGAACGGGTGACATTGCTTGCCGGGATGTGGACGGATGCTATTACATCATTGGTAGAAAATCCAGATTTCTGAAGTTGCTCGGTTATCGTGTTAGTCTTGATGAGTGTGAGCGTTTGATTAAGACTGAATTTAACATCGACTGTGCCTGTACGGGTACGGATAAAGAAATGGTTATTTATATTACCGATGCAGCACTTTCTGAGCGAGTATGGACGTTTATAAGCGAAAAGACAGGGCTTTACAAGTCGATGTTCCTAATTCTTGCTATTGATGATATTCCAAAGAATGGGTCAGGGAAAATACTGTATATGCTGTTGCCGGCTAAGTAAACAGTGGTAACAATTGAATGGTCATATTGTTATCAAGTAAGAGGTTTTAATCATGACATTTAAAAGACTATATTTAATTCTTAGATTAGGGTTGGAATCAGATGGTTATAAGAAAGCTTCGTATCTAAAAAAGATTAAGTATTTTGCTAAACAAGGTGAAAATTGTTATTGGCAACCCGTAAAGATTCCACCAGAGCCGGAATTGATAAAAATGGGAAACAATGTTGTTGTGGCATCCGATGTCTCTTTTATTACGCATGATGTTATACATTATGTATTAAAACATGTTGCTCCAAATGAATTTTTTCGATTGCAATTAGGGCCTATTCAAATAGGTAATAATGTTTTTATCGGTTCAAAATCAATAATATTGCCTAATGTAAAAATAGGGTCAAACGTCATTATTGGGGGGGGAAGCATAGTTTCATGTGATATCCCCGACGGGAGAATTGTTGCTGGCGTTCCTGCAAAAGAAATCGGCAGTTTTGAAAATCTCTTAAACAAGAGAAAATTAGATGTTGTTGAAATGAGAAATAAGATACAACGATATGAAGAAGAATGGTTGGTTTTCTACAAGAACCGCTCAGGAGAATAGGGTGTAAATCAGACTTACACGTTGAATAAGGAAAAAAGGAAACTGAAGAATTACCGGAAATAACTTAATTTACTAAAGTTAAAATTAATGAAGGAAGTATTAAATACAATCTTATACTTCATCCTGTGATAAATTGGAGAAAAAATAAAATTATGTACGTTTGGGTAATAGGTAGATCAATGCCGGAAGTAAAAACTGGTATGATGGGTATATTTGAATTTGAACAAGCGATGGCTCTGAAAGATATTGGTCATAAAGTGGTTTACTCATATTGTGATGTGCGATCAATTAAATATCAGAAACGTTTTTACTTTAAACAAATTATAAAAGATGGCGTTTTGGTATGTGGGTATCACTTGCCGCTTGGCGGTATCCCTAAGAAATTGCTTAGGCATATTAAATATATTTACTTCAAAAAAATTATAGAAAAAATTATTGATAATGATGGGCTTCCGGATATTATCTATATACATTTTCCGTTGATCTCTTTAAATAAGGAAATATGGGATTTCATTAAAAAATTGAATATACCAATTGCTATTACAGAACACTGGACTAAGGTTCAAGAAAAAGCAATTTCAAATAGTACACAAATGTTGTTAACAGAAATGGTGAGTGTTTCGTCCGCTGTGATTTGTGTCAGCGAACAGTTAAAAAATAGCGTTATAGATTTAACCGGAACACAAAAGAAAATATATGTAATTCCTAATATGGTAAGTTGTACTTTTAAATATAAACAAAAAGAAAAAAATGGAGATGCTTTCAAGTTTATAACAGTTGGGAGATTGGTCACACATAAACGCTTTAACATCGTTATTGATGCTTTTGCAAAGGCATTTGCAGATAATCCGTCTGTGAAACTCACAGTTATAGGTAACGGTGATCAATTTGATAAGCTTAAGCAACAGATTGATATGTTGCAACTTAATGATGCCGTAACGATGACAGGGTATGTCTCTCGGGAGGATATTGTCCAATATTACGATCAATGTGATGCGTTTGTATCTGCAAGTGTTCTTGAATCGTTTGGGGTTCCTTTCATTGAAGCTATGATGTGTGGAATGCCCGTTATATGTACTAAAGGTAGCCCGATAGAAGAATATGTGAATATTTCAAACGGATTAACATTTATTCCTGATGATATTGATGGGCTGTCGGAGGCAATGATAAAAATATATAAAAATAGGTATTTATATAAAGACAAAAGTATATCTGAAAATGCAATGAAGAACTTTAGTGCAAGTGCGATTGCTCAAAAGCTTGAAGATATTTTTGAAGGTTTTATCATTAAAAAATAAAAATATTGAGTACTGCGGAGTAAGCTAACAAATGACTACAAGTAAAACGAAATTGTGTGAATTTATATTATTTTTCACAATCTGTGTTATATGTTTTGGGTATATTGGTTTATTTACACGATACAGATATATTCCGGCTATTGCTGCTTTGATAATAATAATATTTATGTTCATTGCGCATCAATATCCAATTAGAAAAAATAATAAATTATGGGGGCTTACGTTAATATATATAACGGTGAGCATGGTGTTTTTTAATATTGGCACGGGGTATCAATATATTATCATATTCGTGCTGGGGTTTTTGATACTTATGTTATGTAAGGATTATCGATTTTATTTAAAATTATTAAAACTACTTGAAATTATATCTTTTGTTTTTGCCATATCTACTATTGTAAATTCATTCTATCCTAATCTTATTATTAATGTTTTTGGGTATATGCTTACGTATACACAGCAAGTAACAATTATTACAAATATATCGCATGGTGGCTATCCTGGCTTGGCAGGTGAAGTTAGCTTTAATGTTTTTTGTATATCTGTTGGATTTTGCATTGCTGCAACTAGAGCCATTTTAAATGATGAGAAAAAAGCTTTAAATATTAGCAAATTATTATTAATGTTTTATGCGGTAATTCTGACGAATAAACGAAGTTTAATAATGATATTACCATTTGTCATGGTATGTGTGTTTATAATGGTTTCTTACAAAGGTAAAAGCAATGTAAGAAAAATTTTATTAATAATGATGATGTTTTTAATTCCAATTTTGCATGGGTTGTATTTAGGGGATATTATTGAACAATTATTAAATAAGGGTGGAACAACAGTTGCTCTAAGCAATAGAGAATGGTTTTGGAAAATAGCTTATGAAATGATTGAATCAAAACCATTGTTTGGTCATGGTATTAATACATATGATGTCTATTATAATTTATACAAAACAAAAGAAGATTATGTATATTTCGCAGGAGCTCATAACTCATATTTGCAGCTTATTGCCGAATTGGGATATGCTGGTGGTGGTATATATATTATAAGCATATTGTCATCATTGTATCAAACTTTTACAACATTTATTAAATCTATACGAAGAGGAAGTCATGAAGAACAAATGCTTATAACAGCATCTATTGGGATGCAATTAATTTGTATTGCTTACGCGATGTCAGAAAACCCGTTTTATCAACCGCAACAGTTATTTGTATATTTTTTGTTTGTTGGCCTAGCTATGAATGTAAAAAGACAACAAATGAAGAGTAGAAAGGAAGCTTTTTATGAAAATACTAATTGTAAATCTATTTGATATAAATCGTCTTCCGCCGGTTAGGAACCTTATAGAGATATTATTAGCACATGGGCATAAGGTTACGGTTATAACTTATGATAATCTAGGTACATATGTTAATTCTCAAAGAGATAATCTTGAATATATATTTTTGGTTGATACTTCTGCCAAAAAAAAAGCTTATAAAGCAGTTGATTTTTTTATACGAAAAAAGAAAATAAGAAATATGGTCGAGGAAAAAATGAGAGTTCATGATATCATCTGGACAACGACTGACAGAACGGTACGTGAACTTGGGAAAATTCTTTTAAAATACAAACATGTCATGCAACTAATGGAACTGATTGAGGATATGCCTCTATTTCCTTATCAAAAATTTTTTAAAGCTCATCTGAACATATACGGACAGCGTGCGTTTAGAGTGGTGGTTCCGGAATATAACCGTGCACATATTTTGAAGACTTGGTGGGATTTGAAAAAAACTCCTTGTGTTCTTCCGAATAAGCCATATGGTATAGAAATTGATAATCCTTCAAGAGAAATAATGCAGTTGACTGAAACAATTAAGAACGAGAAAAAGAAAATCATTCTTTATCAAGGTTTTTTTGGTAAAGATAGAAACTTAGATATGTTTGCCCAATCAGTACAAAAGATAGAAGCTGAATATAAGCTATATATTATGGGATATGATAATGAAATTCGTAGAGAGCTTTGTGAAAAGTATAGTGAAATTGAATACATACCGTTTATAGCACCACCATACCATTTAGCCCTTACCCAATATGCATATATTGGTATATTGCCCTATGTGCCTGCCAAAAATCAAGGTCACAATTCGGAACTTAATGCTCTCTATTGTGCGCCAAATAAAATATATGAATACAGCGCATTTGGCTTACCTATGATTGGTACAGATGTTCCTGGACTTGCATACCCTTTCCAAAAATATGGGATTGGTGTTTGCTGTAAGGAGCTAACTGTAGAAGCCATACTTAACGCTATTAAGGTTATTGAAAAAAATTATGAAAGCATGAGTGATCAGTGCCATAGATTTTACGAAGACACAGATATGGATTATTTGGTTGAACATATTATTTCAGAATAAAAGCAATAATACCATTTTATTGTGTGTTTACCAATAATAACTCCAGTTGTAATGTATTTTAATTGATATTAAATCCTTGGCTACGCTGCTATTAGATGATCTGTTCCTGTACCATATTGATGACTTCTTCTTTAAATTGTTTAGAATCGGGTTTTATTATACCACCCTTATGGTATTCATTAATTAGTTAACGTATATACAGGAAGAGATGATCCATATTTACATAAACCGATTAAAACAAATGTTTCAGTCCACCTTGCTAAAAAATGGATTGTGGCTATACGCGTTACAATTTTTTCAAGTTGTTATTCCATTAATTACACTTCCATACATTACTCGTGTACTAGGAGCCGAAAAGTATGGTGCATTTTGTATTGCACTAAATATTATAGCTTATTTTGAAGTGGTTGTTGAATATGGCTTTAATTTGTCCGGTTCAAGAAAAGTTGCACTTGCCAATAAAAAAGACATTGATGGTATTTATTCTAGTATCATGCTTGCCAAGGGATTACTTTGTCTACTTTCTTTCATAGGAATGGGAATATTTTTATTCTTTTTTGATTACACATTGCAGCAACAAAAGTATATGTTGATTCTTTTTTTGCTTGTTTGTGGAATTGCCATCCAACAGACATGGTTGTTTCAAGGACTTCAGAAAATGAAGTTTATTACCATCTCGACGGTGATTGCCAGAACGCTTTCTGTAATTGCAATTTTTTGTTTTGTCAAAACAGAAAATGATATTAGCTTGTATTGTCTCCTGTATTCTAGTACACACATAATATCTGGTGTTATAAGTGCTATTATTAGTAGAGTTTGTTTTAATGTAAAATTTCGTTTTGTGGGGTTTTGTTGTATTTTAAGTGAGCTCAAGGATGGGCTGAGTTTATTCCTTACATCAGCAATGTCTAAGGTTATGACCGGAATAGGTGTTACTATTTTAGGATTTGTGGCAACTGAAACTGATGTTGGTATTTATTCTGCTATTCAAAAAATTCCATTAATAATGATTGTTGCTTATCGCCCAATTGGACAAATTTTATATCCATATATTAGCAAGCAGTTTTCTGTTAACTATAAGAATGGGATATCGGTCGTAATAAAGGCCTTTATAATAGTTGGTGTTGTCTTTGGTTTGCTATGTCTGATTATAATGGTTAATGCACAGTCTATTGTGAGTATTATGTTTGGAAAAGAGTATCTATCTGAACTAAACTGTATTTATCCGCTTACTATATGGTCATTATTAAGCATAATTAATAATGTTATAGGTATTCAGACACTTGTCGCCAGTGGATATAAAAAACAATATACTCAAGCTTTTACCATAAGTGCAGTATCAGTTTTGATTTTTAATGTATTGTTTGGAATCAAATATAGCATATATGGAGTTGCATACGCTACATTAGCATCAGAAGTAATTTTGACCTTATGTATGTTGTTCTATTTAAAGGAGATAAGAAAGAAAGCCATAACATTCGGAGTGAATGTATGAGCTTTTTTGAATAGATTTTTAAGAATATTTCTCGAAATGTGAAACCGGAGACATTGTAATATTCTACAATGATAAGGGGTGAAAATTGCAAAAATATGGAATTAAGGCTAGTCTTTACGGAACAAGGTAACAAAGGTATTTGATATACTTTCTGCTAATGGAATAAGTTGAAATAGTGTGTAGTTTATCAAGGTTTACACATAGACTTTTTGAGTTAATTACAAAGGGGGATTCTGCAGAATCATCGAATTGAAGACATGCTAAATCTCTGTTAAGTTAAAATTTAAAAATAACAGACTTACAACCGTGTCCAGCAAAGCATCGTTACTTAACAAAAGGTGTAATGGTGTTTGCTGTTTATTATTATAAGCTAGTTAGTTCTGTCGAATTTTGATATATAAAGTCGAACTTTATATGTGTTTTACAAAAAAAACATCTGCTAATTTAAATTTGGAGCTTGATAAATAATATTGCCAATATTATGAAGGATTTAGGTTATATATGTCGTATTTTTCCAAGAGCAATGTAGTATAAAGGAGACATTTACTTGAATGACGACAGAATGGAAGTAAGGGACGACTTTGAGGTCATTGATTTAAGGGATATCTGGCGTATTCTAAAAAAGGGCAAGTGGTTATTAATATCTCTGCCATTAATCGCGATGATAGTCAGTGGAATTATTAGCTTTTTTGTCCTTACCCCTCGTTATGAGGCTTCTACTACCTTAATGGTTGGGAAAACTTATGAAGGCCAGAATGCAATGATGGTGCAGTATAACGATATTCTTACGGCTAATCAACTAGTTAAAACCTATAGTCAGCTTGCTAAGAGTCGTTCGGTGGTAGAAAAGGTTATTGAGTTTGAAAAGTTAAATGTAACACATGAGCAATTAAGTAAAAATATTGATGTGAAACCCGTTAAGGATACCCAACTAATTCAAATTACTGTGGAAGATACGAATCCTGAGCGGGCGGCTATGCTGGCGAATACTACTGCGGCGGTGTTTATGGGTAAAGTTGTTGAAATTATGAAGGTCGGTAATGTTAATATCATTGACAATGCGGTAGCCCCAGAGAGTCCTGTTAAACCGAACAAGAAATTAAATATTGTAGTTGCTGGTGTGATTGGGCTGATGATAGCACTAGGTCTGGTATTTTTATTGGAGTTTTTAGATCGGACAATTAAGAATGGGGATGACGTACAACGGCATTTGGGTTTACCAGTACTGGGAGTTATTCCGAAAATGGACAAAAGGGGCTAAACAAATGACTAGAAGTAACCTAGTAGTCATAGAGGATCCTAAATCACCAATTGCTGAGGCGTATCGTATCGCTCGAACCAATATTCAGTTTGCGGCTGTTGATAAGGAGCTAAAAACATTACTAATTACAAGTTCTGGGCCTGCGGAAGGAAAATCCACCACTGTTGCTAACATTGGAGCCGCCTTTGCTCAATCGGGTAAAAGTGTAATTATTATTGACGCGGATCTGAGAAAACCTACCCAGCACAAGGTATGGGAGATTGATAATTTCCGTGGCATAACCAATGTTTTACTGGGGGATGCAGAAATTGATAGTGTTTTGCAAAAAACTCCTATAGATAACTTGCAAGTTAGTACAACTGGACCTATCCCACCAAACCCCGCGGAATTATTGGGTTCCCAAAGGATGTCCAACCTTTTGGCTAGGTTTAAAGAGTATGCGGATATTATTATTATCGATACTCCACCAGTTATTGCCGTAACCGATGCGGCGTTACTGGCACCGCAGGTTGATGGTGTAGTGTTGGTGGTTGCCTCTGGACAGGCTAAGATTGAGGCGGCGCAGAGGTCAAAGCAAATGCTTGTTAATGGTAGAGCAAGAATACTTGGCACCATTCTAAACATGGTTGATGAAGATACTGAGGATTATTACTACTACTATTACTATGGTGAAGGTAGTGGCGACAAAAAGAGCCGCAAAGGGAAAAATAAAGTAGCCACTTTATAATTGGCTAGAAGAGAGGGAAACAATTTGTTAAGAAAAAAGACATTAGCCTTAACCCTATCATGCATTATTTCTGGACAAGTATTATTGGCTCCGATGGCCGGGGCTATAACTGTGGATGAAGCTGTAAATAATCTTATTGAAAAAAATAGTACCTACGAAAATTTAGTAACTAATCAATTAAACCTAGACAAAAATGAGGCAGATAGCTTTGTCCGTGGTGTTGTAAAAGATTTGAATTTGGATACTAGCAAGCTAAATGATCAAGATTATATTAATCAAATTAAAAATAAGGTAACTTCCGAAGCCTTAAAAAATCCAGCTATCACTAACGCAATTACAGATGTCATAAAGAATCAAGGTTATGATGCGGCAAAAAATGCTGCTAGAGATCTAGCAAATGCAATCATTAAAGAACTAAAAACCACTACCCTTGCCACTGGTGGAGCGGGCGGTGGTGGTGGTGGTGACGTATCTAAGGAAGAGTTTAAGATTACCTTTAGTGGCACCACTGCAGAAGTGAGCTCCGGCAGCAAGCAGTATATAAATGTTTCAGGTCCGCAGCTTAAGGATTTACAAAATCGCAGCAAGGTATTAACCATGCACTTTGAGGATACAAATCTCTCCTTTACTAATGAAGCACTGAACATTAGCGAATTAATTGGACAAGAAAAAACTATGCTTCAAGTGCAGCTTAAAAAAGTAAGCCCTTCTGAAAGCCAAAAACTAATGATAACTCCCGAAGGAAATAAATATAAAGTTGTTGGAAATGTTTATGGTCTTAAAGCTATGCAAATAGATAGTTCTGAAAATGTTAGTGATATTACTTCATTTAAGGGTAAAGTGACTATCTCTCTGCCGGTACCAGTGGGCAGCAAGGAAAGTGCAGACCAAGGTGACTTAAAGGCTTACGTATATAACGAAAAGTCTGCTACTTGGGAATTGGTTGGTGGAACCTATAATTCAGCAAAGAATGAAATGTCTTTTGAGACGAACCATTTTAGCGTATATGCCTTGTTAGAGAAAGTTGCTCAAGAGGACGTGGCCAATAAGCTTGTAGCCAATAGGTTTAACGATATAAATGGTCACTGGGCAGCAAGCGATATTGAATATATGGCCAATAAAGGATATGTCAAGGGAATTGGTGAGGGTAATTTTGGACCCGAGCAGTCTGTAACTAGAGCGGAATTTGCTGCTATGTTGGTGAATGTGTTAGGAATCACGGAGCAAGGGGGCATCAGCTTTAAGGATGTTCCGGCAGACTCCTGGTTTCACAATAGTGTGGCTAAGGTTTACAAAGCTGGGCTTGCTAAAGGAAAAGGGGCAGACACCTTCGATCCCCAAGCGTCTATAACTCGCCAGGAGATGGCAGCTATGCTGAGTAATGCTTTAAAGTATCAAGGAAAGCAAAGTAGTGGAGATGTTTCACAATTATCCTTGTTCCAGGATAATCAATTAATTGATGATTGGGCCAAGCAAGCTGTGGCCGATGTTTTGGCCAGTAAAATTATCAATGGTAAACCGAGCGCCCAGGGAGTTATGTTTGCACCGCAGGATCGAGCAACCAGAGCGGAAGCGGTGGTTATGTTAAGGAACCTTTTAGACAAGTAAATAAACCAATTTATTATATTTTAAGTGTCTGGGGGTGTGAGGGAGTAGTTTATCTTAGTTATTAATAATTAGAGGGAGGTTATAAAAAAGTGAAAAGAAGTTGGATATCATTAATTTTGTCTTTGTCATTATTATTGTCAATGGTAGGCTATGCCTTTGCGGCTGGCTTCTCGGATTTGCAAGGCCATTGGGCCGAGAATCAGATTAATCAGTGGGCTAACAAGGGTTTAACCGGTGGTTATGAAGATGGTACTTTTAAGCCCAATAATGGAGTTACTAGAGCAGAATTTGTGGCACTGGTTAACCGTGCTTTTGCCATACCTGCCAGCAATGCTGTGGATAGTTTTGCGGATGTTAAAAATGGTCAATGGTTTTATGGTGAAGTAGCAAAAGCCAAGACTGCCGGATATATTGGTGGCTATAGTGATGGTACTTTTAGACCAGACCAAACCATTTCTCGTCAGGAAGTAGCCAGTGTTTTAGTACGGCTTTTAAAATTGCAGCCAACCAGCGAAGGAACTAACCAATTTGCTGATTCGGGGCAGATTCAGGATTGGTCTCGTCCGGGAATTGGGGCAGTGGTAAACAGCGGTTTAATGAAAGGTTTCCCTGATAATACGTTCCAGCCTTTAAAGAGTATTACCAGGGCGGAAGCTGTAGTTGCTTTAGATAGAGCATTATCAACAAAACAAGTAGTTGGTACCGGTGGTATAGAAGGAACCGTTACCATGAACGGTAAGACTGTGCAAGATGCAGTTGTACGTGTCTTTGAGGCGGATAGTTTTGCCGTATTAAAAGAGGCGAAAACTGCTGCCAATGGAACTTTTAAACTTGATCTAACAGCAGGAAGTTATGATATTACAGCAGTTACAGAGAATCAAGTAGCTTTCAAAAGTGATGTAAAAGTTGCCGGGGATAAGCTTTCTACAGTGGCTTTGAATATGGAAGAGGCTACTGTAATCAGTGGTACCTTAAAGGATAAAGATGGTAGGGAGGTTAAAAAAGCAACCCTAGCCTTTACCACCAACCCTACTTTTATTACTACCACGGACAGTGATGGTAAATTCACCCTACCTGTATTGGCCAATCGCACTTATACAGTGCGGGCTTACAACCCTGAAAAAAGCAGTGATGCACCTGATGTAGTAACTAGCAGTCTTCAGGTAGGTTCCGCTGGCAAACAAAATATTAATACCTTAGATGCTCACTTTGTCGTTAGCAATAGCAGTGGCGGCGGTGGTAGCAGTGGCGGTGGTGGCGGCGGAAGCACGGGGCCTGTTGTAATTGACAAGGAAGTTACCTTGGGTGTGCCTGTTTCCCTTGGTAAGATTGACAAAGAAACTAAAGTAAAAGTTACAGTCAAAATGGCAGGTAAGGATGTTGCTTTTGACATTGTTATTCCGGTAACAGGTACAACCTGCAACCTAGAAGTAAAAGTAATTCCAGATGGAGTCCCGGTTCCCGACAGTGGTGTACCCTTTTTAGGATTAGACATTGCTCTGGTAGGGGCGGAAGGTAAAGAGGTTACCATAGCCCTGCCATTACCCAGTGGCTTAAATAGTGATACTGTGGCAGCGTATCACTATAATTCAAGTACTGGTTTGTGGGATTTTAGGACAGCTTCGATAGTAGACGGTAAAGTTGTATTCAAAACCACCTTAAGCCCTGTGGCGGTTTCTAAAAAAGTAGCTGTACCTACTGGTTTAAGGGCTACTAAGATTACATCCGATAGCATCACATTAGCCTGGGATGCAGTGGTAGATGCAACCAAGTATCTGGTTTATGAAGGCAACAAATTCATTGGTGAAACAAAGGAAACCAGCTATACTCACAGCAATTTGGCAGCGGGTTATAAATACACCTATACGGTTGTCGCTTGTACTGAGAAAAGGTTTACTTCTGCAAAATCCGCCCCAAAGACAATTACGACTACATCAATAACTATTCCTGGCAATAACCTGCTGGAAATTCTGCATGCAGTGGAAGCAGCCTTAGATAACATTAGCTCTGAAGATTGGGATACTTTAAAAAGCCAACGCGATAAACTTTCTGGTAAGACAAAAGAAGAAATTTTAGAAGCATTTAAAAGCACTGGCTTAGCTAAAGCTTTTGAGAGTGTGATAAACTCTTCAATAGGTAGCGAACAACAGGCTAGGGTCACCATAGCTATAATCAGAAGTGTTGCTGAACTAAGCAAAGACACTGACTATGCAAACAAAAAAGCGGTTATTGACAAGGTAAAGGATTTAAAAGACACTTATAAAACTGAAATTGAAAGACTTGTAAACTTTGTAAAGAATGATGTAACCAAGCAGGATATTTCTAATTATTTGTTAGAGCTGTCTGATGGGATTCTGTCTGGGAAATATCAAATTAGTGGTAACTATGAGGTTGCTTTGTATAATGCGGCTTTGGCGGAATTAGATAGCCATCCTAAACTTAAAGATGGAGCAGTGAAAGCCTACGATAAAATCAAAGCAAAGATTATTCAGGGTGACAGCGTCTTTAAGAAAGAGCTTAAGGACATCATTGAAAATCTTGAATTTGAAGATCTTAACGGCGATAATATTGATCTAGCGATTTTTGTAGTAAAAGACAAAGGTAATGCTGAGTATCAAGATGCCATAGAGTTCATGAATAAGCTCCTGGAGATTAGCGAGATATTTATACCCACTCAATCATAAGTTGCTTTAGGTAAACACGATCTTCAAAATAGACCCTGTCTAACAAGACGGGGTCTACTTTTCAGGGGGGCAAATTGAGTTGATAGATATTCATTGCCATATTTTAGATTCCCTAGATGATGGACCGCAGGATATGGAAGTAAGTTTGCAAATGGCTAGAAATGCAGTGCAGGATGGAATAACTAAAGTTATTGCCACCCCTCACTGCATTCCCGAAATTTACTTTAATGAAAAGCAAGCGGTTATAGAAAAGGTAGAAGTCCTACAGGAAAGACTAGACGACGTAGGGATTCCTTTGCGGGTTTTGCCAGGCATGGAAGTGCATCTTTCACTGGATGTCCCGCAAAGATTGATTAGTGGTAGTGCATTGACCCTTGGTGATAAGGGTGTCTATGTGTTATTGGAACTGCCTATGAACTCAGTACCTAACTACGCTGGACAGGTACTATTTGAAATTATGTTGCAAGGTATTAAACCCGTTATTGCGCACCCTGAGCGAAATAAGGAAATAATAGAAAGTCCGAAGAAGTTGCAATTATTAATTGAAAAAGGTTGCTTGGTGCAGGTTACTTCTGGCAGCTTAACGGGGTTTTTTGGTAGTAGCATTCAACAGTTAACAGAGGAATTTATCCGCTTAGGGTGGGTAGATTTTATCGCTTCGGATGCTCACGATCTTAGGAAAAGACCCATTATGCTGGAGAAAGCTAGGCTAGCCGCTGCTGGGTTGATCGGTGAGGAAGGGGCCTGGGGATTAGTAAGCGGTAACCCGGAAAGGGTTATTAACGGAGAAGTTATACGAAAAAAAGAGATACTGCCGTATCAATTCCGTGGGATAAAAGGTAAAACAAAGAAAAAGAAGAGTTTTTGGTTAGGTTTAAGTGCACTCTTTAAAGGTTAGAAACGTGGAGGATAAAAGGGGGCATAGTTATTAAAAAACTCACTATTATTCTAGCTGTAGTAGGGCTGATTGTTTTTGCTGGTTATATGGCCTTTGACAAATACTTTTTAAACAGGCAATCTGATCTAGACGGAAAAAGCAAAGAAGAGCAAAAGCAGGCTATATTAAATAATGAAGAATTTAAAGATTTTCCGGAAGTAATTGAATTAAAGAAACAGGTAGAAGAGACCGATAAAGAAATTATTGCGGGAACCAATGATCAAAATAAAAATTCAGAAGCTGAGGGTGTAGACCGACCATCTCAAGCTAAAATAGAAGCGGATTTAAATCAAAAGCTAACTAGTCTGCAAAATGATTATAATAGTAAAATAGCTGGCCTAGTAAATTCGGCTAAAAAAGAATTAGACTCCAAGCAAAAGGGTGGTTCAAAGAAAGAACTAGTACAAAAATATATTGGTTTGTCTGAATCGTTGGAGTCTCAATGTGATGCACGAGTTTATGCAGCTATTAATTTTGCGGAGAATGAGCTGAGTAAATACGGTTATCAAAGCAGTGTACCGGCTCAAGCCAAGACAGTATACCAACAAACCAAGAAGGATAGACGGATGCATCTCTTAAGTAAGTTATAATTTTATATTACCTGTTCTGAAGGGGGAGAAGTTTTGGAATTGCATTTTAGTGTTCTGTCTAGCTTTTTCTCTGTGAAAAAAAAGGAGAAGACCCAAGGACATGAAAAAATTGAACGGTTAAAAAGCCAGTTAGAACAAGAGGGTTACCAGCCCTCTGAGGTGGAGCATTTTATTAAGGAAGCTCTAGGTTCGGCTAAGCTGAGTGATCTGGATGCCAAGGAGCTAAATGGAGTTATTGAAAAATTAAAGAATCAACTTGAGCTAGCTAGAAAATGTAAAAACCTATTTAAATAGATTTCTTAGCAATAAAAGAAGGGGTAATTTCAGTACCCCTTCTTTTATATTCTATAGGTGAGTTGGTGAGCTTTTTAAAAAGTATATTACTTGTTATATGAAATACTTCCTGTTTCTTGAATTTGGATAAGAATAGTGCATAATTACTTCACCAGTACACCAAGCTAAAAGTGCATTCTTACTGAAAATTCACTGCAAGTCCATATTACACCAATTGATCTGTGGTATAATAGCTACGGAGTGGAGGGGTTTTTATGTCCTTCTCGGCAGTAACCAAAAACGAACTGGCTAGGATTGTGGACAGCAAGAATTGCTGTCGGTTGGCGGAACTGGCGGCGCTAATTAAAATGGATGGCAGTGTGCAAATCAGCGGTCTAAAGAAACTCTCCTTAAATATTGTGACCGAAAATGCTGCGGTGGCCCGTAAAATATTTAAACTGCTGAAAAATCTGTTTGGTCTTAGCACTGAGATCTTGGTGCGGCGCAAAGCCAGACTCCGCAAAAACAATGTTTATCTGGTGCGAATTCCTTCTCAGCCAGGCATGGAAGAGATCTTACAAGCCCTGGGTATTACCGAGGGCGGCTTTGCCTTTAGTGAAGAGGGCATTGTACCGGATTTAGTGAAAAAGGATTGCTGTCGTAAGGCATATCTGCGGGGAGCCTTCTTAGGGGGTGGTTCTGTGAACAACCCCGAGGGCACCTATCATTTGGAAATTATTACCGACAACGTAAAGCACGCACAGGATCTGGCAGAGTTAATGCAATCCTTTAACCTACCTGCTAAAGTAAGCCCACGAAAAAATTGGTATGTGGTTTACCTAAAGGGCAGTGAACAGATTGTTGAGTGTCTTAACCATATGGGTGCTCACTCCGCCTTGCTGGATTTTGAAAATGCTCGTATCTATAAGGATATGCGCAACCAGGTAAATCGCCTGGTCAATTGTGAAACTGCTAACTTACAGAAGACTGTCAGTGCAGCGGTGAGGCAGTTGGAGAATATTAAATACTTGGCTGACACCCTGGGATTGGCAAAACTGCCAAAACCCCTGCGGGAGGCGGCGGAGTTACGACTAAACAACCCCGATGCCAGCCTTAAGGAATTGGGAGAAATGTGGGACCCTCCGGTGGGAAAATCCGGAGTTAATCACCGTATGCGTAAGCTGGAACTACTGGCGGACAAGTTGCGGGCAAGGAAGGCAGGCCATGAATATACAGAAACTTGATGCTGAATTAAGGCAAAAAACAGCGGCCGCCGTAGGTCAAGCCTTTACCAAGTACCGGCACCGAGAGGAAGCTGCTCCTTCCCCACCAGGTGCAGCCATTACCTTTCTGGGAACCGGGGGTAACCCGGAAGCCGTACTTAGCCAAATTCCCCGTACCGCAGGATTTTATCTGGAGATAGATGGGTTGCGCTTGTATGTGGACCCTGGCCCCGGTGCGGTGGTACGAGCTCAGGAGGCAGGTATCGATCTGGGGATGTTGGATGGGATTTTTGTCTCTCACGGCCATTTGGACCACTATGCAGGTACAGAGGCCCTTATTGAAGGTATGTGCTGGGGGATGTATTGCCGACGGGGTTTGTTAATGGCCCCAGGGCAGATATTGGAGCGAGAGCACCTATTAAGCCGCTATCATCAGGGTAGGAATAGTGATCTTGGTTACAAGGGTGGCCCCAGTGTTATAACCCTGGAGGCACACCAACCCATTCAGCTAAAAGGTCTTACCCTTACCCCGATACCGGTACATCATGCTGGGGAAAATTATGGCTTTATTTTGGATACAGGAAATCTCAAGGTGGGCTATACCAGTGATACCAATTATATTCAGAGCTATTTAACACCGACAGGGATTCAGGATTTGTCCCGGAAGGGGCCCATCATGGATCTCACAGAAGTGGTGGAGTATCGCCGGGACATCAAGGACCTTTTTGGCCAGGTGGATGTGTTAATTGCTAATGTTACGGGTCACAATATTTATGCTAACAGGCATATTACCACCCTGGGCTTAGCACACTTGTTACAAGGAAGTAAGGTAAAACTTTGTTTTATTACTCATTTTAATCACTGCTGCCTCTGGCCCGAAGATTTGCGTCCGGCTATGGCTACGTTTGTAGAACACACCAGTGGCACCCGAACTCTTTATGCGAAGGATGGATTTTCTTATGATATCCTTGCTAATATTACATAAATATTCTAAGCTGAAAAAGGTTAATCTACGGGAGAGTGATGGAACTTGCGCATGGACTTTGGGCTTCATCTAGAGCAAACTCAAAAATTAATTATGACGCCGGAGCTTCGCCAGGCCATCACGGTTTTGCAGTTGTCTTCCGTTGAGCTGACTGAATATGTGGAGCAGCAGGTGATGGAGAACCCTCTGTTGGAAGTGAAGGAGCACGATCCCGAGCGACAGGAGGATTCCCCCCCCCCAGATAAAAAAGAACAAGATTTAGAGTGGATAGAGTATTTTCAGGACCGCAGTGACTTAGGTCTTTCCCCCAATCGGGGACAAAGGGAAATCATTGAACAGCCAAACTACGAACAGTTTGTTACCCAGGCACCAACCCTGGCAGAGTACTTGAACTTTCAACTTAGTTTAATTAGTGTTTCGCCGGATATTAAGAAATTTGTGCAGTACCTCATTGGTAATTTGGATGCCAGAGGGTATGTGGGGATTAGCCTGGAGGAAGCATCTGAACAACTGGCTGTAGGGCAGGAAAAACTAGAAGAGTCCTTAAAAATATTACAGAGCTTTGACCCGCCGGGAGTGGGTGCCCGAAATTTACAAGAGTGTCTAACCATTCAGGTGAATCTCTTGCCAGAAGAGCATCCCATCGTCAGGAGGCTGATTGACGATTTTCTACCGGATTTGGCCAGTGGTCGCTTGTCCAAAATTGCTGCTAAACTAAACGTCTCTCCCCAGGAGATACAAAAAGCGGCAGATATTGTGAAAACCTTAGAACCCAAACCGGGCCGAAATTTTAGTCAACAGAATGATACCCGATATATCATTCCCGATGTAGTGGTGGAAAAGGTAGAAGGGGAGTATGTCATCTTAGTTAATGATGTAGCCGTACCTCGGTTGACCATTAACAACACCTATCGCAATGTGCTAGCCAAAAATAGTAGTGCAGATCAGAATACTAGGCAGTTTGTTGAGGAAAAATTAAATGCAGCGGCCTGGTTAATCCGTAGTATTGAACAACGTCGTCTCACCCTGTATAAAGTGGCCAATTGCCTGGTGGAATTGCAGCGAGACTTTCTGGAACACGGTGTTAAACAGTTGAAACCCCTTAATTTGAGAAAGGTGGCCGATATCGTTGGTGTGCACGAGTCCACCGTCAGCCGAGCTACCTCTAACAAATATATTCAAACACCCCAGGGGGTTTTTGAAATGAAATATTTCTTTTCCACCGGCCTCAGTGGCACCAGCGGTAACCAAGTATCCGCAGAAAGCCTTAAAAAGATACTTCAGGAAATCGTTCAAGGAGAGGATCCCGCCACCCCCCTCAGCGATCAAAAGATTACGGAATTATTTGATCAAAGGGGAGTTAAAATTTCCCGTCGTACAGTTACCAAGTACCGGGATGAGTTGGGGATTCCTTCTACCACGAGAAGGAAAAGATATTAGCCAAAAAAATTGCTGTTCCAGCAGGGATATTTGGTTAAATGTTGAAACCTTTAGGGTAATAAGACATACAATTTAATAAGGACTAAGGCCATTGTGACATACTATACTTTCTGAAGGAGTGGATTTATAAAAATGGCACCGATTAAAGTGGGTATCAACGGTTTTGGACGTATTGGACGAAACGTATTACGTTGCGCCATTGAACGGGGAGAATTTGAGGTAGCTCTGGTAAACCACAAATCCCGCCGTCTGGATTTTAGGGCCATTAATGATTTAACCTACGCTCAGACTCTGGCTCACCTGTTAAAATATGATTCGGTTCATGGTATCCTGAATGCAGATATTTCTGCTACAGAGGATACCATTATCATCAATGGCAAAGAAATTAAGGTTTATGCCGAGGCAGATCCTGCTAAACTTCCCTGGGGCGAGATGGGTGTAGATGTGGTTATTGAATCCACCGGTAGATTTACCAAGGGACCGGATGCCGCTAAACACATCCAGGCAGGCGCAAAAAAGGTCATTATAAGTGCCCCCGGTAAAGAAGTAGACGGCACCTTTGTGATGGGGGTAAACGATAACCAGTATGATCATGCCAAACACCACATTATCTCCAATGCTTCTTGCACCACCAACTGTTTAGCTCCGGTGGCCAAAGTGCTGCACGATAACTTTGGCATCGTTAAGGGACTTATGACCACGGTGCACTCCTATACCAACGACCAGCAAATTCTGGATTTACCGCATAAAGATTTACGTCGGGCCAGAGCTGCCGGGATGTCCATTATTCCTACTACCACCGGTGCCGCCAAAGCGGTTGCGTTGGTTCTCCCGGAATTGAAGGGCAAACTGAACGGTTTTTCTATGCGGGTTCCCACCCCCAACGTGTCTGTTGTAGATTTAGTGGTGGAACTAACCAAGTCGACCACGGCTGAAGAAATTAACCAAACCTTAAAGAATGCTGCCGAGGGCGACCTCAAGGGAATTATAGAATATAATCCGCTGCCACTGGTATCCAAAGACTTTAACGGCAACCCCCATTCCTCCATCGTGGATGGACTCTCCACCATGGTCATGGATGGCAATATGGCCAAAGTGGTAGCTTGGTATGATAACGAGTGGGGTTATTCCAACCGTGTGCTAGACCTAGCCATTTTGGTAGCAGAAAAGGGGCTGTAAAAGGATGCAAAAAAAGTCCGTTAAGGACATTGATGTTACGGGAAAACGGGTCTTTGTTCGGGTTGATTTCAACGTTCCCTTGAATGGAGACGTTATTACTGATGATACCAGAATCCAAAAAGCGTTACCCACCATACAATACTTGATGGAGCAGGGGGCTAAGGTTATTTTAGCTTCCCACCTGGGACGTCCCAAGGGTGAAGTGGTAGAAAAATACCGCCTTACTCCGGTGGCTAAAAGACTCTCCGAGCTGCTAGGTAAAGAGGTTGGTAAGGTGAATGATTCTGTGGGAGCTGAACCGGAGCTTGCCATTGCCAATATGAGAAATGGTGATGTGTTGCTGCTGGAAAATGTTCGCTTCCACGGGGCAGAGACCAAAAACGATGAAAAGTATGCCCGGCAGTTGGCGGAACTGGCAGATATCTTTGTCAACGATGCCTTTGGTGCTGCTCACCGGGCCCACGCTTCCACTGCCGGGATTGCAGAATACCTGCCGGCGGTAGCGGGCTTCCTAATGGAAAAGGAACTGGAGAATCTGGGTAAAGCCGTGACCAACCCGGAACGACCCTTTGTGGCCATCATCGGGGGAGCCAAAGTCTCTGACAAAATTGGTGTTATTGAGAACCTGTTGGGCAAGGTGAATACTTTAATCATTGGCGGCGGTATGGCCAACACCTTTATGAAAGCCCAGGGCTATACCACTGGTAAATCTCTGGTGGAACCGGACAAAGTAGAATTGGCTAAAGAGCTCATTGAAAAGGCCAAGTCAAGCCAAGTGGCGTTACTACTGCCCACCGATGCTGTGGTGGCCCTGGCTATGGAACCCACCGCGCAGCAAAAGGTGGTGCCAGTGACCGAGATCCCCGAGGATTGGATGGTGCTGGATATCGGTCCCGCATCCGCTGCTACCTTTGCAGCAGCAGTGAAGCAGGCTGCCACCGTGGTGTGGAATGGTCCGATGGGTGTTTTTGAGATGGATGCCTTTGCTAAGGGCACTGAAGCAGTAGCCCGGGCTTTGGCCGAGTCCAACGCGACCACCATCGTAGGGGGTGGGGATTCCGTGGCGGCGGTCAATAAAGTGGGAGTTGCTGATAAGATCAGTCATATCTCCACCGGTGGCGGTGCTTCTCTGGAATTCCTCGAAGGCAAAGTGTTGCCCGGCGTTGCCGCCCTGCAGGACAAATAATTGAGAATCATATAGCCCTTAAAAGGTGAGAAGGCTGCCCTTCTCACTTTCCGTATGTAAAAGGAGGTTCAGGATGTATGAGACAGATCATCATTGCGGGTAACTGGAAAATGCATAAAACAGTGTCCGAAGCGGTAAGCTTTGTCCAGGAACTAAAACAAAAGGATCTAAACCCTGCGGTGGAAGTAGTGGTATGCCCACCCTTTACTGCGCTCGCTCCGGTAGCGGAAGCTTTAAAGGGCAGTTCCATTGCCCTGGCAGCCCAAAACATGCACTGGGAGAACCAGGGGGCCTACACCGGTGAGATTTCCCCGGTAATGCTTAAGGAGTTAGGTTGTAAATATGTTGTTTTGGGCCACTCCGAAAGACGCCAGTATTTTGGTGAGACTGACGAGACCGTTAATAAGAAGGTAAAGGCTGCCTTGGCGGCAGCGATCATCCCCATTGTGTGCGTGGGTGAGACGCTGGAACAACGGGAAGCGGGTACTACCGAACAAATCGTTGCCACTCAGACTAAAGGTGGACTTCAGGGATTAACCGCGGAGCAGGTGGCAAGCTTGGTGATTGCCTATGAACCAGTTTGGGCCATTGGTACCGGTAAAACCGCCTCGGATGAAGATGCACAACAGGTCAATCAGTATATCCGGCAAGTGGTCGCCAGTGAATTTGGTCATACCACTGCCGAAGCTGTTCGCATTCAGTATGGCGGCAGTGTGAAAGCTGGTAATGCCCAAGGGTTGATGTCCCAACCCGATATCGACGGTGGTTTAGTGGGTGGTGCCAGCCTTACAGTAGACGATTTTGTGGGTATCATCGAGAATTCATAGTAACCTCGAATAAGGAGGTTCATACCTGTGAGCCAGCAAAGAAATCCTTTGGCCTTAATTGTGCTTGATGGCTGGGGGTTACGTCAGGAGACAGATGGCAATGCCATTGCCCAGGCGGAGACGCCCCAGATAAAGGAGTATTTAGCGAACTATCCCTACACCACCCTGAAATGTTCTGGGGAGGAAGTAGGATTACCAGAAGGGCAAATGGGTAACTCTGAGGTAGGGCATTTAAATATTGGTGCCGGGCGGGTGGTCTACCAGGAACTAACTCGGATTACCAAAGCCATTAAAGATGGCGACTTTTTTGAAAACCCGGAATTGCTAAATGCTGTGCAGAATGTTAAGGAAAAGAATACCTCCTTACATATCATGGGCCTGTTGTCCGATGGTGGTGTCCATAGCCACATTCGCCATATTTTTGCTATTCTTAAATTAGCCGCTGATCAGGGTTTGCAAAGAGTCTATTTTCATGCCTTTTTAGATGGCCGAGATGTCCCTCCGGCCAGCGCCAAGGTCTATATGCGGGCCTTGCTGGCCAAGATGAAACAGATTGGCGTGGGCCAAGTTGCCACAGTCAGTGGTCGCTATTACGCCATGGATCGGGATCGTCGCTGGGAACGTACCGAACTGGCCTACCGGGCGTTGGTATATGCCGAGGGGATACAGGCTAACTCCCCCTTAGAGGCCATTGATATTGGTTATGAGCGGGGCGAAACGGACGAATTTATCAAACCCACCGTTGTCACCGATGATCATAAACAACCGGTGGCTAAAGTTAGTGAAGGGGATGCTCTGATTTTTATTAATTTCCGGCCAGATCGTGCCAGACAGATTACCCGTTCCTTTGTGGATGACGATTTTACAAGCTTTGAGCGGGGACAAGGGAAGCCGAAGGTGCATTTTGTCTGTATGACAGTCTATGATAAAACCATTGAAGCCCCGGTGGCCTTCCCCCCTCATAAACTGGCGAATACCCTGGGAGAATGGCTTAGTAAACAGGGTTTGAAACAACTGAGACTGGCGGAGACCGAAAAGTATGCCCATGTTACCTTTTTCTTCAATGGCGGTGTGGAAGCCCCTAATCCTAATGAGGAACGGGTGCTTATTCCCTCCCCCAAGGTGGCTACCTATGATTTAAAACCGGAAATGTCCGCCTATGAGGTGGCAGATGCCTTTATTGAGAATCTGAATAAAGGGCATTTTGATGTACTTATCACCAATTTTGCCAACCCGGATATGGTAGGACACACCGGAGACATGGACGCCACTAAAATTGCCATTGAAACGGTGGATAAATGCCTGGGAAAAATTGTTTCCGCTATGTTGGAGAAATCCGGTACTATGCTTATTACCGCCGATCATGGTAATGCTGAAAAAATGCGGGATGAAAAGGGCGGCCCCTTTACCGCTCACACCACAGACCCAGTTCCTTTCGTGGTAGTGGGAGAAGCCTATAAACAAGCAAAGCTCAAAGAAGATGGCAGCCTACAAGACATCGCTCCCACCATGCTGGATATTTTGGGCCTGCCGAAGCCCCCAGAGATGACAGGGGAGAGTCTTTTGCTTAAGGGATAATAAGAAACCAACCACACAGGAGGTATAAACCTATGACCATCATTAGCGATGTTTTTGCCCGGGAAATACTGGACTCCCGTGGCAATCCAACCCTGGAAGCTGAAGTTTGGCTGGAAGACGGTACCGTCGGCAGAGCCGCTGTACCCTCCGGAGCCTCCACCGGCGCCTACGAAGCAGTAGAACTGCGGGATGGCGACAAAGGCCGCTACCTGGGTAAAGGCGTTATCCAAGCCGTTGAAAACGTTAACGAAATCATCAGCCCGGAACTCATTGGTATGGACGCTACCGACCAAATTGGCATTGACCAACTCATGATAGAACTAGACGGCACTCCGAACAAAGGAAAACTGGGCGCTAATGCCATCCTGGGAGTCTCCCTGGCTGTAGCCAAAGCGGCTGCCAACTACCTTGGACTGCCCCTCTACCAATACATCGGCGGAGTCAACGCCAAAGAACTGCCGGTACCGATGATGAACATCCTCAACGGCGGAGCCCATGCCGACAACAACGTGGACATCCAAGAATTCATGGTGCTGCCGGTAGGGGCAGACAGCTTCTCCGAAGGCCT
>NZ_FRAR01000049.1 GCF_900142375.1 Desulforamulus aeronauticus DSM 10349 | reverse complement strand
TAGTCGTAGTCGGTAGTTTCTCCCAGGGCGTTGGTGACCTTAGTCAGCCTGTTTAAGGCGTCGTAACCGTACCGTGTGGCATTGTTTTTAGCATCTGTTAGTTTGGTAAGGTTACCCGCTAGGTCGTATTCGTACTTTTCTTCAACTGTGGTAGGTCCACCTGGTCTGTCTGGATAGCCTTTCCTTGAAATTGTTCTTCCCCACTGGTCATAGGTTTCTACATAATGGTTTTCGGCCACACCTGTATCTGCTGGGACAAATGTGGTGGTCTTGGTGCGGTTTATGATGTCGTAATCAAAGGCATGGTAGTTCCCTTGGGGGTTGGTGACTTTCTTTAAACGGCCCCATTCATCACTCACATAGTTTGTTTTATTGCCATTAGCATCTTTAGCCCAAACTAATTGTCCGTAATTGTTATATCCATAGGTAGCCGGAACCCAAATCCCACGCTCATAGTCATAGTATTCGCTAAAGAGCAGGTTCCCCTGATCATCATAATAATTATAGTTGTCCGAGAATATAGAGCCATTTTTAGTTTGATAGTTTCTGACACAAAAAGTAACTTGAGGCTCTTCCACAGATGGCTCATTAAGATATACGTGATTATAATATGCGTAGTTATCCATCACCACATAGTCACCATTTTGACCAGTTGATGTGGGATGGGTTATTGTTTTGATCCTGCCTTTTAAGTCATAGCTATAGTTGGTTAGGTTGCCCAAGGCATCCGCTTCACTTACTACATTGCCTCTAATAAATTCATAGTTCTTTTTGGTTGTACTGGATTTATGGGCCCCTTCTTCTGTGTAGTAGTTGGTAATTGTTGTGGGAAAGGCAAAGTAAGCCCCTGAATAGTCATAATCAGTCGCAGAAGTCCGTCCGTCATTATGGCGAATGTTTAGTCTGGTAAGGTTTCCTGGGTGACCCGTGTCACCGTATTGGTATTCGGCAGTCTCACCTTTAGCGTTGGTAGTAGCTGTAATGCGTCCTAGGCTGTCATAGTTGATGGATTCGGTCAGCATTCTTTCAGGTGTCTGGTAATAGCTTTTTGACGTAAGAAACTTAAAAGTTGGATTATAGGTATAGCTAGTGGTATTTTGGTTTTTAACAGTGGCATTGTTCCACTGTTCTCCATTTAGTAGCTTTGTTTCGGAAGCTACACCACCCCAGTCGTTGTAGGTATAGCCACGGTAAAGGGTGGATACATTATTGTTTGGGTTATAAAGCTCCGTTTTAATTTTGGTGACATTGTCTTTAAAACTGGAATGGTATTCCTCGTAGTAGGTAAATTCCTTTTCCCCACTTGAATGGTATTTTTCTGTTTTAAACCTTCTATTACCTTTATATGTTTCTTTTACTGTCAATCCATTGTCCTGCTGTGTGGTGCAGGTAAACTGGTAATTGGGATTTTCGTACAGACTGTATGAACCAGGGTATCCTGTTTCATTATCATAAACTGTTCCGTTATAGTTTCCGCTGTATGAATAGGCTCGCCGGTAATCTGTCCCGAAATAATCGTTGCTGGATTTCTGTTCGTATCGATTTGCTATTCTATGAGTTTCGTAAAAACCGTCCTGACCTAAGTGTTTTGTAGTCTTTTGATATGCATATACCCTTTTGGAATTCCTTAGGTAAAAATCACCTACTAAAACCTGAGGTGCCCATCCTGAATAACTGCTATCAGTTTTTTTCCAAAAGTTATATTTACCATCCAGGTAGTTATATTCATAATAGTCGGGAACTTCTCCATCGTAAAAACTATAAAGTCTCGGGTATCTCCTTTGTTCATCCCAGTTAGACCAATGAACGGTGTTAATAATAATGCCCCGTATGTAGGTTAAGGTATATTCATTTGCCGCCGCTGGCTCGGTAACTTTAATGGTAATTGTTCCTCCGTTGGATGGGTTTTCTTCATAAAGGCTGTCGTTATATGTGAAGGTTACTTTTCGCCCAATGCTGTCAGTAATTTCTGAGATTAGTGGCCAAGCCCTATCAAACCTGATTTTGTCTATCCAGGATGTTCCGTTTGCGCTGGTATTTAAAAATTCTATTCTAATGTATTTTGCGCTAGATGAGGTAGTAAATGTTTGAGACAGTGGTTCCCAAGTATTTTTGGTGGTAGATGTACTTAAAGCGCCCCGTTTAATTTCGTTATAGCTCTGGTTATATTCCCGAAATGTGAGGTTGGAATTACCACTAGTCAGTTGGTTATATAGATATCCACTAAGGTAGTATTTGGTATTAGGCAGTACTGGTATATAGCTGGAAAATGATGACTGGCTTGATCCGGAACTGCTGAATTTCAGTGAGGTGTTATCATCTTTACCAAATGTTTGATCATAGGAATAATATCCATTGGTTGTCCAAATACCTTTATTCTCCGAGTATTCAAAGTCATTATTGGGAGTGTAGTTGGTCACAGGGCTTTCCGTATGTTTGAATATGATTTTGTTGCCAAAACGGTCAACAACACCCAAAAGCCTACCATCTGCAGCAAAGTATCTTTTGGTCTGGTCGGCTGTGGTGAATGAATACTGGGAGGTTATCTGCCCGTTGGAAAAGCTGGTATCGTTGTTAAAGATGGCGTCTTTTAGGTAGTAGTTTTCCATATTGCTGTAGGTGCCAGCGGAAAAGTTGACATGGTATATATTTCCATCCCCAGTATGGTAGTAAAGTTCTTTTCTTCCATTTTCTTCTTCAATTTGGACAGAAGGAAAACCGAAGGACCAGCCAATACCTAAGGCATATCTGTTTAGGTAATATGTTGAGTAATCATTATATCCGGTGGTACCGTCACCCGAAATGCGTCGGTCTCCTAATAATGATTGATTGCTCTGGTATATCCTGCTAATTGTTAAATCCAGGCCGTTTCTGCCTGGCAGTTTAACATCAGTTTGTTTGATTGTCAGGTCACCGGTTTGGGGTGAGACTATTTCATCTATGTCAGCAACGGCAGAATATTTCTCATTGTTAACCCCATTCATGACGGAAGGGCCCACTAGTGTGTTATACCACGCGGTATCGGTGCTAGCTTGCGTTATCATCGTTGATAGTGCCTGTTCCGTTGCTTTATATACTTCTTCAGTTACGGATTTATCCTGATCTCCGTATACCATGTCTATTACTGATTCTTTTTGTTCCTTAAGTAGCTTGTCCTCTGTGGTTTTATTTTGGTCTCTATATACTGCCTCTGTCACTGATTGTTCTTTATAGGATAGTTTGCCCATCAGGTCTAGCCTGTTTTGTTTTTCAAGTAGGTTATAGTATGCCGAATGGCCATAAACGAAGTCTTGAACTGAGCCATTTTGAGGTGAGTTAAGCTCTATGATCTCGTTTTTTATTGGAGGTTGCTGTTCTATGATATATTCTTCCGTGGGAGTTACCTGATCTTTATATACTTTCCCAGATACTGACTGATCTTTGTCGCTCTGGGGTAATGGGCTTCCTAAACTAGTCATTCCATTAGTACCTATGGGGTCTGTTGTGATACTGGTAGTGGGCTCTGTAAGTAGACCTTTGTTTTGGGCAAAGGCCGGAAGAACCATATTTAATAGAAGAGACAGTACTAATAAACAGGATAAGTATTTTTTCAAACCTATAACCTCCCTTTCAACCGTTATTTTATTGTGCGTCGTATCACGTTTCCATTGCCATCGTATTGATAATTAACTGTTTTCTCCGATGTAAACATAGTATTTAAGTGATTTAAGTTGTCGTAAACGTTGACCTTTATTTAATATTGTGTTATCAGTGATGGTGTAATAAATCCCGCAGACTCAACATGTAATGCTAGTATTAATTAATTGCACGCCGTATTAGATTGCCATTTTCATCATATTGATAAACTATTGTTTTCTCCTGTAAAAAAATTTTATTTAAGCAGCTTAAGTTATCATACAGATATTGTGTTATGGGACTACTATCATTTATATTCTCTTCAAATAGCTGTATGTTTGTAATATATATGCTACCTGGATTTGGTACTATT
>NZ_FRAR01000050.1 GCF_900142375.1 Desulforamulus aeronauticus DSM 10349 | reverse complement strand
ATTGTCAAGGTTGCCGAATCACTAAGGATAGTGCCAGCATCGTTGCTTACTTCTACGGTGTAGGTCCCTGCATCCGAAGTCTGGGCATTGACTATCTCCAACGTCGCAGAGGTAGCTCCAGCTATATCAATCCCCTCTTTTTTCCATTGGTAGTTAAGGGGCTCCGAACCTGCCGCTGTCACTGTAAAGGTTGCTGTCTGTCCTATGGTCACCGTCTGGTTCTGAGGCTGATCCGAAATGCTCGGCGCTACCGGATCTGTCCCCGGATCAGAAATAGGCTGCCACAGAAAATATGGGTAACTTGACGGCTCTGTATCGATCGCCCAAATGGTATCAAAATCCCAGCCGGTGAAAGTCTCTTGTTGCATCATTTGCTCCGTGGGGTAACCACTTGCTGCATCAGAGGATACTTCTACACCTGCCTCGGGCTGATTTGTAGCCTCTATATCCCAGTAACAATCGCTGATAATATCTTCAGGAAAAGCCATCAATCCTACCAAACCGCCGTATAGACCAGTACCGGTCACCCTGCCTGCGGCATAGGATCTTTGGAGGACTCCGCCGTTCACTCCTACCAAGCCACCCGCCTGATTAGCGGTCACCGCGCCCAATGCGTAGGTATTCTCGATAGTGGCAGTGTTTGTGCTACTCCCCACTAGACCTCCGCCTATGGCAAGGCTCGTTACGTTGGCAACCGCATAAGAACTGCTGATGTCACCAAATGTCATACCCGCCAGACCACCGATATAGTTTCTGCCGGATACTGTACCTGAGACGCCAGTCTTGCTGATACTGCCTAAAGTAATGCCCGCCAAACCACCGACGTACGCATCGCCCGTTACATCGACATCCTCCAGCCTTGCGTTGAATACCTCCGCATCTGTACCAACAAGACCAAACAAGCCTACATAAAGCTCATCGGGACGATTGATATAAAGTCCGCTGATGGTATGTCCGTTGCCGTTAAAAATGCCAGTGAACTCAACAAACCCTTCATGAATAGGTTGCCAGCCCCTGCCTCCAGCATAGGCGGCGCCATATGTCTCGCCGAGATCAATGTCGTTCATCAATATATAACTTCCGTCCAGATCATTCCTTACATTGTTCAGATCGTCCGCTGTCCAAATTTCTATGGGATCGTCGCCGGGGCCACCAGAACCCGGATTGACCGTCAAGGTTGCTGGCTGACTAGTGACTGTTCGTGTTCCGTTGCTGACTTCCACCGTATAGGCTGCCGCGTCCGACGCTGCGGCCGCTTCAATGGTTAGCATCGCTAAAGTGGCCCCTGGGATGTCAACGTTGTCCTTTTTCCATTGATAGTTTACAGGATCCCCTGCTGTTGTAGAGGCTCTAACACTAAAACTTGCCGGTTCGCCTGCATTTATCGTCTGGTCCTCGGGCTGTGAATAGATGGTTGGTGTCACTGTCCATATAAGATAAGGGTAGCCATCGTGGCTTTCGGCCATGGCCCAAACATCGTTAAAATCCCAGTCCTCAAAGGTACTTTGTGTCTTCATCTCTGTGGTGCTTTTCCCGGTGCCCCCGGCGCTAGCCTCCTGCGTTGAAGTTTGGATGTCCCAGTAGGATCTCTCTGTAGTTCCGCCAGAAACGGCTCCCACCAAGCCACCGATAATGCCCAGCGGGTTGGTCTTCTGTACTCGACCTTTAGCGTAAGAACTGACAATACTGCCCTGGTTGTTGCTGCCTACCAGACCACCGATCATGGAGTTACCCGATACATGTCCTGTAGCATAAGAGTCGAGAATGCTTGAATCGCGGTAGTTTCTGCCCACCAGACCTCCTGCACAAATGTTAGTGGGTGTCGTCACATTGCCTGTGGTGTAGGACTCCCAGATCTGGCCATAGTGTGAGCCTACCAAGCCGCCGACATCGAAGCGAATTGCTGATACATTGCATGAGGAATAAGACTGTCTTATGAGGCCAGTACTCTGGCCTACCATGCCACCGACAGTTGTGTTGCCTGCCACTTGGCCTTTGACGTAACAATTGAAAATAGTATCACTGGGGTTAGGGGCGACCCCCGCCAGGCCACCGACAAAATCCTTTCCTCTTACCTCTACACCTACCATTCCCAAGTTGCGGATTTTTGCTTCTCTAAGAATGGCGAACAATCCCACAAAGTTTTGATTGGGACGGTTACTATAAAGTCCGTTGATAGTATAACCATTGCCGTCAAAAATGCCTCTGAAGTCGTTAATGGGCTGCCATCCAGCACCGCCATTATAACCTGGCCCGCCTGCGCTCAGATAATCGGTCAGGTCAATGTCTTGGGTCAAGATAAAATTACCCGCTAAGTTCGCCCTTACCAAAGTATCCAACTCTTCCGGAGTGCTAATCGGTATTGCATCATCGGATTTTGCATATGCAGGCGCGCTAGCCATCGGGAGGGCTGTTATCAGCATCATTAAACTGAGCAGTAAGGAAAAGATTTTTTGACAATTCAATTTCATTAAAAAGACCCCTTCTTAGACCAAATTGTAAATAAAATGCTTCACAGAATTTCTCTTAAACTAGCTGCGCTAAAGGGATTTTCTGTTTTCTTTTAAACCGAATCGCGTTTTACTTTTCGATAATCACAGCGTATATCTTCACCCCTTTTCTAACTTTTTTCATGTTCCATCAACTTCCCAATACATGAATGCTCACTGGATCCTTTTCCGTATTTTATAGAAATGATTGCTAACTTTTTCAGTATAGCAAAGGCCACTGAACAATTACTGAACAGATCTGAAACCCACGCCGGCTTGAAAATACTAAAGAAGAAACTGTCTCCCGTAGGATTCTTAACGTTTAAATTTCAGATATCTAAACAGATAACAAAAGGCTGGTTCCCGAGTTTGGAGAACCAGCCTTTTGCTGCTTTTTAAATCTTTAGTACAAGCACTTCTTTAAAGCTGTTACTTGTTAATCATTTTTGTTTCTGTTAGGAGGTTGCGGATGGCTGTGGCTGCCTCCGCATAGGTGAGCATTCCCTTCGGGTCGATGGTCGCTTTCGTTTTGCCGTTGAATACTCCGGCACTGACGGTTTTCTTGACGCCCTCGTA
>NZ_FRAR01000052.1 GCF_900142375.1 Desulforamulus aeronauticus DSM 10349 | reverse complement strand
CATTTTTATTAGGAATTTGGTTATTCCGGTTTGGAAATTATCATGCTTTATTCAGTATGGCCAAAAAAATTGGCTAGTTTCTCGACAAACTGAAGCAAGGCCAGGGATGTCCTGGCCTTGCTGGTTACTTGGTTCTCTTCTGCCGGCTTACTTTGGGTTGTTCGGTTAAGCCTAATTCAGTTCCCACTTCAACCATCATGTCACTGCTTTTTCCCATGGTACCCTGAAGATTTTTTCCCTCGTTTTTATTTTTTTTAGCCATCTGTTATCCCTCCTGGATATTCTTTTACCGTTTGGTTTCTTCCTTTACACTGCGGTTCTGTTTGGTAACACCAAGTTCTGCTGCAGCTTCCTGGGCATACCGTGCATTGTAATTACCACTGGAGGTCATGGTACTGGTATTGAAGTTTCTTTGTTTGGCTGCTTTGATCTTCATATTGATCCTCCTCCAGATTTAAAAATGTGTTCCCCTATTAATTTGGACTTTTCAGTAACGTTTTATGGCAGAGAAAAACTGGTGCCAGTTATGAAATTAGCAATGGACACCAGTTTTTTCCTTATTTTTTAGAGTCTAAAAACGTTTGTTGATGTACTATAATAAAAGGCTAATCAGCATTATGACAAAACCAGTGTCGTAAAGTTGACAGAATTTATAGAGTTATATATACTGCAATAATACATTAGTTAGTGAACATTCATCATTGCAATAAAGAACTGATTGCAGTACTGCAACGAAAAAACAATGTTTTTTACTTTTTTTCTCTTGATTATTTTTCAAAATTTTTTAACGATGCATATGCTGATTCGGAAGATTAATTTACAAAATTACTTTATGTGATAAGCAAACTTTAGCAATGCGTGATGATGAAATGCATCGTGTGAGGTGATAGAGATGAGTTGGTATCATTCCGGTCTAAGTATGATTGGCGGCGTCGGTTTGTTATTATATGGGATGTCCGTGTTAAAGGACAATCTACAGAAGGTTGCGGGGAAAAAAATCAGGGAAATTTTAATCATTGTCTCTAAGCGTAAAACCTTTGGTATGCTGCTCGGAATTTTTATAACACTATTCTTTCAAAGTAGCACGGCAACCATGTTTCTGTTGGTAGGGTTAACAAGTGCCGGGATTATCGCTTTACAAGAAGCATTACCCGTTATTTTAGGGGCAAACATTGGTAGTACCGTTACCGCGCAACTAATTGCCTTTAAAGTTACTGAGCTATCATTACCGATTATTTTTATAGGGGCGTTTGTCCTTTTATTTTCTAAAACCACCAAAGGAAAACAAATAGCATTCATCATTTTAGGGTTTGGTTTACTTTTTTTAGGGCTAAAGATCATGTCCGACACTATGGGCCCCCTAAAAACCGATCCTTCTTTTAGCCATCTACTGCTTAGTATTAGTAAATACCCATTTCTATGTATTTTTATTGCCGCCCTTTTTACATTCTTAGTTGCCAGTAGCGCCGCCACCATTGGAATTATTATATTATTGGCCATGCAAAACATGATTACCCTGGAACCGGCAATTTATATGTTGCTGGGGGCCAATATGGGAACTGCTTTTCTTGCTGTTCTTTCGAGCCTTGGATCAACGAGGGAAGCGCAGAGGGTTGCAACAGCTCACCTATTGTTTAATGTAACAGGGGCACTTCTGATGTTGCCTTTCGTCAAGTATGTTGCGATTTTGATGAGTTCCATTACTAAAAATCCCGGTTTTCAAGTAGCAAATACCAACAGTATTTTTATTTTGGTTATGGCAATATTATGCATGCCCTTTACAAATCAATGCAGTAGAGTATTAAAACTAGCGCTACCGGATAAAAACGAATTTAAAAATGACATAAAACCCCGCTATTTAGATGAAACATTACTAGACAGCCCGGAAATAGCCCTAGGAATGGCAAACAGGGAAGCCATGCAAATCTCCGATCTTGTGGCAGAAATGTTAAAAACCACAAACAATCTTTTTGAAGCATACAACCAAGATAAGGCTGATGAAATTACTGAAAAAGAAGATCATGTAGATCTTTTATGTATTGCAACCAATAAGTATTTAACCCAACTATTGAGACAACAGTTATCCAGAGATGAGTTTAACAATGCCATGGGGCTTGTCAATATTGTACGTGAATATGAGTTTATCGGTGATGTACTGTCCATTAATATTCTTACCAAAGCAGAAAGTTTGAATAAAAGAAACCTAGACTTTTCTGACAGTGGCAAGAATGAAATTCAGACTATGCATGATAAAGTTTTAGACTTAATGAATATTGTAAATACCTCCCTGGCAACCAATAACCCTAAATTGATCGAAAGAGCAAACAAGGTTTATGACGACATTGTTGATCTGGAATTCAGATTAAGAATGAGTCATATTGCCAGAATGCAAAAAGGCACGAGAAACACAGAGGATACCAGCTTTATTCACCTGGATGTCATTAATTCCTATTTACGAATTAGTGAACATTTATCAAATATTGCTTGTATTCTTTCCGAAGAAGTATCTTGTACCTGGTATGATGAGGCTCAAATTTTAACACCACCATCCGCCGTATAGTTAATCCAACACACCTCTACACGGGTTGCAATAATAGTATTTCTAACAAATTAGTTTATCACCTAAAAAGCTGGTGCCGGTTATTGAATTGTAGTGAACCAGGAAAAATAGACATTGAAAGAAAAAGCCTCCAGTCGTAGGATAGAAACTACGATTGGAGGTTTTAGCGTGTCAGGAAAAA
>NZ_FRAR01000054.1 GCF_900142375.1 Desulforamulus aeronauticus DSM 10349 | reverse complement strand
ATGGACAAATATCTTTCCAGCCGCCGTAGATTAAAGTTATTATTGAGCGACATGCAGATAAAAGCCGTATCAATGTTGGCTGCCACAATCTGGCATTCCTGGGACGTACCTGCGGCCTTGCGCTGGAAAATGCTTTTACGGCGCAGGATGTGATGAATGATAGCATGGCCACTGCTGTCCTCTAGACGGTCCACCATGACCCAGTCGCCCACGGCGGGATAATCCGCGTTATCCTTGGCCAGAAAAGCCAACTTGCCTGAGACCTCTGCCGTTATCTCGCCATTTTCTGTAATTACCTTATATAAATCTCGATGTTGTATTGATACCCTGCCGAGGTAGAATCCTTCAAACATCGTAGCTTCTTGGGTAAAGCGGTCGGTTAGTCCAACATCATATAAATTTGTTTGAGTCATTGCCTATTTGTCCTCCCGTATTTATAATGCTGAGCTTGGGGAGGGCAGAGGGTATTTCTACTCTGCAAGCACCTCCCCGCCTAATACCGACTGAGCCTGATATGTTTTGAACATAAACTTCAACTCCTTTCTTGCTCTTAGTATATCATAGTATTAATTTCAACAGAAATTGACGTGACTGGATGCTTGCTAGTATAGTATTTAAAGAAGTAAATGGAGGTTGAGGCAATTATGTCTGTACAAGATGTAGTAGAGTTTTTTAAACAGAGAAAAAGGAATATGGAAATACTGACCTTTGAGGATACCAGTACCGTAGCCAAGGCGGCAGATTCTCTGGGGGTAACTCATGGGGAAATTGCCAAGTCGTTGTTATTTAAAGTGAAAGATGACTTTATTATGGTGGTAATGGCAGGGGATAAGCGCCTGGATAATAGGAAGTTTAAAGATGCCTTTCAGACCAAAGCGAAAATGCCCGAAATTGCTGACGTGTTGGCTGTAACCGGACACCCTGTTGGCGGGGTATGTCCCTTTGGGTTAAAACAACCGATACCCATTTATCTGGATCAATCCCTGCAAGCCTATGAGCATGTCTTTCCGGCAGCAGGAGATACCAATGCAGCAGTAAAAGTAAATGTTGATGAACTACAGGATATTACCGAGGCCACGTGGGTTGACGTAGCGCAGGCCTAACTGACAAGGATTATCCTGGTATGTTCCGGTGTAGTTAGCCCGGAGTTATTTGCTAAATAGCTGTATTATTTAACCTAGGACTAGTTAAAGAAAGTTTGTATCTACCCCATTGACTTTCCAGAAAATAGATTTTAAGATAAAGCCAATAAAATGAATTTATATTCATTTTATTGGAGTGGATGGTTAGGAGGGGGGAAAAAAGTGATAAAAACATGGTTTCTGGCCATAAGGCCCTGGTCCTTTACCGCTGCGGCGATTCCGGTAACATTGGGTACCGTAGTGGCATTACAGCATGGTCATTTCAATGTCTTCTTATTCATTCTCACTTTTATGGGTGGCATTTTATTACAAGCAGGAACAAACTTAACCAATACCTATGGGGATTATATTTCTGGGGTTGATACGCCAGAATCTGCCGCGACCTGCCCGCAGTTAGTAAACGATATTTTAAAACCAAAACAAATGAAACTGGCAGGTATTTTTGCTTTTCTTTTGGCGGCCATGATTGGTGGCTATTTAACCTATCTACGGGGATGGCCCATTTTGCTCTTAGGAAGCATCGGGGTTATTTTCGGATATACCTATACTTTGGGGCCAAAACCCTATAAATATATGGGGTTAGGTTCAATTTTGGTTTTCTTTTTGATGGGTCCTTGCATGGTCATTGGGGCTTATTATGTTCAAACGGGGTTTTTTAACTGGTTAGCCCTTTGGGTTTCTCTACCTATCGGTTTTCTTGTCTCCTGTATTCTACATGCGAATGATTTACGAGACGTTCCCTTTGATTATAAAGCGGGGATTCATACCTTAGCACTAACACTGGGCAAGAAGAAAGGCTTCTTGTTGTATTATTTCTTGAATATAGGCGCCTTCTTATCACTAATTCTTTTGCTGGCAACTCAAAAAATACCTCTGACAGCGCTACTTCCTATTTTGCTAATTCCGGGATTGGTTAAAATAATCAAGCAAACGAGTGCTTCCTGGCAGGGTAATAATGAATATTTAGTAATGCTTGAAGCAACTGCAGCCAAGTTTCATCTGCAGTTTGGCTTGATGCTTATTGGTGGTTTTTTGCTCGACTTTATTTCTAGGGGGCTATAATGGA
>NZ_FRAR01000055.1 GCF_900142375.1 Desulforamulus aeronauticus DSM 10349 | reverse complement strand
GATTGCTCCCACCATTGTCCGGTGGTATCTTTAAATAAATGGGAGGATACAGCGTCAGCATTGGACCAAGATATAAGTGTCATGAAGAGCGCTGCAACCAAACAAGTAGCTAGCTTTTTTTTCATAATATACCTCCTCTGGTTGAACCAATCGGATACCTGCTAAGGCAATACGGCATTCGATTGATTCCCCTGGTTACTAATTAGACATTACCGATAATCATTTCGTTACAAACATTGTAAATCCTGTTGGAATTGTAATAAAAAGGGCCGTGCTGAAACTTTCACGTTTCGGCACAGCCTCTTAACTTACAAAATCTTTAAATAATCAACTTCATCACCACGAATTTCGAACTCCACATCTTCGCCCTTGTAACTTCCTAAATCACTGATATCCAAAGATCGATCTCTGTCATCTTTTAATGTAGCTCGGTTACTTATGAGAAATCTCAGTTGCAAGCCACCCTTACCGTTTTCCTGCTCGATATACACTCGTCCGGCAGATACCTTATCCAATTTACCTTTCAGGGTAATACGCTCATAAGTATCGACATCAATCCTGGTAACCTTACCTTTTTCTACTCTGATTTTTACCTCAGAACCAATAATCAAATCTTCTAAGTAGTTTCCGTTGTCATTACTCTTTACGGTTACGTCATCATCCAGGTTGTAGGTGGTTTTCTTGTCGTTTTTCTCAATGACTAGCTTGTCATCCTTAATATTCAGACTGTAAATCGTCCCTGAGTAAGAACCATCGGAAGATGTCGAGCTATCACCAAGGTTAATCTCAGTCACATACCTTTTGCTATCAAGGATTAAACGAACCTTATCACCGCTTCGTATATTCCTGAAAGAACGGCTCTTGGAATCCTCCCATACCTTTACGCTACCGGACACATCATACTCCGTTTTTCTGCCGTTGGAGTTTTCAATTTCAATCGTATTATCATAGGTATCAATGTGGGTTACTTTTCCTTCAATCACTTCAACATTGAGGATATCAATCCTGGTAACCCGATCGCTACTATCTAATTTAAGTTTGACAAAGTCTTTCTCATAGAGACGGTTAAATTCTCGTTTTCTATCATCCTGGTAAACTTCCACCTTATCTTTAACATCGTAAGTTTCTTCTGAGCCATCATATTTTTTAATGGTAATTCTGTAATTACCCGAAGTCTTAATATAGGTAATCTCTCCTTCATAATCCGACGACGAGCTTGATGATGAACCATTGGCCAATTTAATGAGCTGTACTTTTCCCTGATCAGTAAGCTCCATCTCAATGGTGTCCCCACGCTCAATATCCTCGATGTCTATGGAGTTATCTTTTTCATTTCTGACCCTGTAATTGCTGGTCAAATCAAATGTTCTTTCATAACCATCCAGATCCTCGATGGTGACACTAGAGGACCCTACACTTTCCACATAGCCAAAAACCTTGCGCGTTTCATTTAAGGGATTTACGTCGGTAATCATATTATCCACTTTCGTCAGGGTAATTCTTTGACCCCTGACAATACCGGCAAAACTCACATTAGAAACTTTCTGAAGTTCTTCATGGGTGCCATTATCGTAACGAACCGTTAAGTAATCCAAATAGACATTAACAACATAACCCTTAAGCTCATTGCCTGAAGGTAGCGTACTCAGTATGTTTATTTCCGTTACGTTTCCATCAGTAATCCGAATCTCTGCCCTGACCCCGGAAGTTAAGGAAGTTAAATCCTTTACCTGGCCATTTTGTTTAATGGTTACATTGTTTGAAAGCGGATAAGAATTAAGGCTGCCGGAATCTGGTTGGAAAGATACCGCCAATGGCCCGGACAACAGGCTACGGATCGTTCCTGTATAGGTGGTAGCAACTGACACACTGGGAGGTGCCGTGGTGGTGGCTGTGGTATAGGCCATAACCGTTAC
>NZ_FRAR01000056.1 GCF_900142375.1 Desulforamulus aeronauticus DSM 10349 | reverse complement strand
AACACGACAAACTGGGGTATTTGGTTTTCAAATGCAAGTGGAGAAGGTTCAATAGTAAATTTAGGTAGCATAACTACCGCAGGGTGGTACACCTTTGGTATTACCTGGGATGCCAACACAGGGGGACAGGGCTATTTAAATGGTGTGAATAAGGGTAGTGTGGCAACAAGGTTTCTTCCAACTACGATTTCGGCACCTGTGGCTTATATTGGCTCTTGGACGAGTGGAAATCAATATAATCAGCTAATTGACGACCTACGCATTTCCAATCGTGCTCGTACCGCAGCTGAGATTCAGGGGGCCTTTCAAAGTAACCAACCGTTGCCTGTGGATGCAGATACAACGTTAAAAGTAACGTTTGATAATAGCTTGGATGCAAACATTCCTGCAATTAATTACATTTACGATAGCTTAAATCGTTTAAATATGGTTGTTACACCAAATAAAGCAATAAACTTACAGTATGATAACAACGGAAATTTAATTAGACGAACAATTAATTATCAAGGGAATTGATCAACAGGGAGGGATTCAGTCTTTGCATGAAATCAGGAATAATAAACGATTATTCTTTTATCTGTTAGTGCTGCTGATTGTTTGCTTAACTATAATGCCCAGTTTTCCCGCCAGTTTAAATGCTACTGAATTGAACGAGATAAAAGATCCTGCAATAAAAGAACTTAATAATTATAATAGCCCTTTGCTCATGTCACCTTTAGATGTAAAGCAAAAAAGTGAAATGGATGACATTTCAAATAATCTCGTATTTGAATCTGAAAATATTAATCCGATGAATTATGCAAACATAACTTATCCCACAAACAGTTATATAAATAATTTTCCCATAAGAAACAAATCGGGTTTGTATATTGCCGGGTTTTCATCCAAATCCGGAAAAAACCTGCTTCGTTTCTCCTATGGTGGAGCAAGTTTGTTGCTTAGCCCTTCGGAGTCCGTTTCCGTTACCGGTAAAGTGTATCAAAACACCATTTCTTACAAAGATATCTACCCTTATACTGAATTCCGGTATACGGTTGAAAAAAGTTATCTGAAAGAGGACATAATTGTCCAAAAGTATACCGGCAAAAGTGATTTTCATTTTAAAGTTGATATAAGTAATGTACTTTACAAGAAAAAATATAATGGAGAAATACATTTCTTTGATCCTAGCTCAGATAACCCGCTTTTCTATATGCCCAAGCCCTATGCTCTGGATAAAAATAGTAATCGTTGTGATCTAGTTAATGTGGAATTATCCAAGGCGGGATTGTTAACAGTATCCGTTGATCCTGAATGGCTTAAGAAAGCTGTTTATCCGGTTATTATTGATCCAACTTTTATATTGCTTAATGCTACATTTAGTCGTTCCTCGGTAGCATACGAGCAGGATGGCTCGCAGGTTGCCGTAAATCAGCCCCGCTATGAGGCAGGTAAATTTGGACAGGCGTTGATGGTAGAAGAAGGGACGACAAACCTTCTTACCGCGAATCAAAGCAGCCTTGAGGATTCATTACCAACGGGTTTTGTTGGAGACGGTGGATTTGTTACTTGGTCAACGTCGACAAGCAAGAGTGGTTCCGCCTGTATGAGAATTGACACTAATACAACTGATGT
>NZ_FRAR01000057.1 GCF_900142375.1 Desulforamulus aeronauticus DSM 10349 | reverse complement strand
TGTGGTCGCTGCAATGTAGGCAGCAAGTATGTTTGCAAGGATGGCCCTGTGTTTACGAAGGCGCAGCTTGATCAGCTGCCCAATGAATATTAAGAAACAGAAAAGTATCGACCAAAAAGGGGGAGAAGAAAATATGTCTACCGAGAACGCCAGTACCCAAGTACCGGAAGTAATTGATTTCTCGAAGATGGATCCCAAATTTAGAGATGAAGTAACTGAAAGATTAAAAAATATTGATTGGAGTCAGTGCTTGGCCTGTGGCATGTGTACTGCTGGTTGTCCCTACTCCGATGTTCATGGCAATAACGATCCTCGGAAATTCCTACGTAAGCTAGTACTGGGTATGAGAGAAGAAGCCCTCAAGGACCCCTTTATCTGGAACTGTACCGTTTGCGAACGCTGCACCGTTGAATGCCCCATGGGTGTTAACTTCGGTGTTATTACCCGTGGTATGCGGGGACAATTTGGTATCCCCACCCCTGGTTTTATGGATAAAGTAGTTAACGAACACATTGAATCCGGGAACCAGATGGATGTTCCGGCGGATGAATATATGGAGACCATTGAGTGGATTGAAGAAGAACTGCAGGAAGAACTGGGAGATCCTGATTACAAAGTGAACGTAGGTAAAGTAGGTGCCGAGTTTATCTTTGGTTTAAACGCCCGTGAAATTAAGTATTACTCCCACGAACTGCAAGAAATCCTCAAGGTGTTCTACTATGCGAAAGCCGACTACACCTTAGGTTTACATCGTTGGGATTGCACCAACCTAGCTCTGTTCAGTGGTAAAAACGATGACTTCTGCGAAATTCAGCGCCCCTTCTTTGAAGAAGCTGTTCGTTTAGGTGTTAAGAAGATCGTGGTTACCGAGTGTGGTCACGCCTTTAAGTCCACCATGCTATTCTACGAAAAATTCTGGGATGGCCCGAAATTTCCCATCATCAGCGTACTGGAAGTGTATGATCAGTGGATTAAGGATGGTACCTTGAAGGTTGATCCCAGCCGTAACCCGGAACCTTGTACTGTACACGATCCTTGCAACCTGGTTCGTAAGTGCGGTATTCTGGATGCCAACCGCAATGTAATGAAAGCTATCACCACGGACTTCCGTGAAATGTATCCCAACCGCATGTACAACTACTGCTGTGGTGCTGGCGGCGGTGCTCTGGCGGTTCCGGAATCCAAGCCCATGCGGATGGAAAAGGCCAGACGGAAGGTTGAACAAATCGATGCCACGGGTGCCACCACTGTGGCCATTCCTTGCCACAACTGCATGGACCAGTTCACCGATATGAACAAGGAATACAAAAAAGGTTGGAAGTGTACCCACATCACTCCGCTGTTAGCCAAGGCTATTGTTGTTCCCGACTGGGCTAAGAAGGAAGAAGAAGAGTAAAAGTTTTGTGCTAAAATTAGTTAAACTTTTATGCTAAACTAATTACAATATTTTAGGACCCTGGCCACGAGTCTTTACCCGTGGCTTCAGGGTTTCCTTTGTGAATGGGAAGCTTTTATGAATATAGTAAATATAAATTCTGCTATGGATGTGAGGTGCGAAGATGACAAAGACCAATAAAACAGGAGCTGTACTAGTAGTCGGCTCCGGTATAGCCGGAATACAGGCATCCCTAGACCTAGCCGAATCCG